>NC_014614.1:1100000-2370000 GCF_000196455.1 Acetoanaerobium sticklandii | reverse complement strand
CCGCGCCGAAAATTACCGGGGCTCAAACACACTACCGAAGCTACGGATTCATACTTATGTATGAGTGGTAGGAGAGCGTCGTATACGGGCTGAAGCTGTACCGTAAGGAGCAGTGGACTGTATACGAGTGAGAATGTTGGCATGAGTAGCGAGATGGATGTGAGAATCATCCAGGCCGAAAACCCAAGGTTTCCTGAGCAAGGTTCGTCCTCTCAGGGTTAGTCGGGACCTAAGCCAAGGCCGAAAGGCGTAGGTGATGGACAACAGGTGTAGATTCCTGTACCACCAATTATCGTTTGAGTGATGGAGTGACACAGAAGGATAGGCGATCACACAGTTGGATTTGTGTGTCCAAGCATTGAGGAAGTAGCCGCAGGCAAATCCGCGGTTACAATTCTGGGATGTGATGGGGAGCGAAATTTAGTAGCGAAGTCGTTGATTTCACGCTGTCAGGAAAAGCTTCTAGCGAGATAAAAGGTGCCCGTACCGCAAACCGACACAGGTGGGTGGGGAGAGAATCCCAAGGCCAGCGAGAGAACTGTTGTTAAGGAACTCGGCAAAATTACCCCGTAACTTAGGGAGAAGGGGTGCCTCATTAGTGTTAACGCATGAAGAGGCCGCAGAGAATAGGCCCAAGCGACTGTTTACCAAAAACATAGGTCTCTGCTAAACCGCAAGGTGAAGTATAGGGGCTGACGCCTGCCCGGTGCTGGAAGGTTAAGGGGATGTGTTAGAGCAATCGAAGCACTGAACTTAAGCCCCAGTAAACGGCGGCCGTAACTATAACGGTCCTAAGGTAGCGAAATTCCTTGTCGGGTAAGTTCCGACCCGCACGAAAGGCGTAACGATTTGGGCGCTGTCTCAACAACAGACTCGGTGAAATTGTAATTCCGGTGAAGATGCCGGATACCTGCGACAGGACGGAAAGACCCCATGGAGCTTTACTGTAGCTTAGCATTGGATTTAGGTAGTATATGTACAGGATAGGTGGGAGGCTTTGAAAGTAGGACGCCAGTTTTGCTGGAGCCATCCTTGGGATACCACCCTTGTACTATCTGGATTCTAACCACGATGAGTGAATCCTCATCTGGGACACTGCTTGGCGGGCAGTTTGACTGGGGCGGTCGCCTCCCAAAATGTAACGGAGGCGCTCAAAGGTTCCCTCAGCACGGTCGGAAATCGTGCGTAGAGTGTAAAGGCAAAAGGGAGCTTGATTGCGAGACATACAGGTCGAGCAAGGACGAAAGTCGGACTTAGTGATCCGGTGGTACCGCGTGGAAGGGCCATCGCTCAACGGATAAAAGCTACCCTGGGGATAACAGGCTGATCTCCCCCAAGAGTCCACATCGACGGGGAGGTTTGGCACCTCGATGTCGGCTCATCACATCCTGGGGCTGTAGTAGGTCCCAAGGGTTGGGCTGTTCGCCCATTAAAGTGGTACGCGAGCTGGGTTCAGAACGTCGTGAGACAGTTCGGTCCCTATCCGTCGCAGGCGTAGGAAATTTGAGAGGATCTGTCCTTAGTACGAGAGGACCGGGATGGACGCACCTCTGGTGCACCAGTTGTCACGCCAGTGGCACAGCTGGATAGCTACGTGCGGAATGGATAAGTGCTGAAGGCATCTAAGCACGAAGCCAACCTCAAGATAAGATTTCCCTCCGCAAGGGTAAGACCCCAGGAAGACTACCTGGTTGATAGGCTCTAGGTGTAAGTGCAGTAATGTATTGAGCTTAAGAGTACTAATAGGTCGAGGACTTGACCTAACTTAGGATTATGATATGCAGTTTTTAGTGTGCAAACACTAACAATATGGCTATTATAGAGAAGAGGATACACCTGTTCCCATCCCGAACACAGCAGTTAAGCTCTTCATCGCCGATGGTACTTGGACCGCAGGGTCCCGGGAGAGTAGGACGTAGCCAATTGACTAACCACAGAATATGATTTCTGTGGTTTTTTAATGCAAAAAAATAAAAGATATTGATATAGCATGGCATACGTAATATAATGTATAAAACTTATGTACAGAAAGGCTAAAGGGGGGACTGTAATGTACTATAAAAAAATAGAGGGTAAGCTATGCTATCTATCACCTATTAACCAAGAGGATTATGAGCTTTATACGAGATGGCTTAATGATTTGGATATCAGCATAGGGCTAATGACAGCATCTAAAATAATAACACCTGAAAAAGAAAGAGAGATATTAGCGCATCTTCAAAATACAGAATATAACTTCGCGATAGTAGATAGGCAAAGACATACTTTGGTTGGGAATATAGGTATATTAAATATAGATACTCTAAATAGATGTGCTGAAATAGGAGTTTTTATAGGAAAAAAAGAAGATCAAAGCAAAGGCTATGGACAAGAATCTTTAAATTTGATTCTAGATTTTGGATTTAATATATTAAATTTTCACAATATGTATTTAAAGGTATACGATTATAATAAAATTGCTATATCATGCTATGAAAAAGTGGGATTTAAAGAAGCAGGAAGACTTAGAGAAACTAAAATAATAGCTGGTCAAAAATTCGATACTATATATATGGATATGCTAGCTAGTGAGTTTAAATCACCTGTTATAGCAGATATAGTAAAAAAGAAGAACCAAGTTAAAAAATAAATATTTAATTATTATGATAAAAATCTTGATGGTTATGGTATATAACTATTGAGATTTTTTTACTTATCCACAAATTTTATATTTTAGTCCACACATTCTATAAAAGCTATAGACAACACTATATATTGTGGTAGAATGTTTTATAGATAAAAAAACTAACCATATATTGTGCTTTGTAAACGGAACTGGAGGCGATAGCTTGAAAGTAGAAAAAAGAGATGGAAGAATAGTAGAATTTGACAAGATAAAGATAAAAAATGCTATAGAAAAAGCAATGAGTGAAACTATTGAAGGTATAGATGAAGCTTTAAGCTTAATGATTTCTAATGGAATAGCAGAGGATTTTGAGCAAAGAAGAGTACCTGTTAGAGTAGATGAAATTCAAGATATGGTAGAAATCATGCTTATGGAAAGTCCTAGAAAAGATGTAGCCAAGAGCTATATTATATATAGAAGTGAGCAAGATAAGACGAGACCTAAAAAGCAAAAAGTAGAGCATCCTCTAATCACAGACGAATTTATTAGTCCATATAAGCATAAACCATCACCTATGGGTGAGCTTGGAAACTTTGTATTTTATAGAACTTATTCTAGATATTTAAAAGACATTAGTAGAAGAGAATATTGGTGGGAGACTGTAAGAAGAGCTGTTGAATATAACACAGGGATTGTTAAGACTTCAGCTGAAGAGGCTCAAAAGCTCTTTGATAATATTTTTAATCTTAGACAATTTTTATCAGGACGTACATTTTGGATAGGAAACACTGAGGTTTCAAAATATTATCCTATGGCAAACTATAATTGTGCATTTGAAATAATAGATTCTCTAGAGTCTTTTAAGGATTTGTTTTATTTATTAATGATTGGAGCAGGAGTAGGGGTTAGAGTATTAAAGGATGATGTGAAAAGTATTCCAAAAATCAGAACTGATTATAAGCTGATTCACAAAGATTATACTCCTATTGAGCCAAATGACAGAATGGAGAATACGAGCCTTAAGTTCGTATCTGAAGACGAAGTAGAAATAATAGTAGGTGACTCAAAAGAAGGCTGGGTACAATCATTAGAGTTTTTCTTTAATTTATTGAGTGGACACGATTACAGAAAAGTAAAAACTATAATAATGGATTACTCTAATGTAAGAAAGAAAGGCGAAATGCTAAGAACCTTTGGTGGAACAGCATCTGGGCATGACAGTCTTAAGCAGATGTTTATTAAGATTGATAAAGTAATTCATAAAAAAGCTATTTCTCTTAATCATAAAAGAGTTAATCTAGAGCCAATAGACTGCTTGGATATAGCTAATATTATCGGTGAAAATGTGGTAGTTGGTGGAGTAAGAAGAACAGCGGAAATGGTTATAATTGATCAAGATGATAAAACTTGCATAGATGCGAAATCAAAGTTATATATTCAGCAAGATGGACAGTGGACTATAGACCAAAGTATTTCACACAGACAAATGAGCAATAATTCTATTTATTATACAAAGAAGCCATCTAGAGAACAACTAAGATGGCAGCTTGAGAAAATGAGATACAGTGGAGAACCAGGGTTCATAAATGCAGAGGCAGCAATTAAAAGACGTCCTAATATGAATGGTGTAAATCCGTGTGGAGAGATATTGCTTGATACAAAAGGACTTTGCAATCTAACAACAATAAATGCTTTTGCTTTTGTAAAAGAAGATAACACCTTGGATTTAGAGGGGTTATTACAGGCACAAAGACTTTCTGCTAGAGCAGGATATAGAATGACTTTACTAGAACTTGAACTGCCAAAATGGGATATGGTACAGCAAAGAGACAAGCTTATTGGATGCTCCTTAACAGGATGGCAAGACATGGTTAATGCGCTTGCTATGACTAAGGATGAAGAAAGAGAGCTTTTAAGCAAGCTTAGAGATGAAGCTCATAAAGCAGCAAATGATTATGCTAAGGAGCTAGGACAAACTGCTCCAATACTGATGACTACAGTGAAGCCAGAAGGAACCTTATCTCAGCTTCCTACAGTTTCAAGTGGAGTTCATTACTCTCATTCGCCATTTTTTATTAGAAGAGTTAGAATTTCATCATCGGACCCGCTATTAAAAGTGTGTGAAGAGCTAGGATACCCAGTTCATCCTGAGGTAGGTCAAGATCCAGCTAATCCAGCAACCAAGGTTGTTGAGTTTCCTGTTAAATCTCCTATGGGTAAGACGAAGTATGATATTTCAGCAATAGAGCAGCTTGAAAATTACAAGCTATTTATGGAAAGCTATGTAGACCATAATTGTTCTATTACAGTGCATGTAAGAGATGAAGAGTGGGAAGCTGTAGAGCAGTGGGTATGGGATAATTGGGATGAGGTAGTTGCAATTTCTTTCTTACCTCTAGACGATAGTTTTTACGAGCTTCTTCCTTATGAATCCATTGATGAGGAAGAATATAATAGAAGAAAATCTATAATGAAACCATTTGTGCCCTCTCTTATATCAAAATATGAAAATGAAGAAAAAGAATATGAACTTTCAAATGATGGCTGTGATAGTGGAATTTGCCCAATTAGATAAAAAACAAGAAAAAATTTATTTAATTTAAAAATACTTCTTTTATAAATGTTTGGATATGTTAGAATATATTGGGTAAACTAAATAGTAGAAAAAAACTATTTATGATAATTTGAAATTCATAAAAAATATTAGGAGGTATATATGGATAAGAAGCATGAGCACACACATATGCACGGAACTGTAGAACATACTCATGATCACGATCATGACAAGGAGCATGGACACGACACTCATGACCATGGTCACCATCATCATGAAGGATGCTGCGGAAACCATGGTCATGAAGATCATGAATGCTGCGGACATCATCACCACGATGAAGACGAAGAGCCTATAACTCTAGATTTAATTTTAGACGATGGCCAAGAAGTGAAATGCGAAGTAGTTGGAATTTTTGAAGTTGAAGGAAAAGAATATATAGCACTTCTTCCTTTTGATGATGACAGAGTGTTACTTTACACTTATGAAGAAGACGGAGAAGAATTAAATCTTGAAAACATCGAAAATGATGAGGAGTTCAAAAAGGTTTCAGAAACTTTCTGGGAAATTTTCGGAGACGAAGATTTTGAGAAAGTAGACGAAGAGTAAGAACAGTTTAAAATCAAAAACACCAAGGATATTTATAATATCTGAGGTGTTTTTTATTGCGACGAAACAAGGCTTTCAGAAACAATGACAAGTTCTGTATGCATTTAAGGAAGAAAATTTTAATTGTTCTAGAAAAATATGAAGAAAATTTAACACTTTGATATTGAAGCTATACAAAGCTCTGTATGTGTATTTTAGAGACGGACAAAAATATAACAATGGGAAAAGAAAATGAGTCTTATTTAATTGTAGTTAAAATAATTTATAGGCAAATAGTCTCGAAATATTTATATAATTTAGAATTCTTTATAAAAAAACTGTTCTAGGTATAAAAACAATTATTTATATAATTCGAAATTTTTACATAAGATTATAATTAAATGTAAAATATGTTTATATTGACACTATCATCAGGTTTTAGTAATATGAAAGAAATAATTTTTATATGTAAAAAATTCTAAATATTCGAAAAGGGGGAGTAAATTTGAAAAGTTTTAAGATTAAGTCTTTAATGGCTTTGGCTTTAGCAGGTATGCTAGTGCTAAGCGGATGTGGCGGAGGACAAGAGGCTGCTGCACCAGAACAAGCTGCTGAAAAAGCAGATTTAACAACACAAACAGTGGATATCCACAAAGCAGAGGATCCTTCAAAGAATCCACAGCAAGCTCTAGATAGAAAAGATACTATAGTAGTAGGTATGACAGAGTTTAGTGGTAAATTTATGGAGCAGTTCCGTCAATCAAGCTACGATATGTATGTAAATCAAATGATATTTGAGCAGCTAGTTGAGGTTGATGATGAAGGTAAACCAGTAGATGAAGGTATTGCTACTTGGACAGTGGAAAACGATAACAAGTACATATTCAAGCTAAAAGATGGCATCAAGTTCTCTGATGGAACAGATGTTAAAGCAGAAGACGTTGAGTTTTCATATCTTCTTTTAGCTGATCCTAATTACGATGGCGACTCAGATATGAGTAAATACGGCTTTGTTGGATTTGATGATTATAAAAACGGTTCAGCGACATCTATTGAAGGTATCAAGGTTATAGATGATAAGACAATAGAGTTTACTTTAGAAGAACCAAATGCTGAAGTAATTTACTTCTTTACAGGCGGCATAGTACCAAAAGCTTATTATGGTGAAAATTACACTAAGGGAGACCTTTCTAGTGTAAAAGCTCTTTTAACTAAGCCAATGGGATCTGGTCCTTATAAAATGGTAGAGTATAAAGAAGGACAATCTGTAACATTTGCTGCTAACGAGCATTACTGGAAGGGACAGCCAGCAGTTAAAAATGTAATTTTTACAGTTACAGCTAAATCAACTGCAATGCAATCATTCTTAGGTGGACAGACAGATGTTGAAATGATGGATGTTAGTATTGAAAACGTAGAGCAGTTAAAAGGTGCAGGTTTCGTTGATCTTCATCGTTTCCCTACAAATGGATATGGATATTTAGGTATGAACAACGCTCTTCCTAAATTCTCAGATAAGAGAGTAAGACAAGCACTTGCTTATGCTCTTAACAGAAAAGATGTAGTTGAAGCAATTTATGGACCTTTTGGTAATGTACTTAATGTACCTCAGTCAAGAGTTGCATGGTCTTACTCTGAAGAAGGTATCAATGAATACGGATATGACATGGAAAAAGCGGCTGCACTTTTAGATGAAGCTGGCTGGACTATGGGAGATGATGGTTTTAGATATAAAGATGGAGAAAAGTTTGAAATCTTCTTTACAGGAATGGCAGACCATCCAGTACTTGATATCATGCTTCCTGTTATGATTGAATCTTACAAACAGCTTGGAATAGATTTAAAGGTTGAGTATGTTGACTTCCCAACATTAACTGAGAAAACAAACAACTTCTCAGCTGAAATGTGGTTTATGGCTTGGGGCTTAACTCCAGACCCAGGGGATTCTTCAAACGTTTATAAAACTGGAGGACCACAAAATAAATACAACTACGGAAGTACAAAAGTAGATGAGTTATTTGTTCAAGGTTCAAAGGAAACTGATTTCGAAAAGAGAAAAGCAATTTATGCAGAAATCTACAAAGTATTAAATGATGAATTACCATGCATTATAGTATATCAAAGAAGTGACATGTGGGCTGCAAACTCAAGACTTGAAGGCTTCCATGTTACACCATATAAAGAATTCACTAAAGACCTTTGGAAAGTAACAATCAAAGAATAGTGAAATAAGCAACTTAATAAAATGACCAGATGAATTTAGGCAAGGCCCAGTCTATAATGGCTGGGTCTTTTATTAAAAGGAGGCTTATAGTTAATGAGGCAGTACATAACACGAAGGGTGTTACAGATGATTCCGATTTTACTTGGATTATCGATAATTATATTTGGTTTGTTTGCACTAGCTCCAGGAGATTTTATAGATGCAAACTTAAGTAAAAATCTATCAGCTGAAAAGGTTGCAGAGCTAAAGGCTTTATATGGATTTGATCAGCCGCTACACATTAGATATTTCAGATGGGCTGGAGATGCTCTTAGAGGTAATTTAGGAGATTCACTTCAATTTTCTAAGCCAGTTACATCAGTAATTAACGATTATGTTTGGAATTCATTTATTTTATCCGCATTTTCATATTTATTATCTATTATATTAGCAGTACCAATAGGCATCATTTCAGCTACTAAGCAATACTCGAAATTCGATATGGGAGCTACTGTTGTTGCTCTTATAGGAATATCTATGCCAGCATTCTTTTTAGGACTACTTATGATTAAAATTTTCGCAATAGATTTACATATACTTCCTGTTTCTGGTATGAGAACCGCAGGACTTAATGCTACAGGATTCGCAGCTATGGCAGATGTGGGCAAACACCTTATACTGCCAACACTAGTACTAGCTTTTTCAGGGGTTGGGTCTCTGATGAGATACACTAGAACCTCTATGCTTGAAGTAATAAAGCAAGATTATATTAGAACGGCAAGAGCAAAGGGTTTATCCGAAAAGACTGTTATTTACAGACATGCTCTTAGAAATGCACTTATTCCAATTGTTACTATACTAGGATTAATGCTTCCGGGCCTCTTTGGAGGAGCAATGATTACTGAGCAGATTTTCGCATTCCCAGGGATAGGGAAAATTGCGCTTGGAGCTCTTAGTAAAAGAGATTATCCTCTTATGATGGGCTTCAATATGTTCATGGCGGTACTAGTTCTACTTGGAAACCTACTATCTGACATTTTGTATGCAGCAGTAGATCCTAGAGTAAGATTGAAATAAGGGAGGGCTTAGGATAAATGGAGGCAGTTAACAAAAAAGTGAAAATTAGCTCCAATGAGACTATAGAATCTCCTTGGAGGATGACATATAGAAGACTTAAGAAAAATAAACTATCTATGGTTGGATTTATTATATTACTAGGCATGTTTATATTTTCTTTTATAGGACCGTTTCTTTCACCTCACGATATGATTACAACAAATGTACTTAATGCAAATAAACCACCTAGCTCTCAGTTTTGGCTTGGAACTGATTCTGTAGGTAGAGATGTGCTTCTTAGACTTATGCTAGGGGGAAGAATATCCCTTTTAGTTGGGCTTGTGTCTGTAGCTATTTCTGTATTCATCGGGACTCTAGTTGGAGGGCTTTCTGGGTTTTACGGTGGCTGGATAGATAACGTCCTTATGAGAATAGCAGATATTTTCATGGCAGTTCCTACTATGCCTATACTTGTAATACTTGCTGCTGTTATGAGTGATTTAAAGGTACTTCCAGAAAGAAGAATATTTGTAGTAATGTTCATATTAGGTATTCTTAGCTGGGCAGGGCTTTCAAGACTTGTAAGAGGTCAGATTCTTACTCTTAGAGAGCAGGAATTTATGCAAGCAGCAGAAGCACTAGGTTTAAAAGATAGCAGAAAAATATTCAAGCATCTTATACCAAACGTAGTTCCAACTATCATAGTTAATGCTACTCTAGGAATAGGTAGCTCAATACTTATGGAATCAGCGCTTTCTTTCTTGGGACTTGGAGTTGTACCACCTATTCCATCTTGGGGAAATATGATTCAAGCGGTTAATAATTTTTATAATTTCCAAAACAGACCTTGGCTTTGGATTCCGCCGGGAGTATGTATATTCTTAACAGTTATGGCGATTAACTTGTTCGGCGACGGACTAAGAGATGCCTTAGACCCAAAATTGAAGCGATAGGAGGAAGACGAGTAGATGGCAAAAACATTGGTTGAATTTAAAGATGTGCATACCTATTTTTATACTGAAGCCGGAACAGTAAAAGCTGTTAACGGAGTGAGTTATAAGATTAAAGAAGGAGAAACTGTGTGCGTAGTTGGAGAGTCTGGATGTGGTAAGTCTGTTACTGCACTTTCTCTTATGAGACTAATAGCAGCTCCTCAAGGTGAGATAGTAAAAGGAAATATAAGTTTTGATGGAAAAGATATAACCTCGCTTTCTGAAGAAGAGATGATGAGCATTAGAGGAAATGATATCTCTATGATTTTTCAGGAGCCAATGACTTCTCTTAATCCTGTTTTTACAGTAGGAAACCAGATTATGGAGTCTATTATGCTTCATCAAAAATTAGATAAAAAACAAGCTAGAGATAAAGCAATTGAGATGATAAAACTTGTAGGTATCCCTAGAGCAGAAGCTATAGTTGATTCATATCCTCATGAATTATCTGGAGGAATGAGACAAAGAATTATGATAGCTATGGCGCTTTCGTGTAATCCGAAGCTACTTATAGCTGATGAGCCTACTACTGCGCTTGATGTTACTATTCAAGCTCAGATACTAGATTTGATGAGAGATATAAAGCAAAAAACACAGACATCTATTATGCTGATTACTCATGACCTTGGTGTTGTTGCTGAGATGGCAGACTATGTGGTAGTAATGTATGCTGGAAAGGTAATAGAAGAAGGACCAGTAAATGATATATTTAAGAATCCTCTTCATCCATACACTAGAGGACTACTTAAATCGAAGCCTGTAATAAATCAGGAGGCTGATAGACTTTATTCTATTCCTGGTCAAGTACCTAACCCAATAGGAATGAAAGATAGCTGCTACTTCCATGAAAGATGTGAGCACTGCATGGAAATCTGCAAGACTCAAATTCCTACCATTAAATATTATGATGAGCAACACAAAATCAGCTGCTTTTTATATGAGGGGGAGGGAAAATAAGTGTCAGAAATAATTTTAAGTGTAAGAGATTTAAAGAAATATTTTCCTATCAAAGCTGGGGTTCTTCAAAAAACTGTGGGACATGTTAAGGCAGTAGATGGAGTGAGTTTTGATATAGTAAAAGGAGAGACTCTAGGTATAGTGGGAGAGTCAGGTTGTGGAAAGTCAACAACTGGAAGAGCTATTATCAGACTGTTTGAAAAAACAGGAGGAGATGTATATTTTAACGGTAAAGAAGTTCATAGCTTAAACCATAAAGAGCTAAGAGCTATAAGACCTAAAATGCAGATGATATTCCAAGATCCATACAGTTCACTTAATCCAAGAATGACTGTAGGACAAATAGTTGGAGAGGCTCTATTAGATCATGGAATAATTACTGATAAAGTAGAGCTTAGAAAAAAAGTTATGAAAACTATTGAAGAATGTGGACTAGCATCATATCATATAGATAGATATCCTCATGAGTTTTCTGGAGGACAGCGCCAAAGAATAGGTATTGCTAGAGCTCTAGCACTTGACCCTGATTTTATAATAGCAGATGAGCCAGTATCTGCACTGGATGTTTCTATACAGGCTCAGATTATTAACCTTCTTATGGATTTACAAAAAGAGCGTGGATTTACTTATTTATTTATTTCGCATGACCTTTCTGTAGTAGAGCATATTTCTACGAGAGTAGGAGTTATGTATTTAGGCTCTATGGTAGAGCTTGCAAATAAAAAAGATATGTACAAAAATCCACTTCATCCATATACACAGGCACTTTTATCAGCTGCTCCAGTGCCAGATCCAACTGCAGAAAGAAAGCGTATTATACTTACTGGAGATATTCCTTCTCCTGCAAACCCACCATCTGGATGTAAGTTTCATACACGCTGCCCATATGCTATGCCTATATGCAAGACAGATATACCAGAATTTAAGGATAGAGGAAATAAGCACTTTGTTGCTTGTCACTTACTTGATAAAAATAATTAATATAAAATAGGAGAAATATCAGATGATTTTTAAGAAAAAAGAACAAGACCAGCAAGCTAACAGAATAAGAGATGACATATCGAAGGATTTTCCAGAGAAGATAACAATGAAAGACTTTATTGCACTTTGCATGGCTCAATATTCGGTACTGATTCCACTTGGTCTTTTGATTCTTTTAGGATATTTCATCATAGTGTTTTTTATAACCAAAGTATGGTTTTAAAAGAAAAGTCAGCTAATTTTAGCTGGCTTTTTGCTTGCCTAAAAATAATAAGGTATAACCTGCCTTATATTTTGAATTTATGTATGAGATTAATATATAATAGACATATAGTTTTTGATAAAAGCGTACTTTTGAGGTAAGCTTGAATTTAGAATGATCTTTAACTTGAATTTAGAATGACCTTTTAGTAGAGATATAAGAAATTTTGGGAGGATGTTATGATAAGTGCTATAGTGGTAGCTGCAGGAAAAGGGACTAGGATGAATGCAGAGATTAACAAGCAATTTATAGATTTGGAAGGCAAGGCAATTGTCCTTAGAACTATAGAAAAACTTGTAAAGGATTACTTAATCGATGAAGTAGTAGTAGTGATAGTAAAAGAAGAGGAAGCTATCTATAATGAAAAAGTTAAGCCCTATATAGTGACGGATAAAAAAGTTAAGCTAGCTTATGGAGGAAAGGAACGTATTGATTCAGTTAAAAATGGGCTTGCTTTAGTGGATGAAGCTTCAGAAATAGTTATAATTCACGATGGAGTAAGGCCTTTTTTTTCAAGTGAGGATATAAAAGCTGTAATAGAGGGAGCGGCGCAGTTTGATGGATGTATCATAGGCGTGCCAGTCAAGGATACTATAAAGGTAGTCGATAAAAATGGATTTGTTTTTGATACTCCAGATAGAGCTTCGCTTTTTGCAGTGCATACTCCTCAGGCATTCAAGAAAAAAGCTCTTATAGATGCCTATAAAAATTATGAAACAAGCTCTACCTACAATCTGCCTACAGATGATGCATCTCTTGTAGAGCACAACAAGGGTAGAGTTAAAACTGTAATTGGCTCTTATGACAATATAAAAATTACTACAAAAGAGGACCTCGTATTTGCAAAGGCTATACTTCATAAATATAAGGAGGAAGAATAGATGAGAATAGGAATAGGTTATGATGTTCATAAGCTAGTTGAAAATAGAAAGCTAATAATAGGAGGAGTGACTATACCTCATGAAAAAGGACTAGATGGACACTCTGATGCAGATGTACTTGTCCATGCAATCATGGACAGCTTGCTTGGAGCTCTTGCTATGGGAGATATAGGAAAGTTTTTTCCAGATACAGATATGAAATATAAGGGTGTAGACAGTATGCTTCTTTTAAAGGAAGTAGCTTCTTTTATAGATGAGAAAGGATATAAAATTGGTAATATTGACAGTGTTATTATTGCTCAGCAGCCTAAAATGGCTCCTTTTATAGATTCCATGAGAGTAAGAATAGCGCAGGTTCTGGAAATAGATGTGGAGCAGGTAGGGGTAAAAGCTACTACTACTGAGCATTTGGGTTTTGAGGGTAGAAAAGAAGGAATTAGCTCATCGTCTGTGGCAATACTTTTTAAAAAATGATATAATTAAAGGCTATGAGTGAGATATAATATAGTTATAACGTAGCGTTTATCTAAGCTTAGATAATTACGCTTAAGAAAGTATAAAAGATTTTATAAGGAGGATGAATATGAGCGTTAGAGTAAGATTTGCACCATCACCTACAGGCTTTGTACATATAGGAAGCCTTAGAACGGCTCTATACAATTTTTTGTATGCAAGAAAAATGCAGGGAAATTATGTACTTAGAGTAGAAGACACGGACAGAACTAGATTGGTTGAAGGGGCAGTAGAAGGAATGCTTTCTGCTATGAACTGGGCAGGAGTAAACCACGATGAAGGTGTTATGCTTTCAGATGACAATAAAGTAGTTCAAAATGGAGACTGTGGGCCATATATTCAGTCAGAGCGCCTAGACATATATAAGGAGCACATTAAGACATTGATTGATAAGGGAGATGCTTATTACTGTTTCTGTAGCAGAAGTAGACTTGACCGTATCAGAGAGCAGCAAAAAAATGAAGGGTTAGACCCTAAATACGATGGACATTGTAGAGAGCTATCTCAAGAGGAAATCCAAGATAAGCTTGACAAGGGAGAAGATTATGTAATTCGTATGAAGCTTCCTGAAAATAAAAGTATTACATTTAATGACATAGTAAGAGGAAAGGTTTCTATTCATACCTCTGATATGGATGACCAAGTTCTGATAAAGGCTGATGGATTCCCAACTTATCATTTTGCAGTAGTTGTGGATGACCATATGATGGATATCACTCACGTTATAAGAGGGGAAGAGTGGCTTACATCTACACCAAAACACGTACTTTTATATCAGATGTTTGGGTGGAAGGCGCCTACTTTTGTACATCTTCCAAACATTCTAAATGCGGATAGAAAGAAGCTATCTAAAAGACAAGGCGATGTAGCTGTAGAGGATTTTAGAAATAAAGGTTATCTTCCAGAAGCTCTAGTAAACTATATAGCTCTTGTGGGCTGGTCTCCTGAAGACAACAAAGAAATATTCTCTATGCCAGAGCTTATAGAAGCTTTTTCACTAGAAAGAGTATCTAAAAGCGGAGGAGTATTTGATACAGCTAAGCTGAACTGGGTTAATAGCCATTATATCAAAGAAGCTGACACTCAAAGACTAGTGGATTTGGCTTCGAAATTTGTAATAAAAGAAAAGCTGATGGGTGAGCAGGAAGTTAAAGCTAATAACGAGTGGCTTTTACTTGCTATGGATACAGTAAAAGATAGACTTGATTACCTAGCACAGTTTCCAGAAGAAATTAAAAGCTTTTTGAATTCTGCTATGCCAGAGCTTGAAGATGAAGCTAAAGAATTTATGAAGCTAGAGCATATGATGGAGCTAGCTGATGAGCTTGAAGCAAAAATAACAGCAGCTGATAAGATAACACCAGATTTTGTTTCAGCTATGTTTAAGGAAATTCAAAAGGAAAAAGGTATAAAAGGCAAGAACCTATTTATGGGAACAAGAGTTATAATCACTGGACAAAATCATGGACCAGATATCCCTATGGTACTTAGCTTACTTGGCAAGGAGAAAGCACTTTCTCGTATAGAGCAAGCTAAGGCTCACATTCGGGGGTTATAATGTTTGAACTTGGAAAAATAGAGCTAATAAAAGCAGTAATCCATGTGCTGGATGCAAATTTTGAAACTCCTATTTGTTCTTCTTTTGAAGTAGATGCTGATGATAGTACGACAATAGGTTTTATAGAGCATGCACTAGGCAGTATACTAGATTCTAAAAATATGCAGTGGAGCAATTTTGTAGAGGATAGCTCGCCAAAACGTATATTTGAAGCACTTTCTGGCGATATGAACTTATTTATGGATGCAACTAAGGATTTATCTTATGAGTTATTTAAACTTATAAAAGATAATCCAGACATAAGCTCAGGAGATATGGTATTTGCACTTTTTCAGATGGATGAAGCCTACTATCTAGCTGGTATGAAGTACAATTACAAAACCATGCTTACAAGAAAAATAGAAGCAATAAGAGATGGCCAGAGCATAAGCATAGTAAAAGACGCTTCACTTTTTGCAAGCAATAGACATAAGGCTGATGAAGGCTTTATAGTTCATCTTATGCATATGGATATAGCACTATTAGATAAGAAATATGAAATAAATGGAGAAAAAGAGTTCTATTTAAAAGAACATTTCTTAAAGTGCAAAAGCAATTTCTCTGAAAAAGAAAAGCTAGATATCTTCAGTAAAGTCACAAAGAATATAGAGAATAAGTATATTGGAGATGACTTAGAGAAAAAAGCTAAGATTAAAAAGGCTGTTGTTGATGCTGTGGTTGAAGATGGAATTCTAAGCGTAGAAAAAGCATTAGAAACAGCTTTTGAAGAAACAGATGAGATTAAAGCCATATATAAAGAAGCTCTTAGTAAAGCAGGCATCGAAAATGAGCAAATAGAAGTTTCTGAAACTGCACTTAAGAGAAAATTTGAAATTCAAAAGATAATAACCGAAAGTGGAATAGAAGTAAAGATTCCAGTAAATTACTATGGAGATCCTTCAAAGCTTGAATTTGTAGCAAATGGAGATGGGACTGTTTCTCTAGTGATTAAAAATATAGGGAATATACAAAGTTAGTAAAGATTAGATTGACAAAATCATACCAAATAATATATTATTTAAATCATAGTAATCCTACTGGAATACTATGATTTTCTTTATATAGAAATAATGTTATCTAAATTTGGGTATAAAATAAAAGGTATGAACACATGTCTTAAGCTATAAATATAGCATTTTAGTATATTTGCTGTATTTTATAATTACATGTATAAGTGAAAAAATTATCTCAGGAGGTAGAATATGATTTATGAAAATATCATGCAAACAATAGGAAAAACTCCAATAGTTAAGCTTAAAAATTTAACAGATGAGAATATGGCAGAGCTTTATGTAAAGCTGGAATTTTTTAATCCAGGAGGTTCAGTAAAAGATAGAGCTGCATTAAATATGATAGAAAACATGGAAAAAGAGGGTAAGCTTAAGCTTGGTGATATTATTGTAGAGCCTACAAGTGGAAATACTGGAATAGGAATAGCGATGGTAGGCTCGGCAAAGGGCTACAAAGTAATTTTATGCATGCCAGAGACTATGAGTATAGAAAGAAGAAAAATCTTAAAAGCCTATGGAGCTGAGCTGGTTTTAACTGAAGGAGCTAAAGGCATGAAAGGTGCTATAGCAAAAGCTGAAGAAATGGCACAAGAAGATGGCTATATTATCCTAAGACAGTTTGACAATAGCTATAACGTAGATGCTCACTATAAAAACACAGCTAAGGAAATAATAAGTGACCTACCTGATTTAGATGCTCTAGTCGTAGGAGTAGGAACAGGAGGAACACTTACTGGAGTTGCTAAAGCATTTAAAGAAAGCTCTATAAATGCAGAAATTGTTGCTGTAGAGCCAGTAGATTCAGCAGTTTTATCTGGAAATGCTCCAGGGCCGCATAAGCTTCAAGGGATAGGCGCAGGATTTGTGCCTAGTATTTTAGATACTGAGTATATAAGCAAGATAGAACAAATTCAAACGCAGGAAGCTTTTAATGCATCTAGACTTATGGCTTCAAAAGAAGGAATCCTCCTTGGAATTTCAGGGGGAGCAGCATTAGAGGCTGCGATTAGAACAGCTAAACGTCTTGGAAAAGGGAAAAAAGTGCTGTTTGTTGCTCCTGATAACGGAGAAAGATATCTAAGCACAGCTTTATATGGAGATGAATAAATAAATCTAGTAGGCAGCTTTATAGGCCGAAAATAAAATAGGAGAGTATAAATGCGAGAGGTGTTAAGCTTGAGAGAAAAACAAAAATTAACCTTTATGGAAAAAATTAAAGAGACTATAGAAGTAGCTAGAGAAAAAGATCCTGCTGCAAAAGGTGCAATTAATATCTTAGTTAACACCCCTGGTATTCATGCGATTATGTTTCACAGAGTTGCTCACAGCCTATATAATAGAAAACATTTTTTTATAGCTAGACTCATATCTCAAATCAGCAGATTTTTAACTGGAATTGAGATTCATCCAGGGGCTCAGATAGGCAGAAGGTTTTTTATAGACCATGGTATGGGCGTTGTTATAGGCGAAACTGCTGAAATAGGTGATGATGTAATGCTTTTCCATCAAGTTACACTCGGGGGAACTGGAAAAGATAAAGGAAAAAGACATCCAACCGTAGAAAATAATGTTATAATATCAGCAGGAGTAAAGGTGCTTGGACCTATAGTGATAGGTGAAAACTCGAAAATAGGAGCCAATGCAGTAGTACTGCATGATATACCTAAGAATGCTACAGCAGTTGGAATACCAGCGAAGGTAGTTAGGCTCAATGGAGAAAAGGTCGAGCACTAAATTTTGATTTGGGGAGGGAACATTTTGAAGATTTACAATACACTTACTAGACAAAAGGAAACATTTATCCCTTTAGAAGAAAACAAGATTAAGATGTATGTATGCGGACCTACAGTGTATAACTTCTTCCATATAGGAAATGCAAGACCATTTATGATTTTTGATGCATTTAGAAATTATATGGAGTATAGAGGTTACGAAGTAACTTATGTGCAAAACTTTACTGATGTAGATGACAAGATCATCAAAAGAGCGAATGAAGAAGGAATATCGCCAATTGAAGTGGCTGAAAAATACATCGCAGAATATTTTAAAGATGCAGATGCTCTAGGTATAAAAAGAGCGACCGTTCATCCAAGAGTAACAGAAAATATTGAAAACATCATAACCTTTATAGAAGATTTAATTTCTAAGGGCTTTGCGTATGAATTAAATGGAGATGTGTATTTTAACAGTCAAGCGTATAAAGAGTATGGAAAGCTATCTAAACAGAATTTAGAGGAGCTTAACTTAGGAGCTAGAATTGATGTAAATGATGAAAAGAAGCATCCTATAGATTTTGCTCTTTGGAAGGCTAAAAAAGAGGGCGAAATAGGCTGGCAATCTCCTTGGGGAGAAGGCAGACCAGGATGGCATATTGAGTGCTCAGTAATGAGTGCGAGATACCTTGGAGATACAATTGACATTCATGCAGGTGGACAGGATCTTATTTTCCCACACCACGAAAATGAAATAGCTCAAAGTGAAGCTAGGTCTGGCAAACAGTTTGCTAGATATTGGATGCATAATGGATATATAAATGTAGATAATCAAAAAATGAGCAAGTCACTTGGAAATTTCTTTACTGTAAGAGATATTCTTTCTGAGTTTTCAGGACAGGTTATAAGATTTTTCTTGTTATCAGCTCATTATAGAAATCCAGTGAATTTTAGCAAGGAACTGATACTTCAAGCGAAGGCTGGGATGGAAAGACTTGCAAATTCAAAGGAAAGACTTGTATTTACTATATCGCATGCAAAGGGGCAGATGAACGAATCTGAGCTTGAGCTTGTGAGTGCGCTTGAAAATCACAGAGACAGATTTATTGAAGCTATGGATGACGATATAAATACTGCTGATGCTATAAGTATAATTTTTGAGCTGGCAAGATTTTCAAACACAAATGTAACAGAAAATTCTTCACTTGAGTGGGCTGAAAAAAATCTTAGTTTATTTAATGAGCTTACTGGTGTACTAAATATTATAAAAGCTGAAGATACAGATTCGAATGACAATGAACAGATTGAAAAGCTGATTAAGGATAGAGTAGAGGCTAAGAAAAATAAAGATTTTGCACTGGCAGATGCTATAAGAGATGAGCTAAAATCTATGGGCATAGAAATAGAAGATACAAGGCAGGGTACAAAGTGGAAGAAAGTAAATTAGTAAATAAAGTAGGAATTTTATCTTTAGCTTTTATGGGCGATGCAGCGTACGAAGATAGGGTAAGGGCTCATGTGATAAGAAAGTGCCCTACGCTCAAGGTAAATGACCTTCATAAGGAAGCTGTAAAATATGTAAAGGCTTCAGCTCAGGCTTATGCAGTTTTAGAACTTATGAAGCAAGAGCAGCTAAGTGAAGATGAGGTGAGCGTAGTAAAGCGAGGCAGAAATCATGCTAGCAACGCACCTAAGAATGCAAATGTAGCTGAATATAAATATGCTACTGGATTTGAGGCGCTATTAGGGTATCTTTATTTTTCCAGCTTAACTGATAGAATGGAAGAAATAATAGATGAAAGCATAAAATTAATAAATAACTGCTTGACAAGTAAATAGAATGTATAATAAGATATTAAATAACTTTATACACTGCTTTGATAGGAGCTAGTAAAAATTATGATGCTAACTAGAGAGTGAAGTCCACCGGCTGAAAGACTTCTTAGCTATATTAATTTTGAACCTGACCTGGAGCATTTAGCAATAAACTAAACGGTAGGAGCGTTATATCCTGTTGAGTGAGTGTATGCAGTTCATTGCATACATTAATTAGAGTGGTACCGCGAGCCATCGTCTCTATATATTTAGAGATGATGGCTTTTTTAGTTCATAAAAACATATTAATATTAAAAATCAGCAATCTAAAATAGATATGCTTATTATTTTAAGGAGGAAGATTATCAATGGCGAAAAAGGACCAAGAATTTGTAAAAGATATTACCAACATGGATGAAGACTTTCCACAGTGGTATACTGATGTAATCACTAAAACAGACTTAGTTGATTATTCACCTGTAAAAGGCTTTATGGTAATCAAGCCCTATGGATATGCTATTTGGGAAAATATCCAGGCATTTTTGGATAGAAGATTTAAAGAAACAGGACATCAGAACTGTTATTTCCCTCTTCTTATACCAGAAAGTCTACTTAATAAAGAAAAAGAGCACGTTGAGGGCTTTGCTCCAGAGGTTGCATGGGTAACTCATGGAGGTAGTGAAAAGCTAGCAGAAAGACTTTGCGTTAGACCTACATCAGAGACTATAATTTGTTCTATGTATTCAAAATGGCTTACTTCATATAGAGAGCTTCCTTATCTATACAACCAGTGGTGTTCTGTTGTAAGATGGGAAAAATCAACTAGACCATTTTTAAGAACATCTGAGTTTTTATGGCAAGAGGGACATACTCTTCATGAAACAGCTGAAGAGGCGCAAGCTGAAACACTTCAAATGCTTGCTATATACAAAGAGATGGCTGAGGATTTACTAGCTATTCCAGTAGTAGATGGAAGAAAATCAGATAGAGAAAGATTTGCTGGAGCTGCAGCTACTTACACTATAGAAGCTTTGATGCACGATGGAAAAGCACTTCAGTCAGGAACTTCTCACAATCTAGCACAGCACTTCACTAAAGCTTTTGATATCACTTTCCAAGGAAGAACAGGCGAGCTAGAGTATCCTCATCACACTTCTTGGGGAGCTTCTACAAGACTTATAGGTGGAATCATAATGGTTCATGGAGACAACAGAGGCTTAGTACTTCCTCCAAGAGTAGCACCTACTCAAGTTGTTATTATCCCTATAGCTCAAAACAAAGAAGGGGTACTAGATAAAGCTTATGAAATCAAAAAAGAATTAGAAGCAAAAGGCATAAGAGTTACTTTAGATGATGATACTAACTACAGCCCAGGCTGGAAATTCAACCAGTATGAAATGAAGGGTGTACCTCTAAGATTAGAAATAGGACCTAGAGACATCGAAAATAATGTAGCTATGATAGCTAGAAGAGATACACTTTCTAAAGATTCTTACAGCCTTGACAATATAGGAGATACAGTGAAAAATCTTCTAGATACAGTGCATACTGATATGCTTGAAAGAGCTAGAGCTCATAGAGACAGTAAAACATTTACATTCAAGGATTATGAGGAGTTCAAGAGAAAAATGATTGAAACTCCAGGTTTTGCAAAAGGAATGTGGTGCGGAGAAGAAGAGTGTGAGGCTAAGATTAAAGAAGATACAGGAGTAACAATTCGTTGTATTCCTTTTGTTCAAGAAAATCTTGGAGAGACTTGTCAGTTCTGCGGAAAGCCAGCTAAGCATATGGTATATCTAGCAAAAGCTTACTAAAATTTTATAATTAATATTAAATTTAAGGGCACTAATTGATGCATGTGAATGCTTCGATTAGTGTCCTTTAGCTTGTATAATTTCTTCCTTTTTGGTATTCTACAGGTAGAGATATAGCCATATTTAAAAAAATATTGAACTATAAAGGAGAATGGACATGGATGCAAAACAAGCAGTAATTGCTAAATTAGATGAACTAAAAATCAATTACACTCTTATAGAACACGATCCAGTATATACAATAGAAGAAATGGAAAAAATAGATATTGAAAATGTAGACTACATTGTAAAAAATTTATTTCTAAGAGATGCTAAAGGCAGACAGCATTACCTAGTAGTAGCAGATAAGGACCAAAAAATTGATTTGAAAACACTTCAAGATAAAATAGGCTCTACAAAGCTCAGCTTCGCTTCAGAAGATAGATTACAAAAGTATTTAAAGCTAACTAAGGGAGCAGTATCTCCGTTTGGAGTTTTAAACGATGAAACTGCAGAAGTTGAAGTAGTATTTGATAAAAATCTTGTAGGAAGAAGCTGTGTAGCAGTTCACCCAAATGACAACAGCGCTACAGTTGTGCTTTCGTATGAGGATCTTGAAAAAATAGTCAAGGCAAATGGTAATACTTTTAAGGCAATTGAGCTGTAATTATAAATGATATTAAAAAGGATGGCGTTAATTAATGTTTTTTAACCAAACTAAACGTCTTAAAGTCAAGGAAATAATGTCAAAGGATTTTATAGTGTTTGACTCAGACATATCTCTTAGAAGATGCGTAGAGCATATAGCTCTTAATAATCTCAAAGAGGTAATAGTAAGACACCATGAAAAGCTTACAGGGTATATAAAATTTGACGATATAATAAAAATTTCATTAAGTCAAAGCTTTTCAGAAAAAAAACTATTCGATATCAGGGCTAATAAGCCCTTTTATCTTAATGTAGAAGATACAGTTCTTATGGCAAAAGACATAATGAGGGAAAATCAAGTAGATAGAGTATTTGTTTTAGATGATGAAAAGCTAGTAGGGGTACTTAGAACTCAGGACATAGTGTACAAGCTATATCCTAAAATTCAAGCAAATGAAGATTTGTATGAGCTGTTATGGGATAACGTTCATGAAGGCATATGCATAATAGATAATAAAGGAATGGTTTGCATTTGGGGTAGAGGCTCAGAAAAGCTTTACGGAATAAAAAAATCAGAAATTATTGGTAAAAAGCTTGAGGAATTTTTCCCTACGGCTTTGTTATTAGATGTGCTAAAAAGCAAAGAACCTGTGGAAAACATCATCCACAGCCCTAGAAAAAATACTTATGTAAATATAAGTGCTCTTCCACTTATTAAAAATGGCAAATTAATCGGCGTAGTATCTACTGAGAGAGATGTGTCAGAAATTACAAACCTATCCAGAGAACTTGAATTCACTAAAGAGAAGCTAGACTATCTTCAAGTAGAAGTTAGAAAAATGAACGAAGATAAATTTTCCTTTGGCAATATAGTTGGGAAAAGTAAAATAATGACTCATACTATAGATAGAGCCTATCAGGTTGCATCGACGACCAGTAGTGTGCTTATCAGTGGTGAAAGTGGTACTGGTAAAGAAGTATTTGCAAGGGCTATACATCAGTCAAGTGGCAGAGAAGGAGCTTTTGTAGCTATAAACTGCAGTGCTATACCTGAGAGTCTTTTTGAAAGTGAGATGTTCGGCTATGAAAGTGGTGCATTTACTGGGGCTCTTAGCAAAGGGAAAATAGGAAAAATTGAGATAGCAAATGGAGGAACACTTTTTCTTGATGAAATAGGTGATATGCCTCTTCATATGCAGGCAAAGCTCCTTAGAGTACTTCAAGAAAGACAGCTTATGAGAGTGGGTGGAGATAAGAGTATATCTCTCGATGTGAGAGTAATTTCCGCTACTCATAGAAATTTAGAAGATATGGTAAAGTCGGGAACATTTAGAGAGGACCTTTACTATAGATTAAATGTTGTAAACATAAAGCTTCCTAGTTTAAGCGACAGGATAGAAGACGTTCCACTTTTTGTTAAGCTTTTTATTGAAGAATTTTGTAGGGAAAATCATATGAAGGTTCCAAATATTTCTCCTGAAATATTAAATATGCTCATGAACTATAGCTGGCCAGGAAATATAAGAGAGCTTAAAAATATGGTAGAGCATTTAGTTGTTTTTTCTAAAAATAATGAAATTCAAATAGATACTCTCCCTGAATATATAAATAACAAGGAAGATAAAACAATAAACATAAAAAATGAAAAGAGTTTAACAGACCTTATAAGAAAAACTGAAATAAAAGCGATTCATGATGCAATGAAAGAGTGTGGGAATAACAAGCAACAAGCGGCTAAACTGCTGGATATTCCTAGAAGTACTCTCTACTATAAAATCAAATTTTATGACTTAAATCAATACTTATAACCATATGTCAAAAAATTGACATGTGTCAGAAAACTGACACAAATTGCTCTGATGCATTGATTTTAAGTTCGTTACGTTTTAATTTTAACAAAACCTCTAAGTTAGTGTCAGAAAACTGACATCAACATAGAGGTTTTATTTTTGAGATAAGTAATTATTATAATCGCAATAAATAAAATTTATAGCTAGAATTCTGGATTTGAAGGTAATTAAAATAAAAAAATATCAATTGTTTATTTTTTGGCACGGTACTTGCTTTGTTTATTAACAAACAAAGTTGAAGGAGGTGAAATGATGGATATTGTTTTACTTTTAAAACAGCATGTAGGCGCACCATGCCAAAGTATAGTTGAGGCTGGACAAAAAGTTCAAAAAGGAGAATTGATTGCTAAACCAAATGGTTTAGGAGCAAATCTTCACTCAAGCGTTTATGGTGTTGTAAAAGCTGTAAATGAAACTGCAATCATTATTGAAGCAGACGAAAATCAACCAGATGAATTCGTAAAGATTAAAGATACAAATACCCACATTGAAGCTATCCAGGAAGCTGGAATAGTTGGCTCAGGAGGAGCAGGCTTTCCTACTCATGTAAAGCTTAACGTAAACCTTGAAGGTGGATATGTTATTGCCAACGGAGCAGAGTGTGAACCTGTACTAGGTCACAATATAAAGCTAATGGAAGAAGATCCTCAGCTTATAATAAGAGGTCTTAAATACGTAAAAGAAATCACAAATGCATCTAAGGCATACATAGCGATGAAAGCAAAGCACAGAAAAGCTCTAAGAATTCTTAAAACAGCTTGCGAGCTTGAGCCTGATATAGAAGTTAAGATTCTTCCAGATATGTATCCTGCTGGAGATGAAAGAGCAATAGTAAGAGATATCTTAGGAGTTCTTCTAGAGCCAGGACAGTTACCAAAGGCTGCCAATGCTGTTATTCAAAATGTAGAGACTTTAAAGCATATTGTAAATGCAATAGAACTTAGAAAGCCATATATCACAAAAGATATAACTGTTGCTGGAAGAGTAATGGATGCTACTGATGGAAAAGTATTTATGGATGTACCTGTAGGCGAGAGTGTAAAAAAATATATTGATCTTTGTGGTGGATATATGAATCCTCACGGCGAAATTGTTATGGGAGGACCTTTTACTGGAAGACATGTAGAAGAAGATGCTCCGATAACAAAAACAACAGGTGGAATTTTAGTAGCTATGCCTTTTGTACATGACGAGAGAAAAGTTGGTCTACTGGCTTGCGAATGCGGAGCCCAAGAAGACAGACTAAGAGAAATCGCTAAAGAAATGGGTGCAGAGGTTGTAGCTGTAGAGAAATGTAAGAGAATGGTAGAGGTAGATGGAAGATACCGCTGCGATAACCCAGGAATATGCCCTGGTCAAGCTGAAAAAGTAATCAGCATGAAGAAAAAAGGTATACAAATTCTTTTGACAGGTACTTGCGGAGACTGAACGAATACCGTTATGGGAGTAGCTCCTAGGTTAGGAGTTCCAACATATCACAGTACAGACCATGTACTTAGAGCAGCAGGACAAAGACTTGTTAGAAGAACTGATAAATAAAAAAATTATAATTTAGATAAGGAGGAAGGCTTGTGTCAATAACTTTAGAAAGTGCGAAAGAGCATGCTAATGATTTAGCCGTTTTATGTTGTCGTGCAGAAGAGGGTACAGTAATTGGACCTAGTAATTTAGAAGATCCAGCTATATTTGGTGACTTGGAGGATTCAGGTTTATTAACTATTCCTGCTAACTGCCTTAAAATAGGAGAGGTTTTAGGAGCGAAATTAGTTAAAACAGCTGATTCACTTACTCCACTTACTCCAGAATTACTTGAGGGAGTAAATTCTATAAGCGAAGAAGCACCTAAGCAAGAAGCTTCAGCACCAGTAGAAGCTCCTGTAGCAGAGGTAGCACCAGCTGCTATGCCAGTAGCAAATGTGACTGGTTCAATGCTTAAGATTCATATTGGAGAAGGAAAAGATATCAATCTTGAAATCCCTTTAACAATTGCAGGACAAATGGGAGTAGTTGCTCCAACAGCTGCAGCACCAGCAGGAGTAGCTATGCCAGTAGCATCAGCTACAGAGCAAGTAGTAGCACCAGCAGGAGAGCCAAAGCTTGTAAGAACACTTCAAAAGAAGCATTTCAAAATTGAGAAGGTAGAATTTGGACCTGAGACAAAAATTGAAAATAACACTATTTACATTAGAGAAAATATCTGCGAAGATGCTGTAAAAGTAAGCAACCTAGTTACAGATATCAAAGTAGAAATCATTACTCCAGCTGATTACGGCAAGTACAGCGAAACTATTATGGACGTTCAGCCTATAGCTACTAAAGAAGGCGACGGAAAAATAGGACAAGGTGTTACTCGTGTTATCGATGGAGCTATAATAATGGTTACAGGAACTGACGAAGATGGAGTTCAAATCGGTGAGTTTGGTTCATCTGAAGGTGAACTTGATGCAAACATCATGTGGGGAAGACCTGGAGCTCCTGATAAAGGAGAAATCCTTATCAAGACTCAAGTTACTATAAAAGCTGGTACTAACATGGAAAGACCAGGACCACTTGCTGCTCATAAAGCAACTGATTTCATCACTCAAGAAATCAGAGAAGCTCTTAAGAAGCTTGATGATTCTGAAGTAGTTGAAACTGAAGAGTTAGCTCAGTACAGAAGACCTGGCAAGAAGAAAGTTGTAATCATCAAAGAAATCATGGGACAAGGCGCAATGCATGATAACCTAATCCTTCCTGTAGAGCCAGTAGGAGTAATAGGTGCAAAGCCAAACGTTGACCTTGGAAACGTTCCAGTTGTTCTTTCACCTCTTGAGGTACTTGATGGAGGAATCCATGCACTTACTTGTATAGGACCTGCATCAAAAGAGAACTCTAGACATTACTGGAGAGAGCCTCTAGTAATTGAAGTTATGAATGACGAAGAATTTGACTTAGCAGGTGTTGTATTTGTTGGTTCTCCTCAGGTTAACGCTGAGAAGTTCTACGTATCAGAAAGACTAGGTATGTTAGTTGAAACTATGGATGTAGAGGGAGCTTTCATCACAACTGAAGGTTTCGGAAACAACCATATAGACTTTGCTAGCCACCATGAGCAAGTTGGTATGAGAGGAATTCCAGTTGTTGGAATGTCATTCTGTGCTGTTCAGGGAGCTCTAGTTGTTGGAAACAAATACATGAAATACATGGTAGATAACAATAAATCTGAGCAAGGTATAGAAAATGAAATTCTTTCTAACAACACTCTTTGCCCAGAAGATGCTATAAGAGCAGTTGCTATGCTTAAAGCAGCAATAGCTGAAGAAGAAGTAAAAGTTGCTGAGAGAAAATTCAACAAAAACGTTAAAGAAAACAACGTGGATTTAATCGAAGAGCAAGCAGGAAAAGAAATTACTCTACTTCCAAATGAGCAAGTTCTACCAATGAGCAAGAAGAGAAAAGAAATCTATGAGGCAGATAAATAAACCGTTCTTTTAAAATGAAAAGGTGATTATATGAAATATGGAGACAAAATCATATATATGGAAGGAATCATTGTAGATTTTGATGATTGTTCTGTATCGGTAGATTTTAAAGGAAGGTTAGGCTTTCTGAAAGTCCCTAAAAGAATGCTCATTACTGACTATCCTCTTGAAATTGGTCTAGAGGTTGCTATGAACATGAGTTTTATAGAAGTATTAAGTGATGAAGTTAATGAAAAATATTTGAGTAATATCCAAAAGAATAAAGATAAAAGGAGGAAGATGAATGTCTGATTTGACTGTAGTAAAAGGATTACAATCTGAAATTTATGTACCTATTACACCACCACCAGTGTGGACACCAGTAACAAAAGAATTAAAAGACATGACTGTTGCGCTTGTTACAGCAGCAGGAGTTCATATGAAAGCTGACAAGAGATTTAACCTAGCAGGAGACTTTTCTTTCAGAGTTATTCCAGGAGATGCATCTGTAAATGATATGATGGTATCTCACGGAGGTTATGATAATGGAGATGTAAACAAAGACATCAACTGTATGTTCCCAATAGATCCAATGAGAACATTAGCTAAAGAAGGATTCATTAAAGCTCTAGCTCCTATAAACATAGGATTCATGGGTGGTGGTGGAGACCAAAAGAAATTCTCAGAAGAAACTGGTCCTGAGATAGCTAGACAACTTAAAGAAGAAGGCGTAGATGCAGTTCTTCTAACAGCTGGCTGAGGTACCTGCCATCGTTCTGCAGTTATAGTGCAGAGAGCGATTGAGGAATCGGGTATTCCTACAATAATTATAGCAGCATTACCACCAGTTGTAAGACAAAATGGAACTCCAAGAGCTGTTGCTCCACTAGTACCTATGGGTGCTAATGCTGGAGAGCCTAATAATCCAGAAATGCAAAAAGCTATTTGTACAGATTCTCTAAAGCAATTAGTTGAGATTCCTAGTGCAGGAAAAATAGTACCACTACCTTACGAGTACGTAGCAAAGGTTTAATGGATTATATTTCTAAACAAAGGGCATATGCCCTTTGTTTAGAATAAAAATGAAGGTGAATAATATGCTGACAAACGAAATTGATTTAAGAAAACTTGTCATTAGATCTTATCATGTAGATAAAGTAGAATTTGCAGAAAAAGCAAAAATTAATGACAGTTGCTTAAGTTTTTCTTTATCCAAGATTGACAATATTATAACTAAATATCCATCGATAAAAGAAATTTCAGTAAAAATAATTAAGCCTAGGGAACATAATATTTGGACTAACAGTATTATGGATATTCTACCTATATCTGTAAAGGTACTTGGAAATTTAGGAGAAGGTATCACCCACACTATTACTGGGGCTTATGTTATGATAACTGGAGCAGATGAGGAAGGTACTCAAGTTGCTGAGTTTGGTTCGTCTGAAGGAATTTTAGCTGAAAGGCTAAAACTAGGTAGACCAGGTACTCCTTCTGAAAACGATTACATTATTTCTTTCGATTTAGTTTTATATAAGGGAAAAGGCGTAGTTAGAGAAGCAATTATAGAGTGTCATAAAGCTTGTGATGATTTTTTAGAGGATGTAAGACTGTACCTAAAGGCTATGGACTCCAAATTATGTACAGAAAAGTACAAATTTTACGACAAAATAAGAAAAAATGGCTATAAGGTGGCAATAGTTAAGCAAGTTGCAGGCCAAGGAGCTATGTATGACAATTTTATTTTGCCAAATAGTTCAAGCTCTGTAGCCGGAGGTAGAAGTATTATAGATATGGGCAATATGCCAATCATTTTAAGTCCTAATGAATACAGAGATGGTGCTATTAGGGCTATGACTTAAAGAAGGTGAATGATAATGGGTGTAGGACCATCTACAAAAGAGACTACTTTGCACCATTTTAGAGATCCGCTTTTAGATGTAGTATCGAATGATCAAGATATTGATTTAATGGGAATCATAGTCGTTGGAACTCCTCAAAGCAACGAAGAAAAAGAATACGTCGGCAAGAGAGTAGCTGTATGGCTAGAATCTATGCGAGCAGATGGAACTATTATTTCAGTTGACGGATGGGGAAACAGCCATGTTGATTATGCAAACACTATTGAAGAAATTGGTATCAGAGGAATTCCTGTTGTAGGGCTTAGCTTTATAGGAACTCAAGCAAAATTCGTAGTGGAAAATCAATATATGGATACTATAGTAGACTTTAATAAGTCGAAGGCAGGTATAGAAACCCAAACTGTGGGAGAAAACACAGTGGAAAAATTAGATGCTAAGAAAGCCTTAGCGTTTTTGAAACTAAAAATGAAGGGAGCAAGAAGATGAAGTTTTCTAAAGGAATTCACGCTATAGATTCACATACTATGGGAGAACCTACTAGAATAGTTGTAGGAGGTATTCCGCAGATTAATGGAGAAACTATGGCTGACAAGAAAAAATATCTTGAAGATAACCTAGACTACGTTAGAACTGCTTTAATGCATGAGCCAAGAGGACATAATGATATGTTTGGTTCTATTATAACTAGCTCGAATAATAAAGAAGCTGATTTTGGAATTATATTTATGGATGGCGGCGGATACTTAAATATGTGCGGCCATGGTTCAATTGGAGCTGCAACTGTAGCAGTAGAAACAGGAATGGTAGAAATGGTAGAGCCTGTTACTAATATCAACATGGAAGCACCTGCTGGACTTATCAAAGCTAAGGTTATGGTAGAAAATGAAAAAGTAAAAGAAGTATCTATAACTAACGTTCCTTCATTTTTATATATGGAAGATGCTAAATTAGAAGTACCTTCTTTAAACAAGACTATTACATTTGATATTTCTTTTGGCGGAAGCTTCTTTGCTATTATACATGCAAAAGAGCTAGGAGTTAAAGTAGAAACTAGCCAGGTTGATGTACTTAAGAAATTAGGTATAGAAATCAGAGATTTAATAAATGAAAAAATCAAAGTTCAACATCCAGAGTTAGAGCATATCAAAACTGTTGATTTAGTAGAAATCTACGATGAGCCATCTAATCCTGAAGCTACATACAAAAACGTTGTTATCTTTGGACAAGGGCAAGTAGACCGTTCTCCTTGTGGAACTGGAACTAGTGCTAAGCTTGCAACACTTTACAAAAAAGGACATCTTAAGATAGATGAAAAATTTGTATACGAAAGCATCACTGGAACAATGTTCAAAGGAAGAGTTTTAGAAGAAACTAAAGTTGGAGAATTTGATGCTATAATCCCAGAAATTACAGGGGGAGCATATATAACTGGATTCAATCATTTCGTAATTGATCCAGAAGATCCACTTAAGTATGGATTTACAGTATAAAATAGTGTATAATCGTTAAAATATGATTTAACAATCAAATTAAAATTAATTGAGGAGGCTACTATGATTACAGGGATATTAGGAGTTTTAGGCGCACTGACGGCATGGTTCAGCTTTGAGTTTGTTAAGGATGTCGCAAAACACAAAGACAATCTAGAAACTGAGACTAACTTTTTAACAGCAGGTATTATCGGATTTATAACAAACTTTTTTGATACACTAGGTATAGGAAGCTTTGCACCTACTACCGCTTTACTTAAAGCTTTTAGACAAATACATGACAGGGTTCTACCTGGAACATTAAACGTTTCTTGTACATGGCCAGTTGTTGCAGAGGCATTTATCTTTATCACAGTTATAGAAGTTGAGCCAGTAACACTTATTGGTATGCTAGCTGCAGCTACTATTGGAGCTTGGTTAGGCGCTGGCTTCGTTTCTGGACTTCCTGAGAAAAAGATTCAGCTTGCAATGGCAATCGCACTTTTTGTTACAGCGTTTTTAATGCTTGCTGGACAAATGGGATGGATGCCAGGAGGCGGAGATGCTATAGGACTTACTGGAGTAAAACTTGTTTTAGCTATAGTTGGTAACTTTATCCTTGGAGCTCTTATGACACTTGGAATCGGACTTTATGCTCCTTGTATGGCTCTAGTTTATTTCCTTGGAATGAGCCCAGCAGTTGCTTTCCCTATAATGATGGGATCTTGCGCATTCTTAATGCCAGTTGCATCTGTTAAGTTCGTAAGAGAAGGCGCTTATAACAGAAAAGCTTCTTTAGCTATAGCTGTACTAGGAATTGTTGGAGTATTTATAGCGGCATATATCGTTAAGTCACTACCTCTTGATATTCTTAGATGGTTAGTAATAGGAGTTATCTTCTATACTTCTATGACAATGTTTAAAGCTGCATCTAAGCCAGCTGATACAAAAGCTGCATAATTAAAATTTTATTTATAATATAAAGGTTATATCTTGAGTAAGATTATTCTTACTTGGGTATAACCTTTTTAATTGGACATGATTTTAGTAGAATTTGAATTTAGTTTATATTTGAAGGGTGGCGAAATGATGAATGTAGAAAAATCCCCAAAAGGCAAGTCGATTAAAGTTAAGCTTTTATTTGTTCCTCTCATTGTAATACTTGTGGGGGTATTTGTAATCGGAGCAGTTTCTAGCGTGCTCACAAAAAACAGTTTGTTAGCTGAGATGAGAGAAAATGGATTTTTTTTAACACATTCATTTGTTGACAGACTTAATGATAATTCGCAAGCTCTTGGTAGTATGAATGAAATGTTATCAGAAAAAATTATCTCAACTGGGAATACTATAGTTTCAAATAGTGGTAACTTGAGCATGGAGTATATGCAAACGCTTGCTAAAGACTTAAATGTAGATGAAATAAACTGGTTTAACCCTCAGGGCATGATAGTGTATTCAAACTTTGTTGATTATGTAGGATGGCAGGCTCCTAGTGACCATGCGGCTATGGCATTTGCAAATGGGACTGAAAAAACTCAAATAGAAGCCATAAGACAAGATGCAGAGTCAAAAGAATACAAGCAGTATGGCTATGTAAGAGGAAATGATGGTTACTATGCTCAGGTAGGGATAAAAGCCGACATGGTTCAAAAGTTCAGCGACCAGTTCAGTTACCAGACCCTAATTGACAATATAGTGGATGATGAAAAAATTGTTTATGCACTTTTTATAGATAAGAATTTAATCGCAACTGCTCACAGCAATAAAGACAGAATAGGTATAACTTTGACGGATGAAGGAAGTAAGACAGCTGCAGTTGATAAAAAAGAGTATGCATCAGAATATTATTATGAAGCTGGAAAAGTAGACGTCTACGATATACTCATGCCTGTGGAAGTGGCAGGAGAACATCTAGGAGCTATAAACATAGGATTCTCCATGGAAAGCGTCAATGTTGCTATAGCAAAAAACAACATGATGATAGCAATTGCAGGCTTATTGATCTTTGCAATACTAGCTCTTATATTGTATACAAATCTAAGTGGTTCTATTAAAATTATCAATAAGCTAAAAGCACATTTACTTCAAATGGCGTCAGGTGATTTTTCTCATGAGTTAGAGGATGGCCTTCTAAATAAACAGGATGAATTTGGTCAGATGGCTAATGCGCTAAGTGAGATGAAAACCTCTATTAGAGCGATGCTTTTTACACTAATAGAACGCTCAGATCAGATACATGAGGCATCGAATAGATTTGCTGAGGTTTCTAAAAAAACAGAGTTTACCTCTAAGGAAATATCGAAGGCTATAGAGGAAATCGCTAACGGTGCTACCTCCCAAGCAAAAGATACAGAGCAGGCGAGTGAAAATGTAAGCGAAATGGAAGAGGCTATAGAAAAAGATTTTGAGCATATTAAGGAGCTTAATCACTCGGTAACTCAAATAGACAAGCAAAAGAATGAAGGCTTTGTGCTACTAAATGAAGTGGTAAGTCAGACGGATAGCAATATGAAATCCTCCGATATGATTTACAAGATTATCTTGAGTAATAATGAAAGTGCCGAAAAGATCGAAGTGGCAAGTCAAATGATTCAAAATATAGCAGACCAGACTAATCTTCTCGCACTTAATGCTGCAATAGAAGCTGCAAGAGCTGGAGAAGCTGGAAGAGGATTTGCTGTTGTTGCTGATGAAATAAGAAAATTGGCGGAGCAATCAAATGACTTTACAAATGATATTAAGACTATAATCGATGAGCTAAGACAGAAATCTACAGGAGCTGTAGAGGCTATGGTAGAGGTTAAGGATATAGTTAATAAACAAAATATTTCTGTAAAAAGTACTGAAGAGAAATTTGAAATGATAGCACAAGCGATTGAAACGGTAAAAGATGTGATTGAAAAGCTAAATCAATCATCTAAAATAATGAATGTGAATAAAGATGCAATAGTAAATCTAATGCACAATCTATCTGCGGTATCTGAAGAAAACGCTGCGGGGACAGAAGAGGCATCGGCATCTATGCAGCAGCAATTAGAGTCAATAAGCATGATATCCGAGTCTGGAGAGGAGCTAGCTATTATCGCTGATGAACTAAAATCTCTTATTGATAAATTTAAAGTTTAATATTTGTTAAGAAAATTTAATATATAAATAAATTCAAAAAGGAATATAGTCTTTTCAAAGATTATATTCCTTTTTAGTTACTAAAAAAAAGTGTAATTTTATGACTATTTTGAAAATACTAAAAAAATAGATTGAATGTAAAGAAAAAATGTATTAGATTAAGATTGGCAAATTAATTTTACTTATAAAAATTTAATTTTACAACGAAAAGGAGAAATGAGACTAAATGAAAAATGGTATTTTTTCTATAGGTATTAAAGGAGAACTTTTGGTTTTTCTATCGGCTATGGGATTTGCTACAATGGGAGTATTGGGAAAGATGGCTTACAGCTATGGGTTAAATACTACGACTCTTCTTTTTCTAAGATTCTTTATTGCCGCCATTATTCTTTTTTTAGTCTCGCATATTTTAAAACGACCTTTAAAGCTAAATGCCAAAGACGGTATAATAGCATTTGGATTTGGATTTATAGGGTATAATTTGGTTTCCTTTTGTTATTTTTATTCACTAAACTTTATACCTGCATCGCTTACTGCAGTTATTTTTTTTACTTATCCTATTTTTGTAACCTTATTTTCATTTGCTTTTTTCAAAGAAAAGCTTACGCCGAATAAAATTTTATCTTTAGTATTAGGCAGTGTAGGTATTTTATCGATAGTATCTCCAGGAAAAGCTCAAATAGATTATAGAGGAATTATTTTTTCTCTTCTTGGAGGGATTCTATATGCGTTTTATGTACTAGGACTATCTCTCCCGAGAGTAAAGAAAATAGACTCAGTAAAAATGAGTTATTATACCAATATATTTGCAGCTTTAGGTATGGGAATTGCAGCGATAGTAAGTAACACCTTCATATATCCTATAAATATATTTGCTCTTAGCTATGCGGCTCTTATAGGAATATTTGCAACTTCAGTAGCTATGCTTGCTCTTTTTGCAGGAGTGAAGAGAATAGGAGCTGTAAAAGGATCCATAATTGCAAATATGGAAATTGTAATTGCCTGTATACTAGGAGCAGCGTTTTTAAATGAAAAGATGGGAATATATCAGCTTATGGGAGCTGTTCTTATAATTACATCAGCTATTATGGTAAGCCTACCAAACAAAGCTTTAAAAAAAGTATCGTTGGAAAATTCATTTGAAGTGAAGTAAAACATGCTAAATTGAATTAAATATAAAATGAATAAACAAAAATACCACTTGAATAAAAAAATATTTGAAGCAAGTAAATATATTGAAGAAAGCGATAATAATAAAATTATATCTCAGATTATAATTTATACTGATGAAACATTAAGTTCTAGTGTAAATGCATTCTGAGATATTGTTTTTTTTGACAAATTCTTAGTATTTTCTTGAATTGTGTATAAATGCTAAATATGATATATTAAGTCAAAGAACTTTACAAGAAAAGGGGAGCTTATGATGAGAGTAAAACTAATTGCACATACAGATAATCCGGACAAGGTTGTGTCTATGGCCGCTAAACTTTGCTATTCTCCAGTTGGAGCAGAGTCTATAGGTGAAGGTTTATCACCTCAAGAGGTTGAGAAGTTTCTTGGCATTCTTGTATCAATGGGACACGAAAGCCCTATAGAGCATGTAAGCTTTACGTTTTCTATTGAAGGAATATCAAGAGCCTGTTCTCACCAAGTAGTAAGACACAGAATTGCTAGCTTTTCTCAGCAGTCACAAAGATATGTAAAGCTAAGCCAATTTGAATACATAGTTCCACCACAAATAGAAGCCAATGAAGAGGCTAAGTCCATATTTTTAAAAGCTATGGAAGCAGACCAAAAAGCTTATGATGAAATAGTTGAAAAACTATATGAAAAGAATTATGCAGAGTTTATAAAACAAGGCATGAGTGAAAAAAAAGCGGCCTCAGCTGCTGAAAAAGTATCTATAGAAGATGCTAGATATGTATTTCCTAATGCCTGTGAGACTAAAATGGTAGTAAGCATGAATGCGCGCTCCCTTATGAATTTCTTCACTCATAGATGTTGTGAAAGAGCACAATGGGAAATCAGAGATTTAGCTTTTGAAATGCTAAGAGAAGTAAAGAGCGTAGCACCTATTTTGTTTAAAAATGCAGGTCCTAGTTGCTACAAGGGTAGTTGTAAGGAAGGTGCTATGTCATGTAAACGACCAGACATCCCAAAATCTAAAATTGAAGCTATCGAAGCTAGTTTATAAAACTAAAAGCAATTGTAAAGAAATTAAATCGCTGTATTTAAATTTATAAGGAGGTACCTGTTATCTCCTTATAAAAATTATCTAAAATAGAAAGAAGAAACCAGTATGAATATATCAGGAAGAAATCCAGTGCTTGAAGCACTTAAAAGCAATCGGACTATAGATTGCCTATATATTAAAGCGGGAGATAAAGAGGGCTCTATTAAAAAAATCCTCTCTATAGCAAAAGAACAGAAAATATTAATCAAAGAGGTTGATAAAACCAAACTAGATGAACTTGCTGAAGGCACCCAGCATCAAGGGGTTGTGGCGCTAGTAACAGATTATAAATACTATGAACTTGAAGAAGTGTTAGATGAAATTAGAGAAAAGGATGAAAAACCTTTCTTTATTATATTGGACGAAATAGAAGATCCTCATAATCTAGGAGCTATAATTCGTTCTGCAGAGGGTGCTGGAGCTCACGGTGTAATCATACCAAAACGAAGATCGGCCTCTGTGAATGCAACTGTAGAAAAGACAGCTGCTGGAGCGGCGTCTTACATGAAGGTTATAAAAGTAACCAATCTAGTATCTACAGTTGAGAAGCTTAAGAAAGAAGGTATATGGATTTATGCCTTGGATATGGATGGAGAGTCATATGATACAGTGGATTTAAAAGGCTCAGTTGCTCTAGTAGTAGGAAATGAAGGTAAAGGTATATCGAGACTTCTAAAGGACAATTGTGATTTTACCCTCAAAATACCTATGAAAGGTAACGTCGGGTCTTTAAATGCGTCCGTGGCTGCATCTATTCTTTTATATGAAGTAGTAAGGCAAAGACGAAATAGTTAGGAAGATAAAATTGAAAAAGAAATTTACGGACTATCTCATAGTAGATGGCTATAATGTAATTAATGCATGGAGTGATTTAAATGAAATTGCTAAAGTGGACTTAGAAGGAGCAAGAGACAAGCTCAATTTTATTCTAGGTGAATATGCTGCTTTTAGTGGAATCTTCACCATAGTTGTCTATGATGCATACAGAGTCAAAGCTCATACGAAAAGAGAAGAAGAAGTAGGCAATTTAAAAATTGTGTATACAAAAGAAAAGCAAACTGCCGATTCATATATAGAAAAGCTTATAACCGAGTTTGGACCTAAAAAGCACTTGAGTATAAGAGTTGCAAGCGATGACATGGCTGAGCAGCAGATGGTTCTTGGCAAGGGTGGAAGCAGAATAACTACAAGAGAGCTAAATATAGAGGTACAGCGCTCAAACACTAAAATTAAAACCACAACAAAGACGAAAAAAACAGAAAAAAACACCTTAGAGGATGTGGTTGACACGGATGTGCTTCGAAAATTAGAGGAAATAAGAAAAGGTGTATCTAAGGGGAAATGATGGAGGCTGTTAAATGTCAAAAAATGAGGACTTGAAATATGATTTCGCAATTGCTGACTCAGACATCGTTGATGAAAACAAAGAAATAATAAGCGATGATGAAGCTGACGTAGATGACAATATGGTTTTTAGAGCGAAAGCTGGAGACGAAAAATCTTTAAATCATATTCTTAAAAAATATCGTAACTTTGTAAGATCAAAAGCCAAGCCCTTTTTTATCGTTGGAGCGGACAAAGAAGATATATTGCAAGAAGGAATGATTGGGCTATTTAAAGCAATTAGAGATTACGATGAAGAAAAAACAGTTTCATTTAGAGCGTTTGCAGAGCTATGTGTAACTAGGCAAATCATTACAGCTGTAAAAACGGCAACGAGGCAAAAACATATTCCCCTTAATTCGTACATTTCTCTTAATAAACCTATGAGTGAAGAAGATCCAGATAAAACTCTTATGGATATGATGAAAAATTCTCATATAAGTGACCCTGAACAGCTTATAATAAGTAAAGAAGAAATGAAGCTCATAGAAGAGAAAACAAAGGAAATGCTAAGCGAGTTTGAAACTAGGGTTTTATCACTATATTTAAAAGGCTATTCCTATAATGAAATATCTGAGAAACTTTGCAAGCATACTAAAAGTGTTGATAATGCGCTTCAGAGAATAAAAAGAAAGTTTGAAAAATATTTGGAGCAAAGAGAATAACATAAATAAGTAATTCAAAACTTATAGAAAACAAAAATTACTTTTAAATTTCAATAATTTTAAGGTATTGATAATAAGATTTTAATATACAAAAAATCTTTCTTGATTTTTGTGTATAAACATAGTACAATATGCCTTGTAAGTGCTCACGTGGCTCAGTCGGTAGAGCGTCGCCTTGGTAAGGCGGAGGTCGGCGGTTCAAGTCCGCTCGTGAGCTCCATTTCTTTTTTATAATAATGAAACACTTGGAAGTGTTTATTGGAGGAGGAGCTAATAAAATGGCAAAAGCTAAATTTGAAAGAACCAAGCCACACGTTAATATTGGAACAATAGGACACGTAGACCACGGAAAAACAACATTAACAGCAGCAATCACAAAGACATTACATGCAAGATACGGATTCGGAGCAGCAGTAGATTTCGAAAACATAGATAAGGCACCAGAGGAAAGAGAAAGAGGAATCACAATCTCAACAGCACACGTTGAGTATGAGACTCCAAACAGACACTACGCACACGTTGACTGCCCAGGCCATGCTGACTACGTTAAGAACATGATCACAGGAGCAGCACAGATGGACGGAGCTATCCTAGTATGTTCAGCAGCAGATGGACCAATGCCACAAACAAGAGAGCATATCCTACTATCAAGACAGGTAGGGGTACCATACATCGTAGTATTCCTAAACAAATGTGACATGGTAGATGACGAAGAGCTACTTGAGCTAGTAGAAATGGAAGTAAGAGACCTACTAAACGAGTACGAATTCCCAGGAGATGACACTCCAATTATCAGAGGATCAGCACTAAAAGCATTAGAAGATCCAGCATCTGAGTGGGGAGACAAAATCGTTGAGTTATTCGAGCAAATCGATAGCTACATTCCAGAGCCAGAAAGAGATATCGACAAGCCTTTCCTAATGCCAGTAGAGGACGTATTCTCAATCACTGGTAGAGGAACAGTTGCAACAGGAAGAGTAGAAAGAGGAATTCTAAAAGTTCAAGACGAGGTAGAAATCGTTGGACTTACAGAAGAAGCAAGAAAAGTAGTAGTAACTGGAGTAGAGATGTTCAGAAAGTTACTAGATCAAGCGCAAGCTGGAGATAACATAGGAGCACTTCTTAGAGGTGTAACTAGAGATGATATCGAAAGAGGACAAGTTCTAGCTAAATCAGGAACAATCAAACCAAGAACGAAGTTCACTGCAGAAATCTACGTACTTAAAAAAGAAGAGGGTGGAAGACATACTCCATTCTTTAAAGGATATAGACCACAGTTTTACTTCAGAACAACTGACGTAACTGGTGACATCACACTTCCAGATGGCGTAGAAATGGTTATGCCTGGAGATAACATCACTATTTCAGTTGAGCTTATCACTCCAATCGCTATGGAAGAGGGACTTCGTTTTGCTATCAGAGAAGGCGGAAGAACTGTAGGCGCTGGTGTTGTTGCTACAATCGTAGAGTAATTAAAGCCCTGACTTATATACGAGCTTTTGCATTATGCAAAAGCTCGTTTTTAATATAAACTGAAATAAAATAGAAGGATAACAGCAAAAAAAATTAATATAAACCTAGAGCAAATATAGTGGAAAGCTTTGACAAAAAATACAAATTGAGTTAAACTTTAATTTCGGCGAAAATCATAATTTAGTTGATATATAAGAGCGAAATCTCTTGACATCGGCTGGCGATTGTGATAGATTTTATGGGTAATGTTATATAATTACACCAATCTATGTTTAAAAATAGATCCTTCTAACACATATTAATGTAGGAGGTGGACCATGAGAGTAAAAATAACACTTGCTTGCCAAGAGTGTAAGCAAAGAAACTACAACACTACAAAAAACAAGAAGAATGACCCAGACAGAATAGAGCTTAGCAAATACTGCAGATTCTGCAAAAAGCACACTGCGCATAAAGAAACTAAATAGTCAAAGGGTGTGAATGGATTGTCAGCAGAAGCAAATGTAAAAAAAGGTATAGGAACTTCTCTAAGAGAAACCAGAACAGAACTTAAAAAGGTTCATTGGCCAAGCCGCAAAGAATTAACAAACTATACTTGGATTGTTATATTCTCAGTATTTATTGTGAGCTTAATAATTTATCTTATAGATTCTGGACTCGGGTTTATCATTGAGAAAGTAATTTCTTTATAATCGTTAACCAAAAGGAGGGTCAGGCCTTTTTAGGCTGATGTCTATGTCAGAACAAGAACAAGCCAAATGGTATGTAATACATACTTATTCCGGACACGAAAACAAGGTGAAAGCTACAATTGAAAAAGCCGTTGCCAATAGAGGCATGGAAGACTTGATTCAGGACGTTGCTGTTCCTGTTGAAGACGTTGTCGAAAACAAAAATGGTAAAGAAAAAATCAGGCAAAGGAAAGTGTTTCCGGGTTATGTGCTGATTAAGATGATTGTTACAGACGAATCCTGGTACGTTGTAAGGAATACAAAAGGAGTTACTGGATTTGTAGGACCAAACTCAAAACCAGTAGCGCTAACAGCAGAAGAAGTTGAGAACATGGGAGTTGAAAAGCAAAAGAGCTTTGACCTTGTTGTAGATTTCTCTATAGGAGATAAAATCCAAGTTTCAGGAGGACCTTTTGATGGTTTTGCAGGTACGATTGAAGAAATCAACCATGACAAAAAACATGCAAAGGTCAACATTTCCATGTTTGGAAGAGAAACTCCAGTAGAACTTGAATTTTATCAGGTTAAAAAGGTAAAGTAATCTAACAGGAGGTGTATATAATGGCTAAAAAGGTAATTGGACAGATTAAACTTCAAATACCAGCAGGAAAAGCTACTCCAGCTCCACCGGTAGGACCGGCTCTTGGACAGCATGGAGTTAACATAATGGGTTTTTGTAAAGAATTTAACGCTAAGACAGCAGAACAAGGTGGATTAATAATACCGGTTGTTATAACTGTATATCAAGATAGATCATTCAGTTTTATAACTAAGACTCCACCAGCTGCAGTTCTTATCAAAAAAGCATGTAAAATCGAGTCTGGTTCAGGAGAACCAAACAAGAAAAAAGTTGCTAAAATTACAAAAACACAAGTTAAAGAAATTGCGGAGTTGAAGTTACCAGACTTAAATGCTGCTTCAGTTGAGTCAGCGATGAGCATGATTGAAGGAACAGCAAGAAGTATGGGCGTAACAGTAGAAGAGTAGTTCTATTTTAATCATATAGATTGGTGGGAGGCAAATTTATTTACCGTTATTACCACAAGGAGGCATTTTAATGGCGAAGAAGGGCAAGAAATATCAAGAAGCGCTTAGTAAATTCGACAAAAATAACTACTACAATGCAACTGAAGCGTTAGGTGTAGTTGTAGAAGTAGCTAGTGCAAAATTTGATGAAACAGTTGAAGCGCATATCAAACTTGGCGTTGACTCTAGACATGCTGATCAGCAGGTTCGTGGAGCAGTTGTACTTCCTAACGGAACAGGTAAAACTAACAGAGTTTTAGTGTTCGCTAAAGGAGAAAAAGCTAAAGAAGCAGAAGCAGCAGGAGCAGATTTTGTTGGAGCTGAAGATTTAGTAACAAAGATTCAAAGTGAAAACTGGTTTGATTTCGATGTTATCGTAGCTACACCAGATATGATGGGATTAGTAGGAAGATTAGGTAGAGTTCTTGGACCTAAAGGACTTATGCCAAACCCTAAATCTGGAACTGTAACATTTGAAGTAGAAAAAGCAATCAATGAAATCAAAGCTGGTAAAGTTGAGTACAGACTTGACAAAACTAACATAATTCACGTTCCAGTAGGAAAAGTTTCTTTTGGAAAAGAAAAATTAGCTGAGAACTTCCATGCTTTAATGGAAGCGGTTGTAAAAGCTAAGCCATCTGCAGCAAAAGGACAATATTTAAGATCAGTAGTAGTAACTAGCACTATGGGACCTGGAGTTAAAATCAACCCAGCAAGAGTAAACGACTAAAAAACTATTGACAATTTATATTCTAGGCTATATTATGTTTAGGTACTTAAAAATTAAATTATTACCGTAGACAGTAGGTGCTTATGCTTAATATCCTGCCGAGGATTATCTTATTTTTATAAAATGAGCCTTTGTATGTCTATGGATATATAAAGGCTTTAATTGTTTTAAAGCCTACGAAGGAGGTGCCGTATGACAAAAGCGATTGAAATGAAAAAAGGCGTAGTTGCAGAAATAGCTGAGAAACTTCAAAAGTCTGCTTCTTGTGTGGTTGTTGACTACAAAGGACTAAAGGTTGAAGAAGTGACTGAACTTAGAAATAAGTTTAGAGAAGCTGGGATTGACTATAAAGTATACAAAAATACATTAGTTAGAAGAGCTGCAGCTGAAGTAGGTAACATGGCTCAGTTTGACAATGTTAACTTAGTAGGAACTAATGCTATAGCGTTTGGATATGAAGATCCAGTAGCTCCTGCTAAAATAGTTAATGACTTCGCAAAAACTCATCCAAAGCTAGAGCTTAAGATGGGATTTGTAGAAGGCGAATTCTATGATGCTGATAATATCAAAAAACTTGCTGAGATTCCTTCAAGAGAAGAGCTTATCGCAAAACTTCTTGGAAGTCTTAAAGCTCCAGTATCAAACTTTGTTTATCTTGTTGACGCAATTGCAAAGAAGCAAGAAGCTTAATTTAATTTAAAAATAATTCGGAGGTGTACGTAATGACTATAGAACAAATTTTAGAAGCTATAGAGAATATGAAAGTTCTTGAACTAAACGAACTTGTAAAGGCTGCTGAGGAGAAATTTGGTGTTTCTGCTTCTGCTCCTGTAATGATGGCTGGTGCTGCTGCTGGTGCTGCTGCTGAAGAAAAAACTGAATTTGATGTAATCCTTGCTGAGGCAGGATCTTCAAAAGTAGGAGTTATCAAAGTAGTAAGAGAAATCACTGGACTTGGCTTAAAAGAAGCTAAAGACCTAGTTGATGGAGCTCCAAAGCCAGTTAAAGAAGGCGCAACTAAAGAAGAAGCTGATCAAATTAAAGAAAAGCTAGAAGCTGCAGGCGCTAAAGTAGAAGTTAAATAATTTAACTCTAGTAATTGAGTGCTTCAGGTATTACCTGAAGCACTTTTTTGTTCTAATAATTGCATTGACAATAAGGCAGAGTTTAGGTATAATAATTTGATGCTTTATAATGGAGTACTTTTGCCCATTTGTTTTATTTTTATTATTGAGAGGTGAAGTCTTGATGCCACATCCACATCCTGTGCAAATCGGGAGAAGGACCCGAATGAGCTTTTCTCAGATAACTGAAGTCGCAGAACTTCCCAATCTTATAGAAATCCAGCTCGAATCCTATGAATGGTTTCTTAGAGAAGGGCTTAGAGAAGTTTTTGAAGAGGTATTTCCTATAGAAGACTATACAGGAAATATTAAGCTGGAATTTCTTGATTACTTTATTGAGGAAACTCCAAAGTACGATGTAGAAGAATCGAAAGAAAGAGATGTAACTTACTCGGCACCGCTGAAGGTAAGAGTAAGGCTTACTGTTCCAGACGAAGATGGTTCTAAGATAATTAAAAACGAATCTGGAGAACCAGTATTTTTAGGTGATTTTCCTCTTATGACAGATAAGGGAACATTTATAATCAACGGAGCAGAAAGAGTTATTGTAAGTCAGTTAGTACGTTCTCCAGGTGTTTATTTTTCTCAAGAAATGGATAAATCAGGAAAGAGACTTATTTCTTCTACTGTAATTCCAAACAGAGGAGCATGGCTTGAGTACGAAACTGATTCAAACGATATAGTTTCTGTAAGAATTGACAGAAATAGAAAACAACCGGTAACTATGCTACTCAGAGCATTAGGCTATGGAAGCGACCAGGAAATTAGAGAACTTCTTGGTGATGACGAAAGACTTGAGGCTACTATTCTTAAAGATAGCTCAAAGTCAACTGACGAAGGCTTAATTGAAATTTATAAAAAATTAAGACCTGGTGAACCACCTACATTAGAAAGTGCGACATCGTTAATAAACTCTATGTTTTTTGATCACAAGAGATACGATTTAGCTAAAGTTGGAAGATATAAATTCAACAAAAAATTAGCTTTATCTAACAGAATCTACTCTAGAGTACTATCGAGAGATGTGGTAGACCCATCTACAGGAGAAGTAGTACTTACAAGTGGAATTAAGCTTAGCGTAGAGCAAGCTAAGATGTTAGATGATATTGGAATATCTCATGTTTATGTCTATGGAGAAGAAGAAAAAGAAGTTAAGGTTATAGGTAACTGTTTTGTAGACATTAAAAAGCATATAGCTTTTTCTATCGACGATTTAAATATAAAAGAAAAAGTAAGATATAAGGTTCTAAGAGAAATCTTAGACAATTTCAGTACAGAAGAAGAAATAAAAGCTCAGCTTATCGAAAGAAAAAGAGAGCTAGTTCCAAAACACATAACTGAGGAAGATATAATTGCATCTATCAGTTATCAGTTCAATTTATTCCATTCTATAGGTAATATAGATGATATCGATCATCTAGGAAACAGAAGAGTTCGTTCTGTTGGAGAACTTCTTCAGAATCAATTTAGAATCGGTCTGTCTAGAATGGAGAGAGTTATCAAGGAAAGAATGACTGTTCAAGATGCTATAGACCTTACTCCTAACTCATTAATGAACATCAGACCAGTAACTGCAGCAATCAAGGAGTTTTTTGGTTCTTCTCAGTTATCTCAGTTCATGGACCAAACAAACCCACTTTCTGAACTTACGCACAAACGTAGACTTTCTGCTCTTGGACCAGGTGGTCTATCAAGAGAAAGAGCTGGCTTTGAGGTAAGAGACGTACACTATTCTCATTACGGAAGAATGTGTCCTATAGAGACACCAGAGGGTCCAAACATCGGACTTATAAACTCACTTTCGGTGTATGCAAGAATCAATGAATATGGTTTTATTGAATCTCCATATAGAAGAGTAGACAATGAAAATAACAAAGTAACTGAAATCATAGATTATCTTACAGCAGATGAAGAAGATTTATACATCAGAGTTCAGGCGAATGAGCCTCTATCTGAAGATAGCTGGTTTGTAAACTCAAAGGTTGCATCTAGAACTAAGATGGGTACAGTTGAACTAGTGCCTACTGAGTTGGTTGACTACGTTGACGTTTCACCAAAACAGGTAGTTTCAGTTGCAACGGCTATGATTCCTTTCTTGGAAAACGACGACGCAAACCGTGCCCTTATGGGATCGAACATGCAGCGTCAGGCGGTACCGCTAGTTAGAAGAGAAGCACCTATTATAGGAACTGCTATAGAATATAGAGCAGCCAAGGATTCTGGTGCAGTTATCGTAGCAAGGCACGACGGAGTAGTAGAAAAAGTATCGGCAAAAGAAATCATTATAAAAAGAGAAGACGGACAAAAAGATAGATATCGTCTGCTTAAATTCAAACGTTCTAACCAAGGTACTTGTATCAATCAAACACCTCTTGTAAACAAGGGCGATGTTATGAAAAAAGGTGACGTTATAGCAGATGGACCTTCTACTGATTTAGGGGAAATTGCTCTTGGCAGAAACTGCCTAGTTGCATTCATGACGTGGGAAGGTTATAACTATGAGGATGCTATCTTAATTAATGAAAGACTTGTTAAGGAAGATAGATTATCTACTATTCATATAGAAGAATATGAAGCTGAAGCTAGAGATACAAAGCTAGGGCCAGAAGAGATTACTAGAGACATACCTAATGTAGGCGACGATGCAATTAAGAATCTGGATGAAAGAGGAATAATTAGAATCGGTGCTGAGGTTGAATCTGGGGATATCTTAGTAGGTAAAGTAACACCTAAGGGTGAAACTGAAATAACTCCTGAGGAAAGATTGCTTCGCGCGATATTTGGTGAGAAAGCTAGAGAAGTTAGAGATACATCTCTTAGAGTTCCACATGGAGAGTCAGGAATTATAGTTGATGTCCGCATATTTACAAGAGAAAATGGGGATGAACTATCTCCAGGAGTAAATGAACTTGTAAGATGCTACATTGCTAAAAAGAGAAAAATTAATGTTGGAGATAAAATGGCGGGTCGCCATGGTAATAAAGGGGTTATTTCTAGAATTCTTCCAGAAGAGGATATGCCATTTATGCCTGATGGAACACCAGTTGAAATCGTACTTAACCCTCTAGGCGTACCTTCGCGTATGAATATTGGACAGGTACTGGAAATTCATATGGGACTTGCTGCAAAAGCTCTGGGATGGCATGTTGCAACACCTGTATTTGATGGAGCAGTTGAGGAAGACATCTTCCAAGCTCTTGATAAAGCTGGTTATCCAAAGAGTGGAAAGATTCATCTTCAAGATGGAAGAACTGGAGATTATTTTGACAATCCAGTAACTGTTGGATACATGTATATGCTTAAGCTTCACCACCTTGTAGACGACAAAATACATGCAAGATCAACTGGACCTTACTCCTTAGTTACTCAGCAGCCTCTTGGAGGTAAAGCTCAGTTTGGAGGACAGCGTTTTGGAGAGATGGAGGTTTGGGCTCTTGAGGCATATGGAGCAGCTCACACACTTCAGGAAATCCTTACAGTTAAGTCTGACGACGTGGTTGGTAGGGTTAAAACTTACGAAGCTATCGTAAAGGGTGAAAATGTTCCAGAACCAGGCATACCAGAGTCATTTAAGGTTCTTATAAAAGAGCTTCAATCACTTTGCTTAGATGTTAAGGTTCTAACTGAAACTGATGAGGAAATTGAAGTTAGAGAATCTATTGAAGAAGCTGCACTTGTTGATGAATTTGAGTATGTAGCAGAAGATAGAGATGACATGATAGAGGAAGTTTTAACGCCTGAAGAAGATTTTAACCTTGAAGAAGAAGGCGATGATGATATAGATTTTGATTCATTTATTTCTGATACAGATGAGGAAGATGATGAGTTTGATTTTTAGTTTGCTAACGATTGACTATATTAATTTCAAGGAAAGGAGCGACACTCCTTGTTTGAACTAAACAACTTTGAATCCATACAAATAGGGCTAGCTTCTCCAGAAAAAATTAGACAGTGGTCTAAGGGAGAAGTAAAAAAACCTGAAACAATTAACTACAGAACTTTAAAGCCAGAGAAAGATGGGCTTTTCTGCGAAAGAATTTTTGGACCTACAAAGGACTGGGAATGCCACTGCGGAAAATATAAAAGAGATAGAGCAAGACACAAGGGTATAGTTTGTGACCGCTGCGGAGTTGAGGTTACAAGATCGAAAGTAAGAAGAGAGAGAATGGGTCATATCGAGCTAGCGGCTCCGGTTTCTCATATTTGGTATTTTAAAGGAATCCCATCTCGTATGGGACTCCTTCTAGATATGTCACCTAGAGTACTAGAGAAGATACTTTATTTTGCATCTTATGTAGTAATTGATCCAGGTGAGACAAACTTATCTGAAAATCAGCTTCTTAATGAAAAAGACTATAGAGATGCTCTTGAAACTTTTGGACACAAAGCATTTAAAGCTATGATGGGCGCTGAAGCTGTTCAAGAAATACTTAAAAAGGTTGATCTTGAAAGACTTTCAAAAGAGCTTAAAGCAAAGCTTAAAGATGCTACTGGTCAAAAAAGAATTAAGACGATAAGACGACTAGAAGTAGTAGAAGCATTTAGGCAGTCTGGAAATGATCCAACATGGATGATTTTAGATGTAGTTCCAGTTATACCACCAGATCTTAGACCTATGGTACAGCTTGATGGAGGAAGATTTGCAACTTCTGACCTAAATGATTTATATAGAAGAGTAATAAACAGAAACAACCGTCTAAAAAGACTTCTTGAGCTTGGAGCACCTGATATCATTGTAAGAAATGAAAAAAGAATGCTTCAAGAGGCAGTTGATGCTCTTATAGACAACGGAAGAAGAGGAAGACCTGTAACTGGTCCTGGAAACAGACCTCTTAAGTCACTTTCTGACATGCTAAAAGGAAAGCAAGGACGTTTCCGTCAGAACCTTCTAGGAAAGCGTGTTGACTATTCTGGACGTTCGGTTATAGTAGTTGGACCAGAGCTGAAGTTTTATCAGTGTGGACTTCCTAAGAAGATGGCTTTAGAACTATTTAAGCCGTTTGTAATGAATGAACTAGTTAAGAAAAATTACGCGCACAACATAAAGAGTGCTAAGCGTATGGTTGAAAAGATTAAACCAGAGGTTTGGGATATTCTAGAAGAAGTAATTAAAGGACATCCAGTACTTCTAAACCGTGCTCCGACTCTGCATAGACTTGGAATTCAAGCATTTGAACCAGTTTTAGTTGAAGGTAAAGCTATAAAGCTTCATCCACTTGTATGTACTGCTTATAATGCGGATTTCGATGGAGACCAGATGGCTGTTCACGTGCCTCTTTCAGTAGAAGCACAAGCCGAAGGAAGATTCTTAATGCTTTCTCCAAACAACATTCTAGCGCCTAAAGATGGAGCGCCTATTACTACTCCTACTCAGGATATGGTACTTGGTACTTACTACCTTACTATTGAAGAAAAGGGTGTTATAGGGGAAGGCTCTGTATTTAAGGACTTCACTGAAATGATGCTTGCTTATGAAAATCATCAAGTCCATCTTCATGCTAGAGTAAGAGTAAAAGTAAAAAAATCTTCAGATGATCCAGGCAGACTTGTTGAGAGTACTGTTGGAAGATTTATTTTTAATGAAAATATCCCTCAAGATTTAGGATATGTAGATAGAGAAAAAGAGCCTTATGCTCTTGAAGTTGATTTTATATTAGACAAGAAAATGATAGGAAAGGTTATAGACAAATGCTTTAGAAAGCATGGAAATACTATGACTGCTATCATGCTTGATAATATTAAGAATCTTGGATTTAAGTTTTCAACTAGAGCGGCTATTTCTGTTTCGGTTGCAGATATGGAGATTCCAGAAGAGAAGTACGCACTGATAAGAGAAGCTGAGCAAAAAGTTGAAAAGTATGAAAAGAACTTCAGAAGAGGACTTATGTCTGATGATGAGAGATATGAAAGAGTAATAGAGACTTGGGCTAAAACTACTGAAGAAGTAACTGATGCTCTTATGAAGAAACTTGGACCTCTTAATAACATCAACATTATGGCTGTATCTGGAGCGAGGGGTTCTAAAAAACAGATTAGACAGCTTGCTGGTATGCGTGGTCTTATGGCGAATGCATCTGGTAAGACAGTTGAAATCCCAGTTAAATCGAACTTCCGTGAAGGACTATCTGTCCTTGAGTACTTTACATCTTCTCATGGTGCCCGTAAAGGTCTAGCCGATACAGCACTTCGTACAGCTGACTCTGGATACCTAACAAGAAGACTTGTTGACGTATCACAGGACGTTATCGTAAGAGAGCTTGATTGTGAGACGAATGAGGGAATAGAAGTAAGTGCATTTAAAGACGGAAACGAGGAAATAGAAGGTCTATTCGATCGTATCGCAGGAAGATATGCACTAGAGAATATAATTCATCCAGAAACTAACGAACTAATTGTTCCAGCAGGCGAAATGATTCAAGAAACTGATGCTGAAAAAATTGTTGCAGCTGGTATAGAATATCTAAAACTACGTACACCTCTTAACTGTAAAGCTAAAAAAGGTATCTGTGCTAAATGCTACGGACGTAACCTAGCAACAGGAAAAGAAGTAAATGTAGGTGAAGCTGTAGGTATTATTGCCGCGCAGTCAATCGGCGAGCCGGGTACTCAGCTTACAATGCGTACTTTCCATACAGGTGGAGTTGCAGGAGGAGATATAACGCAAGGTCTTCCAAGGGTTGAAGAGCTTTTCGAAGGTAGAAAACCTAAAGGACTTGCTGTTATTACTGAGTTTGCAGGAACTGTTAGAATAGAAGAAACTGGAAGAAAGAAAGAAGCTATAGTTACCACAGATTCAGGGGAAGAAAAGAACTACACCATTCCTTATGGCTCTAGAATGAAAGTAAAAGATGGTGCTAAAGTTAAAGCTGGAGAACCACTTACACAAGGATCTATTAATCCTCATGATATCCTTAGAGTTAATGGAGTAACTGGGGTTCAAGATTATATAGTTAAAGAGGTTCAAAGGGTATATAGACTTCAGGGTGTTGATATCAATGATAAACACATTGAAATCATAATAAGACAAATGCTTTCTAAGGTAAAAGTAGAAGAATCAGGAGATACAAATCTTCTTCCTGGAGCTCTAGTTGATATCTTAGAACTAAGACGCATAAATGAAAAGGCAGTTGAAAATGGCTTACAGCCAGCTACAATAAAAAGAGTTCTGCTTGGTATAACTAAAGCATCTCTTGCGACAGAATCATTCTTGTCAGCGGCATCATTCCAGGAAACTACTAGAGTTCTTACTGAGGCAGCTATAAAAGGCAAGAAAGACAATCTAATTGGACTAAAAGAAAATGTTATTATCGGAAAGCTTATTCCAGCAGGTACAGGCATGAAAAGATATAAGACTATAGAAATTTCTACTCCTGATATGGTTAAGCCAGACGCTAAAGAGCAAAAAATAGAGAATTTTGTAGATTAAATATGTTGACTACTACCAAACCTGGTGGTAAAATATAACAGTGTGTAAATTAGCAGACTCCTTAAGGGGACTGCTAATTTCATTACACTGGTCAAATGATTTTTTAAAACCAAGCTATTAGAGGCTTTTGAATTTACATATGAATTCTTTAGCGACGGTAGCAATACTCAAAGCAGTTGGCTGTGCAAAAAAACAAATAATTTAAAAGGAGGTGCGCGAATGCCAACCATTAGTCAGTTAATTCGTAAGGGAAGAGAAGAAGTAGAAAAAAAATCTACAGCTCCAGCTCTTCAAAGAGGATTTAACTCTCTTAGAAAAAAAGGAACAGAGATATCTGCTCCACAAAAAAGAGGAGTTTGTACGTCAGTAAAGACTGTTACTCCTAAAAAACCTAACTCAGCGTTAAGAAAAGTTGCCAGAGTTAGACTGACAAATCAAATGGAAGTTTCAGCTTATATCCCAGGAGAAGGACACAATCTGCAAGAGCATAGTGTTGTTCTAATCAGAGGAGGAAGAGTTAAAGACTTACCAGGAGTTCGTTATCACATTGTGAGAGGAACGCTAGATACATCAGGAGTAGACAAGAGAATGCAAGCAAGATCAAAGTACGGTGCAAAGAAACCAAAAGCTGCTAAGAAATAGTTGAGTATTGTTCGGTGCGTTTATTATATATATAACAGGCGCCCGCGACATAGAAACAGCTTATGTCGAGTACCGATGATCTAATAAATTAGATTATTAAGGAGGGAAGTATAGTGCCAAGAAAAGGTAATGTTCCAAAGAGAGAAATTTTGCCAGACCCTATGTACGCAAGCAAGGTTGTGACAAAATTAATAAATAAAGTTATGCTAGATGGAAAAAAAGGTACATCACAAAAGATTGTATATGGTGCGTTTGATATTATAAAAGAAAAGACTGGTGAAGATCCATTAGAGGTTTTTGACAAAGCTATGAATAATATCATGCCAGTACTTGAAGTAAAAGCTAGAAGAGTTGGTGGAGCTAACTACCAGGTGCCAATAGAAGTTAGACCTGATAGAAGAGAAACTCTAGGACTTAGATGGTTAGTGAAATACACTAGACTTAGAGGCGAAAAAGGTATGACTGATAAGCTAGCAAAAGAAATTATGGATGCAGCTAACGGTACAGGGGCTTCAGTTAAGAAGAAAGAAGACACCCACAAAATGGCAGACGCAAATAGAGCATTTGCTCACTATCGTTGGTAAAATAGTATTCGTTTTGCCAGAAAGGAGTGTAATACGTGTCAAGAAAGTTCCCTTTAGAAAGAACTAGAAATATTGGTATCATGGCCCACATAGATGCGGGTAAGACTACCACGACAGAGAGAATTCTATTCTACACAGGAAAAACCCATAAAATTGGAGAGACTCACGAAGGAGCTTCTCAAATGGACTGGATGGAGCAGGAAAAAGAAAGAGGTATAACAATTACTTCTGCTGCTACAACTGCTGAGTGGAAAGATCATAGAATTAACATTATAGATACTCCGGGCCACGTAGATTTTACAGTTGAGGTTGAAAGATCTCTTAGAGTTCTAGATGGAGCTGTAGCTGTATTTTGTGCGAAAGGCGGAGTTGAGCCACAATCTGAGAATGTTTGGAGACAAGCAAATAACTATAACGTTCCAAGAATTGCGTTCGTTAATAAAATGGATATCATAGGAGCAGACTTTTTAAGAGTTGTTCAAATGATGAAAGATAGATTAGGAGCTAATGCAGTAGCTCTACATCTTCCTATAGGAGCTGAAGATACATTTACTGGAATAATCGACCTTATGATTATGAAGGCTTATATGTATAAGGATGACAAAGGTCAAGAAGTTGACATAGTTGAAATCCCAGAAGATATGAAAGCTCTAGCAGAAGAATACAGAGAAAAAATGGTAGAAACTATAGCTGAGTTAGATGAAGACTTAACAATGAAGTTCCTTGAAGGAGAAGAAATCTCTGTAGAAGAGCTTAAGGTTGCACTTAGAAAAGGTGTAATTGCTTGTGAAGTTAATCCAGTATTCTGTGGAACAGCTTACAGAAATAAAGGTGTTCAGCTAGTTCTAGATGCAGTTATTGATTATATGCCATCTCCACTTGATATTCCAGCTATTAAAGGATTACTTCTAGATGGAGAAGAAGCAGAAAGACACTCTTCAGATGAAGAACCTTTTGCAGCTCTTGCATTTAAAATCATGGCTGACCCATTTGTTGGAAAGCTTGCTTTCTTTAGAGTTTATTCAGGAGTACTTAAATCTGGTTCTTATGTAATCAACTCTACTAAGAATAAAAAAGAAAGAATTGGACGTATCCTTCAGATGCATGCTAACACAAGAGAAGAAATCTCTGAAGTATATGCTGGAGATATCGCATCTGCTGTAGGTCTTAAGGACACTACAACTGGTGATACTCTTTGTGATCCAGACCACCCAATTATTCTTGAGTCTATGGAATTCCCAGAACCAGTTATCCACGTAGCTATTGAGCCAAAATCAAAAGCTGCTCAGGAAAAAATGGGTGTGGCACTTCAAAGACTTTCAGAAGAGGATCCTACATTTAGAGTTCGTACTGATGAAGAAACTGGACAGACTATTATCGGTGGTATGGGTGAGCTTCACCTTGAAATCATCGTTGACCGTCTGCTTAGAGAATTCAAAGTAGAAGCTAATGTTGGAGCACCTCAGGTTGCTTATCGTGAAACAATTAAGAACCCTGTTGATATTGAACACAAATATGCTAAACAGTCTGGTGGACGTGGTCAGTACGGTCATGTTAAAATTAGAATGTTCCCTCAAGAGCCAGGAGCTGGATACCAGTTTGTAAACTCTACAGTTGGTGGATCTGTTCCTAGAGAATACATCGGACCAGTTGATGCAGGACTTCAAAGCGCTATGGCTGCTGGTATTCTTGCTGGATATCCAGTTGTAGACGTAAAAGTTGAGCTTTATGATGGTTCTTATCATGAGGTTGACTCATCAGAGATGGCGTTTAAGATGGCTGCTTCTATGGCATTTAAAGATGGTATGAGAAAAGCTAACGCTATAATTCTTGAGCCATACTTCAAAGTTGAAGTTGTTACTCCAGAAGACTACATGGGAGATGTTATGGGAGACCTTAACTCTCGTAGAGGTAGAATCGAAGGAATGGAAGCTAGACAAGGAGGAGCACAAGCTATCAACGCTATGGTTCCACTTTCAGAAATGTTTGGTTATTCTACAACTCTTCGTTCTATGACTCAAGGTAGAGCAACTTACACAATGATATTTGACCACTATGAAGAAGTTCCAGCTTCTATTGCTAAAAAGATAATGGAAGAAGGAAAATAGTAAGATACTATTTGAATTTTTAGTATAAAATATAAATATAGGAAGGCCTTTTGGCTTTCCTAATATCAAGTATACATTCACTTAAAAGGAGGATTTTTAAAATGGCAAAAGCTAAATTTGAAAGAACCAAGCCACACGTTAATATTGGAACAATAGGACACGTAGACCACGGAAAAACAACATTAACAGCAGCAATCACAAAGACATTACATGCAAGATACGGATTCGGAGCAGCAGTAGATTTCGAAAACATAGATAAGGCACCAGAGGAAAGAGAAAGAGGAATCACAATCTCAACAGCACACGTTGAGTATGAGACTCCAAACAGACACTACGCACACGTTGACTGCCCAGGCCATGCTGACTACGTTAAGAACATGATCACAGGAGCAGCACAGATGGACGGAGCTATCCTAGTATGTTCAGCAGCAGATGGACCAATGCCACAAACAAGAGAGCATATCCTACTATCAAGACAGGTAGGGGTACCATACATCGTAGTATTCCTAAACAAATGTGACATGGTAGATGACGAAGAGCTACTTGAGCTAGTAGAAATGGAAGTAAGAGACCTACTAAACGAGTACGAATTCCCAGGAGATGACACTCCAATTATCAGAGGATCAGCACTAAAAGCATTAGAAGATCCAGCATCTGAGTGGGGAGACAAAATCGTTGAGTTATTCGAGCAAATCGATAGCTACATTCCAGAGCCAGAAAGAGATATCGACAAGCCTTTCCTAATGCCAGTAGAGGACGTATTCTCAATCACTGGTAGAGGAACAGTTGCAACAGGAAGAGTAGAAAGAGGAATTCTAAAAGTTCAAGACGAGGTAGAAATCGTTGGACTTACAGAAGAAGCAAGAAAAGTAGTAGTAACTGGAGTAGAGATGTTCAGAAAGTTACTAGATCAAGCGCAAGCTGGAGATAACATAGGAGCACTTCTTAGAGGTGTAACTAGAGATGATATCGAAAGAGGACAAGTTCTAGCTAAATCAGGAACAATCAAACCAAGAACGAAGTTCACTGCAGAAATCTACGTACTTAAAAAAGAAGAGGGTGGAAGACATACTCCATTCTTTAAAGGATATAGACCACAGTTTTACTTCAGAACAACTGACGTAACTGGTGACATCACACTTCCAGATGGCGTAGAAATGGTTATGCCTGGAGATAACATCACTATTTCAGTTGAGCTTATCACTCCAATCGCTATGGAAGAGGGACTTCGTTTTGCTATCAGAGAAGGCGGAAGAACTGTAGGCGCTGGTGTTGTTGCTACAATCGTAGAGTAATTAAAGCCCTGACTTATATACGAGCTTTTGCATTATGCAAAAGCTCGTTTTTTATTTTTTGTTTTTTTAGGTTTTGCTAGCAAAGCTAAAAAAACAATTTAAATAACAATAGCTTATAAAAAAATAATTTCATTTAATTTTTTACTTAATGATATATAAAAAAATAAATTTCCGTATAAAAAAATTTATTAAATATTTAGAAAAATCAGATATTGAGTACACACTACTAGTGTGGTATACTAAACGAAATAAAAATATGAATCAAAGGGAGGTTGTAAGTCATGAAGAAGATTACTACATATCTACTTCTAATTTTTGTATTAAGCACTATGTTGTTTGCAGGGTGCTCTAGCCAGCCATCTGCAGGAGGAGATGCAGCTGAAAGTGATACAATTAAGATTGGTTGGATAGGTTCTCTTACTGGAGATCAGGCTGTATGGGGAACTTGTGAATTCGATACCTTAAAAATGGTAGTTGAAGATGCAAATGCAGCAGGTGGAATACTTGGGAAGCAAATTGAAGTTATAGGTTATGATACTAGGGGAGATGCTACTGAAGCAGTTAACGCTGTTAAGAGACTTACCTCTCAAGACAAAGTTGTTGCAATACTTGGACCTAATGCTAGTGGACAAGCTATATCAATTTCAGGAGTATTAGAGCAAATGAAAGTAGCAAATATAGCTACAGTTGCAACAAATCCAAAAGTTACAGTTAATGATGACGGAAGCGTAAAACCATACAATTTTAGAGTTTGCTTTATCGACCCATATCAAGGGGCAGTAGCAGCTGGATATGCAGCCGATAAATTAAGCTTTACTAAAGCAGCTATACTATACGATGTAACAAGTGACTATTCTCAAGGACTTACTGAATTCTTCGAGAAAACGTTTACAGAAAAAGGTGGAACTATAGTAGCTAAAGAAGGATTTAAAGCTGGAGACGTTGATTTTAGAGCGCAGCTTAGTAAAATCAAAGAAGCTCAGCCAGAAGTGATTTTCATGCCTTATTATTATAAAGAAGTTGCTCTTAGTGCAAATCAAGCTAGAGAACTAGGAATTACATCAGTATTAATGGGTGGAGATGGCTGGCCTTCAGATCAGCTTATAGAAATGGCTAGCGATGCTATAGAAGGAAGCTTCGTAGTAAACCATCTTGATTTTAATGATCCAGATGTAAAACCTTTCCAAGAACAATACAAAGCTAAATACAATAAAAATCTTGAGCTTAATGGTTATTTAGTACATGATGCATTCAAACTATTTGAGCAAGCAGTAAAAGATGCTAATTCAACAGATTCAGATGCTATAGCAAAAGCTTTATCAACTGCAAAAGTTGAAGGTATCACTGGTAACATTAATATAAGTCCAGAAACTCATAACCCTGAAGGTAAAGAAGCTGCAATAATTAAGATTACTGGCGGAAACTATGAATTCCAAGAAAAATATGCGGCTGAATAAAGTGCTCTAGATTATTAAATAAGAGTCCCACTTATAAGTAATATAAAACTTACTGTTAAGCTAGGGGAAGCTTGTTTTAACTAAAATAATGGCAAAGTCTTCTTTACATATTAAAGAAGACTTTGCTATTTAATCTATAAGAGTTGCCTAATATGAGGTACGAAAGGGGTTAATTCGATGATTGGATTCATACAGCAGATGATTAACGGCTTATCCATTGGAAGTGTTTATGCACTTATGGCAGTTGGATATTCACTGGTTTACAGTATTATGAACTTTTCTAACTTTGCCCATGGCGGAGTAATAATGATAGGCTCATACATAGGATTTTTTTGTATTTCCTTACTAAATTTCAGCTTTCCAGTTGCATTTTTAACTGCGGCGCTTGGCTCTGGATTGCTAGCAGTAGTACTCGAAAAAGTAGCCTATAATCCACTGCGAAAAAGAAATGCACCGTTTTTATACTTTATAATATCAGCAATGGGTGCATCTATATTTTTAGAAAATATTGTAGTAGCGACGATTGGGCCTACTTTTAGAACCTATCCACCAGTGTTTTCTGCTACTCCGATTCAAATTGGAGGACTGACAATAGGAAGGCTAGATGTTCTTATGTTTGTCATCTCGGCTATAAGCTTGAGTATATTAGTATATATAATAGAGAAAACTAAAATAGGACTAGCTATTAGAGCGACATCATACAGCTCTAAAGGGAGTACTCTTATGGGAGTAAATGTTGACAAAGTAATATTTACTATATTTTTACTTGGAGGAATATTAGCAGGGATTGCAGGCGTACTTTTTGGTATGAAATATACTGTATATCCACAGATTGGCGCAATAACTATGAAATCTTTTATAGCAGCTGTATTTGGAGGACTAGGAAGTTTGCAAGGCGCAGTTATAGGTTCTATTTTATTAGGAATTATCGAAACGCTTACATCGGGATATATATCCTCACAATATAGAGATTTGATAGCTTTTGCACTACTTATTGCTGTTTTAATTATCAGACCTACTGGAATCATGGGTAAATCTAACGAGGATAAGGCATAAGGAGGGATAGATATGGATATGTATTATGTGCAAGGGATACTAATACTGGCTGGAATAAATCTCTTAACAGTGCTAGGTTTATCTCTTCTTACAGGGTTTACAGGGCTTTTTTCTTTTGGACATGCAGGCTTTATGGCTATAGGAGCGTATATGACTACGATGATGACTGTCAAGCTTGGACTTCCGTTTATTCCTGCGTTATTGGTTGGTGGCCTATCAGCAGCACTTATAAGCTTAATAATAGGAAAATTCACGCTTAATCTAAAAGGAGATTATTTTTGTATAGCAACTCTTGGTTTTGGAGAAGCTATTAGACTTATACTTGATAATATTCAGTATTTCGGTGGCTCTAGAGGATGGGCAGGTATTCCATTATATACAACATTTTGGAACGTAATGATTATAGATGTTGTTGCAATTATAGTAATGGTATTTATAATAAATTCCAGACATGGTAGAAATATGAAAGCAATAAGAGAGGAAGAACTTGCATCTCAGATAGTTGGGATAGATGTATTTAGATATAAAATGACATCACTGGGAATTAGTGCACTATATGCAGGAGTTGCAGGAGGAATGCTAGCACATTACCTTGGATATCTACAACCGCTTATGTTCCAAATGGTTAAATCCACAGAACTTACAATTATAGTGATTTTTGGTGGACTTGGAAGTATTACAGGAAGCGTTATTGGAGCTATCCTTCTTACTGCACTTCCAGAGATACTTAGAGACTTCTACCAGTGGAGACTTGTGATTTATGGATTAGCTGTTATTGCTATCATGATAAGCAGACCTAGAGGGCTTATGGGAGGAAAAGAGCTTAATTTCAAATTTATAAAAAAATTATTCAATAAAGAAAAAGAGGTGAATATTTAATGAGCGAGATGCTAACATTAAAAAATGTCACCAAAAAATTTGGAGGACTAACTGCAGTAGGTGGAGTGGATTTTAGCATTAAAAAAGGTGAGATATTTGGACTGATAGGTCCTAATGGAGCTGGTAAAACTACCATTTTCAATCTTATTACTGGAATATATGGACTTACAGAAGGCGATGTTTTATTTGAAGGAAAGTCAATTAGTGGATTAAAGCCATTTCAAATAGCAAATACAGGAATAACAAGAACGTTCCAAAACATAAGATTATTTAAGAATTTAACTACCTATGAAAATGTTTTAATTGCTTGTCACAAGTCAGCTAGTTATGGGCTTTTAGACAGTGTTTTTAGAACGAGGAAGTTTAAAAATGAAGAGAAGCTACTTGCAAAAAAAGCTGAAGATTTAATGGAGCTTATGGGGCTTACTCAGCATAAAAATATGCTAGCATCAAATCTTCCTTATGGACTTCAAAGAAGATTGGAAATTGCAAGAGCGCTCGCTCTTAATCCAAAACTCATTCTACTTGATGAGCCAGCAGCTGGAATGAATCCCGAAGAAACTCTTAGACTTATGGAACTTATAAGAGAAATAAGAGACAAGCTCGATGTGACTGTTTTAGTAATAGAGCATCATATGGACCTTATTATGGGTGTTTGTGACAGGATATTTGTACTAAACTTCGGTCTTCCTTTAGCACAGGGCTCTCCTAAAGAAATCCAAGATGATAAAAATGTAATCGAAGCTTATCTTGGAAAGGAGGACGAATAGATGCTACAAATAAAAAATCTAAATGTATATTATGGTGGAATACACGCCCTAAGAGGAGTGTCTATTGATGTAAAAGAAGGCGATGTTGTATCTATAATAGGTTCTAACGGAGCAGGAAAATCAACTCTTCTTAATTGTATCAGTGGGATAGTTAAGCCTAAGGAAGGCGAAATACTTTATAAGGGACAGCCACTAGCCAAGGCTCCGCATAAAATAGTTGAATCTGGCATATGTCAAGTTCCTGAAGGCAGAATAATATTTGCAAATCTCACTGTAAAAGAGAATTTATATATGGGAGCTTTTCTTAGAAAAGACAAGGATAAGATTGAAGAAGATTTGAAAGGCATATTTAAGCTTTTTCCAAGACTGGATGAGAGAATTAATCAGGTTGCAGGAACTCTCTCGGGAGGGGAACAGCAGATGCTTGCTATGGGTAGAGGCATAATGAGCAATCCAAATCTTGTGCTTTTAGATGAGCCATCACTAGGCCTTGCTCCACTTTTTATTAAAACAATATTTGAAATAGTTGAAGAAATTCAAAATATGGGAAAAACAATTCTACTCGTAGAGCAAAATGCTTATAAAGCTCTTTCGGTAGCAAACAAAGCCTATATTTTGGAGCAGGGAGTTGTTACCTTAGAGGGCAATGCAAAAGATTTACTAAAAGATGAGAGAATCCAAGAAGCTTATTTAGGAAAAAAACATTAGAGTATATAATCATGAAGTCGTAATTTCGATTAAAAATAATAACTTTATTATAAAAAACTTGGATATATTTTTAATTTAAGGTATAATTAATAGGTTGAGAAAGTGAAAAAATCTGTGTTTTAAACAGATTTTTTCACTTTCAAAAAGTAGAATAATAATTATGGATTATTCTGAAAAATCTAGCTGAAAAAAACTTCTAAAAAACTTTAAAAATAAACAAAAAAAGCTTGCATTAGGTATGATGCTGATATACAATATAGTAGTGTGTTTTTTAAGGAATGCGATGATGTAGAAGGTTGCTAAGCATTGCTTGGGTAATTTCTACGGAGTATGCAACATCTAGAATGGGGCGACGAGACGCTGAAAGGCTGTTTTTTTTAAACACACTTTAGAAACACCCGGAACAGTTTTCAGAGGTCGAGTCGTACGATAATCGTACGATAGGAGGTAAAAAAATGTCAAAAAATCAAAAGATCAGAATCAGACTGAAATCTTACGATCACAGAATCCTAGATATGTCAGCTGAGAAAATTGTAGAGACGGCTAAAGGGACAGGAGCATCTGTTTCAGGACCAATTCCGCTACCTACAGAGAAACAAATTATCACAATCTTAAGAGCGGTTCACAAATACAAAGACTCTAGAGAGCAGTTCGAAATCAGAACTCACAAGAGACTTATAGATATTAGCAACCCAAGCTCTAAGACAGTTGATTCTCTAATGAGACTAGACCTGCCAGCAGGCGTAGACATAGAAATCAAACTGTAAAATGCACAAAGAAGTTAAGGTATTTTAAATAGATAGATACCTTATCTTAGTATGATTGCTCAGCAATCCGCTGTAAGATTAATGGAGGTGTACTTATGAAAGCAGTACTAGGAAGAAAATTAGGAATGACTCAAGTTTTTGCTGAAGATGGAAGATTAGTTCCAGTTACAGTAATTGAGGCAGGACCTATGGTAGTAACACAAATCAAGAACAAAGAAACTGATGGCTATGAGGCTGTTCAGGTTGCTTTTGGAGAAGTTAAAGAAAAGAGAGTTAACAAACCTCTTAGAGGACACTTTGCAAAAGCAGGAGTAGGCTTTAAAAAATTCGTAAGAGAATTTAAAGTTGAAGATTTATCAGCTTATTCTTTAGCTCAAGAAATCAAAGTAGATGTATTTGAAGCTGGAGAGAAAGTAGACGCTATAGGAACTTCAAAAGGTAAGGGATTCCAAGGACCTATAAAAAGACATAATCAAAGTAGAGGACCTATGACTCACGGTTCTAGATATCACAGAGGACCTGGTTCAATGGGAGCGGCTTCTGATCCATCAAGAGTTTTCAAAGGTAAAAAACTTGCTGGACACATGGGAGCTGAAAGAGTAACTATTCAAAATCTTGAAGTAGTTAAAGTAGATGTAGAAAAAAATCTTATCCTTATTAAAGGTGCTGTTCCAGGACCGAAAAAAGGCCTAGTAGTAATTAAAAAGGCTATAAAAGGTTAATCGATAGATAGGAAAGGAGGAACACAAAAATGCCTAAAGTTGATGTATTGAATATAAACGGACAAAAGGTTGAAGAACTTGAGCTTTCAGAAAGCATTTTCGCTGCTGAAATCAGCGAGTATGCTGTATATGAAGTAATTAAGAATCACCTTGCAAATAGAAGACAAGGAACTCAGTCAGCTAAGACTAGAGCCGAAGTAAGAGGCGGAGGAAGAAAGCCTTGGAGACAAAAAGGAACTGGTAGAGCTAGACAAGGTAGTACAAGATCTCCGCAATGGATTGGTGGAGGAGTTGTATTCGCACCAAAGCCTAGAGATTACAGCTACAGCGTAAACAAGAAAGTTAGAAGACTTGCTCTTAAGAGTGTTTTAACTACTAAGGTTAACGAAGGAAACTTAATCGTTCTTGATGCTTTAGAAATGAATGCTCCTAAAACTAAGGACTTCATAGCTATGTTATCTGCAGTAAACGCTGGCAAAAAAGCGCTTGTAGTAACATCTGAGAATTCTCCAAACGTTGTTAAATCAGGAAGAAACATTCCAGGAGTAGATATTACTTTTGTGAACACGCTAAATGTATATGACATTATGAGACATGATTCACTAATAATTACTAAAGAAGCAGTTAGAAAAACAGAGGAGGTGTACGCATAATGCTAGCGCATGATATCATAATTAAACCGATTATCACAGAGCAAAGTATGGCAGCATCAGCAGAGAAGAAGTACACTTTCGTTGTTGCCAAAACTGCTAACAAAACTCAAATTAAACAAGCTGTAGAGCAAATTTTTTCTGTTAAAGTAGCAAAAGTTAACACTTTAAACTACGATGGAAAAACTAAAAGAATGGGAAAATATGTAGGGAAAACTTCTTCTTATAAAAAAGCAGTTGTTACTCTAACACCAGCGAGCAAAGAAATTGAATTCTTTGGAGTATAAGTAAAAAGGAGGGAAATTAAATGGCTATTAAAAAATTCAAACCGATTACTCCGAGCTTAAGACACATGACTGTACTTAAGTCAGATGAAATCACTAAGCACGAGCCAGAGAAATCTCTTCTTGCTACTCTTAAGAAGAATGCAGGAAGAAATTCTCAAGGATCAATAACTGTTCGTCATAGAGGCGGCGGAGCAAAAAGAAAATACAGAATCATAGATTTCAAAAGAGACAAGGATCAAATACCTGCAAAGGTAGCTGGAATCGAATACGATCCAAACAGATCTGCAAATATTGCACTACTTCACTACGTAGATGGAGAAAAAAGATATATCTTAGCTCCAAACGGATTAAAAGTAGGAGATGTAATATTCTCTGGAGAAGGTTCAGATATCAAAGTAGGTAACTGCTTAAAGCTTAAGGATATGCCAGTTGGTACACTAGTACACAACATCGAGCTTAAAGAAGGAAAAGGCGGACAAATGGTAAGATCTGCTGGAACTTCTGCACAGCTTATGGCTAAAGAAGGCAAAAACGCTCTTCTTAGATTACCTTCAGGTGAAACAAGATATGTAAACATCAATTGTAAAGCTACAATTGGACAAGTTGGAAATCTTGACCACGAGAACGTAACTATCGGTAAAGCTGGAAGAAAAAGACATATGGGAATCAGACCTACAGTAAGAGGTTCTGTTATGAACCCTAATGACCATCCACACGGTGGAGGAGAAGGTAGATCTCCAATAGGAAGACCATCTCCAGTAACTCCATGGGGTAAGCCAGCACTTGGATACAAGACAAGAAAGAAGAAAAAAGCTTCTAATAAAATGATTGTTTCTAAGAGAAAGAAATAGTAAGCCTTGAAAGGAGGATTTCATAGATGGGAAGATCAGCTAAAAAAGGGCCTTTCGTACATGAAGGACTTTTAAAGAAAGTACAAGAAATGAACAAAAACAACGATAAAACTGTTATAAAAGTATGGTCTAGATCGTCAACAATATTCCCTGAATTTGTAGGACATACTATAGCTGTACATGATGGCAGAAAGCACGTGCCAGTATATGTTACTGAAGATATGGTTGGACATAAGTTAGGAGAATTCGTTCCTACTAGAACATTCAAGGGACATAAAGACGACGATAGAACAAGTAAAAGAAAATAATTCCTTGATTATGGAAGGAGATGAATAATAGATGGAAGCTAAAGCGATAGCTAAATATGTAAGAACTTCTCCGCGTAAAGCTGGACAAATTTGCTCTTTAGTAAGAGGCAAAAATGTAGAAGAAGCAATTGCAATATTAAAATACATGCCGCAAAAAAGCGCGGGTATCATTGCTAAGGTTGTAAAATCAGCTGCTGCAAATGCGGAAAACAATATGAATATGGACCCTAAAAAACTCTATGTTTCTGAAGTTTACGCAAACCAAGGACCAACGCTTAAAAGATTTATGCCAAGAGCTCAAGGTAGAGCTACTGGAATAAGAAAAAGAACAAGTCATATTGGCGTTGTTGTAAGAGAAAGATAATAGTAGATAGGAGGGAAAAGAATGGGTCAAAAAGTAAACCCACATGGACTTAGAGTCGGTATTAATAAAGACTGGGATTCAAAATGGTTTGCAAATAAAGGAGACTTCGCAGCTTTTTTACAGGAAGATTTTAAAATCAGAAAAGTATTAAAGAAGAAGCTTTATTTGTCAGGCATTCCTAAAATAGAAATTGAAAGATCAGGAAATAAAGTAAAATTAAACATCTTTACTGCTAAACCAGGAATGGTTATAGGAAAAGGTGGACAAGGCATCGAGGAAATCAAAAGCGAAGTTGAAAAAATGACTGGCAAACAAGTTTTTGTAAACATTCTTGAAGTTAAAAGACCAGAAATGGATTCTCAACTAGTAGCTGAAAATATAGCACTTGCACTTGAAAGACGTGTTGCTTTTAGAAGAGCTATGAAACAAGCTATGCAAAGAGCTATGAGGTCTGGAGCTAAAGGTATCAAGGTTTCTACATCAGGAAGACTTGGTGGAGCGGAAATGGCTAGAACTGAAGGATATTCAGAAGGAAACGTGCCACTTCATACACTTAGAGCAGATATCGATTATGGATTTGCAGAAGCTGATACTACTTACGGAAAACTAGGCGTTAAGGTGTGGATTTGTAAGGGAGAAATTCTTCCAACAAGAAAAGGACCAAAAAGAGAGTTAGACTCAGTTATGCCTAAAGAAGAAAAGAAAAAACCAAGAAGAAGAGATGACGGATTTAATAGAAGAAATGATAGAGGACAAGGTGGTCAAGGAGACAGAAGAAATTCTCAAAGAACCCCAAGACCTTCTAGTAATTAGTCCTAATCAGAGGAAGGAGGAAAAAATATGTTAATGCCAAAAAGAGTTAAGCGTCGTAGAGTTCATAGAGGCAGTATGGCAGGTAAAGCTCAAAAAGGTAATACCATAACATACGGTGATTATGGCCTAGTGGCACTTGAGCCAGCTTGGATCACATCGAATCAAATAGAAGCAGCCCGTATCGCTATTAATAGATCAGTAAGAAGAGGCGGTAAGGTATGGATAAAAATATTCCCTCATAAGCCTGTAACACAAAAACCGGCTGAAACTCGTATGGGTGCTGGTAAAGGTTCACCTGAGTACTGGGTAGCAGTAGTAAAGCCTGGTAGAGTAATGTTTGAAATGTCAGGGGTATCAGAGGAAAGAGCAAGAGAAGCTATGAGACTAGCTATGCACAAATTACCTATTAAATGTAAATTTGTGAAGCGTGAGGAAACAGAAGTAAAGGGTGGTGAAGCTGATGAAAGCTAAAGAGTTAAGAGATATGACTGTTATTGAACTTGGATCTAAACTCAACGAACTTAAAGGTGAACTCTTTAACCTTCGTTTCCAGTTGGCTACAGGACAGCTAGACAATCCAGTGAAATTAAGATTTATAAGAAAAGATATTGCACGTGTTAAGACCATCCTTAACGAAAAACAAAAGGCTAACGCATAAGCCTTTGGGAAAGGAGGATATAAATGAAAAGAGAAACAACTAGAAAAACAAGAATTGGATATGTTACTTCAGATAAAATGGATAAGACTGTTGTAGTATCTATAGTAGAACTAGTACGTCATCCTCTATATGGAAAAGCAGTTAAGAAAACTGTAAAATATAAAGCTCATGACGAGGAAAATAAATGCAAAATAGGTGACAGAGTCAAAATAATGGAGACTCGTCCTCTTTCGAAAGATAAAAGATGGAGAATTGTGGAAGTAGTAGAAAGAGCTGCTGAATAATTCTAATTAGCAGAGAGGAGGTATTATAATGATACAACAAGAATCTAGACTTAAGGTCGCTGATAACTCTGGAGCTAAAGAAATTCTTTGCATTAGAGTACTAGGCGGATCTAAAAGAAAGTCAGGAAACATCGGTGACATAATCGTTGCTTCAGTTAAAAGTGCAACACCAGGCGGAGTTGTTAAAAAAGGTAAAGTAGTAAAGGCGGTTATAGTACGCTCAAAGCAAGGACTTAGAAGAAAAGACGGTAGCTACATCAAGTTTGATGAGAACGCTGCTGTAATTATAAAAGATGATAAAACTCCAACAGGAACACGTATATTTGGACCTGTAGCAAGAGAGCTTAGAGATAAGCAGTTCATGAAGATCGTTTCCCTTGCACCAGAAGTTCTATAATCAAGGAGGTGTCATAAAGAGTGCGTATTAAAAGTGGAGATACCGTAGTAGTAATAAGCGGAAAAGATAAAGGTAAAAAAGGTAAAGTACTAGAAGTTATCACTTCTAAAGATAAAGTTCTTGTAGAAGGCGTTAACGTGGCTACTAAACACCAAAAGCCAAACCAAAAGAACCCTCAGGGTGGAATTATTCACATAGAACAACCTATTCATGTATCTAACGTTATGCTTTTCGATGCTAAAGCTGGAAAAGGTGTTAGAGTTGGAATGAAGAAATTAGAAAACGGAGATAAAGTTCGTATATCTAAGAAATCAGGAGAGCAAATATAATATAGTTTGAAAGGAGGCAGAATCACGTGGCTTCAAGACTAAAAGTAAAATACGATCAAGAGATCATAAAAGCACTTATGGAAAAATTCAACTACAGCAATGTAATGGAAGTTCCTAAGCTTGAAAAAGTAATAATCAACATGGGTGTCGGTGAGGCGAAAGACAACGCTAAAATATTAGATGTTGCTATTGCTGAACTTGAAAAGATAGCTGGACAAAAAGCAGTTACAACAAAATCAAGAAAATCTGTTGCTAACTTCAAGATAAGAGAAGGAATGCCAATCGGAGCAAAAGTTACTCTTAGAGGAGATAATATGTATTACTTCGTTGATAAACTAGTAAACATATCACTTCCAAGGGTACGTGACTTTAGAGGTGTAAGTAAAGATGCTTTCGACGGAAGAGGAAACTATGCGCTTGGAATTAAAGAGCAACTTATTTTCCCAGAAATCGAATATGATAAAGTAGATAAGGTTAGAGGTATGGATATCATATTTGTAACAACTGCAAAAACCGACGAAGAAGCAAGAGAGCTACTTAGACTAATCGGAATGCCTTTTGCAAAGTAAAAAGGAGGGAAAATCGTGGCAAAAAAAGCAATGATCCTTAAGCAACAAAAAAAGCAAAAGTACCAAACTAGAGAATACACAAGATGCAATCTATGCGGTAGACCTCATGCGGTACTAAGAAAATTCGGAATTTGCCGTATATGCTTTAGAGAATTAGCATACAAAGGCCAAATACCAGGAGTAAGAAAAGCTTCTTGGTAATACATGGAAGGAGGTAAAAGATCATGACAATGACAGATCCAATTGCAGATATGCTAACACGTGTAAGAAACGCAAGCTCGGTACAACACGATACAGTTGACATACCTGCTTCAAATATAAAAAAGGAAATTGCCAGAATTCTTTTAGAAGAAGGATACATCAAAGGTTACGACGTAATCGAAGATGGAAAGCAAGGACTTATCAGAATGCAACTTAAGTATGGCAAAAATGGTGAAAAAGTTATTACTGGAATCAAGAAAATTTCTAAGCCAGGTATGAGAGTATACGCTGATAGAAACAATGTTCCAAAAGTACTTAACGGTATTGGAATATCAGTAATATCTACTTCAAAAGGAATTGTAACAGATAAGCAAGCTAGAGAGCTTGGCGTAGGTGGAGAAGTAATCTGCTACGTATGGTAAACTTATGCAAAGGAGGTGCCTAAATGTCAAGAATAGGACGTAAACCTATAACCGTTCCAAGCGGTGTAGAAGTTAAAATAGATGATAAAAACCTAGTTACAGTTAAAGGACCTAAGGGAACATTAACTGAGCAAATTTCAAAAGATCTTAAGATTGAACTTAATGAAGGTGAGCTAGTTGTTACTAGACCTACTGACAACAAGAAGCATAGATCATTACATGGTCTTTCTAGAACACTTATTGACAACATGATAATAGGCGTAACAGAAGGATACTCAAAGAAACTTGAAATAGTTGGAGTTGGATACAGAGCTGCTAAGCAAGGAAAGAAACTAGTACTTAGCTTAGGATTCTCACACCCAGTTGAAATGGAAGATCCAGATGGCATTGAAGTTGAAGTTCCGTCTCAAACAGAGATTTTAATCAAAGGAATCAACAAGCAATTAGTTGGTAACTATGCTGCTAAAGTAAGAGCATGGAGAGAGCCAGAACCATACAAAGGCAAAGGAATCCGTTACTCTGGAGAATATGTAAGACGTAAAGAAGGTAAGACAGGTAAGAAATAAAGGAAAGGAGTGAAGAAAGTTGTTCAAGAAGGTAGATAAAAACGCAAACCGTATTGCTAGACACAAGAGAGTGCGTAAAACGGTAAAGGGAACTCCTGAAAGACCAAGACTTAACGTGTACAGAAGTACTAATAATATTTATGTACAAATCGTTGATGATATAAACAGAATTACCCTTGTATCCGCTTCTACGATTGATAAAGAATTAAAAGGAACTCTTTCAAGCACAAGCAACAAAGACGCTGCTAAAAAAGTTGGAGAGCTTGCTGCAAAAAGAGCTTTAGAAAAAGGAATCGATACTGTCGTATTTGACAGAGGAGGATATATTTATCACGGAAGAATTCAAGAGCTTGCAGAAGCTTTAAGAGAAGCTGGATTGAAATTCTAAAAAAGGAGGGGATAAGATGCTTAAAAAGCCAATAGATGCTAGACAACTAGATATCGAAGAAAAAGTTATTGACATAAGAAGAGTTACAAAAGTTGTTAAAGGTGGTAGAAACTTTAGATTTGCTGCGCTTGTAGTTGTTGGAGACAGAAACGGACACGTAGGAATCGGTACTGGAAAAGCTATGGAAGTACCTGAGGCTATTCGTAAGGCAGTGGAAGACGCTAAGAAGAACCTTATCACAGTTCCTATAGTTGGAACTACTGTACCTCACAGAATCCAAGGAAGATACGGAGCAGGAAATGTTCTTATCATGCCAGCTAAAGAAGGTACTGGAGTTATCGCAGGAGGACCTGTTCGTGACGTGTTAGAGCTAGCTGGTCTTAAAGACGTTAGATCTAAATCACTAGGAACAAACAATGCGAGAAACGTTGTTAACGCAACAATGCAAGGTCTTGCTTCACTTAGAAAAATCGAAGACGTAGCAACCCTAAGAGGTAAAAAAGTAGAAGATCTTTTAGGTTAGGAGGCGAAAGAAATGGCAAAACTAAAAATAACGCTTGTAAAAAGTGTAATAGCTACAAAGCCAAATCAGAGAAAAACTGTAACAGCTCTTGGACTTACTAAGAGAGAGCAAACAGTAGAAAAGCCTGATAACGCTCAAATCAGAGGTATGATTGAAGTAGTAAAACATCTTGTGAAAGTAGAAGAAGCTTAAGCAAAAGGAGGTGCAAGGAATGAAACTACACGAGTTAAAACCAGCTAAAGGCGCAGTTAGAGCTAAGAGAAGAATCGGTAGAGGTACTGCGACTGGTCAAGGTAAAACTGCAGGTAGAGGACAAGACGGTCAATGGTCACGTTCAGGTGGAGGAGTTAGACCTGGATTTGAGGGTGGACAGATGCCTCTATATAGAAGACTTCCTAAAAGAGGATTTAATAACTTCGAATTCGAAGCTAGATATACAATCTTAAATGTAGATAAGTTAAATGCCTTTGAAGATGGAACTGAAGTTACACCAGAGCTTTTAAAAGAGACTGGAATCATCAGAAAAATCGAAAAAGATGGCGTTAAGATACTAGGAAATGGCAGCATAGAAAAGAAACTTACAATCAAAGCAAATAAGTTCACAAAATCAGCTGCAGAGAAGATAGAAGCCGCTGGAGGAAAGGCCGAGGTGATCTAATGTTTAAGACACTTCAAAATGCTCTTAAGATACCGGATTTAAGAAAAAAATTGGTATTTACCTTTTTAATGCTGGTAGTATTTAGAATAGGTACAGCAATTCCTGTTCCAGGAATAAACGTCGATGTAATAAAACAAATGATTTCTCAACAGGCAGGCATACTATCTTTTTATGATATCGTAGCTGGAGGAGCATTTAGTAATTTTACGATCTTTGCGCTGAGCATCACGCCGTACATTACATCATCGATAGTAATCCAACTTCTGACAGTTGCTATACCTGCACTTGAAGACATGCAGAAATCTGGTGAAGAGGGAAGAAAGAAAATCCTTCAGTACACTAGATATCTTACAGTAGTATTAGCACTTATTCAGGCTACTGCTATTGGAATTGGATTCTTTAACAGTGCCCTTGTTTCGGATTCTATACTTAGTAAAATAAGCGTAGTTTTAACTCTTACAGCAGGAACAGCATTTTTGATGTGGCTTGGAGAGCAAATTACCGAAAAAGGCATTGGAAACGGAATTTCACTTTTAATCTTCGCTGGTATTGTATCTAGAATACCACAGGCTACTGTTCAAACTTTTGAACTTGTAAAGTCTGGAGAGCTTAATTTTATTCAAGTAGGTGTGTTTTTAATAATCTCTGTAGCTATAATAGTAGGAGTTATCCTAGTGCTTCAGGGAGTTAGAAAAATACCTGTTCAGTATGCAAAAAGAGTTGTAGGAAGAAAAACTTACGGAGGTCAATCAACGCACATCCCTCTAAAAGTAAATCAAGCTGGAGTAATACCTGTAATCTTTGCAGTATCTCTACTTGCATTCCCACAGACTCTAGGTATATTTATAAAAAATCCTGAGTATCAGGCATTTGTCTCAAAATGGTTCACAGCAAGTGGAAACCCAGGAATCTATGTATATACACTTATGGAATTCCTACTAGTAGTATTCTTCACATATTTCTATATATCAATTACGTTTAAACCTGACGAAGTTGCAGATAATATGAAAAACTCAAATGGATTCATTCCAGGAATAAGACCAGGAAAATCTACAGAGGAATATTTAGCAAGAGTACTTAACAGATTGACACTTGCAGGAGCAGTTTTCTTAGCATTAATAGCTTCCCTACCAACTATCATTTATGCGGCAACTAACATACCGTTTAGATTTGGCGGAACATCATTACTGATTGTTGTCGGTGTTGCTATTGAAACAATGAAGCAAATTGAAGCGCAAATGGTAATGAGACATTATCAAGGCTTTTTAAAATAAACTCCAATGATCGGAGCATTCCTAGGAGATGAAAAGATGAGATTAATACTTTTAGGACCTCCAGGGGCTGGAAAAGGTACACAAGCTTCTGGGATCGTAGATAGATACAAAGTGCCTCATATTTCTACTGGTGATATCTTTAGAAAAAACATTAAAGAAAACACTGAGCTTGGAAGAAAAGCTAAAGAATATATGGATAAAGGATTACTTGTACCAGATGAACTTGTAGTAGCGATTGTTGAAGATAGACTAAAAGAAGCTGATGCAAGTGAAGGCTTCTTGCTAGATGGATTCCCAAGAACAGAAAACCAAGCTCAGGCTTTGGATACTGCTCTTGAAAAAATGGATACCAAGCTAGATAAAGTAATCAATATAGAAGTTGATAAAAGTATACTTGTAGGCAGAGCTGTAGGAAGAAGAATTTGTAAAAACTGTGGAGCTACTTACCACATAGAATTCAATAAGCCTAAGCAAGAAGGAATCTGCGACTTATGTCAAGGTGAACTTTTCCAAAGATCTGACGACACTGAAGAAACAGTATCAAAGAGAATTGAAGTATATCTAAATGAAACACAACCTCTTATTGACTACTACACGAAAAAAGATATCCTAGTGACTATTGACGGTCAGCAGGATATAAATAAGGTGCTTGAGGATATAGTAAGTGCCTTGGGAAGTGAAAAATAAATGATTATTATAAAATCAAAACATGAAGTTGAGCTATTAAGAGATGCTGGAAAAATAGTTGCTGAAACTCATGAAATCATAAGAGATGCGATTAAAGAAGGCATTAGCACTTATGAGCTAGATCAAATAGCAGAAAAAAATATAACCAAGTATAATGCGATTCCTTCTTTTAAAGGATATGGTGGATTTTCTGGAAGCATCTGCGCTTCATTAAATGAAGTTGTAGTTCACGGAATACCATCAAAAGATATCATACTGAAAAATGGTGACATTATAAGTATTGATATTGGAGCATTTTATAAAGGCTATCATGGAGATGCTGCAAAAACACATCCTGTTGGCGAGATATCTGGAAATGATAAACTTTTGATAGATGTAACCAGACAAAGCTTTTATGAAGGAATCAAACATGCTGTAGTGGGGAATAGACTATCGGATATTTCACATGCTATTGAGGTATATGCTACGCGTTATGGATTTTCTATAGTTAAAGACTTTGTTGGACATGGTGTTGGAAAAGAGCTACATGAAGAGCCTCAGATTCCAAATTACGGCCCAGCTGGTAGAGGTCCTAGGCTTCAAGAAGGCATGGTGTTGGCGATAGAACCCATGGTAAATCAAGGAACCTATAAGGTTAAAGTGTTAGGCGACGGTTGGACAGCAGTGACGCTAGATGGTAAAAAATCTGCTCACTATGAACATACCATTGCTATAACCAGTGAACAGCCACTGCTGTTAACAGCGCTATAGAGGAGGTCACGCCTTGAATGGGAAAATTCAGATAGGTCAGATAGTAAAAAGCATTTCAGGAAGAGATCAAAATAGATATTTTATAATTGTCAGCATTGTTGATGATAAGAATGTACTCATTTCTGATGGTAAGCTTAGAAAAATTCAAAATCCTAAACTTAAAAAGCTAAAGCATCTTAAATTAATGCCAGCCGTTTCAGGAGATATGGATAAAATAAATTACAAAGACCTGCAAAGCCAAAATGCTTTTATAAGAAAAGAACTTGAAAAGCTAGGATATTCTAACATAAGGGAGGTATAATATGTCCAAAAAAGACGTTATAGAATTGGAAGGTACGATAATAGACGCACTTCCAAATGCTATGTTTAAAGTTAAACTAGAAAATGATCATGAAATTATAGCTCATATTTCAGGAAAATTAAGAATGCACTTCATAAGAATACTTCCTGGAGACAAGGTAACTGTTGAACTTTCTCCCTACGATCTTACTAAAGGGAGAATTACTTGGCGAAAGAAGTAGCCTAAGGAGGGATTAAGATGAAAGTAAGGCCATCTGTTAAGCCTATTTGCGAAAAATGCAAAATAATTAAAAGAAAAGGCAAAGTAATGGTTATCTGCGAAAATCCTAAACATAAGCAAAAACAAGGTTAGGATTTGTTTACAGAACACATCATTATTTGATATAATACAATTTTAGGATAATGTAAAACATATCCGACGTCCAAATGTAAAAATAGGAGGTGTAAATACATGGCTCGTATCGCCGGTGTAGACTTACCAAGAGAAAAAAGAGTAATAATTGGTCTGACATATATATTCGGAATAGGAAAGAATACTTCTGCTCAAATCTTATCAGCTACTGGTATTAACGAAAGTACTAGAATCAAAGATTTAACAGAGGAAGAAGTTAACCTATTAAGAAAAGAGATCGATAATTATAACGTAGAGGGAGATTTACGTAGAGAGATTTCTTTAAATATTAAGAGACTTAGAGATATCAGATGCTACAGAGGTATCAGACATATGAAAGGACTTCCAGTTAGAGGTCAAAAGACTAAAACTAACGCAAGAACTAGAAAAGGTCCTAAGAGAACTGTTGGTCGTAAGAAGAAAAAATAAAGTCTCTATTTAAAAAGTAAGGAGGGAAAATAATGGCTAAGCCAAAGAAAAAAGTGACGCGTGTAAAAAGAAGAGAACGTAAAAACATAGAAAAAGGCCACGCACATATTCAGTCAACTTTTAACAATACTATTATTACATTGACTGATGTTCACGGAAATGCTCTTTCTTGGGCAAGTGCAGGACAGCTTGGATTCAAAGGCTCAAGAAAATCTACTCCATTTGCCGCTCAAATGGCAGCAGAAACAGCAACTAAAGGTGCTATGGAGCATGGACTAAGATCTGTAGAAGTATTTGTAAAAGGTCCTGGATCAGGAAGAGAAGCAGCTATCCGTGCGCTTCAAGCAGCAGGATTAGATGTGACAATGATTAAAGATGTTACTCCAATTCCTCACAACGGATGCAGACCGCCAAAAAGAAGAAGAGTTTAATTTAAGGAGGTGTCATATAAGTGGCAAGATATACTGATTCATCATGCAGACTTTGCCGTAGAGAAGGAATGAAGCTATTCCTTAAAGGTGACAGATGCTATACAGATAAATGTGCATTTGCTAAAAGAGCATATGCTCCTGGACAACATGGTCAAGGAAGAAAGAAAGTTTCTAACTACGGAGAGCAATTAAGAGAAAAGCAAAAAGTTAAAAGAATATATGGAGTTTTAGAGACTCAGTTCAGATTAACTTTTGAGCGTGCAGAAAAAATGCAAGGTATGGCGGGTGAGAACCTACTTAACCTTTTAGAAAGAAGATTAGACAACGTAGTATATAGAATGGGACTAGCTGCTTCTAGAAAAGAAGCTAGACAATTAGTAAGACATGGACATTTCAATCTTAATGGACATAAAGCTAATATTCCTTCTATGACAATCAGCGTTGGAGATGTTATAACAGTAAAAGAAACTTCAAGATCATCTGTAAAAATTAAGTCATTGGTTGAAAACTCTACAAGAGTAGCTCCTAAATGGCTTGATGTAAGTCTTGAGTCGATGAGTGCTAAAATGGTTGCAAATCCTACAAGAGAAGATATTGACCTTGAAGTAGCAGAACATCTAATCGTAGAGCTTTACTCTAAGTAACCGCACCTAAGATTAGTACCCTCGGTGATCTTTTTAAATTATTTTACAAGGAGGGTTTATTAGTGATAGAAATCGAAAAGCCAAGTATAGAAGTGTTAGAACTTAAAGAAAACTATGGTAAATTCGCTTTAGAACCATTGGAAAGAGGATTCGGTATAACTGTAGGAAACTCACTAAGAAGAGTACTTTTGTCCTCTCTTCCTGGTGTTGCCGTTACATCTATTAAAGTAGATGGCGTACTACACGAATTTTCTACGATTCCAGGTGTGAAAGAGGATGTTACTGAACTCATATTGACTCTAAAAGAGCTTTCTATGAAAATGGATTCTGATGGAGCTAGAACTTTAAAAATAGAGCATACTGGTGAAGGTGTAATCAAAGCTGGAGATATTATTTGTCCGCCAGACGTTGAAATTCTAAACAAAGATTTACATATAGCTACGCTTTCTGAGGATGCTAAGCTATACATGGAAATCAATGTAGATAAAGGCAGAGGCTACGTTTCTGCTGAGAATAACAAATCTGATGATATGCCAATTGGAGTAATCCCTGTAGATTCTATATATACACCTGTTCATAAAGTAAGCTATTTGACTGAAAACACAAGAGTTGGTACTAGAACTGATTTTGAAAGATTAGTTTTAGAAGTTTGGACAGATGGCAGTATAGGAGCTCAAGAGGGTGTTTCCTTAGGGGCAAAAATACTAGTTGAGCATCTTAACCTATTTATCGACCTTACAGACCATTTAGGTGAAGTTGAGCTTATGGTTGAAAAAGAAGAAGATAAAAAAGAAAAAGCTCTTGAAATGACAATAGAAGAACTTGACTTATCTGTTAGATCATACAATTGCCTTAAACGTGCTGGTATCAACACGGTTGAGGAATTAACTGAGAAAACAGAAGATGATATGATGAAAGTTAGAAACCTAGGAAAGAAATCCCTAGAAGAAGTTATTCAAAAGCTAGAAGAGCTTGGATTCAGCCTTAAGCCAAGTGAAGACTAGGGAAAAGGAGGGATATTAACAATGGCAATGTACAGAAAATTAGGCATGGTTTCTTCTCACAGAAAAGCAGTACTTAGAAACCTTGCTACAGACATACTAAAGCACGGAAGAGTTACAACTACTGAAACTAGAGCTAAAGAAGCTAGAAGAATGGTAGAAAAAATGATTACTCTTGGTAAAAGAGGAGATCTTCATGCCAGAAGACAAGTTATGGCTTACATGATGGATGAAACTGTTGTAAAAACTCTATTTGATGAAATCGCACCTAAGTATAGTGAAAGAAAAGGTGGATACACAAGAATAATGAAACTTGGACCAAGACGTGGAGATGGCGCACCAATGGCTATCATTGAACTGGTTTAATTAAAACATAAAAATACCCTTATCGAAAGTTATGCTTTCGATAAGGGTATTTTTAAATGGGTAATTTTTTAATATAAAAAGGTCTATAACTTTTAGCAGTCAAATTATCATTACTTCATAAAGAAAACTTTTGCAACAAGTAGTCCCATACTCACAAGTAAAAGAACAAAGGATATAATAAATAAGCTCTTGTACAGTATTTTCATATTCTTACCTCCTAGTTGTTTTTTAATCGTCTTTCTTGAGTAGCAAGAAATGACAGATTCTTATTTTCTATTTCGGTAAAATTCTCAACAATGTCGTTAGGACTTTTAATACTCATATCAGGATTGTACCAAGGCTTTTCGTCAAAGTAGCGCTGATTGGCTCCTGGACCAAAATAATATCCATGTCTAGCATACATCTCATTGATAGCAAGTCTTAAATCCTTTGAGCTCATTCCGATGATATCATCAAGAGTAAGCTCCTTAGTGCTGCTAGGAAGCAAATAATCTTCGCCTAGAGCGCCCTCAGAATCACCCTCAGAAGAATCTTCTTCAGGGATAGCTTCGTCCTCATTGGGAATGCCAACTGAATCTGGTTCTGCATTATTTTCAGCGGAATCATTACTTGCTATAGGAGTATCAGCAGTGTTACCAGCTAGTTCATCAGATTTAAACTTCTCGGCTACAGAGGAATAAATTTCATTAAATGATATTTTAGGAAGAATATCCATGGTAGCTACACCATAAATAGCTAGAGCAACAAGTAAAAAAGCCACTGGAATAATAATATTAAGCTTCTTTTTTCTACGTTTTTTTTTGATATTTGAGGTATATCTTAGCAATCTGTTGTATTTAGGCTTATCTAAATGCACTTCGAAAAAATCTCTGTTTTTTTCGAAAAGGCTTAAAAATTTATCTGCATCTCTTTCAACTTCATAAGCCGAAAGAGTAAGCTCAAACAAAATTTTAGTGTGGTATTTATTTAATAAAAGCTGCTGCTTTACATTTGCAAATTTTGTTATGTAAGATCTATTTTCCTCTAATAAATTAAAAGCTTCATCAAAATTTCGTTTTAAAATTAACTCATCTATATTTTTAAATAAATTGTCTACTTTTAGTTCTGAATCAGTAGGTAAATTGTTTTGGGGCATATAAGCACCTCCTTTTTTATATTTACAATTAAGAAAGTTTTACTTTTAGATATTATAACACAATATATGACTATATTGATATTTCTGCTAAGTTACACTTTACAAAAAATGTTTCCTAGTTAAAAAATTGTTTTATGGTTAATTATAGTACCAAATACGTATGTAATATTTAAAAGAGAGTAAAAATATGTTAATATTAAGGTTAGGCATAATTAAGCTTAGTAATTAAAAGGGAGAAAATAATGAAGCCAATTATAAAAATTGATAATCTCACCTATGAATATACAGATGGAGAAAGAGTAGTAAAAGCAATAGATGAAGTGACATTAGACGTACACGAAGGAGAATTTCTAGTGGTGATAGGTCATAATGGCTCTGGAAAATCTACGCTTGCAAAACACTTAAATGCTATACTGCTTCCGACCTCTGGGAAAGTATATGTAGATGGATTAGATACCTCGGTATTAGAAAATACTTTTGATATAAGACAAACAGCTGGAATGGTATTTCAAAATCCTGATAACCAAATAGTTGCTACTGTAGTGGAAGAGGATGTGGCATTTGGACCAGAAAATCTAGGAATAGAGCCAAAAGAAATAAGAAAAAGAGTAGATGAAGCCCTTGCAAATGTAGGGATGAGTGAGTTCGCAAAAAAAGCCCCTCATCTTTTATCGGGAGGGCAAAAACAAAGAATCGCAATAGCAGGAATAATAGCTATGAAACCAAGATGCATCATCATGGATGAACCCACTGCTATGCTAGACCCAAGAGGGCGTAAAGAAGTAATGGATACCGTATATAGACTTAATAAAGAAGATAAAATAACTGTCATTCATATCACTCACTTTATGGAAGAAGCAGTAAATGCAGATAGGGTATGTGTAATGGAAGATGGAAAGCTTATAATGCAAGGAAAGCCTAGAGAAATATTCAAGCAAGTAGATAAATTAAAAAAACTAGGGCTAGATGTTCCTCAGATGACAGAACTAGCATATGAGCTAAGAAATGAGAATATAGATATTGAAGATGATATTCTCACTGTGGAAGAGATGGTGAACAGATTATGTCAGTAGTTATAAAAGATTTAGTTCATGTTTATAATCCAGGCTCTCCATTTGAAAGTACAGCTCTAAATGGAGTAAATCTTGAGATAGGAAAAGGAGAGTTTATTGGACTAATAGGTCATACAGGTTCAGGAAAGTCAACTCTCATACAGCATCTTAACGGACTGCTTAAGCCATCATCAGGTACTATACTTATAAATGGACTTGATATCACAAAAAAAGAAACCTCGCTTATTGAAATTAGAAAAAATGTAGGACTTGTATTTCAATATCCTGAGTATCAGCTTTTCGAAGAAACAATATATAAGGACATCGCTTTTGGTCCTGGTAACTTGGGACTTTCAGAAGAAGAAATTGATGTAAGAGTAAGAGAAGCTATGGAAATTACGGGCTTAGATTTTGAGCTTCTAAAGGAAAGGTCGCCTTTTGAGCTTTCTGGAGGTCAAAGAAGAAGGGTAGCAATAGCTGGGGTAATAGCTATGAAGCCAGAAGTTCTTATTTTAGATGAGCCTACAGCTGGACTAGACCCAAGAGGTAGAGATGAAATCTTGCAGGAGATAAAAGAAATTCACAAAAGACATAATACTACAATAATACTAGTATCTCACTCTATGGAAGATATTTCGAAATTAGTCGACAAAATTATCGTTATGAATAGAGGACAAATAGAATTCGTAGGCTCGCCTAGAGAGATATTCAAGCATGAGACTAGATTAAAAGAAATAGGACTAGGCGTACCAAAAGTAGTAGAGCTAGTAAAAGCACTCAGAGAAAAAGGATTTGATATAGCTGAGGACAGAATGACAATAGAAGAGGTAAAGGAAGAAATAATTAGAATTTTAAGGAGTAAGAAGGATGCTTAAAGATATAACAATAGGACAGTACTACCCTACAGATTCCATAATTCACCGATTAGATCCCAGAGTAAAGATACTATTCACCTTTATCTTTATGATATCTTTATTTGTCATAAATACCTTTGCTCCCTACGCCCTTATATTAGCTTTCTTACTTGTGATAATAAAAGTATCAAAGATACCATTAAAATACATTCTAAAAGGCTTAAAACCACTTTGGATATTGCTTATATTGACCTTTTCTATAAATGCATTCTTAAGCCCAGGAGAGCCGATATGGTCGTTTGGATTTTTGAAGCTTACAAGAGAAGGGGTAACTCAAGGTAGCTTTATGCTCTTAAGATTAGTATTTCTTATAATAGGAACCTCTGTACTAACTCTAGCTACAGCACCTATAGAGCTGACAGATGGTATAGAAAAGCTACTAAATCCTCTAAGAGTAATCAAAGTACCAGCTCATGAGCTAGCGATGATGATGACTATAGCGCTCAGATTCATACCTACTCTTTTGGATGAAACTGATAAAATAATGAAAGCTCAAATGGCTAGAGGAGCAGATTTTGAAAGTAAAAATATGATAAAAAGAGCAAAAGGGCTTATTCCTCTTCTAGTACCATTATTTATCAGTGCATTTAGAAGAGCTGATGAACTCGCCATGGCTATGGAAGCTAGATGCTATAGAGGTGGAGATGGAAGAACTAGAATGAAAGAGATAAATTTTTCTACTAAAGACTACGTAGCATCTACTATAATAGTAATATATCTAGGCGTAATAGTTGCTATGCGCTGGGTGGGAATCTAATGAGAAATATTCTAATCTTAATTGAATACGATGGAACCAATTATAATGGTTGGCAAAGACAGCCAAATGCTGCTAGCGTTCAAGAAGAGATAGAAAAAGCTATATACAAGGTCACAAAAAAACAAACAGATATTTATGGCTCAGGAAGAACAGATGCAAAAGTTCATGCTCTAGGTCAAGTTGCAAACTTTCACACAGACTCTGCTATACCTACTGAAAAATTTGCTGTAGCACTTAACACCAATCTTCCTGACGACATAGTAATATTAAATAGCATAGAGGTGCCAGAGGAGTTTCATTCTAGGTATAGTGCAAAAGTAAAAACCTATAGATATAGAGTTTTAAATACACCAGTTAGAAGACCGATAGAGCGAAACTATGCTTATCATGTCAGAGAAGACTTGGATTTAGATATAATTAAAACTATGGCAAAGCTACTAATAGGAGAGCATGACTTTAAAGCCTTTTCCAGTAGTGGCTCATCCGTAAAAACTACAATAAGAACAATATACGATATAAAAATTACTAAAGAAAATGATATAATAGAATTTGAGTTTACTGGAAATGGTTTTTTATATAATATGGTCAGAATTATAGTAGGAACACTAATAGAACTTGGCAAGAAATCAACTAGGTATGATATACAAAGGGCACTAATGACAGGAGATAGAGGCTTCGCAGGACCAACTGCTCCACCTCAAGGACTTTTTCTAAAAAAAGTAAGTTATAATCTTGACATTAAATCCTAAGTATATTACAATATATTGGTATGTGTAGATAAGTTGTCCAATGCCCCGGACTTTATATACAACCAACTAATTAGTAAGAATCTGGTAAGGAGGAAAATAAATGAAGTCTTATATATCTAAACCTTCTGAGGTTACTAGAAAATGGTACCTTATAGATGCAGAAGGAAAGACGCTTGGTAGAATTTCTACAGAAATCGCAAGATTACTTAGAGGAAAACATAAGGTGACTTTCACGCCTCACGTTGATGGTGGGGACTTTGTTATCGTAATAAACGCTGACAAGGTGGTAGTAACAGGAAACAAAACTGACGATAAAATCTATAGAAGACATACTGGCTATATCGGTAATATGAAAGAAACTAACTTTAGAAAGCTTCAACAAGAAAAGCCTGAAGAAATCATCAAGCTTTCTGTAAGAGGAATGCTACCTAAAAACAAACTTAGAGCTCCAATGATGAAGAGACTAAGACTTTTTGTAGGTAATGAGCATACTCATGCAGCACAAAGCGTTGAGACTTTAAACATATAGTTTGAGAGAAGGGAGGATTTTTTCATGGCAAAAGTACAATATTTCGGAACAGGAAGAAGAAAAAGCTCTGTCGCTAGAGTAAGACTATTACCAGGCGAGGGAAACATTACAATAAATGGAAGAACTCTTGACGAGTATTTCGGTTATGAAACTCAAAAGAGAGAGGTTATGAGACCTCTAACTATTACTGAAACTCTAGGAAGATATGATGTAATAGTAAAAGTAGAAGGCGGAGGATTTACAGGTCAAGCTGGAGCAATTCGTCACGGTATCTCAAGAGCACTACTTAAAGTAGATGCTGAACTTAGACCAACTCTTAAATCAGCTGGATTCTTAACAAGAGACTCTAGAATGAAAGAAAGAAAGAAATACGGTCTTAAAGCAGCTAGAAGAGCGCCACAGTTCTCAAAAAGATAATTTCATTTATATTTATATCAAAATCCCCAAGTCATTATGGCTTGGGGATTTGTTTGATTTTAGAGATTATTATACCTAATAAATTTTTACTCTACTTGTTTTTTGTAATACATTGTATTACAATGTAAATAAAAGGAGTGATAATTTATGCTTTCAATAAGATGTAGTTCAGAAGATGAGAATTTAATAAAAAAATATGCAGCCATGAAAAAGCAAAGTGTATCAGAGTTTTTGAGACAAGCAGCACTAGAAAAAATAGAAGATGAATATGATTTAAAGCTAGTAAAGGACTATTTGGATAAAAAAGAAAAAATGAGTTTTTATTCTGCTGATGAAGTAGAAAAGGAACTTGGTATATGAGTTATAAATTAATTTATTCAGAAGATAGCTTAAAGCAGTTAAAAAAATTAGATAAGTCTGTTCAAAAACTAATTGTACGATATCTTAGAAATCTTGAAACTTTAGAAGAACCTAGAGCAAAAGGAAAGGCTCTGTCTGCTAATTTAAAAGGATTTTGGAGATATCGTATTGCAGATTATAGAGTAATATGTGAAATTGATGATGACAAGATAATTATTATAGTAATAGATATAGGGCACAGAAAAAATATTTATGACTAGTTCAAAAGTTACTAAGCCATTATGGTTTGGGGATTTGTTGTATGGAGGTAGAGAAAATGAACATATTAGTAAGTGCCTGTCTTCTTGGTGAAAACTGTAAATACAATGGAGGAAATAATTTAAGTGAAGCAGTGGTAAATTATGTAAAGGGACATGAAGCAATTGATATATGTCCTGAAATGCTGTCTGGACTTGGATGTCCTAGACCACCTGTAGAGCTAGTAAATGGAATAATTATGACTAAAGATGGCATTAATCTAGATGATAAATTTCATGAAGGTGTGAGATTAGCGATGGAAATGATAGAAGCAAAGGAAGTGGATTTAGCTATATTACAATCTAGAAGTCCTACCTGCGGAGTAAAGCAAATCTATGATGGAAGCTTTAGTGGAAATTTGATTAAAGGACAGGGAATATTTGCAAAAGCACTTATAGCTCAAGGTATTAAAACCATAGATTCAGAAGATATAAGCTAATAATTACATAATACTTATTTCTCATAATAATTCAAAATCCAAATTAGTAATGTAAAGACTTGACATTTTTATTCTATTTGATATCATAATGATATCAAATAGAATTTTTTAGTCAGGTAAGTTTTTATAGATTAAATAGATTTAGACTATGAAATTCTTAAAGGCTATATGATTTTCTTTTGATATAGCCTTTGTTTATTTTATTTTTTACGATTTTGATTTTGGAATGGGGGATTTGTCATGCAAGAGAAAATTTTGAATCAAAAGAAAAATGGTATGCTTGCTTTAATATTAATTATTCTATCTTACCTATTAGCTATCGGGGGATTGGTAATATTTGCAAGTAGTAGCACAGTACTACTGATGGTAGTGTGTATTTTGTGGCTAAGTATAGGCTGGATATCTTTACTTGGATTAAAAATATTGAAACCTCAAGAAGCTTTAGTTCTTACACTTTTTGGTAAGTATATAGGAACATTAAAAGAGGAAGGCTTTTACTACGTAAATCCATTTTGCTCTAGTGTGAATCCAGCTTCTAAGACAAAGCTTAAACAAAGTGGAGATGTTGATGCAACAAATAACACAGGGATAACCATCGGAAGCATCGGGGGACATGCAAACGTAGAGGCTAACAATAAAAGGATATCACTTAAAATCATGACACTTAGCAATAACAAGCAGAAAATAAATGACTGCTTGGGGAATCCTATTGAAATAGGAATAGCTGTGACATGGAAGGTAGTAGATACTGCAAAAGCTGTATTTGCAGTAGATAACTTCAAAGAATATCTTTCTCTTCAATGCGACTCAGCACTTAGAAATATAGTTCGTACCTATCCATATGATGTAGCCAATAATATAGACACAACAGGAGATGGAGTAGCTGATGACGGGAGCCTTAGAGGTTCAAGCGAACTAGTAGCTTTAAAAATAAAAGAAGAAATTCAATCAAAAGTAGCAGAAGCAGGACTAGATATATTAGAAGCTCGTATCACTTACCTAGCATATGCACCTGAAATCGCAGCAGTAATGCTACAAAGGCAACAAGCTTCAGCTATCATAGATGCTAGAAAAATGATAGTAGATGGGGCTGTAGGAATGGTAGAAATGGCATTAGATAAACTTAATGAAAACAAAGTAGTAGAGCTAGATGAAGAGCGAAAAGCAGCTATGGTCTCAAATCTACTTGTAGTATTATGCGGAAACCATGATGCACAACCTATTGTTAATTCAGGAAGTTTATATTAGTAACTTCGAAAAGTGAGATGATGTGATATGAGTGAAAATCGCAAAAAACAAATTCCTTTGCGATTATCGGCCAAGCTTTATGATGCGATTGCCTCTTGGGCTGAAGATGATTTTAGATCAGTAAATGGGCAAATAGAATACCTGCTTACAGAATGCGTGAGACAGCGTAAAAAAAATGGAAAATATGTTTCTGATGAACTTGATATACCACCTGAACTGGATGTTGAGTAATAACTAAACAAAACAAAACCAAACCAAACCAAATCCTTAATTTAATAATAGGGTTTGGTTTTTAATTTATTACATATAAAATATATGAATATATTATAAATAAGTTTATACTAAAGATAAAAACTAAAGGAGATAAACATGATTGATGAATATATTTATGTAGACTATGAGAATGTTCAAGATATTAAAGTCGAATTTATTAAAAATACATCAAAAGTGATTATTTTAATTGGAAATGAACAAATAAAAATTCCAATTGATTTGGTTCAAAAATTACAACCTATGGGGAATTTAGTAGAATGGATTAGAGTAAATGGAAAAGGAAGAAATGCACTTGATTTTTATATTAGTTTTTTCTTAGGAAGAGATGTTACAAAAGACAAAAATAAACATTTTGTGATTTACTCTAAAGACACTGGATATGATCCATTAATAACATATTTAAAAAATGATGGCATTAAAATAAGAAGAATAGTTAGTTTTCAAGAGCTTAGAAAAGATAGTGAGATAAAATTTGATGAGGCTGGAATTAATAGAATAAAAGACAATTTATCTAAAGTTGCAAGTAATAAAAGACCAAAAAAGAAAACAAGTCTAAAAGGATATATAAAATCTATGTTACCAAAAATAAACGATAAAGATATTGACAAAATCATGGAAGGATTGTTTATAAAAAAATTGATTTTTGAAGAAAACGGGTTGATTAAATATGATTTACAAAAGAAAGCATAATAAATATATGATAAGAAATAGAATATTAATTGTATATCTATTATTCATCAGTATAAGTATACTTACTGGATGTTGTATAAATCAAACTGTTAATGAAACTGAATTAACATATGGAGATGATTTAATAAATTTAGTTGAAGAAACTATGAAGCAAGAGCCAAGAGAAGAAAATGAAATTCAAATTACAAAGGCAGAAATAGTGGCTTCATTTGAAGACGAGACAAAACAAATCGTACTTGCTAATATCTATCAGATGGGTTTCATACCTGAAGAGGGTAGGTTTATTTCATCTAGCGGAGCGATGTTTCCAGTTGAAATACAGTATGAAATAGATGATAAAAAGCTTGTAAATCCTTTGGTTATATATCCTTTAGATGGATCAGAATTTTCTTCATCTTTGAAAAAAATGAGCAGAAATAATATAAAATGGTACAAACAGCTTATGGAATCTCAAAACTCATATCATAGAATTTACAATGACATGATTCAAAAGCTAAAAAAAGAGATAGTAGAAAATAATTTAGATGGATATATCCATACAAAAGATGAAATTCCTAATTATACTGAGGATGTAATATTTTTAGAAGAGCTAAAAAATGAGCCTAAAAGCAATATAGGAATAGTAAAAGAAGAAGCCTACTTTAGGGCTAAAAATCAAATTGGTAAAGTAAATTGGCCACATTATGAAGGTATATTATTTAATGAAGCTACAGGAATTGTAGTTGAATCTATATTTGATGAATTTCCTAAGTAGAGATAGATAATAGTATGATTTTAGGAGGAGAAATAATGAACGAGTTATATAATATGATTTACAAAAGAAAATCTATAAGAAAATTTGATTCTAGCCTTAGTGTATCTGATGAGGAGCTAGAGCTAATAAAAAGCCAGTTTGAAAAAGTAATTCCACTTATTCCAGAGATTAAAATTAAATTTGAAATAGTAAAAAAATCAGAAACAACAGCTAAATATGGTGAATATGCTCTGCTTTTTTATAGCGAGAATAAGGATAATTATCTATTAAACGCAGGCTATGTGTTAGAACAGATGGATTTATTTATGGCATCTATAAACATAGGAGTCTGTTGGTATGGAATGGCGAAACCAAAGTCTGATTTTGGAAGTGGTCTTGACTATGTGATTATGCTTGTATTTGGAAAAAGCAAAGAAACAGATTTTAGAACAGATTTTTCAAACTGCAAAAGAAAATCTGAAGCGGAATTATTTAGTGGGGATTTTGATAAAGAAATACTAAACCTAGTAAGATATGCACCTAGCGCCTGTAACTCTCAGCCTTGGAGAGCTTCATTTGATGATAATAAAATTAAGATTTATAGAAATACAAAAGTAAAATCCTTTATTCCATTTGTGAAGTTGCCTTATTACAATTCGCTTGATATGGGGATATTTCTCTGCTACCTAGAGATAATTTTAAATAAGCATGAGTATAAGCTTGAAAGAACTATCATAAATAAAAATGAAAAGGATAGTTTAGGGTGGATAGAAATAGCGGAATATAAGCTTTAATTTTAAAACAAGGAGAACTGCTATGAAAATCGAAAATAATTCTGTTTTACTTTATTCTTCGCAGACAAATCTAGTAGTAGACAAGCTAGATAAAGATGGAGTTTGCTTTAATAAAAAAGAATTTGTAGTAAGGAAATATGAAGAGGTTGCACCTATTTTTGTAGCGGCATACAGCTGGTTTGTGAATGAAGCTCAAAATTATGTGAAAGGTCCACCAGAAGCTGAGTATCCTTACTGGGCGTTTGCAGATATAAATAATGTAGAGAGCCATGCAGACAGCACTATATTAAAGCTCAATGTTCCTTTGGATGAAGCTATATATTTTGATATGCAGGATTGGTACAAGATACTTAGGCTTTCGTATATAGGGGAAACTGCTCAGGATGAAGCTAAGTTTAAAAAGATGCTAGAAGCCTATGGAGTAAAAAATGAAAGTGATGTTATTCTCACCAATTTTTATCCTCAGTTAAAAAGAGAAGTACAAGAAAGCTGGAAAAGATTGTTTAAGCATCATGAAAATATAAAGCAAGGAAGAAATGATGAGGCTATTAATATTCAAGCGGCTCTATGGCAGATAAAAAAGGAATGGATACATACTCTTTAGAAATCACAGGATATGATTTTGTTAGCTTTGATATAATGCAAAAACCATATTAAGATGGCCTTTATGACCGCCTTAATATGGTTTTTTTAAATCAAAGCTTTATAATGAGAATTTTTTTATTATAGAATCTAGCTTTGAAGCTACTTCTGATAGATGTCTGGAGCTCTTTGTAATGTTTTCCATTAGGTCTAGCTGAGTTTCAGTAGTAGCAGCTATTTCTTCAGCAGAAGCAGCATTTTCTTCTGTGATTGCAGAAATACCTTCTATAGCACTTAGAACACCTTCTTTATTATCGTTTATTGAGCTGATATTGATAGTTAGCTCATCTAGTTGTTTTACGGTATTAGAAAGTGATTCTTCTATTTCATCAAATGAATTCAGTACTCTGCCCATTTCTCCAGTAGCACCTTCTACTGCTGTTTGAGTTTCTGACATGTTGTTTTTTATTAAGGAGATTTCCCCTTGTATTTCATCGATTATATTTTTTATTTGATCTGTAGATTTTGAAGTTTGTTCAGCTAGCTTTCGTATTTCATCAGCAACAACTGCAAATCCTCTTCCGCTTTCTCCAGCTCTAGCAGCTTCTATAGCGGCGTTTAGTGCAAGTAGGTTTGTTTGGTCTGCTATGTTTTGGATTACACCTACTATGTCTTCGATTAGAGTAGATTTATCAGCTAGAGTGTTTACATTATTTCCAAGTGAAGTAGTGATTGTGAGAGTTTTTTCAAATTCTACGTTTAGATTTTCCACGGATTTTAGTCCATCTTGGTTTTTCTCAGTCACATTAGTTGTAAAGGCTTGAAGCTCGCTAGCGTTGTTATCTGCATATTTTATTTGCTCAGCTAGCTTGCTTAGCATCTCAACACTTATTTGAGCTTCGTTAGCTTGACTTTGAGCACCTTTTGCAAATTCTGTAACAGCTTCATTTACTCCATTTACAGAGCTATATCCTGCGTTGGCTCCGTCGCTCATCGCTGCCGCTGTCTGAGAGAGAACTTTGGAATCTTCGCTTAGGGTATTTACTATATCTCTTAGATTTTGTCTTAAATCAAATACAGCTTTTCCTATTATCCCAGTTTCATCCTTGTAGTTTACTATATCATCAAACTCAGAAGTTTCTTTGATGTCTAGCATGGCGATACGATTAACTAGTTCAGTTATTCTGTGAATAGGCTTAGTTATAGATTTGCTTATGATAGCGCTTATAATAGCTGCTAAGATAGCAATAGCTATAGTAACTGAGATGATAATCATGATATTTCTTCTAAGCATAGCTGCAGCAGCAACTTCTTCTGCTTTGACAACCTCATTGATATCATCGATATAATTTCCTGTTCCTATAATCCAGTTGAAATATGGCTCTAACTGAATATACCCTCTCTTAGGAAGGGGGATAGTTTCACCAGATTTAGGAAAATCATAATTTAAAAATCCTTGTCCATCGGCTTTTGCCATTCTTATAAATTCTTCGACTATTTTAACTCCATTGTCATCAGTAAGCCCAAGTCTACTAGTTCCCTCAACATCCTTGTTTCCAAGAAGAACAACATTTGTTCCGTCAATAGTGTCAGCCCAGAAATATCCACCATCTCCATACTTTGCATTTCTAACAATATCAGCAGCTAGCACAGTTCCAGTTTCTTTATCTAGCTCTCCAGATTCGATTGCATTTTCAATAGGTTTAAGCGAAGTTATTAGTGACTCAGTTGCGGATTTAATCATCAAATCATAATCCTCTAGAAGTAATTTTTCTTTCTGAGCTATTTGAGCCTTGCTATTGGTAGAAAAGGTATAAATACTGACACTACCAATTAATAATCCCGCAAGTAGAATATTTAGTAGTGCGACCATTAAAATTTTTGAACCTATGCTTTTCACTGATTACCACCCCGTTTTGATAGATTTCTGTTTTAAGTTTAATTTACCCTAAGTAGACATCATTATAACATTTATATGTATTGATTAGTTATTTTATTAATAGCAATTTAGAATTTGAAATAATTGTTTCCTAGGTATAGAATAAAGAAGGTTACAAGTTTTTCGTGAAATGGAGGAATGATGTTGAAAAATAATTATACTATTTTGGTAAGTCATAATAATGAAAAAATGTTTATTTTATTTAAAAGTATAGTGGTTGGCTTAGCGGCAGGAGGAGTTTCAGTTCTTTACAGAATCACACTAACAAATGCAGAAACAATCTCTAATTTTACATATACTTTTTTGAATCAAAATTTCATGTTTCTCCCTATTACTTTTTTATTCTTAATTGGAATGGGATATTTTGTAGGGTATTTAGTTGATAAAAATAAAATGATTTCAGGAAGTGGAATACCTCAGTTAGAAGGAATTCTAAAAGGATATTTTAAATCACGTAAGTCTTGGATGCACACACTAATATCAAAGTTTGTAGGAGGTGCTATTGCTATAGTAGCAGGTTTATCTTTAGGTAGAGAAGGTCCTTCTATTCAGTTAGGAGCATGTATAGCTGAAGGGGTTGGAAATAAAATTGGAAAAGGTAGACTAGAAAAAAGAATACTTATGGCTAGTGGAGCGAGTGCGGGATTAGCAGCAGCATTTAATGCACCTATGGCAGGTGTGATTTTTGCCTTAGAAGAAATTTTTAAGTATTTTTCTCCAATCATTTTACTATCGACTATTTCTGCTGCAGTAACTGCAGACTTTATTTCGAAAAAAGTTTTTGGTATGAATCCAGTTTTTAATTTTCCAGTAAGCCAAACAGTACCACTTAATGGATACTTAATGCTTATATTTTTAGGAATTGTTTTGGGGATTTCTGGAGCTATCTATAATTATACTTTATTTAAAACTCAAAAATTTTATAAAAAATTAACTTTTCTTAATATAAGAACAAAAATAATAATTCCTTTTATTCTAGCAGGATTTCTAGGTTTAGTTTTTCCACTTGCAACAGGAGGAGGCCATAAGATTATAGAATATCTAAATCTTAAAAATGGTATTAGTTTTCTTGTTTTAATCTTAATAGTTAAATTTATTTTTTCGATGTTAAGTTTTGCATCAGGAGCTCCTGGTGGTATATTTTTTCCTTTACTTATTTTAGGTGCAACTATTGGAAGTATCTTTGGACATGTAATGATAGGAAATGGAATTTTTGATGAGAGTCTTTTTAATAATTTTATTATCCTTGCTATGGCTGGATATTTTACGGCTATTGTAAGAGCACCTATAACTGGTATAGTTTTAATAATGGAAATGACAGGTTCTTTCAACCATTTGCTTTCACTCACAGTTGTTTCAATTACAGCATACATAGTGGCAGAGCTTTTAAATAGTCCTCCAGTATATGATAAATTACTTGATAATTTAATAGTTCAAGAACATCCAGAAGATGAGAAAGAACATATTAATAAAATTCTTGTAGAAATAATAGTTCAGCATGACTCTGTTTTTGAAAATTCTTTGGTAAAAGATTTACATTGGCCAGGAAAATCTCTTCTCGTCGCTATAAAAAGAGGAGAAGTAGAACTTATTCCAAAAGGAGATACTAAAATTATGGTGGGAGATTATTTGGTTGTATTAACAGATATTAATTGTGAGTCTAAAATAAGAGAAAAATTAGAAAAATTGAATTTACGCCCTTAGAAAAAAGTGACTGAAGCTAACGATTTAATAATTTAAAAAAATACTTGCAATTTATCCTAGAACAGTGTATTATAAAAATCAAACTTAATAAAAGTTGCTTATCAAGATTGGTGGAGGGACTGGCCCTACGAAACCAGGCAAGGGTTTTATATAAAACCGAGTGCTAATTCCAGCAGACAATAGTCTGAGAGATAAGTGTAGCCTACAAGTCTATTTTTGTATTTAGATTTGTTGATTTTATTTATTTAAAATCATAAAGCCGCACTTTGTGCGGCTTTTTTAATTTCTCAGACTCTCAATATGAAAAGGAGAGGATATTAATGAAGAATTACAGTGTAGAAACTCAGTGTGTACAGGCAGGCTATGAACCAAAAAGTGGAGAGCCAAGAGTAGCTCCTATAGTGCAGTCAACTACTTACAAGTACGATGATGCAGATCAGGTTGCAGCTTTATTTGATTTATCAGCAGTAGGTCATATGTATTCCAGAATCAGTAATCCAACTGTAGAGGTTTTGGAAAAAAAGCTGACTGTTTTAGAAGGCGGAGTAGGGGCTCTTGGGGTTGCTTCAGGGCAATCAGCAAATTTCTTTGCTATTTTTACTTTGTGTAGCGCAGGAGATAATTTTATCTGCCTTTCAAATCTATACGGTGGAACCCATACGTTGTTTACTTCTACTTTAAAGCGTATGGGAATTGAGGCAACTATACTTCCATGCACAATAGAGCCTAAAGAGATTGCAAAACATGTAAATTCTAAAACAAAGCTGCTATTTGCAGAAACGTTAGGAAATCCTGGTGTAGAGGTACTTGATATAGAGGCTTTTGCAAAAGCCGCACATGATAATAAATTGGCATTTGTTGTGGACAATACCTTTGCTACACCTTATTTATGCAGACCGATAGAGCATGGAGCTGATATAGTTACTCATTCCGCTACGAAGTATTTAGACGGTCATGCAACTAGTCTAGGTGGCGTGATAGTAGATAGTGGTAATTTTGATTGGAACAATGGGAACTTTGATTGCCTTACTCAGCCAGACCTAGCATATCATGGGCTTAGCTATACAGAGACTTTTGGAAACCAAGCCTTCATCGTAAAGGCAAGAGCATCGCTTCTTAGAGATTTAGGCTCTACGATGAGTCCCAATAATGCATTTTTAATTAATTTAGGAACAGAAACCTTGGCTCTTAGAATGCAAAGACACAGTGACAATGCTCTAGAGGTTGCGAAGTTTCTTCAAAGCCTAGATGAGGTTGCATGGGTGAACTATCCGAAGCTAGAAGATTCAAAAGACTACAAGCTTGCTGAAAAATATCTTCCTAAAGGCGCTTCTGGAGTTATATCATTTGGAGTGAAAGGCGGAGTAGATAAAGCCAAGCTATTTATTAATTCTGTCAAGCTAGCAAGTCTTGTAGTTCATGTAGGAGATTTAAGAACTCATGTGCTTCATCCAGCTAGCATGACTCATAGACAGCTAAGTGAAGAGCAGCAGATTAAAGCTGGGATTGCTCCTGAGATGATTAGGCTATCTGTAGGAATCGAAAATCCAAAGGATATCTGCGATGATTTATACCAAGCACTAAAAGCTCAGGCGTAAGGGGGAATAGTCTTGCCTATAATAAATTCTACTAATACGGACCTACTAAAGGAGTTTTACGACAAGGATATTTTTCAGATTCCAGAGCTAAGAGCAACGACTCAGGATATAAGACCTCTGAAAATAGGTATAGTCAATTTAATGCCTAACAAAAAAGAAACAGAAATCCATCTGATGAAGGCGCTTTCTAATACGCCTCTTCAGATAGAGCTTGATTTAATAAGAACAAAAAGCAGAAAAAGTAAATACACCGATATGGAGTACCTTACTAAAAACTATAAAACCTTAAACGAAATTAAAAATAATAAATACGATGGACTTATCATAACAGGAGCTCCAGTTGAGCATTTGGAGTTTGAAGAGATTGATTACTGGGATGAATTAAAGGAGCTATTCGAGTTTGCCCGTACACATGTTTACTCGAGCTTATTCATATGCTGGGCATCTCAGGCGGCTTTATATTATTACTACGGTGTACAAAAAAGGAATCTAGGTTCAAAGCTAAGCGGAGTATTTGAATATGAACTAGCTGAGGATTCAAAGCTAACTAGAGGTCTAGATGATAATTTTTTCTATCCTCAGTCGAGAAATACTGAAAACGAAGAAGCTGAGCTTAGAAAGGTTCCAGATTTAAAAATCCTAGCACGTTCAGATGAGGCTGGTGTATGCATATCTTCTAGTGTAGATGAAAGATTTGTTTTTATATCAGGACATGGAGAATATGATACCGATACACTTTACAACGAGTATATAAGAGACTTAAGTAAAGGGATAAATCCAAGTATACCTAGAAATTATTTTAAAAATGACGACCCTTCAAATCGCATTCTTGTAAGATGGAAATCAAGTGCTAGCTTAATTTTTTCAAACTGGATTAATTATTTTGTCTATCAGCAGACACCATATCAGATAGAAAAAATAGAGCAAAAGGTGGTTGCAAAATTCGGTGGAAGCTCACTATCTGATTCGGCTCAGTTTGCAAAGACGAAGGACATCATACTGTCAGACAAAAATAGAACTCACATAGTAGTGTCAGCTCCAGGTAAAAGACATGATGAGGATATCAAGGTCACTGATTTGCTTGAAAGCTGTTATGAGTTAAAAATAAAGCAGCTAGAAATAGAAAAACAAAGAAAAAAAGCTTTAGGACAGGTCTATGAAAGATTCAAGGAGATATCAGAAAATCTTAAGCTTCCAAGTCATGTATTTAGCCTTATTAGCAAAACTGTAGAAGATATTGAGGATTCTATTCATAGGGATTTTATTATAAGCAGAGGAGAGTATCTAAATGCTCAGGTACTAGCAGCTCACCTAGGGTATAGATTTATAGATGCATCTGAGCTTATTTTCTTTGATGAAACTGGTTTAGTAGATGAAGCAAAGACCTATTTAGAAATTCAAAAAAAGCTTAATAAAGAAGAATTTGTAGTAATTCCAGGTTTTTATGGAAAGGATTTTAATGGAAATATTAAAACCTTTGAAAGAGGAGGCTCTGATATTACAGGCTCTATCATTGCAAGAGGAATGTCTGCTGATTTATATGAAAACTGGACTGATGTAGATGGAGTTATGACTGATGATCCAAGAATAAACGAAAATGCAGTTACTATCTCAGAGATGAGCTATGAACAGCTTCTTGAAATGAGTAGAAACGGGGCAAAGGTATATCACCCAGATGCAGTAAATCCAGTAGCTACTGCCTCTATACCACTTAGGATATGCAATACAAATAAGCCAAGTAATCTAGGAACCTTGATTCAAAAAACTAAACACAATAACTAAAGCAAAAGAGCTGGTTTTTTCTTAACTGTATTAATAGTAAAGAAAAAGCCAGTTTTTTATTGTGAATACAATTACATAGAAAAAACCTAGATTATCCTTTATAATATAAAAAGTAAGTATGAAGGCATTACTTAGGAGGAAATATGGGCAGATTATTTGTGGTTGAATCAGGTTCTGATGCTAGTGGCAAGGCTACGCAGACTGAGCTTTTATATAATAAACTGAAGATGGATGGATATAATGTAAGAAAAATAGAATTTCCAAATTATAAAAGTGAGTCCTCGGCTTTAGTGAAGATGTATTTAAGAGGAGATTTTGGCTCAAAGCCAGAGGATGTGAATCCCTATATAACTTCTACTTTTTATGCTGTAGATAGATATGCTTCCTTTAAAACTTCATGGGAAGAATTTTATAATAATGGTGGAATAATAATTGCAGATAGATATACTACCTCTAATATGGTCCATCAAGCGGCAAAATATGATGACTATAATGACAAAGATAAGTTCTTGCAGTGGCTTGATGAGTACGAGTTCGACTTTTATGGACTTCCAAGACCTACAAAGGTATTTTTTCTAAATATGCCTGTAGAATTTTCATTTAAGCTGATGAAAAATAGAAAAAATAAAATTACAGGAAATGTCAAAAAGGATATTCATGAAGCAAATAAGGATTATCTAGAAAAATCTTATGAAAATGCTCTTTATGTGGCAAAAAAATATGGCTGGGAAAATATTGACTGTACAAGCGATGATAAGCTACGCCAAATTAAAGATATTCACGAGGAAATATACAGCTTGATTCTTAAGAGCCTTAAATCGAGTGAGGATGGAGATTAAATTGGAAAGAGATAAGTTATATAAAGAAATACAAGATAATCTTTTTTATGCGGCATCTAATCAAACCTTATCTCATGCATTTATTTTTGAAGGGTCAAAGGATTCAAAAAAAGAGGTAATGGCAACAGAACTTAGCAAGAGGATACTAGATACTGAGCATCTAGAAAACTGTAGTGATTATTTTGTAGTAACAAACGAAAAAATGAATATAGAAACCATTAGGTTTATAAATAGAGATTGTTACATAAAGCCTTTTAAAGCAAAAAAAATCTATATATTTGAAGATGCTATGAAGATGACTCCAGTAATGCAAAATGCTTTTCTAAAAACCTTGGAAGAGCCTCCTTCAGATGTACTTTTTATACTTATATGTGAAAATGCAAGAGGGTTACTAGATACGGTTAGATCTAGATGTATATCGTACTATTTTCCTTCAGAGGACACTTCTTTAGATATTGATAAAGCATTAAAGGAACAAATTGAGAGTTTTTTTGAGAATCTTATTGAAAAGAATGAAATAGGTATAATTCAATATATGGAAGACTTAAAAAATCAAAAAGATGATATTGATGTAGTCATAGATGCATTCATGGATTATACGAGAGATATATTAATTACTAAAGAACGCAGCGATTATTTGTCATATTGCATAGCAGAAAATGAACTTGTGGATACACTAGCTTCTTCTTTTACCCACTTTCAGCTTCTGACAATTATTGATATAATAGAAGACACTAGAAAAAAACTATCTAGTAGATGTAATTACAATTTGACGTGTGAGGCGATGCTTTTTAATATAATGGAGGTTATAAAGTGATAAAAGTTGTAGGAGTTAGATTTAAAAAAGCTGGGAAAATATACTATTTTGACCCAGTTGATATAGAAATAAGTCAAGACGAAAAGGTAATAGTTGAAACAGCTAGGGGAATGGAGTACGGTATTGCAGTAGTACCTGGTAAAGAGGTAGAGGAATCAGATATTATTGCGCCTCTTAAGCCTATTATTAGGCTTGCCAATGAAGAGGATATCCAAAGAAACCTAGAAAATAAAACTCTTGCAGAGGAAGCTTTTAAGATTTGTGAAGAAAAGATAATAGTACACCAGCTTGATATGAATCTCATAGATACTGAGTATACTTTTGATAGAAATAAGCTGATATTTTATTTTACAGCTGAAGGCAGAATAGATTTTAGAGAGCTTGTAAAAGACCTTGCTGCGATTTTTAGAACTAGAATTGAGCTTAGACAAATAGGTGTCAGAGATGAAGCTAAGTCACTAGGTGGATTAGGCTGCTGTGGAAGACCACTGTGCTGTTCTACTTGGCTAGGAGAGTTTCAGCCTGTTTCTATAAAGATGGCAAAGGATCAGAGCCTTTCTCTTAACCCTACGAAGATTTCAGGTATTTGTGGCAGACTATTTTGCTGCTTGAAATACGAGCATGAAACCTATGAAGGTATTCTAGAATACATGCCTGAGGTTGGAAGCATTATCAAGACTCCAGATGGAGTTGGAAAGGTTCTTGATTCTCAAGTGCTTGCAGAGGAAGTAAAAGTTCTTATGGACAATAAGGACACTGTAGATATAAGAAAGTTCAAAGCTCACGAGGTTCAAATATTAAAGAAGCCTAAGAAAACTCAGGATTCTAATGTCCATGAGGTTGAAAAAGAACTTAAGAAACTAGAAGACTAAAAAAAGGAGCTTATGCTCCTTTTCTAATGAAAATAAACGGAAAATATAAAAGGAGATTAAAATGCCTGAGTTATTAAATGAAAATGAAAGAATTGACGACCTGCAGATACATGACCTTAAAATCATACAGCAAAAGGATGGCTTTTGCTTTGGGATAGATGCTGTTTTGCTGTCAAATTTTGTAACAGTAAAAAAAGGATATGTAGGAGCGGACTTTGGAACAGGCACTGGAATTATTCCTATATTGGTAGCTGGAAAAAGCAAGGTTGACCATATATATGCAATAGAGATTCAAAAGGAAGTTGCTCAGATGGCCAATAGGTCTATTATGCTCAATAAATTAGAGGATAGAGTAGAGATTTTAAATATAAATTTAAAGGATGCACTTTCTTATATCAAGCCTCATTCTCTTGACTTTATAACATCCAATCCCCCATATATGCATGCCAATGGGCTGACTAATGAAAATGAAAAGAAAAAAATATCAAGGCATGAAATTCACTGTAATTTAGATGATATAATGAAGACAGCATCGAAGCTTTTAAAGGACAATGGAAGCTTTTTTATGGTTCATAGACCTATCAGGCTCTGCGATATCTTTGTCAGTGCAAGGGCTCATAAGCTAGAGCCGAAATTGATGAAATTTGTACATCCAAAGCCATCAAAGGCTCCGAATCTAGTGCTGATAAAGTTTGTAAGAGCTGCAAAGCCTGAGCTTAAAATACTAGACCCTCTTTATGTACACAAAGAGGATGGCAGCTATGATGAGGAAATAATAAGAACATATTCTATTAAGGAATTAGGTGAAGACCTTGGCTAAATTATATGTATGTCCTACTCCTATTGGAAATCTTGAAGATATCACTCTAAGAACTATAAGGACGCTTGAAGAAGTAGACTATATAGCAGCAGAAGACACTAGGCATACTATCAAGCTTTTGAACCATCTAAATATAAAAAAACCTTTGATTAGCCTTCATGAGCACAACGAAGCATTTAAATCAAAGGAGCTTATAGAACTAATTACATCAGGTCATGACATTGCTCTTGTATCAGATGCAGGAATGCCAGGGATATCTGACCCTGGAGAAAAACTCATCAAGCAGTGCATTGAAAGTGAGGTAGAGGTTGTAACTCTTCCAGGACCTTCTGCATTTATTACTGCTCTTGTAAACTCTGGACTAGATACAAGCAGATTTACTTTTGTTGGATTTTTGGATAGGAATAATAAAACTAGAAAAGAAACAATTGAAGCACTGAAAGCTAGGCAAGAAACCCTTATTTTTTATGAAGCTCCTCATAGGATAGAAAAAACTATTTCTGAGCTTTTTGAAATACTAGGAGACAGAAAAATAGTAATAGCAAGAGAGCTTACTAAAAAGTACGAGCAGTATATAAGAACAAGCCTTAAAAGCTTGAGTGAAGATTTTTCTATGCTAGAGCATAGAGGAGAAATGGTTATTATTTTAGAAGGAGCTATAGAAGAAGTAGAACCTGAAATAAATAAAGAAGCTGTTGAAAAAAGAATTAAAGAACTGCTTTTGCAAGATTTATCCACAAAGGAAGTTGCTAAGCAGATAGCTATTGAATATAAGATTAAAAAAAATGATGCCTATGCCTTGGCTTTGGGTATTAAGTAGGTATCATCACGCAGCTACCGGTAAAGTAAAAAAGAACCTGTTTGATTTTATCAATCAGGTTCTTTGAGATATGTATAAAAGATATTATAGCGTTGAAATTTTTGAAGCGCATCCATTACAGATGTTTTTTCCGTTGAACTCTTTAATATCTTCCGTGCTGCTGCAGAATATACATGATGATTCGAATTTTTTTAGTATTATAGAGTCGCCTTCTACGAAAATTTCTAGTGGATCTTTTTCTGAAATATGATGGATTCTTCTTATTTCAATTGGAATTACTACTCTTCCTAACTCATCGACTCTTCTTACTACGCCAGTTGACTTCAATTTATACCTCCTGAATTTAATTAACAAATTATCTAACAAACATAGAATATCTTATCAGTGCAGGAATAAAATGTCAACAATAATTATACTTTACTAATTATTTTTCCAGGGAGTGAGAACTATGCTTAATATATTAAGACCTATAGAGATATTGAAAGAAATAGAAAAAGAAAGAAATGATAAATTCTATATTGCTGGCTCTGGAATTAGAGAATATTTAATTGCAGACAAAATAAAGAGAATAAGAATATTAACATCCTTCGAAGCTCTAGATATAGCCCGAGAATTTATGAATAGATGCGAAGGCTATACTATGATTGAGAAAGAAGATGGGAGTATAGAAATATTTAGCGATAGATTTGTTTCTCTTATATTTTCTAAGATTTGCCCACAGGGAATCATAAGCCAGCTGTCAAAAAAAATATATACAGTTGATGCTGTAGCTATGACCTTGGATGATTTTATAGATTTCAAACCTGAAAAGCTTATAAATCCTCATGGAGGACTTGAGGATATAAATAATAGAATCCTCAGGATAGTCGATGGGGAAAATTTAAGACAAAATCCTATAGGATATCTTAGAGGGATTAGACTTATGGCTGAGCATGAGCTAGATATTGACCCTGATACTGAAATCTTTATGAAAGAGCATGTACATTGGTTAGAAGGGATAAGAGGCTATGAATACACCAAAGAGCTTTTTAGAATCCTAGACCAAAAAGAAAGCTCATACTATATAAATCTAATGGATAGACATATAGGAATGCTTCAGTATATTTTTCCTGAGATAGAGCCTATGAAAAATGTAGGCGAATGTAAGTATCACGTGGTGGACTCTTTTACTCATTCAGTGTATACCTTAAAGGTGCTTGAAGGGGTAGTAAATGCAAATGGCTTTTTTGAGGACCACCTTAGGACAGCTTATGAAGAACATACTAGTAATTGCATGAAGAGTAATATAAAAAGACTATCTCTTATAAAGCTTGGAGCTTTTTTCCACGACATAGGAAAACCAGCGGCTAAGTTCAACGATGACAAAGGAAGAACGAGGTTCCAAGGTCATGAGATAGTAGGAGCTGAGATGCTTATGGAAATAGGAAAAAGGCTAGGGCTAAGCGAAGAAGATACGGTAACTTTATCTAGATATTCGGCTCTTCATATGTTTCCTCTAGTTATTTATAAAAACAATGATGTATCTGGAGATACATTGTTTAATATGTTTTCGCAGACTGAAGATGAAACCTTAGATGTACTTTTAATTGGATATGCAGATATAGTAGCAACTAGAAAATTGCTTAATCCAGACGAAGAAATGGGTAATTTTAAAGTCCATGTAGAATATATAGCAAACAACTATATAACAAGATATCTTCCTCTTAAGGAGATGGATAAAATTATTACCTTTGAGGAAATAAAAAAATTAGTTGGAGAGCACGAAGCAATGCCCGCATATGAGGCTCTTAGAAAGGCTATATATATGGGAAGAGTCCCTCTAAAAAGGGATAAAATAGATAAATTTCTTTCAAATATAAGTTGGAAATAGTATAAGATTTTTAGATTTAATAAAGAATTATGATTTTGACAGATATTGTGACATACTTTATAATTGTATATTGGGTTAAAGGTGTTATACAAATAAGTTAATATTTCATATTATTATATTTGGAGGAAATGATGAGTAGAAATCTTGCGCTTGAACTTGTTAGGGTAACAGAAACTGCAGCACTAGCATCTGCTAGATATATGGGCAGAGGAGATAAAAACGGAGCTGATGGAGCTGCTGTAGAAGGTATGAGACTTGCCTTTGAAAGCATAGATATAGATGGAGAGGTAGTAATAGGCGAGGGAGAACTAGACGAAGCACCTATGCTATATATAGGAGAAAAGCTAGGAACTGGAAATGGAAGAAAGACAGATATAGCAGTAGATCCTTTAGAGGGTACGAGTCTTATTGCAAAGGGACTTCCTAATGCTATAGCAGTTTTAGCGATGTCAGAAAAAGGCTGCTTATTAAAAGCGCCTGACACTTATATGAAAAAAATAGTAGTAGGTCCAGAAGCTAAAGGCTGCATTGATATTGATGATACAGTTACCAACAATATCACCAGAGTATCTAAAGCGCTCAACAAAAGAATTTCTGAGATTACTTTAATAGTTCAAGACAGAGATAGACACAAGGACATTATAGATGAGGCTAGAGCAATAGGAGCCAGAATTAAACTTTTCAGTGATGGAGACGTAGCTAGTGCTATGGCTACATGCTTTGAAGAAACTGGTATTGATATTTTTATGGGCATAGGAGGAGCTCCTGAAGGAGTTATTACTGCAGCAGCTGTCAAGTGCATGGGCGGAGATATGCAGGCAAAGTTAAATCCTCTAAGCGAAGAAGAAATTTCAAGATGCCATGAAATGGGCTTTACAGATGAAAAGCTATCAAAGGTACTTTATCTAGATGATTTAGCAAAGGGAGAAGATGTCTTCTTTGCTGCTACTGGAATAACAAGTGGAGATTTGTTAAAAGGAGTAGTATATCTTAAAAATGATAAAGCCAAGACTCACTCTATAGTTATGCGCTCGAAAACAGGTACTATAAGATTTGTTGAAGCTATTCATAGATTAGATAAAAATAGCATTATGGTTGACCTTATGGATAAATACAAAAATATCTAGTAAAATAAATAAATGGAATTTTATTTATAATAATGAAAAATATAATTTTTAAATTTTGACAATAAGCTAGCCATTTATGATTAGTTGGAAAAGGGGAGATTTTTATTATGGATAGGAATCTAGCGTTGAACCTAGTTAGGGTTACAGAGGCTGCAGCTATCGAAAGTGCAAAATTTTTGGGTCGTGGAGATAAGGATGGAGCAGATGAAGCAGCTGTATCAGCTATGAGGAAGATGTTTTCGACTGTAGATATAGATGGCACGGTTGTAATAGGTGAAGGAGAAATGGATGAGGCTCCTATGCTTTATATAGGAGAAAAAGTTGGTCTAGGCGAAGGACATCCAAAAGTAGATATAGCAGTTGATCCTGTAGATGGAACTGTTTCTGTTGCCAAGGGATTTAATAATGCGATAGCTATAATTGCTATGGCTCCTGAAGGAAAGCTACTTCATGCTCCAGATATGTATATGCAAAAAATAGCAGTAGGACCAAAAGTAAAAGGCAGAGTAAGTCTTGATATGCCTATTCCTGATATCCTAGTTGAAACTGCTAAGGCTCTTGATAAACCAATTGAAGAACTTACAGTTACCATGCTTGATAGAGAGAGACATTCAAATCTTATGAAAATCTGTAGACAGATGGGATGCAGAATTAAGCTTGTTATGGATGGGGATGTAGCGGCAGCTATAGATACTTGCTTTTCACATACAGGAATAGACATAATGCTAGGCTCCGGGGGAGCTCCAGAAGGTGTTCTGGCAGCAGCGGCAATAAAATGTCTAGGAGGAGATTTCCAAGGCAGATTAATTGCAGAAGAAGAAAGTGAATACAAAAGATGCCAGAAGATGGGAGTAGATCCTGAGCAGCTTCTTGAATTAGAAGATTTAGTATGCGGAGACGAAGTGTATTTTGCAGCAAGTGGAATATCAGATGGAAATTTACTTAAAGGTGTCATTTTTGACTCCGAAAATATGGCAAAGACTCACTCCATAGTGATGAGAGCAGAAACTGGAACGATAAGATTTGTAGAGGCTATTCACAGACTAAATAAAAAGCCTTATATCTATGCAAATAAATAAAATCAGAATCTAGTCTCGCAGTTTTATTAATAGCGAGGATTTGGATTATGTGGTATAATAATAAAGTAGCGGATGATTAGCGCAAGCTTATTGTCAGCTACTTTTACTATTTTATTGTGAATACAGTCTTGTAAACATCTCGATACTAGCTTTTCATAGAATCTTCTCATGAAGTATCTCAAAACCAAAGATTAATTTCCATAGACAAAAGCAAATAGTAATTAAATATTTTAATATAGAAGCTTTAGGAGGAACTACAAAATGGTTGATTTGCATTCGATGAAGCTCATTGAGTTAAAAGAATTGGCAAAAGAAAAGAATATTAAATTGCCAAAAGCAGTAAAGAAAAATGAGTTGATTGAGATATTAGAAAAAAATAATGAACAACCTAATAAAGATGAATTTATTAAAAGTGTTGATACAGACAATAAAAAAGAGCTTGCTAATAAAAAGGATAGTCAAGAACAGCAGCTAGCATCTTTGCCAGACAATTTAGCAGAAGAAATCAAAGATGAGCAAGAAGTGAATTTTGCAGAGGGAGTACTTGAAATCCTGCCAGATGGCTATGGATTTTTAAGAGGCTCGAATTATCTATCTACAGAAAATGACGTTTATATATCTCCATCCCAAATTCGTAGATTTAATATGAAAACAGGAGATAAAATTCTAGGTATAACTAGGCCACCTAAAAATGGAGAAAAATTTCGAGCTATTTTATATGTAAAGTCTATAAATGGTTATAAGCCAGATGCAGCTACAAGAAGAAAATCTTTTGACACGCTCACTCCTGTTTATCCAGATGAGAGATTTTATTTAGAAAAATCTAAAGAGCTTTCTGCAAGATTAATTGATATAATAAGTCCTGTTGGAAAAGGTCAAAGAGGATTAATAGTAGCTCCCCCAAAAGCTGGTAAAACAACTCTACTTAAAACTATAGCAAATTCTATAATTCATAATAATAAAGAGGTCGAACTAATAGTACTTCTAGTGGATGAACGTCCTGAGGAAGTAACAGATATCAGAGAATCTGTAATCGGAGCAGATGTAATATCATCTACATTTGATGAGCTTCCTACTCACCACATAAAAGTTGCTGAAATGGTTCTAAATAGAGCAAAAAGACTTGTAGAGCATGGAAAAGACGTAGTGATTCTTCTTGATAGTATCACAAGACTTGCAAGAGCTTACAATCTTACGATATCTCCAACTGGAAGAACTCTTTCAGGAGGACTTGATCCTGGAGCTTTATATGGCCCTAAGAAGTTTTTTGGAGCGGCTAGGAATATTAGAAACGGTGGCTCTCTTACTATATTAGCAACTGCTTTAGTAGAAACGGGTTCTCGTATGGACGATGTAATCTTTGAGGAGTTCAAAGGTACAGGCAACATGGAGCTTCATCTAGATAGAAAGCTAGCAGAAAAACGAATTTTCCCAGCAATAGACATATATAAATCTGGAACGAGAAAAGAAGAAATGTTACTAAATGAAAAAGAGCTTGCTTGTGCATACAACCTTAGAAGAACTCTTAGTAACTCAACAGCGTTTGATATTATGGAGCAGATTATTTCGATGATGAAAAATACAAAAGATAACGATGCATTTATAGATGCTATTACGGAAGCATTCAAACAATAATCTAAATTTAAAAATTGATTTTTATTATTGAATTTAAAATAATAGTGTGTTACAATGTTATGGTTGATAGAGCATATAATCAGATGCATTATGCGCATTAGTAGGAGTGAGGTGAGTTTCATGAAAGCAAATATTCATCCAGAATATAAAGAAGTACAGGTTCACTGTGCATGTGGAAATACATTTATGGCTGGTTCAACTAACGAAGAAATTCGTGTTGAAATCTGTTCACAGTGTCATCCTTTCTACACTGGTCAAGCTAAAAGCATTGAAAAGGGTGGAAGAATCGAAAGATTTAACAAAAAATTCAACAGATAGCAATTATAAAGGACCGAAGAATTTCGGTCCTTTTATAATATAAAAAGTCAATACTGCAATAATTTTTTTCTTAGTAATATAATAGAAGAAAGATAAACAAAAATATCAGGCGGTGAACGAATTATGTATAGACCTAGTGGTCATGGATATATTGAAGCTGTAGTTGGTCCTATGTACAGCGGTAAAAGTGAAGAACTCATAAGACGCTTAAAAAGAGCTAAGATTGCAAAACAAGAGGTTATTGTTTTTAAACCATGCATAGACAATAGATACAGTAAAGAAGATGTAGTATCTCATAGTGGAATAAGCATACGAGCAATAGCAATTAATCACACAGAGGAAATTCATAAGTATATCACTGGTGAAACCCAAGTTGTTGGGATAGACGAAGTACAGTTTTTTGACGAGGGAATTGTAGATGTTGCTTTAGAATTAGCAGATAAAGGGATAAGAGTTATAGCTGCTGGATTAGATTTGGATTTTAAAGCAGAACCTTTTGGCCCAGTGCCAGAGCTTTTAGCCAGAGCTGAATTTGTAGACAAGCTTCAAGCTGTTTGTGTAAAATGCGGAGCTCCAGCTACTAGAACCCAAAGGCTAATAAACAAAGAGCCTGCAAGATACGATGATCCTATAATCTTAGTAGGAGCGACTGAGTCGTATGAAGCTAGATGCAGAAAATGCCACAGAATTAAAAAATAAATCTTTTAGCTTAAAATGGGTATAATAATTAAGTATGAGTAATATACTAAGGAGTAACTGAATGAGCAAACAAAACGTAGGTGGCCAGGCCCTGATAGAAGGGGTTATGATGAAAAGTGAAAAGGCAAAATCTATAGCTATTAGGAAGCAAGACGATTCGATACTTGTAACTTCAGAGGACATCAAGCCCTCAAAATATTCCAAACTTAAAAAAATACCATTTTTAAGAGGGATGTTTGTGCTTGTAGAGTCGATGGTAGAAGGAACAAAGGATATAAACTACGCGGCATCATTTTACGCAGAGGATGATTCTGATGAAGTTGATCTATTCGAAAAAATTATGGTTAAGCTATTCAAGGATAAAGCAGAAAAAGCTGCAACTATGATTTCAGTAATATTTGCATTTGCAATAGCAATTGGCCTGTTTATTGTTTTGCCAGCTTTTTTGGTAAAAGGCTCTAATGAAGATGCGACAATGTTTTCAAGCTTAAAAGAAGGCTTAATCAAAATAAGCTTTTTTGTAGCCTATATATATATCATATCTCTTATGAATGACATTAAAAGAGTATTTCAATATCATGGAGCAGAGCATAAATCTATATTTGCTTATGAAAAAGGACTGGAGCTTACAGTAGATAATGTAAAGAAAATGCCAAGACTTCATCCTAGATGCGGAACGAATTTTATTTTTGTAGTGCTTATGGTATCTACTTTTGTGTTTTCGTTTTTCACATTCGAAAGTGTACTTACAAGATCCATTCTAAAATTGATATTTTTTCCAGTAGTTGCAGGAATAGCCTATGAGATAATAAAAATTGCTGGAAAATATCAGAATCCATTTACAAGAGTATTAATTCTTCCTGGACTATTGATGCAAAAAATAACAACTAGAGAGCCGGATGAAAAGCAAATTGAGGTTGCTATAGCAGCACTAAAGGCTACGCTTGATAAGACTGAGGTAGTAAGTCCAAGTCTCACATAGATTAAATGGAGAAATAAATTATGAAGATAAAAGATATAATTAATTATGGTGTATCCATGATTAAAAATACTGAAAGCCCATCGCTTGAAATCCAAATGATGATAGCAAAAGTAATTGAAAAAGATAGACTTTATATCATGCTCAATCTAGAGGAAGATATAGATGAATCGAAGGTAGAAATTATAAAGACTATGATTGAAAAAAGAAAAAACTCCTATCCTCTTCAGTATATATTAGGAGAAAGAGAATTTTGGGGTATGGACTTCAATGTAAGTGAAGGAGTCCTTATTCCTAGGCAAGATACTGAAATTTTGATTGAAGAGACTCTTAAAAAACTTAAAAACCACAAGCATAAATCTAACCTAAAAGGATTCGAAATAGGAGTAGGCAGTGGGATTATATCAATTACACTACTCAAAGAAATTGAAACCTTAATTATGATAGGAGTAGATATAAATGATAAAGCCATAGAATTGACAAAAGCCAATGCATCAAAGCATCAAGTAAGTGATAGACTTTGCATTTTGAATTCAAACTTATTTGAAAAAATTAATAAAGAGAATCAATTTGATTTTATAATATCAAATCCTCCATATATAGAAACTAAAGTAATAGATAGCTTGCAGGAGGATATAAAGCAGCATGAGCCAAAGCTAGCTTTAGATGGTGGAGCAGATGGACTTGATTTTTATAGAGATATAATAGAACAGTCCAAACATTATATTAGCCCTGAAGGCTTTATCGCTTTTGAAATAGGCTATAATCAAGCAGAGGCAGTTAAAAAAATATTTGTGGAAAATGGCTATCAAAACGTAACTATTGCAAAGGATTTGGCAGGGTTTGACAGGGTTGTAATTGGTATGATTATCTGATAAAATAAAGTGTTTGTATATGAAGAAAAATAAAGGGTGGTAAAGATGTTTGATAAAATAGAGTTTGTTGAGGAAAAGTATAAGGAGCTTAACCAGAAGATTTCTGATCCTGAGGTTATAAATAACCAAAGTTTATGGCAAAAGCTCATGAAAGAGCATGCAGAAATAGAACCAGTTGTTATGAAATACAGAGAGTATAAAACCGTTAAGTCTCAGTTTGAGGGAGCGAAAGAAATTCTTGAAAGCTCAAACGACGAAGAAATGAGAGAATTAGCTAAGATGGAATTGTCAGAGCTAGAGGAATCGCTTGAGGCTGTTTCAGAAGAGCTTAGAGTTCTTCTTCTGCCAAAGGACCCTAACGACGATAAAAACGTTATAGTTGAAATTCGTGCAGGTGCTGGTGGAGATGAAGCCGCTTTATTTGCAGGGGTACTATTTAGAATGTACTCTATGTACGCATCTTCTAAAAGATGGAAGGTTGAGCTTATGTCTTCGAATGATACAGGAGTAGGCGGATATAAAGAAGTTGTGTTTATGATTATCGGTAAGGGAGCATACTCAAGATTAAAATTTGAGTCAGGCGTACACCGTGTTCAAAGAGTTCCAGAAACTGAGTCGGCTGGAAGAATTCACACGTCTACAGCAACTGTTGCCGTACTTCCTGAAGTTGAAGAGGTAGGAGAGGTTGAGCTTAACCTAAACGACGTAAGGGTTGATGTGTTTAGATCATCTGGAAACGGTGGACAGTCAGTTAATACTACAGACTCAGCAGTAAGACTTACTCACGTTCCTACAGGGATTGTTATATCTATGCAGGATGAAAAATCACAGCTAAAAAACAAAGAAAAAGCTTTTAAAATACTAAGAGCTAAATTGTACGATATAGAGCTAGAAAAAGCTCAAAAAGAAGTAGCTAGAGAAAGAAAAAGCCAGGTTGGGACAGGAGACCGTTCTGAGAGGATACGTACATACAACTATCCTCAAGGTAGAATAACAGACCATAGAATAGGAGTTACATTATACAAGCTAGATGCTTTCTTAAATGGAGATTTAGATGAAATGGTGGACGCTCTTATAACTACTGACCAAACTGAAAAAATGCAAATGGCAGAGTAATAATAGGGATATTAAAAATTTGTAGCCATAAGAAGGTCAGTTACTGACCTTTTTTGCTATAAACTGTTACTAGATTCACCACTGAGTGTGAGGCGAGATATAATGAAAGCAAAGAGATGCTTGCTAATAGATACAGATAAAGACAAAGAATTTTTAGATGAGCAGTTACATAAGGTAGCAAATCTGCTTAAAGCTGGAAAAACAGTAGTATTTCCTACTGAAACTGTATATGGACTAGGAGCTAATGCACTGGACCCTGAAGCAGCAAAGAAAATCTATGAAGCAAAAGGCAGACCATCTGATAACCCACTGATAGTACACATTTCTAAAAAAGAAGATGTGGATTTTCTTGCGGGAAATATCAGCCAAGATTCAAAGCTTCTAATGGAAGATTTTTGGCCAGGACCACTTACGCTAATCTTAGATAAATCAGATAGTGTTCCGATCGAGACAACAGGAGGGTTAATGACTGTTGCAATTAGAATGCCATCAAATCCAATAGCGAGAAAGCTAATTGATTTAGCAGGTGTACCTATTGCTGCTCCATCTGCCAATATTTCTGGAAGACCATCTATAACCTCTTCGAAATATTTAGTAGAAGAGCTTTGTGAAAGAGTGGATGCTATAATCATTTCAGAGGATAGCGAAATTGGATTGGAATCAACAGTAGTAGATATGACAGCTAGTACTCCAGTAATACTAAGACCTGGAAAAATAGGAAAAACTGAGATAGAAAAAATTCTCAATAAGGAAATAGAGCTAGATCCATCTTTAAAGGATGAAAATGCGGCCCCTAAATCTCCGGGCATGAAATACAAGCATTACAGCCCTAACGCTACAGTAATTGTGGTTACAGGAAGCTTGGATGAAATGAAGCAAAAGATAAACCAAAAGCTGAGCCTTGATAAAAATATAGGTGACAAGGTAAAAGTGGTTTGCCTTGAAGACAGAGTGAGCTTATATGATGGTTATGGCATTTCTTGGGGAAAAAGCAGCCAAGAGGCAGCTAAAAATTTATTCAAGATACTTAGATTAATGGATGAACAAAATATAGAAGTTGTTTACTTTGAAGCGTTAAATTCAGATGAGATAAGTGAGGCTGTAATGAATAGACTTATAAAAGCGGCTGGAAATATGATTTTGTAGGAGGAAGCTATGCTGAAAGTAGCCTTTGTATGTACAGGTAATACCTGCAGAAGTCCTATGGCTGAAGCTATATTAAAATATGTCCTTGAAAAAAAAGGAGAAAATCTTTCTGAGTATAGGATATATTCTCTTGGAATTATGGCTATGAATGGAGACAGCGCATCTTATAATTCTATTGAGGTCATGAAGGAACTAAAAATAGATATCAGCTCTCATAGAAGTCAGAGGGTTAATCCTGAAAATATCAAAGCAGATATACTAATTACAATGGGAAAATCTCATAAGGATTTTCTGATTGTAAATACGACTGACACTCAGATATTGATGCTAAAGGAATTTGCAGGCTATGGAGAAGTAGATGTGAGAGATCCATATGGAGGCTCTTACTATGACTATGTAGATGTGAGAGATGAAATACTGGATAGCATTGAAAAAATAGCAGATAAAATCATCGAGCTAAAAAAGAAAAAAATAGGAGGCTTATAAAAATGAAGATTGGATTAGGCGCTGATCATGGTGGCTATAAGTTAAAGCAGCTTATAAAAGAGCATCTAGAGAAAAATGGATATGAAGTTGTAGATTATGGAACAAATTCATCAGATTCTGTGGATTATCCTGACTATGGGAAAAAGGTAGCTCAGTCTGTCATTGATAACGAAGTAGAAAAGGGTATAGTGTGCTGCGGAACTGGTATAGGTATAAGCCTTGCTGCCAATAAAGTCAAAGGCATAAGATGTGCTAATGTTTCAGATACTTTTTCAGCAAAGATGAGTAGAGCACATAACAACTGCCAGATGATAGCTCTTGGTGAAAGAGTTTTAGGAGCTGGACTTGCACTTGAGATAGTGGATGCATTTTTGAATACAGAGTTTGAAGGAGATCGTCACCAAAGAAGAGTAGATAAAATTATGGATATTGAGGGAGGATTCACATGTCAAAATTAGTAGTAGTAGACCATCCAATGATTCAGCATAAGCTGAGTATACTAAGAGATAAAAACACAGGTTCAAGAGAGTTTAGAGCTCTAGTTAAAGAAATAGGTATGCTAATGGTATATGAAATTACTAGAGACCTACCTTTAGAGGAAATTGAAATAGAAACACCAGTTACTAAAACAAGAGCTAAAGTACTTGCAGGAAAGAAGCTTGCAGTAGTTCCTATACTTCGTGCAGGTCTTGGTATGGTAGATGGAATTCTAGAGCTTATTCCAGCAGCAAAGGTTGGACATATAGGTCTATATAGAGACCCAGAGACTCTAAAACCAGTTGAGTATTTTTGCAAGCTACCACAAGACGTTGAAGAAAGAGAATTTTTAGTTGTTGACCCTATGCTTGCTACTGGTGGATCAGCTGAAGCTGCTATACAGCTACTTAAAGATAGAGGAGCTAAAAATATAAGACTAGTATGCCTAGTTGGATGCCCTGAGGGAGTAAAGATGGTTCAAGAAGCTCATCCTGATGTAGATGTTTATTTAGCTGCACTAGATGAAAAATTAAACGACCATGGGTACATAGTGCCTGGACTTGGTGATGCAGGAGATAGAATTTTCGGGACAAAGTAACACTAAATATATTTAATCATAATGTAAATTATATTTAATTATTTTTTTGCAAGTCTATATTTTGTATTGTTTTTTCTGTTATAATAATAACAACAGATATCTATGCTTAATAATAACAGATTGGAGTTGTTGATATTTGGATAGACGCGATAAAATTAATTATTATTTAGATATAGCTCAGACAGTTTTAAATAGAGGAACTTGCAGAAGAAGAAATTATGGAAGCATTATAGTGAAAAATGACGAAATAATTTCTACAGGATATACGGGAGCACCAAGAGGCAGAAAAAATTGTATAGACCTTGGATACTGTTATAGAGAAGCTATGAATATTCCAAGAGGACAGATGTATGAAACTTGCAGATCTGTTCATTCTGAAATGAATGCCATAATATCAGCAGAAAGACGAGATATGATAGGAGCGACCTTATATCTTGTTGGAAAAGATATGGCTACAGGAGAGCTTGTAGAAAATGCAGATTCGTGTAGTATGTGCAAACGTGTTATAATTAATGCAGGAATAAAAGAAGTTATAATAAGGGAGACTTTAGAAACCTATAGAGTCATCCCGGTACAGACCTGGATTGATGAAGATGATTCTCTTTCGGGTGTTTTAGGATATTAGGAGGTGCTTTTGTGCCGAAAATCATTATTGCTTTTTTAGGAGCAATGTTGTTTTCATATGTTTTAACTCCCTATGTGATTAAGCTAGCGCATAGGATAGGAGCTATAGATGTACCAAAGGATGACAGAAGAGTTCATAGCAAGCCCATACCAAGACTTGGTGGAATTGCAATCTTTGGGGGATTTTTCATAGTATCTACTTTGCTCATTCCACCTAGCAGAGAGATGATGGGTTTTCTGCTAGCATCAGTAATTATGATTATCATGGGAATACTAGATGATACAAGAGGATTAGGAGCGAAGACTAAGCTTTTAATTCAAATAACCTGTGCACTTATTGTATTTGTCTTTGGAGTTCGAATAGAATTTCTGACAAATCCCTTTGATAAAGAAACAGGAATGCTTTATTTAGGAATTTTAGCTCTGCCACTTACTGTGTTTTGGATAGTTGGAATTACAAATACAGTTAATTTAATAGATGGGCTAGATGGACTTGCAGCTGGAATCTCAGCTATATCAGCCATAACTCTTTCTTTTATTGCATATATGTCAAACGACATAACATCTACTATTCTTCTTGTTGCACTTGCGGGAGGAGCAATAGGCTTTTTACCATTTAATTTCAACCCTGCAAAAATATTTATGGGTGATACAGGCTCGCTATTTCTAGGCTTTGCCTTATCTGTTATTTCAATAGAAGCTGCAATTAAGTCAGCTGCAACCTTGGCAGTTGTAGTACCTATTTTGGCACTTGGAATACCAATCTTTGACACTACTTTTGCTATAATAAGAAGAGCAAATGCAGGAAGACCTATTATGGAAGCGGATAAAGGGCATCTTCACCATAGACTGCTTAGCAGAGGATTATCTCAAAAGCAAACAGTTATAGCCTTATATCTAATGAGCTGTATTTTAGGAGCAAGTGCTATTTTTATAGCTGAAGCTAGTATGAAATCAGCAATGGTAGTGCTGACCTTAGATTTATTGCTTATAATTTACGGTGTATTTAGACTTAAAATACTTACTCACATACAGGAGGAAGTTAAATGAAAGTAAAAGTATTGACAGTATTTGGGACTAGACCAGAAGCTATTAAAATGGCACCACTAGTTAAAGAACTTCAAAAAAGAGAAGAAATCGAGTGCAAGGTATTAGTGACTGCCCAGCATAGACAAATGCTAGACAGTGTTTTGGATATTTTTGATATCACTCCAGATTTTGACCTTAATATAATGCAGCATGGCCAGACTATCACAGATATAACAAGTAGAGTAATGTATGGCTGTCAGGAAGTATTTAAAAGCTATAAGCCTGAAATAGTACTTGTGCATGGGGATACGACTACTACCTTTGCCGCTAGCCTAGCTGCATTTTATGAAAAAATACCAGTGGGACATGTAGAAGCGGGGCTTAGAAGTGATAACATTTATTCTCCTTACCCTGAAGAGATGAATAGAAGGCTTACGGGAAGGCTAGCAAGCTATCATTTTGCTCCAACTATAGCCAACAGAGAGAATTTAGTTAAAGAAAATGTATCCAGAAGAGACATATTAGTAACTGGAAACACTGTTATCGATGCGCTTTTAAGTGTAGTAAATGATAACTACAAATTCGAAAATGAAATGCTTAATACAATAGATTTTAATGAGAAAAAAGTAATTTTACTTACTTGCCATAGAAGAGAAAACTGGGGCGAGCCAATGAACAATATATTTAAAGCATGTAATGAACTTGTTTTAGATAACCCTGATGTTCATTTGATATTCCCTATGCATATGAATCCTATAGTAAGAGATAGTGCACACGAGTTTATGGGAAATAACGATAGAATTAGTTTAATTGAACCACTAGATTATGAGCCATTTGCAAACTTGATGAGCAAGGTATATATGATAATGACTGATTCAGGAGGCATTCAAGAAGAAGGCCCTGCACTTGGTAAGCCTGTTATGGTACTAAGGACAGAGACTGAAAGGCCAGAAGCTGTTGAAGCAGGAACTGTAAAAGTTGTAGGAGTTGACCCAGACAAAATTTACAGAGTGGGAATGAGACTCGTTCAAGATTCATCATACTATGAATCTATTGCAAATGCTGTTAATCCATATGGAGATGGAAAAGCATCTAGTAGGATTGCTGACCATATTTTATTTAAATTTGGCATTAGTAATAAAGAAGTAGATGAATTCAAATAAAATTTTATGGATAGTTAAATTTATATCGGTTTCAAATTCGAAAATATGATAGTATAATTACATATGTACCCTTAAAGGAGTAAGGCTATGCCTAAAGAAGATAAAAATTTTTATAAATCCTTGAGCAATCTGGCTCTACTGAGTCAAATTGGATTTTCTATGATAGTTCCTATTATTGGATGTGTTTGGATAGCGAATTTCTTAATGAAAAAATTTAATATGGGAACCTGGGTACTGTTCTTATTTATAATACTAGGAGTTACAAGTGCATTTGCTAATTTATTCAGACTTACTAGATTTTCTAGTAAAACTAATGAAAATAAAGACAGCAAGACAAAAGATAAGGATGGAGATTTATAAAACGTGGATGCTACTTTAAAAGAAACCATAAAACTTTTTAAAGGGATAGTATTTTTAGATATACTGCTAATAGCGGTATTATTTATCCTTAGGAAACTTGATTTAGCAATGCTTCAAGGAATATTAATTGGTTCTATTTACGCTCTGCTAAATTTTAGACTTTTAGCTGTTAGCATAAACAGGGCCGTTACAATGTCTCCTGGTAGAGCTCAAATGTTTGCTGGGATAAGTTATTTTGGTAGGTTTGCTTTGAGCGCTGTTATTATACTAGCAGCGATTAAAGTTGACTATATAAATGCTTTAGGTGTAATTATACCAATGTTTTTTCCTAAGGTAATAATCATAGGCTCTGCAATAAAACGCAAGAGCTAATGGGAAATGTCAGAATTTTACTGACAACTTTTTTAAAAAGAATTATCAAACTTAAGGAAAGGAGGGAATTAAGTGAACGGTCCTAAAATATTTTTTGAAATACCTATATTTGGTGGACTTCCAATTAATCAAACCATGGTATCGAGTTGGCTCGTGATGGGAACAATTATTCTCTTGGCTTATCTTGGAGCTAGGAAGTTAGAAAAAATTCCTAGCAAACCTCAGCTTATAGCAGAAGGATATGTAGGTGCAGTGTATGGCTTAGTTGAGCAGACTATGGGTAAAGATAAACTTGAATTTGCACCTTATATCGGTACTTTATTTGCTTTTTCACTTTTTTCAAGTCTTAGCAGCTTAGTTGGATTAAGACCACCTACTGCAGACTTAAACACAACACTAGGATGGGCACTTATAACATTTTTTCTAGTACAAGCTAATGGTGTTAGGAAAAAAGGGCTTAAAGGATACTTAAAAGGCTTTTTAGATCCTCTACCTATGCTGTTACCGCTAAACCTTATTTCAGAAATATCAAATCCTATTTCTCTTAGTTTCCGTCATTTTGGAAACATTGCAGGTGGTATGGTAATAACAATGCTACTATACAATTTTCTAGCATGGCTTAGTGGTGCGATATTTGGTTTCTTGCCATTTATTGATGCTATTCCACTGCTTCAAATCGGAATACCTGCAGTACTATCAATATATTTTGATTTGTTCACAAGTGTACTTCAAGCATTTATATTCTGTATGCTTACAATGGTTTTTGTGGCGATGGCCATGGATTAACAACTTTTGTTAAAAATAAGACAAAACTTATTTTTTAGAAATTATAATTAATTTAAAGTACAAATGTACAATTTAAAGGAGGAATATTAAATGGAAAGAGCAATAATATTAGCAGCATCAGCAATTGGAGCAGGACTTGCAATGATCGCAGGTATAGGCCCTGGTATCGGTCAGGGATTTGCAGCTGGTAAAGGTGCAGAGGCAGTTGGAAGACAGCCAGAAGCACAATCTGATATCGTTAGAACTATGTTACTTGGAGCAGCGGTTGCTGAGTCAACAGGTATCTATGGTCTAGTTATCGCGCTTCTTCTTTTATTTGCTAACCCACTAATCAACTTATTATAGTTATTAGCTTGGAAATAGCAAGAAATAAGGAAGGAGGAGGAAAATGTTTCAAAACTTTATAAGCCTTGGGGTATTTGAAGTATTAATTACATGGGCTAACACCATTATCTTGTTTCTAGTTCTTAAAAAACTCCTTTTCAAACCTGTTAAGACCTTTATGGAAAATAGACAGAATGAAGTTGCAAAAGCCTTTAATGAGGCAGATGAAGCGAAAGCTAAGGCAGAACTACTTGAAAAACAGTATGCTGACAAAATAGCTATGGCAAAATCTGAAGCAGCTGAAATTGTTAAGGAAGCTTCAAAAAGAGGAGAAGATCGCTTTGAAGAGATAGTAGCTGAAGCTAAGAAAGAAGCTGAAAGAATTACTGTTAAAGCCAACAGCGAGATTGAAAGAGAAAAGCAAAAGGCAATGAATGAAATCAAGGATGATATTTCTGAGATTGCTATGATGATAGCGAGCAAGGTTATTCAAAAGGATATCAATTCTTCTGATCATGACCGCCTTATTAAAGATTTTATTGATAATGTAGGTGATACATCATGGCAGAACTAGTACAGCAAAGATATGCAGGAGCTTTTTATGAAGTAGCAAAAGAGCTTCAAAAAGAAGATGACTTTTTAGAAGAACTTAAGTTCATAGATAAAGTGCTTACTGAAAATGCTGATTTTATGAAGGTACTAAAAGCGCCTATGATATCTAAAGAAGAAAAAAAATCTTTGATAGAAAATGTATTTGCTAATCAATTATCTACTTCTACATTTAATTTCCTGAAAATTCTAGTAGATAAAAGTAGAGTAGCTGCTTTCCCTCAAATAGCTGATGAATTTAAAAATTTACTAAATGCTGCTAGAAACATAAAAGAGGTAACAGCAATAACTGCAGCTCCTCTGAGTGAAGAATTAAAAGCCGCACTTATAGAAAAATTACAAGCTATTACTGGTAGCGAAATCGTTTTAAATCACTTAGTAGATTCTGGCCTTATAGGTGGAATTTTAATTAAAATTGGTAATGAACAAATAGATGGCAGTGTAAAAAGCCGTCTAGAAGGACTAAAACAAGATATTTCAGCAATAATTGCATAGAAGGGTGGTGAGACCATGGAACTTAGACCAGAAGAAATAAGCAGCATTATAAAACAACAAATTAAAAGATATGAAAATAAAATAGATCTTCAGGATGTTGGAACAGTTATTCAGGTTGGTGACGGAATAGCTAGAATTCACGGACTAGAAAAATGTATGGCAGGTGAGCTGCTTCAGTTTGAAGGAGATGTCTATGCCATGGCCCTTAACCTTGAGGAAGATTTTGTCGGAGCCGTAATGCTTGGTTCAGATGAAAACATCAAGGAAGGGGATACTGTTAAAAGAACAGGACGTATTGTGGAGGTTCCAGTAGGAAACCAGTTACTTGGAAGAGTACTTAACGCACTTGGACAACCTATAGATGGTAAAGGACCAATAAATACAGATACATTTAGACCTATTGAAACTCAAGCGCCAGGAATCATTGAAAGAAAATCAGTTCATGAGCCTCTACAAACTGGAATAAAGTCAATTGACTCTATGATTCCTATAGGAAGAGGACAAAGAGAGCTTATTATAGGCGATAGACAAACAGGTAAAACTACAATTGCTATCGATACTATAATCAACCAAAAAGGCAAGGATGTTATATGTATTTATGTTGCTATCGGACAAAAGCGTTCAACGGTTGCTCAAATAGTTGATACTTTAGAAAAAGCAGGAGCTATGGATTATACTATTGTAGTAGCGGCTACAGCATCAGAGCTAGCACCTCTTCAATATATATCGCCATATGCAGGATGCTCTATGGGTGAACACTTTATGCATGAAGGAAAGCACGTTCTTTGCGTATACGATGATTTATCTAAGCATGCCGTTGCTTATCGTGCGATGTCACTTCTACTTAGAAGACCGCCGGGACGTGAGGCATATCCTGGAGACGTATTTTATTTGCATTCAAGATTACTTGAAAGAGCTGCAAAGCTAAGCGATGAAAAAGGAGCAGGTTCACTTACTGCGCTTCCTATAATAGAAACTCAAGCAGGAGACGTTTCTGCATACATTCCTACTAACGTTATTTCTATAACTGACGGACAGATATTCCTAGAGTCAGAGCTATTCTTCTCAGGAGTAAGACCTGCAGTAAACCCTGGTATCTCAGTTTCAAGGGTTGGAGGTAACGCTCAAATTAAAGCTATGAAAAAAGTTGCTGGTACTGTAAAGCTTGCTTATGCACAGTATAGAGAGCTTCAATCATTTGCTCAGTTTGGCTCAGACTTAGACAAGGATACTAGAGAACGTCTAGAAAAGGGAGAAAGAATCGTTGAGGTTCTAAAGCAACCAGAATCATCTCCTATAGATGTTGAAAATCAAATTATGATTATATATGCTGTAAACAATAACTATCTTAAAGATATTGAAGTTGAAGACATCAGTGAATTTGAAACTGAATTCTTTAATTATATGAAAGAAGCTTATCCAGAAGTTGGAAAGGATATAGCTACTAGCAAGAATATCTCAGATGAAACAGAAGAAAAACTAAAGGCTGCTATTGAAGAATTCAAGACTAAGTTCAAAAACAGTAAGTAGCCTCTAAATGAGGAGGTGAATGGAGCATGGCAGGAGTTGGAATGAAGGACATCAAAAGGCGTATCAAAAGCGTTGAGAGCACGATGCAAATCACTAAAGCAATGGAGCTTGTGGCATCTTCAAAGCTTAGAAAAGCCAAAGAAAAGGTTGAAAATTCCAGACCTTATTTCAATACACTTTATGATACTATGAGAAAAATTTCTCGTAGCACAAAGGGACTGAAATCTCAATTTACAGTGGATAGAGATACGGGTAAAAAAGGATATATCGTTGTTGCTGGAGATAGAGGACTAGCAGGAGGATATAACTCGAATGTTCTAAAGATGGCTGTAAATCACATGGATAATCAAAAATATCCAGTTATAGCAGTGGGAAAAAAATCAATGGACTTCTTCAACAAAAGAGGATATCCACTTCATGGAAAGTTCTCTTCTGGAGCAGAATCTATAGAAGTAGCAGAAATTCATCAAATTTCAGAAGAAGCTATTGCGCTTTATAAATCAGGTGAAATAGATGAGCTGTATATAGTATTTACTAAATTCGTATCTACACTTACTCAAGAACCGCAGATAATTAAATTGCTGCCTCTTAAGTTTGATGATGAAGGAGCTACAGCTAAATCTAGTTTAACTGTATATGAGCCATCGCCAGAAGGTGTATTTGATTATTTAGTACCTAAGTATATAGATGGAATAATATTTGGAGCAATCGTTGAATCATTTGCATCTGAGCAAGGAGCTAGAAGAACAGCAATGGAATCAGCTACAGACAATGCAGAAGATATGATAGGGTCGCTTCAGCTTAAGTATAATAGAGCTAGACAAGCAACTATAACTCAAGAAATATCAGAGATTGTTGCAGGAGCAGAAGCACTGAAGTAAGAAGATAGGAGGTAGAATAATGCCAGAAAGAAAAATAGGCACAGTGGTTCAAATAATTGGACCGGTGTTAGATATTAAGTTTCCTACTGAAGAACTTCCAAATCTTCTAAATGCTGTAGAAATTGAGCATGACGGAAGAAAGATTGTAGTTGAAGTATCTCAGCACGTAGGAAACGATACAGTAAGATGCATTGCTATGAGCTCTACAGATGGGCTAGTTAGAGGGATAAAAGCTGTAGACACAGGTGAATCTATTACGGTACCTGTTGGAAGAGATACTTTAGGAAGAATCTTTAACCTTCTGGGAGAGCCTGTTGATAATATGGAATATGTAGGAACAGGCAATCGCCTTCCTATTCATAGAGAGGCTCCTGCATATGAAGACCAAGAGACTTCTACAGAAATACTAGAGACAGGAATAAAAGTAGTTGACCTTATTGCACCATACGCAAAGGGTGGAAAGATAGGACTGTTTGGTGGTGCAGGAGTTGGTAAAACTGTACTTATAATGGAGCTTATCAATAACATAGCAAAAGAGCACGGTGGTATTTCGGTATTTACTGGTGTTGGCGAGAGAACAAGAGAAGGAAATGACCTTTACGAAGAAATGAAGGAGTCAGGAGTTATTGACAAAACAGTTCTAGTATATGGTCAGATGAATGAGCCTCCTGGAGCACGTATGCGTGTTGGCCTATCTGGACTTACTATGGCTGAATACTTCAGAGATCAAGAGGGTCAGGACGTTCTTCTATTTATTGACAATATATTCAGATTTACTCAAGCGGGTTCAGAGGTTTCAGCACTTCTTGGACGTATGCCTTCTGCGGTTGGATATCAGCCAACGCTAGCTACAGAGATGGGTGCCCTTCAGGAGAGAATTACCTCTACTAAAAAAGGCTCAATCACTTCTGTACAGGCTGTATACGTTCCAGCAGACGACCTTACTGACCCAGCTCCAGCAACTACATTTGCCCATCTAGATGCAACTACAGTTCTTTCAAGAAATATTGCATCACTGGGTATTTATCCAGCGGTTGATCCACTAGATTCTACATCTAGAATACTTTCAGCTGATATAGTTGGTAAAGAGCATTATGATGTTGCCAGAGATGTTCAGTCTATACTTCAAAGATATAAAGAACTTCAAGATATAATTGCGATTCTTGGTATGGATGAACTTTCTGATGAAGATAAACTAACAGTATCAAGAGCAAGAAAAATTCAAAGATTCCTTTCTCAGCCGTTTTCTGTTGCAGAGCAGTTCACAGGAATGGAAGGTAAGTATGTACCACTAAAAGAGACAATAAGAGGGTTTAGAGAAATAATTGAAGGTAAGTATGATGACTTACCAGAATCTGCCTTTTTATTTGTTGGAACAATAGATGAAGTTGTGGAAAAAGCGAAGAAGGGAGAGTAGACTATGGCTACTTTTAACCTTCAGATAGTAACGCCTGATAAACTTTTTTATAACGAAGAAGTCGATATGCTTGTAGTTAGAACAACTGAGGGTGATGTTGGTATACTTAAAGGGCACACAGACTATGTTGCATCACTTGACATCGGAATTATAAAAATAAAAAAAGATGGAGTTTTCAAAGAAGCTACAATAGCTGGAGGCTTTATCCAAGTAGACAAAGAAAAAACTACTATTCTAACAGAAGCAGCTGAGTGGCCCATTGAGATAGATGTTGAAAGAGCTAAGAAAGCTAAGGAATTGGCTGAAAGCATAATTAACAGAAAGCTATCTGAAAGAGAAATGGATATGGCTGAAGTTAGACTTAAAAAGGCTCTTAATAGAATTAGAACAGCTCAAAAAGACTAGGCTTTGCCTAGTCTTTTCTTATTGTGTTATAATGTAATTTAGAATAGTTATTAATAACCTTTGAGCTATAGGAGATAAAAATATATGAAAACTCAAGATATTTTTCAAGATATATTATCAAAAAAAAGAGTGCCTCTCTTACTTAACTATGCTCCATATCAATCTATGATTAAATATGGGCAAAGTAACAAAATGAAAGATATAAGCAATGAAATAAAGTCGCTTATTGAAGTAGAGAAAAAGCATATACTAGAAGTAAATACTCTTCATAAAGAAAAATCTAGAATTACAGCAAATGTGCTTTATATTTCTAATGAACTTAATTCTCAGAACAATCTTAGCATGGAGAAAAGGCTTGAAGAGCAACGCTTAAGAATGGAAGAAGTAAGAGAAGAAATCAAAAATAGAGAAGATGAAATTCAAGATATAATAATGGAAAAGGAAGAAAAAAATCTAGAGCTTTTGAAAGAAACCATAGATTATGCTTATGAATATATGAAAAAAGACGAAGCAGAGCTTAAAAAGGTTTTGGAAGAGATAGAAGTACTAAGACAAAAACTAAAAGTAGATAGAGAAAAAAGAGATAAATTGGAAAAGCGTGTCAATTCTATTTATGGGTTTTTACATGCTATGGTAGGAGCGAAAGATACTGAAAAGCTCGATGAGGAATTTTTAAGCAAGTAGGTGAAGCATGATAAAGGGTATTGGAAATGATATCTTGGAAATAGATAGAATAAAGTCAGCTATTGAAAAAAATTCTAGATTCTTAACTAAGATATATACAAAAAGCGAGCTTGATTATTATCAGGCAAAAGGCCAGAAAATTGAAACCTTAGCAGGTATGTTCTGCGCGAAAGAAGCTGTTTCTAAAGCTCTAGGAACTGGATTTGTAAGCTTTGCGTTTACAGATATAGAAATACTAAGAGCTTCAGGAGGAAAGCCATATGTCCTGCTTCATAATAAAGCTAAAGTCGCTCTAGCCGAACTTGGAGGGTTTAATATAAATATAAGCATATCCCATAGCAAGCATTATGCTCATGCAGTTGCTATTATTGATTAGGATATAAAGAATTTGAAATATTGGAAAAATTCTAGCTTCAAGGTATAATGAGGTTAGATTAAATTTATAGTTTAAATCATATTTTTTATGGTAGATATAAATTGTATGATATCAGAAGGGGGATTGCATTATGAGCCATACATTTAGACCGACATGGGCAGAAATCAATCTAGACCATGTGAAAGCAAATTATAATAATATAAGGAAATTGCTTAAACCCGAGACGAAATTTTGTGCAGTAATCAAAGCGAATGCTTATGGACATGGAGCTGTGCAGTATGCAAAGGTTTTAGATAAAGAAGGAGCAGATTATTTTGCTGTTGCAGTTTGTGAAGAAGCTTTAGAGCTAAGACAAAATAGCATCACTAAGCCTATAATGTGCCTAGGCTATGTTCCAGAGGACAGGTTTAAGGATATGATGCAAAACAATGTAGACATCACAATCTACAGCTATGAAAAAGCTGCTTTATTATCTCAAATAGCCAAAGATAATAATCTAAATGCAAAAATACATATTAAGCTAGACAGCGGTATGTCTAGACTTGGGCTTCAATGTGATAATGAAGCAGTAGATGAAATACTTAAGATATCAACCTTAGAAAATTTAGAAATAGTTGGCATTTTCACACATTTTGCACTAGCAGATGACAAAGATTTAAGCTATACTCATGAGCAGTATAAGAATTACAGCTTCGTTGTAAATGAGTTAGAGACTAAAGGACTTAAAATTCCAATAAAACACGTTTGCAACAGCGCTGCAACTATGATGCTACCAGAGTATCATCTAGATATGGTAAGACCTGGAATAATACTTTATGGTCATTATCCATCAGATGATGTAGATAAATCAAAAGTAAAGCTATATCCAGCAATGGCACTTAAAAGCACGGTTGCTCATGTAAAAAAATTGGAAGAGGGCAGAGGGATAAGCTATGGTCATAAATATCGCTCTAAGGAAAATGAAATAATAGCAACGATTCCTATAGGATATGCGGATGGATTTACCAGAATGTTATCTGGACAAGCTGATGTAAAACTAAATGATAAAATGGTGCCAGTAGTTGGGCGTATCTGTATGGACCAGTGCATGCTTTCATTGGAAGAAGAGGCCAAGGTAGGAGACCAGATTACTATATTTTCGGATGAAGAGGGTATGGATATCGAACGTTTTGCGCAAAGACTAGGGACCATAAACTATGAGCTACTGTGTATGGTACAGCGCAGAGTGCCTAGAATATATAAAGAAGATGGAAAGATTATCAAGGTACAAGATTATCTGATTTAGGGCTACCTAACGTATCTTCTCGAGTATCAGGTGAAGGGAAGAGTGCATAATAATGAGCAATAATATAACAGTCAGAAGAGGAGATATTTTTTATGCCGACCTCAATCCTGTAATAGGATCAGAACAAGGTGGAACCAGACCTGTACTCGTTGTACAAAATGATATAGGTAACAAATATTCTCCGACAATTATAATTACAGCAATAACGTCACAGATTAATAAAGCCAAACTGCCTACTCATATTGAGATTAAGGCAGGGAACTATGGGCTTGTTAAAGATTCGGTAGTTTTATTGGAGCAAATAAGAACCATTGATAAAAAGCGTCTTAAAGAAAAAATTGGACGATGCGATGAAAATCTGATGGAGCAAATTGACAAGTTGCTTCAAGTTAGTTTAGGTATTTTTGAACAATAAACTATCATTAACCAAATAATGATAACAATTAAGAATTAAAACTAAGTTTAATACAAGCTGTACATATTTTAGAGCTGTAAGAGGAATTTTCTCTTGCAGCTCTTTTCTGTCTTTAAACTGTAACCGAAATAGTGGGCTTTTAATGATAACATAATATAGACAATAGATGAAAAGGAGAAGATGAAATTGAAAAGACATATAGCATTGATGTTAACCTTATTACTTTCTCTATCAGTTCCAGCTCAAGTTTTTGCAGATACTAAGGATGATAAAGATAATGATAGTAAGCCAGTAGCAGAACAAACTGAAGATGATGGGAAAATAGATACATATATTATTGAACATAAAATATATGTAAGCGTAGAAGATTTAATGAATCTGCTACAGTACACCAAGGTCAGTCCAACAGAATATACATATGAAAATAAAACAATTGTTTTTGATGGAAATAATAAAACTGTAACTACGAATGGAATGAGCAAGAGTATTCCAAATGGAATACTTTATTATATGGGAAAGACTGTAATTAGCACTGAAGCTGTAGAATCTGCTTTTGGGAAGGTTCTTACTACTAGCAATGTGAAGATGAGCTTTAATGTAATAAATAAGCAAAGTGAAACACCATCTGCCTATGCATGGACAAAAAACAGAGTTATAGCACACGCTTTAGGCTCAGTAAATGGAGTTACAAACAGCAATACTCTAGATGCAATGAAGCAAAGCTATAAAAGTGATTTTAGATTATTTGAAGTAGACCTTCTTCCAACTGTTCACGGAGAGCTTGTTGCTAGTCATGGTTTTTATGAGCTTTTAGCTAGCAAATATGGAAGACCAATTCCAGAGCAGTATTCAAACGAAATACCAACTAAAGAAGAATTTTTGAATTTTAAATTTAACGGTATGTATAAAACTATAGATATAGAGGAAATAGTAGCTATAATGAGTGCAAATCCTGATATCTATATGATTACAGATACTAAAATAACTGACTATGCTCAATCTTCAGCTCAGTTTAAAGAGCTTGTTAGAGTGTGTAAAGAAGTGGATGAATCAGTTTTAGATAGAATTATACCTCAAATTTACAATGAGAGTATGTATGATGCAGTTATGAGTCAGCATAAATTTAAATCACTTATCTATACTTTATATGCTACTTCAGCTACAAATCAGCAAGCACTTGAATTTGTAACAGCAAAGGGAATCAAGGTTGTTACTATGCCACCAGAAAGAATTAATGCTCAAGATATAACTCTATTTAATTCTTATGGTATAAAAATATATACACATACTATAAATGATGCTGAGCAAATGAAAAATTTTAAAAATATGGGAGTATATGGTTTTTACACAGATTTTATAACCCCTACACAATTTGATAGCCTATAAATTACTACTTAATATTTTGTTATCTTCGTTTTTGTAGTATAATATTGTAGGATATTTCCCAGATTGTATAGATTGGATGTGAGGGTTAGTTGAAACCTAAATATATAAAGGGAGCAGGTTACATAGGTCTGCTCCTTTGTTCGTTGTTTTCTGTTATGCTAGTTGTGCTTTTAGAGCTGTCAAACAGAGCTTCTTTTAGAGAAATTATGAGCTTTATGGCAAGTGAGCCCAGAATAGTAGCACTTAATATAATTATAGCTGTGTCTCTTACTGGATTTATTTATATTCTATTTAGGAAGGTTTGGCTTTCTAGCTTTTTAGCACTGCTTTTATCGACTCTAATGGGCTTTGTGAATATGTCAAAATTTAAATACCAAGGCGTTCCTTTTCTTCCTTGGGATATTTTTCTTATTCAAGATGCGGCTAGAGTAATGCCAGCGATGAAAAATGAATTTTTAGATTCAAAAAGTATTGCATTTCTAGGACTAGCTGCTAGTTTACTATTAATAGTCGTTGCATTTTATTTTTTCTGGGATAAAAAAGTAAACTTGAAATACAATAGCAATAAGCTTTTGGGTGTAGTTAGCTCTATAGTAGTCATAACTATGTTTTCAAGTGTACTTATAGGTTTCTCCTCGGAAAATAAATATAGAGCAGATTTTTTTAGAACAAACGCGATTACTAATTATTTTTGGGACCAGAATCAGAACTATACATACAATGGCTTTTTGCTTGGATTTACTATAAATATCAGCAATATTATTATTAAAAAACCGGATGGATATAGTAAAACTAAAATTGCAGAAATCGACAAGGAGCTACTAGCATATGAAAAGCAAGGTGAGGTTTCGCCTGATATAGTAGTTATCATGTCGGAATCCTTTGCAGACGTAACGAAAATAGAAGGGCTAGAGTTTTCAAGTGACCCAATGCCAAGGTTTAGAGAAATAGGAGCAAAAGGGATAACTGGTGAAGTATACGTTCCTGTTCTAGGAGGGAAAACTGCAAATACTGAATTTGAATTTTTAACTGGTTATAGTGTAAAGCACCTTCCAGAAGGCTCTGTACCTTACCAGCAGCATATTAAAAACGATATAAACTCATTAGCTAGATATATGAAGGAAGATAATTATTTAGCCACAGCCATACATAACAATATTCCAGAGTTTTGGAATAGAAAAAAGGTTTATGAGTATATGGGCTTTGATAGATTTATTTCTGTAGACGAATTTGAAAATCCATTTTATTTTGGAAGCTGGATTAGTGATGCAGATATGATGAGCAAGATAAAACATACACTTGAGGAAAACGAAGACAAAAATCAGATGATTTTTGCTGTTACCGTCCAAAATCATGCTCCTTATTATGTTCCTGGAGGAGTTGAGGAGATTAAAGTGGAAGGCGATTTGTCCGCTGAAGATAAGGATATGCTATCGAGATATGCTACAGGAGTTAAAATATCTGATAATGATTTATACGAGCTTTATAAATATATAGAAAAAAGAGATAAGCCTACGATTTTATGTTATTTCGGAGATCATTTGCCAGGTGGATTCTCAATGTATAGGACTTACCCATACTATACAAACATGAAAGCTGGAACAAGCAGAAAAGATATGTTTGCAACCCCATATATAATTTGGAGCAACTATAAAGAAAATCCAAAGACTATGAATCTTGGGATAAATGCTCTTTCAGGAGTACTGCTAGATTATGCTGAGGCTACAGTACCTAAATTCTATGGGTACATGGCCGCTCAATATCAAGATCAGAGTATATCGGAGCAAACATATTTTGATATAAAATCAACTTATGAAGACATACAAAAATTTAGAATGAATGAATACCAAATCATGTATGATGATTTATTTGGCAAAAAATATCAAAATGAGAATTAGAAGGAAGGTAACATTATGAGGGTAGAAAGAATACTTGCGATATTTCTTGCACTTGGACTTATCGTATCATCATTCATACTATTTGATAGGATGAAAGTTGAAAATGGCTATAAAACCTATGAATTAACTTTAGATTACAATGAAATGCTTAGATATTCAAGTGAAGCTGAACAAGATATGGAAAAATCCCTTAAAGACTTTAAAGAAGCAGGAGTAGCTTCTGTAAACATAGGAGAAGCTACTATTAACTCTCTTAAAATGAATGAAGATTTTAAAATTAGAACTAGCTTTGAAGGCTACGATTTAGTTATAGCTGGAGAAAATGAAGGGCTGAAGTTCATTGAAGCTGGTCTAAAGCAGGTACTTAAAGAATCCAGAAAAATGACATATAGAGATGATAATACCTTGGTAATTGAAGGAAAGCCAAAAGATATGGCTTTTGATTCAACAGTTGTAAGAGATTTTGTGGGCAATAAAATCGGAGCTAGTACAATCGGTCAAGCCTCTAAGCTAGAGTACACCGGTCTAGGCTTCTTAGAAGATGAAATTAAGCTAGCAAAAGCTTCAGGATTAAATGTGCTTTTAAGACCAGTATATATTGCAGATACACAAGATGCTAAAAAATCCATAGATAGGTTTATAGATTCTATAGATAAAAACAACCTAAAGCAAACATATGTAATTTTTGCTGGAGAGCAAGTAATCGGAAGCGACGAAGAGCTAGATTATCTTGCTAAAACTCTGTACGACAGAAACATTTCAGTTGGTATGATTGAGGCTTCAGTTCAAAGAGAGCATCTAGAAACTATAGGGCTTCAGCCGTTGGTTGAAAAAATGGATTATAAAGCTATAAGAGCTTTTACTACATGGCAATTCATACAAAAAAGATTTGATTATGGAATACCTATGCACCACAACGGAGAAGAGATAGTAAATACTTTTTATAGAGCAATTACAGAGAGAAATATAAGAATTATATATTTTAAACCATTTATTATGCCAAATAGCAAGGCTGTAACTGATATGAAAATATATAAGGATAGACTTGATGATTTGCAGGAACGCCTTTCGAAAACTCACGATATAAAACCAGGTGAAGTACAGCCTATGCAGCCGCTAAGAGCAAGAAGAAGCATGCAGATGATTGCGGCGATTGGAACTTTAGCTGCGGCATTTATCATGCTTGAAAATATAATTAAATTAAAAAGAAAGCATTTACTTTTAGGGTTTATGGTATCAGCTATTTTAACTGGAGGAATATATGCGGCAAACATTAAGCTGGATTTAGTTAATAAGCTGTTTGGGCTGCTTGCAACTATTGTATTCCCATCGCTAGCTATAATTTGCGTTCTCGCTATAATAAAAGATATTCTGGCAAAAGATCAAAAGGTTAAAACCTTCCAAGCCTATGCAAGAGGACTTATAGTGCTTGTACTTGCAATAGCGATATCTTTAATAGGAGCAATATATGAGGTAGCCTTCTTTGCTCAGAGCAAGTATCTTTTAGAGCTAGATATTTTCAAAGGGGTAAAGCTTTCACAGGTAGCTCCTCTAGCAATAGCACTTGTAGCTTACATGGCTTATTTTGGCTACAGTAGAAAAGATAAAGACAATTACCTACGAGTAAATGAAATAAAAGAATTTTTGCTAGGAAATATTAAAATTTGGCAAGCGCTGATAGTAGGGGTACTACTTGGAGCAGTAGCTCTTTTACTGCTTAGAAGTGGACATGAATCAAATGTTGAGCCTTCATCTATAGAATTACTCGTAAGAAACATGCTGGAGTTATTCTTGCCAGCTAGACCGAGAAACAAAGCCTTCTTATTAGGCTATCCAGCGCTTATTTTATTTGTATTTTTAGCCTTTAGAAAAAGATTTATTTGGAGCTTTCCTGCATTTGCCCTTGTTGCAGCCATTGGGCAGAGCAATATTTTAAATACCTTTTCCCATATTAGAACTCCTATTTATATCTCATATCTAAGAGTCAGCTATGAGCTTGCTATTGCAGTTATAACAGGAGCTATATTTGTACTTTGTGCAGATTTATTTATAAAATTCCTGGAAAAGGTCAAGAAAAATGCATAAGATACTCATATCAGGTTATTATGGATTTAATAATGTAGGCGACGAAGCTATATTAAAAGGTTTGATTGAGGGAATAAAAAGGGTTGAAGGGCCGATAGATATCGTAGTTTTATCTCAACATCCGGAGTTTACTAGTAAAAAACACGAGGTAAGATCTATCAAAAGAACTAATTTGCTGCATATTTTTAAAGAAATGAAGAACATGGATCTCCTTGTAAGTGGAGGAGGGTCACTGTTTCAAGATGTAACGTCAAAGAGGTCTATTGCTTACTATATAGGTATAATATGGTTTGCGAAAAGACTATTCAAGAAAAAAGTGATGATATACTCTCAAGGGATAGGTCCAGTTAACAAGAAGTATAACAGATGGTTGCTTGGGAAAATATTGAATTCCATAGATTTCATAAATGTACGAGATGAAAAATCTAAGCTTGAACTAGAGAGCCTCGGTGTGACAAAAGAAATTTTAGTTACTACAGATACTGTTTTTGGAATATCTAAACCACCATTAGAAATGGGAAAAGCTGTACTTGAGAAAAAAAGTAAGATAAAGGGAAAGCCATATATAGGAATATCGGTAAGACACTGGAAGACAGGGAATAATATAGCTGAAGAAATGGCAAAATTATGTACTGATATAGTTCAGGATATGGACTGCGTACCTGTGCTTATTCCTTTTCATTTTTACAAAGACTTAAAGCTTATGGAAAGCATCCATAAAAATCTCGATAAAGATATTAAGGACAAGGTAGTTATAATAGATGAATATCTTTATGTTGAAGATTATTTGTCCCTTATTGGAAATATGGATATCATGGTCGCTATGAGACTCCATGGCTTGATTTTTTCTGTTCTTATGGGTGTTTATCCAGTTGGAATATCATATGACCCTAAGATTCAAAGCTTTCTTCATATGATGGATAGAGAAGATGCAATGGAAGTAGAAAATTTAAATGCGACGCTACTTTATAAAGAATTAAAGGATGCTTTTATAAACAAAGAAGAAAATACTATAAAGCTCAAGGAATATCAGAATAAATTTATTGAGCTTGCAGATACACACAATCACAAAGTATATGATTTACTATCGCAGTAACGGAGGAAGTTCTAAATGCAAAGAATGACGATTTTGGGAGTTTCTATTGATAGGGTAGATATGAAAGAAGCTGTTTCAAGAGTAGCAGAAGCATTAATGCTTAATAAAAAATTTTTTATAGTAACCCCTAACAGTGAAATAGTAGTCAACGCAAATAAAGACAAGACTTTATTTGAAATAATTAAATCTGCTGATATGGTGGTTCCAGATGGAATCGGGCTAGTGCTTGCATCCAAGATAATGAAAACACCACTTAAAGAGCGTGTTACAGGGATTGATTTAATGGATAATCTCTTGAAGTTTTCAAGTGAAAATGGCTACAGCGTTTATCTTATTGGCGGAAAAGAAGGCATAGCTCAGGACGCAGCAGAAAATATAAAAATCAAGTATCCTAATATAACAATTGCTGGGACGCATCATGGTTATTTCAAAGGAAAGCATACTGGAAATGTAGATCATCCTGATGAAAAAGAAGTTATAAATCATATTAATAACGCAAATCCTGATTTAGTTTTTGTAGCTTTGGGAGCTCCTAAGCAAGAAAAATTCATTTCCTATAACCTAAATAAGTTAAATGCTAAAGTATTTATGGGAGTAGGAGGAAGCTTAGATGTATATGCTGGTACAGTGAAAAGAGCACCAGAAATATATCAAAAGCTTGGTCTAGAGTGGGCATATAGAGCAATAAAAGAGCCGTGGAGAATTAAGAGACTCGGAGCTATACCTGTATTTGCACTGAAGGTGCTTATAAAAAAAGATAAGCCTATGTAAATAATATAGCCAGAAATAGACGATACTAGCATCGTCTATTTTTTTATGCTCTATTTAGTTATTTTTTGATTTAATCAAAGCACAAAAGGGGTAACTATGGTTTAAGGACTCATTTTATAAGGGGGAATCAGCCGTGCCAGTAGATATTTCAAAATGGAGATTAGAACCTAGGGATTTAAAATTAAAATACAATATGGATGATTTTGATTTTAAAAGCACTCAGGATTTAAAGCCTTTAAAAGGGATAATAGGCCAAGAAAGAGCAGCAGAAGCTCTGAACTTTGGACTGAAAATGAAAGCAAAAGGCTATAATATATTTGTAGCAGGTATAAGCGGAACAGGGAGAAGCAGCTATACCTATTCGATGGTTTCGAAAGTTGCTCAGACAAAAAAGAACAACAAAGATTATGTCTATGTTTATAACTTTAAAAACCCAGATGAGCCTAAGGCAATTAGCTTTCAAGCAGGAGAAGCAAAGCATTTTCAAAAGGATATGGATACTGTAGTGGATAAGCTTTACGAAGAGATACCAAAGGTGTTCACATCAAGAGAGTATGAACTTAGAAACAATGAGATAGCACAGAAATATGAAAGAATGGGACAAAATTTAATTGAAGAATTAAATGAGTTTGCAAAAGATAGAGGTTTCTTTTTTCAGCAGGGAAATCAAGGACTGCTTACTATTCCTTTAAAGGAAGATGGTAGTCTTATGAGTGATGAAGAATATAACGGTCTTTCTGAAGATGAGTTTGCAAGATTAAGAGAGAAGTCTCAGGACTTAAATAAAGAAGTAACTGAATATATGAACAGAATGAGAAACCTAGAGCAAAAACTAAGAGAAAAAATAATTGAGCTAGATAGAAAAACCGGAGAGAGAGTTATTTCATTTTTCTTTGACGATATAGTAGAAAAATATAGCTCCAATGAAAAGGTAATTCTGCATATTAATGATTTAAAAGAGGATATGGTAGAACATATTAATAAATTCAAGGGACAGCAAAAAACCTCTGCAAATCCATTTTCCATTCAAAAGGAAGATCCAAAGAAATTCTTCGAAAGATATAAGGTAAATCTTTTTATAGATAACTCAGATAGAATAGGAGCGCCTATAGTAAATGAAACCAATCCTACCTACTATAACTTAACAGGTATGATGGAATATAAAAATGAAATGGGCTTCTTAACAACTAGCTTCATGGATATAAAACCAGGTGCACTTCATAAAGCAAATGGAGGCTTCTTAATTTTAAATGTGAAGGATTTATTCTCTCATCAGTTTGCTTGGGAAGGTCTTAAGCGTTCATTAAAAACAAATAAAGTAACAATTGAAACTCTTAATAAGCAATATGGCTATATAGTAACAGCAACCTTAAAACCAGAGCCTATTGATATGGACTTAAAAGTGATTCTTATAGGAGATTATTACACCTATAGTGTTTTATTTTCTTATGATGAAGACTTTAGAAAGCTATTTAGAATTATGGCAGATTTTGATGTAGAAATGCAAAGATCATCAGAGAATGTATATAAATTTGCACGTTCTATCGCCACTCAGTGCGAAGAAAAGGGTCTAAAGCATTTTTCAAAGGAAGCTGTCGAAAAGGTTGTTGAGTACAGCTCAAGACTAGCTGACAGCAAGGATAAACTAAGCTCAAGATATAACCAGCTAGTAGAAATACTATATGAAGCTGATGCACTTAGTGATGAGACTAGTGTATTTGTTACCGCTCAAGATGTACAAAGAGCAATAAATGCAAAGAGATACCGTAATAATAAGTATGAAGAAAAGCTAAATGAAATGTATGAAGATGGAACGCTTCTAATAGATATAGACGGAGAAAAAATAGGGCAAATAAATGGACTTGCTGTCATGGGAACAGGAGAATATTCATTTGGAAAGCCTGCAAGAATCACTGCATCTAGCTATAAAGGCAAGGCTGGAATAATAAACGTTGAAAGAGAAGTAAGAAGAAGTGGCTCTAGTCATGACAAGGGAGTTCTCATTCTTTCAGGATATATAGGTGAAAAATATGCAAAGGAAACCACTTTATCAGTTACAACATCCATAACCTTTGAGCAGAACTATTCAGGTATAGATGGCGATAGTGCGTCCTCTACTGAGCTTTATGTGATTTTATCAAGCATAGCTCAGATACCTGTAAAACAGTATATAGCTGTAACTGGTTCTATAAGCCAAAAGGGAGAAATTCAGCCTATAGGTGGAGTTAATGAAAAAATTGAAGGCTTCTTTGATGTATGTATGCTAAAGGGCCTAACTGGAAACCAAGGAGTTATAATTCCAAAGCAAAATGTCAAGAACCTCATGCTCAAAGATGAAGTAGTAGAAGCAGTCCAAAAAGGAGAGTTCCATATATATTCTATTTCAAATGTTGAAGAGGGACTAGAAATATTAACAGGACTAAGCCATGATGAAATCGAAGAAAAAATTCACGAAGGTTTAAAGTACTACGAAGAAAAAGAAGAAGCTAAGGATAGTGAAGATGAAGAATAATTGATTTTATACTCTCATATTATATTAATTTAAATTTTAGATTAATATAATAGTATTTTAAAACTATGACTAAAATATAGGATGAAATAAACCTCCAGAAAAGATAAGTTAATTTAAAATTGCTTATATTTTTGGAGGTTTTTTCATGTTATGAATAAGATTAATTCTCAAATCAGTTGTTATATAAATAAAGCTAGAAAGAAAAATTTTAAGAAAGTTCTGTCATTTACACTAGTTGTTAAGTATGTTAAAATATTATTAAATTAAATAAATCTCCGAGCATTTCAACCTGTGAACTTATAAATTTATGGTTGCTGTGCCGATAGGGTTTGATTGGAAACAATCAGGCCTCCTGATGGAAAGGAGAATATCATGCGCAAAACAACATTCCATTAGGCATGCTGTTTTTTTGTGCGTGCTTCCTTAAAATGCTTGAAGATTTACTTGAAAAAAAGGAAGAGGTGTATGTAAAAATGTTTGGGAAAAAGATGAGATTTGTAACAAGTTTTTTGGTGCTAGTAATGTTGATAGCTCAATCAGCAGTATTTGCACAGGGGGGAGACAAGGTCGCTGTAGAGCTTACAGGAGCAGGGCTGAAAACTGAATTAAAGCTTACACTAGAAGATTTAAAGGCAATGCCTGCAGAAGCTCAAATCGAAGATGAATACATTTATAATAGCAAGACGGGAGAGAAATCTGCTAAGGTAAAAGGGGTTAGTCTTGCTTACTTGCTAAAAGAAAAAGCAGGTGTAACTGCAAATGATGCACAGGTTTTATTTACAGCATCAGATGGATATGCAATAGATCCTCAATCACTAAAAGATATTTTTAATCCAGAGCTAAAATATGTTTTAGCTTATGAAGTTGACGGCCAAAATATCAATAATGATGACAATGCTGATAGCGAAGAAATAACAGTTTATAGGAAAGTAAAGACTGCAGGAGAATTTGGAACTGTATTCAAAATGGTTGTTAATATTTCTGTAGGAGAGGCTATTGAAACCTCTAATATTCCAGAACCAAATAATACTACAGAATCAAATGCTGAAAAAACACAAGCTATAGTGTTTAATGATATAACTAATGAGTATAAATTTGCAGAAGTAGCTATTCAAGAGCTTGCTAAAAAAGGAATTATAAATGGAATGGGTGAAGGGAAATTTAACCCAGAGGCTAGCCTTACGAGAGCTCAAATATGCACGATTATGGTTGCTTCTCTAGGCTATGAACCTAAAGAATACAAAGGTGGATTTACAGACGTAGATGCCAGTGATTGGTTTGCTCCTTATGTTCAAGCAGCGGTTGATGCAGGACTATTCACAGGATATACAGACGGTTCATTTAAGCCTGAAAAAGCTATAATCAGACAAGAAATAGCTGTAGTAGCAGGAAAAGCAGCTGTAAAATCTGGAGTTGTAGCTGAAGCAAAAATGACTAAGTTTGTAATGGAAAAGTCAAAATATGCAGATAAAGATATAGTTCCTGGATGGGCAGGAAATTCTATAGCATGGCTTGAAGCTCAAGGGGTTTTTGAAGGCATTGCAACAGAAAACTTTGAACCAGCGAAAGTTGTCAATAGAGCAGAAGCTGCATCTATAGTCTATAATACTTTATTTAAAAAATAATAACAGTCTAGAATTAAGTAAATGAGCGATAGCAACAGCTTTCGCTCATTTGCATAGGTTGGGAGAGATAAGTATGGATAAGAGAAGGTTGAAAGGCTTAAGTTATTTACTTACATTATGTATGATTTTTTCTTTGATGGTATTTAATCCTATATCTGCGGAAGGCTTAGCTACAGAGCTATTAATTACTGGCAGTGGAATTCATAGCGAAGTCAAAATAACATCATCTGACTGGTCTAAGTATAAAATGACTGAAAGATTTTATTCTACCAATAATAGTTTAAGTTTTCATAAGATAGTTAAGGCAAAAGGCTATGATTTATTTGATTTAATAGGAAAAACCAATTTAAAAACAGATAAGGATTACACAGTAAAATTTACTTGTGCAGATGGATTTGAGTTTAATAAATCAGTAAGTGAGCTACAAAATACATATTATTCAAGTGATTTTACAGAAGCTAAAAAAGTAAAAGTATCACCAATGATTGCTAGATATACAGCAGTTTTAGCAGATTTTCCAAAGGATAAATTTAAGCCACCTGTAAGTTGGAAGGATAGAGCTCTTACTGATAGTGATTTGGATAAAGACTTTCCAAAGTTATTGTTTGGGCAAACAAACATAGATGATATGAATATGTCTAAGTGGGGAAAAGAAGTTGTAAAAATTACAATAGGAGAAGAATCTACATTAGATAAGCCAGCAATAAAATCCACATATAAGCATATAGACTATACAGGAGCACCTTACAATGTCGATGCTATATCTAGTGCAACGTTTACAGTAGAGGGGCCAGCTGTTGAGGGATATAGAGCTATATCGCTCAGACAGATAGAAGAAGATACCAAAGGGCAAAGAATAGTCACAACCTTTGAAAAAATAAAGAATAAGATTGTCAAAAGCACATATGAAGGAATGAATGTTAAGCACTTGATTGACAACTATGTAAAAGTAAAGCCTAATGCAGGAAATATTGTGTTCAAAAATAAATCAAGGCAGCCAATTCTTACTGTACCAATTTCTGAGGCAGATAAGTATACAGTATCCTATGGTATCAATGGAGTACCTCTTGTCTATTTAGATACAGATGTTGGATTTAAGCCTGATAAATACAACGATAATGGCTGCTTCAAACTTATTTATAAGCAAGAGAGCGAAGATGCAAAGGAATTTTCTAATGTTGCATATATGTATGTTGAAGAAAAAGATGCAAAAAATATTTATGAGCATACTTATTCTCCATATAATGACACCAAGTACACGGACTATGAAATTGTGATTCATGGCAATAAGATGAGTAAAGAGGTAAGGTATAAAGTGTCGGATTTAGAAGCCATGAAGGATATTCAGTTAGAAATGGAATATAGCTTATCAAACAGCGAATATTTTTGGTATTACAATAAGTATAAAGGTGTTACCCTATGGGAACTCTTACTTAAAGCTGGAATAGATCCAAATATAGATGAATCCACTAGTATTCAATTCATAGCAGCAGATAATTACAATTTTGCGCCTATGACAATTAAAGAAATAAAGGATAGTTCACTCTATGGATACTACGAAAAGCAGGCTATGGATAAAGGTGACGGAAGCTTTGATGGGAATCAGGTTAAACCGCTAAACTCTGGAATGCCAGTGCTTTTAGCATATGGATTCAACGGATATCCATATGTCACTAGACCTACTGATAGTGGATATAATGCAGGCCTAGGAAATGATGGTGGACCACTAAGAATAATTTTTGGAAAGACCAACTACAATGATACTAATGGTTCAAATCAAGTACAATTTCTAAAAGAGATCATTATTGGTGGAGGGAAATCTATATCTACAGATATAAAAAGTAGCATAGAAGGAAAAGCAAATCATAAAGATGTGACTGCAGGTGATTCATGGAGTCATAATCAAAATGGATATCAGGAGTACCTAGATAAGCCAGTACTTAGAATTACTGGTTCTCAGATAAAACAGCCAGTTACTCTTACTCTAAGGCAGGTTGAAGAAATGAAGCAATACGCCATTAGAGATATATATACAGGAGATGGAATTAGAGAGTTTGAAGGAGTCGTTCTTTGGGATATGATATCAAAAGCAGTAGAGCTTAAGGATGGAGTTAAGTCACCAAGTATAAGAGTGTTTAGTGGAGAAAGCTACAATCAAATTCTACGAAGCATGGATCAGGTTATAAACGGAAGTGTTAATTCCAAGGGAGAGCTGAAGAAAATACTACTTGCTTATGCAGTTGATGGTTATCCTCTTGTTCCCAATGAAGGAAGTACAGGCTATATTAACAACAATGCCTATGGGCCACTGAGATTAGTAGTTGAAGAAAGTAAATCTATGTGGGTGAAATGGGTAGATTGTATCGTAGTAGGAACGGGAGATTATGAAGCCCCAGAAATGAAAGATGTTAAGCAACTCAATTTTGGAACCGCAAATGATTCTACTTTAGCAAAAAACGAAACTGATAATAATATATGGAAGCTGTATAAAAATGACACGGGAAAAGAATTACCAGAAGCTAGTGTAAGATGTATGGAGATAGACAAGGATGGAAATCTTTGGGTAGGAACTAACAATGCAGGAATAGCGATAAAGACGCCCCAAGGAAGTTGGAAGAATCTTACAAAAATTACAACTGACAATGCAGGAGAAGTAACTGTAGATATTTCTTATGCTATAGTACAGCGTGAAAATGGAGAACTTTGGATGGCTCTTGGAGGAGCTCAAACTCCACAGGGAATACTGGTTAAAAGTGGTGATAGTTGGAAACTGCTAAACACTGAAAATTCTTTACTTCCTTCGAATTTTGTCCAAGAATTAGAGCTAGATGGTAAAGGTGGCATGTGGATAGGAACAGGAAGTGGAGCAGTATATATAGATAAAAATAATTTATGGAAGGTATATACTAAGAAAAATGGATTGATTCTAAGCTCTGTGGATGCTATTGAGCCTGATGACAAAGGTGGTGTATGGATAGGGTTTTATCCAGATACTATAGGAGATACTGAAAATTCTAAATATATAGGAGGCTATCAGTATATTGATAAAACAGGAAAAATCACTACGTATACTGACTTTGAGAATAAGTCTTTTGGAACAAACTGGGTAAGGAGTATTTCAATTGACAGTGAAGGCAGTATATGGATAACTAGATCAGGAAATTATCCAGGGCAAGGACATGCAGAAATTGATTACATTAAAAATGGAGTAAAAAAAGTATATAAGGCAAAAGATTTATTTCCTGAAATAGCTTCAGAAGATGATATAAGAGCTATACAAGCAGATAAAAAACATAAAGGAAGATTATATATAGCAACTCATAGAAGTGGGCTACTTGTAAGTGAAGAAGTAGGTAAAATTCTAAAAAAAATAGATTCGACAAATACCTTTCCAAGTAGACAATGGGATAATATTTATTATATTGATGTAGACAAAGACAGTATTTTTGTAGGAAGTAATGGAGGAGCAGCTATTTCGTCAGAAGAGTAAACCTTTTAAAGGAGGCTAGCAAAGATGCCATCTAAATCAAAACGTATACTAGCATTAATTTTATTGCTTGGGATATTAATGCTAGGGGGATGTACTTCAAAAGAAAATACAGAGCAATCCGTGGATGTATCTACGCAAACTGAAAATACTAAGTCAAAAGATGAAGATATAAAAGTTAGTAAAGAAGATAACAGTGCTAGTAATATTCCTGAGGAAGAAATTTCTCAGGAATTAGCTTCCAATGTTAACAAAGAGGATTCTGAAGAAAAATTAGAAAGTTCTAAGGAGCCCAAGCCAATTCAAGCACCAGAAAAACAAGAAAATAATGATATAGCAAAAACTAATTCAGCAGAACCTAGCTTAGCAGAAGCTCATAAGGTAGAAGAAAAAGTAGAAGCAAATACTTTAAAAATACAAGGTAATATCGCAAACAAGCTTAATTTAACTTTGGCTGAATTAAAATCCATGAATGATATTATTTTTGAAGATGAATTTTATTCATTAAATAGTTTTGGAACAACAGGTCATACCTCATTTAAGGGAGTTAAGCTGTGGAGCTTGCTAGAACAAAAAGCAAAAATTTCTCCAAATGCATCAAAAATTACTTTAATTGCCACTGATGGATATAGTATGGAATTTACGGTGAATCAGGTAAAGAAATTAGATTATATTGATGAAACCAATCCAGAGAAAAAATTTCCCATGATTATAGCCTGGGAAGAAAAGGGAATAGAATATGATGTCGCAGATGGACCACCTTATAAGCTTATAGTAGGCCAAAAAGAAGCAGGCGATGTAAATAAGCCTCAGTGGGTTTCTAATATTGATAGAATAATAGTTGAGTAAGGTAAGTGATAAAATGAAAAACAGAAAATTTTATATAATAATTTTGGGGATAATACTTGCTGTAATTGGGTGCTCATTTATTCTAAACAATACTGCGTCGCAGGAAAAATTAAAAATCAAAGCGTTTTATCCTGAGGCTCAAAAAATCAAATTAGTAAAAGATATAGCTGATGATACATTTGTTTCTCTTAATTTACCTGCTGTAAAAAGAGCTTATGAGGTAGATGGAGTAATAAAGGCTTTTGTAGTTAGTTGTGTTGGGTATGTTGGTCCAATTGAAGTATTGGCTGCCTTAGATGACGAGAGTGATGAACTCAAAGGAATAGAAATACTAAATCACAATGAAACAGTTGGATATGCTGAGCATATAGAAGAAAACTGGTTTTTAGAAAGATTTAAAGGTATAGGGGCAAATAAATATTTGAATTTAGTCGTACTAGATAAGGAAAAACCTGAGGACATAATTCAGGTTACGGGTGCTACAGTGAGTTCGCAGGCAGTTGTTAATGCAGTAAATGCGGCAATAGGAGCTTATCAATATAAAGTGCGTGGTATAGAAATGGAAAAAGTGCCTGATGTAGTTTCGCAAGAGATTTGGGAAAATGATGTCAATAGCTTTGTAATCAACTGGGATGGTGGTTCTCAAAGAATTGATACCAAAAAGCTAAAAGATTTTGAACAGCTCGATATGAGTGTAGTATTAATTAATACTACAGGAACCAAGACTCCTATGAAAGTAAAGGGACCGAGCCTTAGAACTATTCTGGAAAAGCAAGGGCTGGATTTAAGCAAATTTGAAGGAGTGGGCATCACAGGCAGAGATGGCTACTATACCATGATAGACAGAGAAAAGTTAGAAGCAAATGAAGTTATTTTGGTCTGGGAAGTAGATGGAAAGGAATTAAAGGAAGAAGAAAAGCCTGTTAGAGTTGCACTGCCAAATGAGATGGGACCTTACTGGGTGAAAATGGTTTCGAGTATAGACTTATATGAACAAATATCTCCTAAGGAGATAGATAAAGTCTATATGTTTGATGCTTTAACTGGAGATATAGAACCATACTATTATGAGTATTATGGAAGCAAAGACAAATCTATTGAGATAGGGAAAATCCTAAATAAGTTTGATTTTGTGGATGAAAAAGGCTTTTTTACCATGGCGGCTTCTGATGGACTGATAAAAAATGAAACGATTTCTATAGTGAGACAAAGGTATTTCATTAAAGTTGATGGGGAAAATGCACCTATGAACATAGCTCCAAACTTTAAACTTGGAATGAATGTAAAAGAAATGACTCATTTCTCAACTACAAAGGATGCAGTAATCTTTCCCAAAAGCATGGAAAAAGTTGTTAGAATAAAAGAAATACAAGGACAGCAGGGCTTGCTCCTTGAAGATGTACTAATTACTTCGGGAATGATATGGGAAGAAGACATAGCTTTGAATGTAGTCAACATAGATGGTTCCGAGATTTTATTAGATTTAAAAGAGCTTTCAAATTACTATATTACCTACAAAGATAAAAATGTGTATTTATTTCATAAAGATACTCAGCTAATGAAGAATGTATTAAGGATAGAAAAGCGATGAGATTAAAAAAGCGTAGCCTTATTCAATTATTGATAACTTCTTTTATTGTTTTAAATTTTGTAACCTATGGTTTATACATAAATGATTTTATTGAGTTTAAATTTCTATCTATAGGCGATTTAAATCCTTATGGTGGATGGAGCGCTTTAAAATCCTCATTTACAGAGGTAGCATATAGTTTTAGGGGAATAACTAAGCCGATTGCACTTACAATTTCAATTGTAGTTACTGCTACTTTATTTGGTAGAATTTTTTGTGGATATATTTGTCCCATAGGTGCTATGCAGGATTTTTTTAAATTCCTTGGGAGTAGATTTGGAATCAAAGAAAAAAAACTTCCAAGAAGTAAGTTTTTTGTTCCTGAAGTTATTAAATACTTCATACTGATATTAATATTGATTCTAAGCATTTTTGGATTAGGACAATACATCTCAAAGCTTTCAGTATGGCTAGCCTTTGCTAATATCTTCGTAGGAATAAATCTTCAAATAGGAACATTTTTATTAGTTTTAACCATAATAGGATCTTTAATTTATAAAAGAGTATTTTGCAGGTGCTTATGTCCGCTTGGAGCTATTCAAGGCCTTCTTTATGCCATTGGACCACTAAAAATCAAAAAAGAAAAAACCTGCAATGGATGCTCAAATTGCTTTTTAAGCTGTCCTGTAGATATTACCACTAGTGAAGAAACTTATATATCGCCAGAGTGTATAAACTGTCTTAGTTGTACGGAAAAGACGTGTTTAAGGGATTCCTCAGGCTACTTTGTAAGCTTTGCTGGAAAAAAGCTGAAAAATAGCACTTATTTAGCCATGGGTATAGGCTTAATGCTTTTCACATATTTCTGTCTTCCAGCAATCCCATTACATGAAGAGTATTCAGGAGCTATGGATTTAAAGGGAATAAAGAATGGAAGCTATAAGGGTATAGGGACAGGGTTTGGAGGGAATATTAAGGTTAGGGTGACTATAAAAAACCAGAAAATAAATAAAATAGACATTATAAGTCATAATGAAACTCCTGGATACTTTGAAGAGGTTTATAAAAATATGACAGTTCAAATTATTGAAACTCAAAGTTTAAATATAGATGGTGTAAGTGGAGCTACAGTAACTAGTAGAGCTTTTATAAATGGAGTAAAAAGTGGACTTAGTCAAGCTTTGGATAAAGAATAAGAGGTAAAGTATGAAATTCAAAAAAATTTTAATTCCTTTGCTGCTAATAATAATTATTATTTTTATATTTAATCTAACAAAAAAAGAAGAAGCGTCCATAAATATATTAATAAATGAAGAAGATATAATCATAAAGAGTGAATATATATATAACCATCCAGAGACAGTTGTATTTCCAGCGGTAGTGAGAAGTAGTGGAAAAAAACCAGAAGAAACTGAATATAAGGGTATCGAAATCAATTTATTATTCTCATCTTTAGGGATAGATATTACAAAGATGAAGAATATTACTTTTAATGCAACTGATGGATATCGGATAATTTTACCACTTGAAGAGATAATGATGCCAAGGAATGTATATCTGACCTTTGAAAGAGATGGAGAATATCTAAAGTCAAAAAAACAAGGTGGAAACGGTCCATTTCAACTAATAATAAGGAAAGATTCATTTAGTCAGCGCTGGATAAAACATGTGGATGAGATTATTCTAGAGTAAAATCAAATAAATGATTATAGAGGTATTTATGAATAGAGAAAAAAGCTTATTAGGAAATTACACAGTTTTTGACCTTGTAATTATAGCAATTATCTCTTCTCTAGGGATAGCAACAAAGCCAATTATAGTGCCCCTAGTCCATATTCTTACAGGACCTTTATTTATACCAGGAGGTGCTATTGCTGGAGGATTTTACATGCTTTGGATTGTTCTAGGAATTGGATATATAAAAAAAATTGGAACAGGGACACTTATAGGTGTTGTCCAGAGCATTTTAGTAATAGCAAGTGGAGCTATGGGTACGCATGGAATTATGAGTATTATTTCATATACTTGCCCAGGGATAGTTGCTGACCTTGTATTTCTAGTATGCAGGGACAAAAAATATACTGTTATGCATTATATTTTTGGATGTATGGCAGCGAATATAACTGGTACAGCTATTTCTAATTTACTATTTTTTAGGCTTCCTTCTACTGTGCTACTGCTTTTATTTTCAAGTGCAGCTTTATCGGGAGCTATTGGAGGGCTAATAGCATCAAATATCGTCAAAAGCTTAGAAAGTATGAAGTTGAATATATAGAGGTGTACAATGAGGATAGCTAAGATAATTGTACTAGTAACATTAATAATTTCGAATTTATTTCTTGTGGGCTGCGGCTCTGAATCTAAATTACAAAAGAATAACTCTTTGGAGCTAAATGGAGTAACTGTATTTAATAAAGATGAGAACTTGGTTAAAAATTATAGGCCAAAAGAAAAAATACATTTTAAAGAACTGGTTAAAGAAAGTAGTGAGTATATTTCAATAATAACTGGAGATGGTTCTGTAAGAAAAACTACAGCTGATATTTATCTCTCAAGTGATTCAAATGGAGTAAATATAACCTATAAAGATAAAATAATAAGTGATGTTGTAGGCATTTATTTACATGATAATTTGTACAGTATAAGGGATGCTTTTTACGATGCAAAAGAATATTTGGATTCTGAGGAAAAAGTAATGGTGATATTGCTTGATGGATTCTCGCTTAATCAGTACAACTATGCAAAAGAGAACAACTATATAGAATATATTAGCAAGTATTACAGAAATGAAGCTTTGAGTGTATATACACCGGTTACGAATGCGGGGTTTGCTGCCATTATAACTGGTGAAAATCCCAATATAAACGGAGTTCATGATAGAAGCTTTAGAAGTATGAATGTAGATAGTATGTTTGCTTATGCTTTGAGCAAGAAAAAGCAAGCGATACTGCTTGAAGCCGATATAAAAATTCTAGATACTGAAATCGAACCCAAACTCCATGTTGATTCTAATAATGATAAAAATATAGACGACGAAATATTTGAAACAGCAAAATCAGTAGCTAAGGATGAGTACGATTTGATATTTGTACATTTTCATGGAATTGATGATAGAGGACATGCTTACGGACCTCAAGCTTTAGAAACTATGAATTATATAAAACAAATCGATGGGTATATTCAAGAACTTAGTAGCATCTGGAATGGACCAATAATATTGACAGCAGATCATGGGATGCATAAATTTGAAGATGGTGGAAGTCATGGAAACTGTATACAAGAAGATATGCTAGTACCTTATTTTAAAAAGGAGCAATAAAAATGCACAAAAAAAATTTCGCTGTAATTTGTATATTTTTGTGCCTATTCGTGGCCGTTTGGATATCTTTGAAATTGAATCAGCCAAATATTGAAGAGCAAAAAAAATTATTAGAAAACTCTGAGATTCTGCTTTTGGCAAATCAGCAGGAATATTTGATAGGATTAAATGATTTGATGGTGATAGGAGAAGAAGAGTTTACCTCAGTACTAGATACATCTTCTACCAATCCAACAAACCATAAGTATACTGGTGTACAGTTGAAAAATATATTATCCCATTATCAAATAGATTTAGATGAAAGCTCGGCTTTAGTACTTAGTGGAATGGACAATTATTCAGTAGCCTATACTACTGAGGAGATACTTAAGAATAACAATGTTTATATTGTTTTTAAAGAAGATGGAAACTATCTGGGAAGTAAAGAAAATGGAGGAAGAGGCCCCTACGAATCTATAGTAGTAGCTGATGATTTTAGCAACAGAAGATGCAAATGGCTTACAAGAATCGAGTGTGTAAAATGATGGCTATTAAAATTCTGAATTTAAGCTTTAAGTATAAGGACTCAAAAGAGTATATACTAAGCAATCTATCTATAAATATAAAAGAAGGAGAAATAACTGCAATTTTAGGAGAAAGTGGCAGTGGGAAAAGCACCTTATGTAAGTGCATCTGTGGTCTTATTCCCAAACTATATCAAGGAGATATTTCAGGAGAAGTGCTGTTGTTTGGAGAAAATATAAATAATATAGCTCTATCTGAAATTGCTTCTAAAGTTGGCATTATATTTCAAAATCCATCAACACAGCTATTTTCACCCACTATTGAAGATGAGCTGGCATTTGGACCAGAGAATTTATGTATAGATAGAGATGAAATTGGAAAGAGAATAGATGAAATCCTTAAATTAATAGATATGCAATCATATAGGTATGATAATCCAAATAATTTATCAGGAGGCCAACAGCAACTTATTGCAATGGCATCAGTTCTGATGATGAAGCCTAAAATACTAATATGTGATGAGATTATGTCATGGATTGATGAAGAAAAAAAAGAGGTTATTAAAGATATACTTATAAAGTTAAAGGGAGAAGGAACAACAATAATTATGGTAGATCATGATATGGAAAATATAAAAATTGCAGATAATATAATATATATTTAGGGATGATTATGGATAATCTAATTGAAATAAAAAATATGAAATATCAATATCATAAAGATAAAAAGCTATTTGAAAAATTTTCCTTGCAATTAGATTGCAAAAGGACAACGGTTATCACAGGGAATAATGCTTCGGGAAAGACAACCTTGAGCAAGCTTATCATGGGAATTTTAAAACCACTTGAAGGAGATATTATTTTATTTGGAGACAATTCGAAAAACATGACTCTTTCTGAAATAGGTCAAGGTATAGGATATGTCTTTCAATATCCAGAAAGACAGCTTTTTACTACTTCTGTGATAGATGAGCTTACCTTTGCTGAGATCTTAAAAGGAGAAAAAAAGGAAGCGGTGATGGAAAAGGCAGAAGAAATGATAGAACTATTTGCTTTAGAAAAAGCAAGAGACGTTTATCCATTTTTTTTAAGCTATGGAGAGAAAAAAAGGCTTGCTATAGCTTCAGCTTTAATGAGCAATCCAAAATATCTTATTTTGGACGAACCCACAGCCTCTCTAGATAAAGATAAAATTATAAACCTTTCTATGATTTTAAATAAGCTTGAAGAAAAAAATGTTGGAAAACTTATCATAACTCATGACAAAAATTTTATAAAAGAGCACGGTGAGCGCGTAATCCACTTGGATGGGGGTCGAATTGTAAAGGATGAAGCAAATTAATATAGATCCAAGAACAAAACTTGCAATAGTTGCTCTATTATCAACTTTGGGTTTGATATATAAAGATTTGCTAAGCTTAGTAATTATTTTGTCTGTAGCAATTCTAATAGCCTTAGCTTTAAATAGTAATTTTATTTCAGTAGTATCAAGACTAAAAAAATTGCTAGGACTAATTCTTGTTATAGCAATAATACAAAGTATATTTATAAAGGAAGGCAATTCAGTAATAAGTCTAGGGAGTGTAAGTCTCCTAACTGATATTGGGATTATGAAAGCTACAGAATTTATTTTAAGGCTAATGATAATAATCGTATCATCAGTAATACTTACTACATCAACGAGCAGAGAAATAATACAAGCATTGATACAGATGGGACTGCCCTATGAAATTGCCTTTATGGTATCTATTTCAATTAGATTTTTGCCACTATTTAAAGATGAGATGAGAGATATGGTAGTTGCTTTACAGCTTCGAGGAATCGACCTAAAAAAAATAAAGCTAAAAGAAAAACTGCTGACCTATAAATATTTGCTTTTGCCAATTACGGCAAATTCAATCCTAAGGGCAAGAGAGCTTGCAACTGCTATGGAAATGAAAGCTTTTAGAGCATATCCTAAAAGGTCTAGCTATAAAATACTTAAAATGAATAAAATTGATTATTTAATAATTACAATAAGTTTAATAGGAGCTTGGACATTTATCATCATTTTTTAAATGAGGTGTAATATGAAAGTAGTATCGGTCATAGGTATAACGGATTCAGGAAAAACTACAACGATAGAAAATATTATTAAGGAACTCAGATTAAGGAACTATACGGTAGGAACTGTAAAGGAAATCCATTTTCATAACTTTAAGATGGATGTAGAAGGCACCAATACAGATAGACATAAAAAAGCTGGCTCACAGCTAGTTACAGCAAGAGGAGAAAATGAGACTGATATTTTGTTTCAAGAAAAATTGAGCCTAGCTAAAATTCTATCATTTTATAACCATGATTATGTAATTTTGGAAGGAGTCAGGGAGAAATCTATTCCTAAAATTTTAACAGCTCACAATATAAATAGAATTGAAGATAGGTTGGATGAAACTGTTTTTGCTATATCAGGCAGAGTATCTAGTGAACTTGATATGTATAAAGATATACCTTCAATAAATGGAATAACTCATATTCAAAAGCTCGTTGATTTAATCGAGAAAAATGCAATTGAATTTTTTCAAGATAAAAAAGAAGCGAGATATAAGGTTGTAATTGGGGGCAAGGAAGTTAATATATCAGCAGAATTACAAGAGCTGTTATGTCATACTATGCAAGTTATGACAAAAGAGTTAGGCTTACATATAGAGAATGAGGATACGGGTATATGTATACGAAAACGAGATTTATAAGTAAAAAAAATCAAGTGCATAGAGTTATTGAAGATGGAAAGAGCTATATAGAAAAAATATTTTATGAACCTAAAAATATGGAAATTGAAATTGAGATATTAGAGCTTTTGAATAAAAAAGGGTGTAATGTTCCAAAGATAATTAAAGCTTATAAAAATACTCTGATACTAGAAGACTTGGGAGACGTTACTTTATTAGACTGGTATGAAAAAGCTGAAAGAGAAGATTCTAAGAGCTATGAAGCTATGCTTAAAAAGCTGAGCCAATGGATGAAAGCTTTTTACTTTGTCACTAAAAATTATTATAAAAATGACATTATGCTTGGGGATGTAAATTTTAGAAACTTTATTATAAAGGAAAATGAAGTTTTTGGTATAGACTTTGAAGAGGTGAATCAAGGTAATGTGGAAACAGATATAGGCAATTTACTGGCTTTTGCTATGACATATTATCCTGAAAGTAAGTGGAAAATTGATTTTTCGGATAAATTAATGCAGATATTATTAACAGACCTGAAATTGAGTGAAGAAGTTGTCATAAGAGAAAGCGAGAATGCACTTATTAGAATCAAAAACAGGCGTTCAGTTTAGAATAATTTTTATATTAATAGAGGATAGATGTTATTGAAATTAAAGTTTGCTTATTTGCCTAGTGATCACAGTAAAAAAAGGTAGCAAATTAATGCTACCTTCTTTTCTATTACTACCAATTTATCGCTTTAAATTAGAAGCGATGTGTTAAAAATGTCGCTTGATGAATTCTTTGTTGTTCAAGAATTTCATTCATTCTTTTTTCATGCTTATATATTTTTTCTAGATTTTTTTCATCCTTCGCTCTTTTTGAAATTTTTATATCAAATCTTAATGAGCTTAGTGAAAAAGCAACGTTCATAGATGACATGTAGTATTCCTCCTCATATTCTTTCTTTTAAATATTGATTGATTGGCTTGATAATTAATACCTTGCTTTTTAGTGACAAATGAATTCATCATCTCATAGTCACCCTTTTAACAAATAATGTAATGCTCATAATACTAACACTCCTTTCGTTTATTTATATAAAAATAAAAAGACCATAGCTTTGCTTGGTCTTTTTTGACATGGTAAGCCACACAAGTAATTCTCATGTGGAAAAACACATAAAAAGACCGCAGTAATATAGACTGCGGTCAATATAAACATAAATTCACAATAGAAAATTCATTCTAAAGTCTATCTATATAAAGACAACAGTACTATAAAAATATAAAGTTTTCATTTCGCTGTAGACGTTAGTTTTAATCATTTTTACAGTACCTCCCTCTCAAAATTATTTTCTACACTGAAAATTATATTGCATAAATATTAGCTTGGCAATACTTTTTTATAAAAAAAGTGTAAATTTAGAATATTTAATCAAACTGTAATTATCTACTAAAAATATCCAAATTATGTAATACTTTGTCAAATACATCCATTTTCAGTAATTACATAATCCATTTGCTTATCATGCTCTTCCTTTGGTATTTTATCAAAGATTTGAACATCAAAAGCCAGTGCACAGGTGAAAGCATCTTCTCGTAGCTTTTCGATGAAGGTATCATAATATCCTCCGCCGTATCCCATTCTATACTTATCCTTTGAAAAAGCAACACCTGGGGTTATAACAAAATCTATATCAGCTGGGGAGACTTCTTTTATTGATTCTTTTTTTGGCACTCTGATATTGTAAAAATCTAGTTCCAAATCATCTGATAGACTTTTAATTTCTGAAAGCAGTAATGTTCTAGTGCCTTTAATAGAGATAGGAACAACCACTTTTTTACCTTTCTTAAAGAGATTTTCAATCAATTCATCAGTGAGAACTTCGCTTCTGAAATTTAAATAAACCATCACAGTATTAGACTTTTGATATGAATCTAGATTTTCAAGATGTGCTTTTATTAAAGCAGATTTTTCCTGTATTTCTTCTGTTCTTAAGGTATTGCGCTTATCTAGAGCCATTTTTCTAAAAGCCTTTTTATCATTTAGCAAGTTTTCCAATTTAAATCCTCCTCTTCATTAAAAAGAATCTATCAAATCTTCTGCAAAATATGAGCTTCGAACAAGTGGAGCAGAAGCAATGCTTTTGAAACCTAAATCTGAAGCTATAGCCTTGTATTCATCAAACTGTGCTGGAGAGACATATTCCTTTACTTTTATATGCTTAGAAGAAGGCTGTAAATACTGACCTAGAGTGAGTATATCACAATCCACACTACGCAGACATTTTAATGTTTCTACTACTTGGTCGCTTTTCTCTCCTAGACCAAGCATTAAACCAGACTTTGTATATATTTTAGGTTTTGTTTTTTTAGAATACTCAAGTACTTCTAGAGACCTTTTGAAATCTGCCATAGGTCTTACATCTAAGTAAAGCTCCTTAACAGTTTCTATGTTGTGATTTAGTACTTCTGGGTTTGAATTTAAAACTATATCTAGACAATCCTTCTTGCCTTGCATATCAGGAATAAGAAGCTCAATTGTCACATTAGGATTTTCTAAGCGAACAGCATTTACAACCTTTGCAAACTGATTTGCACCTTGGTCAGCTAAGTCATCACGAGTAACAGAGGTTATCACTGCATGACGTAGCTTTAATTTTTTAACTGCCATAGCTACGTTTTTAGCTTCATCTAAATTTACTTCCTCTGGAGATTCCTGAGTAACATTACAGAATCTGCAGTTTCGCGTACAGTTTTTTCCTAATATCATAAAGGTAGCAGTTCCTCTTTCAAAACACTCCATTTTATTTGGACAGTTTGCTTCACTGCAAACAGTATTTAGAGATAAACTAACTAGGATGTTGTTTACATTTTGAGTTTTAGCTCCGTTTTGAAGCTTTACTTTTAACCAGTCTGGTTTTTTCATTAAATATCCCCTAACGTAATAAAATAGTTTCAAGTAGAGCTGATATAAAGCTTTCATTATCAAGTCCCATAATGAAATCAGAAATACATGTATCAGCTAAGGCGTTATGTATTTTTTCTTTTTCTAATTCTAGTCCTAAAAACATAGTTTCAAGTTCTTCTATAGAGTTTTCGCCAAAAAAATCACCAAAAATTTTGAAATCATAAATGATATTATTTTTGACTGTTAAATTAAAATCGAGTATTCCAGAAGAAAGTACAATCGAATATGAAGTGTTGTAGCTTGTATTTTTACCGAAATTCCAAGAAGCTGTTCTAAAGCGCTTTTGAGCAATTTCTTCAATTTTTTCAATATCAGAGGATGTAAGTATATAGCTTGATTTTATTGAATATGTATCTTTTATATAATTTTCAAGATAGGCTTTAAAATCATGTAAATCCATTTTGTTTTCTAGATAATCTGATATATTTGCAACCCTAGAAGAGACAGATTTTACAGCTTTGTTTTGGAACTTAAGAGGGTGAGTATTTAGTGCCTTTGTCAATTTATCCATCTTTACATCATAGAGTAAGGTTCCATGGTGAAGCACCTTATCCTCATAAAAATACTGTGCGTTACCTGAAATTTTTTTACCTTCAATTGTTATATCATTTCTGCCTGTGAACTGAGCGTCTACAGCTAAAGATTTAAGAGCGTCGATTACAGGACTAGCAAAACGGCTGAAAGAGTGGTCGTCTGATTTTTTTGATATGAATGTAAAGTTCATATTTCCTAGGTCGTTATAAACTGCGCCACCACCTGAAAGTCTTCTAACAACATCGATGTTATTTTCGCTTACATAAGCTGAATTGATTTCAGCAAAGGTATTTTGATTTCTTCCAATCAATATAGATGGGCGGTTTATCCAGATAGTGAATATTTCTTCATCATATTCTGATAAAAAATATTCTTCTAGAGCATGGTTGAAAAATGGGTCATTACTTGTATTTACAACATGTATCATAGATATCTCCTTTAAGCTTTAAATACTTGTATATACATTATTATACAGTTTTATGAATAATAAATCAGCTATATTTGTAAGATTCTGAAATATATTTTGTAATTGTAATTTAATCTTATAAATTTTACCTTGGTGCAAATTCTTGCTATAATGTAATTTGGTAGTTAAGTAAATTGTTTGAACTTAAATTAAGATTCAGGAGTGGTATATATTGATAAAATTTGAGAATGTTTCAAAGTCGTATAAGGGAGAAAAATTCGCCCTTGAAGATATAAATATAGATATTAAAAAAGGGGAGTTTGTATTTTTAGTAGGTTCCTCTGGAGCAGGAAAATCTACATTTATTAAACTGCTTTTAAAAGAGGAATCTCCTACAACGGGAAGAATAATTATAAATGATATAGATACGACCGAGCTATCTAGAAGAAAAATTCCCAAGCTAAGAAGAAGCATGGGAGTTGTTTTTCAAGATTTTAGATTGCTTCCAAACAAAACTGTTTATGAAAATATTGCATTTGCAATGGAAATAACGGGAAATAAAGCCAAGGATATCAGAAGAAAAGTTCCTACTATACTGAGCATGGTGGGTCTGAGTGATAAGGCAAAATCTTATCCTTCTGAACTATCTGGAGGAGAGCAGCAAAGGGTGGGATAGCTAGAGCTATAATCAACAATCCTGCACTTCTTATAGCAGATGAACCGACGGGAAATCTAGATCCTAAAAATGCTACTGAAATTATGAAGCTCCTTAAAGATATTAATAATCGTGGAACCACTGTTTTAGTTGCTACCCATGCTAAAGATCAAGTTGATAAAATGATGCAAAGGGTAATAGCTCTAGATCATGGAAAGCTGGTTAGAGACGTAGAAAGGGGCCTATACAACGATGCTAAATAGTATTGCTTATAATATTTCAGAGGGTACTAAAAGCCTATGGAGAAACAGAGGTATGTCCGTAGCGTCTATAGCTTCGGTTGCAGCATCTCTATTTGTTTTAGGAATTGTGCTATCTATAGTAATAAATATAAACAATTTTGCCATAATTGCTCAAAAGCAGTTTGATAATATACAGATATTTCTGGTTGATGAAATGCAAGCAGATGATATAGCTAGGTTTAAAAGAAAGATTGAGAACATACCTGGAGTAAGCAAGGTGGATTTTGAATCCAAGGATATGGCTATGGAGAAGCTAAAAGATAGATGGGAAGATGATGCTTATCTATTAGATGGGCTAGAAAATCCGCTTCAAAATTCTATGATAATAGAGCTTACGAACATAAGTCTAGCGGATGAAGTTGTAAAGCAGATTCAAGATGACGATTACATAGATAGTATAAGCTATTACAAGGATGTAATTGACAAAATGCTTACTATATCTAGAATAATTAGTACAGCTGGACTTGCAATCATCTTACTCTTATCTATAGTGTCTTTGTTTATTATTGCAAATACAATTAAGATAGCACTTTATGCAAGAAAAAGAGAGATTAATATAATGAAATATATAGGAGCTACAAACTGGTTCATACGCTGGCCATTTATAATAGAGGGAATGACTCTGGGCTTTTTGGGAGCGGCTATTGCACTAGGCTCTGTATACGTTTTGTATGGGTTTATATTTTCTAAGCTTTCATCAGAAGCGTATTCTCTTATAGGAGGGTATCTTCTACCTATAAGCACTATTTTTGACAATATAGCAATTATTTTTGCGTCGATGGGAATTGGAATCGGAGTACTTGGAAGTCTAGTTTCTCTTCGTAGATATTTAAAGGTATAGGAGGAAAATCAATGAAAAAACTTATATCTTTGATGGTTTCTATGGTTATGATATTTGGTAGTATTTCATTTGCTTCAAATTATAATAATCAACTTAATAATGTAAATAAGAATATAAAAAATGTAAAAGATGAACTAAAGAATAAGCAAAATGTAGTTAAGGATATAAACAAGATTATTTTAGAGCTAGATGCAAAGATAGATGAAAGTGAGCAGAAGATTTCAGTTATTCAAAATGATATTGCAAAAACTCAAGCTGAAATTGATGTAACTCAAAAAGAAATAACTAAATTAGAGGATAATATAGACACAAATACTGATCTGTTAGGTAGCAGATTAAGAGTAATGTATAGAACCTCTGATATAGATTATTTTCAGATTTTACTTAACTCAAGTGATATGGAAGAACTTTTGTCAAACATGACTATGATAAAAAAAATAGTCAAAAATGATAAGGAAATTTTAGCAGATCTTAAAGAACAAAAAGATAGCGTGGAAACTAAGAAAATTAGTCTTCAAAAAGAAGAAAAAAGAATGTCTACATTCAAGGCATCACTGGAATCAGAACAGAAGGTTCTGGAGAAAAACATGCAAGAGCAAAACAGCAACAAGCAAATGGTTGTTAAGGATATTGAAAAATTAAAGCAGATGGAAGATGCTTTAATCAAGGAAGCAAATGACCTGCAGAGCAAGATTAGAGAACTTCAAAAAACAAAAGGTATTGGAGGAAACTACAAAGGCGGGGTTATGGCTTGGCCAGTATCTGGAGGAGGAAGAGTAACATCTAGCTTTGGTTATAGAATACATCCAATTTTAAAGGAAAAGAAGCTTCACACAGGTATGGATATAGCTGCACCAAGTGGAACAGGGATATTTGCTGCAAATGATGGAAGAGTTATATTTGCAGGGACAAAAGGCTCTTATGGAAAAGCTGTTATAGTAGACCATGGTGGAGGAATAGTAACGCTTTATGCTCACTGTTCATCGATTTTGGTATCTGATGGACAGGATGTAAAAAAAGGCGAAACTATTGCAAAGGTAGGCTCTACTGGATATTCTACTGGTCCTCATCTTCATTTTGAAGTCAGAGTAAATGGCGACTATGTAAATCCAGCATCTTATATTGGAGGATAAGCTTAAATTTGTTTTATAAAAGAGCGGAGGCTATAAATTGATATCTAAAAAGAAAGCTGTCATAGGAGCAGTCTTATTAATGGCTGTGACATTTTTGCTCACAAACATATTCAATGTTACTATTGGAAATAAAGTTATTATATCTAAAAGTGATTATCAGGAATTTCAAAAACTTTCTAAAGTCAGATTTTTAAAAGATAGAATTGAAGATGAATTTTATCAAGATGTAAAGGAAGAAGACCTTATTGCAGCTATGGAAAGAGGAATATTCGATGGCCTAGATGATCCTTATTCTCAGTATTATACAAAGGATGAATTCAAAGATTTGATGGAGATGACATCTGGAAGCTATGTAGGTGTAGGAATTGTGGTTTCTCCAGGAGAGGATGGCTTTATAACCGTTGTTGCGCCAATAGAGGATACTCCAGCAGAAAAAGCAGGCATTTTGCCTGGAGATAAGATAACTAAAGTAGATAAGGTCAAATATTCAGCCAAAGAAATGGATAAAGCTATTTCTATTATTAAAGGAGAGCCTGGAAAAGAGGTTGTTCTTTCTATAATAAGAGAAAATAAACCAGAATTTGATATTACTATAAAGCGCGAGCAAATTCTTATAAAATCAGTAAAATCTGAAATGATGGATGAAATAGGCTACATGAGAATATCTAGCTTTGATGAAAGAACTGGAGAAGAGTTTGATGAAAACCTATTAAGCCTTAAAAATAATAATCCAAAAGGACTTATTATAGATTTAAGAGATAATCCAGGTGGATTACTAGATCAGGTTAAAGAGGTTGCAGATAGTATTCTTGGTGAGGCTACCATAGTATATACTGAAGATAGGGCAGGAAATAGACAATATCTAAAGTCAAATTCCTCAGGAAAACTTGATATTCCTCTAGTTATACTTGTAAATGAAAACAGTGCATCAGCTTCTGAAATACTCGCTGGAGCAGTGAGGGATAACAAAGCCGGAACTCTTGTTGGAACGACTACCTTTGGAAAGGGCCTAGTTCAAAATGTAGTTCCGCTAAAAGATGGATCAGGCTATAAAATTACTATGGCTCAGTATTTCACTCCAAACGGAGAATACATCAATGAAAAAGGAATTACTCCAGAATATGTTGTAGAAATAGGAGAAGAAGATACCGAAGATGTACAGCTTAATAAAGCAATAGAAGTAATTAGAGAAAAAAATAAATAAATTGTATTTTCTTCATAATTCCTTCACAATTTAATCTTATACTTTGATTATAGAAGGACAATATAGTCCTTGATAAATTTGAAGGAGATGGATATAATGAGAAAATTTAAAACTATGGCACTTGCACTTTCTATGACAGCACTTCTTTCTACAGGAATGGTGTTTGCAGCAGAATATAGTTCACCTATTGAAGTGCTTTCTAATTTAACTGGTTCATCAGTAGAAGACATCTATGAGCAAAGAGGGGACAAAACTCTTGGAGCTATAGCTCAGGAAAAGGGTGTTTATGATGAGTTTAAATCAGGTATGATAGAAAGCAAAAAAGCTATTTTAGAGCAAAGAGTAAAAGATGGAGTTTTAACTCAAGAACAAGCAGATGTTATACTAGAGAGAATGGAAACTAATATTGCTAATTGCGATGGTACTGGTGTAATGATGGGTAACGGTATAGGAAAAGGCGCTGGCTGTGGATTTGGACTAGGAAATGGTCAAGGAATGATGAGAAATGGTAATGCTCCTCAAAATGGCCAAGGATTTGGACAAAAAAATGGAATGAAATTTAATCAATAATAAGTTTAGCAAGTAGATGATAATTAATTATTAGAGATTACTGAATTTAAAGACCCTCAAGAACTTTTCTTGAGGGTCTAATTTTTAGTTAAATAAATTTCACAGCGTAAATTCATTTGATTTAAGTTAATTAACTATGAAATTGTATGTTTTATATTGAATTACTTAATTACAGCAGGAGTATATGTTCTTGCTGCAAGCTCTTTGTTCATCATAAATAAGCCATTTGGGTTGCCATTAACTAGTTTTATTTGCTCTAAAAGACCATTTGCAGTATCTTCTTCTTCAACCTGCTCTTTTACGAACCACTGAAGGAAGTTTTGAGTTGCATAGTCTTTTTCTTCTATAGCGATAGTCATTAGATTGTGGATAGAACGAGTAACTAGTTGCTCATGAGCTAAAGTTTTTTCGAATATATCTATCTCGTCTTTGAAATTAGAATCAAATGCTGCTAAATCCTTTAGTACTACATCTCCACCTACGCTGTAAGCATAGTTGAATAATAAGTATGCGTGGTCTCTTTCTTCTTGAGCTTGGACATGGAAAAAGTTAGCAAAGCCATTTAAGTTTTTCCCCATAAAGTATGCTTCCATTGCAATGTATGCATAAGAAGATTCAAACTCCAATTTAATTTGCTCGTTGATTGCGTTTAACATTTTTTCACTTATCATGTAATACACCTTCCTTATCTAATTATTGTGTCTCTCTTAATTGTACCCAATTAATAAGAAAATAACAAATATTTATATATAAAAATTATTCTTGACATTTTTCAGACTAATAATATAATAACATCTAGACAGGTAAAATTTTATATTTAAAACTTATATAATAGGTGAAGAAGCAACCGCTTTGAAAAAACTTCAATTGGGTTGCTTTTTTTTGTGGAGGGAAACTATGACTATGATAGAAAAACTACAGATTAATAATGAACAGAAGGTATTTTATAGAAGAGTTATGATGCTAACAATACCTATAATAGTACAAAATCTTATAGCGTCACTACTCAATCTTATGGATACTGTAATGATAGGTAGACTAGGTGAACTATATCTAGCTTCAGTTGGAATAGCAAACCAATATTTTTTCTTTTTTACATTGATGTTATTTGGTGTAAATGCAGGATGCTCAATTTTCATATCTCAGTTTTGGGGAAAGCAAGATGAAGTGAGTATTAAGAAAACTGCGGCACTTGCTATAAGCTTTAGCTTTGTAATTGGAATTTTATTTATGTTAGCTGGAATATATTTTTCTGATGAAATCATATCTGTATTTAACTCTGACAAATCAGTACTAGCAACTGGAGGCGATTATTTAAGGATAGTTGCTTTTAGCTATATATTTACAGCAATAACTGTAGGCTTTGCTTTTTCGTTAAGAAGCACAGAAAATACTTTTGTGCCTATGGTGGGAAGCATAGCAGCTCTAGTAGTAAATGTAGTGCTGAACTATATTTTGATATTTGGGAAGCTAGGCTTTCCCGCTATGGGAGTAAAGGGAGCGGCTATAGCAACTGTTATTGCAAGAATAATAGAAACTATGATAATCTTAATTTATGTGTATAAAAAAAGTAATTTGCTCAATATTAATTTCTCGCATATTAAAATGCTAGATTTCAAGTTTATAAAAGTAGTGTATGCTGGAATGCTTCCAGTGCTTATAAATGAGTTTGTTTGGGGACTTGGAAATCTTACTTATAATGTCATATATGCAAGAATGGGTATAGGAACGGCAGCGGCTATACAGGTTACGAGCACTGTTATGAACCTTCTTATGATAGTAATAATTGGACTTGGAAATTCGGCTATGGTTATCGTGGGTAAAGAAATAGGTGCAAAAAGAGAAGATTTAGGTAAGTTATATGCAAAAAGACTGTATAAGTTTGCTCTGATTATAGCTATAATTATAGCAACGGTAATATTTTTAACAGCAAACGATTTTGTATATTTTTTCAAAATGTCAGATACAGTTCTTAATGATACCAAAAGAATTTTGTATGTAAATGCTATACTTCTCCTTATAAGAAGCTACACTTTTATAATGATAGTTGGAGTTTTAAGAGGTGCAGGTGATTCAAAATATGCAGTTAAAATACAAGGGCTTACTCTTTGGACCATAGGTATTCCTATGGCGTTTATAGGAGCATTTATTTTGAATTTAGATGTATATTACGTAGTAGCATTAACAGGTATGGAAGAAATAGTAAAATATATATTTATTAGAAGACGCTTTAAATCAGGAAAATGGATTCACAATATGACGAACTAATCTTGGGAGATAATAATGAAAACTGACATAAAAAAAATACTCAGTTTAGCTTGGCCTGTTATGCTGGGAATGGTATTTCAATCCCTTCTAGCTACAGTAGATACCTATTTCATATCTCAGCTTGGTCTTGAGCAATCAGCTTCTTCGGGAATAGCAAATTCAATTTCTGGAGTTGTATTTGTGATGTCTACTCTTGTATCGGCTGGAACCATTGCTCTAATCGCTAGAAGTTTTGGAGAAGAAAACTGGGAAGCTATAAGAAGCATAAGCGGAAATTCTTTGCTACTATCGGCTTGTGTAGGAATAGTTCTAGGCTTATCTGGATATTTTCTTACTACAAGCATTTTGGAAGTTTTTTTTAAGCCAAGTGCTAGCATTCTTAAATATTCATCTGAGTATTTAGGAATTATGTTTCTGGGAACAGTTTTTGTTTTTTTAAACTCTACACTTAGAACTATTCTTCAGGCTATGGGAGACACGAGAACACCTCTTTTTATATTTGGTCTATCAAACATAATAAATGCTATTTTGGATTATATACTTATGTTTATATTTGATTTTGGAATAGCAGGAGCTGCATTTGCGACAGTAATTTCGAATATAGCAGCAAGCATAGCAATAGGCTATATAGTTTTTGGAAGAATTTATAACTTTGATTTAAAAAAGCTAACTGAAAGCTTAGGATTTAATCTAAAAACCTCGACTAGAATTTTAAGAATAGGTGGGTGGGCATGCCTTCAGCAAGTAGCAAGGCCTATAACTGGAATGCTCATGTTTAGCTTGGTATACAGCGTTGGAGCAGCAGAAGGTAGTGCGGCATTTAATATAGGTGCTCAATTATTTAATTATACCTTTATTATATTAGGCGGACTTTCAATGGCAATATCTGTAATGGTAGGTCAAGCTTTAGGAAGAAATGACATAGATTCCTGCGATAGTATAATAAAGCAAGGTATGAAGGTAGCAATAATAAATATTTTAGTATTTGGTGTACTTTATATTGCTATTCCAGGGCAGATAATTGGGCTTTTTAGAGATGAACCACTAGTTGTGCAGTATGGAATTTCTTATATGAGGATAGTATATGCTGGTATTATTTTTGTGGCGTGGACTTCTATTTATTCAGGCGTGTTTCAAGGAGCTGGAGATACCTTTCCACCTATGATTTCTGCTATGGTTGCAAATGTAGTTTTAAAGCTGCCACTAGCATATTTACTTGCATATCCTTTTAAACTTGGAATTGATGGTGTATGGATAGCTATATCCTTATCAGTTGTAATAGAAGCATTAGGAATCATATGGTCTTTTAGAAAAGGAAAATGGAAGCAAAAGCAAATATAGCTTAGAAGTGGGGGAGATTAAAATTTTTAAGACTCAAGATTCAAAGCAAATAAGAAATTATTTCAAAAAATACGAGCTAGAAACTTTAAACTTGGCAGGGATCATTGACAATGTTTCAGAGGCAGAAATCTTTACTGACTCACTTGATAATCCATCAGGAGTTTTAATTAAATTTAAATACTTTAACTATTTACACACAGAGAGTACAAAATTTTTAGATGAAATGTTTGAAGAGCTTTTCCCTCAAGGAAAGTATGGTTTTGCAGGAACTACAAGATTTCTCACTTCTGAGATTAAAAGGCGCTATAAGATAGACTGGGAAAATGACTGTGATTTTTATTACATGCCTAAGGAAAACTACTCAAATGTAGATTTGAAATCAAATGCCAGTGAAATTGATATTAAAGATGCCGAGTTTATAGACGAAAACTATAATTACAGAAATAGTCATACCATACATGAAATTAAGGATGCCATATCAAACAGACCTAGCTCTGGTATTTATATTGATGGCAAGTTAGTTTGCTGGGTGCTTATACATGAAGATGATTCATTAGGCTTTATGTATACTATGGATGAGCATAGAGGGAAAGGATTTGCTTTAGATGTGTCTTTGGATATATCTAAGAAGATAATAGACAAAGGGAAAATTCCATTTTTACAAATTGTATCTAGTAATCCAATGTCTCCTGGGCTTGCCAGAAAAACAGGATTTGTAAAAAAAGGTCAGGCAGACTGGTTTGGAATTATTATAGAATAATACTAAATAAAATTATATAATCGTATAAAGTAGAAAAATCAGTAATTTATCTTAGTAGAAAATGGAGATGATAATCCAATGAAAGATACTGTTACTTTATGGACTAGGCAAGATAAAAGAATTTTAGAGGTGCTAGAGTCGAAAGGTAGATTTATTATGGACTCAGCCCATATTGAAGAAAAGCAGATGGACATAGCTCAGTATTACTTAAAGCTATACAACTGGTTTTCTGATAGAGCAAGTAGTCATGTGGAGAGACCATCTGATGTAAAGTACCCTATATGGTGCTCTATAAGTGAAGAATATATGCTGAGAAAAACAGAGGATACTGTTGTTTTAAAGCTAGAAGTTCCAAGAAAAAATGTCATATACTTTAATGGTGGCAGATGGGACATGGTGTTAAATCACATGTATATACCTAGAGATGAAGAGGATGACAGGGCTTTTAAACTAGAGCTAAAAAATAGAGGAATAAATAACAGCTTCACTTTAGTAGACGGACCAAATGCCAATTTTTATCCTGATTTAAAAAGAAAGATTATCGCAAGCTGGGATAGGGTTTTTGAAATAGAGGATTGGAATGACATATTTACTCTTCAAGCTAATATTTGGGAGATTCCTTCTAAGTGGATTCTTGAGATAGAGAAGTAATGACTAGCCATAATCAAAGACTGCTAATAGGTACTCGTGACATGTGTTATATTTTAAGTAAAAGCCAAACTATTAGATTACCTATAGCTTGGCTTTTAAATTACTTTGTAATTATAGCAATTTAGCAAATTCTTTATCAACCTATTATTAAGGTACTAATTAGAGACCTAAGCAATTTTGTCATTTTTCACTGGAGTGCTTACTGGCTTTGGAGCTTTCTTGATATCAGTAATCAGTCCTGTAGCATGTCCCATAGGACAAACCTGACACCATGATCTAGGCTTAAAGAATACTCCCATTAATACTCCAACAACAAAAGAAGCGAACATAAATCTAAATAAAGCAAAGGCTATTTTATCAATTTGTCCTCCTGAATGAATGATTGATAATGATAACATCACAACCATAAGAGTCAAAAGTGCATTTTTGAATTTTTTAGTTTTCATAAATTTTGGAAGATTGTTTTGCATAGATAATTTTTCTAAAAATTTGCCTAAAAAAGATCCTCTAGGACAATAAGCAGAGCAGTGAATTTTTCCTCTGCCTCTTAAAGCATGATAAATAGGCATGGTCATACAGACAATTCCAAATAAGCCGAAATATACATTATATACTGACAAAATAAAAAAACTGATTATTATTATCCATGACCAGCTTTGGTGTGACTTATGTTTTTTCTTAGGTGTATTTAATGGTTGTTTTGCATTGATGTTCATTGATTATGTAACCTCCTGAAATGTATTTTAAAATTGATATATTCAAATATTACGATATATAGATTGATTTGTCAACACTAAAAATGTATTATATAAATTATAGTATGTTAAAATAATAGAAAGTTATGGAAAGTGGTAATTTAGGATATGGAATATTATTATTGATAGTAAGCGAAATCAAAAATTGTAAAATATAAGCATAATTAAAAAGTGAATTGGAGGATATAAATGAATATTTTTATTACTAATGATGATGGAATTGAAGCTATTGGAATCCAAGCCTTGGCAAAGACTATGGCTGAATTTGGTAGTGTTTATGTAGTAGCTCCAGACAAGGAATACAGCGGAATGTCTAGAAGCATATCAATCAGAAAGCCACTAACAGCTAAAAAATATCATATAGCTGATGATATAGTGTCATACAGTCTTGCTGGCTCACCAACTGACTGTGTAAAGGTAGGGATTGAAGGTATTTTTAAAGAAGTAGAATTTGATTTACTTCTTAGTGGGATTAATAGAGGACCGAATTTAGGTAGCGATGTTTTTTATTCAGGAACAGTTTCTGCTGCGCTAGAAGGTTTATACCAGAATATTCCTTCGATAGCACTTTCAAATTGTTCTTTTGACGATGACAGCAATGCCTATGAGCTTATATGTGATAAGTTTAGAGAGTTTTTAAATGGATATCTTAAGAATATGGATAAACAGCAGGAATTTATTCTAAATATTAATTTTCCTGAAAAAATATGTGTAGATAATGAGTTTGCAGTTACTTCTCTTGGTAGAAGAGACTATAATAACGTAATTTTAAAAAGGGATTTGGGAATAGATATCCATGAATTCACTATAGGAGGAGAACCCATAGCTGTAAATGAAGCCTCTGACAATGATGTGTGGATGATTCAAGAAAATAAAATAACTATTACACCTATATATAATTCTTTGTATTCTCATAGTCATTTTGAATATCTAAAAAGTAATTTGTTTTAGCAATTAGTATACAATCAACCATACTAGAGGTGGTTTAATATGTATGACTCAAAAAAATATCTAAAAATACTGCTTAATATATTTCTGCTTCTTCTTTTGGTTATACTGATTTTTTTCGTTGTTCCTAAGCTAGCTGTGTTTTTCATGCCCTTTGTAATTGGATGGATTATTGCTCTTATCGCTAATCCTCTTGTAAAATTTTTAGAAAATCATGTAAAAATAGTAAGAAAACATGGTTCTATGATTATAATTATTTTTGCCTTAACATTGGTTATAATAACTGGATATTTTGGAATATCGAGAATATACAAAGAGCTTATAACTTTAATACAAAATTTGCCTGAGATATATAATTCGTTAAGCCTAGATATTGAAAAAATATCTCATAACTTTCAGGGAATATATAAGCTTATGCCAGAGGAAGTTCAAATAAGTTTATCAAGTATTGGAGAAGAATTATCTGTAGGAGCGGCAAATGGAATATCGAACATTGGAAAACCAACTTTTACAGCAGCGGGTAGATTTGCTAAAAATATTCCTTCAACTTTTATAAATATCATAATCACAATTTTGGCAGCCTATTTTTTTATTGTCGATAAAGAAAATATAAGTAGAGGCATCAAAAATTTAGTATCAGATGATATATTTGCTGTATTTACGGATATAACTAATAGATTGAAGTTCCTTGTAGGAGGATATTTCAAAGCACAATTTAAAATTATGGGTATTGTAGCAGTTATTCTTTTCGTAGGATTTTTAATTCTAGATATAGGCTATTCTTTTTTACTAGCGCTAGGAATTGCGCTACTGGATTTTTTCCCATTCTTTGGAACGGGAGCCGTGCTCATACCTTGGACTATATTTAAAGTCTTAACGGGAGACTATAGGCTTGCTATAGGGCTGTTTCTAATATATATCATCAGTCAAGTGGTAAGGCAGATAGTACAGCCAAAAGTTTTAGGAGATACCATAGGTCTTAATCCGTTAGCTACATTATTCTTTATGTTTATAGGCTTCAAGCTTGGATCGGTTATTGGTTTAGTTTTAGCAGTGCCAATAGGTATGATTTTTATAAATTTTTATGAAGAAGGATACTTTGATAATTTTATAAAGACCATTAAGGATACGATAAAAGAAATTAATGAATTTAGAAGGCTATAAAAACTTGTAGTAAAATGCAAGTTTTTATAGCCTTTTGAAATTGAAGTAATTAATAAGCTTATTCAATTAATAAACTTATTAGCTCATCCAAGGTTATATTTGTAATGTATTTATTTATATCTATATTAGATAGAGCTTTAGAAATCGATGCTTTTTCATGAGAGATATTCTTAAGGCTAGCTTCTAACTCACTTATATCATTTTTTCCAAAGAAATCCCCAAAGATTTTTATATCTTTAATAATTCCTTTAAGCACATCAATATGAACCTCAAAGGTTCCAGCGGCAAATCGTTTTTCATTATAAAATGAATACTTAGGAGAATTTCCAAAATTCCATTCCCAGGTACTGTATTTTTCATCTCTTAGTTTATTGATTTTTTCAATTTCCTCTTGAGTTAATGAGTCTATAGGGCTTTGAGTATTACTTGAAATATATTTAAAAATCTCGTCCTTGAATTCTAGCACGCTGATTTTATTTGCAAGATGCTCAGAAATATTAGTAACTCGGCTAGCTACTGATTTAACGCTTTTGTCTGAGAACTTGATATCCTTTGGCTTTAGAGCACCACTTAAATCATTCATATTAGATGAAAATAACAAGGTTCCATGGTGCATTACTCTGCTTTTATGCTTGCACTGGGCATTCCCAGAAAATTTCTTTCCTTCTATCAACATATCATTTCTTCCAGAAAACTCAGCATCGATTCCAAGCGTCTTCAAAGTGCCTATAATCGGAGCAACAAAGCCCTTAAAATCATTGAAGCTAGATTCATCATTAACTATAAAAGTGAAATTTATATTGCCTAAATCGTGAAAAACAGCTCCTCCACCAGTTAGCCTTCTTACTACTTTTATATTTCTCTCTTTTACAAATTCAAGATGAATTTCAGAGAGTGTATTTTGATTTTTTCCTACTACAATACAAGGTTCATTTCTCCAAAGTATAAAATACTCTTCATCAGTTTGCTTTAGAAAATATTCTTCAAGTGCTAGATTAAAATATGGCTCTGTGGAATCATTGTAAATATATCGCATACAGCAGTCTCCTTTAATTTGGCTCTAGTTTTAGGTTTGAAATTATATGCAATATTCATATGCATATTTATAAACTGATTATAGTTTATAGACCTGCTTTAATCAATAGAACAAGAAATTAAAAACCACAAAAAATTAATGTAAATGTCTATTACATATCATAAAAAATCTGATATAGTAAAAGATAGGGAATACAATTATTTGTGCTTTTATTGTGGGGAGGTAGACATCTTGAAAATTGAGAAAAAAATAATGCCAGATACGTTATTAGTTGAGCAGCTAAGAGCGTTAGAATCAAAGTGTAATGCCTATGACAAAATCCAAAGTTCAGCGTGTATAGATGTGAGCATGAATTATTATGAGGATATGAATAGCATATTTTTAATGTATGAAGAAGATAAATTGATAAGCTTTATTTCAGTATTTGCACCTTTAAAGCATGAAATAGAGATTTGTGGTTTTACTGATCCTGAATATAGAGAAAAAGGCTACTTTTCAATGCTTTTAAAAGAAGTGATAAATGAAGCCAATAAATTTAATATTAAGGACTTGTTGTTTGTATTTGATGGTAAGTTTTCTCACAGTGAGAAATTAGGTAAAAAGTTAAATGCAAAGCTGTATTTAACGGAATATTTTTTGACTTATAGCTTTAAAGATGATAAATGTAATAAACTAAAAAATAAAGTTGTAATAAAAGAGGTGCAACATTCAACTGAATTTCCAATAGTTATTGATCTTGACAAAAGAATTTTTAAAGAGGATGAAGATGTTGCTATATCAATGGCAAAAGCTATACTAGCGAGCGAAACAAGGTCACAATATGTGTGCTATCATGATAAAAAGCCTATTGGAATGATAAATGTAGATATAAACAATGATGAGGCTATGATTTTTGGCCTTGGAGTACTTAGTGAGTACAGAGGAAAAGGCTATGCAAAGGATATGCTCTGCTTGCTTATCCATGAACTTAAAAAAGTGGATATAAGCTCAATAAGCCTAGAGGTAGATAGCAATAATCCAGAGGCTTTAGCTCTTTATATGAGCTGTGGATTTGAGAAGGTTAAAAGCTTTGAATATTATAGAATGGATTTACACGATTAAAACTTAATAACAAGGAATAGACTGGGAGTTAGAGGATTAGAGTTAATATAGATGTATACGCTTTAAATTAAAAAAATATCAGGGGGGATTATTTTGGAGAAAGCATATTTGACACCAAAGGAGATTGTGACGGCGACTATAGAGACAGGTATAAAAAAAGTTAAAACTAAGCCATTGAACCAGTTTATTCTTGGAATATTAGCAGGGGCCTTTATAGCGTTTGCATCAGAAGGTTCAAATATGGCAGCCTTTAATTTATTTGCTAAACCAGAGACCTATGGACTTGGAAAAGCATTAGCTGGAGTAGTTTTTGCAACAGGCTTGATGCTAGTTATAATAGCAGGAGGAGAGCTTTTTACAGGAAATACTCTAATAACTATTGGGGTATTAGAGAAAAAAATTAAACTTAAGGATATGCTTTCGAACTGGTTTTTCGTATATCTTGGAAATTTTGTAGGAGCTGTATTTATAGCTTACATGATGAATATGTCTGGTCTTTTTAACAGTGGAGATAATATGCTTGGAGGAATCACTCTAAAGATAGCAGCGTATAAGACTCATCTTACTTTCTCGCAGGCGTTTTATCTAGGTATAATGTGTAACTGGTTGGTATGTATAGCTGTGTGGATGTCTTATGGAGCAAAGGATATAATTGGAAAATGCTTTGCTATATTTTTCCCGATTTCTCTATTTATAACCTCTGGATTTGAGCATAGCATAGCAAACATGTATTACATCCCAGCTGGAATTTTAGCTAAATCTAACGCCTCATGGGTAGAGGCGTCAGGACTTACTGCAGAAAAGCTGGCTCATTTAAACTGGAATACCTTTATAACGAAGAATCTCATTCCTGTAACTATAGGCAACATAGTAGGTGGAGTTATTTTAGTTGCTGGAGTATACTGGTTTACCTATTATAAAAATAGTGAGAATGCCTAGTTCCTAATTTCTTTCAAATAGTTATAAAGAGTATATCTAGATATATTTAGACGTTCTGATATAATAGGAATACTTCTTTGAAGTACAAAGGCGCCTTTTTCTTCGAGACATTTTACTATCTGTACTCTATCCTCTTTCTTTAGCATAGAAATAGGCTTGCCTACAAACTTAAGAGCATCATCTATGTAGCCGTCGAGCAAATCTTCTGTATTTGGACTTGCTTGGATTACTTCAGAGATATCTTTACCCACAGAAATTAAATCTTTAAGTATATTATGGGCAAACTCAAAATTTGTATAATCAAAATTTATACCAAGAGCATAATGATATCCGTGACCCTTCATATGAAAAGTAGAGCTTTTTAAAGTTCTTTTATCTGGGCTTAGAGCTTTGCAATTGATAATATCAGTTCCACTAAAAAACTTATCGATATCTTTTCCACCTAGGATTTTAAATTTATCTCCTATGTTTCGGTTTGTGACTTGGCCGTTAGCTATGTAGACTATCGATTTGTTTGGGTCATTCATGTCATGAACTACAGTTTCGCAATTTGGACCAAACATGACTGAAAGTCCATCACATAATCTGCTTAGAAAATCTAATGCTGTATTTTTATCCATTTTTATCACCTAAACTTTATAAAGATTTATAATTTATTTTAGTTTATATGATTAAATGGCTTAAGTCAACAAAATGTATACTATTATGACAAAATGTAGAAAAAGCTTGGATTATAATCCAAGCTTTTCACGTATTAGAATATTTAATTGTTTTTAGCAGGAATGAATTCTTTAACCTTAATTCCTTTAGCTTGTAGTTTTTCTTGAAGCTTTTCTAAATTATCTCCTACAAGCCTAATGGAAATTTCTTGAATTCCCATTACCTGAGTGTCCATCTGAGCTATATTTGTTATATTTGCTCCATGCTTATATATTACATCTGATATCTTTAATAAAGTCCCTGCAAAATCGTCAGAATGAATTACAATTTTAGCATCTTCAAGCCCATATACCTTAGTTATAACTTGAAATAATGCTTTTTGAGTAACTATTCCTAAGAATTTTCCAAAATCATTAACAACAGGCAAGAATCTTACTTGCTGGTTAAGAAAAATATCAGCAGCTTCTTCTATAAAAAGAGTGTCTTTGACAGGTTCAACTTTCATATAAGCAAAAGCACTAACTGGTCTTTGGATAAATGTCTCAAAATCTTTTTCTCCAGATTCAAAAAACTTCTCATACACATACTGCTTTGAAAGAAAGCCTATGAATTTCTCGTCATCAGTTACAGGAAGAGATAAAAATCCATTTTCCTCAATGATATCTATGGCCGATTTTACTGTGTCGTTTAAACCTAGAGTTGTAAGTTTGTTTGCTGGTGTTAAAAGAGAACGGATAAGCATAAATACTTCCTCCTTAAATTTTTAAAAGTATTATTAATACAAATAAATTTATTTATATATTGATTTCATAATATTTATTCCCATAATAAAGCTATTGAAACAAGGAATTTAATTAGTTAAAAATCCTTGTCCAAGCACAGTATGAACTACATTTGCAGTCACAAAAGCACTAGGCTCATTTAGCTCAATATGCTTTTTCAATCTTATAAATTCTCTTTTGCTCATTACTGCTACAATTACTGTTTTTGATTCCTTAGTATAAGCTCCTTCAGCCTTATATAGAGTTGCACCACGAAGGAGATTTCTTGTTATAAAGTCTCTAATAATTTCTGGATTGCTACAGACTATATGCACGTTAATTTTTGTGCCCAGTCCAGCAATCATATTATCGATTATCATACCATTCATAATTACACCTAGAAGTGCATATAACCCTAGTCTAGGTCCAAAAGTAATACCTGCTAAAATGGTTATGAAAAAATCAACAAATAGCAAGGATCTTCCTATAGGAATATGAAGAAATTTGTTTAATATTTTTGCCAAAATATCTGTACCACCAGTTGATGCATTTTGATATAGTACTAGTGACATTCCAGTACTAGAAACAAGCATACCAAACACCAAATTTATAAACAAATCATCGGTTAAAGGCTTCATACTAGGATGAAGTCTTTGGATAAACCAAATAGCACCAGAAAGTCCTAAGCTGGCATAAATACTTTTTGCGCCAAAAGCAGGACCAAGAGTGAAAAAGGCTATTATAAATAAAATAGAGTTAGTTAAAATAAGTAAAAAGCCCACTGATAAAAAATTTAAATGTGTATGTATAATTAGTGAAAGACCAGTTACCCCTCCCACAGCTAGCTTTGATGGAATTAAAAAAACCGTAAGACCAAGAGCCACGATTATAAAGCCTAAAGTTATTATTAGATATTCTTTTAATTTTTTATTCATGTAGGTATTCCTTCCTTTCTATTATCCAAATTGCTAGTATACTACTTCCGAGTCTAGATTGCAATATACTGGAAATAAGGCGAAATAATTAGATTTTACAGAAATTTCTAGCATAGCAAATAATTAAATTATAAATTATAATAATATCTATAGCTGTTATAGTTTTATTAAGTTTTGATTTAAGGTTCAAATAATAGTATACTAATTATATAATGTTTTTTAGATACATAAAATTTTGATTAAGATGGTGAATTGATGAAATTTTTAACTAGAGGAGATAAAATCCTCATTATTTTAATTCTAATACTTAGCTCTCTACCCTTGCTGACACTTAGGGATAGTATGGCAGCTGGAAGCAAACAAATTATTGTAAATATAGATGGTGAAGTGAAGCATGAGTTTTTACTTAATGAAAAAGCTGAGTCAGTTTATTATACATTTGACGTAGTTAAAGAAGGAGTTACCTACCAAGCTAAATTAGAGACTAAAGAAGGAAGAGTAAGACTTTTAAGATTGCCTGAAGAGGTAGCACCTTTATCAATTCATTCTGATACAGGATGGATAGATAAACCCCATCAGATGATTGTAGCATTACCTGCAAAGCTGATTGTTACTGTTGAGGACTACCAAGCTGAGTCCCAGAGCGACATAGATATAATATCTTATTAAAAATACAATGATGAGGAGGGTTAGCTTGCTTAGTAATAGACCTAGAGTAGCACTATTAATAATAGTAATGATGGCGTTAATTGTAAGTCAATTTGAAAATAGCTATTCCCTTAGTCAAAGTAAAGTGGAGCAGGAAAAGCATGTTCTTGTGTTAAACTCCTACCATAGGGGTTTTAAATGGACAGATGATACAGTGACTAGTTTTCTAGAGACTATTGAGAGCTTATCCCCTGAACATAAGTATGCATTTTATATAGAATATTTGGATTGGAAGAAATATCCGACTCAAAAGAATGTAGAAAACATGTATGCAAATCTCAGGTACAAATATGGCTCAAAGCCCATAGATTTAATAGTAGCAACTGATGATAAGGCGTTAGAACTAGCAATAGATTATCGTGAAGAGCAATTTAAAAATATACCCATAGTATTTACGGGTGTAAGTCACGATAGCTTCAAACTACTTTCTGATAATCAAGAAAATATAACCGGAGTAATAGAAAATATTGATTTAGAACCAACTATCCAGATTGCCAAGCTCCTTAATCCAGAATTTAACAAAATATATACAATTCATGATTTTACTGAAAGTGGTATAGCTATGAATAAGGAAGTGGCAAGTACTGTAAAAACAATAGATTCAAATTTAAACTGCATAGCACTTCCACCTATGGCTGTAGATGATATCATAGCATCAGTAAAGGGACTTCCAAATGATAGTGTTGTTTTAATTACTACATTTTATAGAGATGCCCAAGGTTTAATTGTAGAAAACTCAGAATTTGCTAGTCTTATTAGTAAATATTGTAATGTGCCCGTATTTTCATTATATGATTTTTATTTAGGATATGGAGTAATTGGAGGAGCGGTGCTCCAAGGAAGTAAGCAAGGAGAATTAGCAGCAAAACTAGCTAATGATTATTTTGATAATAAAGAGCTAAAAAATATAACCCCTGTGCTTCATCCTAAAACTGAAGTTATTGTGGATTATGATGAAATAATTAAATATAATGTGGATATAGACAAGCTTCCAAAGGATACAGTCATTTTAAACAAGCCATTATCATTTAGAGAATCAAATCCAGAGGCTTATTATTTGGTTATGACAGTAATATTTTTACTTATAATATTGGTCCTTAGTCTGATATATTACACTAGGAGGCTGATAAGAACTAAACGACAGCTAGAGAGCCAAAATGAAGAACTGCATGATTTATACGAGCAGATATACAACTCTGAGGAGGAACTAAAAAAACTGGTTTATTTCGATTCTCTGACTAAGCTTCCAAACAGAATTGCTCTTACAAATGATATACAAGAGCATGTGAAACAACAGGAAGCTATAACTGCAGCACTTATGATTATTGACATTGATAATTTTAAATATATTAATGACACCTTAGGCCATCATTTTGGAGATGAATTTTTAATTGAAATTGCAAAAATATTCTTAAACTTATCTAGTCAGGCTATACGTGTGTATAGAATTGGTGGAGATGAATTTGCATTTTTAGTAACGGCATCGACGCAGCAGATTGAAATAGCAGCACAAGAAATAATGAATTGCGTTCACAAGCCTATATTCATGGACAAGATAAAAATTCATACCACACTGAGTATGGGAATTGCGGTATATCCTTTTGCTGGAAAAACAGTTCAGCAACTACTGAAAAACGCTGATATTGCAATGTATGAAGCGAAGCAGAGAGGCAAAGAGCGCTACGTATTTTTTGATGATGTGATGAATTACAGAATTATAGAAAAAACTAAAATAGAGCACAACCTTCAATTTGCGCTTGATAATAAGGAGTTTATGCTATATTTCCAACCTCAGTATAAAACTTCTAATGACAAAATATCTGGATTTGAAGCTTTGATTAGATGGAAAAGCAGAGAACTAGGGATGGTGCCTCCGAATGATTTTATTAAAATTGCTGAGGAGAGCCAAAAAATAGTAGCTATAGGTAAATGGGTGTTTGTGAACTCTTGCGATTTTGCATCTAAACTTATTAGAAGAGGATATAAAGATATAAAAGTCTCTGTAAATATATCTATAGTCCAATTAATCCAAGATGATTTCACAGATTTTATTTTAGCTACTATAGAAAGTAAAAATCTAGATTTTAAGCTTATAGAATTAGAAATCACTGAAACTGTACTTATACGTTCAGTTCAAGAAGCATACACAAAGCTTGAGGCTTTAAGAAGTAAAGGAGTTTCCATATCTCTTGATGATTTTGGAACAGGGTATTCATCACTTAGCTATTTGCAAAACCTTCCTATAACAACGCTTAAGATGGATAGAGCATTTGTTGAGGATATAACGAAAAATACAATAACTGAGAATCTCGCAAGCTTTATTATATCTATGGCTCACAAGCTGGATTTAGAAGTAATAGCTGAGGGAGTTGAAACCAAGCTTCAACTAGATATTCTTAAAAAATATAATTGCGATAAAGTCCAAGGCTATTATTATTCAAAACCTGTGCCAGAGGAGCAAGCTTTTTTACTGTTAGAAAGTAAGGGTGTTGACAGAAATTTACAAGATGGATATAATTAATATAGAAAACTTAATAACTATGATACATGGTTTAATCGAAAGATTGATTAAAAGAGAAGTTGGGTGAAATTCCCACGCGGTCCCGCCGCTGTAAGAGAGTAGTTTTTACTTATTAATCCACTGATTCAACGGAGAATTGGGAAGGAAAGTAAAAATGATAATCCTCAAGCCAGAATACCTGCCTGTATTATTAGCCAGAAACTCTACGAGAGATAGAGAGGTTAAAGCAAAGTGCTCATGTTTGTATATGAATCCTAAGCTCCTCTTATCTTCGTAAGAGGAGTTTTTTAATCCTCCCAATTAATCGGCTCTTCGTTACGCTCATTTCAAGAGCCGGTTACCCTTTTATGCCCCTAACATTGCGGAGTAATAGCAGCTTTTAACTGCATTATTTCCAAAATGCTCAAACTTCCTTTAAAAAATAAAGGGAGTTTTTTTTCGATTATGTGGTAAACTTATTTAATAATAGTTTTTTGGAGGTAAGGGTATGATATTGTTAGGTGAAAGGCAAATATTAAAGGTAGTTAGGTTTGCTACTATTGGAGCATATTTAGGAGATGAGGATGATCAAGTACTTCTTCCTAAAAAATATGTCCCAAGCACACTGTGCATTGACGATGAAATTGACGTATTTATATATAGAGATTCCAAGGATAGACTAGTAGCAACAACTGAAAAACCAAAGCTAACGCTAGGAACTATAGCTTTGCTTAAGGTGTCTCAAATAACGGATATAGGGGCATTTATGGATTGGGGTTTAGAAAAAGATTTGCTTTTACCATTTAGAGAGCAGACAATAAAGGTTGAAGAAGGAAATGAGTACATGGTAGGGCTTTATATTGATAAGAGCGATAGATTATGTGCTACTATGCACACCTATGAGATATTATCAGGAGAGTCTCCTTACAATGTAGATGATATGGTTGAAGGTATGATTTACAGTATAAAAAAAGATGTAGGTATTTTTGTAGCTATCGATAGAAGATATCACGGTATGCTTCCAATCAGTGAAGCTCTTCGTATATATAAACGAGGAGATATGATTAAGGCTAGAGTAGTAGAAAAGGATGAAGAAGGCAAGCTGAAGCTTAGTCTTAGATTAAAGCCTCTTGAGCAGATAGATAAGGATTCTTATACAATATTGAAGGAAATAGAAAAACAAGGCGGGTTTTTAGCACTTAATGACAGCTCAGAGCCTGATGAAATCAGAAAGCAGCTCAGCATGAGCAAAAAATCTTTCAAAAAAGGTCTTGGCAGACTTCTTAGAGAAGAAAAGGTTGAACTAAGGGAAGATGGAATATCTTTAAAAAAGCTTTAAGCTAAAAATTTAGGGTAAAAAATGGTTAAAGGGGGAGTGTCTATGAAAGCAAAAGATATAATGACTCCAAATGTTATTACTGTTTCAAAGTCTGATTCAGTTGAAAAAGCCATTAAGCTATTGTTAGAGCATAATATAACAGGACTTCCAGTTGTAGATGAAGCAAATCATGTTATAGGCATAATAACTGAAGGCGATTTAATGTATCGGGGAGGAGAAATAAAGCCTCCTAGATATTTGGCTATTTTTGACAGCTATATTTTTATTGACAATCCTAGTAAATTTGAGAAGCAATTAAAGAAAATGACAGGGATGTTTGTAGAGGATGTAATGACTACCCCAGTTATAGTAATTGAAGCAGAACAAAGCGTACCAGATGCAGCCAACCTTATGACAAAGCATAAGGTAAATAGGCTCCCTGTTATAGAAGAAGGAAAATTAGTTGGAATTATAAGTAGGAGAGACATTATAAAAAGCTATGCCTCAATGGCATAGCTTTTTTCGTTTATGTATGATTTAATTGTTCCTTTGTATACTAGCTCTAGAGATTTGATTTGAAGCAAGTCACATGGTTTTATTAGGCCAAAAGCTTTTTTAGGACGGTATATTCCAGCTTGAGTCAATGCAAGAGAAACAAATTGAGAGCAGAAGAAATGGAAAGATCTGTTTACTGGAAGGTTAAACCATAAACCGAAAAGACCGATAAAATTATATCTGTAGTTCTGCTGTGATATTATAAAAGGTGATATTTTTTTTCTTAATATGTAGTATTGCTTTTCTGTGACCTTAAGCCTATAAATGCAAAGTGAAGTATTTTCAAATCTTTTATAGATCCCCTTTGAAAGGTCTTCTACTACAAAACCACCAGAAAAAGGATTGCTTGGGTTAGTTCTTCCAAAAGAATATAGATTTTTAAGAGGATTATCTAGACCAAGTGAGACATGGATGTAATCTGAATTTTCGAAAAAATTCAAAGTCTTAGACAACCAAGTTCCAGTTTTTGTAAACACTAAATATATATATTGTTGTTTCATACTATAGACTCCTTAGGTAAAAATGCTTATAATATATATCTTAAGCATATAGAAATAGTATATGCTAATTTATAAAAAATGCAATATTTTTTTGAAGCTTTCTAACTAGATTATATTAATAAAAAATTTGATATAATGGAAATAGTTAAAATTAGTTTGGGTGGTGAATGATACTGGATACGGTAATGATGGGACTAGATAAGAACTTAATAGGGCAGAAGCTAGAAAAAGATGTCTACAGCGAAACAGGTATTTTAGTGGTGGCTGCTGGAACTTATATTTCTGAAAAAGTATATAAAAAAATGGAATCGTACTTTATTAATAATGTTCATATCAAAAAAAAGAAAGTTAAGGATATAAGATATCAAGATTATACAGTAATCAAATCAACTTATCTTAAAAATGTAGATGTGATGAAAACTGTGCTTAAAGAAATATCTTTAAATGGTACAGTTGATGATAAGATGATAATGGACATGACTAATTCTCTAACACTTAATTCCCAAAAAATGGGTTATTTTATAGACTGTATTCAGGATTTAAAGTCTACTGATGAATATACATATAATCATAGTATAAATGTTGCAATCTATGCAATGCTCATTGGAAGCTGGATGAAGCTTCCTGAAATAGATATTCAGTACCTCGTGCTGGCTGGAATACTTCACGATGTGGGCAAGTCAAAAATCCCAAATGAAATTCTAAATAAAAAGACAAGACTCACTGAAGAAGAATTTGCTATAATGAAAAAGCATTCTCATTTAGGATACTGCATTGTTAAAGACATGGATAATATTCCTGAGGATGTAAAAAAAGCTGTTCTAATGCATCATGAGAAATTAGATGGAAGTGGATATCCTTTAGGGTGTAAAAATAAACAAATTCCAAAGTTTGCCCAAATATTAGCGGTTGCTGATGTATATGATGCATTGACTTCAAAAAGAGTTTATAAAGATAAAATTACTCCTTTTGAAACTTTTAAAGAAATGAGTAAGATGGGATACTCTCATTTTGCTCCTGATGTACTTATGACTTTTTTAAAAAACATAGTTTATTATTATGTAGGTTTTAAACTCAAGCTAAACACTGGAGATATAGGAGAAATTCTTTATATCTCACCACTTAATAATTATCAACCGCTTATTAAAATAGAAAATAAAGTAATAGATTTATCTTTAGATAAGAGGTATAGAATTTTAGAAATGGTGTAAAAATTTAATTGAAGAGGTTATTATGAGAATATGTAGTATACAAAAAATTCCTAAAAAATCTAAACTGGCAAAACCAGTATATGATCATAAAGGTATTTTGTTGTTAAATGAAGGAATAGATATAACAGAGAGCATAAAAAATAAATTTATAGCTAATAATATTTATTTTATCTATATAGAAGATGATATTTCTGAGGGGATAGAAATTGAGTCTATAATTGACGACGAAACTAAAGCAATGATAACCTTTAGCATAAAAAATATAATTGATAATATAAGCAGTGGGAAAAAGACTAATGCAATGCTTCCAATTCAAGAAATAAAAAAGGTAGAAAATATTGTTGACACTCTATTAAAAAATATAAAAGAAAAGAATGAGTTGTCCTACATGGCTGTGGAACTTATGGGAACAGATATGAATACCTATACTCACAGTGTAAATGTAGCAATATTATCTATTATCAATTCAATAGATTATGGATATTCAGATTCTATGTGTGAGAAGATTGGATTTGGAGCTTTAATGCATGACATTGGGAAAACAAAAATAGATAATCATATACTTCAAAAACATGAGTTATTATCTCTTGAAGAATTTAATCTTATGAAGATGCATCCTACATTAGGATATAAAATGATTAAATCAGATCCATCTATAAGCTCCATCTCAAAATCTATAATTTTAAACCATCATGAAAAGCTAGATGGAACGGGATATCCAAGTGGACTTAATGCATCACAGATGCCAGATTTTTTGAGAATAGTTACTCTTTCAGATATGTTTGACGCTATGACAACTGATAGAGTATATAGAAGAAGAATTCCTGTGCATGTCGCACTTGAAACTCTTATGGCAGATTGCATTAGTAAATTAGATTCCAAAATCTATAATAGATTTGTAAGGAATGTAATTTTATATCCACCAGGGAGCATGGTAATGCTGAATGAAGGAACAACTGCAATAGTCAGCGAATACAACAAACTAAATCCTACAAGACCTAAGCTAAGAATAGTAGACTCAAAAAATTACAGCTATCAAGAGGAAATTGATTTGATGCAGATACTTAATCTGTTAATAGAGCACACCATTGATTAAACTCTATTAAGCTAGTTAGGAGGAAGACATTGAAACTAGAAATCTTTGATTTTGTAGAAGATTCATTGAAAATACTAGATAAGTTTTCTCCAGAACTTGTAACGCTTTCTAGTGAATTAGAGAATTTTTACAAAAGATATTTATCTGAAAGTGATTATTTTTTAAATGTATCATCCAGGATAAAATCTCCCATGAGTTTGAAAGAAAAAATACTAAGAAATAATTATTATCTGATGTTTTCAGATGCTGAGGCATTTTTCTTTGAATTATCAGATTTAATAGGAATCAGATTAGAGTGCAGATTTATTGAAGATGAAGAAAAATTATATCAATCTATAAAGAGTATATTTTGTTTACAAAGACCTGATGGATATTATTATAATGAAGAATTTCCAAATATATTACTTAATTTGAGAGATAAGCAGCCTCAGATACAAAAAAATGGATTCGAAATATATAGATTAGATGGAATTATAATAGGAGAATCAGCAACCTTTCATTATGAGCTTCAGCTAAAATCTCTAGTAAATATGTTTTGGGGAGAAATTGAACATAAAATTTTATACAAAAATTACAATTATATGCCAATTGAAGATTTTTATAGAGATATAATGTCATCTATCAAAGGAAATATTACTATGATAGACAGGCAACTTATGATTCTCCACGATCATCTTAATGATATGAACTCATACGATTCTGAATCCAGAAAAAAACAATTCGAGACTATGATATCAAAAGCTATTTATGAGCTTTATTCTATTAAAATTAAAAAGAAGCTTGGATTTGTAGTGGACTTTAGAAATACATGTGATTTGATTACAGATTATCTTTTGAAAAAGGATAGGCAGTATCAGAATATAGAATATCCTCAGATGATAACTAAGATAATGACTAGATTTAATGAAATCATATCCAATCAATTGGATTTTGATGAGTATCTCTACTTTGAAAGAGAGGTTACTTTTGAAGGAGAATTTGAATCAAAGATAGGAAAGGCAATATATAAAGCTATTAATAAAGACTTTAGATGGAATATGTTATTTAGAATAATATTTGATATAGAAGTAGGGAATAATGCTGAGGATTTTGAAGGATTCATTAAATATATTAAAAACAGATTTTATAATCCTTTGATGAATGACCTGAATTTTTTAGAGACTTTGAGCAAAGATGATAAAAAAAATATTATTGATGATATTTTATTGATGATATCAGACTGCTTTTTATCAAGCTTGAGTATAGACTTTATTGATAATGAAAACATCCTTAACATAAATAATTGGATTATAGATAACATTAGTGTAGCAGACAAAAAAAGCTGGGAAGCTAGAAAAATAGATTATTTAAATCAACTTAAAAATGAACTTAAATAACGCTGAATCATTGATTCAGCGTTATTTTTGATTGAGATATTTTAAAAAATTGACCTTCAACTAAATTTATTGAAATTGGAGATGAAATATAACTACTAAGTACGATATTTGAAGGAGAGTTTATAGGCTCATTAGAAATCTCAACAAATCCATACTTATCATCGGGATAAACTGTATAGCTTCCTGGATTTATATCTTTACCTACTAAATATTTTGCATTTTTATGAGTATCTATATTTTCAAAAGAAGTCACAGGGGCTTCATCTAAAGGTATAGCATCAGCATCTATAAGCGTTAAATAATCTCCGTCTTCTACCTTGATATAGGTAAATTTAGAAAAGACATCATTGTCCTTTATATCTATAAAATTGGCTTGAGGAGTCATAGATATTCTATAAAATGCTGTAGGCATATCAGAAACCAGCTTATAAACTCCTGAAGGCAAATCTCTACCAATTAATAAGGCAGTATCATCTACAGGTGTAGTTACTTCACCTGTTTCTGGCTCAATACTGATAGTTTCTTCAGAAATAGTGGCTTCTTCTGTATCAATTGTTTCTATCTCTCTAGAAGAGTTAGATAGATTTTGTGCTTCAGAATTTTTTAAATCTAGGGCGACAGTAACTAAAAGGCCAATTACAATGCCAAATATCACTAAAAATAATAACCCTATAATTAAGAATTTAAGTTTTGAAAAGAAAGTAGTTTTCTTACTCATAGCAACTCCTTAGATAACAAAAATCAAATAGGCATATTTTACTAGTACTATTATATAGATTATTTTCAAAAATTAAAAGATAAATTTAATCCATAGCAATCTTTTTTAATCTAGTAAGAATGATTTTTGTTTCTGCTGTAGTTTCGCCTAAAAGACTTGCAATTTCCTGAGCAACTCTCATTTGCTTATCTATAACCTCTTGAGCGGCGTCTAAAGTTCTTTCTTTCATAGCATTCAAAGCTTTTATATTTTTTTCTTCTTGAGTTATATCCGACATTATAACCATATAAACATTCTCTTCCTTAATAAATGACATTTCAAAGATAATGCAGATGTCTTTAGAATCTATACATAGTTTTTTATGTATAACAGCAGATTTGTCGAGTCTGATATCAAATAAAATGTCTCTACCAACAAGAGTTTCAATATTTTGACCTTCTACATCCTCGAAATTAACCTCTAATATTTCCTCAGCTTTGGGGTTTATTTCTATTATATTCATATCAGGGTCTAAAAATAATATTGCATTTGGTGTATACTCAAATATAGTATTTCTTATACTTTCAGCTTTTTTTCTAACAAATGGCAGACACATTGTGATTTCAGACATATTGCAGTAAACAGCCTTTGCTTTATCTCGGCATGTTTTGTATCCACAGGTGTTGCAATTTAATTGGTCGCTATCCTTAAATTTACCCATAGAATGAAGAATTTCAATGATTTCTTCCTCAGTTGGCTCTGGCATAAATATAGGTTTCTCTTTAAAGGTTCTTCTTAAATCAGAGCTTTCAATAGTTATACTAGTTGGCGATTCTAAAGACACAGGTTTATTCTTTGCAAAGTCTCTTACTCTTTTTTCTATAACATAACAATTAGGATGATTGCTAGGCATAGCAGGCCCACCTATACATGAACCTTCGCACATGTTAAGTTCTACACACACACCTTCAAGTTCATCGTTGGATAAAGCTTCAAGTATATTAATACATGCATCAACTCCGTCAGCTTGCATATATTGATATCCATATATGTCTGATACAGATTTGAGATTTGAAAATATTCCGCCCTTTACAGGAAATGATGCTCCATTGATATCAGTTGGATTTTCAAAATTTTCTTCTTTTAAATTCTTTAAATCTATATTACTTTCTTCTAGCCAAGTTGCTATTTCATCAAAAGTAAGAACCTCGTTTATTACTTCATTGGTATTATATTCAAAAGCTTCTTGCTTCTTTGCAATACAAGGGCCTATAAATACGGTAAAGGCATTAGGGTTAGATTTTTTAATTAACTTCCCATGTGCAAGCATTGGAGAAACAGTAGGAGCTAGATAAGCTATACACTTAGGGTAATATTTTTAATTAAATAATTAGCAGAAGGACAAGAACTAGTTACAAAATTTTTATATTTTTGAGTTTTTAATGCATCAATATACTCTTGCTTTACATACTCAGCACCTATTCCAGTCTCAGAAACATCTGAGAAGCCCAATTTTTTTAGGGCAGTTTTGAATTGGCCAGGGTACTTCATGTCAAAAGCACCTACGAATGAAGGCGCTATACTTGCGATAACTTGAAAATCATCATCTATAGCGGCTTGAACATTTCTTAGCCTAGATTTTACTTTTATAATATGCTGAGGACAGACCACTTGACAATGTCCACAAACTATACACATTTCCTTTACGACCTCTGCACGACCGTCGATAATTTTGATGGCTTTGGAAGGGCATGAGCGAAGACATTTATAACAATCGCTACAATTTCCCTTTTCTATTTCAATCCACTGCATAACAGCCTCCTAATAATTTTGAAGAACACAGTAAATACTTGCTTAACATATTAATTATACATAAATTATGAATAAAACAAAACTAAGTTCAAAAATAAATTAATTTTAACTATGAATTATAATTTGTAAGAATATTATAACTTTTATTATAACTATTAGTGGTATTATATAATCAAAATAATTGATAGGAGAATAGTGAATGAAAAAAATTAGCATAGGGATAGCCATGCTCTTGATAGTTATAGTATATCAGCTTTTACTTAATGTATTTTTTATTACAATGGATGAATATAAGTTTAATCAAAGTTTAGGCTTATTATCCGAAGGTATAAAGCCATATGAAAGAGATTATTTGAAGCTAATATACAAAAGAATAGATAAATTTGAAAAAGAAAGATTAGAAAAAAGCTCTGTAAGTTTAAGCTATAAAGAAGAAAATTTGAGAACCTTCTATAATAAAGCCTTAAATAGATTAACAGATAAATATCTGTCTGAAGACGAAGTTTTATTATCAGAAACGGATAATCAAGAAAAACTGACTGACAATAAAAGTTTAAATAAATCTAGGCTCGATAATATGTTCAGCCGCTTAAAGACCATGGTATCTGAAAATGATTATAATGATATTAATACACTTTATGATAAGTACGAGACTTCCGAGGATTATTCATATATTGAAGATATAAAGACCATAATAGATAACTACGAAGAGATTAACAGCGATATTTTTGTAGAGTATATCTTAGATCCTATAGATATGAAGGCATATTTTAGCTTGAATTTACAGAAGAATTTAGTTTTAGAACCTCTTTTGCCAATTATTGAAAGTAACCCTACGTCTTCTGAGCTAGAAACCTATGATAAAATTTGGAGAGAAATCAAGGATAAATTAGGTACAAATCTCTTAGCATCTTTAGACTCGTTTATTGTATATTCTGACGGAAAGGATGAAACGCTTGCCTATGTAAATTATATAGATGACAAAGCAAGTAGATGGTATATGGCTATCGATATAGAAGATTCTATTAACATGGAAGATAATAGTCTAAAGGAAGATTTTTATTTTACTATAGTGCATGAACTGGCTCACGTTATAACTTTGAATGACACTCAAGCTATATATAATTCAGAGCCTTCATTTGGAAAATATTTTGAGGAGGATATTAGTTTTAATGAGGACTCCTACCTGAATGAATTTTATAATAGGTTTTGGACTTATTCAATTGATGAATCAAGAATAATTCAAAACCTCGATAATGAAGATATAAGATACAAATTTTTTCTAAGACATGAAAATTCCTTTGTTACAGATTATGCAGCTACAAGCCCAAGCGAAGATATTGCAGAATCCTTTGCTTATTTTGTGATAAATGAAAAGCCTATGGGCAATGAAATTTGGGAGCAAAAAATTAGATTCTTTTATGAATTTGAGGAGTTAGTAGAAATTAAAAATAATATTAGAAAGAGACTTTCATCTCTTGAAATAGCAGCCTAAAATTTTGAGTCATGTTTATAGAAGCTAGAAGCTTTTAATAAAGATGGCTCAATTTTTCTGATTAAATAAAATTAAAATATTGCATAACTATTACTTATGGTTTATACTGATAATAATAAATTTATGATAATAATTATCATTAACAATGATGAAGGAGGCTTCTTATGAAAGCATTGCTAGTTGGAGCTGATAGATTAGGAAATATTCCTGATACTTTAAATAGTTATGGAATAAATGATTATATACATTGGCCAGGAAGAAAAAAAGGCATGAGAAATTATGACATCCCTGATGAAATAGATATGATTATAGTCTTCTATGACTTTATTGAACACGGACTTACAGAAAATGTTAAAGAGAAGGCTAGAAAGAAAGAGATTCCATGTATTTTTTCAAGACGTGCCTGTAGTGATTTGGCAATGAGATTAAATAGCTGCCAGACATGTAAGTTCTGCCCTCAAAAAACATCTTAACATATTGTATACAAAATATTTCTTACTTAGTCAAAAACCTGCATACTGCAGGTTTTTTTGAGTGTGTTTTTTTAAAAGATTGCAATAAAATACATTAAGTTATAGAATAGAGAAGGATAGGCTAAAATACATATTAACGAAAGAAGGGTAAGCTTTGGAAACAAAATCATTTTTCTCCTATGATATTAAAAATCTAAAAGGAGATATTATGGGAGGTTTTACAACAGCAATTGTAGCGCTGCCTCTTGCACTAGCTCTTGGAGTAGCATCTGGAGCAGGAGCGAAGGCTGGTCTTTATTCAGCTATAATTACAGGAATTCTATCGACTTTATTTGGGGGTACGCCAGCTCAGGTTAATGGCCCTACAGGAGCTATGACAGTGGTTTTAATTGAGCTCTACGAAAAATTTGGAGCAGAAGCTTTATTTGCAGCTATGCTAGTGGCAGGAGTCACGCAGATTTTAATTGGAGGCTTGAAGCTTGGAAAGTATATTCACTTGATACCTCAACCCGTAATTGTTGGATTTACAAACGGGATTGGATTTTTGATATTTTTGAAAATGATACCATATTTTGAAACGGGTCCTGTTGTTGCACTTATAACGATAGCAGTGATGCTCTTATTTCCTTTTATAACAAAAAAAGTCCCAGCATCTCTAATGGCTCTTATTGTAGGAACAGTTGCTGGAACCTATTTGCTTCCAGGGGGAGAGCTAGTTGGAGCTATCCCTAGTGGATTGCCACAGTTTACATTACCATCATTTCCAGCAAATCAGCTGGTTGATATAATCCAATCAGGAATAATACTAGCAATGCTTGGATGTATTGAATCTCTTCTAGCTGCTCTTGTGGTTGATGAGATGACAAAAACCAAGCACCATTCGAATAAAGAGATAATAGGACAAGGTATAGGAAATACTGTAGCTACATTATTTGGAGCACTTATTGGAACAGGAGCTATAGTAAGATCTGCAGTAAATGTAAATGCAGGAGGAAGAACTAGGCTTTCTGGGATACTTCATGGAATAATTTTACTTGTAATTACACTTAAGTTTGCACCTTTAGCGTCACAAATACCTCTAGCTGTTTTAGGTGGAATCCTAATGGGGACAGCTATAAAAATGGTAGAGTACAGTGCAACCAGAAAGTTTACATATGCATCTAAGCGTGCAGGGAGTGTTATAATTGTAACTACCCTTTTAACTGTATTTAGTGATTTGGTTATCGCTGTTGCAGCTGGAACACTTCTATCTATGTTTTTATTTGTACTTAGCATGGGAGAGGTTTACTTAAAGCAGTATCCTATTTCAATAAAGGGAGGCAAAAAAGTTGCTTCTTATACTGTAGAGGGGCCATTGTTCTTTGGCGTTTCAAATGCTATTGCTAGTAAGCTGGAAATAGAATCAGAGGATGCAGATATTATAGTTCTTAATCTTATGAATATGCCAGTTATGGATTCAACAGGAGCTATTGCAATTAAAAGTATAAAGCAGCTACTTGAAGGAAATGGGCAGACACTAATCCTAGCTGGAGTAAAGGAACAGGCTGGAAAGCTTCTTACAAAGCTAGAGGTAATATCTGATGAGGATTTACAAATTTCTTCTATGAGAATAAAGGATGTTTTGAGCCATATTGAAATGAATATGGTAAATGCATAATAAGTATTGAATCGTTAACAAAAAATATAGATGAAAATAATCTTATCAAACCTTTGCTATATTAATAATAAAAGCACAATCCTTCTACCAATGCAATAAGAGGATTGTGCTTTTTTAATTTTAATCTGTGTATAAAACAATACAGTTTCTACCAGCTTCCTTTGCTTTATAAAGAGCTTTATCAGCCTTATCAAAATGCTCATGGTAGTTGTATTTATGTATATTTCCAGCAGAAATACCTATGCTTACTGTGACATAACTAGATTTTTTTTCTCTAGTGTATGGAATTTTTAAGTTTTCTATAGATTTTCTAATTTCTTCTCCAAGTACGGCAACATCACGTTTTTTAATGTCAGAAGTAAAACATAAAAACTCTTCGCCACCATATCTACCTGCGTAAATACCGAAAGAAGCTAGTTTAGTCAAAGCGCCAGAAATCATGGATAAGCAGACGTCACCTTGAAGATGTCCCCAGTAATCGTTGTATAGCTTGAAGTTATCTATATCTAGAAGAAATACACAGGAAATTAAATCTGAGTTATTTTGAGGACTTAAATCTGCAAACATTTTTTCTATTCCTCTTCTGTTGTAAAGCTTGGTCAATTCATCTATCAAGGTTTCTTTAGTAAGAGAAATATTTTCTTTTTTTATTTTTTCGAGCTCATTATTTACTTGAGCTATTTCTCTTTTTAGTTTTGAAGTTAGATTTTTAAAATTATCATTTTCTCGTTTCTCTTTATAGTAATTGAATTCAATTGAAATAATTTCAAGCCTTTTTGATAGATTGATAGCTTCTATTTCCTTTTCTTTATTATGATAGGCTTTAAAGTGATGAAGCGAAGTTTTATAGTCTTGAATTACTTCGTAGTAGTCAGCTAACAGCTTATATATTTGGCTAGTTTTGGATTGTAGCTGGTTATCGATAGAGTGATTAAGAGCTTCATTTAAATATTTAATTGGATTAAGACCTTGACGTTGGTCGCAAATAGCCATATGAATAAGTAAATCAATGAGATAAAACTTGTTATTTATTTGGTTGAGCTTCATAAGAGATGATATAAAATAATCTCTAGAAGCTGATATATCTCCGAGTTCAAACATTACTCTTCCGAGCTTTGTCTCGATTTCAGCTTGGTTTATCATATCTGTATGATTTAAAGCTAGTGCATATGCCTTATCAAGATGTTGCTTAGCGGCTTCGATTTCTCCACTAGTTAAATATACATCACCAATATTTGAGTATATAACGGATGAATTTAAATCGATGCTATTCTTTAGAGTTATTTCTAAAGCTTTGTTATAATACTGTAAAGCTAAATTTTTGTCTTTGGCTTCCCGATATATCTCGCCTATATTGTTTAGTATTGAAGATTCGAGATTTGGGTCTGGGTAAGATTTTATAATCTCTAGTGCAGTCATAAAATTTTCAAGTGCTTCAGAATATGAACCAAAATAAAAATAAGTTATTCCTATCATATTTTTGGCTTTCATAATTCCGAATTTATAATTAATATTTTCATAAATATCTAGGGCATCATATACATGACTGAAGCATTTAGTGTAGTCAGACATAACTCTGCAAGCGTAGGCCATATGAAGTAGACTATCCGCTTTTAGTTGAATTAAATCTAAAGATATTGCAAAATATAGAGCCTTTTCAGCTAATTTATATGATTTTTTTGGATTAGCGAAAGACATAAGCTTTGACTCTTTTATTAAGGATTCAATTTTATCTGCTGTCAAAAGAATGCCTCCCATCTATGGAACAAGTAAGAACTCCAACTATTAATGTAATACAGATTAATTATAATTATTCATATGTGTATATTATACTTTAAAAGGGTACAAAAAAATATAAGTTTTAGAGATTTTCAAATGGAAGGAGCTCTATTATGAAAATACTTGTTGCTGATGATGAAGCCATAAATAGAAAACTACTGGAGATAGAAGTAAAGGAGCTAGGGTATAAGGTATTAACTGCCAAGGATGGCTACGAGGCAAAGCAGATATGGGAAAATGAGAGACCTTCAATAGTTCTTACAGATTGGAACATGCCTAATATGAATGGAATAGATTTGGTTAAGCATATTCGAAATAATGAAGGCAATGACTACACCTATATAATAATGGTCACTGCTATGGCGAGAGAAGATGATTTGATTGTAGGCTTTGAAGCAGGAGTAGATGACTATCTTACAAAGCCTGTTGGAAAACATGAGTTATACTGGAGGCTAAAGGCAGGACTTAGACTTATTTCCAACAATGACAAGGATATGCTTATTTTTGCGCTCGCGAAGCTTACAGAAATAAGAGATGAAGACACAGGTAACCATATAGAAAGAATAAGGCTATATAGTAAGCTGATAGCTGAAGAACTTTATAAACGAGGAGAAAGACCACTCGAAATTAATCAAAAATTTATTGATGATATTTATATTACTAGCGTACTTCATGATATTGGAAAAGTAGGAATACCTGATAATGTTTTGTTCAAACCAGATAAATTAAATTCAGAAGAATATAATATTATAAAAAATCATACCCTTATAGGGTACAAAACGATTGAATCACTTATTTCAAAGAGCCAAAGAAAAACTACACTTAGTATGGCTGGAGAAATTGCTAGAAGTCATCATGAAAATTGGGATGGGAGTGGTTATCCAGACGGATTAAATGGCGAAGATATTCCTCTAAGTGCTAGAATAGTTGCTCTTGCAGATTTTTATGATGCACTTGTAAGTAAAAGGGTGTATAAAGAATCTTGGACCCATGATGATGTAGTGAAAGAAATATTTAGACAATCAGGGAAAAAGCTAGATCCATATGTTGTATCGGGGTTTTTAAGTATAGAATCAGAGTTTCAAAAAATAAGCTCTGCACTAGCTGAGTGACCTCATATTGGATATAAATATTAAATTGATTTAGTTTCTGCTAATTAATATTATATTTTTTAATTTCAAGTAAAGAGAGTGTATTTTTAGATATGACGTTTTATCATAAAAATACACTCTCTTTTTTTATTGGCTAATTCTTGAGTATAAATACTCTTGACAAATATACCCTAAGGGGGTATTCTGAAATTGTAAATGTTAATTGATATTCAAAGAAATAGTCGAGTATTAACTAATCCAATTTAGATATTTTTTAGTGGACTTCTTGTTAATGAAAATATGAGGTGAGATTATGTCAAAGAAAAAAGTTATTTTAGGTATAGATGGAATGACCTGTGCTTCTTGCTCTGCAGCAATTGAAAAAACTTTAAATAAAAAAGAAGCCGTGGAAGCAAATGTTAATCTAGCAATGGAAAAAGCTTCTATTGAGTTTGACGATTCCGTGATAGGTTTAAAGGAAATAGAGGAGACCATTGAAAAGCTAGGCTACACTGTTGTGAAAAATAAGGTGCTATTAGAAGTAGATGGTATGACTTGTGCAGCTTGCTCTAGCATAATAGAAAAAGTAGTAGGTAAATTAGAGGGGGTATATTCAGTTTCTGTCAATCTCACTACTAATACAGCTCAGATTGAGTATAACGAAAAGCTTATTAGCTTAGATGAAATTCAAAAGAAAATGGATAAGCTAGGATATCCTTCAAGGCTGAAAACTGATGATAAAGATAAAAAGGCTAAACAAAAGGATGAGCTTGCTACTAAAAAAACCAAACTAATTATTTCGATAATCCTGTCTCTACCACTTTTATATACCATGGTAGGGCATATGCCTTGGGAGACAAGTCTTCCTATGCCAGATATTCTTATGAACCCGTGGTTTCAGATGCTACTAGCGACACCAGTTCAGTTTATTATTGGCTGGAGCTTTTATGTAGGCGCTTATAAGTCACTAATGAATAAAAGTGCAAACATGGATGTACTGATTGTAATAGGAACCTCGGCGGCATATTTTTACAGTGTATACGAAGGTTTAAAATCAATTGGGACACATCATATGCCTCACCTATATTTTGAGACAAGTGCAGTGCTTATCACTCTAGTTCTTCTTGGGAAGTACCTTGAAAGTAATGCAAAAGGAAAAACAAAGGAGGCTATTGAAAAACTACTTAGTCTTCAAGCTAAAGAGGCTACTGTTATAAGAGAGGGAAAAGAAATAAGACTTCCTCTTGAAGAAGTTAAAAAGGGAGATGTAGTAGTTGTAAAGCCAGGAGAAAAAATTCCTGTCGATGGTATAGTGATTTCAGGAAATAGCTCAGTAGATGAGTCTATGCTTACGGGAGAATCTATTCCTGTTGAAAAAAGCTCTGGGGATGAAGTTATAGGTGCAACCATAAATAAAAATGGTAATTTTACTTTCGAAGCTACTAAAGTAGGAAAGGATACTGCTCTAGCCGGAATAATAAAAATAGTTGAGGAAGCTCAAGGCTCGAAAGCGCCTATACAGAGAATGGCTGATAAAATATCAGGAGTATTTGTTCCTGTAGTAGTTGCTATTGCCTTTGTAGCATTTTTAGTATGGTATTTTATAGCAGACAAAGGGAATTTTGCTCATGCTCTAGAGGTTGCTATTTCAGTTCTTGTTATATCATGTCCGTGCGCCCTAGGTCTTGCTACTCCTACTTCGATTATGGTTGGTACAGGCAAGGGAGCAGAAAACGGGATACTATTCAAAGGCGGAGAGTACCTCGAAACTACGCATAAGATAGATGCAGTGCTTCTTGATAAAACTGGTACAGTTACAAAAGGAAAACCAGAGGTTACAGATTATTTTGAGCATGAAAAAGGTGCTTTAGCTTATATAGTGTCAGCCGAAGCGAAATCTGAGCATCCTTTAGCAGATGCAATAGTCTTATATGGAGAGACTAAAAATATTAATAAGCTCGAAATAAGTAGCTTTGAAGCAATACCAGGCAAAGGCCTGCATGCTAAAGTGGATGCTAAAGATGTATTAATAGGAACAAGAGCTCTTATGAAAATGTATGACATAAATATTGATTCTGGTGAGGATGAATATGCCCTGCTTGAAAACGAAGGCAAAACAGTGATGTTTGCAGCAATCGATGGGAAATTTTCAGCGAGCATTGCTGTTGCTGATACAATAAAGCAAAGCTCAAAATCAGCAATAGAAAAAATAAATAAATTAGGAATTGCAGTTTATATGGTTACAGGAGATAATCAAAGAACTGCAAATGCAATAGCATCACAAGTGGGTATAGAAAATGTATATGCAGAGGTACTTCCTGAACAAAAAGCTGATGTAGTAAAAGATTTGAAAGATAAAGGTTATAAAGTCGCTATGGTAGGAGATGGGATAAACGATGCTCCAGCTTTAGCTTTTGCAGATATAGGTATGGCTATAGGAACTGGCTCAGATGTAGCGATAGAAGCGGCAGATGTCACTCTAGTTGGAGGAGATTTAGATCATATACCAAAATCAATAGATTTAAGTAGAAAAACTATGAGGAACATAAGACAAAATCTATTTTGGGCATTATTTTACAATACAATAGGAATTCCAGTTGCAGCAATGGGATTTTTAGAGCCTTGGGTAGCTGGAGCAGCTATGGCATTTAGTAGTGTTTCTGTTGTAAGCAATGCACTTCGTTTGAAAAAAGTTAAGCTATAGGGAGATGTGTGATGAAAGATACTAAAAATGATGAAATAATGCCGTTACTTCAAGAACAGAAAAAGCCTTTAGTCCCTAGAACAGAGGATGAAATGGCAAAACTTTTGTCTAGGCTAAAGAAAATAGAAGGTCAAGTGAGAGGTCTTCAGAAAATGGTAGAAGATGAGAGGTATTGCATAGATATACTTGTTCAGATATCAGCAGTAAATGCAGCTCTTAAAAAAGTGGGTATGCAGGTTTTAAAAAGACATACAACACACTGCGTTGCAGATGCTATTAAAAAAGACGACTCTGAAGAGACAATAGATGAACTTATGAAAACTATAGAATTATTTATGAAAATATAAAAAGAAAAACCAGCTGTATTGGTGAATATACAGCTGGTTTTTCTTTTGTGCTTAGGGAAATATATAATTAGGAAAATTGCAATCTGCCTTTAGTTGCTACCATACAAGCCTTGTATACTACAAGAGTAATTACCATATTAGTAAGTGAGGTAGGCAGCACGATTGAAGTGAATAACACCATAAATGGAGCAGGAAGACCAACTATAAATAGTGCACTTCCTAGAAATACTGTTCCGCTTATAGCAGTACCTATTAGCCCTATGATAGCCATCTTTAGTTTATCGTTTTTAAGTGAAGCCATTGCTTTAATCATTAGGTAAACTATAAGTGCTGTAACCATTTTATCTATAAAATTAGGAAGCTGGCCTCCAGGAAATGTAGTAGTAAGAGCAGTAATCATGCCACCAACTGCACCAGCTAAAAGTGCATTTTGCAAAGTTGGGTAAATAACTATGCTTAAAAACATAAATGCTAAGAATAAATCAAATTTCATTCCGAATATTCCAGGTACACTAGAGTGAAGAATAAAGCCTATTGCTAAGAAAAGTGCAGTTAAAATCATGTTTTTTGTTTTCATTGTAAGTTCTCCTTTTAATATTAATTATTTTAAATTTATACCAATGTGATATATCTGATTGAGACAATTCATTTGAAGTTCATAACATAATTTCTACACCTCCTTTGATTTAATACAATAAAAAAGACTGATTACTCCCTGTAAAGGAGCAAACAGTCTGTGTTCGCGGTACCACCCTTTTTAAGATAAAAACTTTATCTCATCTCATACGGATACTAACATATCCTGCCTCTATAACGTGAGGACACGGTCAACAGCTACTACAATTTTCACCTGACATCTCATGGGTCCATTCTTCTAAAACCACTTGTCTTATCTCACCACCTAAGACTCTCTGTAATAGCTTAATTTAGAGTACTACTCCCAATCACTGATTCTTATATTAAGTTTTACTATTGATAGCTATTATACTAGCAAAAAAAATAAATGCAAGTAGGTTTTATATAAAAATTTAATTTTATTAGGAGCTTATAAACCTTCATAGTTAATTTAAATTCTTGGACTTAAGAATGATTGATTTATATAGAATATTAATACCCAGTTATAGACATAGGACTAAAAGCTTAAATATATAGGATAAAATAATATTTATGAATAAAAAAGTTTATTTGTTGAAAATCAAGGTATATATTAATTAAGAAAATAATAATTATTGTCAATAAACATTATAATATTGACTATTAAAAGGAGGAATTATAATGGGAATTATTGCTTGGATTATTTTAGGTGCTCTTGCAGGTTGGATAGCTAGTAAATTTACTGGTAATGATGCTAGTATGGGAGCGTTTGGTAATATTATCGCAGGTATTGTAGGAGCTTCTGTAGGAGGCTTTGTATTTGGTATGATAGGCGGACAGGGAGTTACTGGATTTAATATATGGAGCTTATTTGTAGCAGTGATTGGTGCAGTAATAGTACTGTCTATTATAAATATGGTAAAAAGATAGTTAAATGATATAAAAAAGTATCAGTTTAAAAGCAGTTAGGAATTTGATAATTTAAAATAAAAGGGACTGTTAGAAAAATAAATATATTGTAGTTTTAAACAAAACCAATATATTGTATTTATTTCTATGCAGTCCCTTTTTAATTTTTAAGCAATCAAATTAAATTAAAGAAAATCTAATGTTATTTACAAATTAAATAAAAGAAAATTTAATGTTATTGATAGTTTTTTAATAAATTATTAACTTTATATATTATATTGAAGTAAAATTTTATTAGATAAATCAAATTTTTGGTTTTTATTTAATAACTTCATTAGGGATATTAAATCTCTCTCGTTTAAAAAATGAGCTAGTTTATCTGATTTATTATTAATTACTTCTTCTAAGATATCAATAAAATTAGCTTCATTGTCATAAATGAATTCTATTATCTTTTTATATGATATTCTATCTTTGTTTTTTAGAGCAAAGGATAGAGCCGTTTTAAGATATTCGTTTGCTTTAGATGTATTTTTTAAATAAGTATACCCAAAAGCCATATTAAGAGAAATATCTGAAATGTAGGCTGGAATATATTTTAAAGAGCTAAGGTGGTCATCTAGGATATCAATTTCTTTTTGAACACTTTTTTTATTGCTCTTAAGTGTAAATATTTTTATTTTCATTGAATTAAGAAGGCCTTCTATTTCATCCTCATTTTGGATAAGAGCCTCTGTAGTATTTAGAATTTCTAAAGCCTTCTTATAGTTTTTGTTTTCTATACATACTAGGATTTTTAAAATATTAATATCTACAATTCTAGATGATTCAGACATTTCTAGATATTTATCTAATTGAGTCAAATGCTTAGATGATTCATCGTAATTTTTATTGTTATAGTTTATTGAGGCAAGTTTATACCATATAGGAACCATGCATTTCATATCTTCAGAAAAACAATGTGCTTGAGCTATTTTGCCTATTTGAAGCGCATCATTTGTTCTTCCTAAATATACACATACATCCATAACTCTAGGAGCAAGATTTAAAACTATCATAGGATTTTTGTCTATTTTAACTGCATTTTCAAATGTCTTGATATAATACGAATAGCTTGTTGGGATATCATTGTGTTCTAAATAATACTTTGCAATTAGCTCATATATATAAGTGTTTTGAGGCTGAAGATCCCACTTGCTTACAAATAAAGCTATTTCGTCTATTTTATCATTAGGAATTTTGTAGTTATTATAAGTGGCTTCCTTAAGATAATCCATATAACCTCTAGCTTTACTTTTTGCATCGTAAATACCAGGAATGAATAAATCTCTAAATTCAAGCTCGATATCTATACCTCTGGCTTTGCATAGACTATTCATATTTCTAACCAAAATCTCAGCGTTACCTCTATTTAAGGTAGCGCGGTTGTTTTCTATAAGGCTAATCAAATTTCTAGTTATATCATCAGCAGCTAATTCATGCTGCTTGAATCCAAGCTCTTTTCTTATTTTTCTTAGAATATCACCTGGAGTAAGTGTAGTTATATTATCCATAATTCACCTCAAATAGAGTTTAAAATAAATGTAAAAAAATTTCACATTGTTATATACTATATTATATATAAAAAAAGATAGAATAGGGAACAAAATTGTTAAAGTTAGCAAAATTGTTTGATTCTAAGTCATTCTGTTAATCCATGAGCTGATTAAGAATAGTTATCAAAAATAAAAGACTTTTTTTATTTTTTAGCATATAATGAAATATAAATAGACTTATTTAGGAGATGATAAGAATGCCTAAGATTTTAAAAAAAATAAAAGATCCTGTTAGCTGTCTTACACATATGGCAGGAGCTATAGCATCAATAGTTGGGATGATTGTTCTCATTTTATTAGCAATTAGAGAAGGAACTCCATGGCATATAGTTGGATTTTCAATTTTTGGAGCTAGCTTAATTTTGCTTTACAGCGCTAGTACAATTTATCATATGCTAGATATCTCGGATAGAGTCAATTTGATACTTAGAAAAGTTGACCATATGATGATATTTGTGCTTATTGCTGGTACTTATACACCTATATGCATAACAGCTCTTAGAGGTGGACTTGGATGGACTCTGCTTGTTGTAATTTGGACAGCTGGAATTTTAGGGATGATTTTAAAGGGTGTGTGGATGAATGCACCTAGATGGCTGTCTACTCTTATTTATGCTGTAATGGGCTGGATGATTATACTTGCTATTTATCCACTAGCAAAAGCTATACCTGCTCAAGGTACAGTATTTTTGGTTATGGGAGGACTCTTCTATACTATAGGCGCAGTTATTTATGGTTTAAAATGGCCAAAGATTAATTTTAAGTATTTCGGATTTCATGAAATATTTCATATTTTTGTGTTAGCGGGCAGTTTAAGTCATTTTTTTATGATGTATTATGTCATATAAAATCCTAGGTTAAGGTTTTAAAATAAAAAATATAAATAAGAAAAAATTGGATTGGAGAGATATATTCATGCAAGAAACAACTCTAGACAAAATCAAGCAAATATCGATTAATTTATTTAACGAAAAGAGCTACGAAGGAACTAGCTTAAAAGATATTTTCAACTTGATTGGAATATCTGCACCTTCTTTTTATTACTATTATTCATCTAAAAAAGATTTATATATAGAGCTGATTAAGGATGCAGAAGAACTTCACAGGAAAGCGTTTATGGAGGTTTTGGAAAAAAGCAAAGCAAAATCAAGCAAACAACAGCTAGAGGCACTTATAAAGCAGTACTGGGTATTTAAAGCAGAAAATCCAGATGTAGCCAATTTTTTAGCCAGAAATGCACTTTTTCCTCCTTTTGAGTTTAGAGAAGAAATCTGGGCTATGCTAAAGGAGCATTATATTAAATATCATGAGTTTGTTCAAGAAATTGTAAAAAATGGCATGGAAACAAATGAGATAAACCAAGATGTTTCAGAAGATTATATTGTAAAAATGTTTTTTCAAATGCTAATCGGTAGTTATATTAATGTAAGTGCGCCTACAAAAGATTCTCTAGATGATAAAGTGAATTTCAGCCTCCAGGTGTTATTTGATGGTATAGGTGCATAAGTAAAAATACCTTGAATATACTAAATTACTGGTGTACAATTTAATTATTTATTGTATACATTGAGAGGAGGCATTAGGTATTGGAAAAATATAATCATAAGCCTATAGAAAAAAAATGGCAGGATATCTGGGAAGAAAAAGGCGTATTTCACGCATCAAATGATTCAGATAAAGAGAAGTTTTATCCTCTTGTAGAGTTTCCTTATCCATCAGGACAAGGGCTGCATGTAGGGCATCCTAGATCATATACTGCACTTGATGTTGTTGCTAGAAGAAGAAGATTGGATGGATATAATGTACTTTATCCTATTGGTTGGGATGCATTTGGCCTTCCTACAGAAAACTATGCAATCAAAAACAAAATTCATCCTAAAATAGTTACAAAGGACAATATAGCTAACTTTAAAAGACAGCTTATGTCTCTTGGAATATCTTTTGACTGGTCAAGAGAGATAAATACTACTGATGAAGGGTATTATAAATGGACTCAGTGGATATTTATTCAGCTTTTCAACAAAGGACTAGCTTACAAAAATAAAATGCCTATAAACTGGTGTAATAGCTGTAAAGTTGGCCTTGCAAATGAAGAGGTTATCCAAGGAACTTGTGAGCGTTGTGGCGGAGAAGTCGTACGTAAAGAAAAAAATCAGTGGATGCTTAAGATTACTGAGTATGCAGATAGATTGATTGATGATTTAGATTTAGTTAATTATATAGATAGAGTTAAGATTCAGCAGAAAAATTGGATTGGTCGTTCATATGGTATGGAGATTAAATTTCCAGTCGACGATACTAGCTTAACTGTATTTACTACAAGACCAGATACTATATATGGAGCTACATATATGGTAATTTCTCCTGAGCATCCTATAATTCAGGAAAAAAGCCACAAAATTCAAAACTTAGATGAAGTTCTTGCATATAAAGAAGAAGCTGCTAAAAAATCTGAGTTTGAAAGAACTGAAGTAAACACTGAAAAAACAGGTGTAAGAGTTTTAGGCTTAGATGCTGTAAATCCTCTTACAAAACAAAATATTCCGCTTTTTGTTTCTGATTATGTTCTTATGACATATGGAACGGGAGCTATAATGGCAGTGCCAGGCCATGATACAAGAGACCATGAATTTGCAAAAGTATTTGATCTACCTATAGTTGAGGTAGTATCAGGAGGAAATGTTCAGGAAGAAGCCTTTACTGATATAGATAATGGTACTATTGTAAATTCGCCTATTATAGATGGACTTTCTGTTAAAGAAGCTAAAGAAAAAATATCTGAGTATATAGAAGCTCAGGGACTTGGAACTAAAAAAGTAAACTTTAAATTAAGAGACTGGGTATTTTCTAGACAAAGATATTGGGGAGAGCCTATTCCACTTGTGTATTGTGAAAAATGTGGTTGGGTGCCGCTTCCAGATAGTGAGCTACCACTTACACTACCAGAAGTAGAATCTTATGAACCGACAGACGATGGAGAGTCACCACTTTCTAAAATCACTGACTGGGTAAGTACTACATGTCCTTGCTGTAGTGGACCAGCGCAAAGAGAGACTGACACTATGCCGCAGTGGGCTGGCTCATCATGGTATTTCTTAAGATATGCAGACCCTGACAATAATGAGGAGCTAGCTTCTAAAAAAGCTCTTGATTACTGGATGCCAGTAGATTGGTACAATGGAGGAATGGAGCATACTACGCTTCACCTTCTATATTCACGTTTCTGGCATAAAGTTCTATATGATATAGGTGTAGTTACAAACCCTGAACCGTATGCAAAGAGAACTTCTCATGGTATGATTCTAGGTGAAAACAACGAAAAAATGTCCAAATCAAGAGGCAACGTTGTTAATCCAGATGAAATAGTAGAAGAGTATGGTGCTGACACCTTTAGAATGTATGAAATGTTCATTGGAGACTTTGAAAAAAGTGTTCCATGGTCATCTTTAGGAATCAAAGGCTGTAGACGTTTTATAGAGCGTACTTGGAAGCTTCAAGAAATGATTAGAGAGGAAGACATATTCTCTGATAAAATCGAATCTAGCTTGCACAAGACTATCAAAAAAGTGACAGAGGATTATGAAACCCTAAAATTCAACACAGCCATAGCGGCTATGATGTCATTGATAAATGAAATTTATGATATAGGTGGAATAACTAAAAAGGACTATCAAACATTCTTGATTTTATTAAATCCAGTTGCTCCCCACGTTACTGAAGAACTATGGCAGCTTATGGGATTTGACGGATTCTTAAATGAAGCTCCTTGGCCAAAATATGATGAATCAAAGCTTGTAGAGTCTACTATAGAGATACCTGTTCAGATTAATGGAAAGGTAAGAGGCAAGATAGTAGTAGCAGCAAACATATCTCAAGATGAAGTAATCACAATGGCAAAATCTGATTTAGTTGTAAAAGATATGTTAGACGGAAAAGAAATTAAGAAAATAATTTATGTTCCAGGAAAAATACTAAATATAGTTGTATAAAGCATAGAACAATCTTCTATTATGAAATTCTTAATAAAAACACTAAAAACTTGAGGCTTATTTGCTTCAGGTTTTTAGTGTTTTAGATGGTTAATATAATTTAAAAAGTTAGCTATTTTTTTAAAAAAGAAAGTAAGTAAGACCTTCTATTAATTTCATCTGGATCAGTATATTTATTGTAATTATCTTTGCTATGCTGGTCTAAAATCTTAAATGGATCATTTTTTTCATCAAGTTCATTTTTTGAAGATGAAGCAAAATGAATTTTACTATAGTTAATCATAGAATTCCTAATATCAATATTAGTAGTTGAATTAGTAGAACTTTGACGAACATTTTCGTACTTAATCTCAGAATCGCTAGAGCCACTTTTTGAATAGGATATTAATTTTGAGATTGCACCTTTGCGTTCAGCTACATCAGTTGGACTCATTCCAAGAGCTATATTAGCTTCTACTCTAAGTTTAAACTCTGTAATCCAATCCCTTCTTCCTTCAGAATCCTCTACTGTTTTAAAGTTGTTTACTCCAAAAACTTTCCTAAAATCAACAGAAAGCATAGATATAACAGTTCTATCTGCTACAGTTATTTTGTCAGATAAACATAGTTCTCTTTTTAAAGCAGAGACTTCCTCATAAGTGGCATTTCTAAGGTCAATTTTTCCAATAAGACTTTCAGATAAATTGTTTTTACCAGATAGGTAACCCTCTATTTCTTCTTTACTATTACTATATTCGCTAACAGGTTTATTAGTAGATTTGGGTGGGTTTAAGGTTGATGGATTTGACACATAAGTATTTGAAACTATCAAGAAAATCGCCTCCTAAATTATGTAAAAAATATCACAATGATTATATCGGGGAAAACAAAAATAGGCTTTAATTAGCATAAATAATATTTACTATAAGAATTTTGTATTAATATTTTAAACAAGATACTATTATTTAGAGAACCAAGGTTAATACTGAGGTTCTTTTTTTAATCTCAAATTTACATAGGGATAATGAAACCTTAACATTAGTGGGATATAAATGAAGTAAGTACAATTATAAGGAGTGATTACATGGCTAAGGTAGTGGATGTGATTCATGAATACAAAATTTTGAAGACGAAAAGGGATTTTGTAGTAATCAATACACGAGGTAATAATTGTAACCATTCGCACTTCCTTCATGAAAGAGCTGCAAGAAATTTAATCGATATAGTTTTGCGTAAACAAATACCGAAAAGTATATATTTTCAAGAAGCCGCTAAAAGAATTATACTTGATGAAAGCTACGAGGAAAAAATAATTTTGAATCAAAGAAAAAGCAAAAAAGAAAGGTATGTAAATTATTGCAGATGATTCAATCGTTCTATACCTCTTATAAAATATGATATACTTATTAAAATATCAGATTAAACTCATATGGTTAAGAGGTAAAATATGATGAAAAAATATATAAGATTAAGTATAGAAACTGAAGACAAGATAGGAGTAACTCTAAAAATTCTAGGTAAAATTTATTCTAGACATATAAGTCTAAATTCAGTTGAGGTGTTTTCTAAAAGAGTAAATATCCAGATTGAGGATATTGAAAGCCAAGAAATTAAAGATATTACAAATGATTTGATGCAATTAGAGGACGTTATTTCTATTAAAGAAATTAAGCTTTTAGAATTTGAAAAAAGCTCAAAACGTCTTGAGGCTATTATAGATTCTGTAGATGAAGGAGTAATAGCTCTAAATCCAAAATTAGAAATTGAATTTTTCAATGACTATTCAGAGAAAATATTTGATTATGATAAAACAGAGCTACTAGGGAAAAATATAAAAAGCTTTCTAGGAAAGAGTACAAATTTAATAGGTTTCTTGGAACAAGGGAAAAATTATGATAATATAGAAACTTTCATCCAAAATGAGAGAGTAGAAGGCAGATATTTGGCTAGCGGAAGAGCGATAAAGGATGATGATGGATATTCTGCTGGAGCAGTTCTAACTATTAAAGACTATAAAAAAGCAAAAGAGCTGGCAGATATAGTGATAAGCTCTGAAGATGATCAATTTAAAGATATAATAGGAAATAGCAATGCTATATACAACCTTAAAAAAATAGCTAAAGCTGTTGCGAAAAGTGATTCGACTATTCTTATAAGAGGAGAAAGTGGAACGGGCAAAGAGCTTTTTGCAAGAGCGATAAAGAATCTAAGCCAAAGAGAAAATCAGAGATTTATAACTATAAATTGTGCTGCTATTCCTGATTCTTTGATAGAAAGTGAACTATTTGGCTATGAAAAAGGTAGCTTTACAGGAGCTCTAAACAGTGGGAAACTAGGACTTTTTAAAGAAGCGGATAAAGGAACTTTATTTCTGGATGAAATAGGAGAACTATCACTTACAACTCAGGCCAAACTGCTCAGAGTATTGCAAGAAGGTGTGGTTAGAAGAATAGGAAGCAGTAAGGAAGAAAAAGTCGATGTGAGAATAATCTGTGCAACTCATAGAAATTTGGAAGAAATGATTGAAAAAGGAATGTTTAGAGAGGATTTATACTATAGGCTTAATGTTATACCTCTAGAGATTCCACCTCTGCGTGATAGAAAAGAAGATATTCCACTTCTGGTTAGTTATTTTGTGCAAAAAATGAATAAAAAGCTTAATAAATCTGTTGGAAGTACTAGTATGGTTTTTTTGGAAAGACTTATGAGCTATGAATATACAGGAAACATAAGAGAACTAGAAAATATTATGGAAAGAGCTATGAATTTATGTGAAGGGGCGATACTTTCAGAGGAACATCTGATGCTAAATCCTGCCAAAGAAAAGGACAATGAAAAAGCATTTGAAATTATAAGAAGCGAAGCTTCATTAAAGAAACAATTGGAAGATATAGAGAAACAAATATTATTAAATAATATAGAAACTGATATGAGTATAAGAAAAACAGCAAAAAAACTTGGACTTTCTCATACTGCACTAATTAATAAATTAAAAAAGTATAATTTGAAAATGTAAGTGTAATTTAAAAATGTAAATATAAATTTACAGTGGAAATATATATTTACTATTTAATTGTAATAATGGAAATTAAAAATTCCAATATATAAATTGGCAATTGGATTTTAAAGAAAATTTCAACTTTTGCTTAAATTAAAAATAAAATTATGTTGTAATAGGATAGATGTAATTAATTTTTATATAAAAATAATAACATCTATTTTTTTTGGCAAGCTTATTGCTTCTGTATTTAACTAAATAAGTATGTAATTTTTGGATAAATTAAGGAGGATATTATTATGAATAAAGATGCTTTAAAGAATATGGGATTTGCTACAAGAACTATACATGGTGGATATCAGAAAAATGAAATGGGAGCTTTAGCTACTCCTATATACCAAACTTCTACATTTATTTTCGACAGCGCAGACCAAGGTGGAAAACGTTTTGCTGGAGAAGAAGAAGGTTACATATACACAAGATTAGGAAATCCAAGTAATACTCCTGTAGAAGAAAAGCTAGCACTTTTAGAAGGAGCAGAGGCATGTATGTCAATGGGCTCTGGAATGGGAGCAATCAGTTCAGCTCTTTGGACGGCTCTTAAGGCAGGGGATCACGTAGTTGCAGCAGATACACTTTATGGCTGTACTTTTGCTCTTCTTAGCCATGGTATGCCTAGATACGGAGTAGAGGTTACTTTCGTAGATACTAAGGATCCTCAAAATGTTAAGAACGCAATGAAGCCAAATACAAAGGTAGTTTATTTAGAAACACCAGCAAACCCTACTTTAGATGTAGCTGATATAAGAGCAATAAGCGATATAGCTCACCAGAATGAAGGGTGCTTAGTAATGGTTGACAATACATTCTGTACACCATATATTCAAAGACCAATAGAGCTAGGAGCAGATGTTGTAGTTCACTCAGCGACTAAATATCTTAATGGACATGGAGATGTAATAGCAGGATTCGTAGTAGGAACCAAAGCTTTTATAGATCAAGTGAGATTTTTTGGAGTAAAAGATATGACTGGAGCAGTTCTTAGTCCATTTGATGCTTTCCTTATAGCTAGAGGTATGAAAACTCTTCATATCCGTATGGAGAAGCACTGTGAAAATGCAGTGAAAGTTGCTGAGTTTTTACGTAATCATCCTGCAGTAGATAAAGTATACTTCCCAGGTTTTGAAGATTTCCCACAAGCTGAAATAGTTAAAAAACAAATGAGTCTTCCAGGAGCAATGATTGCTTTTGAAATAAAAGGAGATATCGAAAAGGGTAAAAAGGTTATGGACACTGTTCATCTTTGCGTACTTGCTGTAAGCTTAGGAGACGCAGAAACATTGATTCAGCATCCAGCATCTATGACTCACTCTCCATATACAGCAGAAGAAAGAGCAAAAGCGGGAATAAGCGATGGATTAATCAGACTTTCTGTAGGCTTAGAGAATCCTGAAGATATAATTGCAGATTTAAAGCAAGCCTTAGATGGTATTTTATAAATAGCTAATTAATTTAATATACTTAATTAACAAAAGCCCATAGATTATTATGGGCTTTTTTGCAGGTATGAGAAGAATTTTAAGGATGCTAATGAGCATATATTTACGTAAATTGCAATAATAAGTTGAACTAGTTCTCCATACCTGTAATAACTATTGATAAAATAATTCTCTAATTTGATCTTCAAATGCTTGATCTGGAGTAAGATAGTTTAGTATCTTCCTTGGAAGTGAGTTGCACCAGTTTTGCACCTTGATGATGTTTTTATGTGTATAATCCTTGATTCTTCTTCCTTTAGGAATGAACCTTCTTATCAGACCATTATGACGTTCATTCGTTCCTCTTTCACCTGATGAATAAGGATGTGCAAAATATACCCTTAAATTCGAATATTTCTCCAAAGTACTAAGCCTTGAAAATTCTTGACCATTGTCAGCAGTAAAGCTTTTAAATACCTTAGTATACAAGCTTCCGCATTCTGTGAAGAGCTCATTTAGACTATTCTGAACAGCGTCAGCTGTTTTGGAAGGTATCATCCTTATAATCTGTTTTCTAGTCATTCTTTCAGTTAGTGTAAGAAGCACATTATCTTCCTTGCTCTTACTACCGATGACAGTATCAATCTCCCAGTGTCCAAACTCGCTACGCGAATTGATGATCTCAGGTCTAAGGTCGATACTTGTTCCAAGATTCCTTTTATGAAATCTGATACGCTTACTTTTAGTATCTCTTTTTAGTTTAAATGGAAGATCTACATTTGAGATTTGAAGAAGACCTTTATCAACGTAGTTGTATAGTGTTTTAGCACATACCATATCAGTAGCAGCAAAGCTTTCATTTGTCTTGCATGAACCTACTATTGAATCAAATGAATGCTTATTTTCATAAAAGAGTTTATACACATGCTCGATGAAGTTTTGGCATTTAAACAGTTTGTATTTGCTACCGCAATTCTTCCTGTTCCTTTTATAGATGATATGACCTGTTTCAGCGAAATACGATGATGTAGATTTCCCAGCTTTAATTTGAGTAACAGTTCCTCTTTTAATCTCATTACGTACAGTATTAGCAGATCTATTAATCATTTTAGCAATACGGTAAGGCGAGTAGCCTAAAGAACTTAAAACTTCAATTTTACTTCTTTCAAACTCATTTAAGTGTTTATTCCTTCTGCATATTGGTGTATTATTAGAGTATTCCATAGCTCGCACCTTCCTGTAGTTGGTTATTTTGTGGTGATTTAATTATATTACAGGTTGGAAAGCTATGGAATTTTTTATTGGTTCAATTTGATTTTACAATTAAGCTAACCTAAATGTATTTGATATAAGCTATAGATTTGATATAATAAAAAGACGTTATTAAAAACCAATATATTGGGTAAATTATATATATGATTAATTTATTTGAATTTATTGTTAATACAATAAGGTGTAAAAAAACCATATAATTTTTGATTCTATGGTTTTTATTTTCGAAAAAAGGAGTGTTATTATGAAGTATAAAGGTGTAGGAAGTTTTATTCTCGCCTTTGCAATTTTATTTTCTCCGATATCATCATATGCCGAAACACTTAATCCTCAAATACCAATAGAGAATCAACCAGTATCCACAACTACAGATTCAGCTATAAAGGTTACAATGCCGGAGGAATATATAGGAACAATTAGAATTGCAAATGGCTTAGGTCAGATTTATGATTTTGATGCTACAAAAGTATTTAAGTTTTTACCTAATCCCAGTGGGGGAGTAATGCTTCTTCAAATGGATGAAGTAATATTTTATCAAGAGCTAGAGAACATGAAAAAAGCGCTTAATAAAAAAGGCCAAAATGCTGCGACTAGTATAAATACAAAAGGAGAGCTAGTAGCTATAACACCAGGGGTTCAAGCTATTGAAATGGACATTGAAAAAGCTAAGCAGGATTTGATTATGAAAGTGAGACATCAGGATTTTACTCCTTATCAGCCTGTGTTTAACTACGGACAAGTTCCAAGTAGGACTACTGAAGATATGAAAAAAATAAATTTTATTCTTTCTGAGTTCTCTACTTCTTTTAATTCTAAAGTTGCAGGAAGATCAGAAAATATATCACTGGCTGCCAAAGCAATCGATGGAACTATACTGATGCCAGGAGAAGAATTTTCTTTCAATAAGGTAGTTGGCCAAACTACTCTTGCTAGGGGATACAAAAATGCACCTGTAATTGTGGATGGAGAGTTTGTTGAAGGAGTAGGAGGAGGAGTGTGCCAGGTTTCTACTACTTTGTTCAATTCTGTATTAAGAGCAGGCATGACAGTGACTTCAAGAAGAAATCATTCTCTTCCTGTTGCATATGTGCCTAAAGGAACGGATGCCGCAGTAGCATCTACTTTGGATTTTAAATTTAAAAACACATTAAACAATCCGATTTATCTTCAAGCCTTTGTAGAAAATTCTAAGATATATTTTAGGATTTATGGAAGTCAAGCTGATGATAAAGAAGTAAATATTTCTGTAAAGAAACTGGCAGAAAGAAAGTATGAAATGACAAGAACTGTAAATGGAAGTATACAGGATAAATTCATTTCAAGCTATAGAGAGCCTAAAAAAACCAATTAAATTAAGGCTTAACTAATCAAAGAAATAAACTCATAATATGAAAAATTTGAATGAAAATATTGATTTATGAAAAAAATCCTGTATCATTAAAGCAGGATTTTTTTATGAATTTAGATACTTTAGCTTTATGATATTAGTATAAAGTAAGCTCATATAATGGAGGAGTAAAAGATGATAAGAAGAATTGAAAAAACAGATAAAGAAATATATATGGAATTTGCGAAGAACTTCTATAGCTCAGATGCAGTAGACCATACAGTTCCAGAAAGCCATTTTGAAGCTGCTTATAATGAGTTTTTTAGGTCTTCAGATTATTTGGAAGGGTATATCTTAGAATACGAGTCTAAGCCTGTAGGGTATGGAATAATTTCAAAAACCTTTTCACCAGAAGCTTGTGGAGTAGTAATTTGGATAGAGGAGCTTTATCTTCTTGATGAATATAGATCAAAGGGACTTGGAAGAGATTTCTTCGAGCTTTTAGAACAAAAAGCTAATTCAGAAGGAATAGCAAGACAAAGACTAGAAATATCTCCAAGCAACGAGAGAGCTAAGAAGCTCTATATGAAAATGGGCTTTAAAGAGCTGGATTATAAACAGATGGTTAAAGATTATAAATAAGTATGTTAATAACTAATATTATTATTGTGAAAATAAACGGCTCTGAAACGATCAGGAATATTTGATTTAATTTGTGGATGGAGCTTTCATTAAGGTGGTGTCTATGATAAATTATACAAAACCCAATATGGATATATGGACAGGAAGAATAGATGATGAAAAAAACTACAATGCTTTTAGATGGCATCAGTGGGTTAAGCCTCTTAATCTGATGGATGAGACTATTTCCTTAGATTCAAATCAAGCAGGTGTTGCTTTTATTGGATTTCTTAGCGATGAAGGAGTAAGGAGAAATTTAGGAAGACCTGGAGCTTTAAATGGTCCAAAGAGTATAAGGAAGGAATTATGTAATCTTCCATGTAGTTTTTCATCGAATTTGAAATTGCTTGATGCAGGAGATATTTACTGCGAGGATAATGATTTAGAAACAGCTCAGAAATCGCTAAGCTTAGCAGTATCGAAAATTATGGATATGGGGTTGTTTCCACTTGTTTTAGGTGGTGGACACGAAGTTGCTTTAGGAACCTATATGGGAGTAAAAACCAAAACCAATTTAGGGATTATAAATTTTGATGCTCATTTTGATATTAGACCATATAAAAATGGAGCTTCTTCTGGTACTATGTTCAGACAAATAGCAGATTACTGCAAGCTTAATGAACTTCCTTTTAATTATTACTGCATAGGAATTCAAAAAAGAGGAAACACTATAGAGCTTTTTAATACTGCTGATGCACTGGGGATAGAGTATCTTTTGGCAAAGGACATCGAAGAAGGAGCCTTAGAAGATGCCTTTGCAAGCCTAGATAATTTTATCGAAAAGCAAGAAAGTATTTATGTGACTATATGTAGTGATGTTTTTTCTTCTGCATTTGCACCTGGAGTAAGTGCGGTTCAGCCACTAGGACTTCATCCTAGTAGAGTACTAAAATTCTTTGATAGAATCTTCACTCATAAAAAAGTTATAGCAATGGATATAGCAGAGGTATCGCCACGCTACGACCAAGATAATATAACCTCTAACTTAGCGGCTACCTTTATATTTGCAGCTGTAAATTCTATAGCAAGTAATAACCTAAAGCTGTAATTCAGTAATATAAAATAAAAAATAATAAATACCTCCGAAAAAGAACCTATATTTAACTAGGTTCTCGTTTTGGAGGTATTATTTTAAATAAATCAAAGCTTTAAAAAACTACTTGTAATTTTCCTTAGAAATAATATTAAGAGCCTATTTGCTACTGAACATTATATCCTTTAAGTAAGTCTCTATATAGAAAATCAGAGCCACTGATATGCTTAAATAGCCATGTAATAAGGAATTTTAGCAAATCATTAGTATGTTTAATCTGGTCTTCGTCAAAGCTTGACAAATCTAGCTCTTCTATGTCACTTACAAGCTTGTCATGCTCTGCCTTATGAGTATCCTTGTATTCATAAGAATACTGGTCAAAAAGATTTTCTTCATATTTGAAATGGTAAATAGTATATTTTTTTAAATCATTTATAACAGTTGCAACTTCATCGTAAATATCTACGCCTTGTTTTGCTTCTATTAATAGAGCAGCCATTTTGTTAATTATGTTTACTAGTTCCTTATGCTGGTCATCTATAGACTTGATTCCTAGCTCATACTGTGTTTCCCAACTTATCATTGTAATAACCTCCATTTAGTGTTTTGAATTATAATGTTTATATTAGTAATAAAAAGTATTATCTACTACTCACTTTATTAGATTCAGTTATATAATATCATAAATTGAATCTAAATCGCTGATTTCATAGGTAGGTGAAAATTCAAAAGTATTGCTGATTTTGTTTGGATTGTACCAACAGGTATCGATTCCAAAGTTTATACCACCTTTTATATCAGAAGTTAAGCTATCTCCTATCATAAGTACGGATTTTTTATCGTTGTGATTCATTTTATTCAGAGCATAGCTGAAAATTTCTGGGTTTGGCTTTGAAAGATTGATAGCTTCTGAAATAATTATTTCTTCAAAGTAATGGGCTATGCTAGATTTTGATATTCTATTTTCTTGAACCTCAGTTAAACCGTTGGTAATGATAGCTAGCCTATGAGATTTGGATAGCTTATCAATGATAGCTGTAGATTTTTCATATAGGAAGGATGCCTGCCCTAGATACTTCATATATGTTTTTGAAAAAAGCACCGAGTCATAATCTAAATCTAAGATATCAAAAAATCTTCGAAAGCGTTCTGCCTTAAGTGCATCTTGAGTAATTTTTCCTTGTTCAAATTCTTTCCATATATCGTGGTTCACCTTGTGATATAGAGGTATATGAACGGATTCTTCATAAGCTATATTAAAATGCTTAAGAGATTCTTCAATTGCATACCTCTCTGCTTTTTTAAAATCAAAAAGAGTTTCGTCTGCATCAAAAAGTAATAATTTATATTTCATTTTTACCTCCATTCTTCCATACAAATTATATCATGATAAATTGTTTTTAAAAAATAAATAATTGTTAACTCTGTGGGTATTCTATATAAGAGAACTAATGAGAGGGTGGTGAATTATGTCTAAAAGAGGCAAGTTAATAACACTAATCCTTCTTGTAATAGCTATGATTGTTATTTCTTTTTTAGTGCTACTAGGACTTCCACAGAAAAATATCGAGGAAGATTATCGCTTGACAAACGAGTCTATATCAAAGCAAGAAGAATTTGAGCTTCCTAATCAGAAGAAGCTAAATTTAGATGATATAGATAATGAAACCTTTGAGCGATATATAGATGAAATCACTAATAGCTTCATACATGTTGAGTCTGAAATAGGTACACTAGAGTCAAAATCATGGTATGATGAATATATGGAAATGCAGGTAAAAAGTTATTATAAAGAAGATAATCTATACAAAATCTACGCATATGATAAAAGCATGAATTTCGAGATATATTACTGGGACAATAAGGTGACATTTATCCTAGCCGTACCAACTGAGTATAAGGACCAGAAAAATGAGAATGGTGAAATAATTGGGTATAGAATGTTTTTTGTTGAAAATACAATGATAGCATCTATGGATTTAGATGGAAACTCTGTAGATCCCAAATCTGCGGATTTTAAAACTATGGAGGATTTTGCTTTAAGATTATCTTATTATTTTACACTGATTAATAATAAACCATAGGGGTGGTATTTTGTCAGACATCAATACACTAAATATAAAGGGCTGGGAAGAAGTTTCAGATGAAGCAAAAAAACAACTTGTTTCTAAAGCCCAAATTATAAACTATACTAATGAAACCTTGCTCTATCTAGAGGGGGAAGAGGAAATACCAGTATTTATAGTTTTAAGTGGAAATGCTATACTTTCTAAATTTTCGGAAACAGGAGAAGAAAAAATATTATATATTTTTGGAGAAGGAGAGCTTATAAATGAGCTTTCACTTGATGGTCTAAGAACTTCAAATAGCACTAGAACCCTAAAAAATTCTGTACTTCTCAGTATAAAACCAACTGAGCTTTTAACTCTCATGCTTAAGTATAAAGAACTAAATATATTAGTAATAAAATCTCTTACAAAAAAAGTAAGAAGAACCCAAAGACAGGCTCTTAATCTAGGAAGACTAAAAACTGGACAAAGAATAGCTTCAAAGCTTTGGAAGCTTTCAAGAGATTATGGAATATCACATCCAGAAGGAAGTCTTATAAACCTAGATATAAATAGAACCGATATAGCAGCAATGGTAGGAACCTCCAGAGAAACTGTAAGTAGATTTTTGACTACACTAGAAAAAGCCAAAGTCATATCACTTATAGATAATAAAATAATAATTAAAGACAAAAAAGAGCTATTGAAATATGTGAAAAGCAGTGAATAAAAAGCTATGAATCTCATGAAAGTTGAGATTCATAGCTTTTGTTGTAATAAAGCAAGTTTATCTTAAAGTAAATCTTCACCTTCAGACCAGTCTACTGGGCAAAGTCCCCCTGTTTGTAGTGCTTTAAGTACTCTTAAAGTTTCATCTACACTTCTTCCAACATTCAAATCGTGAACTACACTGTATCTAACAACACCTTGAGGGTCTATTATAAATAATCCTCTTAGAGCAATTCCTTCTTCTTCGATAAGTACACCGTAATCGCTTGCAACCTTTTTAGTAAGGTCTGCAGCTAGAGGGAAGTTTAGCTTGCCTAAATCTGAGTTTATCCAAGCTTTATGTGAATGCTCACTGTCTATACTTACACCAAGTACTTCAGCGTCCATACCTTTAAATGCATCGTATTTTTTTGAATATCCTGTGATTTCTGTAGGGCATACAAATGTAAAATCTAGGGGATAAAAGAAAAGTACAAGCCATTTGCCTTTATAGTCATCAAGAGAAACTCTTCCAAATCCACTACCGTCTCCTAGTGCTGTTGCCATATTAAATGATGGAGCTTTCATTCCAACTATTCTTTCCATTGTAAATTCCTCCTATAAAATTGATTTATTTTAGTAGTATTTCTTAACCTGTTTAGAATTATATCATAAATGTAATGATTACAAAAGAAGTTTTTTATTAAATTGATATAAAAATTCATTTGAGCGTTTTATTTGAAATTAAAATTGATAAGAAAATTTTTCAATACCGCTATATAAAAGATGAAATCTAGCAAATTTTATGTATTTGGAGCTTATATTGTGATAATTATCACAGAAAGATATTTTTTTAAGTGATATTGTATCGTTAGATGATTAACAAACGATTAATGGGTATATTTATGAAAGTAACAGGAAAAGATTACCAAAGATTTAAATCACGAGGAGGGAAACTATGAGCTATAAGATTAGTAATTCAAAGTTCAATGAAATCCTTGAAAGGCTTTCTAATGACTATGAAATCTATGCGCCAGTTAGAATTAAAGGCAGAGGAAGATTTTCAGACACAGATAATATCAGATATCAAAAAATATCAAAGGTAGAAGAAATAGAATACAAAGAAAAATCGAGATTTTCTGCAAAGGAAATACCTTTTCCTGCAACAGAAACCATTTTTAACATAGTTGGAGAGCAGTTACTTGAGCCACTAGTTAAAAATAGAAAGTTTTTAGTATTTCTAAGATCATGTGATATTCATGCTATGGATAAACTAGATTCAATTTTTCTGAAAAATGGAGATGTTCAAGACCCTTATTACAAAAGAAAAAGAGATAATATTAGCTACATAGTAATGGGATGTAATAAAAGCTTTGAAAATTGCTTTTGCGTAAGTATGGGAACAAATAAAACTGACAACTACTCAATGGGTATAGGTTTTGAGCAAGACTCAGTAAAGCTAGAAGTAAAAGACTCAATATTTTTTGATTACTTTAATAACCTTGATAAAATTGATTTTAAACCAGATTTTGTTGAGGAAAACGATATAGTTGTAAATCTTCCAGATGGCGAAAAGATTGACACTAGCTTATTTAACGATGAAATGTGGGAAGAATACGCAAAGAGATGTATTGCCTGTGGACGCTGTAATTTTTCCTGTCCTACATGTTCATGCTTTACTACTGTAGATATAGCTTATGATGACAACGTGGACAATGGAGAAAGAAGAAGAACCTGGGCTGGATGTCACGTTGATAAGTTTACGGATATGGCTGGCGGACACGTGTTTAGAAATGATTATGGCTCTAGAATGAGATTCAAAACTATGCATAAAATATATGATTTTAATAAAAGATTTGGAAGTCATATGTGTGTAGGTTGTGGCAGATGTGATGACCAGTGCCCAGAGTATATATCATTTTCAAACTGTATTAACAAAGTAACTAAAAAAGTAAACGATACTATCAAGGAGGGATAAAATGAATCCATATATTCCATTTCCAGCAGAAATAATTAAAATTAATCAGCAGACAGACATAGATTATACATTCTTTGTAAAATCAGATCTAAAGGTTAGAAGTGGTCAGTTTGTTCAGTTATCCATTCCTAGAGTAGGAGAAGCGCCAATTTCAATTAGTGATTTTGGTGATGGCTATATAGAGATGACTATAAGAAAAGTTGGAAAAGTTACTGATGAATTATTTGAAAAAAAACCAGGTGATTTTATATATTTAAGAGGACCTTATGGCAACGGATTTAGAGTTGAAGATAATTTTGGCAAGGATTTAATATTAGTAGTAGGTGGAACTGGCCTAGCACCAGTAAAAAACCTTATAAACTACTATTACAACAATCTTGATTCACTTAATAGCTTTAGACTTATTGTTGGATTTAAGTCTATGAAAGACAGACTTTTTGTACCTGAACTAGCAAAATGGGGAGAGAAATTCCCAGTCAATGTAACTCTTGATAGACCAGAAGAAGGATGGTTTGGAAGTACAGGCTTTGTTACTGAGCATGTTCAAAAAATGGTAATAAAGGATATTGCAAAAACTCATGTAATTATAGTAGGACCACCTCCTATGATGAAATTTACTGCACTTGGCTTCCAGCAGATAGGCATGCCAAAAGAACAGATTTGGATGTCCTTTGAAAGAAAGATGTCATGTGGACTAGGAAAATGTGGACATTGTAAAGTAGATGAAACCTATGTCTGTCTTGAAGGTCCGGTTTTCAGATATGATAAAGCTATCAAACTAGTAGATTAGGAGGGGTAAGGATGCTTGATTTAAATACTAAAAAAATAAAAAAGAATGCATTTCGTATCACAAAACATAGAGGAACTACCTCTCTAAGAGTAAGAATTCCAGGTGGAGAGCTTGATGCAGATATTATGCCAATACTTCATGATATAGCCAAGAAATATGGAGATGGCAAGATGCACATCACTATAAGACAAGGTTTTGAAATAACAGGAATAAGGTTTGAGGATATGCCTGAAGTCAACAAAATGATAGAGCCTGTAATTCAAAAGCTTGAGGTTGATAATGGTGTAGAAATCGGTGAACCAAATAAAGGATATCCAGCAGCAGGAACTAGAAATATATCAGCATGTATTGGAAATAAGGTCTGTCCATTTGCAAACTATAATACTACGCAGCTTGCAAAGAGAATCGAAAAAGCAATATTTCCTCATGACCACCACTTTAAAGTTGCCTGTACAGGATGTCCAAATGACTGTATAAAAGCTCACATGCAGGATTTTGGAGTAATAGGTACGGCAAAGGTTGAATATGACTATAGTCAGTGTATAGGCTGTGAAGCCTGTGTTAAAAACTGTAAGATTAGAGTTACAGGAGCTCTTTCTATGAAAAATGGAAAGGTAGTAAGAGACGAAAGAAGATGTGTAGGATGTGGGGAATGCGCTCTTACTTGTCCAACTCAGGCATGGAGCCGTAATCCACAAAAATACTACAGACTGGTTATAATGGGAAGAACAGGAAAGAAAAATCCTAGAATAGCTAGAACCTTCTTAGAGTGGGTAGATGAGGACACAATAGTAAAGGTTATCAAAAATACCTATGCCTTCGTAGATGAATATATAGATAGAAGCCTTCCGAAAGAGCACGTAGGCTATATAGTAGACAGAGCTGGCTATCAGAAATTTAAGGAATATGCTCTAAAGGACGTAATTCTTCCTAAAGGGGCAAAGGTAGCTGAATATATAGATTTTGGTGGCTACAAATATGAAAGAGACGCATTTATGATAGAAGCTGAGTAAAAAAGAAAAATAATATATAAAGCACTGTAAATAAAATGATTTCAGTTTTTTTAACCTAGACGAGACACCTTTGGATTTTTAATCTGAAGGTGTTTTATTTGATTTTGAAATGTTGATTTATGGTATAATTAATTAGAAATTAAGTAATTTAAATATAATTAACTAAGGAGAGTAATTATTATGAAGCTAATTTCTTGGAATGTTAATGGAATAAGAGCTTGTGTCAAAAAAGGCTTTTTAGAATATTTTGATGAAGTAGAGGCAGATATTTTTTGCATACAAGAGACAAAACTTCAAGAAGGACAAATAGATTTGATGTTAAATGATTATGAGCAGTATTGGAATTATGCAGAGAAAAAAGGCTACTCAGGAACTGCAGTATTCACTAAAATAAAACCAATTTCTGTTGCTTATGGAATAGATATAGAGCATCACGATACAGAAGGCAGAGTAATAACCTTGGAATACGATAACTTCTATCTTGTTAATGTATACACCCCAAATGCTCAGCCAAAATTAGCTAGACTTGAATACAGAATGCAGTGGGAAGACGATTTTAGAAGATATTTAAATGATTTAGATGAAAAGAAACCTGTTATAGTTTGTGGAGATTTAAATGTAGCTCACAATGAGATAGACCTTAAAAATCCTAAATCAAATAGGAAAAATCCTGGATTTAGCGATGAAGAAAGAGGGAAATTCACTAATCTATTAGACAGTGGATTTATTGATTCGTTTAGATTTTTCTATCCAGATGCTACTGAAATGTATACGTGGTGGTCATATAGATTCAACGCCAGAGAGAATAATGCAGGCTGGAGAATTGACTATTTCTGTGTATCAAACAAACTGAAAAACGAGCTAAAAAATGCTGAGATTCATATGGATATTCTTGGCTCTGACCATTGTCCAGTAGTGCTTGAAATATTTTAATCTAGGAGAGATAAAATGAATAATGAATTAAATGACTTTTTTGAAGTAGATATAGCTACCCTTAATCCTACAAATAAACTATATTATTTTAATCCATACATGATAGAGGCAAGTTCTAATATAGTAGCTATACTTAAGGATAAAGAATTTTATAAAATTGTACTTGATGAAACTATATTTTATCCAGAAGGTGGAGGGCAACCCAGCGATAGAGGAGAAATAGAAGAAATACCAGTTTTTGATGTAAAAGAAAAAGATGGTATAGTGTATCATTATGTAAATGAGCTTCCGAAAAATTCAAAAGTTAAATCTAAAATAGATTTTAATAGAAGATTTGATTTTATGCAGCAACACTCTGGAGAACATGCTCTTTCTGGAGTGATACTAAAATTATTTGGTGGAGCTAACAAGGGTTTTCACATTGGAGAACAATTTGTAACTATAGATATCAATATAAAAGATATGACAGAAGAGATGCTTATTGAGGCAGAAAATGAAACCAATAGATATATTTTTGAAAATCAAAAAGTAGACCAGATAGTTACAGACACAGAAGGCTTAAAAGCATATCCAATAAGAAAAGAAATAACTGCTGAGGAAGATATAAGGGTGGTATCTATGGGAGAAGCTGATTGCTGTGCATGCTGCGGAACTCATGTGAGAAATCTAGGAGAAGTGGGTATAATAAAAATAATAAAAGCAGAATCGTATAAAGGAATGACTAGGATTTCTTTCCTATGTGGATATAGAGCCCTAAACGATTATAAAGAAAAAAACGATATTATTAAATCATTAAAAAAGGAACTTTCATCAGAAGAATCAATGATTTTGACGAAGGTACAAAAACAAAGAGAGGATATATCTGCTTTAAAGAAGCAAAGTGATATTATAAGAAAAGATCTTGCAAAAAATATTTCACTTAATATAAAGGCTGATGAAACAATAGCTATTATTTTTGATGATGTAGACTTTCTTACACTAGTACATATAGAGTCTATTTTGCTTGAAAAATCAAATACAGTTATTCTTGCAACTACAGTTGATAATAAGATTACTGCTGTGACAAAAAATGATGCCATAAATCTGGGACAGTTTTTTAAAGAAAATATAAAATCCTATAATGGAAAAGGAGGAGGTTCAAAAGATAAGGCACAAGGAAGCTTTGAAACTAAAGAAGAGATAATTGCTTTTTACACTAGCTTGATGTCAAAGATTGTCAATTAATCGTAATAGGTAATTAGTCCCTTTGGACCTATAAATTTATTTTTATGCCCAATTTAACATAGTACTATTGACTAGGATAATTTCTAGGTGTATAGTTTTAGTTAGGAGGGATGTAAAATGATTTTACTATACGATAAAAAATATGCTTGTCCAAATTGCAAGTCTAATTTTACGACTAAAAAACCCCTCAGTTCTAAATTAAGAGTAGAAAAGGTAGAATCTGATAATCATAAAATATACAAAGGTGTAAATCCTTACCACTATGAAATAAACATCTGCCCACACTGTGGATATGCCTTTGGAGAGAATGCTAATAAGAGGCTTAATATACAGAAAACAGAAAAGATTATTCAGTACCTTCTAAATATAAAGGATTTTACTAGACTTGCAGGTGAAAGAACTCATGAGGATGGACTGAGAACGCTAAAACTAGGACTATACATTGCCCAACTAATAGAAGAGCCATATTATGTAAAAGCAGGATTGTCTTTGAAAATAGCTTGGCTTTATAGAGAGCAAGGGAATATTGAAGGTGAAATGAGTTATCTTAATCAGAGTTATGATAATTATAAAAAATGCTATATAAATGAAGATTTTGAAGCTATAGGATATAAAAGATATTTTATGCTTTATACTCTTGCAGAGCTAAGCAGAAGACTTAACTATTATGAAGATGCAAAAAGATGGTATGCTGAGTTATTTGCAGAAAGAAATGTTCCTAGAATCACTATGAATGCAGCTAGAGATTTATGGATAGAGTTTAAAGAAGAAAGAAAAAGCACTGTGCATTTTGAAACACAAAAAGGCGCCTGACACAGCTCAAGTTTTTGAGGATGACTTTGAATTTAGTAATTTATAATTTAATATTTTATTTTGAAACTAAGAATCAGCTTATACGTGGTTCTTAGTTTTTTAGTTTTTGCAAAAAAAATCAACGTTTGCTTTAAAAAATAGATTTTCAGATTATATCAAGAATTATAAAGCTATTCAATCATCAATTAAATAGCATATGCTAAAAACTTTTATTGACATCAAAAATTAAAAGAGTATAATCAAAATTATAAAAGGCATATGCCAATAACTTGCTATGAGGAGATGAAAGTATGAAAATAGCTATACCAGTAGATGAAAAGAACATAGAATCAAAGGTTTGCATATCGTTTGGAAGGACACCATATTATATGATATATGATACTGACTCAAAAGAAGCAGAGTTTTTTGACAATGAAGCAGCTTCTAGTCCAGGAGGAGCTGGAATAAAAGCTGCTCAGAGTTTAGTAGATAGAAAAATTGATGTACTACTTACTCCAAGATGCGGAGGAAATGCTGCGGATGTTATTAATGGAGCGAATATTAAAATGTACAAAACTCAAGGTGATTCAATAAAAGTCAATTTAGAAGCTTATGAAGCTGGAAAGCTTAATGAACTGACTGAAATTCATGAAGGAATGCATAATCATGGAAAATAGGCTCAAAATTGCAGTCCTTAGCGGTAAGGGTGGCACTGGTAAAACTTTAGTTTCTGTAAACTTAGCTTACACTGCGAAAAAGGCTCTTTATTTAGATTGTGATGTAGAAGAACCAAATGGCCATCTTTTTTTCAAACCCGATTACCTGACTAAAGAAGATGTATCGGTAAAAATTCCATATGTGAATGACTACCTTTGTAATGGATGTAAAAAATGCGTAGATTTTTGTAAATTTAACGCTTTAGCTTACATAAATAACAAAGTAAAAGTATTTAGTGAAGTTTGCCACTCTTGTGGAGGATGTATGGAAATTTGCCCTGAAAGTGCGATATCTGAAATTAATAAATCGATAGGGAAAATAGAAAAAGGTAATCTAGAAGATGTTACAGTTGTGTCAGGTATATTAAACACTGGAGAAGCTTCTGGAGTTCCTATAATAAAAGCTATGATAGATGATGAAAATATAAATGAGCAAGTCACTATTGTAGATTGCCCACCAGGCAGTGCCTGCATAGTTATGGAAAGCATAAAGGATGCTGATTACTGCCTACTAGTAGCGGAACCTACATTGTTTGGTAGTCATAATCTAAAGATGGTGTATGATTTAGTAAGATTATTTAAAAAACCTTTTGGTGTTGTTCTAAACAAAACCCAAGATGGATTCAATCCCTCAAAGGAATTTTGCGAGAATAATAAAATAAAAATATTAAGCGAAATTCCATTTGATGTTGAGCTTGGAAAACTAAACTCTGATGGGAAAATAGTTTCTAAAGAAAACAGGAGTTATCATGACTTATTTGCAAAACTGTTAACTGATATCACTAAGGAGGCTCAAAATGAAGCAATTATTAATTCTTAGCGGTAAAGGTGGTACAGGTAAAACTACAGTAGCTACAGCATTTATTAAACTTTTAAATGCAAAAGGTTATGCTGACTGCGATGTAGATGCTCCTAATTTACATTTACTTATGCATCAAAATACAGATAAAATAAGTTCAAATTATTATGGTATGAATAAAGCTGTAATTGATTCTGAAAAATGTATCAATTGTGGGCTTTGCATGGAAAAATGTAGGTTTGATGCCATAGAAAATGAATCAGATTACAAAGTAAATCCTTTTGCATGTGAAGGCTGTAGTCTTTGTGAATATGTCTGCCCTGTAAATGCCATCATTATGAATAAAGATGTAGCTGGAGAGCTTATGCTATATAAGTCAGATGCTATTTTTTCTACAGCAGAGCTTAAGATGGGTAGTGGAACATCTGGAATGTTAGTATCTGAAGTCAAAAAAGGATTGAGAGATAATTTAGTCACTGATGAGATAGTTATTATTGATGGTTCTCCTGGTATAGGATGTCCAGTAATAGCATCTATTACAGGAGTAGATTTTATTCTTATTGTTTCAGAGCCGTCTATTTCAGGAATCAGTGATATGAAAAGGATAATAGAAACAGCAAATCATTTTAAAACTAAAGTGGCTGTTTGTATCAATAAATATGACACAAATATAAAAAAAGCAGAGGAAATAGAAGAATATTGCATACAGAAAAATATACCTTTTGTAGGAAATATTCCTTTTGATAATAAGGCTGTAAAAGCTATAAATGAAGGCAAAAGCATAATAGATGAAGATACAGTTTCTGGAAAAGCAGTAAAAAATGTATATCATAAGACGATAAGTTATCTTCTAGAGAAAGAGAATAAATTAGAATCTATATTATAAGTGGAATTAAGGGTAAAAATATTATAGTTAATATATTAAATTTTATAAAATGTGAGGATGGTGCTAAAAATGTCTAAACGTATCTCTTTAGGAAGTACTTTATCTAACACTAAAATGAGGACACCAGAGAATCTATCACTTAGCTCAGGCATGTGCTGCGTATGTACTGCAAATTGCGTAGGACCGTGTGAAATAGGACTATCGGCAGTGAGAGGCTCAGAAGCAATTTATCCATATGCTACAGACATAAATCAATTTGCATCAGAAAAAGAATACTCACTTGATTTTTCTCATTTTAATATCAATGGAAGAGTCTTTCAAGCAAAAGGCGAAAGTATGGATCCTTATGAAGTAACCTATCCTAAAGCGGAAATAAAGACTACATTTGGCATCAAAAATCCTATACCTGTAAAAGGCCCCTATATATTACCCGCGATTGCTAAGTTAAACTGGCAGGATTACTATGCTGGAGCGGCAGTGTTTGGAGTACCTGTAGTTATAGGAGAGGACGTAGTAGCTAAAGATAAAGCTCTTGAGCTAGACCATAATAAAGTTATAAATTCTCCCTTAATTAAAGAAATGGTAGATACATTTAGAAAATATTATCATGGTTATGGAGATATTATACTCCAAGCCAATATGGATGATGAGTATCTAGGAGTTTTAGATTATGCCATAGAAAAACTAGGAGTGGAATCTGTAGAAATAAAGTTTGGACAAGCAGCAAAAGGCATACAAGGAATGGGCAGAATTAAAGATATAAACGATGCTCTTAAATTTCAAAAAATGGGCTATGTGGTTTACCCTGATCCTAGTGATTCAAAAATTGCAGAAGCTTATAAATCAGGAATTGGCCAAGTTTTTGAAAGAATTGGTAAATTACCTGTTTGGGATGAAGAGCATTTTGAAAAAAGAATTGCAGAGCTTAGAGCAAAAGGAGCAAAGAGAATTTGCTTTAAAACAGGCCCATTTGACCCTGAGGATCTACTCAGAATATTAAAGATAGCCTCTAAGTGTGAAGTTGACTTAGTTACATTTGATGGAGCAGGTGGAGGAACTGGAAATAGTCCAGTTAAAATGATGAATGAGTGGGGAAGCCCAACAGTAGAGCTAGAATGCATAGTATATGGACTTTTAGAAAAAATCTATAGTGAAGGCTATAAAAAAGTTCAGGTTGCAATTACTGGTGGTATAGCTATGGAAGATCAAGTATATAAAGCCCTGTCCCTTGGAGCGCCATATATTAACTTTGTAGCTATAGGAAGAGCTGCCATGGCTGCTGCAATATCAGGAAAACATGTTGGAGAGGCTATTGACAACGGAAATATTTTTCCAGATATAAAAAGATTTGGAAATACTAAAGAAGAGATATTTGAAGACATTAAGCAACTTAAAACTATATATGAAGATGCTGTGAATCTTCCAGCGGGTGCTATAGGAGTTTACTCATATTTAGAAAGAGTAAGTACAGGAGTGAAACAGCTCATGGCTCTTAATAGAAGATTTGATATAAAGGACATATCTAGAGCTGATATATTACCTATGACAGCTTTAGCCTCAGAGGTAAGTGGCTTAGATAGCTACAGTAAGCGTTTATCAAAAATATTAAAATAAAAACATTTTTAGGAGGAAGATTATGAAAATAGCAATTGCAAGTGACAGAGGTATGGTAACACAACATTTTGGACATTGTGAGCACTTTCATATTTATGAAGTGGATGGCAAAGAAGTAGTAAATTCTGAAAAAGTTAAAAACCCAGGTCATAGACCAGGATTCCTTCCAGTATTTTTACATGAGCAAGGAGTTAATGTAATAATTTCTGGTGGAATGGGAGGAGGAGCTATTGAGATATTCAATGAAAAAAACATTGAAGTAATAATAGGAGCTAAGGGAGAACTTGAAAATACTATAAATTCATATTTAAGCGGTGAACTAAAATCAACAGGAAGTGTATGTCATGACCATATGCATGAAAGCGATGGATGTGGACATTAGAATATAGAGGATTGTAGTTGAATTCAAAAAAAGGTAGTGCATATGTACTACCTTTTTTTGTATAAATTATGGCTATTAAATTAAATATCATTTGAAAAAGGATTATTATAAATATCTTATTCATACGTTATAGTTACAATATATTAATCCTCGAAGCTTTCGCCGTCATCTTCAGGCAAAATTGCATATCTTTTAGCCCATAGAGTTTTATATTTTACAGCATGATTATGAAGCGCAGTAGTGTCTTCAGGAAGCTGTTTTAAAATTTTTGCAGGGACACCTGCAAGCATAGAAAATGGTGGCACTACCATATTTTCCTTAACTACTGCTCCAGCCCCTATAATGCATCCTCTTCCTATTACTGCTCCGTTTAGTATAGTAGCTCCCATACCAACTAGAACATGGTCTTCTATAGTACAGCCGTGAAGAATAGCTTTATGGCCTACAGTCACATAATCGCCAATAATTAGTGGATAGTCATCATCACAGTGAAGTACGCTTCCATCTTGAACATTAGAATATCTGCCAATCAAAATTTTATTTACATCGGCTCTAGCTACAGAGTTAAACCAAATGCTACTGTATTCTAACATTTCTACATTTCCAATGACCTGGCAGCCATCAGCTACAAAACATTTATTATCAATTACAGGACTATGCCCCTCGAATGCTGCATACATAATTATTATACCTCCAATTTAATAGATTTTTACTGTGGATAAAGCAAGGTTTTAGAGACTCACTGGCAATCTTTGGTTGCCTTAATGGATGGAGTTCTTTTTTTGTAAAATAATTTTCAATAATCAACTACTTATTTGTAGTATAATAATTATTATATCAGAATATGAGAGAGTTTTTGTATAAGATTAATTAAAAATGGAGATGAGATGAATTGAGAATAAGTAATAATATGGTAGAGACTATCATAACTAAATTTAAATCGCTTTTCTACAAAAAAAATGAGACTAAAGCTATGGAAATTTTGAAAGATAAAAATAAGGTATCAAAGCTACTTGAAGAAGCTATGAATAAGGCTAAGGCAAATAGAATTGGACCTATAGATGAAATTTGGAGCAAGCTTCAAATAGTATTTTCGCTATTAAAGGACTGGATCTCTGGAGAATACAAGCAGATTCCTATGGGTTCGCTTATGATATTAGTTGTAGGCCTTATATATTTTATAACGCCAATTGATATTTTGCCAGATTTAATTCCAGGTGGATTTGTAGATGATGTAGTTATTTTTGGATTTTTATTTAAGCAAATTTCCGCAGATATTGATGCATATAGATCATGGAAGGAAGAAAAAGCAGCTATTACTTTTTATGAAAAAAATGGAGATGCATATGCGGACGAAACTCTGTTTATAGATATGTCTGATGTATATGAAAGATTTGAAGTATACCTGAAAGATGGAGACAATATATTAGATGCAGGATGTGGCGCTGGAAGAGATAGCAAACATTTCCTAGAAAAAGGCTATGATGTAACTAGCTTTGATGGATGTAAAAAACTGGCCCAAAGAGCAAGTAGCTTTATAGGAAAATCAGTTATAAATATGAAATTCACAGAGCTAAATTACAATGAAGATTTTAACGCCATTTGGGCCTGTTCATCTCTTATACATTTAACTAGAAAAGCCTTTGTAAAGGTCTTGCTAAAATTTTATGAAGCGCTTAAGCCAGAAGGTCATGTATATATATCCCTTAAATATGGTGATTCTGAAAAAGTAGAGGATGGAAGAGTGTTTACTTCTTACACTCAAAGCTTAGTAAAGGATATAATAGATACCAAAACACCTTTTAAAATTGAAGAAATTTGGATTACATCAGATAAAAGAGTAGGCAGAGAAAACGAAAAATGGCTTAACGTAATCCTGTATAAAAGCTAAATCTATTTAATAATTAAAGAGCAGATTCTATAAAGTCCTTATTATAAGGATTATTTATAAATACTGCTCTTTTTGATTAGTAATTTTGAAATTGATTTAGTAGCTTAGTAGCTATGAATTAGTTTTGATTTATACTAGTTTGTAGTATAAATTTCCTCGAATTTTGAGTCATCTAGTTCCTTAAATATCTTTTCTATATCTGTAGTAATTATACTTGATATATCATCATAGCAAAATGAAATGCATACGCCACAGCTAGAGCTTAGCCTTCTAGGAACTGGCATCATTTCGTTATCTATATTGTTTTTGTTTAGAAATCGTCTGTATTTTACAGCACCTGAGTGAGTAAAAAATAAAACAATATATTTATTTGCTTGCTCTAAGAACATAATCTTCTCCGCTTGCATTTATTTCTATTTTATAGCCATTTGAATCCATAAATCTTTTTACATTTTGCTTTGCTGTTTCATTATCCACTATTACAGAAAAGCTAGTATTTGACTTTTTCATAGCTTTCTTTGCAAGCAAAACAGGCTGTGGACATGAAAGACCTCTAGCATCGACTTCTATCATATTAAGCACCTTCCTTTAATTCAACTTCTTTAAATTTTATTTCCTTTTCTATATAAAAATATGAAATACCTCCTAAAACTATAAATCCAAGAATAACTGCAACTTGTCCATTTAGTGATGGACCAGTAGGAGCAGAAGCAAGCTTAAAGTTATGAGCGAAAGCTGCGCCTACAAGCATACCTATAATAGTTACGGCTGAATCTACATTACCTTCGCCTGCTAGTATTAATTGGCGTAGAGGGCATCCACCAAGAAGAACGCTACCCCAGCCAGCAAGAGCCATCCCTAAAAAATTCCATAGTGCATCGGTGTGAGCTACAGGTTGTTCTATAAATCCTAGCTTAAATTGACCAGTAAGCATATTTCCAATCAAAACAAATACAAAGATTGATAAAAATCCAGTTAGAAGATAGCTGTCTTTAAACATAATCATATCTCTAATTCCACCAACCATACAAAGTCTAGTTTTTTGAGCAGCTATACCAGATACTAAACCAACTATAAGAGCAAATATCCAAGGAGCTCTCATTGATCCAGGGCCAGATTCACTAAATATAAGTAGTGTAGGAATAAATACTAAAATTCCAAGAAGTACTAATGCAAGTATTGAAATTGAACTAGCTTCTAAAGGAGAAGCGTTATATGTACGACCAAGACTAAAACCTTTATCTAAAATTTTAACTCCAGCAAAAATACCAACTGTAAAGCCCAAAATTCCAAATAATGCATTTAAGTCTCCTCCGCCTAGTCTAAGAATCATTCTAAGAGGACAGCCTAAGAACATAAGCGCACCTATCATAACTATAAAGCCTAAAATAAATCTAGTAAAAGGAGAAGAACCGTTTTTAGGATTGAACTCCTTACTAGCTTTTGACATAATAAAAGCTCCTAGTATAATTCCTATAACTTCAGGGCGTATATACTGAACTACTTCAGCTCTATGAAGCCCTAATCCGCCTGCGATATCTCTTATAAAACAAGCGATGCAAAGTCCCATATTAAGAGGATTGCCTAATTTTACAGAAGCTACTGACAATATGCCTATAATTGCTCCTGCAATGATGATACCAATTTTGTTTTTCATAATCATCTTCCTTTCTAATTATTTTATTCAACTAAATTATAACAAAGAAAACTTATAATTATTGTCATATGCCAAATAGAATTTTTTTATACTAACCATAAAGTAAATTTATAATGATAAGCATATATACATGATAAAGTTAATATATACAATAAGTAAGAGGAGGAAATCAAATGAGAGTATATTTTGATAATGCAGCTACTACATATCCTAAGCCCCAGCAAATGATAGATTCTATGGTTGATTATATGAAGAATATTGGATGTAATATTTCAAGAGGTGTTTATGAAGATGCTATTAGTGCTGAAGATATAGTTTATGAAACTAGAGAAATGATAGCTGCTCTTTTCAACTTTGATTTAGCAGAGAATGTTTGCTTTACAAAAAATATCACAGAGAGTCTGAATATTATCATAAAAGGATTGATAAAAGAAAATGACAAGGTTCTAGTTTCACCGTTTGAACACAATGCTGTAATGAGGCCATTAAATAAAGTAAAAGCCGAGATAATAAAGCTAAAGCTAAATGAGAAATGTAAGTTTGATGAGCAAGATTTAATTAACCAACTTGAAAATGAAATAAAAGCAGTAATAGTAAGCCACAGCAGTAATGTATCTGGAGACATATTACCAATAAAGCAAATTGGAAAACTGTGCAAGGAGTTTGATGTGCCTTTTATTGTTGATTCAGCTCAAACAGCAGGGGTACTTCCTATAGATATGAAGGCAATGTACATAGACGGCTTATGCTTTACAGGACATAAGGGTTTGCTAGGGCCACAGGGTATGGGAGGTTTTGTAATTAGTGAGGACTTGATTGAGAGAGTAGGTACTTTTATTGAAGGCGGAACGGGGAGCAAATCAAACTTAGAAATACAGCCTTTTGATATGCCAGATAAATATGAAGCTGGAACTCAAAATTTGCCAGGGATATATGGACTAAATGCAAGCTTGAAATATATAGAAGAACAAGGAATTGAAGCTATTTGCAAGAAAGAAAGAGATTTACTTAAATATTTTGAATTGGGATTGCTCGATTTAAAATCAAAACATAATGGATTTGAAATTATAGGACTAAATGATAATGACAATAAAACGGCTATACTATCTTTGGATTTTAAAGACATAGATAATGCAGTAGTGTCTCATGAACTTCAATCAAAATACAAAATTCAAAATAGATGTGGACTTCATTGTAGTCCTAGTGCCCACAAGTTTTATAACACCTTTCCTCAAGGTACAGTGAGGTTTAGCTTAGGGCATTACAATACTTGCAAAGAAGTCGATTATGTTTTAGAAAGTATAAAAGCAATTCTTAATGGTTTATAAAAATTTATTTTTATTTATAATATTTCTTTCTATGTGTATTGTTATTTGTTACAATTATTAAGATGGGAAAAAACATATACTAAGGAGGAAATATGAACTTTCATAATATCGACAAAGAATATATTCTAAGCACAGCAAAGAGCCTAATGGAGTTTCATAGTCCAAGTGGATTTTGTCACGAAATAATCGAAGAAATGAAATCTTGGGTAAAAGAGCTAGGATATGAAATGACAGTGAACCAAAAAGGCTGTGGATTTATAAGCATAGCAGGGAAATCAAAGGACAGAGTAATAGGGCTTTCTTCTCATGTAGATACATTAGGAGCTATGGTAAGATCAATAACATCAGATGGTCAGCTTAAATTTACTTTAGTTGGAGGACCTATAGTACCGACACTAGATGGTGAATACTGCCAAATAAAAACTCGAGATGGAAAGCTTTACACAGGAACGTTTTTAAGCACTAGTCCAGCAGTTCATGTGTTCAAGGATGCAAGCAGCAAGCCTAGAGATACTGAAAACATGACTATTCGTATAGATGAATGTGTTAAGTCAAAGGAAGATGTAGAAAACCTAGGCATAATGCCAGGAGATTTTATATTTATTGAACCTAAAACTACTATTACGCCTAGTGGTTTTATCAAGTCCAGATTTATAGATGATAAAGGTAGCGTTGCTTGTCTGTTTGGACTGATGAAATATCTTAAGGATAACAATTTAACTCCTGAATATGATTTGAGAATTGTATTTTCAGTTTACGAAGAAGTAGGCCATGGTTCATCGAATATCCCTGAAGATATAACAGAACTTATAGCGGTTGATATGGGTTGTATTGGAGATGATTTGAGTTGTACAGAATATGATGTATCTATCTGTGCAAAAGATTCTGCAGGACCATATGATTACAATATGACTTCGACTTTGATTAATCTAGCAAAAGATAACAAGCTTTCATTTGCTGTAGATATTTATCCTTTCTATAGTTCAGATGTAAGAGCTGCACTTACTGCAGGCTATAACATAAAAGGTGCTTTAATTGGACCAGGAGTACATGCATCTCATGGAATGGAAAGAACTCATTACTTCGCATTTGAAAACACATTAAAATTACTTATATCATACATAACACTAAAATAAATATAAAATAGACTTGATTTTTTAAATCTTTAGTTGTAAACTGAGTCACAAGAGCAAGAAATAATTTAATAAATTAGACTAGGGGTGCCGATCAAATCGGCTGAGATAAAGATGTGTTCTTTGACCCTTTACCTGATCTGGATAATGCCAGCGTAGGGAAGTTAGGCCATTTATTTATATTGGGCATAAATCCTAGATTGGGTTTATGCTCTTTTTATTTACAAAAAAATATATTAGGAGGAAGTAGGATGAAGATTCAAAAAATGGTATTTGCATCATTATTGGTAGCCATAGGAACTATGGTAGGACATGTAATTTATATTCCAGTAGGGGTAGCTAAATGTTTCCCTATTCAGCACACGATTAATGTTATTTCAGCGGTGCTGCTTGGACCTTATTACGCTGTATTAAACGCATTTTTGATATCACTGCTTAGAAATATACTGGGAACAGGCTCTATACTTGCGTTTCCAGGAAGTATATTTGGAGCTATACTGGCCTCGTATATGTATAAAAAGTTTAACAAAATTTCGCTTTCTGCTTTGGGAGAAATAATTGGAACAGGAATCATAGGAGGTCTAGTTGCTTTTCCTATGGCAAAATTCATTCTTGGAAAAGAAGTAGGAGCATTTTTCTTTGTAGTTCCTTTTATGCTAAGCACTATCGGTGGAAGCATAATAGCAATAGCAGTACTTAAGTCTGCATTTGCTTATAAATTGACTAAAGACGATGGGAGGCATAGTGCATGAAGAAGGTTCTGACTATTGCTGGCTCTGATTCTTCTGGTGGAGCAGGAATCCAAGCTGACCTAAAAACCTTCTGTGCTCATAAGGTATATGGCATGAGCGTAATAACAGCCGTAACTGCTCAAAACACTTTAGGAGTAAGCCATATAGAGACTCTCTCATCTCTCTCAGTAAGAAAACAAATAGAAGCAGTGGCAGAGGATATAGACATAGATGCAGTAAAAATAGGGATGCTGTCAAATGCTGAAATAATTCTCACAGTTGCAGAGCTAATAAAGAGCTATAGGTTTAAAAATATTGTCTTAGATCCTGTCATGATATCCACTACTGGATTTGATTTGCTTGAAAAGGATGCAAAAAAAGCTCTAATTCAAGAGCTTTTGCCACTAGCTGATGTAATTACACCAAATCTTCATGAGGCGTCTGCTATATTAGATGGCTTAGAAATAAAATCAAAAGAAGATATGGAAAAGTCAGTTCATGCATTTAGGAAACTAACATCCTCTGCTGTACTTATTAAAGGAGGGCATCTAGTGGATGATGCGGCAGATTTACTGGCCTATGAAGATAAACTCAGATGGTATGATGCTCCAAAAATTAATACAAATAATACCCATGGTACAGGATGTACTCTTTCATCTGCTATAGCTTCTAATCTAGCTCTTGGATTATCTGTAGAGCAAGCAGTATTTGATGCAAAGGAATACATCACAGGAGCTATAAGAAATAGTTTGGATATAGGAAGTGGAAATGGTCCGACAAACCACCTGTACAGACTTATTACATAGCAAAAAGCTAAAGTTAGTGAGAAAGGAGATTTATGATGAAAGATCAAGTTATAAGTTCGCTTCATAAACTTAGGGATATTAGTCCGCTAGTGCATCATATTACAAATAGTGTAACTATCAATGACTGTGCCAATATCACCCTAGCTATAGGAGCATCGCCAGTTATGGCCGATGATGAAAATGAAGTAAAGGAAATGGTAAATCTAGCAAAGGCACTAGTTCTAAACATAGGGACTTTAAATGCTAGAACAGTTGAGTCTATGCTTCTTGCAGGAAAAGAAGCAAATAAAATTGGAATACCTATAGTTTTAGACCCTGTAGGAGCAGGAGCCACAAGTTATAGAACTATGTGGGCGCAAAGATTATTTGAAGAATTAAATATTTCAGTGATAAGAGGAAATGCTTCAGAAATAATGGCAATGTCAGGACTTACAGGAAATACAAAAGGAGTAGACTCATCTAGTGAATCAGATGCAGCAATGTCTTGTGCAAAAGAGCTCATTGAATTTAAGCCTTGCACAGTAGCTATAACTGGAGCTGTAGATATCGTACTGGATGAATCTAGAGAGCTAAGATTAAAAAATGGAACCAAAATGATGAAGCAAGTCACAGGAACAGGATGCATGGCAAGCTCTTTGACAGGAAGCTTTTGCGCCTCAGGAGTAGATTCATTTTTAGCTGCAACTTCAGCGCTTACAGTAATAGGAATAGCTGGAGAACTAGCAGAATGCAGTCTTAAAAACAACGAAGGAATAGGAACCTTTAGAACTAGACTATTTGACTATGTACATACTATGGATGCAAATAAAATTAATCTGTATATGGAGGCTTTGGAAAATGAAAAAATCAGAGCTTAGAAAAAAAACTGACTACTCATTATATTTAGTTACAGATAGACTCTGCCTTTCTGGCAAAGACCTATTTCATAGTGTGGAAGATGCCATTAAAGGTGGTGTGACTGTAGTTCAGCTAAGAGAAAAAACAGCATCTTGCAGAGAGTTTTATCAGATAGGATTAAAGCTAAAAGAAATCACTAGACGTCATAATATTCCTCTCATCATCAACGATAGAGTAGATATAGCTCTAGCACTGGATGCTGAGGGAGTACATGTGGGACAAGAGGATTTAGATGCTCTACTTGTTAGAAAACTTCTAGGACAAGATAAAATTTTAGGAGTTTCTGCAAAGACCTTAAGTCAAGCTACAAAAGCAATAGAAAGTGATGCGGATTATATAGGAGTGGGAGCAATTTTTCCAACCTTAACTAAAGCTGATGCTAGTGAGCTTAGCCTTTTAGATATTTCTGATATATGCAGTAAAATCAATATTCCAGTGCTTGGAATAGGCGGAATAAATCAGGAAAACATTTCAAAGCTAAACAATCTTGGACTAGATGGTGTTTGCGTAGTATCAGCGATTTTAGGGCAAGCAGACTGCCTAAATGCTACGAAAAATTTAAGACAATCAGTTGATAATCTATTAAAAATATAAAAAATAAAAAGGAGACTAGCATTATGAATTATTCAACTCAAATGGATGCAGCAAGAAAAGGCATTGTAACTAAAGAAATGGAAATAGTAGCAAAAGAAGAATACATGGATATCAATATACTTATGGAAAGAGTTGCAAATGGAAGTATAGCAATCCCTGCAAATAAAAATCATAAAAGCCTAAGTCCTAAAGGAGTAGGTCAAGGGCTAAGCACAAAAATCAATGTGAATTTAGGTATATCAAAAGACTGCCCGGATATTGAACCAGAGCTAGAAAAAGTAAAAAAAGCTATAGAGATGAAAGCTGAAGCCATCATGGACCTTAGTTCATTTGGAAAAACCGAGGAATTTAGAAAAAGACTAGTTGAAATGTCATCTGCTATGATAGGAACAGTTCCTATATATGATGCTGTTGGATTTTATGACAAAGAGCTTAAGGATATCACAGCAAAAGAGTTTCTGGATGTAGTAAGAAAGCATGCAATTGATGGCGTAGATTTTATGACTATCCATGCAGGCATAAACAAAGAAACAGCTGAGGTTTTCAAAAGAAATAAAAGACTTACGAATATAGTATCTAGAGGTGGCTCGCTTATGTATGCATGGATGCAGCTAAACAATGCAGAAAATCCATTTTTTGAATACTATGATGAGCTGCTAGATATATGCGCCGAGTATGATGTAACCCTTAGTTTAGGAGATGCTCTTAGACCAGGAAGCATTAACGATGCATCTGATGCTTGCCAGATAAAAGAATTAATCACACTAGGAGAGCTTACTAAGCGTGCTTGGGAGAAAAACGTACAGATTATAATCGAAGGGCCAGGACATATGGCTATAGATGAGATTCAAGCAAATATGCTACTTCAAAAAAGACTTTGCCACAATGCACCATTTTATGTACTTGGACCTATAGTTACTGATGTAGCCCCTGGATATGACCATATCACTTCAGCAATAGGTGGAGCAATAGCAGCTACCTATGGAGCAGATTTTCTATGCTATGTTACACCAGCAGAGCATCTTAGACTTCCTAACCTAGAAGACATGAAGGAAGGCATAATAGCATCGAGAATAGCTGCGCATGCTGCTGATATAGCTAAAAAAATTCCAAAAGCAAGAGAGTGGGATAATAAAATGAGTAAAGCTAGAGCAGATATAGACTGGGAAACAATGTTCAATCTATCTATGGATGAAGAAAAAGCAAGAAGATATCGCAAGGAATCAATGCCAGAAAATGAAGACACTTGTACAATGTGCGGAAAAATGTGCGCGATGAGAACCATGAACAAAATAATGGCAGGAGAAGATTTAAATATTTTAAGAGAAGCGTAACTTTAAAATGTAACCTGTGGGATTATGATATTTAATCATTGTACCACAGGTTTTTTCTATAAAGCCACCAGGTAGTTACTATTAAAATTATAGTTGATAATAAAGGGCATAAAAAACCTGCTATCATCCATCCAGTAACTTTGTGTGGAGGATATATTTTACTTTTGCAAATTCTATAATTTACATAAGCAAAAATTATACATATTATAATTACTGGCCATGCATATTGAATTGTAGTTTTTGCTTTAGCCCAAAAAAAGGAATCCATTTTATTGCTCCTTTCTCTTTTTATATATAAATATTATAATTTAAATTATCAAGAACATCAAATTCTATAGGAAATCATTGAATAGGGGAAGAAAATTAAATTGGAATCTTAATGATTTCAAACAAGCATCTAGTTAAAATAATAGATAATTGAGTATTTCCATGAGGATAAATACCGATAAAGGAGATAATAATATGTCAATAACTATTAAACGAGATACGGGGTTGATGGGTACGGCCTCGAAAGTCCAAATAAAAATAAACGGAGAAAAGGTAGCAAGCGTTATAAACAATGAACAAGTAGACATTGAACTCCCTGAAGTTAAAGCTCGCTTAAAAGTCACACAATTTGGAGTGAAGAGCAATGAGATAACGGTTAACGAAGGAGATATTATAAAAATAACAACAACCAGTTTTAATCGAATAAGTATGATTTTAATGTCTATAGTTATAATTGTAACAAATTTCATACCGAATTTGACATATAAGATAATTACATTTACTTTTGTAAGTATATTGCTTGTGATTGGTTTGTTATCTATTGAAGGATTCCATATACAAGTTATGACTCAAAATGGCAATTATAAGGAGTAGTATTAGTAATATCTCAAATAAAAAAACCAAGAGGGACGGTTCTTTTTGATTCCCTCTTGGTTTTTTATTGATTATTAGTCTAGATTTAGATAGTTTTTTGACCTAAATCTTGCATAAATCTAAGTATATAGCCATCGGGATCCATAACTATAAAGTGCTTTTCTCCATGCTCCATATCGTCTTTTTTATACCAGCGTTCTTCTAAAGGACAAAGCAAGCTGATATTAGCTTTTTCCAAATTAGAAACTAGTTTATCAATGTCATCAGTTTCTATAGAAAAGTTCACGCCTCTTCCAAAAGGATATTCTAGCTCATATTTCTTCCATGCTTCATTAGAATTTTCTTGAAGTAAAAGCTGAGAGCCATAAAATGAAATAAAAGAAAAATCCTTATCCTCGCCTTCGTAAGTTTTTTCAAAGCCTAAAACATCACAGTAAAAAGAAAGGCTTTCTTTAATAGATGTTACAGTGATTTCAGGTATCAGTCTGTTATAGGTCATAAACTCCTCCTAGTTATAAAAAAATAAATTATACTCTAATTATAATGTATTTAATAATAAATGGATAAAATTTTTGTTTGAGCACCCCAGGCATAATCTGCGCCAAAGGCATCCACTATAAATGAAATAGGAACCATAGTTCTATTATTTAATATTATAGGAGCCGTATCTATACTTACATTCTCGCTATCAACACTTGCAACAGCACTATTTATTGTAAGCTTTACTGATTTTGGGCCGCTTGTTAAGGTAACTGTTTTGTCTGATTGATTCCAGTTTACTTCATAATCAAAATTCGAAGCTATTGTTGAAATAGGAACTAACATTCTATTGTTTATTATGACAGGTTTTTGCTCCAAAACTATTTGCTCGCTATTTATATAAAGTTTGATATCATCTGAAAGTTCTGTTATATTGTTCCAATTGACACTAGATTCTGCTACATATTTATAGGGATAAGTGACAGGAGCTGTTTTGTTCATAGCACCAGTAAAGAAAAAAGATTCCCCTGGTTCAAAGCTGATAGCTTTTAAATCATCTATCTCAAAAGTTCCTTGCGCAATTAGCTCGTCATTCATACTTTTCAAAACTACATCGATATCATTAAAACCATTTATATTTGTATTGCCTAGGTTGTAAACTATAGCTTGAATTATTACACTTTCTTCATCCTCGTAAATATCATTGACTTTAAAATTTACATCTACGATTGGAGATTGTGCATAGCTAGGATTTAGTCCAAACAAACAAGAAAATATAACTGAAGTTATTATAATATATTTTTTTAACATAATTAAGACTCCTTTAAAAATAAAATGGATGGTGAATAAAATCAAAAACAATGGAGGTTCCATCGTAGCCTCCATTATACTATATAAATAATAATATAGAATAGGCTTGATAGTTAAAAGTGCAAATTATGATATAATTGAAATCAAAATTAAAGATATATTCCGAATAAGTTTAATTGCAGGAGATGATAACAATGGAAGCAACGAAAAGAAGACTGGAGATAGAAAAAAGATTGGTAGATAGCGATATTTATTTAAGTGGGTCAGAGCTAGCTAAGGAATTTAAAGTTAGCAGACAAGTAATAGTTCAAGATATTGCGATACTGAGGGCTAAAGGTATTCCAATCCTTGCGACACCTCAGGGCTATATCATTTCAAAAATAAATGAAGAAGGCTATAGAAAGGTAATTGCATCAAAACATGATACCTTGGAAGATTTAGAGGAAGAGCTAAAAATAATTGTTGATAATGGTGGAAAGATATTAGATGTAATTATAGAGCATGATATATACGGCGATATTAGAGTTGATTTAGGTATTTCATCTAGAAAGGAGCTTAAAAATTTTATTGCAAAGCTCTCAACGGGAAACTCAAAGCCATTGTCGGCAATAACTGATGGAGTTCATTTTCACACTATAGAAGTAAATAAAAAAGATGATATGACAGACATCCTAAAAGAGCTAGATGAAAAAGGATACTTGATTGCAGAACAATAAAATAGTATACTTGTTTAGTAGCTGACAAGACAGGTGTTTTACATATGAAAGGAGGTGTGTAGTGTGAAAAATTATTTGATAAAAACCCTCAACGGAATGGCTCTAGGATTGTTTTCATCGCTTATTATTGGACTTATACTCAAACAAATCGGAGATCTGAGTTCTATAGAGCAGTTATCTTTATTCGGTAGAACTGCACAGTTTATGATGGGACCAGCTATTGGAGCAGCAGTAGCTCATGCCATAGGGGCAGGACCTCTTGTGATTTTTGCTTCACTTGTAACTGGAGCAATGGGAGCAGGCACTGTAAAGTTCGTAGAGGGCGTCGCAACTATAGGAATAGGTGAACCTATGGGGGCATTTGTAGCAGCTCTTATAGGAGCAGAGATAGGAAAAAGGATTACAGGAAAAACAAAAGTTGATATAGTGCTAGTACCAGCTATAACTATTATAGTAGGGAGCTTAGCAGGAATATTTATAGCACCTTTTGTAGCTATGATGATGAAGGCGATAGGGTCTTTGTTAAATAGAGCAACGGAGCTTCAGCCAATACCTATGGGAATAGTACTTGCAGTATTTATGGGTATGATTCTAACTCTTCCGATAAGCTCAGCGGCACTATCTATTGCGTTAGGATTAGAAGGCTTGGCAGCGGGGGCTGCACTTACAGGCTGTTGCTGTCAGATGATAGGTTTTGCAGTTATGTCTTATAAAGAAAACAAAGTAGGTGGGTTGATTTCTCAGGCATTAGGTACATCAATGCTTCAGATACCAAATATAATAAAAAATCCTCTTATTTGGATACCGCCTACATTAGCAAGTGCACTACTGGGACCTATTTCAACTACAGTTTTCAAAATGAAAGCTGATAGCGTTGGCGCAGGTATGGGAACTAGTGGACTAGTAGGACAGTTTTCAACATACTCCGTTATGGGAAATGAAGCGTTTATAGGTATAGCCTTACTTCATTTTTTACTTCCAGCTGTGCTTAGCTATGTAATTGCTATGTACATGAGAAAAAAAGGATATATTAAAGAAAATGACTTGTTGCTACAAAATAAGTAAGATTTATATATAATAAAAATTATGGTTGTATATTATACAAATTTGATTGACTTTTGTTTGTGAATCTGTTAACTTATGTAGGAATATATATTTTTTTACATATTGGAGGGAAGTATGCAAAACAATCAAATTATTGAAAACAAAGTAGTTACTGCAGATCCTACGGCATTAGGTCAGTTTGGTCTAGCAATGGTAACTCTAGTAGCAGCATCACAAAAACTAGGATTAACTGAAGGAACTGCTCTTGTAATACCATGGGCTATTTTCTTAGGAGCCTGCGCACAGCTTTTTGCTTCATTTAAAGATGCTCAAAAGAACAACATTTTCGGAACTACAGTTTTTGGAGCTTACGGGTTTTTCTGGCTAGGAGTAGCTATGACTTGGATGATTCAAAACGGAGTGTTTGGAGAAGCTATGGCAGCAAAAGCAGATGTTCGTCAGCTAGGAGTCGCATTTATAGGATACTTTATATTTAGTATGGGAGCTACACTTGTAGCTGCTGAAACAAACAAGCACTTATTCATAGTTATGTGTTTTATCGACTTACTTTTCTTAGGTCTGTTCTGCTCAGTTCTTGGAATCATGGAGCATGAAATGCATTTATTAGCAGCTTATTCAGAACTTATTATTTCATTACTTGCTTTCTACGGAGCTATAGCACATTTAGCAAACAACCATTTTGGAAGAGTTTTCCTTCCACTTGGAAAGCCATTTGGAATATTTAAAAAGTAATTAAGACATAAATACTCAAGGCGACTTGGGTATTTATTTTGCCAAAATTTCAATATTTGAGTTATAATTTAAATAATTTATCAAATTAGTATAAATTTTATTTTCTAGCATTTGACAGATTTAGTTTTAGGCGGTAATATTTTGTTATATAGAAAAGAATTAAAATGCATATTTATGCATAGATTGGGGTAGTTTTGTATGAAAATAACTCAAGAGTCAGATTATGCGCTTAGGATAGTACAATACTTGGCAAACCAAGAAGAGAGCAGAGTAGGTGCCTCCATAATTGCAAAAGAGCAGGATGTACCCCTTAGATTTGTTCTGAAAATTCTTAGAAAACTCAATGCTGCTGGTATAACAAAAGCTTATAGAGGAGTCTCAGGTGGCTATGCCCTGACAAAAGAGCCTGGTGACATATCATATAAAGAAGTAATAGAAGCTATCGAAGGTGACATTTACTTAAATAGATGCCTTGCAAATAAAACAAATTGTACTAGAGATGCAGCTGATAAATGCTCTATACATAAAAAACTTTTAGGAATCCAGAAATTTTTAGATGAAGAACTAGGAAAAGCTAGATTCTAATCACATAAGTTAGAAAAAAAAAGCTCTTTTGAGCTTTTTTTTACTTTCTATATTAATTCTGCTAGATTTGGGTATTAATGGCTTAGAGTTTTGTATGAGAGGGGATTAGTTTATGGATACAGTTCTAAAAGAAAAAATAAATTTAGGAATAAGTGCTTGTATGTATGGGTGCAAAGTGAGATACAATAAAAAAGGCTGGAATATGTCAGAGCTTTTTGGAAGAGATCAGACTTCATTTATTTGGCATCCTGTGTGTCCAGAGAGTTTATCTGGAATGGGGATTCCTAGAAGTCCTATCAGAGTCATAGGCGAAAGTGGAAGAGCTGTACTAGAAGGAAATGCAAAGATTAAAAATAGGGAAGGCAAAGATGTTACTGATATGCTCATAAAAGGCTGTAATGCCAGTATAGAAGCTCTTGAAAGGGCAAATGTCTTTGCTTTTGTATATATGGAAGGTAGTCCATCATGTGGAGTATATAGAACTACGCTCAAAAACAATCGTATGGGAAAACCACCAGGAGTTTTTGGAGCTATGCTTCTTGACAGAGATTTTTTCCTTATACCTGCAAATGACCTTCAAAGTCCAGTTAGAAGATGGGACTGGAAGAGAAGACTCTATGCTTTTGCTTGGGCAAAGGAAGTGGATATAAATAGTAAGGATGATTTGTTTCAGTTCTGGCATATAGTCAAGTTTTTGTGCCAAGAGATTGATGAAAAAACTGCTAGAGAAATAGGAAAAAGGCTAGCCGAGCTTCCAAAAGGATTTGATAAAGAGTCAGCTGAAACCTTAAGACACGAAGTAATGATGATATTAAGGCAGCCTTCTAGCTTAGAGAAAATCAAAAATAGACTTTGGAAGCACTATATGTATTTTAAAAGAAAAACAGGGGTAGAGCTTGAAAATGTAATGGAGCCTACTGATATGAGAAATATGAATCACATTGCAGATGAGCTTATGCTCATGGAAAAAACATCATTTAGTACAGAGGTGCTTTTTGGAGCAGCTCCTATACTATACAGAGGAAGATAAAATGACATAAGAGAGGAAAGAATCTATGGATAACGTTTTATTAGCATTTGGACTTACAGTTTTTGCTGGATTATCCACTGGGATAGGAAGTGCTATTGCTTTTTTTGCAAAGACAACTAGCAAGAAGTTCTTATCTATATCACTTGGTTTTTCAGCTGGAGTTATGATTTATGTATCTATGATTGAAATATTTTTTAAGGCTCAGGATTCTCTCATAGCTGCTCTTGGAGAAAAAAATGGAAGCTGGACTACAATTGCAGGCTTTTTTGGTGGGATGGCAGTTATAGCTCTAATAGATAAAATGATACCTTCTCATGAAAATCCCCATGAGGTTAGAAATGTAGAGGATATGCAAATTCAAAATGAACCTGAAGATGTAAGAGAGTATTGTCAAAAAATAGCTAACAAGGATAAAAGCGAAAAGATAAACGCAAGCAGAGAATTACAAGCAGAGGAATATGATGAAAAGGATAAGCAAAAGCTTATGAGAATGGGTGTATTCACTGCACTTGCAATCACTATACACAACTTTCCAGAAGGACTTGCTACCTTTGCATCAGCACTCCATGATCCTTCACTTGGTATAGCAATTGCAATAGCAGTAGCTATTCACAATATTCCAGAAGGAATAGCTGTGTCAGTGCCGATTTATTTTGCTACTGGAAGTAAGAAAAAAGCATTTATGTATTCTTTTTTATCAGGGCTTTCAGAGCCAGTAGGAGCTATAGTTGGCTATACGATTCTTAGACCATTTTTTAATGATGTGACCTTTGGTATTTTGTTTGCAGCTGTAGCTGGAATTATGGTATTTATTTCATTTGACGAGCTATTGCCTTCAGCTAGAGAGTATGGAGAGCATCATCTTTCTATATATGGATTAATCGGAGGGATGGCAGTTATGGCTGTCAGCCTTGTGTTATTCATGTAAAAAATATCCTCATAATGTGTAACCTATGTTACTGCGTATATTAGAATTATTCATTAGAATATGACTTATAGAGTATGAATATAAAATTCAAAGTGAAAAACATTGGAGGATATTATGATTAGAAAGATAATAACAATAGATGAAGAAAAATGTAATGGATGCGGACTATGCGTAGATGCCTGCCATGAAGGTGCAATAGCTATGATAGATGGCAAAGCCAAGCTTATTTCAGATGAATACTGCGATGGACTAGGAGACTGCTTGCCAGAATGTCCTACTGGAGCTATTAAGCTTGAGGACAAAGAGACTATGCCATTTAATAAAGAGCTAGTAGAAAAGAGAATGGCTGAAATCAAAGGGCAAAAAGAAAAGGAAAAAGAAAAAGAAAAAGAGAAAAAACCTTTATTTCTAGCTGATATGCCTCCGATGTTTGCAAATGTTCATGGAAGTGGAGATTCTCAGCTGAAAACTTGGCCTGTTCAGATTAAGCTAATGAACACCAAAGCAGGATGCCTAAAGGATGCACATCTTTTAGTAGCGGCAGACTGCACGGCCTATGCTTATTCTAAATTCCATGAAGAGTTTATAAAAGATAGAGTAGTGCTTATAGGATGTCCGAAACTAGATGACAATGAATTTTATATAGAAAAGCTAACTGAGATATTTAAGTCTAACGATTTGAAAAGCATTACAGTAGTTAAAATGGAAGTACCTTGCTGTAATGGAATGACCTACGCTGTAAAGCAAGCTATGCTTAAGTCAGAAAAAATTGTACCATATAACGAAGTTACTATTACTACTGAAGGAAATATCCTTTAGCATTTGCATTTCAAAAATAAATCTATTGACAGAGTACTATTTAGATGATAGTATTCTTTTAATTTAAAAAACCGTTGATACGGAGATAAAGGTGATTATGATCCCACAGAGAGCCCGCGAAGCTGAGAGTCGGGTGGAAAACAAATCATCAAATGGACCGTTGAGGGCATAGTCAAAGGCTTAGCTGAGTATTCTATGACGTGGAGACATACGTTAGTTGTCGGGGATATGATAGTATCCTACTAAGTGTGCGTTTTTTCGCAAATCAAGGTGGCAACGCGGATAATTGTAATTTTATTCGTCCTTGACAGATTATTTAATCTGTCAAGGACTTTTTTGTTGCTTAAATTTTTAGGAGGGAAAAATGATAAAACCAGATTTTAAGCTATTAAAAGAGCTATCGAAACAAGGAAAGTTTGATATTACACCAGTTAGTATAAGTTTTAAATCTAATAGTAAGCCCATAGATGTGTTTAATTTATTAAAAGAAAAATTTGAATGCACATTTATACTTGATGTAGATGATGAATATGGGAATTATGATAGATATACATTTATTGGATTCAATCCCAAAATGAAGGTGAGCTGTAAGGATTCAAATATGTGTTTAGGAGAAAAACGTATTTTTACAAAAAAACCTTCTGAAGTTCTCAGAGGAATTTTAAAGGAAAACAGAAGTCCTAAATTTGACTTTTTACCTCCATTTACAGGAGGGTTTGCAGGATATTTTTCTTATGATTATTTTAAGTATATAGAGCCAAGTGTTAAATTTACATCTGATAATACTTGTAACTTTAATGATTTAGAACTTTTTCTATTTGACAAGATAGTTGTTTTAGATAATTTAAATAATCTAATTACTATTATAGTTAATACTTCTCTATTAGAAATAGAAAAAAACTATACAAAAACTATTGAAGATTTAAATTGTATAAAACAAATTATATCTCAAGAAAACGAAAATTTAATGAAAAAAGGTAAATTAAAGAGTGAATTTTCTCCTGCTGTGAGCAAGAACGACTATATGCAGATGTTAGAAAAGTCTAAAAGTCATATATTTGAAGGAGATATTTTTCAAATAGTACTTTCGAATAAGGTTGAGGCTGAGTTTGAAGGTAGCTTGTTAAACGTATATGAAAATTTACGATTAATAAATCCCTCTCCATACATATTTTATTTGTCTACAGAAGATATAGAAATAGCTGGAGCCTCGCCAGAAACTTTAGTTAAACTTAAGGATAAAACATTAAATACATATCCGTTAGCAGGGACACGTCCTAGAGGAAAAACTGCTGAAGAAGATTTTAATTTAGAAAAGGAACTCCTTTTAGATGAAAAGGAAGTTGCTGAGCATAATATGCTTGTTGATTTAGGGAGAAATGATCTTGGAAAGATAAGTAAGTTTAATAGTGTGGAGGTTGAAAAGTACAAGATGGTAGAAAGGTATTCTCATGTTATGCATATAGCTTCATCTGTAAAAGGAGAAATATGTGATGGCAAAGATGCACTTGATGCTATTGAAGCTGTTCTTCCTGCCGGAACTCTTTCAGGAGCGCCAAAAATAAAAGCAGTTGAGTTGATAGATAAGCTTGAAAAAGATAGAAGAGGTATTTATGGAGGAGCACTAGGTTATATTAGCTTTACAGGAGATATGGATATGTGCATTGGGATAAGATTAGCGTATAAGAAGGGTGACAAAGTTTTTGTAAGAAGTGGAGCGGGAATTGTATCTGATTCTATACCAGAGAGTGAGTATAACGAATGTATAAATAAATCAGGAGCAATGATTGCCACTATAAATCTTTTGAAGGAGGGTTAGGACATGATTTTGCTAATAGACAATTATGATAGTTTTTCATTTAATCTATACCAAATATTTGGTTCTATAGAACCAAATATTAGAGTAATACGAAACGATGAATTGACTGTAGATGAAATAGATCTACTTTCACCAGAAGCAATTATTTTATCACCTGGGCCAGGAAGACCTGAAGACGCGGGGGTATGCATGGAAGTGATTAAAAAGCTTGGACACAAATATCCTTTACTTGGCATATGCTTAGGACATCAGGCAATATGTAGTGCTTATGGTTTAGAAATTGTTTATGCAAAACAACTAATGCATGGAAGGCAATCAGAAATCATTCTTGACAAAGAAAATACACTTTTTAATGATTGCAAAGAAAATATATTAGTAGCAAGATATCATTCTCTGGCTGCTTCAGATATAAATTTATCTAATGAGATAAGTATTATAGCAAGAGCAGAAGATGGTGAAATAATGGCAGTAAAGCATAAGAAACTAGATATCTATGGATTACAATTTCATCCAGAGTCAGTAATGACAGATGAAGGGGCAAAAATAATTAAAAACTTCTTAGAAATAGCAAGAAAAAAGGAGATAGCATGATAAAAGACGTAATAATTAAATTAGTTAACAAGCAAGATATCAGTTATCAAGAAACCTATGAAGTTATCAGTCAAATTATTAGTGGAAAAAGTACTATGGTTCAAAATGCTGCATTTTTAACAGCCCTTTCAACTAAAAATACAAAGTCTGAGACTATAGAGGAGATATTAGGAGCAGCTTTAGCAGTTAGAGATAATGCTTTAGAAATAAAACATGATATGGAAGTTTTAGATATTGTAGGAACAGGCGGAGATAATTCAGGAAGTTTTAATATATCTACTACTTCAGCAATCGTATTAGCAGCAGGAGGGATTAAAGTTGCGAAACATGGAAATAGAGCAGCTTCTTCTAAATGTGGGACTGCTGATTGTTTAGAAGCACTTGGAATTAATATAAATTTAAGTCCAGAAAAATGCAAAACATTGCTTGAAAAAATAGGAATATGTTTTATTTTTGCTCAAAACTATCACGAATCAATGAAGAATGTTGCACAAGTAAGGAAGGAACTTGGATTTAGAACGATTTTTAATGTGATAGGACCATTGGCAAATCCATCTAAACCATCAATACAATTCTTAGGAGTTTATGATGAGTCATTAGTTGAACCTATGGCAAAAGTACTTGCAAGTTTAGGTGTAGAAAGAGGAATGGTAGTATATGGGCATGATAAACTAGATGAAATTTCTATTAGCTCAGAAACTACAATTTGTGAATTTGCAGGAAAGCAAATTAATAAATATTTAATAAAACCAGAAGATTTTGGCTTAAGAAGATATAAAAAAGAAGATATATTTGGTGGAAACCCTAAAGAGAATGCAGATATTTTAAAATCAATATTAGAAGGAGAACAAGGTGCACGTAGAGATATAGTTAGCATAAATGCTGGAGCATGTTTTTATAGTGCGGGAAAAGTAGGGAGTATATCTAATGGAATATCTTTAGCAAATCAAATAATTGATTCAGGATTAGCACTTAAAAAATTAGAAGAGTTTAGGAAGATGTCAAATGAATAATATACTAAAAGAAATAGTGGGCTATACAAAATTTAGAATAGATGAAGAAAAGATGAAGATTTCGCTTGAAAAAACCATAGAGTTAGCGTTTTCTATTCAAACTGAATCAAATTTTAGATTTGAGAATGCGCTTAAAACTAAAGAAATCTCCCTTATATGTGAATGCAAAAAAGCTTCACCATCTATGGGAATAATAGATTACAACTATAATTATATAAATATTGCAAGAGAGTATGAGGCTTCAGGTGCATCATGTATATCAGTATTAACTGAACCAAAATGGTTTATGGGAAGTGATGATCATTTAGTGGATGTTGTAAAAAATGTTTCCATTCCATGCATAAGAAAAGATTTTATAGTAGATGAATATATGATTTATCAATCTAAAATTATAGGTGCTTCTGCAGTTTTGTTAATATGTTCTGTTTTAGATAAGGATAGTCTAAGAAGATACTTAAGAATATGTCAAGATTTAGGATTATCAGCACTAGTAGAAGTTCATACTGAAAATGAGATTGATATTGCACTCGAAGTAGGTGCTAGAATTATAGGAGTAAACAATAGAAACCTTAAGGATTTTTCAGTTGACATAAGAACTAGTGAAAGATTAAGAAAAGTTGTTCCTAGTGACGTGCTCTTTGTTTCTGAAAGTGGAATAAAAACAGAAAGTGATGTTAGAAGGCTAATAGAGATAGGCGTAGATGCAATGTTGATAGGAGAAGCATTTATGAAGTCGGATAATAAGTCCAAATTAATAGATAGCTGGAGAGGGAAAAAATGAGCAATTTAAAAATTAAAATATGTGGCTTGAAACATAATGAAGATATTGAATATGTAAATTCCGTAGATATTGATTATGTAGGATTTGTTTTTGTAGAAAAAAGCTCTCGTTTTATTACAGCAATTAAAGCCAAAGAATTAAAAAACAAGCTATCACCAACCATAAAAGCTGTAGGAGTTTTTGTTGATAAGCCTATCGAATATATTGTAGAACTAGCAAATAATAATATCATAGATATGATTCAGTTACATGGAAATGAAAATGAAAAGTATATTCTAGATTTAAAAAAAATCACAGATAAATCTATAATAAAGGCTTTTCAAGTTAATTCAAGTGAAGATTTAATAAAAGCAGAAAAATCATCAGCAGATTATATTCTTCTCGATGGTGGAAGTGGTGGAAGTGGTATTTGTATTGATTGGTCTATAATATATGAACTTGATAGACCATTTTTTTTAGCAGGAGGCTTAAATGCTGATAATGTAGCTAGAGCAGTAAGTATAGTTAACCCATATGCAGTTGATGTAAGCTCTGGAGTAGAAGTTGACTCAAAAAAAGACTTAGATGAAATAAAAAAATTTGTTATAGCTGCAAGGAGGTAAGTTATGAAATTTATACATAGTAGGGAAAATAATGCACCATATACTGTTATAAATGTTGGTGATATAAAGATTGGAGGAGGAAATTTTACAGTAATATCAGGCCCATGTTCTATTGAAACAAGAGAACAAATGAACTTAATTGCAAAATCAGTAAAAAAAAGTGGAGCTAAAATTTTAAGAGGAGGAGCATTTAAGCCTAGAACATCTCCATATTCATTTCAAGGTTTAGGAGAAGAAGCTTTATTGTTTCTCATAGAAACAAAAGAACGATGCAATATTCCAGTGATAACAGAAATTATGAACCAAACTCAGCTGAATTTATTTGACAAAGTAGACATAATACAAGTAGGAGCTAGGAATATGCAAAACTTTGATCTTTTAAAAGCTGTAGGAAAAACTAATAAACCTGTATTGCTTAAAAGAGGTATGGCAAATACTATTGAGGAATTACTTATGAGTGCAGAATACATTATGTCAGAGGGAAACAAAAATGTAATACTTTGTGAAAGGGGAATTAGAACTTTTGAGAAGGCTTCAAGAAACACTCTTGATCTTTCTGCTGTAGCTATACTTAAGGAAAAAACACATCTACCTGTTTTTGTAGATCCAAGTCATGCATCTGGAATAAATTTTTTAGTTGCTCCGTTGTCAAAAGCAGCAATTGCTGTAGGTGCAGATGGATTAATGATAGAAACTCATAATAACCCTCAAGCAGCGCTTTGTGATGGAGAGCAATCGCTTGATTTAAATGAATTCGAAGAACTTATGAAAGATGTAAAGAAAAGAGTTGAATTTGAAGGTATGATTTTATGATATATAAAATAAAAGGAGAAATAAAATGATTAAATCAAATGGAAGATTTGGAATTCATGGGGGACAATATATACCTGAAACTTTAATGAATGCTATAAATGAACTTGAAAAAGCATATAATTATTACAAAGAAGATGAAGATTTCAATAAAGAACTAACAGTTCTATTAAATGAATATGCAGGAAGGCCAAGTAGATTATATTATGCAAAAAAAATGACAGAAGATTTGGGAGGAGCCAAGATTTATCTAAAAAGAGAAGATTTAAATCATACAGGGGCTCATAAAATAAATAATGTTTTAGGACAAGCACTTCTTGCCAAAAAAATGGGAAAAAAAAGAATTATTGCTGAAACTGGTGCAGGTCAGCATGGAGTCGCATCTGCAACTGCTGCGGCTCTTATGGGGATGAAGTGCGTTGTGTTTATGGGAGAAGAAGATACAAATAGGCAGGCGCTAAATGTTTATAAAATGAAACTCCTAGGAGCAGAAGTTGTAAGCGTAAAATCAGGGACAAAGACACTTAAAGATGCTGTATCAGAAGCGATGAGGGAGTGGGTAAGTAATATAGAGGATACTCATTATTGTCTAGGCTCAGTAATGGGACCACATCCGTTTCCTGTAATTGTAAGAGATTTTCAAGCAATAATATCAAAAGAAATAAAATATCAAATAATTGAAAAAGAATCAAGGCTTCCAGATGCAGTTATAGCCTGCGTTGGAGGAGGGAGTAATGCTATAGGTGCATTTTATGATTTTATTCAAGACAAAGATGTAGCACTAATTGGTTGTGAAGCAGCAGGACTTGGAATAGATAAAATTGAAACAGCAGCAACTATAAATACAGGTAAAATAGGGATATTTCATGGAATGAAATCATATTTTTGTCAAAATGAGTATGGACAGATTGCACCAGTATATTCAATTTCTGCTGGACTTGATTATCCAGGAATAGGACCAGAGCATGCATATTTAAGTGATATAAAAAGAGTGAAGTATGTAGCAATCACAGATGATGAAGCGGTAGATGCTTTTGAATATCTTTCTAAAATAGAAGGAATAATACCTGCGATAGAATCTTCACATGCAATAGCGCATGCAATGAAAATTGTGCCAAATATGGATAAAGATAAGATAGTAGTAATAAATCTATCTGGTAGAGGAGATAAAGACTGTATTTCAATTGCAAAATATAGAGGGGAGAATATTTCTGAATGAATAATATAGAAAGAGTATTTAAAAATAAAAAGGCATTTATACCATTTATAACTTGTGCAGACCCGAATCTTGAAACTACAAGAGAGATAATCTTTGAGCTAGTTAAAAATGGAGCAGATATAATAGAACTTGGAATTCCTTTTTCTGACCCTACAGCAGAAGGGGAGGTTATTCAATCTGCAAATACAAGAGCGCTGCTAAATGGAGTAACGACTGATGAAATATTAGATTTTGTACAAGAGGTTAAAAAGAATCTTTCGACAGTACTTGTATTTATGACATATGCTAATGTTATATTTTCATACGGGGCAGAAAAGTTTATAAAAAGATGTTCTGAAATAGGAATTGAGGGAATAATTGTACCAGATCTTCCTTACGAAGAAAAAAATGAATTCTATCCTTTTTGTAAAAAATATGAAGTTAACCTTATTTCAATGATAGCACCAACTTCTGAAGATAGGATATCGATGATAGCCAAAGAAGCAGAAGGCTTTTTATATATAGTTTCTTCCATGGGAGTTACTGGAGAAAGAACCAACATAACAACTGATTTGGAAAAAATTATTAATATAGCAAAATTAAACAAAGATATTCCGTGTGCAGTTGGGTTTGGGATATCAACTCCATCCCAGGTGTCAAAAATATTAGAAATTGCAGATGGAGTTATTGTTGGAAGTGCAATTGTTAAAATAATAGAAAAGCATTCTATAAATTCGGCCAAATATGTAGGAGAATTTGTTAAGCAAATGAAATCAGAGATAAAATGAATAAACGAATTATGTATTTAGATTTACTATATAAAAATTATTCAATTATAAAACTAAAGACAATTTTACTCTTGGAATATAAAGTGTTTATTGTGTAGAAGTATAATTGTTTGAGGGAACATAAGATTTGTTAGAGCTTAAATAAGCTATTGACAAATCTATTTTTTTTGGTAAATTATAGTTAGCACTCGAATTAAGTGAGTGCTAACTATAACGAAAAATCTTAAATATAAATATCAAGTGAAAGGGAGTTATATGAATGGCAAAAAAGGAATTTAAAGCGGAATCCAAACGTCTGCTTGATTTGATGATTAATTCTATTTACACCCACAAAGAAATATTTTTAAGAGAGTTAATTTCAAACTCTAGCGATGCTATAGACAAGATATACTACAAAGCTCTTACTGATGAAAATATCAGTTTTTCAAAGGATGACTATTTTATCAAAATCGAAGCTGATAAGGATAATAGAATCCTAAAAATCAGTGATACTGGAATTGGTATGACAAAAGATGAGCTAGAGGAAAACCTTGGAGTAATAGCAAAAAGTGGCTCATTTGCATTTAAAAAAGAAAATGAAATTAAAGATGGATTTGATATTATAGGCCAGTTTGGAGTAGGATTTTACTCTGCGTTTATGGTTGCTGACAAAGTAACTGTAATTAGTAAAGCTCTAGGCGAAGAAAAGGGCTACAAATGGGAATCAACTGGAGCAGAAGGCTACACTATAGAAGATGCTGATAAGGCTGAAGTAGGAACTGAAATTATTCTTCATATCAAGCCAAATACAGAAGACGAGAGCTATGACGACTACCTTAATGAATATAGACTTCGCTCTATTGTTAAGAAATATTCTGATTTTGTGAGATATCCTATAAAAATGGATATGAAAACAAGCAAGCTAAAAGAAGGCAGTGAAGAAGAATTTGAAGAGGTAGTAGAAGAAGAAACCCTAAACAGCATGGTGCCACTATGGAGAAAAAATAAAAGTGAGCTTACTAAAGAAGACTACGAAAACTTTTACTCAGAAAAGCATTATGGATTTGATAAGCCTCTAAAGTACGTTCATATCAGTGCTGATGGAGCTGTGAGATATAACGCTATACTATATATCCCAGAAAAAATGCCATTTGATTTTTACACCAAGGAATATGAAAAAGGTTTGGAGCTATATTCTAGTGGAGTAATGATAATGAATAAATGCTCTGATCTTCTTCCAGATTACTTTAGCTTTGTAAAAGGGATGGTTGATTCTGAGGATTTATCTCTAAATATCTCTAGAGAGCTTTTACAGCATGATAGACAGCTTAAGCTAATAGCTAAGAAAATCAAAGATAAAGTAAAAAGTGAGCTACTTAGCCTACTTAAAAACGACAGAGAAAACTATGAAGAGTTTTTCAAAAACTTTGGAAGACAATTAAAATATGGAATCTACAGCAACTATGGAATGGAAAAAGAAGTACTTCAAGATTTGCTTATGTTCTACTCTTCTACTGAAAAGAAAATGGTTACGCTTGATGAGTATGTAGAGCGTATGAAAGAAGATCAAAAATACATCTACTACGCAGCAGGAGAATCAAACGATAGACTTGACAAGCTTCCTCAGACTGAGCTTCTTACCGATAAAGGCTATGAAATTCTTTACTTTACAGATGAGGTTGATGAATTTGCAATCAAGATGCTAATGTCATATAAAGAAAAAGAGTTTAGATCTGTATCTAGCAAGGATTTAGGAATAGATATGGAAGAAGAAAATAAAAAGACAGAGAAAATAAAAGAAGAAAATAAAGACCTGTTTACATTTATGAAAGAAGCTCTAGAAGGAAAAGTTACTGATGTTAGACCGTCTGTAAGATTAAAAAACCATCCAGTTTGTCTATCTGCTGATGGAGAGTTAAGCATTGAGATGGAAAAAATCTTAAGCGCTATGCCAAATGCTGAAGGAGCAAAGGCTGAAAAAGTATTAGAATTAAATATAAATCACGAAATATTCGAGAGCTTAAAGGCTGCTTTTGAAACTGATAAAGAAAAACTTAAAATGTATACAAACCTTCTTTACAATCAAGCTCTATTAATTGAGGGGCTAAGCATAACAGATCCTGTAGAGTTTACAAACAATATCTGTAAGCTAATGTCATAAACTATAAACTATCAAAATTAACAAAGGCCCCAGCAAAATCTGCAGGGGTCTTTAATATACAAAAAACTAAAACTGTCTCATGATAATTCCAAGTATTAAAAGATGAGCAGGATAAAATCCATAATATACCCATCTTGGGAGCATATTTGGAGCTACATCCTTAAATCGCTTGATGATTGGAACCGTAAGTAAGGAAGCGCTTTGAACTATCATAGTAGAAACATTAATAAGCAAAGGCAGAATATATATGAGCTTAGGGTAGATGGACTTTTCTTCAATAGAAAAGTTATAAAAGACTAGAACCATTGCTACTCCATACATCATATAGTCAGTTCTCAAAAAGAAAGCTACTAATATCATAGCTACTACTCCAAGATAACTAAGAGCTACATTTTTTCTGTCGTTTTTATATTCCTTTGCTTGGTTTATAAACTTAATAGCCATAAGTGCAAAGCAAAAAGTAAATCCGATATTTAGCCCTGGATGACCTATAATTGCTGGACTTGCAAAGAAAGTAACCCCAGGCAAAAATGATTTAAATGAAAGCTCAAGTAGTGACATATCAGCCATGCTTACTGAAGGTGACGAGTAAACAAATGGAATTTGTGAAATAAAGGCAAAAATGAGCATTCTAGATATATAAATATCTAAATCCCTTGTTCTTTTGGCCCCAGTTGCAACCATATAGGCAAATATTGGAAAAGATAACCTTCCTATAATGCGCAGGAAAAAAAACTGAGGGAGTAACTTAGCACCGATATGGTCGATTAGCATAACTACAAGTGCGATGAATTTTAGCATGATATCCTCCTAAGCTTCTAATTCATAGCTATATGAATATATATCATATTTATTATGAATATAGTTTAATGTTTTCCAGATGTCTTCTTCATTCTGACCAAAAGTAAGAATATAAATTTTGATGCTCATGTGGTTTGTTTCATCAGAGCGTCTGCTTTCTATTCCTCTAATAGTAATATTTTTGTTTTCAACAGAGGATCTAAAGCTTTTTATAACTTCCTCTTCCTGAGCATCATTGCATTGAAGCTTTATTTTATAGTTGAACTCTGTATCTCTATTGCCGTATTTGCTATGCTCGACTCTTATCGCAAGAGGTTTTAGAAAAATATTAGCACCTAGAATAAAAGCAGTTCCTACAAAGGCATAGTTTATATACCCCTGGCTGATAAGCAGACCAAGAGCCGCAGAGCACCAAAGTGTGGCAGCAGTGTTTAATCCTCTAATGCTAAAGCCATCTCTGATTATAACTCCACCACCAAGAAAACCAATTCCAGATATGACCTGTGAGGCTAATCTCGCTTGTTCATTCGCAGAGTCATGCATGGCAAAGGATAAAAATAAAAATGAGCCCATACAGACTAAAACATTTGTAACTACCGCTGACATCTTGTGCCGCAGCTGTCTTTCTAAACCGATAATTAATCCGCAAATGAAAGCAATAAATAGTCGCTGGATGAATATATCTATAGGCATAGGAACCTCCGTTAATATTACGTTTTTTATAATTATCATTATACTACTTTAGTTATGATATCAGTAATTTTTAAACTATTTCTGATTTATAAATTTATCTGCTAATAAGCGTTTTTTATTTATGTTACTTTTATTTATATCTTAAATTATAGCTAAGTGCAATTGATTAATTCTAATTATTGGGTATTAATAAGATGTAAAATCAATATAATAGTACTTTTAAACCTAATATTCTATTTAGAAAAAATTTATGGATAATATATTGCGTTTAATAAACAAAAATGATACAATTAAACAAAAGTTATATTAATAAACAAAAGTTTAATTTTGTAAGTTGGAGAAGGATTGGAGGTTGGCATGACTTCTAGAGAAAGAGAAATATTGGAAATACTAAAAAAAGAACCCATGATAGCTCAGCAAGCCCTAGCAGATAGACTGAAGCTTAACAGGTCATCGGTGGCTGTTCACATAGCGAATCTTATGAAAAAAGGTTATATTATGGGAAAAGGCTATATAGTGAGCGAAGAAAAAAAAGTCACTGTAATTGGAGGCTCAAACATAGACCTTCAAGGATTTCCAAATGAAAGCTTAAAGCTATATGATTCAAACCCAGGAAAGATTGAGACATCGCTAGGTGGAGTAGGTAGAAACATATCAGAAAACCTAGCAAAGCTCGATATTCCAGTGAGACTTATATCGGCAGTAGGCAATGACTTTTACGGACAAAAGCTCATAAAAGAAAGCGAAGATATGGGTATAGATATGAAAAGCTCCTTGATATCTGATAGCTATCCTACATCGATGTATTTATCTATAATGGATGAGCAAAATGACATGCGAGTTGCTATATCTCAAATGGAAATATACGAGCTAATAGATGAGACCTTCATTCAGGAAAATCAGCTGCTTTTAAAAAATGCCAATATAATCGTACTGGACACCAACATTCCTAAAAAAACTATAGATTATATTGGGATGAATTTTTCAGATATCCCGATATTTGTAGACCCAGTATCCAGTAAAAAAGCTATGAGATTAAAGGATTCACTAAAGTATATCCACACTATTAAACCTAATAGACATGAAGTAAGCGACTTACTTGGAATTCCAGCAGATACCATAGATGATATAAGAAAAGCTGGAGAAAAATTCTTAGAAAAAGGCTTGAAGCAAGTATTTATAAGTATGGGCAGTGAAGGTGTGTTTGCCTGTGATGAAAAAAGTGAAGTTTTTCTTAAGGCAAAAGCAAAGGATATAAAAAGTGCAACAGGAGCAGGAGATGCTTTTATGGCTGGGATTATCAGCTCCTATCTAAAGGGAAGTCAGCTTGATAAAGCCTGCACCTATGCGACTGGAGCTTCACTTACAGCACTGAAAAGCTACAGTACAATTAATCCAGCAATGTCAGAATCAGAAATAGAAAAAACGCTAACTGATATAGAATTTGAAATTAAATTATATTAAAAACGGAGGATAATTATGAAAAATTATTTAGAACTTAGTCCAGAGGTAGAAAAAGCAATAGTGGAAAAAAGACCAGTAGTAGCACTTGAATCGACCATCATATCACATGGTATGCCTTATCCACAGAACCTAGAAACAGCTCTTAAGGTAGAAGAAATCGTAAGATCATATGGCGCAGTACCTGCCACTATAGGAATAATAAAAGGTAAGCTAAAGGCAGGACTTACAAGAGAGGAACTAGAATATTTTGCAACAGCTAAAGACATAGTAAAAGCAAGTAGAAGAGATTTACCTTATATCACAGCAAACAAAATGAATGGAGCAACTACAGTAGCATCTACTATGATAATTGCTCACATGGCAGGAATAAAGGTATTTGTTACAGGAGGAATAGGCGGAGTGCATAGAGGCGCTACAGATACCTTTGATATCTCAGCAGACCTTATGGAGCTAGCTCAGACACCTGTTGCAGTAATCTGTGCAGGAGCAAAATCTATACTAGATATCGGACTTACGTTAGAGTATTTAGAAACTCAAGGAGTTCCCGTACTAGGCTACCAAACAGAGGATTTCCCAGCTTTTTACACTAGAGAAAGTGGATACAAAGCTGACTATAGTATAGAGAGTCCACAGCTAATGGCAAGGGTTATAGCAGATAAATGGAACATGAAGCTAAAAGGTGGAGTAGTAATTGGAAATCCTATCCCAAAAGAGCATGAGCTAGAGCCAACATTTATCAATAAGTCTATTGAAGAAGCTTTAGAAAAAGCTGAAGCAGGTGGAATAAAAGGAAAGAAGGTAACACCATTCTTACTTGACTACCTTAAGAGTGCAACAAAAGGAGATAGCCTAGCTGCAAACATAGAGCTAGTATATAACAATGCGAGAGTAGGCTCTCAAATAGCAGTAGAGCTAGCTAAATTAGATTAATTTGATAAACTAACAAAGAGGTGAACATAAATGAACATGGAGAAATTAACTCAAAAGTCTCAAGAAGCCATAGTTCAATCACAAGAAATGGCTTTGAGACTTGGCCATCAGCAGATGGAAACAGAGCATCTGCACTATGCACTGCTTGCAAGCGAGGATAGTCTCATATCCAAGCTACTGACTATGATGGGAAAGAATGTCTCAGCAATTTTAATAGACCTTGGAAATCATCTAGATAAGCTTCCAAAGGTTCAAGGAGAGTCAGTAAGCAGTGTATATCCATCCAGAAGATACAACGAAGTTCTTGTAAAAGCTCAAGACGAAGCTAAAGTATTTCAAGATGAATATATATCTGTGGAGCATTTGTATCTTGCTGTTTTAGAGCAAAATCAAGGCTATACTAAAGACATCATCAGCAGATACCATATTGATAAAAATGAATTTCTTCAGGCTCTAAGCAAGGTGAGGAGTAATCAAAAAATAACTAGCCAAAACCCAGAGGATACCTATGATGTTCTAAACAAATACGGTAGAGATTTGGTTGAGATGGCTAGAAAAGGCAAGCTCGACCCTGTAATTGGAAGAGATGAAGAAATAAGAAGAGCTATTAGGATTCTATCTAGAAGAACTAAAAACAATCCTGTGCTCATCGGAGAACCTGGAGTAGGTAAAACTGCTGTAGTAGAAGGGCTTGCCCAAAGGATAGTAAATCACGATGTGCCAGAAGGCTTAAAGGATAAGACTATATTTGCACTGGATATGGGAGCCCTCATAGCTGGAGCAAAATACAGAGGAGAGTTTGAAGAAAGGCTCAAAGCTGTACTAAATGAAGTTTCAAAGTCAGAGGGACAAATTATTTTATTTATAGATGAGCTTCACACTATAGTAGGGGCAGGTAAAACTGAAGGTGCAATGGATGCAGGAAACCTCTTAAAGCCTATGCTTGCAAGAGGAGAGCTTCACTGTATAGGAGCTACAACTTTAGATGAATATCGTAAATATATAGAAAAAGATGCAGCTCTAGAAAGAAGATTTCAGCCAGTTCTAGTAGACCAGCCAGATGTAGAGGATACCATATCCATATTAAGAGGGATAAAAGAGAAATTTGAAATTCATCATGGAGTTAGAATCACTGACAATGCTATTATTGCCTGCGCAGTGCTGTCAAATAAATACATCTCAGACAGATTCCTGCCAGATAAAGCCATAGACCTTATGGATGAGGCAGCTTCAATGATAAGAACAGAAATTGACAGCATGCCTACGGAGCTGGATGCAATAAGCAGAAAAATCATGCAGATGGAAATAGAGCAGCAAGCGCTTAAAAAAGAAACAGATACATCATCAAAAGCAAGACTAGAAGACCTTCAAAAAGAGCTAGCAATATTAAAAGAGCAGTATAGCTCAATGAAAAGTCAGTGGGAGCTAGAAAAAGAAAATATAATAAAAATAAAAGACCTACAAAAAGAAATAGAACAAACTAGACATAAGATAGAAGATGCAGAAAGAAGATATGATTTAGAAGAACTAGCTATGCTAAAGCATGGAAAGCTTCCAGAGCTTGAGAAAAAGCTAGAAAGTGAAAGAGAAAATCAAGCAAAAAGTAAAGCCCAGCTATTAAAAGAAGAAGTAACAGAAGACGAAATTGCTGAGATTATATCAAAATGGACAGGAATACCTGTAACAAAGCTAGTAGAAAGCGAAAGAGAAAAACTACTGCATCTTCCTAGCCTTCTTCACAACAGAGTAATAGGACAAGACGAAGCAGTGGACTTAGTAGCTGATGCAGTGCTAAGAGCAAGAGCGGGACTCAAAGACCCAAGAAGACCTATAGGCTCCTTCATATTCTTAGGACCTACAGGTGTAGGAAAGACGGAGCTTGCAAAAGCTTTAGCCCAGGCTCTGTTTGACACTGAAGAGAATATCGTAAGAATAGATATGAGTGAATATCAGGAAAAGCATACAGTAGCTAGACTTATAGGAGCTCCTCCAGGATATGTAGGCTATGAAGAAGGTGGACAGCTCACTGAAGCGGTAAGAAGAAAGCCATACAGCGTGATATTATTTGACGAGATAGAAAAGGCTCATCCAGAGGTATTCAATACCTTGCTTCAGCTGCTTGATGATGGAAGATTGACAGACTCCAAAGGCAAGACTGTAAACTTCAAAGACACTGTAGTTATTATGACTTCAAATATAGGAAGTAATCTACTTTTAGATGGTATGCAGGAATCTGGGGAAATCTCAGATGCAGTGAAAGAAAACGTACTAAATACACTAAGAGCTAACTTTAAACCAGAGTTTTTGAACAGAATAGATGATATAGTGATGTTCAAACCTCTTACAAAGAGTGAAATAGTAAAAATAGTAGAGCTTAGTCTAGTAGATATTCAAAATAGACTAAGTGATAGAAATATCAAGCTAGAAGTAAGTGATGATGCAAAGAATTTCATTGCAGATAATTCCTACTCAAAAGTATACGGAGCAAGACCAGTAAAAAGGTATCTGCAAAAGCATATAGAAACTCCTATTGCTAGATTGCTAATTCAAGGTGAAGTTCAAGATTATCAGACGATTTATATTGATAAGCATGAAGCAGACCTATCAATTGGCAGTAAAATCTGATAAAATAAAAATTAGATATAATTTTTTAATTAAGGAATGGCTATGCCATTCCTTAATTTGAATTTAAAAGCGAAAAGAGGAACTAAGATGGACCTGTCTAAAGCGAATATCAAAAAAATACTGGGAATAATAACCTTTGCTATAGCTCTCTATGCTATCATGTCTAATTTGCCAAAAGTACTATCAGTCATAGGTTATGTGGTTTCACTTTTGACACCCTTTATTGTAGGGCTGTGCATAGCATTTATACTAAATGTGATAATGAGACTGATTGAGGATTTTTTAAAAAAGCGATTAGAGCAGTCTACTAATACTAAAAATCCTTCGAAAATTGAAAAATGGATAAGACCAATTTCATTGCTATTAAGCTTATCCTTAGTAGTTGCCATGGTGTGGATTTTACTATTTTTAATTGTACCCGAATTTAAAAACACAGTAGAAATAGTGTCTAAAGAATTTCCAGATTTCATGAAAAAAATTCAAAATTGGCTAGGTGGGATATTGGCATCTCTTCCATTTGAAATAAATTCAATTGCATTTTCGGATTTAAACTGGGAAAAAATAGGGCAGTGGATATCTCAGTTTCTATCAAGAGGAAGCTCAGCACTTTTCAATACCACTATAGGAATTACATCATCGATATTTAGTGCATTATTAAACTTTGTGCTTGGGCTAGTATTTGCAATATATGTACTACTTCAAAAAGAAACCCTATCTAAACAATTTAAAAAGCTATTATATGCTTATCTTCCGGAAAATATCGTAATAGAAATTCTAGATATTGCTAAGCTTTCAAATGGAATTTTCTCAAGCTTTGTAACAGGACAGTTTTTAGAGGCTGTTATTATAGGAGTGCTTTGCTTTATAGGAATGCTGATACTTAGACTCCCATACGCTTTAGTAGTTTCAGCACTTGTGGGATTTACTGCACTTATCCCTGTATTTGGTGCATTTATAGGAACTATAGTTGGAGTGTTTCTTATACTCATGGTCAGCCCTATAAAAGCCCTGTGGTTTGTTATATTCTTCTTGGTATTACAGCAGCTAGAAGGAAACTTAATATATCCAAAGGTAGTAGGTGGTTCGATTGGACTTCCAAGCATTTGGGTGCTTGTAGCAGTTACACTAGGAGGTAGTGCTTATGGGGTGCTTGGAATGCTACTCGGAGTTCCGCTTAGCTCAGTACTATACAGTCTACTTAGAAAATCAGTTCATAAAAGACTGGCAAAAAAAGAAATTGAGCCTGATAGTGTATAAAGAATAATTGAGACAAGTTTTGGTTTAAGTGGAGGATGAGTAAATGAAAAAGCTACTAGTAATGGATTCGCCTATAGGAAAGCTTACACTGATAGAAGAAAATAAAGAATTAATCTGCTTAGATTTTGGAGAGATAATAATTAAAGACATCCCTAGAGAAGAAACTGCATTTTTGAAGGAAGTAAAGAATCAGCTAGCAGAGTATTTTGAAGGAAGAAGACAAAGCTTTGATGTAAAGCTTAACCCAAAAGGTACAGAATTTCAAAAGAAAGTATGGACTAACCTTTTAACTATCCCATATGGAGAAACGGCAAGCTACAAAAAAATAGCTATACTATCAGGAAATGAAAAAGCTTCTAGAGCAGTAGGCATGGCAAACAATAGAAACCCTATACCTATAATAATTCCATGTCACAGAGTAGTAGGAAGCACTGGAAAGATGGTAGGCTACGGTGGAGGACTCGAAATTAAAGAGTATCTTCTGAAATTAGAAGAAAAATAAAAAAATACTTGACATATGGTTTTATTACTCGTAATATAGTCAGTAATTAAAAATATCCATAAATTATGAAAAGCGTTGAGTAAGGATAGTAGTAGTGTGAAAGGATTACAGAGAGTCGGCGTAGGTGAGAGTCCGATATCAATAAATACTATGAATGGGCTTACGAGTGGAGACTGAATTAAAGTAGGAACCCCGGGTTCTCCCGTTATAGAGATAGAATATCGGCCATTGTGGCCCGTATTTGAATGAGTGGGTTTTTCTATACCAATTTGAGGTGGCACCGCGAGCAATCGTCCTCTATACATGAGTTATTTATGTATGGGGGCTTTTTTTATGGAAAAAAGGAGGAAATGTAATGGAAAGAAATAATGGTTATTTTGGACAATTTGGAGGAGCCTTTGTACCTGAGGAATTAAAAAATGTACTAAAAGATGTAGAGGAAGCTTTTTATAAGTACATAGAAGATGAGGAGTTTTTAAGTGAGCTTGCCTACTACCAGCGCCAATATATAGGACGTGAAAATCCTCTATACCTTGCAAAAAGATTATCTGAGCAACTAGGAGGAGCTAAGATTTATTTGAAAAGAGAGGATTTGAACCATACAGGAGCTCACAAAATAAACAATGCAATGGGACAGGTGCTTTTGGCAAAGAGAATGGGCAAAAAGAGAATAATAGCAGAAACTGGAGCTGGACAGCATGGAGTGGCAACAGCAACGGTATGTGCTCTGATGGGACTGGAATGCATCATCTACATGGGAGCTATAGATATAAAAAGACAAGAGCTAAATGTCTTTAGGATGGAGATGCTAGGGGCTAAAGTAGTTCCTGTAACTACAGGGACAGCAACTCTAAAGGATGCAGTAGACGAAGCTTTAGCTGATTTTGTTGCAAATGCTCACGATACATTCTATCTTCTAGGCTCAGCAGTTGGACCACATCCATATCCTACAATGGTAAGAGAATTTCAAAGCGTAATAGGAAAAGAAGCAAGAAAGCAAATCTTAGAAGTAGAAGGTAAACTGCCTGATTATATAGTAGCCTGCGTAGGAGGAGGAAGTAATGCAATAGGATTGTTTGCACCATTTGTAGATGACCTCTCAGTAAAAATTGTAGGAGTAGAGCCAGGAGGAAAAGGACTAGACACAAATGAACATGCTGCATCTATTTCTAAAGGAAGCGTAGGAGTTATTCATGGCTTCAAATGCTATACTTTACAAGATGAAAATGGTGAGCCTCTTCCAGTTCATTCTATAGCTGCTGGACTTGACTATCCTGGAGTAGGGCCAGAGCATAGCTATTACAAAGAAAGTAATAGAGCTGAGTACATTGCTATAACAGACGATGAGGCGATGCAGGCATTCTTTCTTCTATCTAGAACTGAAGGCATAATACCAGCGATAGAAAGCGCTCATGCGGTTGCATATGCAGTAAAGCTAGCAAAAACCTTGTCAAAAGATCAGACGATCATTGTCAATCTATCAGGTAGAGGAGATAAAGACGTAAATCAAGTAAAAGAAATGAACTTATTAGATAAAAACTGAATAGAAAAACCCTAGATTATTCTGTGATAAAACCATCACTATGAGTAATCTAGGGTTTTATTAGAAATTCTTTATAATATCTCTTTGCTCAGCTTTCCAGCCGAAAATTCCACCAGTATGAATAAAGAGTATATTTTTATGATTAGATAAATTTCCTTTCTTAATTTCATTATATAGACCATAAAATGCTTTGCCAGTATACACAGGGTCAAGAGCTACACCTTCTAAGCTAGCTATGTATTTTATAAAATCTATTTCCTCTTTAGTACTAAGTCCATAACCTCTTCCGGCATATCCATCAATAATAGAAATTTCATCGTAAGAAAGGCTGATATTCTCTCCAGTATACTCATTCATCTCAGCTATGATTTTTTTAGTTTCACCAGCGAAATACTCTCTGTCAGCTGAGATATTTATACCATAGACTACAGCATCATTTTTTACGAGGGTGTTGGCATAGAGAAGTCCTGCAAAAGTACCAGCAGAACCCACAGTTGTAACTATAGCATCAAAGTGGATACCTAGAGTTTTTTCTTGCTCTAGAATTTCATTCATGGCATAAAAATATCCAAAACCACCGATACCATTTGATGCTCCAATAGGGAGCACGTAGCCTTTTCTTCCTTTAGACTCTAGCTCATCTTGCTTTGCTTTTAGTAGTTTATCTATATTCTTAAATTCTTCGCTATCCACAATATCAATACTTGCTCCAAATAATCCATCTAAAAAGTAATTTCCTTCAAAGACATCTTCACTACTTCCTCTTAAAATCAGGTGACATTTTAAACCAATCTTTGCGGCGGCTGCAGCAGTAGCTCTGGCATGGTTTGACTGGACAGCTCCACAGGTGATAAGAGTATCATAACCGTTATCAATAGCTTCAGCTATAGCAAATTCCAGCTTTCTGATTTTATTTCCAGACACCTCAGTTCCAGTTTGGTCATCACGCTTAAGATAGATAGCTACATTTCCAAGCTCTGATGATAATCTTTTTAAATGTTCGATATTTGTTGGTAGATTAGCAATAGTTAGCTTTCTTGGCATCTTCATATTTATGAAGCCTCCTTAAATTGATTTCTTTATTTTGGATTCATTGTGAATACAGAATATTTTGGGACAGCTTTATTGTTATAATTGGCGTATTTCTTATTATTACAGCATTGCTATAGCTCTTGTTGGAGAACCATCAGCATCAAAGGTCTTAAGTGGTAGAGCACTAAATGTAAATTGCTTTTCTGGAATTTCACTCAAATTAGTTAGATTCTCTATAATTATGAAATTTTGGTTAAGAAATACATAATGATTGTCAAAATCTACAGTATCTACAGCATCTATAGAGATAGCGTCAATACCTATTCCTTTAAGCTTGAAGTTAGAGAGCCATTTTGCCGCATCGTGCTCTAAAACTGGAAAGTTGTCAAAATACTGCTCTGAACCCCAGTACTTGCTCCAGCCTGTATAAAAAATTACGAAATCACAGCTTTCTATAAATCTTTCATAATCAATCAAATCTGGGAGAGTAATGTTATCTGATACCTCTGTTACATCAATTAGAATAGCTTTTCCTACAAATTTTGATATATCAAAATCATCAAGTCCTAGCCCTTCTTCTACCATGTGCTTAGGAGCATCTATATGAGTCCCTGTGTGAGAATACATACTAAACAGCTTTTCAGCAAACCCATCTACCTCTATAGTATTAGTATTTTTAAGTGATGGGGGCTCGGTTCCTGGATAAACTGGCATTTGTTCTTTAATCATATGAGTTAAATCGAATATTTTCATAGTATCCACCGCCTGTTCTTTTTTTTAGTCTATCATGTAAAAATAAATAAAAAAAGCCCATAAAAAAATACTCCTCTTGAAATAAGCTTATTTATCTTGCTTATAATACAAAAGGAGTATCTTAATATACATTTTATACAGAAAATTAATATAAACTAATTTTCAAATTTAGTAATATAACGGCTATTGACTTCTATATGATTTAGAAATAAAAGCAGTCTTTCATATACTGGATGAGCTTTGTCACCGAATTTAAGTTCAAGAGCTTCTCCTATTTCTTTAACAGTTTTTATTCCATCTATTTGAAGGAACACAAAACTTGCATACTCATCAAAAGCTATTTTTTTATATTCAGGTATTTTAAACTTTAGTTTTCTAAAGAAATTTTGAACCTTATGATTTTGCTTTTCTAAAATCGTCACTACGCCTTTGTTGTCTACATCATAGGTAAGGTTCTCATTAATTTTATAAACTATATTTAAAACATCGTCATTATTTTTGTACATTTTTTACCTTACTATTCATGATAGGAATAATAGTAGCAACTATAAGACCAGCTAATATTATAAATGCCATGCCGTTTGATGCAGCAAATCCGCTTGGACCGGCACCTTTAATAACACCAGCTACTTGCAATATAATACCGATTAATCCGATAATTGATCCACCAGCAACTAATCCAGATGATAAACTGATTCCGTTAGAAACCTTTGTATCTTTTTCTACATCTGATTTAGAAGTTCTTTCGATAAATACTCTAACTAATGCTCCAACTAAAATGATAGAAGTAGTTGCGATAGGAAGATAGAATCCTATAGCTACTGTCATAACTGGAAGGTTAAGAAGGAATAAAACAACTCCCATAACTGATCCAACGATAATCATTACCCATGGAAGCTCTCCAGACATGATACCTGCTGTAAGTGTAGACATTAAGTTAGCTTGTGGAAGTGCAAATGGAACGTTAGCTCCTGTCATAGCCAATTGGCTAGATAGTAGCATAATAGTACCAACAACAACTGCAACACCAACTATACCAGAAATAGCAAAGTATTTATCCATTTCTGATTTATCTCCACCAACTATAAAAGTAACCTTTTGTGACTGAGAGTATCCTCCAGCCATAGCTATAGCTGTAACTATAAATGTACCAAATAGTAATAGAGCTTTGTTGTGCTCTGGATTAGTCCAGCCCATAGCAACAAACAGTAAAGTTACTAAAACTATAGATGCTATAGTCATACCTGAAACTGGAAGATTTGATGTTCCGATTGTTCCAGTTAAACGTCCAGCAACGATAACAAATAGTAGTGATAAGAATAATGATAAAATAGAAGCTGTGATAGCCATCATAATATTTCCACCAGAAACAACAAATCCAGCTAGAAAACCTACTACAAGTCCGCCAAGTAAAATCATAGTACCGATTTTAGATCCGCTGTTTCCAGAAGTTTTAGCATTTAAAGTTTCTTTGATTGAAGAAATAATTGTAGGGATAAGCTTTATAGCCCCGATAAGTCCACCAGAAAGCATCATACCAGCTCCGATGTATTTTACATAGCTACCAGCTATATCGCCAACTCCCATAGCGTTAATAGAAACATCAGGGTTATTCCAAACTACAGCGCCTTCTTTTCCTAGCTCAGAGAAATAACCGATAAGAGGAAGAATACCGAAGTTTGAAAGAAGTGAACCAGCAAACATAGTAAGAGCAACTTCAAGACCTACTATAAATCCGATTCCTAATAAAAGAGGGTTTACTTCAAGCTGAAGTCTCCACTTGTAAAAGCTTTCATTAACATAGCTGATAACGTTATTTGTAACATTTAAGAAAGAACTAGTTACAACAGTTATAGCACCACCGATACCAAAACCGATTCCCATGAACTTCATAGAATCTCCAGCACCTTCTGAAGCAACAAGTGTCTCAGAAATAGCCATTGACTCTGGGTACATAAGCATTCCGTGCTCTTCAACTATTAAGTAGTTGTATACTAGAGATGCAATACCTATTCCAAATAGTACTCCACCAACTCCTACAAGAAAACCTTCTAGGAATGAAATTTGAGAACCAATTAATAATACAGCTGGTAATACGAAAATAATACCACTAGCTACAGACTCTCCACCACTTGCCATACCTTGAACAAGGTTTTTGCCAAGGATACCCTTTTGCTTAGCAAAAGCAGCTATAAATGCAGAACCTATAATTGATCCTGGAATACCAGCAGCAACTGTAAGACCAGATTTCATACCTGAGTATGCAGTAGATGCTGCAAAGATAACAGCAAGAATAATACCGATAATTAAAACAACTGTATTTCCGCCTGATTTAGAACCAGTAGAAATATATGGAACGTAATCTTTTCCAGCTACGCCACCATATGCATCTTTTGATAACTTATGATCCATAAGTCTACCTCCTTAAAAAGTTTATAATTATTAATGCAAAACACATTATATCATATACTTTACATATATAATGTTAATTTTTTATATAAAATAAAAAGTAAAACAATTAGCAATATTGCAATAATTACGATAATCAGAATTGAGAAAAAACGTTTGCAAATCGCGTATAAGTTGTATTTTATGTAAAAAACATTTACTGAATATTAATGAATAAAATATGGGTTAATATTAAATGATAAGTAAAATTTAGTAATAAGAGTGTATTCATCACAAAAATCTAAGCGTGTATATAAAGCTTGAGTTTTTTATACAGACAATAAAAAAATAGCTCCTACATAAAATAAGAGCTATTTTAAATAACTTATTGAATTAAAAAACTATAATTGTACTGACTGAAGTGACACTTCTTTTTTTCCACCTGCGACCATCTGTTTTCCTACTTCTTTAAATCCAAAAGCTTCATGGAATTTTAATGACACTGGGTTCGGTGGTTTAATATCGATTTCAGCAGTTATTCTATCAACACCAGTAGAGTTTGCATGGTTAAAAACTTCGTTATAAATAAGTCTTCCTATTCCCATGTGCTGATAATCCTCTGATACCACCACTCTGTCCACATATAAGAATTTATCGTAATTATCTAAGAACCATTTGTAATTTACACTAGCATAAGGCTTGTTTTCTCTTACTGCAATTAAAAAAGCAGCAACCTTTCCATCTACTTCTACCACTTTGAACATCTCAGCCATATTACCAAGCTCTGTAAGTGAAGCCATATCCAAATCTGAAAGAAAATGTACTAAATCTTGATTTAATTTTAGAATTTCTTGCATATGATTATTTGAAGCATTTAATAAAACTGGTATTTTACTCATTAGAATCTCCTTATATTATAAAATTTTATTTAGAGTTAAGCGAAAATCACTTGCACAGCAAGGTTTATGTATGAGAAAGCCCTGTCCTTCATCACATAAAGTTTTTTGGATTATTTTAAGCTGCTCATAAGTTTCTATACCTTCTGCGACAGTGCGAATACTTAGATCATTTAATATAGAAACTAAACTACTAAAAAGTACCTTTGCTTTTGAATTCTTATCTATGTTATTTACTAGACTTCTATCAATTTTTACGATATCTATTGGAAAATCGTTAAGAAGAGATAAGGATGAATAACCAGCCCCAAAATCATCTAAAACAATAATAAAACCTTTATCCTTGAGACGATTTAATTTTTCAAGTGCTGTATCATTATCATCAATAATTGTTCTTTCTACGATTTCGATTTCTATAGAACTATTTGGAACATTGTAAATCAAACATAGTGATTCCAATAATTTTGGAAGGTCTTGATTTAGTAGTTGATAAGGAGATACATTAATACTCAATTTAAAGTCAGGGAAATATTTAATAATCGAGGATAAATCCTTGATAGCTTGTCCTATTAGCATCTCGCTTATTTCTATCATTATACTTTTATTCTCAATAATATCAATAAATTCGCTTGGAGAAATTATAGTTCCGTTTGATTTCTTCCAACGAATAAGCATTTCTGCACCTAAAATACTTTGATTTTTTATAGACCATTTTGCTTGGTAAAATGGTACAAATTCATTGTTTGGAATTGCTTCAATTATCTCCTGAAGTTTATCATTTAAATTAGTACTAATGGGTCTATTGAGTAAGACAATATCATTTAGCAAAGCAACTTGTGAATTTAATTGGTCATTAAGAGCTTGTAGTTTATGCATTGAATCTAGATTAAAAAAATCTTTAACTGCATTTTTTGAGTTTATTGTATTATTTTTTTGACATATTTCATCAGTGAAAACTTTATAATAGTATGCTAATATTTGGTTGGCTTTATCTGGTTGATTATTTTTTTTATAAAATTCATTTATTAAAAGAGCAGAATTTTGAAGATATAATGCAAAATCATTTTTTTCAATTAATTCAAGAGTAAATGCAGAATAACTAGTTGAAGATTTATCTAAATTTAAACATTGACATACTTCACTTATATTCATAAGCAGAATCATGTAATTAAAATATTTTTCTTTATCAGTAACACCGTTATAATATTCTTCTGCAATCTTATAAAATTTATAGCTTTCATCATAGCGATTTAGTTTAAGTAATACAGTTCCTAAAGTCATATATATATCACAAATAATTAATGTATTTGATAGTCGTGAAATAAGGTGGACTGCTTTTTCTGCATATTCTAAAGAATTTTCGTACTGATTAAGCTGATTATAAGCAGAAGCTATATATATTAACGATCTAGCAATTAACTCATAATCATTAATAATGAGCGCTAAATTATATGATTCAATAAAAAAATTAAATGCTTCAGGAGCATTATAAATGCTTCTCATTTTGACACCACTTATGGTTAAATAAAAATAGTGTAGGATTGGATCTTCTTTTGACCAGTCAGTTTTTGAAAGAACTTGATTAATTTTTTCATAATGTTCTTTATATTCAAAGGATGTTGCAGAAAATAAAAGACACAGATAATCTATAGTTGCTAAAGTTTCTGGGCTGTTCAAAAAAACACCTATGTTGTGATTAAAGTAGATTTGCGGATTTTTTCTAACTTCTTCCATTTGAAACTTGAATTTCATTATCGACTCCTTTTATTAAATGAATAAAAATAAAAAAAATTTACCATATTGGCTATAAAAATAAATATTATTCTATAACTATATAATTATACCATATCTAATAAAATGTTATATATTCATTATTTTTATATATAAATTTTATGAACTTTAGATTATATTTAAGATAAAACTATTTGAATAAATGATATTATAATTATGAAGTAATTCAAAGATAATTGTCATGATTGAGAATAAAATATTTTGGAGGGAAGAATTAATGGATAAAAAAATTGGATTTATAGGATGCGGAAATATGGCTCAGGCAATGATATCAGCTTTAGTCAAATCAAAGCTAATAGAGTCAAATCAAATAATAGTAAGCAATCGCTCAAAAAATATACTTGAAAAAATGAACAAGGAATATGGCATTACTATTGCAGCTAACAACATAGAAGTAGCAGAAAAATGCGACATCGTGTTCTTGGCTGTAAAGCCAAACCTTTATGAAATGGTTATGAAGGAAATCAAAGACAGCGTAACAAAGGATAAGATATTTGTTTCAATAGCACCAGGAAAGACTATGGAGTTTCTAGAGGCTCATCTAGGAGCATATGCTAAAATTCTTAGAACTATGCCAAACACTCCATCTATGGTAAGCGAAGGGATGACAGCTATTTGCCCCAATTCTAACATAGCTTCAGAAGAGCTAGAGCTACTTGTTAAGCTAATTGAAAGCTTTGGAGCAGTAGAAATAATAGAAGAAAAATTGTTTGATGCTGTAGTTGCAGTATCAGGCTCATCTCCAGCCTATGTATTCATGTTTATAGAAGCCATGGCAGATGCCGCAGTGATTCAAGGGATGCCTAGAGCTCAGGCATATAGATTTGCAGCTCAAGCAGTGCTTGGAAGTGCAAAAATGGTACTAGAATCTAAGAGCCATCCTGGAGAACTTAAAGACATGGTATGCTCGCCTGGAGGCACTACTATAGAAGCAGTAGCAGTGCTAGAAGAAAGAGGGATGCGCTCGGCTGTAATAGAGGCAATGAGAAAATGCGCTCAAAAATCCAAGGAGATGTAGAGTGTAAGAATATATTGAAATAAACTTGTTTAGACTTAGTTTATACTTTAAGACCTTGGGTATTCCTTATATAATAATCTAAAAAAATTTCAGATATATAAATTTTCTTAACTTAGTCTTAAGTGTGAATAATAATTTGATTGAAGTTTAAAGGAGGAATGAACGTGGGTTTAGTTTATGAAAAAAGTACAAATAAAAGTCTAACTGAGGCAATCAGTTCTTTAGAGAGTAATTTAAAGGAAAGTGGTTTTGGTATACTATGGCAGCTTAATTTCAAAGATAAATTACAAGAAAAAGGTCTAGAATTCAAAAATGATTTTGTGGTATTAGAGGTATGTAACCCAAAGCAAGCCAAAGAAGTGCTAGAGGAAAACATCCACATAGGTTATGTGCTTCCATGTAAGATGGTAGTTAGAAGAGAAGACGATAAAACTTATATAGGAATGACAAGTCCAGAGGTTCTTATTGGATTGTTCGAAGGTAGTGACTTAAAAGAAGTTGCTAAAAAAGTTGAAGAATCTCTTAAAAATTCAATAGAAGCTTCACTGTAATTCTAAGCCTTGCAAATGCAGGGCTTATTCTATTCTATCGATGTTAGTGATAGAATAGTGGGAGAAGTGATAGAAATTCAAACAAAGGGTGTAGGGATGTATTGAAGTAATAAGTTGTTAAAGAAAGCTTTATTCTATGCAATAAAATAGATTTCGATATAACGAAAACAACTGCGAAAAATAGCTTTACTGTTCGATATAAATGGTTAAATAATTTTTACCTCAAACAAACCCTAGAAAATATTGTATACATTGGAGTATTTAAAATGTCTCTATCATTGCTAAACCAATATCAAAGCGATAAAATAGAAATAGTATATATAAAAATATCCCCAAACAATTAAGTAAACTAACTGGAGGAATAAACATGACAAGTGCAGCTCAAAGAGCGGAATTACAATCACAAATATGGAAAATAGCAAATGATGTAAGAGGTTCTGTAGACGGATGGGATTTCAAACAATATGTCCTAGGAACATTATTTTATAGATTTATAAGTGAAAACTTTTCTAAATACATAGAAGCAGGAGATGAAAGCATAAACTACGCAGAGCTTCCTGATGATATCATAACTAGCGAAATCAAAGACGATGCAATCAAAACAAAAGGCTACTTTATATATCCTAGCCAGCTATTTGAAAATATTGCAAAAACTGCCAACACAAATGAAAGTCTAAACACAGACCTAGCAGCTATATTTTCAGCTATAGAAAGCTCAGCAAATGGATATCCATCTGAGCTAGATATCAAAGGACTATTTGCAGATTTTGACACTACTAGCAATAGACTAGGTAACACAGTAAAAGATAAAAATTCTCGCCTAGCCGCAGTTATAAAAGGAGTTGCAGGGCTTAAATTTGGTGAATTTGAAGATAACCACATAGACCTTTTCGGGGATGCCTATGAATTCTTAATATCAAACTACGCTGCCAACGCTGGAAAATCTGGAGGAGAATTTTTTACTCCTCAGAGCGTATCTAACCTTATCGCAAAATTAGCAATTCATGGTCAATCCTCAATCAACAAAATTTATGATCCAGCGGCTGGTTCTGGGTCACTCTTGTTACAAGCAAAGAAGCAATTTGATGAGCATATAATAGAAGATGGATTTTACGGTCAAGAAATAAATCATACTACATATAACCTTGCTCGTATGAATATGTTTCTACATAACATAAATTACGATAAATTTCATATAGCACTTGGAAACACTTTACTAGACCCTCATTATGGAGATGATAAGCCTTTTGATGCAATAGTATCTAATCCACCATATTCAGTAAACTGGATAGGTAGTGATGACCCTACCCTTATAAATGATGATAGATTTGCACCTGCAGGAGTACTAGCTCCAAAATCAAAAGCAGACTTTGCCTTTGTACTTCACTCACTGAGCTACCTATCAAGTAAAGGTAGAGCAGCTATAGTATGCTTCCCTGGAATCTTCTATCGTGGTGGAGCAGAACAAAAAATCAGAAAATATCTAATAGACAACAACTTTGTAGAGACAGTAACATCACTAGCTCCAAATCTTTTCTTTGGAACTTCTATAGCTGTCAATATTCTAGTCCTATCAAAACATAAAACAGATAACAAAACCCAATTTATAGATGCAAGTGGAGCAGATTTTTACAAAAAAGAAACCAATAACAACGTCCTAACAGAAAAACATATAGAAGAAATAATGACGATATTTGACACTAAAGAAGATATCCCTCATGTTGCAAAATGCATTGATTATGAAGCTATAGTAAGTAATGATTATAACCTTTCAATAAGCTCATACGTAGAGGCAAAAGACACAAGAGAAGTAATAGATATAAATGAGCTAAATAAAGAAATAAAGACTACTGTAGCAAAAATAGATAAGCTTAGAACTGAGATTGATGAAATAATCGAGGTGATAGAGGTATGATACAGTCAAATTTTATGGATAAATTACTTGATGGGGTTGAGGTTGAGTGGAAAACACTAGATGAAATAGCTTTAAAAATTTCATCAGGGGGAACTCCAAGAACTGGGGTTTCTGAATATTATAATGGAAATATTCCTTGGTTACGTACTCAAGAAGTTGATTTTGGTGAAATATGGGATACAGAGATAAAAATTACAGATGTAGGTCTAAAAAATTCCAGTGCAAAATTAATTCCAGCAAATTGTGTAATTATTGCAATGTATGGAGCAACAGTTGGTAAAGTAGGTATCAATAAAATACCTTTGTCTACAAACCAAGCTTGTGCTAATATTCAACTGGATGAGAAAATAGCTGACTATAGGTATGTTTTTCATTACATATCAAGCAAATATGAACATATAAAATCACTCGGAACGGGCTCTCAAACTAATATTAATGCACAAATTGTAAAAAACTATATAATCCCTATTCCCCCTCTAAAAGTGCAAGAGGAAATCGTCCGCATTTTAGATACCTTTACAGAGCTTACAGCAGAGCTTACAGCAGAGCTTACAGCTCGTAAAAAGCAATATACTTATTACAGGGATAAGCTACTTAGTTTTGAAGAAGGGGAAATTGAGTGGAAGGAGCTAGGAGAAATCTTTAATCTTAAAAATGGGTATACTCCTTCAAAAGCAAATAATGAGTATTGGACGAATGGTACTATTCCATGGTTTAGAATGGAGGATATTAGAGAAAACGGTAGAATTCTTAGTAAGTCAATTCAATATGTAAATAAAAGTGCTGTAAAAGGGGGAAAAATATTTCCTGCTAATTCTATCATTATATCCACATCTGCAACTATAGGCGAGCATGCTTTAATTACAGTACCATATTTGTCTAACCAAAGATTTACAAATCTCAGTTTAAAAGATGATTATATTAACAAATTCGTAATTAAATTTCTTTACCATTATGTTTTTTTATTAGATGATTGGTGCAAAAATAATATAACAGTAGGGAATTTTGCGGGTGTGGATATGAATAGTTTTAAAAAATTCAAAATTCCAATACCACCCCTAGCAGAACAAGAACGCATAGTATCCATCCTAGATAAATTCGATGCCTTAACTTCATCAATCACAGAGGGTCTACCTCGTGAGATAGAGCTTCGTCAAAAACAATACGAGTACTATAGAAATATGCTTCTTAGCTTTCCAAAACAGGAGGTCTAGTCATGGCAGAGTATAAAACTATTGCAGAATCAAAGAAATTCATAGTTCTAGATAAATACATTAAGTGTCCACAGGTAAATGAAGCCTATCAGAGTGAATACAATCTAGAGAGGGAATTTATCACTGATTTAGAAAATCAAGGCTATGAATATGTACAGGGAATGAATACTACCCAGAAGATGTTATCTAATGTGCGTATTCAGCTAGAAGAGCTTAATAAAGTTAAGTTTACTGATGCTGAGTGGGTCAGATTTTGTGAGCAGTATTTAGACAAGCCTAGTGATAATCATATTGACAAGACTCGTAAGATTCACGATAACTATATATTTGATTTTGTGTTTGATGATGGGCATATTCAAAACATCTATCTAGTAGATAAAAAGAATATTGCAAGAAATAAAGTGCAGGTCATTTCTCAGTTTGAGCAAAAAGGCTCTCATGCCAATAGATATGATGTGACTATCTTGGTAAATGGTCTACCTCTAGTACAAGTAGAGCTGAAAAAAAGAGGGATAGCTATACGAGAAGCTTTTAATCAAGTTCATAGATATAGTAAAGAGAGCTTTAACTCTGAGAACTCTCTATATAAGTATGTGCAGATTTTTGTGATTTCTAATGGTACTGATAGCAGATATTTTGCTAATACTACTAGGCGTGATAAGAACAGCTTTGATTTTACTATGAACTGGGCAAAATCAGATAATACTCTTATTAAGGATTTAAAGGATTTTACTGCTACTTTTTTTCAGAAGAATACTTTGCTAAGTGTATTACTCAAATACTCAGTGTTTGATACTAGTGATATTCTCCTTATTATGCGTCCATATCAGATAGCTGCTACTGAGAGAATATTATGGAAGATAGAAAGCTCATATCAAGCCAAGAAGTGGAGAACTACTGAAAGTGGTGGGTATATTTGGCATACTACAGGCTCGGGTAAGACTCTTACAAGTTTTAAAGCGGCTAGACTAGCTACTGAGCTGAGCTTTATTGACAAGGTGTTTTTTGTAGTAGATAGAAAGGATTTAGACTATCAGACTATGAAGGAATATCAGCGTTTTTCTCCTGATAGTGTCAATGGCTCAGAAAACACAATTGGGCTAAAGCGAAACATAGAAAAAGATGATAACAAGATTATAGTTACTACTATTCAAAAGCTAAACAATCTAATGAAAAGTGAAACAGACCTAGCTATATATGATAAGCAGGTGGTGTTTATTTTTGATGAAGCCCACCGCTCACAATTTGGTGAGGCCCAAAAAAATATAAATAAGAAGTTTAAAAAGTTCTATCAATTTGGCTTTACTGGTACCCCTATATTTCCAGAAAATGCTCTAGGCTCTGAAACTACAGCAACTGTATTTGGCAGGGAGCTACATTCTTATGTAATAACTGATGCCATAAGGGATGAAAAGGTACTTAAATTCAAAGTTGATTACAATGATGTGCGTCCAAAGTTTAAAAATATAGAGACTGAGCAAGATGAAAAGAAGCTATCGGCTGCGGAAAATAAAGAAGCTCTCCTTCATCCTGAGAGAATTAAAGAAATATCTCAATATATCCTTAATAATTTTAAGACAAAAACTCATAGATTAAATGCAAATGGAAAAGGGTTTAATGCTATGTTTGCAGTTAGTAGCGTAGATGCGGCAAAGCTATATTATGAAGCCCTAAGTAATCTTCAAAAGGGCAGTGAGAAACCTCTTAGGATTGCTACTATATTTTCGTTTGCGGCAAATGAGGAGCAAAACGCTATAGGTGAGATACTAGATGAGACATTTGAGCCTTCTGCTATGGATTCTAGTGCAAAAGAGTTCCTAGGCTTAGCAATAAAGGATTATAATGCTATGTTCAAAACAAACTACAGCGTAGAAAGTAGTGAGTTTCAAAATTACTATAGAGATTTAGCCAAAAGAGTAAAGGAAAAAGAAATTGATTTACTAATTGTTGTGGGGATGTTTCTGACAGGATTTGATGCTCCTACTTTAAATACTTTATTTGTGGACAAAAATCTTAGGTATCATGGACTTATCCAAGCATATTCTAGGACCAACCGTATATATGATTCGACCAAAACCTTTGGCAATATCATCACATTTAGAGATTTAGAAAAAGCAACTATAGATGCTATTACTTTATTTGGAGATAAAAATACCAAAAATGTAGTTCTAGAAAAAAGCTATACGGAATATATGCAGGGCTTTACTGATGTAGCAACTGGAGATGCTCGTAGAGGATATGTAGATGTAGTAAAGGAATTAAGTGAGAGATTCCCAGATATAGATAATATAGTTACGGAAAAGGATAAAAAAGATTTTGCTAAGCTATTTGGAGAATACCTAAGAGTTGAAAACATCCTGCAAAACTACGATGAATTCACAGCTTTAAAAGCTATACAGCAGCTTGATATTGCTGATGAAGAGCAAGTAGAACAATTTAAAGCTACTTATTATTTAAGCGATGAAGAAATACAGACTATGAAAGAAATAGAAGTTCCAAGCGAAAGAACCATCCAAGATTACCGTTCTACCTACAATGATATACGTGACTGGCTAAGAATGCAAAAAGCTGGAGCGAAAATAGAAGAATCTACTATTGATTGGGATGATGTGGTGTTTGAAGTAGACCTACTTAAATCCCAAGAAATCAATTTGGATTATATTCTAGAGCTTATATTTGAGCACAACAAGAAATCAAAGGATAAGGAAGCCCTAGTTGAGGATGTGCGTAGACTCATTCGTTCTAGTGTGGGAAACCGTGCGAAAGAAAGCCTAGTAGTTGACTTTATAAATCAAACAGACCTAGACAAAATCAAGGATAAGGCTAGCATCATAGATGAATTCTTTACATTTGCCCAGGCAGAGCAACAGCGTGAAGCAGAAGAATTGATAATCTCAGAGAAGCTCAATGAGGATGCGGCTAGAAGATATATATTAAGCTCATTAAAAAGAGAATACGCAAGTGAAAATGGAACAGAGCTAAATGAAATCCTACCTAAAATGAGTCCTCTTAACCCTGAATATCTAACAAAAAAGCAGAGCGTATTTCAAAAGATAGCTGCTTTTGTGGAGAAGTTTAAAGGGGTGGGGGGGAAGCTATAATTTATTTTATGGAATAAGCTAGATGTTCATATCAACATCCAATAGATTTTCAAGAACGATATAATTTATATGAAGATTGTAGCGATGAAATTAATATAGGATATATGAGGGTAAAACTAATTATATTATAGAACAATTTTTTTCATACACAAGACTATAGAACATATTTCAAAAAAATGGCTGTCTTTATAGGCAGCCATTTTTAGGTTTGAATTTTTATTATAGATACAAAATGTATTTTAGTGACATATAAGCAATCGTTTAGTGTTCTATTCTTATTCACTTTGACCAATCATTCTATCACGTCCCCAATTATAAATTGTTTCTAATGCTGGAACAAGCTCTATGCAGTTTTCGGTTAATGAATACTCCACTTTTGGAGGAATTTGATTTAACTCAACTCTATTTACAAGTCCATTTTCTTCTAAACTTTGAAGAGATCTCGTAAGCATTATATTTGTAATGCCAACTAAGCTTCTTTTGAGTTCATTATAGCGCATTGTTTTATTTTGATAGAGTTTCCATAATATGGGCAATCTCCATTTTCCTCCTAAGATATCCATGGCATGTATCATTACACAGTTGCGACTTGAGACAATTTCTTCATGTTCGATTTTTTTCATTATATCCTCCAAATAAGGCACAAAAATGTGCGTACTTGCATATTTGTTTCTTATTATTTATATTGAGTTTAACATCTAAAATAAAAAAAGAAAACAAGTAAAAAATATCAGAGAGGAGATTTAATATGAAAAAAATCAAATCAAAATACCATTAGGCGCTTTAGTTGAAATAGATGCTATAGCACATATGTAGAAAAGGAGGATAATTATGCTGAAATATTATGTAGCTGATGCATTTGCAGACAACATATTTGAAGGGAATCCAGCTGGAGTTTGTATACTTGAGCAATGGATTTCGGAAGAAAAGATGAATAAAATAGCGAAAGAAAATAATTTGTCAGAGACGGCTTTTGCAGTTAAAGAAGGAGATAATTATTCACTAAGGTGGTTTACACCTGATGGAGAAATTGACCTTTGTGGACATGCAACTCTTGCAACCGCATATATCTTATTTAGATTTTATGAAACTGATTCAAATGTAATCCATTTTAATACTATAATGAAAAATTATCATCTTATTGTAACTAAAAAAAATGATTTGTATGAAATGGATTTTCCAACATTAATACCTGAAAAATATAATTTGACAGATTTAATGATTGAAGCTTTAGGAGCTCAGCCAACTGAGGTTTTGAAAACTCATAGAGATTTAATATTTATTTTTGATTCAGAAGATACTGTAACTACTTTAAAACCTGATTTTGCAAAACTTAAAGAAATTCCAGAAGGGCTATCAGCTTTTGTTACAGCAAAAAGTGATAATTACGATTTTGTGGCTAGAGCATTTTGGCCTAAGATAAATATTAATGAAGACCCAGTATGTGGATCGATGTATTGCAGCCTTATTCCTTATTGGAGAGAGAAGATAGGACTTGATAAAATGGTAGCGAGACAGGTTTCAGAGCGTGGGGGAACAGTGTATTGTGAATTTAACGGAGATAGGGTTAAATTAAGTGGAAAAGTAGCTCTTTATTCTATAGGAGACATATGTGTGGATGAATAATTAGATTTTACTAATAAGATTTAAAATCCAACTAGTGCATAGGAGGTAATCGGATGAAAGCGATAGAAATATCTGAATTTGGTGGGCCAGAAGTTCTAAAGTATAAAGAGGTTGCTGAACCTAGTCCTAATAAAAATGAAGTTAGGGTGCGGTTATTTGCGGCTGGAGTCAATCCGAATGAGGCATATATAAGAACTGGGACTTATTCGTTTTTTATTCCTAATTTACCCTATATTCCTGGCTTTGATGGAGCTGGAGTTGTAGATGAAATTGGTGAAGATGTAAATAATATAATGGTTGGGGATAGGGTTTTTGTTGCTGCTTTACTTGCGAATAGAAACACAGGAACATACGCCCAAAAAGTTGTTTGTGATGCAAGTGTAGTTCATAAGTTACCGGATTCAATATCATATGAGGAAGGTGCTTCTCTTGGAATACCAGCTTTAACAGCGTATAGAGCGTTGTTTCATAGAGCAAAAATAAAACCAGGAGAAACAGTATTAATACATGGAGCAAGTGGAGGGGTAGGTTCTTTAGCAGTTCAAATGGCTAAAGGAATAGGAGCTATAGTAATAGGCACAGCAAGCTCAGATGATGGAAAAAAATTTATAGTTACTTCAGGAGCTGATTATGCAATTGACCATGTTAATGAAAATAATAAAGAAGAAATAATGTCTATAACTAAGAATAAAGGGCCAGATGTGATTATAGAATTTTTGGCAAATATTAATTTAGAAACAGACTTGAAAATAGTTGCTCAGTATGGTCGGATTGTAGTTGTTGGGAACCGTGGGAATATAGAGATTAATCCTAGACTAGCTATGATTAAAGAAGCAGATATTTTAGGCTTAGCTCTGTGGAATGTACGACCGAAAGAATACAATGAAAGTTTATATGCTGTTGAAGCTTTACTAAAATCGGGATTATTAAAACCAAAAATGGGAGATGTATTTAATCTGGAAAATGCAAAGTTAGCCCATGAGCAAATAATGAGCAAAAAATCACCTGGAAAGATTGTACTTTCCATTGATTAAAAAGGATTGATTATGCTTGAATATTTGTGGATATTATTAAGATAAACATATTTTAAAATACCCATAGAGCAAAATTAATTGCTTTATGGGTAAAGGATATGCTATTTCTATGATGAGTTTTACTAGTGATAAATTTATTAACTATCCGTTAACTATTTTTCCCCCATTTATATGAATCGTTTGACCAGTTATAAAGCTAGATGCATGCTCCCAAGCTAAAAACACATAAGCTTCTGCAAGCTCAAGAGGTTGACCTGGCCTTTTGAAAAGAGTGTCTGCTCCAAAATTATCTACATGGTCTTTACTAAATGTAGATGGGGTAAGTGGAGTCCATATAGGACCAGGAGCCACTTGATTTACTCTTATTTTTTTATCAGAAAGGTTTATAGCAAGAGATCTAGTAAATGAAGAAATAGCACCTTTTGTAGAAGAATAATCTAAAAGAACAGGATTACCTTCAAATGCAGTTATAGATGAAGTATTTATTATGCTACTTCCTTCTTTCATGTGTGGGAGAATTTCTTTTACTAAATAAAACATAGAAAAAATATTGGTTTTAAACGTTTGTTCTAGTTGCTCATCGCTAATATCTAGTATACTTTTTTGTGGATGTTGCTCAGCAGCGTTGTTTACTAAAATATCAATCTGATGAAATTTATCTATTACTTTTTTGATACTAGCTTTACAAAACTTAGGGTCGGATATATCGCCTTCTATACCTAAACTTGTAACTCCGAGGTTGTTTATATATTTAAGTGTATCTTGTTATATTCTCTACCAGGTCGATTATTTAGCTGCTGTACATTAATTTCCTCTGATGATGGAAATTTAATTTCAGACATTTGTAATCCTCCTTTTTATAACATAAGAAACTACAAAATGTGCAAGCATAAAAAATAACTTATAAAAAAGTTATATATATATAAATACCCTATATGGTTTTAGATAAACTATATTAACTATGCCAAAAAAAGTTGAAAATTATATTGAGTAAAAGTCTAGCGAATAAAAGGATAGTTATGTATACACAAAAGACTATCATTTTTCTTAACACAGGATTATCTACCTTATTTTTTAATATTTTTTTTGCTTTATAATAAACATCAGTTGTTTTATAGATATATATAAAACTTATAATTAAAGGTATTAATATTATAAAAAAAAGTAAAAATATAATAAACTTTATGCCTTCTTGATTTACCATAAAATTATTCTCCTATCTTTGTTTTGTATAAACATAATTAGTTATATTTTTAAGAGAGTTGTTTTTCGACAGGATTTTTTATTTTAGATTTAATTTAAATTGAATATTTCTAAAACCAAGCCTTTTAATTTAACTTCTTTATAGTAATCGTCAAAAGTATATTTATATAAAATGTCATCTTTGTTATCATCTGTTTCATAAGATTTAGCCTGAGCTTCTTTAAAATTTTTAAAGTGTTTTGGGATCATATCATCTTTTGGTGATTCACCATTGACTATTATATCTGGAGGCCCAACTATGCTTTGATATTCCCAGAAATATTTGAAATCATATACTGTTGATTCTTCATCAACAAATTTAACCCCAGCAGTATATCTATCACCCCAAACTTTATCTCTACCAGACCAAGAGTCTTCAATATACTGAAAATCATCTGTTTTCTTTAGAAAACTATGAACAGCATGTAAAGCTATATCAGAACGTATCTTATGTTTTGCATATGAAAAATAAAATATACTAGAGAAAACAATAAAAACAACAATAATAACTATAATTTTTTTAATTAGTTTATTCATAATAAAACACTTTCTTTTTTATCAAATTGAGGTTAAAAGAGCTGCCCAAAATAATCCTAATGCCAACAGTAAACCAGCTAATATTGATACAAAAAATTTCAAATTTTTATTTTGTATTTTTGTTTTCTCTCCAAATAAATTCGCAAATTTATTAAACAGTTTTGGAGAAATTAATAATATAGACATTTTAAAAAACAAAATAGCTGACAAACTCATCATAATCCATTTAATCATAATTAACTCCACTAATAGATTTTTAAAACTTAAATATAGTCTAGCATTTTTTATAGGTATATAAATTACTATAAAGAAACAATTATAGTAATTAGTTATAAATTATATGAATGATGAGAATTGAACTCTTTTTCTAACTCGCATTTTTATAAAAATAATCTTTTATAAAGAAACTTGTAAAGAACTTGAGGTATTTAAAAAAGCGAGTAGAGAATCTATGAATGTATCATATATTTTTGCTTTAATATCTAACTCAAATTATTTATAAAATTAATGATAGGGGGAGAAAATATGATTAAGAAAAAATACATATTTTACATAATTATTATTGTAACTATAATTAGTATTATTATATCCTCAACCTTTTTGTTTTCTAATAAAGAGTTAGAAATGAGAATTAATGATGTGAATGTACAAGAAATTTCTTCTGACCAGATAAAAGAAGACCTTGATGTTTTGGTAGAAGCAATTAAAAATACTGGAACTGACTATATAGTAGACCAGAGGGTTTTCAATTTTGATATTGAGGATTTTAAAAATAAACTATATAAGAAAAACAAAGGTGAGTATACAGTCAGAAATCTATATGAAGTTTCCAAAGATGTATTGCCTAATAAAAATAGACACACCCGTTTAATGGAGCCTAAAGAAATATTAACAAACAAGACTTCTTTGTATTCTGAGAAACTTGAATCTCGCAAAATGAGATATGAAACTATAACAATAGAAAAAAATGAAAGTCTAAATAAAATGCTCAACAAATCAGCAGGCATCAGTAATTATAAAAATGATTTTTTTACTTCTTCGCTTTCTAATTCTGCAAATGGAATTCCGACAATGAAGATTTTGGAAGAAGGGAAGACAGCATATATAAAATTCCCGACATTTTCTATAAACGATTCCTATAAAATACCTATGAGTTATTTTATTGAAGAAATAAAAGATTACGATTACTTGATTATAGATATATTAGGAAATACTGGGGGCAAAATCGAACCATGGCATGATTTAATGAGTGAATTGACATCTACGGATCTTTATATGGAGTTTTATGTAGGATATAGAGATACTGAAATTGCTAAGATTGTAAAAGACGAGGCATTAGAAGGAAAAGCGACTAAAGGTGCGCCAGGATTTGAGAATTTGGAGTTTGAAGAAGTCCAAAGCCTGCCAAAAACCATGGATAATATCAATCAAGAAGATATTTCTAAATTGAAATATTATCTCAAGATAAAGGATAAGATAGAAGCAAAAAAGGAAAACAGCTTCAATGGAAAAATATATCTTCTAATAGATAATAAATGTTTTTCTTCAGCGGATTTGTTTGCTCATTATGTAAAATATACTAAATTTGCTACTATTGTAGGAAGCCCTGCAGCTGGAGATGGAACAGGTGGAATCGGATATCTGTATTTCCCATTTCCAAACAGTGGATTCATCTATCAGATACAGTGCGCATACGGATTCAATGATGATGGAAGCTCTAACTTTGAATCGGGAACCGAACCGGATATTGTAGCCGCAAGAAATAAAGAACTCGATTATGTGTTAAATGAAATAAAGAAAACTGAAGTTTCTCCAAAAAAATAACAAAAGCCTTGCATTTGCAAGGCTTTATGTTTGTTCTTCATATTGGTGGAGATGAGGAGAATCGAACTCCTGTCCGAAATCCATTCAATAAAAGCTTCTACGAGTGTAGTTGCTGAATTTGAATTTCGCTTACTGGGCGCCCCAACAACTAAGCTCCCTATCAGCTACATCTGAATTATTCTACTTTATGTCCAGATATCCACAAAGCAGTGCCCTACTATCTGACGTTTTCATCCAAGTCGTAGGAATCTCGGTGAAAACGAGCAGCAACTAAGCCGCTAAAGCGTAATTTTCGTTTGCGTTTAATTTAAGTTCCCCATAGTTTTACGTGATAAAGAGGAGTTACACGACTCGCTACCCGTACCTTCAAGACCCCGTCGAAACCATTACATCCCCGGTTGCAAACGTAGTATCTTAATGATATATTAACACAGAATCTTCAAAATTACAATTTACATAGAGATTACAAAATGAGATTCAAATGCTTAGTTTATGATATAGGAATAAAAGTTTAAAAGTGTTAAAATATACATAACATTTATATTATAGCAAAAGGAGAGCTTAATTATGCCTTGGAAATTAAAGTATGAAAAAGATGACGATATGGTAGCTTTAGATTTTGAAACAAAAAATCAACTAGATGATTATATTAAATCAAATAATCTAGAGCATGCCTGGAAAGTAGTAGAGCAAATTAAGGCTGTTGTTCCAGCTGATAAAGAATAAGCTAAATTTCCATAAGTAGAGCCATTCTGCCAGAGCTTTCTTTATCTCTTCTGTAGGAATGAAATCTCATATCAGAAAAAGTAGATAGGTTGCTCAGGTAGATATGCTCTTTTAAGAGGTTGTTATCAAGGGCAACTCTTTGAATTATAGATACCAAATCAATATGATATTTGTTAGCTTTTTTAGAGATTACTTCATCAGCAAAACTAAATGCATTACGAAATATTTTAGCTACATCCTCATCTACCTCAAAATCATCATATCCTATAGATGGCCAGATAAAGCAGTGAATATCTGATGGCTTTGAATCATAGTTTGAAATCATATCAGTTATTGCTGATTCGATTATTTTTAGTGATGTGCCTTTCCAGCCTGAGTGAACAGAAGCTAAAACTTTATTTTTAGTATCCCACAAGGTTATGGGTGTGCAGTCTGCATACTGAGTTATCAAGGTAATATCAGTTATGCTTGTTATAAGTCCATCTGTATTATCTAGATATCTGCCTAGGAAAAATTTAGTTCCATCCGTTAAGGAGTTTATTATTCCTATGTTTTTGTCGTGGATTTGCTGTGCAAAGTAGGTTTGCTTTGAGTTTAGCTTAGCAAATGCTTTTGCTTTATCATAGTTTTGAATTAGGTTTGATTTATCATTGTTTGTTTTTACTCCCATATCTTCTGGATATGTTGTAAAGCAGTGCTTGATTCCGAGGTTACTTAGCTCGTCCCACTGCATATAGCGTGATGATTCAGAAGCAATAAATTTAAGAGACATTGTTACCTCCTAGATTATTTTGTTTAATTTAATGGTAATTTGAGTATATCATATCATAGCATGAGTATCGATTCTTATATGATGTTTGTTGGCTTTATAAAAAGGAGATTGAGTGTTATGAAGTTTAGTGAAGGCTATTTTGATAGTCAAGGAGACATCAAGGTATACTATTATAGCTGGGTTCCTGAAAAACCAAAAGGAGTTATCCAGATAGCTCATGGAATGTGCGAGAAGGCTCTAAGATATAGTTATGTAGCTGAAAAATTAGCACAAAATGGATATGTAGTTTATGCAAATGACCATAGAGGGCATGGCAAAACAGCAGCTATGGAGTATGGATATATGGGCAAGGGTGATGGATTTTTACTTATGGTGAGAGATATGAAAAGCCTCACTGATATTATTGTGAAACAGCATCCAAATCTGCCGATATTTTTGCTGGGACATTCTATGGGCTCTTTTTTGAGCGTAAGATATGTTCAGCTTTATGCGAATCTTCTTTCAGGTGCTATTTTTTCTGGGACGGGAGGATTTGACCAAGTAGCATCAAGTAGAGCAGGAGCAAGGCTTGCTAGAATTTCTATGAGCATTTTTGGACCGAAAAGAAAGGCTTATTATATAGAAAAGACCACTAAAAAGCTATTTAATAAAAGAATAGATAAGGTTATTACTGGGGCTGAGTGGTTATCTAGAGACAACAAAGTAGGAGAAGATTTCGCAAGTAAAGCAGATTTGGGTTTTATCTTTACTTCTTCAGCATATTACTATATGTTTAGAGGGATAATAGAAAATTTTAATGAAGCAAATATGAAAGCTATTCCTAAGTCACTTAAGATATATTTATTCTCAGGGGAAGAAGACCCTGTTGGAAATTATAGTGATGGGGTAAAATATATGTATAGTCTTTACAAAGACAAACTAGGCATAGAGGATGTTACTCTCAGACTCTATGAAGGAGCAAGACATGAGATGCTCAATGAAATCAATAAGGATGAAGTAATAGAGCACCTGATTGATTGGTTAAATAATAGGAGTTAGTACGATTTGTAATAGATTTGAGATGAATTAAGGAGGAGTTATTTATGGTAAGTATAGACATTCCAGGTAAAGGGAAGATGAATATAGAAAATCTTGTACTTGATTTTAATGGTACGATAGCCTATGATGGCAACATTAAAAATGGCATTAGAGAAAAAATCCAAAGAGTACATGAGATGGGAATAAACGTATATATTTTGACGGCAGATACTTATCATCAGGCTGCTGAGCAGTGCAAGGATATGCCTGTTACTTTAGAGATTTTTGATGTGGATAACGCAGCTCTTAGCAAAAGAGAAATCGTGAATAACATAGATTCAAAGCTGACTATGACTATAGGAAATGGAAACAACGATGTAGAGATGTTTGAGGAAAGCATATTATCTGTTGCAGTAATAGGAGATGAGGGATGCGCAGTAAAAGCTATTTTTGCAGCGGATATCATAACTAATAATATCGACGATGCGATTGATTTATTATTAAATCCACATAGAATCAAGGCTACACTTAGAATGTAAGAACTAGAAAGGAGTGCGCTGATGCTTAGAATTTTTAAAACTATAGATGATGTGACTGGCGAGATAGATGAAATGGAAGATGGCGCATGGATATATATGGTTAGTCCTACCCCAGAGGAAATAGAAACCGTAAGGCTCAGATACAACGTAGATGAGAGCCACATGAAAGCAGCACTTGATGAGGAGGAAAGCCCTCGTATAGATGTTGAGGATGAAAGCACCCTGTTTATAATTGACGTCCCAGTTCCTCAGGAAGACCCTAGTGGTAGGCTTTATGGAACTATTCCTATAGGTATAATTATTGCAAAGGAAGCTATTATAAGCATATGTACTAAAGATGTAAAGATTCTTACTGACCTTATAAAAGGACGAATGAAAGGCTTTTATACTTACAAAAAAACTAGAATTATACTTCAAATCATGTACAAAGTAGCTACTTATTTCTTGCTTTATCTAAAGCAAATTGATAGAGTGAGTGTCCAAGTAGAAAGAGAGCTTCACAAATCGATGAAGAATAAAGAGCTTATTCAGCTATTATCTTTAGAAAAATCCTTGGTTTACTTTACGACGTCCTTAAGAGCAAATGAAATGGTGTTTGAGAAGATGCTAAGGCTCGATGCAGTTAAAAAGTATCCAGATGATAAAGAATTACTAGAAGATGTAATCATAGAAAACAAACAGGCTATAGAAATGGCAAATATCTATAGCAATATACTAAGCGGTACTATGGATGCCTTTGCTTCTGTGATTTCAAATAACCTAAACATAGTGATGAAAGTGCTTACATCTATTACTATAGTTATGGCTATACCAACTATTATCGCAAGCTTATTTGGAATGAACGTGCCAGTGCCTTTTGCTGCCAACCCAATGGGCTTTTGGATTATTATTTTTATAGCATCAGTGATGTCTTTTTTAGCTGCGCTAGTTATGGTGAAAAAGCAGTTGTTTTAATAGCAATAAAAGACAGTGTAAACTAAGGATCTATCATCCGAAAATATACACTGTCTTTTATTATGGATTTATAATATACTCAGGAGCAACCTGCGCCTCATCTGGATTTTCTGTGTAATTTTGTATTTTGTCACTTGAAGGTTCATCTGATTCTTTTGGAAGTAAAGGAAGCTCTTTTAAAAGATTTTTTGCTCCATTAAGATGAACATCGTTATGAGGGACAAAAAACATTTTATAGGAGGTATAAAATGATATTGAAAATACAATGGCAAACAGAGAAAGAATGATGACTAAGTATAGTATAAATCTTATAATTGCGTGTTTTAGTTTATTTTTCATAATCCACCCCTGAGGCTATTATACCCAAAAATAATAAATGAAATACAATTTTTAGAAAATTAAAATAGCTTTTCAGGAATAAACATTTATGTTATAATCGCGGATGATTGGAGGGGAAATTATGGTAAGTAAGAGACAGCTGACAAATATTTTGGAAAATACTCCTGTAATACCTGCTATAAAAAACGAGCAAGGATTGAGGAAGGTAATAGAAACAGATAATAAAATAGTATTTATTTTAAATGCGGATATTTTAGGAATAAGAAATATAATTGAAACTTTGAAAAAACACGATAAAATTCCATTTATCCATGTAGACATGATAACAGGATTTGCATCAAATCCTATAGTTATAGATTATTTAGTTTCCCAATATAAAAATGAATGTGGAATAATAACGACAAAATCAAGCATGATAAAAAAAGCTATGGAATCGGATGTAAGGGTAATACAAAGATTATTTGTATTAGATTCACTTTCTATAGAAACCAATATCCAGCAGATAAAAAAAATTCGTCCTGACGCAGTAGAGATTATGCCTGGAATAATTCCTAGAGTTATTAAAAGGATTAAGTCAGAAATACCTGAAATTCCAATAATAGCAGGAGGACTTATTGAATCAAAAGAAGATATTATGGATGTATTAAAAAGTGGAGGAATAGCTGTATCTACGAGCAAAGAATCTCTATGGGATATATAGAGTAAAGAAAGTGAAATCTATAGGTTATTGATATCAATATCTTTTGTCTAGATTAATATTTAGAATATTTAAAATAATTAAAAAAATTTAGGAAAACGTTTGACAAAATTTAAAACCTAGGATAATATAATTACAACAAGTCCATATAAAATTTATTTTCAATGACAGGAGATGGGAGAGTCGTGAAATTTCACGATTCTCCTTTTTTTGTTTTTTGAAAATAGGACTAACAATTTAAAGGGGGTTTTACTATGATTTCACCGTTTTTAGCAGAAGTAATTGGAACAGCATGTATTTTACTTTTTGGTAGTGGAGTAGTTGCAGGATGTGTACTTAAGGATTCAAAAGCCGAAAATGCAGGCTGGATAGTTATTACTTGGGCCTGGGGTATAGGCGTAATGCTTGGAATTTATGCATCAGGAAATATAAGTGGTGCTCATCTTAATCCAGCAGTAACCATAGCATTGGCTACTATAGGAGAGTTCCCTTGGGCGAGCGTTCCATCTTATATTTTGGCACAGTTTATAGGAGCATTTTTAGGATCGACTATAGTATGGGCAGCTTATTATCCTCACTGGGAGAAAACAGAAGATAAGGGAGCAAAGCTAGCAGTGTTTTCAACAGGACCAGCTATTAGAAATCTTCCTGCAAACCTTTTGACAGAAGCAATAGGAACTTTTATATTAGTTTTTGCAATACTGTTTATTGGAACAAACAATATAGCTGATGGTATGAATCCTTTTATAATTGGACTTTTGATATTGGGACTGGGGCTTTCATTTGGAGGACCAACAGGTTATGCTATTAATCCAGCAAGAGATTTGGGACCAAGAATAGCACATGCGATACTTCCAATAGCTGGAAAGGGTGATAGTGACTGGGGATATGCTTGGGTGCCAGTTGTAGGACCGATAATTGGTGGAGTACTAGGAGCTTTGACTTTTGCTATGATATTTTAATAAATGCGATTAGGTTTATGATTTTTGAATATATATCAAAATAAGAGAATAATTAGGAGGATATTTATGAAAAATTACATACTTGCATTAGATCAAGGTACAACTAGCTCTAGAGCAATAGTATTTGATAAAGACGGTATGATAGTCGGAACATCTCAAAAGGAGTTTACTCAGATTTATCCAAAGGCTGGATGGGTAGAGCACGATGCCATGGAAATATGGGGAACTCAAAGTGGTGTAGCTAGAGAGGTTCTTGAAAAAACAGGAGTTAGACCAGAAGAGGTAGCAGCTATAGGAATAACAAACCAAAGAGAGACTACAGTAGTTTGGGATAAGAATACAGGAAAGCCTATATATAACGCTATCGTATGGCAATGTAGAAGAACTGCTGCTATATGTGATGAACTAAAAGCAAAAGGCTTAGAAGCTTCAATTAAAGAAAAGACGGGTCTTGTTGTGGATGCATACTTCTCAGGAACAAAGGTTAAGTGGATACTTGACAATGTAGAAGGAGCCAGAGAAAAAGCTGAAAATGGAGAACTTCTATTTGGAAATATAGACACTTGGCTAATTTGGAATCTTACAAGAGGAAAGGTTCACGTAACTGATTATTCTAATGCTTCTAGAACCTTGTTATATAATATCAAAGAATTAAAGTGGGATGATGAAATTTTAAGTGAATTAGGGATTCCTAAATCAATGCTTCCTGAAGTAAAACCTTCTAGCTGTGTATATGGACATACTGACCCACAAACTTTTGGTGGAGCAGAAATTCCTATAGCAGGAGATGCTGGAGACCAGCAAGCGGCATTATTTGGACAGGCGTGTTTTGAACCAGGAATGGCAAAGAACACATATGGAACAGGATGCTTTATGCTTATGAATACAGGTGAAAAGCCAATTGAATCTAAGAACGGCTTGCTTACAACTATAGCTTGGGGAATAGGAGATAAAGTTGAGTACGCTCTTGAGGGAAGTATATTTATCGCTGGAGCATCTATTCAATGGCTTAGAGATGAACTAAAGCTAGTATATGATTCAGCTCAATCAGAGTATTATGCAAATTTAGTTGAAGATACAAATGGAGTTTATGTAGTTCCTGCGTTTACAGGACTCGGAGCACCGTACTGGGATATGTATGCAAGAGGAGCAATACTTGGACTTACAAGAGGTTCAAAGAGAGAGCATATCGTAAGAGCAACTCTAGAGTCTATAGCTTATCAAACAAAAGATGTTTTAGAAGCAATGCAAGAGGATTCTGGAATAACTCTTAAAGCATTGAAGGTAGATGGTGGCGCTGCTGCTAATAATTTCCTTATGAGCTTCCAATCTGATATCTTAAACGTACCAGTTAGAAGACCTCAAGTTCTTGAAACTACTGCTCTTGGAGCAGCATATCTTGCTGGCCTTGCAGTAGGATTCTGGAAAGACCAAGATGAGATTAAAGATAAATGGGCTGTGGATAGAGAATTTGAAATTAGCATGGAAGAAGATTTAAGAAACAAGAAGTACAATGGCTGGAAAAAAGCTGTTAAGAGAGCTATGGACTGGGAAACTGAAGAATAAAATATATTAACAAAAGCTTATTAGAAAATGGAGAAAAGCTTAGGCTTTTTCTCCATTTTTTGAATTTTGGACATAGTTTAGGAGGCGTAACGATGTATGATGTTACAATAATAGGAGCAGGGGTAGTAGGAGCTAGCATTGCTAGAGAGCTATCTAGATATAAGCTTAAAACTCTAGTTTTAGAAAAAAACATAGAGGTTTGTCAGGGGACGACCAAGGCAAATAGTGCCATAGTTCACGGAGGCTATGATGCATATGAGGGCAGCTTAAAGGCTAAGCTAAATGTATGGGGAAACAAGCTTTACTCTCAGCTTACAGAAGAGCTAGAGGTTTCTTTTGATAGAATAGGCTCGCTAGTTGTTGCATTTAATGAAGAAGAAATGAAGGAACTTGAGGTTTTATACAAAAGAGGGCTAAACAACCAAGTAGAAGGCTTGGAACTAGTAGATGGAGATAGAGCTAGAGAGCTTGAACCGAATTTATCAAAAGAAGTTATAGGAGCACTTTATTGTAGTAGTGCTGGAATAGTATGTCCTTTTAATATGACCTTTGCTTTGATTGAAAATGCTATAGAAAATAATGTAGAGCTAAAAACAAGTGAGATGGTTGAGTCTATAGAGAAACTAGATGAAGGATTTAAAATAACAACATCAAAATCAGAATATAAAACAAAATACATAGTAAATGCCGCAGGTCTATATTCAGATAAAATTGCTAATCTTATAGGAGACAATGAATTCGAAATTCTTCCTAGAAAAGGAGAATATAGAATTTTAGATAGAAATGCAGGAGATAATGTTACAAAGGTTATATTTCAGGCACCTACTAAGGTAGGCAAAGGGATATTAGTGGCGCCGACTGTACATGGAAATGTAATAGTAGGGCCAACAGCAGATAATGTTGATAGTGTTGAAGATACGACAACTTCAAGCTCAGGAATTGAGAAAGTTGATGAGCTATCAAGAAAATCAATACCGAATCTTCCTCTAAATCAAAGCATAAGAGTTTTCGCAGGAGTGAGAGCATCTAGTAATAAAAAAGATTTTGTGATTTATCCTTCGAAAAATGCCAAGGGATTTATAAATGTTGGAGGAATAGATTCGCCAGGGTTAGCATCTTCACCTGCTATTGCAAAGTATGTAGCGAAGCTACTTAATGAGCAAGGACTTGAATTAGAAGAGAATCCATCATTTAATCCTAAGAGAAAGGCTATTTTAGGATTTGAGCATATGAGTCTTGAAGAAAAGAAGGAAATCCTAAAGCAAAATCCTAAATACTCCAAGATAATCTGTAGATGCGAGAGTATAACAGAAGGAGAAATAATTGAGGCTATAAAAAGACCAGCAGGAGCTAGAACTCTTGATGGAGTAAAACGAAGAGTAAGACCAGGCTCTGGAAGATGCCAGGGAGGATTTTGTGCACCTAGGGTTATGGAGATTCTATCTAGAGAGCTAAACATACCTATAGAAGAGCTAGTTAAGGAAAATCACGGTTCAGCCCTTGTAGACTCAAAGATTAAAGGCGGTGACAAGTAATGAAGTATGAAGTAGTCGTAATAGGAGGAGGACCAGCTGGACTAGGAGCGGCTGTAGAAGCAAAAAAATGCGGGGCAAACTCAGTCCTTATAATAGAAAGAGACAGAGAACTTGGTGGCATCTTGAATCAGTGTATTCATAATGGATTTGGACTTCATGAGTTCAAAGAAGAATTAACAGGACCAGAATATGCACAGAGATTTATAGAGCAGGCTAAAAAATCGGATATAGAAATAATGCTAAACACCATGGTTTTGAATATAGATGATGAGAAAAAAATAATAGCACTTGGAGAGCAAGGAATTATGGAAATACGGGCAGGTGCTGTTGTGCTTGCTATGGGGTGCAGAGAAAGAACTGCTGGAGCTATTGCAATTAATGGATACAGACCAGCTGGAGTATATACAGCAGGAATGGCTCAGAGAATTATAAACATGGAAGGCTATATGGTAGGCAAGGAAGTAGTTATATATGGCTCTGGAGATATAGGTTTAATTATGGCGAGAAGAATGACTCTCGAAGGAGCTAAGGTAAAGGCTGTTGTTGAGATTATGCCATATTCTAGTGGACTTTATAGAAACATAGCACAATGTCTTGAGGATTATGATATCCCTTTGATGCTATCTCACAATATCCACGAGATTCATGGAAAGGATAGAATAAATGGAGTAACAATTTCAAAGGTTGATGAAAATAGAAGACCTATAAAAGGCACTGAGGAATTTATTTCATGTGACACCTTACTGCTTTCTGTTGGCTTAATACCAGAAAATGAGCTATCTCAAAAAGCAGGGATAGCAATTGATAAAATTACTAATGGTCCAATAGTTGATAGTAAAATGCACACTCAAGTGGATGGAATTTTTGCTTGTGGTAATGTTCTTCATGTGCACGATATAGTAGATTTTGTAACAAAAGAAAGCCGAATAGCTGGTAAAAATGCAGCCTATTATGTAAGACAGAGCCTAAATAAGGACAGCTATGTATCTACAAAAAGCGATAAAGGAATAAGATATATTATGCCTCACAAAATACTATTAAACAGCGAAGAGGATGTAAATCTTTATATGCGTGTAGATGGAATATATAAAGATTCAAAAGTTATAGTAAAATGCGATAATAAAGAGATACTTTCTAAGAAAATGAGGCATATGATACCTTCAGAGATGATTAATATAGTACTTAAAAATGAGCTTATAAAAGATTTGTCTGGAGAAATAACTGTGGAAGTGGAGGGCGAAAAACATGCATAGTGAATTGACTTGTATAGCCTGTCCTATGGGGTGCAGGCTTCAGATAGAGGAAACAGAAAATGGTTATATCATTGAAGGACATACTTGCCCAAAAGGCAAAAAATATGCACTTCAAGAATTAGAGGATCCAAGAAGAATGGTTACATCTACTGTAAGAGTAGAAAACGGATTTTTGGCTTTAGTTCCTGTAAAGACAGCAGAGCCAATTCCTAAAAACTTGATATTTGATGTTATGACTCAAATCAATTCTGTAGTAGTAGAAGCTCCAGTACTTTTAGGCGATGTTATAGTTAAGGATGTAGCTGGGACAGGGATAGATATAGTTGCAACTAGAGATATGCCCAAGAGCATCTAAGTAAAAAAAAGAGATAGTATAGTTCAAAACCATAAAATTTAGTATGGAATTTGAATTGATTAAGGATAATTTAAAAATAAAAAAGATAAAGATACAAAATAAAAGATAAAAAATATCAAAAGAAAATGATTATCATTTCTCTAAATGGATATCTATATTAACAGATAACAAAAAAACTTTATATATAAAATATTAGATATTTTGAGGAGAGATGAATTATGATTTTTAAATTACCTGAACTAAACTATTCTTATGATGCACTTGAGCCACATATCGATAAACAAACTATGGAAATTCACCATACTAAACATCATCAAGCTTATGTAGATAAACTAAATCAAGCTTTGGAAAAGTATCCAGAATTTCAAAATATGGATATAGAAGAGATATTAAAATCTTTAGATAAGCTTCCAGAGGATATAAAAGCAGCTGTTAGAAATAATGGTGGAGGGCACTATAATCATGATTTATTTTGGAAGATTATGTCACCAGAGGGAGAGAGAAAGCCTGTAGGAGAGCTTGCTAAGAAGATAGATGAAAAATTTGGAGATTTTGAAAGCTTTAAAGCAAAGTTTAAAGATGCTTCAGTAGGTAGATTTGGTAGTGGCTGGGGCTGGCTAGTTCTAAATTCTGATAACAGCATAGATATAGTATCTACTCCTAATCAAGATAATCCTATATCAGAAGGCAAGAAAGTTATTTTTGGATTGGATGTTTGGGAGCATGCATATTATCTTAAATATATGAACAAAAGACCAGATTATATTGATGCTTGGTGGAATGTTGTAAACTGGAGCATAATCGAAAAGAGATACCAGTCTTTAAAGTAAAATTGAATAAATTTGATTAAAAAATCAGAGTGTAATATCAAAAATAACCCCACAAAAAAGCTATACTAATGTTTGATGGGGTTATTGTTGAATTCACAATAAAAAGTGTAGATGAAGGATGCCTTATTTTTGGCCTTTTGTTTACACTTGTTTTTTGTGTAATAATATTGTTAATCATAAACTTATATTTTGTTATAATATATATAAAACTAAATCGTATATAAAACGGGAGATGAGTTATATGGGTAATAGGATTTATCGTTCAAATTCAGACAAAATATTAGGAGGAGTATGTGCTGGACTGGCTGAGTATCTAGACATAGACCCAACTATCATAAGAATTATTTGGGCAGTTTCATTTTTTTCAGGATTCGGTTTTTTAGCCTATATTATAGCATGGATTGTTATTCCGCAAAAACCATATGGAATGGAAACCTATCATAATCAAACATATCATGCGCCGAGTTATCCTAAAGAACCGCAAAGTGAAGGTGAAGAAATACCAGCTGAAGAAATAGATTACAATCAAAGCGAGGAATATACAGCCTCAAGTAAAGCAGAGCCAAACTACACCAAAGCTCGGGACTATAATAATGATAGAAGCGATAAAAGCGCAAAGGTTATAGGCATAGGACTGATAATAATCGGAGGAGGCTATCTTGCCAAGAAGCTTCTTGGCTTTATAAATATCGATGATAAATTGGTATTTAGTGCGCTTCTTATAGTAGTAGGACTATTTCTGATAAGTAAGAAAAATAAATAAAAAAAAGTAATAATTCTACACAATACTATAATCAAAGCTTGCAAATGAGTTCTATAAATCTTGTTGATTACAAAATATTTATTACAATTAAAAGCCTAGATATATCATATTAAGATTTGTATATGATGATAATCTAGGCTTATTTTTATCTTAAAATAACAGGACTACTGAAAAACATGATTAGCTTTAATACAAAAGGTTATTAATTTTCTTTGAGTTTTTTTTCTAAATCTTTAGCATATTTACTCATACTTTGGTTTATATGAGGAAGGTTTAATATTGAAAGAGGTTCATTTGCTTGCTCCATAAGAGCAAAGTTAGGAGCTAGCCTAAATCCTTTATTAAAGCAAAAGGCTGATATTATCTGGCCTGCAACCATATCGAAACCTGAGTTTGCAGATACGATAATAGCGTAGAGGTATTTATCAGAAAAATCCTTTTGCCTATAAATATATGTCATTCTGTTAATCATGGCAAAATAGTTTGCTGGCATAGAGTCGTTATAGTTTGGACAGGCAACAAGCAGAGCTTGTGATGAATCAAGAGATTTGAATATATCCTTTAGCTTATCCCCTTCGTAATAGCATACTCCATGATTAGAAAAATTCATACACTGCTCGAAGTCACAGCCTCTGCAGTCCATTATTCTTTCCTCAGCTAATGAAAATATGCTTTTTTCAATAGATAGGTTATCTAGTATCAGCTTCATAAGAGCATAGGTGTTTGACCTGTCTATGTGACTAGCATGAACTGCAGTTATTTTAGGATTTTGCTGTAATTCATGCTTGTCATTTTTTAGCCTTTTGCCTAGATTCATGCATTCTTCAAGGCATAGCTGTTTTAGAGATATATTGTTCAGCCTTTGTTTGTTTTTGAAATTGTTGTAGCTTTCTACAGCTTCTACCATTGGTTTTCCTATGAATTCTAGACCCATATTATTTGTTAGAAATGCTATATGGCTTGAAAAATATTTTGTGTAAAAAATTGTCTTGCTAAAGCATAGGATAGAGCCTTTGCAGCCACTAAAAAATTTAGGTGAGCTTAGATATGCTTTGTGAATGAGCTTTAAAATACTGGTATCAACACCACAGATATCAGCTTCCCAAGCAAATAGGACTTTGTCATTTGGCTTCAGGGAAGGAAGATTATCTAAAGTTACAAATTTAAAGTCAGAATAAGAATGACAAAAAGCATTAATCATTTCTGAGAGCTGGATTGAAGGTGAATCCGATGAAAATATATATAGCATTGTTCTATTCCCCCTAGGTTAACCAGTTGTCTATATTATAAATCAGAAAAAGTAACAGCTAGTTTGTTTATTAGCTTTTCAGGCAAAGCTAAAGCTTCTATTTGGACACCGCTTTTAGTGAGTCTATTTTTACATCCTAAGAATTTTCCATCTATAAACACTGAGCTATAATGCCAGTCACCTCTTATTGTGGCTAGGAGGCTAAGACAGCCTGAAGACAGAGCAGGTGCAATATAAGGCTTGAAGCCTGTGGCTCTTACATCTAAATTTGAGTGCAGAGCAAGCTGAGTAAGCTCCTCACTTATTTCTTCATCGTAATTATCTATGCTATTTGCTATGATTAGACCTTTTCCGTGAGGGCCATAGGCTCTTCCCTCTTCCAAGTATGAAGCTAAAGCAGGATTTCTTTTAGCGTGATATACAGCTCTTGCATGCATAACTCCAAGCCCATAGCCTTTGATTTGGTCGCTTGCAAGGCCTAAGTAATCTTTGGTTCCAGAATCATCAGTGTTGCTTTGTTCATAGGCAACCCTACATAGCTGGTCTACTGGATCAGAAAGAATAGCAAAAAGACCTTTGAACTTAGCTTCTCTAGCTTTTTTTGCATATATTTTTAGTATTTTAGAGTTTTGTTCTAGCTGAGCCATTCTCACATCCTTTATTTCACTACCAACTGGAGGAATAAAAGTAGCTACTGTAAATGCCAGCACATCACAATCAAAGATGTCATTTTCATCTAGGCGAATAACCTTTGGCATATTTAGACCGTCAAAGTGGATTTGCTCCATCTCTTGCTCATAGCGAAGCATTTTGTTTTCATCCTTATCGTAGATGCCTATAGTTGAGATATGGTTACCACCTGTAAGCTTCAGTCCTGTAAGGAGCGTTCCGCCTACATCTCCTAGACCTACTATGTTAAGGTGTATAGGTTTAGATGTTGGAAGAGGATTATTCCCTAAGCAATCTTTCCAATTTGGATGAGATAAATTAATGCTCATCACTCTTTGAGCTTTTATTAAGCTCAGAAAATTTGGATCTATATTATTTTGAATATCACCAGCTTCTTGCTGATAAAGAAGAGAAATATCTTCTTTATCAGCATTCATTAAGCCTATGCTATCTAGTAGGAATGAACGTCTAAAATCACCTTTAGGCTGAATAGTAAAATAATAGATGCTATCAGACTCCTCGATATCCTGAAATTCAATTAACTTAGAATCTGACAATAAACCTTGAACCTCTTTTTCTATGGCTTCATTTTGAATGCATAACACTTTGCTATTAGTTTTGAAATATTTCATAGGTCACCTACTTTAGTATCATTTTTTTAAGTCGTTTAAGCCTTTCTATATCATCGAGTACATATGATGACGGAGTTTGATTTTTTGAATATTCCAAGTTGTTGCCATAGTCTACTACTCTAGGGTAGACCAAAACCTCATTTAATGCAGAAACTGTGAATCTTCTCTCAAACAGCTCTTCATAAACTTCTTCTAAGCTCTTTAATATGGCATAAGCATTTTCAAGGCAAGTCATAGAGAAGTTATATAAATCATGAGCATTTGTATCTTTAATATAGTGTGGAGAGGTGTATGGAAGTATGAGGTTAATAGATGGAATCATTGAACCTATTAAGTTAGCATCCTCAATTCCATCTCCGCTAATAAACGGATAAAGGATTCCCTCGTTAAACCATACGTTTAATTTTGGAATAAAATACGCACTGTCCACATCTCTGCCTTGGATTTCCATAAGCTCTTTGCCTTTGCCTGTTAATATGCCTACAATTACTTTAGACACTTTGACATTCTGTCTTTTTAGTATTGGATCTAGAGCGTTGATTCTATATCCTTTGTTCAAAATATCATCCACAAGGATTACTTCTTTAGCAAAAGATTTGATGGTTTTTACCTGTTTATCTAGAGATAGATAAAATGGATAAGCTCTAATAGTAAAGCCACTCAAATCTTTGTTGAATATTTTTTCTGTGTGAAGCGATTTTGATACGGTATTAGGAATAATTAGCTTTGAAAGTATGTGTCCAAAAGGTACACAGATTTTTTCACCTAATTTTCTTGGTACAGTAGGTGTGTGTGGAACTTGATTTTCCTCACAAATCTTGGCAATTAATTTTTCCTTGAACATCTTATTGTCAAAAGGAATAATTAGATTTGCTGGATAGAGCTTTGCAATGGCAGTCTGAAGATTTGTTCTAGTGATTTCAATAGTAGACTGTATTTTATCGTTATTTAGAAACGGCTCTTTAATAAAGTTTTCAAGGTCCAAGTTTAAAGTACACGGGTTGCTCATATTGACATAGTAGATAGATTTTCGACTCTGAATATGAGTAAAGCCACTGAGCGTTATAATTTCTTCTAAAGTTTTATTTTCGCTAGACATTGTTTCATTTGAGTAAATCATGAAGGTGTAGTCCTTGCCTAGTGAATATGTCAGAGTTTCTGTAAATAGTATAGTCATTGTTTCTTTATTTCCAAATATTCCGCCTAGATGCACAATTCTACCTACATATACATTTCTAATAAAGTCACAGACAGTTTTATCTTCAAATCTTGAATATATGCTAGTTGATGGAAGCCACTTGAATACTGAAAAACCTAGCACTTCACTAGATTGATCATTTAGAAGCGCTATGCATCTTGTATTCTCATCATCTATGAAAGCGAAAAGCTTATCCAAATCTACATCTGTAAAGCTCTGAGCTAGCTTGGCTATTATAGTTTTAGGCGGATGCTTGTAGATTTCAACTCTTCTATTTATTTCTTTAGCATCAGATTTAAATAGAGGCTCTTTTTTGTATAATCCTTTGTCGTAGATATACTTTTCGCAAAGAGGGTCTACCATGTTTGAAATGTCTTTGTCTTGGTCTATACAGCTTCTTATAAGAGTTGAGCTAATATGAGTAAATGCATCATCTAGCTGAACATAGGTATATGGTTTCTTTAGATATTGCTTGAAATCCTCTTGTTCATTTGCATCTTTTGGAAGTTGCATGTCTTCTCTTTCAAAAACGATGTGAGGAAGCTCCCTGATTTTATAATCTCCTCTATAAGCTGAAGCATTGTAGATTACGTCTTTTCCAGTGACCATGTGAACGGATTTATGAGGGAAATTATTTACGAGATGATCTACATCCTTGTCATTAGCAATATTTACAGGCATACTGCTAGGATAAAGATAGATATCAAATTCATCAGCAACAGCCATTCTAGCTATTTCTCTTCTTATCATGTGAGGCTGAGTTCTTTTTGACCATGAAAATTCATCTACAGAAAGATAGACTTCGAGTCCCATATCTCTAATAGTTTTTGCTATGCTTTTATGACCTAGCGTAAACGGATCAAAGGTTCCAGGGAAGAATGCAATATTTTTTTTGTTTTCATACTCCACAGCTCCATTTTCAAGCTCGTACTCGCAGATATATCTATATATTCTATTCATACTGGAGCCGATGCTTAGCTGACCTATATCGTCAGTTTTTGGTGGAAGAAGGGTTAGCATTTTTTTAGCCATTTTTTTAAATATAGATGCTTTTAGGGTTTCGTCTATAGTCAAGCAATCGAAAATATCTTTTGAAATTACTTCTAAAGCAGCTCTTCTTACTTTCTTTTCATAGTGAACTAAAGCACACATAAGGATTCCTACTATACGGAATAAGCTTTTGTAATTTTTACTCTCTTGAGGATAGTTTTCATAATATCTGCTATACAAAGAAATATATCTTCCTAGAGTTTTTAAGATTAAAAATACAATGTTCGACTCTGAAGTTTTGATTTTCATTTCAAAATCATCTAAAATTTCATCAAACTCTTTTGGCGAGATGTAAAGCAGTATTTCTCCAAGATAATGAGGAATAAACTTTGCAAACTTATAGTCTTGCATCTCAAGTGAACGTATAAGCTCTATAGCTATATCGTTTCTTTGCTCAATGTTCAAGTGAGGGAAAATCTCTATAAGTGAATGACCTGCTTTTGTTCTTACTATTTCTATTTCGCTGACTTTTAAAATATTGCAAAAATGCATAGCTGTATACGCACCCATATAATTGATATTTTCTAGGGCGTTTTTTCTTAAAATATCAATGTGTACGATTTTTTGAATAAATGAAGTAGCGCTTTTTAGATTACTTAAAAATATCTCTGAAAGTCTACTTTTAGTGCTTTGCATAGCTTGTTCATAACGATATTCTAAATCATTGATTCCAAGAGCTTTAGAAAGCTCTAGAGAAAGATAATTAAATGAGATATTGTCAAGAACGTCGGCATTTTTTTGAAGACTTTCTTCTATTGTTGAGTAAAGCACACTTTCCTTTGTGATTTTATGTCTATAGCCGATTAATAGGAGCAAGGCTAGAGCTTTTATGTCTTCGTTTTCGCTTCTTATAGAATGTAGTGCTAAGAATAAAGCATCATTAAGGGTATTTTCATTTCTTAGCTCTATGCTGATAAGTGCAAGCAATAAATATTTGATTTGATTTTCTTCACCTGCGTGATTAGTTAGCAGTTTTGCACAGGAATTCTCGAAGTCAGGCCTTAGTGTTTCTGGTATATAGATTGATATTGTTTTGATGAAGTATGCAAAAGAAAGTCCAAGCCATTTTTTGTGAATAGGAATAGTCTTTATGTTGGGTTCTATCATCTTTGTTGCATACTGAGAAAATAATTCTAGAGCATTGGTTTCTGGGTTATCTATAACAGCATTTTTAGGAAGTTCTTTTCTATATTCTTCATCAAAATTCGATATGAGCTTACCGAGAAAGGTAGCTGACTCTATTCGAATATCCTCTTCATGATGAACTGTCATATCAAACAAGAATTTCATCATAAGTAGCTTTTGCTTTTGTGAAAGATGAGTAGAGTATTCCTTGAAGACATCTATATACTCTCTGAGCCTAAGAGGATTGCGCTCTGTCCTTGCGTATTCTAGCAAATGAGTTAGTGAAGCTTCACTTCTAAGCAGGTGCATTATGGTTATATTTTTGGATATTGAATAAAATTTGAGGTTATCAGTGATTTCCTGGTCAAATAATAAAGCGTAAGGCTTAGGCTTGGAACTTATTTTAGGCTTTGATTCGTCTAGGATATCTATATTTAATGATAATAAATAGTTTTCAAAGTCTTTGAGTTTTCCATAGGCCCTTTTATATCTGATAGTTTTTTGCTCGTCGACATTATCTAGTTTTTCTAGAATAACATTGAATGATTCATCTAAAGAAAAAATATTCATTTTGCCTTTTGCATCATTTTTTACTCTAAAATCGGAATAGATAAGAACTAAGGATTCTATAGGAAGATTTTCAAGTTCAATATCCCAAACAGAATGATTTGTAGCGATATGACCTATCATAGGCATAGCGTTATCCTTAAACCATTTATCAGTGTAGTAATAGTGAAGATAAGGAACTCTAGAAACCTCGTCTCCGATGCAGCCAAACTTACCTATATCATGTCCCATTGAGGCAGCTGAAACCTTCCCTAAATCTATTTCTACATGCTTTGAAGTCATTTGCTTACCTATAAAAGTGGCTAAGTGATGAATCATGATTACATGGTCAATTGTATTAAAACCCTTGAACTCAAGGCCAAGTCTCATAGCTTCATATACATATAGATTGTAGTAGGACTGTATAAAAGTAGAGTATTCTAAAGCAGATTCGTGATGAGAAAACACATCTTCATCCAAAAGCTCTACTTTGTATTTTGAAAGATTTGACTCTGAATCTAAATCTTTTTCTTGAGAATAAAGCTCTCTGAGAGTTAACATGAAAAATTTATACAGATTAAGAAATTTGCTATCATAGGAAAATTTGTCAGGAAATGACAGGGCAAGTACATACTCATACAAATCCTTTTCAAAATTTGAAGATTCAGGATAATTGTACGAATTTAACAAAGGGTTAAATAGATTTTTTAGCTTTGAGTATGAAAACTCAAGATTTTTTTCCATTTCTATCAAAGTTGTCTTATATTCTTCAGATTGAGCTATAGTTTTTAATATCTCATGATGAGAATCAAGTAGTGAAATGACATCTTGTGAATATATCAATCCCTTTATTTTATTTAGCAGGCTTTTCATAGCATGATACCTCCTTTATAATAGGAATATATAGAAAAATATATTGATGTACTTTGATTATATCAAAACTAACTATTTTAGGGGGAAAATATGTTTAAAAATGTTTTGAAAGCTGGATTTTCAGACATTACTTTAGAAGAGACTTTTATGGTATATCTGCTAGCAAAGGCTCAAGCAGATGAAGAAGTTTGTGAACTTGCTTTAATTATGAATCAACTTTTGAAAAAAGAAACAGTTTCAGATGAGTTATACGGTAAGGTTAGTGAGAAAGCGAAGAAGCTTATAGAAGAAGTATTAAAAAATAAACAAAAGCTACTTGAGATTAATACTACAGAATATTTTAATTGGATAAGGAATTTCAGAAATGATTCAATAAAATATGTGATTTGTGCAAAAGCACTTGCTAACTTGGAGCTTTATCCAGATAATATGCAAAAAAATGATTTATTTAATCTTGTAGCTGCTTTAAATATGGATAGAAGGCATATTATATATGATCATCTTTGCTGCGCTGTTGAGAAAGAATATAAAGATGTTCCGCTGTGCTATTTTTTACAGGATAAGAATATTGATGAAATCTCTGAGGCTTTTGATATTGATAAGGCTATGAACAAACAAAAAGATATAAATAAAGTTCATTGTGGTATTATTAGAGTGCTAGAGAATTTGGAAAGTGATTATCAAGAGCTTTTTAGTTTTGGAATGAAAGCTTTGTTTGAAGAATTTCATAATACCAAGGTATCAATAGATTATGATAGAGACAGTGTAAAAGTTATTTTGACAATGTTCTATCTTTTAGAGGAATATTTTATGTTTAAGTGGGAATATATAAGAGAGCAAGGCCTAGAGGGTTTTGTTGAAAAATACATATGTTTTGACAGTTAATTATTTAAGGAGAGTGAACGTACTTGGATACGATTGATTATTGGCAGGCGTTATTTTTAATTGTTTTAATTTTTTGGTTCAGCTTTTTTTTCTGCTTCAGAAACTGCTTTGCTATCGCTTAGTAAAATTAGACTTAAGCACATGGTTAAGGAAAATGTGAAAAATGCTAGAAGAATTGAAAAACTTTTAGATGACCCAAACAGATTAATAGGAACTATATTGATTGGAAATAATGTTGTTAACATAGGAGCATCGTCTATTGCTACAGCTCTTGCTATTAAGCTTTACCCTAACGGAGGAGTAGGAATAGCTACTGCAATAATGACTATTTTAGTCCTTATTTTTGGGGAAGTAACACCAAAAAATTTAGCGCTTCAGCATTCTGAAAAATTTTCGCTTAGAATTACTCCTATTATAGATTTTTTAGTTAAATTACTTTCTCCTCTAGTATTTGTACTTACTAGAATAACTAATCTAATAATAAAAATTTTAGGTGGAAAGCCTGACGATAAAAAGCCGTTTATTACAGAAGAAGAACTGAAGACCTTAGTAGATGTGTCTAGTAAGGAAGGGGTACTAGAACACGAAGAAAAAGAAATGATTTATAATATTTTTGAGTTTGGAGACCTAAGGGTAGCTGATGTAATGATCCAGAGAATGGATATAAAAGCAATATCTGTTGAGGATACTTACGATGAAATTATCCAGGTATTTAAAAATGAGAAATTCTCTAGACTACCTATTTATGAAGACACGATAGATAATATTATTGGAGTTCTTTACGCAAAGGATTTGTTCTTTTTAGATAGGGAAGCAGACAGACTTAACTTTGATGTGAGAGACTATATGAGAGCTCCGTTTAATACTTTTGAATTTATAATGATATCTGATTTTTTCAAACAGATGCAAGGTAATAAAATCCATATGGCTACTGTTCTGGATGAATACGGAGGAGTGGCAGGAATAATTACTATGGAGGATATTGTAGAAAGTATTTTCGGTGAAATAGACGATGAGTACGATGATACTGAAGAGGAAATTGAAGTTATAAAAGAAGATGAGTATGTTGTAAATGGAGCAGCAAGACTTTCTGATTTAAATGACATGCTAGGTATAAATCTAGAGTCGGAGGATTTTGAATCTGTAGGAGGCTTTATTATTGGAGAAATAGGAAGACTTCCAAAAACAGGAGAAATAATACAACATAAAAACATAAAATTTATCATAGAAAATGTGGATAAAAATAGAATTAAAAAGGTAAGAATTTTTACCTAATTGAATAACAGCAAAGCTTATAGGGAAATGTGACTATAGACAATTTTGGATATTTATGTAAGAATTATGATAGTATGACAAAAAACAAATCTAAAGAGGTGTAAAAATGAAAAGAATATCATTAGTTATGGCAGTTTTAATGATTATGCTTTCAACTATGGGATTTACTAGCGTTGAAAAAGCATATTGGGAAGAAAACAAAAAAATAATGCAGTGGGAAGGCGTAGAGTCTGAACAAGATCTTAGCCTTAATTTTAAAACTACTGATGGGTTTGCAATCAATTACAAAATGGATATTAAATCAAAAGGTATCATGAAAGATATGGTAACATATATTGAGGTAAACACAGAAGCTCTAGAAAATTCTCCAGCTATTCCTCAAATTAAAATGTATACTAAAGGCGCAGATTTATATATCAATAAAGAAGCTTTTGTTGCTTTTGTAAAGTTGGTTAGCCAAAAAGATATTGAAATTGCTGAAGATTATGTGAAAATCACAAACGAGCAAAATGTAGAAATAAGTGCTTCACTTATGGACGAAATCATGAAATTTGTGGAAGAAATCGACTTAGGAATGGACATGGGTATGGTACAAGATGGAAATAAATATACCCTTAACTTAGATTCTGATAAAATGATTGACTTATTAGATGCATACATGAGATATATCTTCAACAACATGGATAAAATGCCTTCTAGCTTAATGCCAGCAGACTTTAAAATGACTGAAGAAGAAAAGCAAGAGATGCTAGCAATGTACGATGCTTTTGTTACTCCATACAAGGATACTGCAAAAGCAGCAATCAAAGGAAGCCGTTACTACCAAGTTGATACTTTTGAAGATTCAAAATACGCTCAAGAAGCAGTTCTAGATATCAAAACTCCTATGGGAAATGGAACGCTTGCTATGAACAGCGTATCAAATAGAATAAGCGATTTAAAAATTTCTCTACCTTCATCTGTTAAAGTAGTTAATCAAGAAGAATTAAATGAAATGATGATGCCTGAAATGCCACCAATGCCGTTGTCAATTAGTCTTGATGGTTCATATGTAAATTTTAAAGGGAATGATTTTACTGAAGGAAAAATTGAAGTTAAAAATGTTAATGGAACAACATATCTAAATGTAAATCAATTATCTAAATTATTATCTACTATAATTGAAACTAAAGAAGATTATATTAGAACTACTGATTTGGCAGACCTTGGATTTGATGTACAGTGGAATGTAGAGTCAAAAACTATAGATATTTATTAAGATATGAAGTAATATAAATTCAACATGAGGGTACAAAGCAGAAGAACAATCTTTTGAATTGTACCTTTTTTTTGCTATAAATTATCTGATTATAAAAATAATTTTAAGGGTATATATCCCTAGTAGCTTTATAATGAAAAGATATGGGGTGTAGATATGACTTTTGACTTAGATACTGCGCTTAAAGATAGCTTCTATATGATTGCTTCGTTTGCTGAATCTGGAGATATTATTTATAAAAATAATAAATTTAATATGTACTTTCCTGATGTTAAGTCGAAAGATGATTTTATGGATATAACCTATGAGCAGGAAGTTTTTGGCAGAAACAGGAAAAGAATTATTGTGGAATCACCAGATATGGATGGGATAATTAAATTTGAGGTGAATTACTCAAAGGGCATAAGCTCTTATATAGGAACGAAAATTAATTATGATGAAATAATTGAACTGGGTCATTACACAGGAATACCTGTAAAAAAAGATAAAGCTAGGCATAACTCCAAAATATCGGTATCAAAAACTAAAATGAACGCTTATGCTACTATGCTGGTAGGTAAGGATGAAAAAATAAAGTATATAACTGATAACATATACGAGATTTTAGGCTCAAATATCTACCTAGATAAAACGCTTACTGAAGTTTTTGGAAATGATATAGCCTTAGAAATAAAAAATAGAATCAATTATCTAAGAGTATTTGACGATACTACTTTGGAAATAGATGGAAAACTAATCGTTCTGTCAGAAATGAACTCGAAGTACTTAGTTGTTAATATCTATCCTTATTCTGCTAATGTTATGAATAAATTTGAAGAGGTATCATATTTAAGATATAAAATAAAGAATCTAGAATCCGAGATTAGCTCTAGAGATAAATTTATTAAGGCTCAAAAGGAAGTCTACAAAAATATATCAACAGTAGACAGTCTTACTAAGCTATATACTAGACGTTATCTTATAGAAAGATACAATGAAGCTTTAAATAAATCTAAGAATTATGGGTATAAGTTCTCCCTTATAAATTTCCATATAGAAAATTTCAAAAAAATAAATTCTGATATAGGTTATGATAAAGCTGATGATTTACTGAAAAAGCTATCAATGCTTATTAGAAAAACCATGGATCATAAGCATGATTTAGCTTTTAGAGTTTCAAGCGCTGAGTTTGTAGTTTTATCTTCATTTACAACCAAGGAATTAGCCAAGGATAAATATGAGCTGATAAGAAATCAATTTCAGGAACAAACAGGATTTGAGTTGAAGATGAGGGTTATAGATTCTGAGGATGAAGTTGCTATGACTGAAAATACTGCACTTACCAATATAGAAGAATAAGAATTCGCCAATAAAACTATATGTATTGCTAATTGCTCCTAAAAACCTTGTTTTATTTAAAATTAGAAACTTGTTGTAGTGACAATAAGAACTTTATTGTATTAATAAAATATTAAAGGATTGCTGATGAATTATGTCTTCAGCAATCCTTTTTAAATTGTGATTTTTAATTAAATCAAGTGGTGTATTTTGATATAGAAGTTATTTAATGCACAGCTCGTTCAGAATATTTCCATTGTTTTCTATATCGATTAGAACTATTTTATCTGAATCTATAATAGCAACTGACCTTGAGCCATCTTTTGGGATAGAAGTGCTTCCAGGGTTTAATACTATTAAGGAGTCGTATTTTGCAAGCTCCTTTTTGTGAGTGTGTCCATATATTAAAATATCGGCTTTAAACTTTTTAGCCTCTTGAATCATATCCTCTTTTGATTTAGTATAGCCATGGGTAATCAATATATTTAGATTATCCGCATCAAGTACTGTATAAGGGCTCTGGATAGGATGATTTATAACCATCTGATCAACATCGCTATCGCAATTACCTTTTGCAAATACAATATTATCTAGTGCATTTATTTTTTCAGCAAGCTCTTTTGGATTGTATCCTCCAGGGATATCATTTCTAGGACCGTGATATAATATGTCGCCTGCATGAATTATTTTATCGCAATCTTTAAGATAATTCATAGCCATTTCAAAAAAATAAAGACTTCCATGGGTATCGCTTATTACACCTATTTTCATTTTTATCATCCTTTCTGATTACTTACAGAAACTTTTCTGTTACCTTGCTCCAAAATTCATATCCTCCAAGTCTAAGTAGCTTAATATTTATAGTAGAGGTCTGAAAGGTAAGGTCTACTATCTGATCATATCTATGCTCTATTCCGTCTGTAACAAATACCAAAGAGTCCTCGAATCTATATTCAGGGCTGATTTTTACTATTGCGTCAGAGGGGAGGATTATGCTAGAGGTAAAGGATCTATATGCATTTGTATTTATAGGAGATAAAGGTGTCACTTGTATTAGCTTCAAGCTAGGGTCAACTATACTTCCTCCTGAAGAATAATTATATGCAGTAGAGCCTGTGGGAGTAGATAAAATAACTCCATCTCCACTAAAACACTCTATGAAGTTGGTATTTACGCTGAGGTTTAAATGAATAGTTCTACTTTTGTCACCTTTGACTACGAATTCATTGATAGCCTGTAGCTCAACACAGCTGGTTCTAGTGCAGATTAATGCCTCTATAGGATGAATCTCTTGGATAGTATATCTTTTGTTTATATAGGCATCTATAAAGTTGTCTATTTGGGGAGGCATAATCTCTTGGAAAAAGCCTAAGTGACCTGTATTTATACCGATAATCGGAACTTCTGGAAAATCGTAGTCGTGAAGGGTTTTTAAAAATGATCCATCTCCTCCTATGGCTATAAATAGCTCAGCTTCAGGGTCAGGCTTTTCCAAAACCTCAAAGCCAGCAGAGGCTAGTTTGGTACGCAGTATTTTAGCTGTTCTTATAGAACGATCATATGAGTTATACGTAATAATTATTTTTCGCTTCAATCGTATCGCTCCTGTCTCAAATTTAGATATTGCGATGGAAAATTAGGTTTAAGTAAATGTCCAGTTAATATATAATAATTGTAATTACATATACATCATATTATAATTTGACTTTGTATGCAAAGCCAATTATAATGTTTAGAGTTTTACTATAAATATATAAAGAATCTCTATACATAATAACAAGCAGTGATTTAGCTAAAGAATAGAATTAATATATGAATGATAAAGGAGTTTAAATATGTGGTTTAATGACCAGCAATATAATAAATTAGTATGGAAAAATGAATCGAGAAACGACACCCTAAAGCAAATACTCCTAAATGATATGAGAATATCTCTTAGATTACTATACTCTTTGAAAAAAGATAAGCAGATATTTGTAAATAAAAAATTTTACAAAATGCATGAGATTGTAAATATAGGAGATATAATAGAAGTTAATTTGCCAGATGAAGCAAATGAGTATGATGCTGAAGACATGGATATAAAGCTGCTTTATGAAGATGCAGATTTGATGGTTATAGAAAAAGAGCCTTTTATAGTAGTTCATCCGACGAAAGGACATCAAAGAAATACTCTTGCCAATGGACTTATTAAGCTATTTAAGGATAAGTCTATAAACTCTAAGATTAGATTCGTAAATAGGCTAGATAGGGATACGTCTGGAATTCTAATAGTAGCAAAGAATAGCTATTGCCATAGTATACTTACTAAAAATGATGCAATGCACGAAATGGAAAAAAAATATTATGCTGTTGTAAGTGGACATTTAGATAAGGCAAGCGGAGTAATTGACCTTCCGATAGATAAGAGTGAAGACGGTATAAGAAGAATAGTTTCAGATAAAGGACAACGAGCAGTAACAAGATATAAGGTTATAGACAAACTAAAGTATGCAACACTACTTGAAATATCATTGGAAACAGGTAGAACGCATCAGATAAGAGTGCATTTTTCTCATATAGGGCATCCACTTTTGGGAGATGAGCTATATGGTGGAGATATGAGCTTATTAAATCGACAAGCTCTTCATTGCTTTGAGCTAGGATTTTATTCACCTAGAAAATCTGAAATTACATATATAAAATCAGAGCTCCCTCATGACATGAGAGAGCTAGTTGAAAAATTGTCGCTTGCTTATTGATGCGATTCTACATATTCTACCATTTCTCTAACTGTAGTAAATTGCTCTATAGCTTCTTCGTCTACTTCGATAGAGAATGCATCTTCAATGGCCATAATGATTTCAACAGCATCTAGAGAATCTATTTCGAGATCTTCATTAATAGATGTATCAAGTGATATCTTACTTTCATTTATACCAAGATGCTCTGCAATGATAGTTCTTATTGTTTCATAAATCATAAATTCAATCCTCCTAAATCAACACTATGAGTTCTTCGAAGATAGTTTATTATAAAGTAGCCGATTTTGCAATAAAAATATTGTTATAATATAGAGGAGGCCAATCTTGAGATATAGGAAAGCTAAAAATTACAAAGAAAAAATGTCAGTATTTGAAGGAAAAACCTATATTGATTTAAGCTTGATTACAAAGCTAGATATAAAAGAAGCGTACGCTAATAATCAGCCTTTAATGCTTGAAATAGGTTGTGGTAAAGGTGGATTTTTATTAGAATTAGCGAGGAGAAATCCTGAAGTAAATTACTTAGGAATTGAAAAAAATGATGCACTTTTGTTAGAGGCAGTAACAAAGGCATTCGAAGAAAATCTAGATAATATAAAATTTGTAAGCTTTGATGCTAGTAAAATAGAGGATTATTTTACTAAGGGAGATGTCTGCAGAATATATCTTAATTTTTCAGATCCTTGGCCCAAAGCTAGACATCATAGGAGAAGATTGACTAGCAGATGTTTTTTAAGTAAATATACTGAGGTTTTAAATGAAAGCAAAAGCTTGATATTTAAAACAGATAACAGAAATCTTTTTGAATTTACTTTACTTGAGCTAAGCGCAAGGAAAGACAGCTTGATATCAGTAGATTTGGATTTGCACTCTAAGGATTTTGAATCAGATGATGAGAGGCTTATATTAACTGAATATGAAAAAAGATTTATGGCACAAAAATTACCGATTTATCGTCTAGAGGCTCAGCTTTTGGGTAATAATAGGTTGTAAATTATTAATCGATACGATTGGGGGCGGGAAAAAATGGCAGTAACAATTAAAGATGTCGCAAAGATGGCGGGTGTTTCTATTTCTACAGTGTCTAGAGTAATTAATAATTCTAAGCCTGTAAGCAGTGACATTAGAGATCAGGTACTTAAAGTGATAAAAGAAACTGGATATGTTCCAAATCCAGTAGCAAGAAGCTTGGTTACAAAAAGAAGCAATATTATAGGAGTTATAGTTCCTGATATATCGAGCTTGTTTGTAGGAGATTTACTTAGCGGAATTGAAGAAATAGGAAGAATGTATGAATATGATATATTTCTTTGTAATACCTATGGAGAATCAGAAAGGGAGCTTAAATATATCAACCTTCTTAAATCTAAAGCAGTTGCAGGTATTATATTTGTAAGTGAAAAGCTAGAAAAGCCACAAATCGACTTGATTAAGGAGAGTCAGATTCCATCAGTCTATATTAGCAAAAATGCTAAAGATTTTGATGTATATTCGATTGGAATCGACCATAAGCAAGCTTCTTATGATATGACTAACTACTTTATAAACAAAGGAAAGAAAAAAATTGCTTTTCTAAGAGCATCAGTGGAAGATAATATTGAGGATTCAGAAAGATATAAAGGCTACAAAAGAGCTCTCGAGGATTCTGGAATTGATTTAGACAAAAGCTTGGTGCTTCAGGGTGATTCCACAAATGAATCTGGATATAGGATAGTAGAGATGCTGATAGAAAAAGGAAATATACCAGAGGCTATATTTGCATCGAGTGATGAATTAGCTGTGGGCGCCCTTAATGCTCTTCTTGACAATAGGATTAATGTGCCAAAGGACGTTTCTATAGCTGGTTATGACGACACTAGAATAGCATCTATGATTAGACCTTCGCTAACTGTTATAAAACAGCCTATTTATGATATGGGAGCAGTAGCTGCAAGAATCATTGTAAAATTAATCGATAATCAAGATGTAGAGGAAAAATATATCATTTTACCACATACATTAATTGAAAGACAAAGCTCTTAATTATTTGTATTTAACACAAACGTAATTTGTAGTATAATAATATATATAGAACCTGGGGTGTTCGTTTATCAGCTTTAAATTCAACCGACATATTTTATACGGGAACTTTATAGTTTGGTAGTGGAAGAAATGCCTGAAGAAGGACTTCGGAAATTAACAACAAAGTACCCACCTGGGTTGATCTCGGGTATTGAATTTGGGCAATGACGGCATCCTGGGTTTTGTATTCATACTTTTAGAAATTAAATTTAGATATACTCCAAACTCAACTAGAAACATAATTGAGATTTGGAGTATTTTTTATGTCAAAAAATCCTGTAAAATGCAATTTTAAAAATGAAATTTTCATAACTTCGTATTTAATTATTGCAAAAAAACATGCAAAATATCTTGAAAACGTTGAAATATAAAAGAAAAAACAGAGATGAATATTTCGAGAAAATGTTTTTAAAAACACAAAAATGATTTTGTGAATGTTAGATTATGCATTGACAGATATAAATACAAATGATATTATAGGATTATGAAATTGCAAATATATTATTTTATTATGGAGGTGCATAGCATGACAATGCAAAATAAAGTAGGTAAAACAACTGATAAAAAAGAAATTAAGGGATTTGTTTCGCAAAGAAAGTGCGGATTTATTACTTGCATTCATTGCATAAATGAAAGATGCACTACTAATAAATGCGATATGTTTGAAAGAGAGTATATCCAAGAAGGTTAATAATCATAGTATTTAAGCTTGCCTCGTAAAATGATGGCAGGCTTTTTTAATTTCGTACTGAATTTATTTTATGATAGAGATAATTTATGGCTAACTTAGCAATCTTTGATTATTTTTTTTATTTATCATATAATGTAAGCTATATTAGTTAAGAAAAATACTATGGATATATATAAAGAGGTAGCTATGGAAAAATTTAGAATTGATTTTAAGAAGGAAAATGGACCAAAGTATATCCAGCTTTATAAGCATATTAAAAATCTGATAGAGAATAGTAAGATAGAAGCTTCTGAGAAGCTTCCACCTCTAAGAGAAATGAGTGCTTTTTTAAACATTAATATATCTACATCTGTAAAAGCTTATGATTTGCTTGAAAAAGAGAAATATATATATAAAAAAGAAGGCAGCGGATCTTATATTTATCCTCAAGCTTCCGCCTCAAAGGAAGTAATAAAAGCTGTTAGATTTGATCTTGCAAATCCTCAAGCTAATATGTTTCCAGTCGATAAATTTAAAGAGGCTGTGGCTATTGCTATTGAAAAAGAGGGAGAGACTTTATTTGATTATCACGAAGGCTTAGGATATGAGCTACTTAGGATTAGTCTTTGTGATTATATGAAGAGTTTATCTATAGAAAGCGAGCCGGATAGGATACAGATTATATCTGGAGCCCAGCAAGGAATAAATATAATTGTAAATTCTATACTTAATTATGGGGATGTTGTGTTTATTGAAGAACCCAGTTATCCAGGAGCAATTGATGTATTCAAAGAGCATGGAGTAAAGGTCGTAGGGATTCCTGTACTTGACGATGGGATTGATATAGGCATTCTAAAAATGAAACTGGAAAAAATTAAACCTTCGATATTATACACTATGCCCAATTATCAAAACCCTACAGGTGTATGTTATAGTGAAAAAAAGAAAAAAGAGATACTAAATCTTGCTAGACAGTTTGACTTTATGATAATAGAAGATGATTATATGAGTGATTTTGATTTTAATAATACTAAAATAAAACCGCTTAGAGCTTATGACGAAGAAAACAGGGTAATATATATTAAGAGTTTTTCAAAAATTTTAATGCCCGGGCTTAGGATAGGTTTTATGGAAATGCCTATTCACGTTAGAAATGTAATAAGTAGAATAAAATATTCTATGGATATATCTACATCAAGTTTTACTCAGCTTTCATTATATTATTACATGACTTTTTTCGGTTGGAGAAATCATTTGGATATCATAAAAAAGGTTTATGAATCTAGATTTAAAATTGCGAAGAAGTATATTGATAGCAATTTTTCTGATATATTAACTTTTAGAAAGGCTTCAGGGGGTGTGAATTTCTTTGCGGCACTTCCAAAGGACTACAGCTCAATTGACTTAAAAATTTTCTTGGAGTCAAAAGGAGTTAAGGTTCTTGAGGGACCATTATTTTATTATAATATTAAAGCTGAAAATGAATTTCGAATAAGTATTGCACATATGCAAGAAAATGACATAGAAATCAATTTAAATACGCTTAAAAATGGTATAATAGAGTTCTTAAGTGATGAAAAAAATAAAATGAAGTATAAAATTCCAAATTAATAAATAAGAGGTGAACCATGTCGGAAGAAGAATTGGTAAAAAGAATAAACTTTCTTTCAAAGAAATCTAAGCAAGAAGGTTTGAATGACATAGAAAAGCAAGAGCAGAAAAATTTAAGGCAAGAATACGTAAATAGATTTAAGAATAATCTAAGACAACAGCTAGATAGTATTAAAATCCAAAAAAATTAAGGAGGGCTTAGGATGGCTGAAAGAAAATATGTAGTTTTTAAGCTTGACGAAGAGGAATATGGCATTGATATTATGAGAGTGAAAGAAGTAACTGAATTGGTTGAGGTGACAAAGGTTCCCAATACTCCTCACTTTGTAGAAGGAATAATAAATCTTAGAGGAGAAATTACTCCTATCATAAACCTTAAAAAAAGATTTTCAAAACCTGAGGAAACTGCTAATATAGCTCATAGAGTTTTGGTTCTTAATCTTGAGGATAAGCTTGTTGGTTTTATGGTGGACGATGCTTCTCAAGTTATAACAATGGATGATAATCAGATTCAGGAAACTCCAGCTATTATTACTGGAGATGATAAAAAATATATTGAAGGTATAGGAAAACTAGAAGAAAGAATGGTTATAATATTAGACTTATTACAAGTTCTAGACGAAACTGAGAAAAAAGAACTACTCGACATGTAAAAAATAAAGGGCTATATGCTCTTTTTTTGTAATTTAACTAAATTCTATATAGCAATTTGTAGAAAAAACTGTATATTATATTTATAATAATTTAAGGGGCTATAAGGTTATGAATGAGTCGGGGTTTTCTCCTAAGAGTCTGGACAAAGTAATAAATGATGTAATTTTATCTATTCAAAGTGGACAGGAAGAGATATTCAATATTTCTGAAAACGTTTTAAAGGAATGCGAACTAATCCTGCAAGAAATTGAAAAATTTAAACTAAAGGTTCTAGTTGTAATAAAAGAAGCGGAGAAACTCACTAAGGAAGAAAAGGAAAGTAGGCAAAAACTTTTTTTAGTGAGCAAAAACATAGGAGAATACTCTGAAAGTGATATTAGAAAAGCCTATAATGAAGCTAAAGATAAGCAGGTTCAGCTTCTTTTAAAAAGGGAAGAGGAACAAAATCTAATTAGAGAACGGAATCAGCTAGAAATCAGGCTTAAAAAAAATTATGAAATAGTGGAACAAGCTGAAAGTCTAATGTCTAAAATGAAATCGGTAATGGATTTTTTGGTATCAGATTTAATGGATTTAGGAAAAACAATAAGCAATTTAGAGGATAAAACTCAAATTGGAATGAAGATTATCAAGGCTCAAGAAGAAGAACGAAGGAGAATTGCAAGAGATGTTCACGATGGTCCTGCTCAAAATATTGCGTCTTTAGTTATCAAAACAGAGATAGTTGAAAAACTTTTAAAAAGAGGCAATATACATATAGAGGATGAACTTAAAGATATAAAGTCTCAGCTTAGAGCAGTTTTAAAGGAAATAAGAGGAATAATGTATGATTTGAGACCAATATCGCTAGATGAGGTTGGACTTATTCCTACGATTGAGCGTATGGCTGCTGATATGAGCTATGAAAAGAATATTGCAATTGAAGTAAAAAATATTTCGGATTATCCTATTATAAATTCATTGAATAAGTTAATAGTATATCGAATAGTTCAAGAGTCTCTAAATAATATAATAAAGCATTCTGGAGCTAAAAATGTTATTATTCGGATGGATATAAGAAAAAACTCTATAAATGGAAGTGTTTCTGACGATGGAAAAGGCTTTAATACTGAAAGCTTTACTGAAGCTAAAGATAAGTCTTTTGGACTTTCTTCTATGAAAGAAAGAGCAGAAATAGCGCATGGTTCAATAACAATAAAATCTGTAGTAGGAAAAGGTACTAAAGTTATGTTTAGTATACCTAATGAGGAGGAGCCAAATGAACACAGTAAAAATTATGATAGTTGATGATCATGCCCTAATGAGAGAGGGTTTGACAAAAATTCTTGAGATGGAAGACAACTTCGAAGTAGTTTTTAAAGCGGCAGACGGATATGAAGCTTTGGATTATATAGAGCAAAATCCAGTAGATATCGTACTATTAGATATTAATATGCCAAACATGAACGGTATAGAAACGCTTAAGAAAATGAAGCAATTGGACTTTGAAACTAAGATAATCATGCTTACGGTATATGATACTAGAGAGTATTTAATTGAAACTTTGAACCTCGGAGCAAATGGATATATGCTTAAGGATGCGGAAACTGATTCGCTTGTAAAAGCTATTGAAGCCGTTTATAACGGAGGTAGCTATATCCATCCAAATCTTGCAGGGGAGCTATTCAAAGAAATCAACAGACAAAGAGTCAGCAGAAATATAAAATCAGGAGTAGATTCTCTTACTAGAAGAGAGTATGAAGTTCTTCTTCTGATAGCTGAAGGTATGAGTAATAAAGATATTTCTGATCACTTGGTAATAAGTGAAAAGACAGTTAAAAATCATGTGTCAAGTATTCTTAGAAAGCTAGATCTTCAAGATAGAACTCAAGCAGCGATTTTTGCAATCAAACAAAAACTTACAAACTCCTAGTCGAATGACTAGGAGTTTTTCGTTAAAATGGATAGAAGCTTTGTGAAAACCAAGTAGATTGCATAGCATTTTTAACTTCCTCTTCAAATGAATCTCTGTGCTCTCTTTCCCATTTGGCAAGAGTACTGAGTAAATATTTTGCCTGTTCATCTTCAGTTTGCTCCAATGCTTTTTCGTAGAAAATAGCAAAATCATTTTCCATAGCATAAGCCATTCTAAGTATTGGTAAGTCAGATAAATCATATTCAAAATCAACGTGCTCTAAATCTTTAGTTTTATTTTGAATTATATTTTCACCATCTGCTTCTTTTAAATTGATTTCAGTAAAACTGTTATTTTTCTCAAGTGATTCTAATTGCCTTTCTAAAATGCTGTAATGCTCTTCTTCCATTGATGCTAGCCCTTCAAAAATCTCCTTGATTTTTTTGCTAGAAACCTTGTCTTTGTAGAAGTTATAAAATTCCTGAGCCTTTTTTTCCATATTCATTGCATATTTTAGAATTTCTGTTGCATTTTTCATAGTTTTAGCCTCCATTGAAAAATATAATTATTTAAAATAATGTTACTTAATCTATTTACCCTCAATATGATTTTGAAAACAGCCATGAAGTATTTATTTTATGAAGATATTAAAACAATATGGTTAATAATACTCCTAATGGGGTAATTTCTTTATGTAGGTTAATAGATAAAGCTTAAGAACAGGAGTGATAAAAATGCCAATTGAGAAACAGGTTATGTCAGGTAATGCTGCTATAGCAAGAGGTTTTTATGAAGCAGGTGGAAAAGTCGCAGCAAGCTACCCAGGTTCCCCTACGGTGGAATTACTAGAGCATGTTAGAGAATTTCCTGAAATCTATGCGGAGTTTTCCACTAATGAGAAGGTGGCCCTAGAAGTTGCTATAGGAAGCTCTATGGGTGGAGTGAGAAGTATGGTGTCCATGAAGCATGTAGGTGTAAATATCGCCATGGATCCACTTATGACTTTTACTCAAACTCATTTAAATGGAGGATTTTTATTAGTTACTGGAGATGATCCAGGAATGGCTAGTTCCCAAAATGAACAAGATAATCGTATACTTGGCAAATTTGCGAATATGGCTATTTTGGATCCTAGTAATTCTCAGGAAGCGAAAGATTTTACAAAGCTAGCTTTTGAGTTAAGTGAAGAATATAATTTGCCTATGATGCTTAGAATTACTAGTAGACTCTGTCACAGCAGAAGCATAGTTGAGCTAGAGGATAGAAAAGAAGTTCCAAGCAACAAATTTGAAGAAGATCCTGCAAAATACTGTATGCTTCCTCCGTATACCTTTAAAGCTCAATTTAATATGCAAGAAAGAATAGAAAAGTTATCAAAATGGGCAGATGAGGCAAACGTTAACAAATTAAATCATGTAAGTGATGATGTACTTATTATTACATCAGGATTGGCTTATGAAAACCTGATGGAAGTAACAGATAAGCTTAGCGTGCTTAAGCTTGGTATGGTTTATCCTTTACCTATGGATAAAATAAAAGAGCTTTCAAAAAAATATGCTCGTATAGTAATTATTGAAGAAATGATGCCTTTTATAGAGAATGAATTGAAAATTGAAGGCATATCTTGTGAAGGTAAAAAATGGTTCTCGTTTACAGGTGAATTGAATATAGATGTAATTGAAAAAGGACTTAAAGATGCTGGGCTTATTAATGAAACGAAATATGAGGTAGCTAAGGTGGAAGAAACAATTTCTAGAGGTCCACTTTTCTGCTCTGGATGTCCACACAGACCAGTATTTGACATACTTAAAAAAGCTAAGGCTTTAGTAGTAGGGGATATTGGATGTTATTCCATGGGTATTTTATATCCTTTTGAAGTTTTAAAAACCAACATAAGCATGGGAGCTTCTCTTGGAATGATTAAAGGCATGAGGCTTGCCATGGACAAAATAGGAGATGAAAGACCTGTAGTTGGAGTTATAGGAGATGGAACTTTCTTTCACAGTGGGCTTACAGGATTTGCAAATCTTAGATACCAGCTTAAAGGCGATGAAAATATAACTATGTTAGTGCTTGATAACGGAACAACTGCTATGACTGGTGGACAGCCTACAGCAAGTTCAAAGCATAGAGATAATGTTGGTCAAGATATAAGCATAGATGATTTATTGAAAACCATGGGTTATGAAGATATTCAAAGAATAGATCAGTTTGATTATCCTAAGGCCAAGGAAGTTATTAATGCAGCTATAAAAAGACCTGGAATTTCTATAGTTATTACATCTAGACCTTGCGCACTTAAATTTAAAATCAAAGAGCCTCATTTTTATGTGGACCCTAATATTTGTATAGGATGTAAAACTTGTATAAAAACTAACTGTCCTCCACTTAGAATGAAAAAATATGAGGGAATTGAAAAACTCAAATCATCTATAGATAAAAACCAATGCGTAGGATGTTCTATTTGTGCTCAAGTATGTCCAGTAAATGCAATAAAAAGAAGCGAAGTAGAGCAAGGAGGTAGCCATGAAAAATAAAAACTTAATCTTAGCTGGAGTAGGTGGACAAGGGCTTGTTCTAACTACTCAAATAATATCACAAGCTGCTTTTTTATCAGGACTTGATGTCAAAACAAATGACGTAATTGGCCTATCTCAAAGAGGTGGTACTATATGGGGAAGTGTTAAGATGGGCGATAAAATCCACTCTCCAAACATCGCTCCAGGAGATGCAGATATACTCATTGCTTTTGAAAAACTAGAATCTAAAAGATGGAAGCATATGCTAAAGCAAAATAATTCCATAGCAATTATAAATGAGTATGAAATAGCTCCGACTTTAGTTCAGCAAGGAGATAAAGACTATCCTGATGATGTGCTAGAAAATATGAAGCAAAACTCTGAGGTGATATCTCTTGATGCTACTGCAACAGGAGCAAAGATGGGAAATCCAGCAATAGCAAATATATTGCTTTTAGGAATTGCTGCTAGGTATATGGATATTTCTGTTGAAACTTGGTTTAAAACATTTGAACAATATCTACCGGCTAAATTTGTCGAGCTAAATAAAAAAGCTTTTATGTATGGATATGAGCAGGAATATTTAAAATAATTGACTAAGCTATGGTATAATTTAATAAATAAAAAGCGATTGCTTAGCAGATAATTTCTGTAGTATTTACTATACGAGGAGCGTTTATTATGAAAAAGAAGATATCCTTGATACTGATAATATTAGGACTGATTTTGATTTTGATTCCTATTGGAGGAAATATCTACAATAAAAATAAACAAGATGAGATGATAAGGGATTTTGAAGAGACCTTTCAGACTGTTTCCTCGACGGATGAGGGAGAGCCTCTAAAAGAAGGCGAGTTTGTAATTGTAGATATAAACTCAAATGACAATAGTAAAATCGATATAGGTTCTGTTATAGGGATAATCCATATCCCGAGGATTGAACTAACGCTCCCGTTAATGGAAGGAACTACCGAAAAGGTTTTGCTTCAGGCAATAGGACATATGAAAGAAACTCCTATGCCTGGGCAAACTGGAAATGCAGCATTTGCAGGTCATAGAAGCCATACCTTTTCAAGATTTTTTAATAGGCTAGGAGAGCTTGGACTGCTAGATGAAGTTTATATAAAGACAAAGACAACTCAGCAAAAATATGAGGTATATGACATTCTGATTGTAAAGCCAACTGATATTCACGTTCTAGAACCAGATTTGGATGTGCCTACAATTACACTTATAACATGCCATCCAATGTATTCGAATAAACAAAGATTAATAGTAAAAGCAAAGCTGATAGAGGAAAAACCACTATCGGAAATTAAATAGCAAACAAAAAACAGGACTACGCAGTCCTGTTTTTTGTTTGCATTATATTAGTGTACTGAGTTCCGAATACGCCTACCAATATCATGAGTGAACCAATTATTTGGTTAATTGAGAAACTTTCCTTTAGAAAAACTGTACCCATTATTATAGAGACAACAGTTGCTAAGTTTGCAAAAACTGATGCTTTTGATGCTTCTAGGTACGTGAGGCTATAGTTGGATAGGAAAAAAGCGATTATCGAAGATACTATTCCGAGATATAGCAAAGCTGTAACAAATGCTGGATCTGACCATGGAGTAAAATATTGATTTAGATTACCGTTATTTATGTGTGTAGCTAGGTTTATAGCATTAAATACTAAAGCACCATATAGCATCATAGAATAGGTTCGCTCTGATGAGGTAAATTCCCCAGAGATTTTTCTTGAAATAATGCTATAAACAGAAGACGAAATTACAGCTCCTAAAAGTAATATAATGCCTATAGGACTTGAGCTTTCATCAACCTGTTTTCCGTAAGCTATATATACAACACCAGCTACAGATAAAAGTATGAAGAAAATTTCCTGCTTTGTATTTTTTTCTCCAAGAAATATAGTTCCTAGAATAGCTACGCAAACTGGAATAAGCGCAATCATAATACCAGCTTGAGAGGATGCGGAATACTTTATACCATAGCTTTCAAAAATAAAATACAAGATTGGTTGAGCAAAGCTTAACAAAAATAAATTTTTCATATTTTTTCCCTTTAGGTCGATTTTTATAACCTTAAAAAGTACCAGTATACTCATAATAACAAAGGCTAGTAAAAAACGATGAGCAATTAGCTCTATGGGTGTGTGATTTGCAAGTGCTAATTTTGAAAACATAAAGCTCATACCGAAAATAGTTGCCATTAAAGTTGCTGCAATCTCTGGAAGATAACTACGTTTTTCCAATATCAAATTCCTCCTTTAGATGCTGTATCTAAGCTACAATCTAATCTGCTACATTGTTTTATAAAATCATTCATAATCTTTGCTGTTATACCCCAGATTACGTAACCGTTGTAATTATAAAAAAATATTTTATAATTTCCAGTTTTAAAATCATAGTTTTCTCCCTTAGTGATTAAGTTAAAAGGAAAGTCTTCGTCTGGGATAATAGATACTTTGGAATTGTAAATAGCGGGTTTTGTTTCAAAAAAGTAAGATAATGGAACTAAAAAAATATGGTCGACTTCATCTTCGTTTATATTAATTTTCGAAAAATCTTTGATTATGCCAAGATAAGGATGAATTATTATATTAAAAGGAGCAACAAAGGTATTCAGTTCTGCAATTATCTCTATGTCCCTATCTTCTATACCTAGCTCCTCACAGGTTTCTCTTATAGCAGTTTGCATAAAATTAATGTCAGAGAGTTCCTTTTTCCCTCCAGGAAAGGAGATTTCTCCCGGCTGGGCAGATATATTTTTTGATCTGACCTGAAAGAGCACATATACAGTATCATCGATATTGAGAAGGGGAATCAAAACTGATGATTCCAATGAGCTGTCATGGTCTATTATATTTGTCTCGAAGTTCTTAAAATGGTGTTTTATTTGCTTAAAATAATCATGCATTTTAAAGTCTCCTTAAATTTATTTTGAAAATATATTATTAAGTTTTTCTATAAGAAGTTTATTTTCCTCTGGTTTAAGTACACAAACTCTAAAATAGCTATCGTCTAATCCAGGAAAATTAGAACAATTTCTTATTATTATTTTATAAGGAAGCAGAGCCTGATATAACTCGTAAGCTGTTAGCTTTGGATTTAAAATTTTTGATAAAATGAAGTTCCCTTTCGAAGGGTATGCCTTTAGCTGATTTATTTTAGATAATTCATTAAAAATAAAGTTTCTTTCAGCTTCAATAAGCTCAAATGTTTCAGCTTGATATTGTTCGTCTAAGAACATAAGCTGTCCCATTCTATCTGCAAATATATTTATACTCCATAAATTCATATCGCTCTGAAGATATGATTTTATATTGGAATCACTCGATAATGCATATCCAAGTCTTATGCCAGGAGTAGAAAAAAACTTGCTTGTACCTCTTATGACAAATAGCTTTGAAAACTCATCAACTAGAAATCCGCTAGAGTAGATGCTTTGATCTGTAAATTCAATATAGGTTTCATCCACTAAAATGTAAGCGTCTGTACTTCGAAGAATTTGTTTTATTTCATCAGAAGTTAAGATACTTCCAGTAGGGTTATTTGGATTACAAATAACTATTAGGTCACATTTATTTGAATTTGCATAATCTATTATTGAAGTAATATCGGGCTTAAACTCATTGCTTTCAGATAAAAAAAGCTCGAAAATATTTGAGTTTATTTTTGTTAGCTCTCGCTTATATTCTGAGTAGGCAGGTGATAAAATCATAGAATTTTTAGGATGTACATATTTTATAAAGCCTGAAATTAGACCTGTAGCTCCACTGCCAAGCAGAATATTGTCTTCTGCTGCATGAGTATAAGTGCTAATAGCTTGTTTTAACTCAGTATAAGAAGGATCTGGATAAATAGAAACTAGATTTGGATTATTAGAAATTTCCCTAAGCGCACTTGGACTAGCACCAAAAGGATTGATATTTGAACTGAAATCCATAATTTCATCTATATTAAAACCATATTTCGATGCAAGCTCAAATAGATTAGCACCATGTTCGACTTTTGACATGATATAACCTCCAAATAATTTATTTTTAAAAAGAATATTTTGGATATATATAATATAAATCTTATTATACTTCATATTTGGAAAAATAATATAGCTTAGGAGGCTGGAAAATGAAAATTTATACGAAAACTGGAGATAAAGGTGAAACATCACTATATGACGGTACTAGAGTAAAGAAAAATTCTATTAGAGTAGAATCCTATGGTACTATTGATGAACTAAACTCTCATCTGGGATTTGCTAGAAATTTTATTGAAGATAAGGATGTAAGTGAAAAGATATTCAAAATTCAAAAGAAGCTTTTTTTTGTAGCGGGAGAGCTTGCAACTACAAATGGAGAAAATTTTAAAAACAGAATAACTCTTGAGCATGTAACTGCCCTAGAGGGATGGATAGATGAATATTTAAAGAAAATAGACAAAGTAGATGCATTTATAGTTCCAGGTACTTCTCATGCTTCTGCTGCGTTACATGTGGCTAGAACTGTATGTAGAAGAGCAGAGAGAAGAATTCTTGATTTAGCGCATGAAGAAGAGATTAGCCCAGATTTAATTAAATTTGTAAACAGACTTTCTGATACTATCTATACTTTTGCAAGGTATTTAGAAAGTGAAATTATACTGATGAATTTTGAAGAAATGGGAAAAGAAAAATTATAAAAGTGTTAAATATAATATTACCTCTTTAAATTAAATATTAATGTGTGCTAGAATTAATTTACAAAGCTCTGCACGTGCAGAATATAATGCTACGTGACAGAGCTTTTTTTATGGATAAGTCAATCTAGTGAGAATTATAGATAATCTTTGTTATTGAAATGGTTATAATTTCAATATTTTATCTTATAATTAAATTATTTATTAGAGTAGTATACTAATTTTGGAGGTTTTAATAATGAATGTTTCAAAGGTTATGATATCAAAGGAAGAAATTGAATTAAAGGTAAAGGAAATAGCAAGCAAAATTGAAAAAGATTATGAAGGTCAAGAACTTTTCGTTATAGGAGTGCTAAAAGGAGCTTGTGTTTTTGTATCAGATTTAATCAGGGAAATAAATCTTCCTGTGACGCTTGATTTTATGGCTGTATCAAGTTATGGAATGTCTACTGAAAGCTCTGGAATAGTTAGGATAATAAAAGATTTAGATATGGATATAACTGGGATGAATGTTCTGATTGTTGAGGATATTATAGACACAGGACTTACTCTTAATTATCTTAGAGAATACTTAGCGGCAAGACACGTAAAATCACTTAAGATATGTACTCTGCTAGATAAACCTCAAAGAAGAAAATGCGATGTTTTAGCTGATTATGTAGGGTTCAGCATAGAAGATAAATTCATAGTCGGGTATGGAATAGACTGTAAAGAGCAGTATAGAAATCTACCTTACATAGCAGCGGTTGAAGATTAATAAAATTTTTCTAGAATAGATATAAATTTAAATTATTTTAATAATAATAAAACAATAATTGTTACAATTAAACAATTGGTATAAAATAGAGTTAGCTAACAATTAATAAACAAAAAACTTTAGATATATATAAAAATTTAAAACTTGTTGAAGATTTGAGATTTAATTGAAAAATAATATTTTTTATTGTGAATACAGCAAGATTTCTTGTGAACATTAGCGAGTTTTCATTTATTGGAAAGAGTTTTTATTTTTTAATTAGAATTATAGAAAAATTTTATAAATAATGAAAAGAGATATTCATGAAGACATTAAACTATATTATTTTAGTTTTATCTATCATTTTTGTACTTTTATTTACATCTATAGAGATAGTATCCGTGCTCAAACCTCTATATGAAGGTCAGTATAAATCAAATAAAGTATATGATGTAGCTTATGTGAAGGATTATCCAGTAGCTCAGGTTACTGACGATATTATACTGTATTTATCTGACATGATAGATGATATGAATCAAAGAGGGTTTTTTAAAGATAGAGAACATGTACATATGATAGATGTAAAATTCCTCTTTGACCTTGGAAAAATTGTTAGGCTTATTAATATTATTATAATCGCTTATCTCGTTTCAAGATTATCTAGAGAAGAGGATTTTGTAAAAAAATATCGAATTAGTTATATAGGCGTAATAGGAATGATTGTTGTCGTGGCAACAATTATAAGCAAGAATTTTAGCGCTTCATTTGTAAAGTTTCATCATATATTTTTTAATAATGATTACTGGATTTTATATCCTTCAGAGAGTATCATTATAAACTTAATGCCTGAAAGATTTTTTATGAGTTTTACTGTTTATATAGGGTTAATTTTTTCAGCACTAAGCATAATATTTTATTTAGTGGTGTCAAAATTATACTGGAGAAGCGTTGACTAAGAGACAATTTTAATTCGAGCTACCATGTCTGAACTGATAGGAGGAGAGATTTTGGGGGAAAATGACTTAAGTATAAAATTAAATACCATAGTAGAAATTTCGCAGTTAGTTACATCTTCCAAAAGCTTTTATAGTATCAAGGATAAAGTTGTAGATAAGATGCTAAACGTTATATCTCCAAAGAAAGCTTGCGTAAATATATTCGACAGGTACGAATATAAATATGCATATTTAGTATGCAAAGATACTTTGGATTACATACCAAAACTGTTTGAAAAAGACCAAACGCCTCAAGGACCTAAAATACATATAGATATATATCCACCATATATTAAAGAAGCAATAGAAGCAAAAAAACCTATTTATATTAAAAGGTTAAGTGATGATCCAAGAGCCTCTGGAGAGCTTGAGATTGCGAATAAAGAAGGTTATATAGGAAGAGCTGTATTTCCTCTTATATCAAGCAACTCAGTTGTAGGCTTTATGACTTGCTTTTTAGAAGAGGGTGAAGAGCTCTCATCAACAGATGTAGATTTTATTGATTCTGTAGCGCTTTTACTTGGACTTTCAATGGAAATCACACGTTATAACGGAGACATAGATAGAATTGTAAAGAAGCTTAGAGAAGCTATAGCTTCAATAGCGAAAGCAACTGATGAGCTTTATAAAAACAAAGGAATAGATTCGTTCTTTACAATGATAAGTGAGCAAGTATGTAAGCTTACTAATAGTGAAGCTTCTCTTATTGTGGTAGAAGATCATGACATAAGAGTCAACACCATGGCGAAGTTTGGAAAAATTGAGGATTTTTCTCATATAGTTGAATTTGTTTTTAAAGAAGAGAATAAACAAAGAGATGTTAAGCTGTTCAGCAAAAAAGATTTACCAAAGCATATAGTAGACATGGGAATAACGTCACTGATTTTTGAACCTCTAAAAAAAGAAAATGATGTAATTGGACATTTAATTGCCATTAATAGTAAAAAGTACTACAATGACGACCTAAAAATTCTGGCAATTTATGCTTCACAAATTGTTTTATCATTAATTATGTACATCAATAGTAGAAGAATTTTTGACAATAAGCTTATGGAAAGAGACTTAGAGATTGTAGGCAAGCAACAAGATCTTATAATGAGTGATAAGCACATGAGATTAGATGGATGTGTAGCTATTGATTACTATTACAGTCCCTCTAGACAAATTGGAGGAGATTTTTGTAAATTGGTTAGAATGGATGATAGCAGAGCAATAGTATTTATTGCAGATGTTATGGGTCATGGCATCTTATCGAACTATTTTGTTGCTATGATGAAGGGTGTACTTAAAACATTATTGTCAGAGGAGCTAACTCCGAGCAATCTATTAAATAGAATGAACCGTATATTGTACAATGATTTAGATGCACTTAATTTATTTATCACAGCTAGAATAATGTATCTAGATTTTGATAAGAACATAGCAATATCTTCAAATGCTGGACATTTGTTTCCACTGTCATTTTTTAGAGATGAAGCAGGAAACTTGAAATATTCAGCTATGCAGACAGACGAAGGAATACCTTTAGGGGTTATGGAAGATGCTGAGTATGAACAGCATACATATGACATCTCGGATGTAGAGATGATAGCACTTTATACTGATGGAATAATAGAGGCCGGAAATATTGATGAATTAGAGTATGGAACAGAAGGATTAGCTGAGTTTTTAATTACTAATTCGGATAAAACAGGTGAAGAAATATGCGATATGATTTCTGATGAAATGCATAGGTTTACAGGAACTCAATATATGGAAGACGATGTTATGCTAGTTATTGTAAAGCGTGAGATGAAAGAGTGTGATTAATATGGATATCATTATAATAAATGCAAGCCCTAGAAAATCAGGAAACACTTCATATTTAGCTGATGAAGCGCTTAAAATTTTAAATAGACATGGCATACAGCCTACATATATTAACCTTAGGACTTTGGATTTTGAGCCTTGCATTGCTTGCGGATACTGTGATAAAACAGGAAAGTGTTTTATGAAGGATGACATGACGCCGCTTTATGAAAAAATTAACAAATCTTGTGGGACTATAGTATTATCTCCGGTTTTTTTTGATGGAGTACCAGCAAAATTAAAAGCTTTTGTAGACAGAACTCAGGCTTTTTATGCAAGTAAATATATTCTTAATGAGCCGTCTATAGACAGGTACAAAAAAAGATTTGGCTTGCTTGTGTCTCTTGGAGGGGCAAAACCCTATGAAACTCAGTTTATAGGGAATAAAGCAATCATGGAGTTTTATTTTAGATGCATAAATACGAAGCTTTTAAATCATCTTCAAATTTCTGATATTGACAATTCTCCAGTTTGGGATAGAGAAGATTTCTTAAAAAATTTTGAAAATGAAATTGAGCAACTTGTCAAAAATATGAAAGTATCAATGTGTTAAAAAATTATTTTATTGATAATTCTAATATGTAGCAAAATAAAATAAATAAGATTTGATTTACTATAACCATATACAGTATAATTAAGCTGATAGGTTTATTCTTATTATATATTATAGGAGGGCATTTGATGAAATTACCAATAGCACTATCTAATAGACATCTTCATTTAAGTCAAGAGCATATAGAAATTCTATTTGGAAAAGGTTATGAACTTACTCCATCTAAAGATTTATCTCAGCCAGGACAATATGCTTGTGAGGAAAAAGTTGATTTAGTAGGACCAAAAGGAACTCTAAAAGGAGTTAGGGTACTTGGACCAGCTAGAAAGCAAACTCAAGTAGAGGTATCACTTGCTGATGCTAGAGCACTTGGAGTAAAAGCTCCTGTCAGAGATTCTGGAGATATAGATAACAGCCCTGGTGCAAAGCTTGTGGGACCAGCTGGAGAAGTTGAGTTAGAAAAAGGAATAATCGTTGCTTCTAGACATATACATATGAATATGGAAGATGCTGAAAAATTCGGCGTAAAGGATATGGATATTGTAGATGTTGAAACTGGTGGCGAAAGAGCAGTTGTATTCAAGAACGTACTTGTAAGAGCAAACCCAAGCTACGCACTTGAAATGCACGTTGACCTTGAAGAAGGAAATGCCGCAGGAGTAGCAAATGGAGATTTAGTAGAACTTATTAAGATTGGATAATTTGGAGGCAAAACATAAATGAAAAATCTTTCTAGATATATCGATCACACACTTTTAAAAGCTGATGCAACGGAAAATGAAGTTATTAAGCTTTGCAATGAAGCCAAAGAGTATGACTTTTTTTCAGTGTGCATAAATCCTGGATTTGTGGAGCTAGCGACAAAAGAGCTAAGTGAAAGCAATGTAGCTGTATGTACAGTTATAGGATTTCCTTTAGGAGCAAGTACTCCAGAAACAAAAGCTTTCGAAACAAAGGATGCTATTCAAAAGGGAGCAGCAGAAGTAGATATGGTGATTAATATCTCTAAATTAAAAGATAAAAAAAATGATGAAGTGCTTGAGGATATAAAGGCTGTGGTTAATGCGGCTGACAAAAAAGCTCTAGTTAAGGTTATTATTGAAACTTGTCTTTTAACAGATGAAGAAAAAGAAAGAGCATGCAAACTAGCTAAAGATGCAGGAGCTGATTTTGTAAAGACATCTACTGGTTTTTCTACTGGTGGAGCAACAAAAGAAGATATTGCACTTATGAGAAAAACTGTTGGTACTGAAATGGGAGTAAAAGCATCTGGAGGTGTAAGAACCTATGAGGATGCAGTTACTATGATTGAAAGCGGAGCAACTAGGATAGGAGCAAGTGCTTCTATAGCTATTGTGACAGCTTCAAAATCTCAGTCTTCAGGCTATTAATTTGTTTAAAACGATTTTATCGTTTTATATATATTTTCAATTTCTTATTTATCTAAAGTACAAATATATGTACTAGGTTTTTATGTATACATTGTACTTAAGAGTTTTTAACTAATTACTCAAATTTCAAATAACAAGGAGGAACAAATCAATGGCTAAAATTATGAAAACCATGGATGGAAACACCGCTGCTGCTTATGTATCTTATGCATTTACTGAAGTTGCGGCTATCTATCCTATTACTCCATCATCTCCAATGGCAGAACTTACTGATGAGTGGGCAGCTAATGGTCAAAAAAATATCTTTGGACAAGAGGTTAAGGTAGTTGAGCTACAATCTGAAGGTGGAGCAGCAGGAGCTGTACACGGTTCATTATCAGCTGGAGCATTAACAACTACATACACAGCTTCTCAAGGATTACTATTAATGATTCCTAATATGTACAAAATCGCTGGTGAATTACTTCCAGGAGTACTTCATGTAACTGCTAGAGCAGTAGCAAGCCATGCGCTTTCAATATTTGGAGATCATTCAGACGTTATGGCAGCTAGACAAACTGGATTTGCATTCTTAGCATCTGGTTCAGTTCAGGAAGTCGTTGATTTGGGTGGAATTGCTCACCTTAGCGCTATCAAATCAAGAGTGCCTTTTGTACATTTCTTTGATGGATTCAGAACTTCTCATGAAGTTCAAAAAGTTGAGCTAATCGATTATGCAGAATTTGATAGATTAGTTGATAAAGATGCTGTAGCTGAATTTAGAAAAAGAGCTTTAAATCCTGAGCACCCATACACAAAAGGAACTGCTCAAAACCCAGATATATTCTTCCAAGCTAGAGAAGCATCTAATAAATTCTATGATGAAGTTCCTGGCATAGTTTATGATTATATGAAAGAAATTTCTAAAATCACTGGAAGAGAATACAAACCATTTAATTACTATGGAGCACCAGATGCAGAAAATATAGTTATAGCTATGGGCTCTGTTACTGAAGCTTTAGAAGAAACTATAGATGCTTTAATGGCAAAAGGCGAAAAAGTTGGTTTAATTAAAGTTCGTCTTTACAGACCATTTGTTGAGAAATACTTCTTTGATGTACTACCAGCTACAGTTAAGAAAATTGCTGTTCTTGATCGTACAAAAGAGCCAGGAGCAATGGGAGAACCACTATATCTTGACGTTAGAAACTTATTCTACGGAAAAGAAAATGCTCCAGTTATCGTAGGCGGAAGATATGGACTTGGATCAAAAGATACTACTCCAACTCACCTTCTAGCAGTATTTAATAACCTTAAAGCTGATGCACCAAAGAATAACTTCACTATTTCTATAGAAGATGATGTTACTAACTTATCACTTCCAGCAGGTGAAGCACTAAGAATTGCACCAGAAGGAACTGTAAGATGTAAGTTCTGGGGCCTTGGTTCAGATGGAACAGTAGGAGCTAACAAGTCTGCAATTAAGATTATCGGAGACCATACTGATATGTATGCTCAAGGATATTTCTCATATGACTCTAAAAAATCTGGTGGAGTTACAATCTCTCACTTAAGATTTGGTAAAACACCAATAAGATCAACTTACCTTATTGATGAAGCTGACTTTGTTGCCTGTCATAATCAAGCTTATGTTACTCAATATGAGCTTCTAAGAGGACTTAAAAAAGGTGGAACATTTGTACTTAACTGCAAATGGTCAGATGCTGAACTAGAAGAGAATCTTCCATCATCAATGAAAAAATATATAGCTGAAAACGAAATTAAGTTCTACACAATCAATGCTACTGATATAGCTGCTGAGATTGGACTTGGAAATAGAATAAATATGATTATGCAATCAGCATTCTTTAAGCTTGCGGATGTTATTCCTATGGCTGATGCTGAAAAATACCTTAAAGATTCAATAGTTAAAGACTATGGTAAAAAAGGACAAAAAATTCTTGATATGAACTTCTTAGCAGTTGGCAAAGGAGCGGATGCTCTTCACATGGTAGAAGTACCTGCTGCTTGGGCTAGTGTTGCGGCAGATTCTATTATAGCTAAAAACGAAGATGAGCCAGATTTCATCAAGAACATCCTTAGACCAGTTAATGCACAAGCTGGAGATGATCTTCCAGTATCAGCATTTGTTGGAGCTGAAGATGGACATATGCCTCATGGATCAGCAGCTTTCGAAAAACGTGGTATAGCTGTTAATGTTCCAGAGTGGCAAGCAGAAAACTGTATCCAATGTAACCAGTGTTCATTCGTATGTCCTCATGCTGCTATTAGACCTTTCTTAGTAGATGACAAAGAAAAAGCGGGTGCACCTGAAGGCTTCGAAACACTTCCAGCAATGGGTAAAGGCTTTGAAGGACTAGGATACAGAATTCAGGTTACTCCACTTGATTGTACTGGTTGTGGAAACTGTGCAGATATCTGTCCAGGTAAAAAAGGTGAAAAGGCTCTTCTTATGAAGCCTATAGAAACTCAAACATCACAAATAAGAAAATTTGATTATGCTCATTCAAGTGTTTCTTATAAAGAGAACTTAATGGCTAAAAACTCAATCAAAGGTAGCCAGTTTGCTCAACCACTTCTTGAGTTCTCAGGAGCTTGTGCTGGTTGTGGAGAAACTCCATATGCTAAGTTAGTTACTCAATTATTTGGAGATAGAATGATAATTGCAAATGCTACAGGTTGTTCTTCAATCTGGGGTGGATCAGCTCCATCTACACCATATACTAAGAATGCACAAGGCAAAGGACCTGCTTGGGCTAACTCATTATTTGAAGATAATGCTGAGTATGGATACGGTATGGCAATAGCTGTTAAAACAATGAGAGAAAGACTTAGAAATATAATGACTGAGCTAGTAGAAATGGATATTCCTGCTGAAGCTAAAGCTGCTTTCGAAGAGTGGATTTCTTCTATGGAAGATGCAGATGCTAGTAAAGAAGCTACATTAAAAGTTAAAGAAGCTATTCTTACTTTAACTGGAGAAGCTAAGAAACTTGGAGATGAAATCCAAGAAAAAGCTGACTTCCTAGTGAAAAAATCAGTATGGATATTCGGTGGAGACGGTTGGGCTTATGATATCGGATACGGTGGATTAGATCACGTTCTTGCATCAGGAGAAAATGTAAATGTTCTTGTAATGGATACAGAGGTTTACTCAAATACTGGTGGACAGTCTTCTAAGGCTACACCTACTGCTGCAGTTGCTAAATTTGCTGCTTCTGGTAAAAAAGTTAAGAAGAAAGACCTTGGTATGATAGCTGCAACTTATGGTTATGTATATGTAGCTCAAGTTGGTATGGGTTCTGATAAAAATCAGCTTATGAAAGCTCTTTTAGAAGCTGAGAAATACGATGGACCATCTCTAATCATAGCTTATGCTCCATGTATTAACCATGGATTAAAAGAAGGTATGGGAAGAACTCAAGAAAATACTAAACAAGCAGTAGATGCTGGATACTGGCATTTATACAGATTCAATCCAGAGCTTAAAGAGCAAGGAAAGAATCCGTTTACTCTTGATTCAAAAGAGCCAACTGCAAGCTTTAGAGAGTTCCTTGACAAACAAGTTCGTTATACTTCTTTAAAATCTACTTTCCCTGAAATAGCTGAAGAGTTATTTGATAAAGCAGAAGAAGAAGCAAAAGAAAGATATCTTGGATACAAAAGAATGGCTGAAATGCAATACTAGAATTTAATTCTGATTAGTAAAAATCGGAATACTATAAAATGACCTGAAAATATAGACCCAGAAAATACATCACAAACTAAGACCCCTAGATGAAATTCATCTAGGGGTCACTTTATTTTTTTATCTTTCTATTTCATTAAATCTTTTTAAAACTTCAAGTAGATAGCTATATGTTCTTTGGATTGAAGAGATACTAACATGCTCATTTGGAGTATGAACATCTGCCATATTTGGTCCTATTGATATCATATCTAGCTCAGGAAGCTTTTCCTTAAATAGTCCACATTCTACTCCAGCGTGAATAGCTACTACTTTGCTGTCTTTGTTGTACATATCCTTATAAACCTTTTCAAAATGAGTTCTAAGCTTTGAATCAGGATTGTATTGCCACTCAGGGTAATCAGAATCAGTTACAAGCTCTGCGCCAACTAAATAAGCTAAAGCTTTATATTGATTTCTTATAGCTTCTTTTAAGCTACCTACTGAGCTTCTAGGAGCACATTCAAAGCTCACTGAAGAATCTGTAGTAGTTAGAACTCCTAGATTAACTGAACTCTCTACAAGATTTTCGATAGCATGACTCATACTCATAATGCCATTTGGAACCATCATAAGAGTAGCAATTGCAGTCAATTTTGAGTTTTCATCAAAGACCTTAGTAGAATCTTGCTTGATTTCAGAAACAACTACTTGAACGTTATCGTCTTTGCCTCTTAATTCATTTTTTAGAATATCATTCCATTTTGAGATAAGTGCTTCAACTTTAGCTTTGTCAGATGAATTCACAGCAATTACAGCATCTGCTTCTCTTGGGATAGCATTCATTTTAGAACCGCCATTGACATTGAAAAGTTCAAAGTTAATGCCTTCAGTTATCATAGCGTCTAAAATTCTACCGACTAGCTTGTTTGCATTGCCTCTGCCTTTAATTATGTCCATGCCAGAATGTCCGCCGTATAGACCTTTTACAGATACTTTTAAATCAACTCTATTGCTATCTATATCAGTATATGATACTGGAAGAATTAATTTAATTCTTGAGCCACCCGCACAGCTTACTAAAAGCTCTCCTTCTTCTTCAGAGTCGATGTTGATTAGATATTTTCCGTCTAGTTTTGAGCCATCTAATTTTAGAGCTCCAACAAGTCCTGTTTCCTCTTCTACAGTGAAAACTGCTTCTAGTGCTGGATGTGCTACATCTGATGAAGCTAAAATTGACATAGCCATAGCAACAGCTATTCCGTTGTCTGCTCCTAGTGTAGTTTCATCTGCATAGATATCATCTCCAACTATTTTTAAAGTAAGAGGGTCTTTATCAAAATCATGAACTTTGTCATTATTTTTTTCATTTACCATATCCATATGGCCTTGAAGTATAACAGCAGGAAGAGATTCATAACCAGGGGTAGCTGGTTTTTTTATTATTACGTTCATATATTCATCTTGAATATATTCTAAATTATTAGATTTTGCAAACTCTACAAGATAGTCACTAACTTCTTTTTCGTTTCCAGAACCTCTTGGTATTCTTGTTAAATCCTCGAAATATGTGAAAACTTTTTTTGGTTCAAAATTTAATATTCTTTCCAAGATTATCACCTCTCAAATTTAATTAACTCTTACACCATTATATACTATTTATACAAAAAATTAAGTATTTTTTACAAAAGAAGTTTAGATATATAACAAAATAAATATATATAAAGAATTGAAAAGAAAAAAGTATAGAGAAAAATTTATAATAGCATATATCAAAGAATGAAGCATTATTAAGAAAGAGATTAAAAGATAAGTAATACAATTAAGCGTTATAGAAATAATAACGAATTCCTTGGATGTCTGAAGAACTTATTTTACCCATGCTTTTTAGGTGCTCTAGATGTGCCATAGCTTCAGAGCACGCAAACCATTTTTGAGCATTTGGAAACGCGTCAAAGCTCTCGGCTCTATAATCCCAGTGCATTGTAGAAGCTATTTCTATAACAGTTGCTTTTGAACCCTTTTCATCGAGCAGTCCTAGCACTTCACTTAGTCTTTCGAAGTGGTGAGCTTTAATTTCGGCTATTCTTCTTTTGTAATCCTTGATTATATTTCTGTGAGATGGAAATATTATATCTATATCTAAGGCTGAAGTTTTATCTAAGCTAGATAGATATTCTCCTAGCATATCAGGATGCTCATCACCCCAAAAAGCAATGTTTGGAGATATAGAATCTAAAATATGATCGCCTGAGAAATAAATTTTCTTATTAGGATCATATAGAGATATATGGTCAGGAGTGTGCCCAGGAACAGATATGACATTTAATTCGAAATCTGCTATTTTAATAATATCATTAGGCTTGACATAGGTGAAATCTATTGCTGAATTAGGACAATACGAAATTGCAGGATGGCTACTGAAAAATTCCTCAGATGCATCCATTCCAAAAAGTTTTAGACTCATAATAAATAAATCTGAAAAGCTGTGCTGAATCATCTTTGTGATATATGAAGCATCATTGATGCTAGAATATACTTTACCAGATGACTCTCTCTGAAACAGGCTAGCTAGGCCACTATGGTCAGCGTGAAGATGAGTCAAGAACAAGTCAGTGTTTTTAATATCTATGCCTAGCTCTTTAATTCCACTAAAAAAATCCTCGCTTGAAATTTGGGTATTAAACCCAGAATCTATTATCAATGCGCGATTAGCATCTGTTATAATATAACTATTGAGAGACTTAAGAGGGGTATTTGGCAATCTTACACTGTTTAGATAGATATTTTCATATACTTTTTGAATCACGATAGTACCTCCTTTTGCTATAATTATGAGTCTATATTAAAAATATAAAAACTACAATAAGGTTAATTGAGAGGATGATTTAATGAATCCTGTAAAATATATTGAAAGATTAAATAAAGAGCAAAAGACAGCTTACGATAAGGTTTTTGGACCACTTATTGTAATGGCTCCAGCTGGTACAGGCAAAACAGATGTAATAGCACTTAGGGCATATAATGCATACATCTCTGGAGTAAAGCCCGAAGACATGCTATTACTTACCTTTACAAACAGAGCCGCTAAATCCATGAAGAAGCGCTTAGAAATTGTAATTGGAGATATTGCAAATAAAATTAGAATATCTACATTTCATGGGCTTTGTGGCTTTATCTTAAGGCAAGAGGCTGTTAATCTTTTTTTGAGTCCAGATTTTATTGTTATTGACGAAGACGATTCTAGACAAATTATAAGAGATATAATAGTAAATAGAGGATATAAAAGTCATTTGTATTTCAAAGAAGAGCAGCTGTTTGTAGATTATATTAGACAAGCTAGAGAATTTCCATATATAAATGAAAAGAAGTTTGATGCAAAAGCATATTTTGAAGAGTTAATAAAAGAGAGAGGATTAGCATATTCTCTAGGCAGCCTAGCTGACTCTATCTCAGAAATATTAAACTTGTATGTTGCTCAGTTAAAAGCCTATAATCTTATGGATTTTACATCTTTAGTTGTTAGAGTTTCTGGGGCTTTTAAACAGGACTCGATTAGACAGCGCTGGGAAAGCTATTTTGAATGGATAGAGCTGGATGAAGTTCAAGATACAAATATGATAGAATACAAAATAATTAAAACGCTGTTTCAGAAACACGGCAATATAGCTTTGTTTGGTGATATTCATCAGACAATATACGAATGGAGAGGCTCGCAGCCAAATGAGATTTTAAGGGATTTTAAAATTAATAACCCAGGTTATGACACGGTGAGGTTTGAAGAGAATTATCGCTCTACAAAGCTCATATTAGAAGCGGCAGAATCTTTCTTAGGAAATAACATAGATAATCAAAATGTATATGAAGATACAGAAAAAATAAAGGTTAGAGGATTTAAGAATTTAAATGCTGAGCATGCGTATATATTATCAAAAATAATAGAAAATCAAAAGATGGATAAGGCATATTCAAATCAAGCTGTTTTAGCTAGGACAAATAAAGATGCTAAAACTATAGGAGATTATTTAGAATCAAATAACATACCTGTGTTTGTGATGGACAAAACTAGATTTTTCAGTAGAGAAGAAATAAAAAATGCTTTAGCCTATATTAAGTTGATGTTGAACCCCAAGGATATTTTGAGCCTGAAAAGAATAAATTCCGATTTAGTTGAAAAATTTTCAAAAGAGCAGGAAAAAGCATACCTTGAAATAGGACAATTTTTAAATGAGAAGGTATATAAAACAAAGGATCCATACCTAGAACTACTAGAGGCATTTGAATCAAATGAAGTAGTGGTATTTGACGTAGAAACTACAGGCCTAGATATAAAAAAAGATAAAATAATTCAAATAGCTGCTTTAAAAGGTGGGAAAAATGGAGTCCTACAAAAATTTGAGAGATTTATAAAAATTGATTATAGTGTTGGAGATTCATTTAAGATTCACAATATATCAGATGAGTTTCTATTTCAAAATGGAGTAGATGCTAAGAGCGCTATTGATGATTTCCTTTTATTTTCTCAGGACTCTGTAATAGTTGGTCATAATGTCAGCTATGACATAAATATCCTAAAAGAAAATATGAAGGCTATCGATTTAAATATAGACAAGCTATCGAGTAAAATATTTGATACTCTAATACTTACAAGAAAAACCTACCCAGGATTTTTTAGCTATAAGTTAGGAAATTTATTTAAAGAATTTTCATTAAACCATACACCTACGCACAATGCTATGGACGATGTGATATGTACCTTAGAGGTACTTGAAAAAGTAGTTGCTAAACTATTAGAAAAACAAGCAAAAAGGCAGGCTGTATTCACAAAGTATCAAGATTATTTTTATCCTATTGCTAGAAACTTAGGGATATTAGCCGAGCTAAGCAAAGAGAAACGACCTCAAGATATACTGCATGAGGCTCTTATAAGAGCTGGGCTTATTGAAAAATACAGCAAAACATCAGTAGAACTGCTTAAATTAAGAGAATTATATAGGATATTTAGAGAATACGATAAAACTGAAAAGCCCACATTAGAATCCCTGGCTGAGCTACTAGAAATTGCTTCACTAGGCAATGATACAGATAGATTTTTGAATATAAAAGACCAAGTACCTGTTATTACTGTTCATCAAGCAAAAGGACTAGAATTCAATACAGTATACCTTTACAATGCCACTGATGAAAATTTCCCATCCTCTAGAAATCAATCTGGAGAAGGGCTAAAAGAAGAAAAAAGGCTTTTTTATGTGGCGATTACAAGGCCAAAATCAAATCTTTATATCACCTATAGTGTTGGAGAGGAACAAGCTAAAGAGCTAAATAAACCAAGTAGATTTATACATCAGATTGAAAGAAAATATATTGATTTTAGGTAAAATTAGTATTAACGGAGGATAGCATGGAAAGAAAAATCATATCTTTGCCCTGTGGAGCAAGTGTAGGCGGGGATTCGTTTGTTCAGGTAATGGCAGCTGAAGTATCTGGAATAAAAAGCAACTTGAAATTAGAGATGGAAGTTATGAATCTTCATTCTAGAGCATTAGTTGCACTAGATTATGAGGTTGTATTTTATAATTCAATTTTAGAAAAATTAAATAACGACACATATAGCATAAGCCAAAAGGACTTTTTTATTCCAAGTGGGGCTATAGGAAACATTGGCAATTTTTTTATACCAGGTGAATTTTCAGATGCAAGAAAAGTAGATATATTTCTTGTGAGAGGATTTTTTGAAGATGGAAATGCACTTGATTTAAAATATGAAGACTCCGAAATTGTTGTTTTGGAAGCTTTAGATAGTAAGCAAAAAAACTTGCTTAAGGATAAAGTAGGAGAAGATGCAATATCTCTTGCTCAAAACAATGATTTAAGCTGGCGATGTGTATGTGGATATTTTAATGATAAAAATTCTAATGTTTGTGGGAATTGTGAACGAAACAAAACTGAAGTGTTAGAAAAATATTCTTCCATAGATATTTTTATTCAAGATGATGAAAAATCAGATGTAATCGAAGAAGAAATAGCAGATGATTTTTTTGAAAGTGACAATGAAAAAGAAAAATCAAATCAGACAGAAAGTAAGCTGAAGGAAATCATCCAAAAGTTTAACTCTCTTGAAAAGAAACCTAAGATATTATTATCTGCTTCTTTAGTATTTTTGCTGATGTCTATCTTCATAGGACTTTTATTTAGATAAGCAAGAATGAAACTAAAAAATACCACCTAATTGGCAATATAGTTAAGTTAAGATAAAATATGCGGTAAGAATCTACCGCTATTTAGTTTTGAAACAATTATTATGTATTAGCAATCTATTAATTTTAGATTGCTAATATTTTGGACTAAATGCAATATATACTTGACATTTAGAAATATATAAATTACTATATGCAATATAGGAGGGTTGTATGAAGAATAAACGAATGAAAATCGCTCGTATTGAATGTGATATGAACCAAGCAGATTTAGCAAAATTAGTTGGAGTGACAAGACAAACTATAGGACTTATTGAAGCTGGTGATTATAACCCTACATTAAATCTATGCATAGCAATCTGCAAAGCACTCAATAAAACATTAAATGATTTATTCTGGGAGGAGCCATATGAAAAGTAATAAAATTCAAGATGAAAGAATACTTATGGTAAGAAGAAAAATCCAAAGCGATGCGTATGTTTGCATTGTGTGTGTGTTAATTATTTCTATTATTGTACAGCAATTTTTTATGAACTCTCCCTTTGCACAATATGCAGTTGAATTTTTTGTATTAATAGGGTGTGGCTTATATATTTCAATACGCCATTTTAAAGAAGGAATTGATATTTTTAGCCCAAAAGTTGATGGAAAGAAAAAATTGTTATTAACCACAATTATAACAGGTGTCATTTCCTTAATCATTTTTGCGTTGTTAAGTGGTAAATATGATATCAAAACTTTAACATTATACTTTGTGAACTTTGTTATTATTTTCTTTGTATTGAACTCAGGGATAATATATATAAACAAGAAAAAACAGCAAACTATTGAAAATAAATTAAATGAAGATGAAATGGACGAATAAAATAGGAATACTAACTCGTAAATTTTTCATCGTTATTTCTACTCGAATTTATTTGTGAGTTTAACAAAAAGAGTTGAACAAAAGGGCCATCTTAAAAAGGATGACTTCGTTCAACTCTTTGCTGTATCTACGAATTTATCTTCTAATTGCACACACGCTCATTAATAGTTCAAATAAAATACTCTCTGACCCAGTTGGGTGTTTTTCTACACGTTAAATCTAAATAGTACAACGTCTCCGTCTTTCATTACATACTCTTTACCTTCTGATCTCACTAGCCCTTTTTCTTTAGCTGATGCCATATTTCCGCCATGAACTACTAAATCATCAAAAGATATAGTCTCCGCTCTTATAAATCCTCTTTCGATATCAGAGTGAATTTTTCCTCCAGCTTGTGGAGCTTTAGTTCCGTCTTTGATAGTCCACGCTCTTGACTCCATTGGTCCAGCAGTTAAGAAGCTGATTAAACCAAGTAGCTTATAGCTAGCTTGAATTAGCTTATCAAGACCAGATTTATCTAGCCCCATATCCTTAAGGAATTCAATTTTTTCTTCTTTATCGAACTGAGATATTTCCTCTTCTATTTTTGCACTGACAACAACTACTTCAGCATCCTCAGTTTGTGCAAATTCACGAACCTGCTTTACATATGGGTTGTCCTTAGCATCGTCAGCTACTTCCTCTTCAGATACGTTGGCTACGTATATTATAGGCTTTGAGCTAAGTAAATTGAATGATTTTACTACTGCCTTTTCATCATCAGATAAATCAAGTGTTCTAGCTGATTTTCCACTTTCTAAAGTATCTAACACTGTTTTGATTAGGTCTACTTCAGCAGCCAGTGCTTTATCTGATTTTGCAGCCTTTTGAGATTTTGCTAGTCTTCTTTCTAGCATTTCCATATCTGAGAATATAAGCTCTAAGTTTATAGTTTCAATATCTCTTATTGGATTTACATCACCATCTACGTGAACTACATTGCTATCTTCGAAACATCTTACAACGTGCACGATAGCTTCTACTTCTCTGATATGAGATAAAAATTTGTTTCCTAGTCCCTCGCCTTTGCTAGCACCTTTTACTAATCCAGCAATATCGTAAAATTCAATTGCAGTTGGAACTAATTTTTTTGATTCGTAAAGCTCTGCTAATTTTTCAAGTCTGTCATCTGGTACAGCAACTACACCTACATTTGGCTCAATAGTACAAAATGGGTAGTTAGCTGATTCAGCTCCTGCCTGAGTTATTGCATTAAATAAAGTACTTTTTCCTACGTTAGGAAGCCCAACAATTCCAAGTTTCATATAATCTTTCCTTCCTTACTCTCTTAAGTTTATTATCGTGAAAACATCTTAATATAATAATTAAATTTTTAAAATATCAACACAAGCACATTATTTTGATTATATTATAGAAGAACGATAAATTTCAATACATTATTATACTTATTAATTCGTTTCTTTGCTATAATAATAAAATGAGACTTTAATAAAAGGTATAATATTAAAAATAAAATTAACATTTTGCGTATTTTAAGGAGGCAAAAACTTGAAAGGCTATGAAAAAATAAATATTAATAATGGGATAAATTTAATGCTCATTCCTAGAGATAATTATAAAACTAATATAGTAACAGTATATCTTAAAAGACCTCTAAATAGAGAAGAGGTTACAAAGAACTCTCTTATTCCATCAGTGCTAAAATCTGCAACAGTTGGATATCCAAACCCTATAGCAATAGCAAAGAAATTGCAGGATTTGTACGGAAGTACAATAGGGGTATCCGTTGATAAAATGGGAGAAAGGCAAGTGCTTTCTTTTAGAATGTACTGCGTAGGAGATATGTATTTGCCTGAGCCTGTGTTTGAAGATTCTTTGGCAATGTTAAAAGAGATAATTCTTCATCCACTTACAAAGGACGGCGGATTTATAAAAGAATATGTAGATATAGAAAAAACAATCCTAGAAGAGGATATAAAATCAAAAATAAATAACAAAGGGCATTATGCTGTAGAAAAATGTATAGAGAATATGTGCAAGCAAGAGCCTTTTAGTATATCTGAGGATGGATATATTGAGGATTTGGGAGAAATAGATGAAAAGAGCTTGTATTCTCACTATAAAGAAATAATTGAAACCTCACCTATAGATATTGTAATCGCAGGAAGCTTTGACAGAGATGAAATTATAGAGACAGTAAAATCTAAATTTAATTTTGAAAGAAAAGAATTGGTAAAAATAGATAATGAACAGATTTATAAAAAGCCTGAAGCTTCATATATTACTGAGGAGATGGATATAAATCAAGGGAAGCTAGTTTTAGGACTCAGAACCAACATGGACTACAAAGATGAAAAATACTATAATCTTATGATGTTTTCTGCAGTTCTAGGAAGTGGAGCTCATTCAAAGCTATTTTTAAATGTGAGAGAAAAGCATAGCTTATGCTACTCGATATATTCTTCATTAGAAAAGCTTAAGGGACTTATGTTTATATCTGCTGGGATAGAAATTTCAGATTACGATAAAGCTCTTGAGTTAATATCGAAGGAACTTGACGATATGAAGCAGGGAAATATTACAAGTGAAGAGCTTACAAATAGCAAGAAGTTCATAATAAATAACCTTAAATCCTTAAATGATAATTTATCAGCTTTTACTGATTACTACTACAGCATGAGCATCCAAGACTCAAATAGAACCATAGATGATGTAATTAACCTTGTTAGTAAAGTAGAAATAAGCGATATTGTAGAAGTAGGTAAAGAAATATATCTTGATACAGTATATTTCTTGACAGGAAAATCAAATAATTAAATTTAAACCTAAGTAGGAGACTATATATGCAAATAATAAAAAATGAACTTTTGAATGAATATGTATACCATGAAAAACTTCATAACAATATGGATGTATTTTTCATGCCAAAACGTGGCTTTACAAAAAAATACGCTGTACTAGCGACAAATTACGGCTCAAACGACCTTGAATTTATAAGCCCACATACAAATGAAAAAATAAAAGTGAATGAAGGAATAGCACATTTTTTAGAGCATAAAATGTTTGAACAGCCAGATGGAAGCAATGCTTTTGATGATTTTGCCAAAATTGGTGCAAATGCAAATGCATTTACGAACTTTAATATGACGGCCTATCTTTTTTCTTCAACTGAAAATTTTGAAGAAGGACTTAGACATTTGATTTCATATGTTCAGGAACCATATTTTACGGAAGAAAATGTGGAAAAAGAAAAAGGCATAATAGCTCAGGAAATTAAAATGTATGACGATAATCCAGATTGGAAGCTGTTTTTTAACACGCTAAAAGCCATGTATAAAGTACATGCCAATAGTATAGATATAGCAGGAACTGTTGAAAGCATCTATAAAATTACTCCAGATGAGCTTTACAGCTGCTATAAGACTTTCTACAGCCCGTCCAACATGGCTTTATTTGTCATAGGAGAGCTAGATAAAGATGAAGTTATGAACATTGTAAAATCTACAGTAAAAGACGAATTTATGTTTGACGGTGAGATAAAAAGAATTGAGCCTTTAGAAACTGATGAGATAAGACAAAAAGAGATTATTGAGCAGCTTGATGTATCTGTTCCTATGTTTTCTATTGGTTATAAAGATAGGGCAGCAGTTTTAGGTTCAAAGGAGCTTATGAAAAAATCAATAGTAACTGAGCTGATTTTGGATATACTATTCAAAAAAGGAAGCCAGTTGTACGATAAACTTTACAGAGAAGGATTGGTCTTTGGAGGAATAAGCTGTGATTACACAGAGCACATAGACTATGGCTATACAATAATATCTGGAGAAACTAGAGATATAGAAGCAGTTAAGCATGAAATATTTTCAGCTATAGAAAGTGCAAAAATAGCAGGAATTGATGAAGCAGATTTTGAAAGAGCTAAAAAGAAAAAAATAGGAAGCTTTATAAAATCCTTTGACTCAATTGAGTTTATTGCCAATAACTATCTGTCATATTATTTTAAGGGCATGGATATACTAGAATATTATGAGGTACTAAAATCTATTGAAATTGAAGCTTTAAATGAAAGACTTAAAGAACATTTTGACAATGATATGAGCGTAATTTCAATTATTATGCCAAAAGAAGATAAGTAAGGGAGGATATTATGGATCCCGTAGCATTTAATTTATTTGGAATGGAAGTTCGCTGGTATGGTGTCATCATATCAGCGGCTATGATAATTGGTGTACTGTTAGCAATTAGAAATGGTAAAAAAGAGGGTTTCGTAGAAGACCATATTTTAGACGTGAGCCTACTAGCCTTACCTCTTGCTGTTATTGGAGCTAGACTTTATTATGTAATATTCAATCTAGAGCTTTATCAAGACAACTGGTTATCGATGTTCAATACAAGAATGGGAGGTATGGCCATTCATGGAGGACTTATAGGAGGAATCTTAGGGGGCCTAATCATTTGTTTTAAGCGAAAGATGAATGTGCTTAAGGTGGCAGATATAGTTACTCCTTCAGTGATTTTAGGTCAAGCTATAGGCCGATGGGGCAATTTTATCAATCAGGAAGCCCACGGAGGACCTACTAATTTACCTTGGGGTATAATGGTAGACGGAGTAAAAGTACACCCCACATTTTTATATGAATCAATTTGGAATTTAATAATCTTTGTTTTTCTTATGAAGATTTTTAAAAACAAAAAATTCGATGGACAAATGGCAAGCATATACCTTATAGGGTATTCTATAGGAAGATTTTTTATAGAGGGCTTGAGAACAGATAGTTTGATGTTTGGGTCGTTTAGAGTGGCTCAGCTTATAAGCGCATTGATGATAGCTTCGGGAATTTTATTATATAATTTACTAAAAAATAAAAAAATTAGCCCAGCTTATCGTGAAAATTAATAGAGTGTAGGAGAGGAAGCTTGTGGAATTTAAACATGTAACTGTGTTACTAAATGAAGCTGTTGACATATTAGATATAAAGCCAGATGGAATATATGTCGATGGAACCTTGGGAGGAGCAGGTCATTCTCTTGAAATCGTAAAAAAGCTTACTTCAGGAAAGCTTATTTGTTTTGATCAAGACATCAACGCTATTTCTGCGGCAAAGGAAAAGCTAAAGGATTTTATGGATAAGACAATACTTGTTCATAGCAATTTTGAAAATTTAAGAGAAGAGCTTAATAAATTAGGAATCGAAACAATTGATGGGTTTTTAGTGGATTTAGGAGTATCATCTCATCAGCTAGATGTTCCAGAAAGAGGCTTTTCTTATATGCAAGATGCACCACTAGATATGAGAATGGACAATAATGCAGAGCTTTCTGCATACGATGTTGTTAACACTTACTCTGAGGCCGAACTTAAGCGTGTTATTAAGGATTATGGCGAAGAGAATTGGTCGGCTAGAATTGCAAAGATTATTGTTGAAAGAAGAACTACTATGCCAATAAGAACGACCTTTGAGCTAGTAGATGCTATAAAAGCGGCTATACCAAAGAAGATGAGGGATGAAAACCAGCACCCTGCGAAAAGAACCTTCCAAGCTATTAGGATTGAAGTTAATAGAGAGCTAGATGTAATAGAAAAGACATTGCTTGCAGCTGTGGACATGATGAATGAGGGCGGTGTTTTAGCAGTAATTACATTTCACTCTCTTGAAGATAGAATAGTTAAAAATGTGTTTAAAAAATTACAATATAGCTGCACTTGTCCACCTGAGTTTCCAGTATGCATATGTAATTCGAAACAAGTAGTTGAGATTATAACAAGAAAACCTATACTTCCTAGCGAAAATGAAGTGGAAATGAATCCTAGGTCAAGAAGTGCAAAGTTAAGAGCGGCAAGAAAGCTCTAAGGCTGGGAGGATTGTATGAAAAAAGATACGGACTCAAATTATAAAAGCCGAAGTTTACAAAAATACTCAGGTTCACAATCTACAAGAAAAGATAATCATAGAAAGGATTTTCCTAAGAAAGAATCATCAAACACTTCATATGAGAGAAAAGAGCGAGTAAGTTATGGCTCTCACTACGAATCAGTCAGAGAAAGAAATAATATTGATAAACCTAAGGTAAGGGAAAGCGCTCCAAAGAAAAAAATTGTAAAGAAAAGAAAAAAATTAGATAAAAAAACTGTAAGAACTAGAATCTTAATTTCTGTTTTAGGACTTTCATTGTGTTTTGTAGGCGTTTTGTTTGGCTCGCTTATGTTTAGATATTCTATCATATCGGAACTAAAATATGAAATTAATACCTTAACTCGTGATTTGGATGAGATAAAGAACCAGAAAAAGGAAATAGAAGTACAGCTAGAGCACTCGAACAGAAGTGATGTAATTGAAAAGATAGCAATGGAACAGCTTCAGATGCAGTATCCTAGCGATGACCAAATCGTATATATAGAGATAGATTAGAAAGAGTGAGATAATTGGCTAAAAAAGTAGTTGATATAAAAAAAACAAGAATTAAAATTTCAGCATTTCTTTTTCTTACAGCTATCTTTGCTTTGATAGTTAGATTAGGGTATATACAAATAGTGGCAGGACCTACATATTCTCAGGAAGCTATGAAGCAGCAATATAAGGACACTGTAATTTATCCCATGAGAGGGATAATATACGACAGAACTGGTAAAGAACTAGCAGTAAGTGTTCCCAAAAATGATTTGTGGATTGAGCCTGACAATGTTAAGGACTCTGAAAAAGATGCTACGATAGAAACTTTGTCTAAAATACTTGAAATTGATAAAGAAGAAATTAAAAAAAGCTTGAGTTCTGGCAAAAAAAGGTTTGCTCTTGCAAAAAATATAGATTCAGATAAAGTAAAAAAAATAAGGGAAGCCAAGATATCAGGTATTTGGTTTGAACAGTCAAGTAGAAGGTACTACCCTTATGGGAAATTTGCTTCGTACGTAATAGGCCATGTATCTAACGAAAATGTTGGTCTTGCAGGAGTAGAGGCATCCTTTAATACTTACTTAAAGGGTATTCCAGGAAGAGAGATTTTCATCAAGGATGCAAGAAATAGAGAGATATCGACAAATAGCTTAAGCTATAATGAACCAGTGAATGGAAGAAATCTAATCTTGACAATTGATGAGGTAATTCAGCATCACATGGAAAGAGCTGTGGAGCAGGCTCTTGTAGATAACAATGCCAAGAGAGTTATTGCAATTGCAATGGATCCACAAACAGGAGACATCCTAGGCATGGTATCAAAGCCTGATTACGACCCGAATGATTCGAGAACTCCACTTTATCCATTGTTTCAAGAAAAAATTGATGCAGCTCTAAGCGATGAGGAAAAGCTCAAAGAGCTGTACACTATGTGGAGAAATCCTGCAGTAAATGACATATATGAACCAGGGTCTCCATTTAAAGTTGTAACTGCATCTGCAGCATTAGAAGAAGGGCTTGTGTATCCAGAAGAGTGGTTTAACGATATAGGTTACACAGAGGTTGCTGGAAGAAAGATAAAAAACTGGACTAGTAAGCCATTTGGTAGCATAACTTTTACTAAAGCAGTAGAGCAGTCCGTAAACTCAACTTTTATACAGATTGCACAAAGATTAGGAGCCCAAAAATTCACTGAATATATCACAGCTTTTGGGTTTGGAAAGCCTACTGGAATAGCACTTCCAGGCGAAGGAGTTGGAATGCAGTATACAGTTTCTAAGATGGGGCCTGTAGAGCTAGCTACTACTTCTTTTGGACAGAGTATATCTGTCACACCAATCCAAATGGTAAGTGCAATTTCTGCAGTTGCAAATGATGGAAAGCTTATGAAGCCTAGAATTGTAAAAGAGGTTACAGATGAAAACGGTGAAATAGTTGAGTCATTTGAGCCTGAGGTAGTTAAAAGAGCTGTATCTAAAACCACTGCAGATCAAATGCTTGCAATTATGGAATCTGTTGTAGCCAACGGTTCTGGATCGGCTACAAAAATAGATGGATATAGAATTGGCGGAAAAACTGGAACAGCTCAAAAGGTTATAGATGGAAAATATCAAAGCGGATATTATATAGCTTCTTTTTCTGCTGTTGCTCCGATTGAAGACCCTCAGGTGGCTTTGCTAGTAATAGTGGATGAGCCTAAAGGAGCTTCTTATTTTGGAAGTACGGTTTCGGGTCCTGTAGTTCGTCAAATAATGCAGGATATACTTAGGTATTTAGGAGTAAAGCCAAATGCCCAAGCAGTAATTGAAAATAATGACTCAAAAGTTGTAATACCTGAAATTAGAAATAGAAAATACTCTGAGGTAGCAATTGAACTTGAGAAGCTAGGAATAGGGCATGTTCTAGATGCTCAGCAAGAGATTGACACATCTGGAATAGTAATCGATTCCTTCCCAAAACCTGGAGATAAAGTTCCACAAGGCTCATCGGTTATGCTATATATTGGGTCATCGACAGATGAGACGATTATTATGCCTGATTTGAGTGGGAAAACTGTAAAAGAAGTCACTGAGCTTCTAAAAAATATGGGTCTTGAATTTACACCTGTAGGTTCAGGAAAAGCTGTAAAGCAAATGCCAAGTGCAGGTACTATGGTTAAAAAAGGCAACATGGCTAGTGTGGAGTTTGAATAGGCAATGCCCTTGGCATTGCCTTTAGAAGTTTTATAGATTAGTCGAATAGGAGAGTATTATGATTAAGCTTACAAAAAATCAAATTTTATCGTGGACTAGTGGAGAAAATAATTTCAAGGATTATAATCCAAAGATTGCTAATGTGGTAACAGATAGCAGAAAAATTCAAGAAAATGACTGCTACATAGCAATAAAAGGTGAAAATTTTGATGGGAATGATTTTATAGAGCAAGCAATAAATAATAAAGCTAGTGTTATTTTATCAAATAGACAGTCTTCAAATAAAGAAGTAATAACAGTTGAGGATACTGTAATTGCACTGGGAAGTATAGCAAAAAATTATTTGATGCAATTTGACATAAAGAAACTAGCAGTTACTGGAAGTAGTGGAAAAACTACAACTAAGGATATGTTATACTACGTGTTTAACGAGCATTTTTCTACACATAGAACAGATGGAAACTATAACAATGAGATAGGGCTTCCTCTTACAGCACTGAATATAGATAAAGGGTATGAGGCAGCTATTTTTGAAATGGGAATGTCGGCTCTTGGAGAGATTGACTATTTAGCTCAGATTGTAAGGCCGAATATAGCAATAATAACAAATATTGGTTCTTGTCACATTGAGATATTGAAGAGCCAAGAAAATATTTTTAAGGCTAAAATGGAAATTTCAAATTACTTGAACAATGATGACTACTTGATAGTAAATGGCGATGACAAATATCTGACTTCTCTATCAGAAAATGAATATAAATTTAATTTAATTAAATATGGGTTCGGTGAAGAGTGTCAGCTAAGAGCAAGTGACTATAAGGCAGTAGATGGGCAAAGTGAATTTTGGGTTACTGGTATGGGAATAAATAGAAGGTTTACCCTTCCTGCAATAGGCCTACATAATGTAAGCAATGCTCTAAGCGCTATAGCAGCTGGATTGATTTATAAAATTCCTACTGAAAAAATTCAAGCTGGACTTATGAAATTTCAGCCTTCAAAGCTTAGAATGCAAATTTTAGAAAAAAATAATATTAAATATATCAATGATTCATATAACGCTAATCCAGAATCTATGGAAGCAGTTATAACATCTTTTGAGAGCTATGCTAGAGGTAGAAAAATTGCAATTCTTGGAGATATGCTCGAGCTTGGTGAATTTTCAGTAGCCGCGCATGAAAGAATAGGAAGACTTGCAAGTGAAAAATTTGATTTAGTATTTTTTATTGGAAGCCAGATGAAGCATGCTTTTGATAATTTTAGTACAGATGAAAATACCGATAAAAGAAAATATCATTTTATTGATAATAATATAGCAATTGAGGAAATAAAGCGTATAATAAAATACGGTGACACAATACTGTTAAAAGGGTCAAGAGGCATGAAGCTTGACGAAATATTTTCTGCCTTAACTGATGATAATATGGAGGGTTAAATTTTGAGTTATTTCTTTGATTTTAAGATTATTTTAGCATTTATTATTTCATTTGGAATAGCATATATTATAGGGCCAATGCTGCTTCCGATGTTAAAAAAATTAAAATTTGGACAAACCATACGTGAGGATGGTCCAGCATCTCACCTAGTTAAAAATGGTACTCCAACAATGGGTGGAATTATTTTTATTATTTCTGTTGTGCTTACTGTGATAATATCCGGTAGATATAGCAATGAAATTTGGTTTGCTCTAAGCTTTATGCTTTTATTTGGATTAGTTGGTTTTTTAGATGATTATATTAAGGTTGTACTTAAACGTTCGCTAGGACTTAGAGCATATCAAAAAATAATACTTCAGTTTTTATTTGCACTTATTTTAGCGATTTACCAAAAAAATACAAGCCCTATGGGAACACAGCTTATAGTTCCATTTTTTAGGGACATTACTTTAGATTTAGGGATATTATATGTGCCTTTTCTTGTATTTGTAATAATAGCTATCACAAATAGTGTAAACTTAACTGACGGGTTAGATGGACTAGCAAGTAGTATAACCTTTGTAGTTGCAACCTTTTTTACTTTGATGGCTATTTATACAGGATATGGTCATTTGGCAATTTTTATGGCTGCCGTTTCAGGAGGCTGTGTAGGCTTTTTAAGAGTTAATAGCTTTCCTGCCAAGGTGTTTATGGGTGATACTGGCTCTATGGCACTTGGTGGAGCAGTTGCAGCCGCAGCAGTTATATTAAATCTATCACTACTTGTACCTATAGTAGGATTTATTTATTTTGCAGAGAGCTTATCTGTAATCATTCAAGTATTTTCATTCAAAGTTTTTAAGAAAAGAGTGTTTAAGATGAGCCCTATTCACCATCATTTTGAGCTTTCTGGATGGAAAGAAACTAAGGTAGTGAAGGTTTTTTATTTGGTTACTATAGTTTTATGCTTTATCGGAATATTTGCGATATAAAGGAGAACCTCTATGAAAAACAATATTATAATTGTGGGACTTGGAAAAACGGGCTTTTGTGTTTTAGACTATTTTATTAATCAAGATGTAAATATTCAAGTTTTTGATTCTAAAACAGATTATGATTCTGATAAAATAGTTAAACTTTCTTCAAATAGAAATGTAATTTTTAACTTAGGAAAGAATCCTACTGGAGATGAAGAAGCTGATATGGTTGTCATGTCTCCTGGAATTTCGCTTGACCTAGAGTTTGTAAAAAAATTTATATCAAGAAATATTGAAGTGACAGGTGAAATTGAGCTTTCATATAGATATGGAAAGGGCAGATTTGTTGGAATTACAGGGACTAATGGTAAGACCACAACGACTACTTTGGTTGGGGATATATTTAAGGCATATAAATCAGATACGAAGGTAGTTGGAAATATTGGATATCCAGCACTTGAGCAGGCAGTTGTATCAGACGCTGATACTTTTTTAATTACAGAGCTTTCTAGCTTTCAGCTTGAGTCAATTAAGACATTTAGACCATGTATTTCAGCTATTCTAAACATTACTGAGGATCATCTAAATAGGCATAAGACTATGAGCGAGTATATGAAAGCTAAATTTAGGATTTTTGAAAATCAATCATCTGATGAATTTCTCGTTTTAAATTATGATGATGAACTGCTTAGACTAAGTCAATCTGAAATTAAACCTAAAATAATTTATTTCAGCAGAAGGGAAATTCTAAAAGAAGGAATTTTTGTTGAAAATGAGCAAATAGTTGCTTGTATTGGCAATACTAAAGAGTATATTATGGATGTGAAAGATATTTTACTTCTTGGTCAACATAATTTGGAAAATGTTCTAGCTGCTGTATCGATAGCGGTACTAGCAGGGATAGATAAATCTATCATAAAACAGGAAGTAATGAATTTTAGAGGCGTAGAGCATAGATTAGAGCTTGTTAGAACTTACAACGATGTAAATTACATAAACGATTCAAAAGCCACAAATCCAGATTCATCAATTAAGGCTTTAGAAGCTATGAATACACCTGTTATTTTAATAGCTGGAGGAATGGACAAGCAAAGTGATTACTCAAGCTTTATTGATTCATGCATTCCAAAAGTCAAGCACCTTATTTTGCTAGGAGAAACAAAGGATGTTATAGAAAAAACTGCAATTTCAAAAGGCTTAGGAAACATTACTAAAGTAGAGGATATGAAACAAGCAGTAGATGTGGCTTTTTTAAAGGCTAAAGAAGGAGATACTGTACTGCTTTCCCCGGCATGTGCTAGCTGGGACATGTATGAAAGCTTTGAGCATAGAGGAAAAGATTTTAAAAACTGTGTACTTAGCTTATAGTTAAAGGGAAAGACTTCTGTGGCTGAGTAGCAATCCTTGGTTTTTTAAATAATCATATTTCCTAAAAATAATATGGGTGGTAATTATGGAAAAAAACATAAGAAAATCTTCAGGAAATTTTGATGCTTGGATATTTTCTCTTACAGGTATTTTAGTTTTATTCGGTACCATAATGGTTTTTAGTGCGAGCTATGTTCAATCAGGGGTCAAACATAATGACCCTTTATTTTTCCTTAAAAAAAATATTGTATTTTCGATAATAGGCTTTGCAGGCATGCTTTTCGTATCAAAAATTAATTATAAAGTTTATAAAAAATATGCCCTTCCCCTTATGGGCGTAAATATTTTATTATTGCTTATGACTAGATTTTCTCCACTAGGCATAGAATTAAATTATGCTAAGAGATGGCTTGATATTGGTTTTTCTACTTTGATGACATCAGAGGTTACTAAGTTTGCTTGTATTATAATGACAGCTACAATCATAAGCAATAGAAAAAACCAAATAAACAACCTTGGCACTATAATTCAGCCATTTATTTATGTAGGGCTATCGGTCCTGTTAATAATAATTCAGCCGGATTTATCAACTAGTGTTACTATTTTGTTTGTTACCTTTGGAATGCTTTTTATTGCTGGTATGCATTATATCTACGTAGTTGGAATAGCTGGAATGGGAATATTTGGAATCGTACTTCTGATTTTATTTGAACCCTATAGATTGAAGAGATTTACTACATTTCTAGATCCATTTAAAGATCCTCTTGGAAATGGTTATCAAGTAATACAATCTCTTTATGCTCTTGGTTCAGGAGGGATTTTCGGATTAGGGCTAGGCAAAAGCAGACAAAAGTTCTTTTATCTTCCAGAACCCCAAAATGATTTTATTTTTGCAATTATAGGAGAAGAGCTAGGCTACATAGGAGGTATTTTTGTACTTATATTATTTGCATTTCTAATTCTAAGATGTCTTCAGCTTGTTGTGAAAGCTCCTGATATGTTTTCTTCTATGCTAGTTGCTGGGATAACTCTTCAGATAGGAATTCAGGTGCTTATTAATATTGGAGTTGCTACCTCTTCTATACCAAATACAGGATTGCCACTGCCATTTATAAGCTATGGAGGAACATCACTGGTGATTTTTATGTGTGCTATGGGCATAATACTAAATGTGTCTAGATACTCAAAATGATTAATAGAATTTTTTATATAAATTATGAGATGTTGAAATAAAGGAGAAAATTTAATGAAAGTAATAGTTTCAGGGGGAGGAACTGGAGGACATATATATCCAGCTCTATCCATAGCAAATTCTTTTAAGGTCAATAATCCAGACTGTGAAGTGACCTATATAGGAACGCCAAATAGTCTAGAAGAATCTATTGTGCCTAGCTATGGATACAAATTCATACCTATTGAAGTAAAGGGATTTCAGCGTAAGCTCTCTTTAGAAAATATAAAGCGTTCATATAAGCTTATAAGCTCTATTTCTAAGGTGAGAAAAATTTTAAAAGAAGAAAAACCAGATATTGTAATAGGTACAGGAGGTTATGTTTCTGGTCCTGTTGTTATGATGGCTGCGCTTATGGGTATAAGAACTGCTATACATGAGCAAAATGTTTTTCCAGGAATAACAAATAAGCTACTTGGGAAAAAAGTCAATAATGTGTTTTTAGGCTTTGAAGAGGCAAAGAAGTTTTTTGATTCTAAGAGCAACCCCGTGTTCGTTGGAAATCCAGTTAGAAATGAAAATTTTTCTATGACAAAATCTGAAGCTAGAGAAAAGCTTAACTTAAAACAAGAAAGCTTTATTCTACTAAGTGTTGGAGGAAGCGGAGGGTCTAAGAGTCTTAACAAAGCAATAAGAGATATGATTCCACAATTTGTTACTAAGGATGTAGTTGTGATACATGCTACGGGCAAGTTCCATTATGATACCTTTGCTGAAGGTTTCAATATTGACGATTACAAAGAAAATATAAAAATATATCCATATATAGAAAATATGGGTACTTATATGGCAGCAGCAGACGTTATTGTGTGTAGTGCTGGAGCTATAACGCTGGCTGAAGTCAATTATCTTGGGAAGCCTAGTATAGTAATTCCTAAAAAGTATACTGCGGAAAATCATCAAGAATACAATGCAAAAACAATTGAAAGCGCTGGAGCTGGATTTTGCGTATTAGAGGATGAGCTTTCTGCTGAGGTACTTAGGGAAAAACTATATAGTATTATGGAAGATGATAAGCTTAGACAAGCTATGGAAGAAAACAGCTTGAGCTTATCGAAGGAAAATCCTGCTCAGCTGATTTATAATATTTTGATGAAGAAAAGTGAATGATATGGAAAGAATCAATATAAGCAAAAAAAATATAGTTATAGGGATATTTGCATTCTTGATTTTGACTGTTTTTGGATATTTATTTCTACCTTATTTTTATTTTGAGAATGCAATTGTATTAGGGGAAACTAGCCTATCAAAAAAAGAAATATTAGAGCTCTCTAAAATAGATAAGGATAATAATATTTATAAAATTAGCTTGAAGGCAGCAGAAGGTAACATAAAAAGTAATCCTTATATAAAAGATATAAAAATTAAAAGAAAATTTCCAAAGACACTTATTTTTTCTATAAAGCAGAGATTTGAGTCAGCTGTTATACCTGTTACTGGAGGCTATGCAATAATAGATGAAGAAGGAGTTGTCCTTAAAATTCAAACAGATGTTGCATCTATGCAAAAACCAATAATCAGTGGAATAAAACCAGTTAAAGTTCAGCTAGGGAAGAAAATCCCAATAGAAAATGAAGAGCAATTTACAGCTATACTTAGTATGATTTCAGTTTCTCAAAATGCAAGATTACTTGAAAGCATATCCGACATAAACTTAAAGAATCTAGAAAATATATATATGACAACCGCAAATGGTATAACAGTGCTTCTAGGTGATGGAACTGGACTTAATGACAAGATGCTTAGATTAAATAAGATTTTGGTCGACTTGCACACTAAAGGAATCCACTATGGAGTAATTGATATGAGATATAATAGCAATCCTGTGTATAGGGAAGGATAGATTTAGTATGAAAAAGGAAAAGTTAATTTTTCTTATTTTTAGCTTTATAATTGGTATTACAATTGCCCTACAGCTTAAGAGTATAGATGACTTGACAGGTGGGGTAGCTTCGTCTCAAAAGTCCAGACAGCTTCAATCGGAGCTTAAATCTCTTAGAGACAAGAAAATAGGTCTAGAACAAGAGCTACAGGCATTAGAATTGAAAGCCAAGGAGCTAAAGGATTCTGAACTTCAAGAAGATTATATGGAGCAGGAGCTAAGAAAGGAAATTGATAAATTTGAGCTCATGCTAGGTCAAAAGGAAGCTATTGGACCTGGAATCGTAATTAAATTTCAATCGTCAGATCAAGACTCTCAGCAAACAGCTCTACTTACATATAATTATGAGCTTTTACTTTCAGTTATCAATAAGCTAAATGCTTCAGGAGCAGAAGGTATTGCTATAAATGAAGAACGGTATGTAAATACTACTTTCTTTCAACTAGTTGGAGATAAGCTTTATGTCAATGGGAATCCTATTTTTGAGCCTTATGAAATAAGGGCAGTAGGGAATCCAGATACTATGGAATCGGCATTAAACTTAAGATATGGAGTTTTATGGGAAATTCGAAAACACTATAACATAAATGCTAGTATAGAAAAAAAACCAGAACTGAAATTGCCAAGGTTCACGAAAAATGTTGAATTTAAATACTCTATGCCAGTAGAAAATTAAGGGTGAGGAAATGTCAGGTAATAAAACAAAAATAAATATGTTGGTTTTTATGACTTTTCTGCTGGGGATTATTTTAGTGCTTCAAATAAAAAGTGTAAGTTCTACACATGGATTAGTCACTCTAAAATCAATCCAGGAAATAGAAGAGCAGATTGAAGTTGAAAAAAACGAAATTATAAATCTTAATAATTTAATTAATCAAAAAGAAGATGAATATAAACGATATGAAGATGAGCTTGACAATAGTGGCTCTATAGTTCCAGTACTTCAAGAACAAAAGTTTATGATGGCTGACATTTCTGGAAACACAGATATTAAGGGCAGAGGAATTGTAGTAGAAATCAGGGATAGTAATAGAGAAATAAAGGATGGAGAAAATCCAAATAACATAATCGTGCACGACCAAGACGTGCTTCATATCATAAATGATCTCAAGCTTTCAGGTGCTGAGGCGATATCAGTAAATGGACAAAGGCTTCTTTTTATGTCTGAGATAAGATGTAGTGGACCAACAATTACCATAAATGGAAAAACTTTTGGACAACCTTTTGTTATTGCAGCTACTGGTCCTCTAGATGAGATGAAGCAAGCTATTACCGCGCCAGATTCATATGCCTACTTACTAAAAAGTGTTTATGGCATAGGAATAGATTTTTTTACAGAAGAAAGCTTAACTATACCTAAGTATAGCAAGAATATTAATTTTAAATATCTAAAGGAGGCACAGTGATGATTTGGGCCATTATTGGATTAGCACTAGGTGTTGTAGTTGGTTATTATGTGCCATTTACTTACCCTGATAACTATTCACTTTATGTTTCAGTAGCAATACTTGCTGCGATGGATTCGGTATTCGGGGCTATAAGGTCATCTATGGAAAACACCTATGATAATCTTATGTTCATTACAGGTTTTTTTACTAATGCAATACTAGCTGGATTTTTAGCATACCTTGGAGACAGGCTAGGGGTACCTTTGTATTATGCTCCTATTATTGTATTTGGAGGAAGGTTATTCCAAAATTTCGCATCTATAAGAAGACTTATTTTTAACAAACTTTATGCATCAAAAAAGAGAACAATGACAAAAGAACTAGAATAAGTTAAAATAATATTATATATTATTTTGCGCAAATACTAGTTTATAGATTATAATAAAAGTATTAAAATGACGAATAGTAATTTTAGGAGGGCATGCCATGCTACAATTTGATATTAGTACCAATGACAGCAAAGAAAAAATAAGAATAGTAGGTGTTGGCGGCGGTGGGGGTAACGCTGTTAACAGAATGATTCATGCAGGAATAGTAGGGGTTGAATATATAGCTGTTAACACAGACTCTCAGGCTCTTAACAAATCAGAAGCGGAATCAAAACTTCAAATTGGAGAAAAGCTGACTAGAGGGTTAGGTGCTGGAGCCAATCCAGAAATTGGAGAAAAAGCAGCTGAAGAGAGTGTAGAGGATATAAAAAATACTCTAGATGGAACAGATATGATTTTTATTACTGCAGGTATGGGAGGCGGAACAGGAACTGGAGCAGCACCTGTTGTAGCTAGAATAGCAAAAGAATTAGGCATACTTACAGTAGGAATAGTTACTAAGCCATTCTTTTTTGAAGGACCTCAAAAAATGAAAAAAGCAGAAAAAGGAATTGATGAGCTTAAGAAGAGCGTTGATACTTTAATTGTTATACCAAACGACAGAATATTGGAAATCTGTTCTAAAGATACAAAAATGGAAGATGCTTTTGAAATGGCAAATGAAGTACTTAAGCAAGGCGTTAAAGGTATTACAGACATAATTAAAGTACCTGGACTTATCAACGTAGACTTTGCCGATGTTAGAACTACGATGCTTGACAGAGGAATTGCCCATATGGGTACTGGAAAAGCAAAGGGAGAAAACAGAGCTCTTGAAGCTGCAAAAGCTGCTATTCATAGTCCATTACTTGAGACTACTGTTAAGGGCGCAAAAGCTGTGTTATTAAATGTTACTGCATCTAAGGATACCTTTACAATACATGAGTTTAATGAAGCTTCTAAGTTTATTACTGAAGCAGTAAATAGAGATGATTCTGAAATAATAGTTGGAACAGCGTATAGTGATGATGCAGGAGACGAAATAAGCATCACTGTTATAGCAACAGGATTTGATGGACATCCAGGAGGGCTGGAATCAAAGACTTTTAATCTGCTTGATGAGGCTGAAGTGGTTGAAGAGGAAATATTAGCAGAAGAGGAAGAACCAAAGGAAGAAGTAGAAAGTCTTGAACTTCCGCCATGGTTAGTTAGAACCAACAAGAAATAAACTTTTACACATGACCTGAAAAAGTCTGTCTCATTTTGAGTAGACTTTTTTCTTTACTAATTTAAAAATTTTGAGGTGGATGAAATGAAATGCCCTTATTGTGATTTTGATACATCAAAGGTTGTTGATTCACGACCTATTGAGGAAGGTAATTCCATAAGACGAAGAAGAGAATGTGAAAATTGTAAAAAAAGATTCACTACCTATGAGAAAATTGAGCAAGTAAATGTAATGATAGTTAAAAAAGATGGAGCAAGAGAGTTCTTTGATAGAGAAAAAATTTTAAAGGGAATAATTAGATCCTGTGAAAAAAGACCGATATCAATAAAGCAGATGGAAAATATAGTTACTGATATAGAAAAAGAAATAGTAAACATGATGCAAAGAGAAATTTCCAGTGAAGAAATTGGAAATCTTGTTATGGATAAGCTCAAAGATATAGATGAAGTTAGCTATGTTAGATTTGCTTCGGTATATAGACAGTTCAAGGATGTAAACAGCTTTTTGGATGAACTGAAAAATATAATAGAGGAAAAAAGCAGAAAATAGCTCATATTTATTTACAAACTTAACATGAGTTTTACAAAACAAGGTTAAATTTCATATATACTTGTGCTAGAGTGATTGGAAAATAGCATGGAGGTTGACTATGAATAAAAAAGTATTAATTGTAGATGATGAAGAAAATATAGTTGAGCTTTTGAAGTTTAATATGGAGCTTAAAGGATACAAAGTTGAATATGCCTACGATGGAGAAGAAGCTTTAAAAAAGGCGAAGGATATAAAACCAGGATTAATTTTACTCGATTTGATGCTACCTATTATGGATGGAACTAAGGTTTGCAGTAAAATAAGAGAAGATGAAGAATTAAAAGATACACCAATAATTATGCTTACGGCTAAGAACATGGAAAAAGACAAAATTTATGGTCTTGAACTAGGTGCTGATGATTATATCACTAAGCCATTTTCTATAAAGGAATTGATGGCTAGAGTAAAAGCTGTCACTAGAAGATATGCAGCTCCGAGCCAACCTATTATGGACACAAGTTTAGAAATAAGTGAGCTTTATATTGACATGGAAAATTATGAGGTTTTTAAAAGAAATGAGAAAATTGATTTAACCCTAAAGGAGTTTGAATTATTAAAACTTCTTGCTTTAAATAGAGGAAAGGTTTTAACTAGAAATTATCTTCTGGATAAAATATGGGGATATGAATATTTTGGAGAAACTAGAACTGTAGATGTCCACATAAGGCATTTGAGAAAAAAAATTGAGGATAACGATAAAAAACCTCAGTATATAGAAACTATAAGAGGAGTGGGGTATAAGATAAAATGACAATGGAAGCCATTATGAATGTTTTAGTTTTTCTGTTAGCAGCAGCGACTATTCTAATGGGCAAGTATACTCTTTCACTTAGAAGATATGTAAAAGAGCTAGGAAAAGCTTATGATGAAGTAACTAAGGGAAATTATATGGCCCAGATAAATTCATCATTTTCTGGAGATTTAGGTAAGGCTGGAAAAAGCTTTAACCTTATGACTAAAGAAATATATGGTAATATAGAAACACTCAAAGATAGAAACTCAAAGCTTAAAGCAATATTAAAAAGTATATCAAATGGTATAGTTGCAATAGATAAAGAACAAAATGTACTTCTTATGAATAAGGCAGCTAAAAATATCTTTGATTACCATGAAACTGATTACGAAGGAAGACCTTTCGAAATGATAGTAAAGGATCAGAGATTGCTTTTATGTATTTTGGATTTGTTTCATAAAAGAGAAAGAGCGCATACCCAGCTTCATCTTGGAACGGTTGATTATAAAATAAATGTAGATCCAATTAGACTTGATGACAATGATAAGATTGTAATAGGGGCTATAGTAAATATCGAAGACATAACAGAGAGAATAAAGCTTGAAACAATTAGAAGTGATTTTGTTGCAAATGTTACTCATGAGCTCAAAACTCCACTAACTTCAATAAATGGCTTTGTGGAAACCTTAAAATCAAACGCTGGAATCAATAAAGCTATGAGAACAAAATTCTTAGACATAATTGAGGTTGAATCCAATAGGCTTCAAAGATTAATTGATGATATATTAATATTGTCATTTATTGAAGGTAATAAAAGCCATTATTCAAATGAACCAGTAAATTTCGCTGATACAATAAATGAATGTATCAATTTAGTTTCAGAAACAATAAAAGACAAAAATGTAACAATAGATTTCAGCCCTATAGATAATCAGATATATTTAAAATCCAATCCAGATTTGATGAAGCAACTGATACTGAATCTTATAGACAATGCTATAAAGTATTCTAAAGAAGAAGGCTTTGTAAGGCTGACACTGCTTGAGGATTCGAAAAAGGTTCTTTTTTCAGTTGAAGATGATGGAATAGGTATACCAAGTGAAGATATTGATAGAATTTTTGAGAGATTCTATAGAGTTGATAAAGCGAGAAGCAAAAAAGTCGGAGGAACGGGTTTAGGGCTTGCAATTGTAAAGCATATAGTGTTAAACTTAAATGGTAATATAAAAGTTCATAGTGAGCTTAATAAGGGAAGTAAATTTATTATTGAATTTCCAAAAAACGATAAAGATGACTCCAAATAACGATTGAGTTTATTGGAGTCTTTTTTTGCATTAATGCCAAAAGGGCGCTAGTGTGGTATATTAGTATGTAGTTGAATATTGGAGTGGATGAATGTGGAACTAAAAAAAATGAAGTTTGAAAACAAAATAACTAAAATAGAGCCAGATTCTATTGCAGAGGAACTAGAAATAGAAGTAGGAGATATCCTAGTTGCAATAAATGCACAAAAAATTGAAGATATAATAGAATATCAGTTTCTTGAAGCTGATGAATATATTGAGCTTGAAATAGAAAAGCAATCTGGAGAACATATTATATATGAAATAGATAAGGATATAGATGAAGCCTTGGGCTTGGAATTTGAAAATCCAATTATAGATTCAGTTAAAACCTGTAGAAATAAATGTATTTTTTGCTTTATAGATCAGCTCCCAGAGGGTATGAGAGAAACACTATACTTTAAAGATGATGATTCTAGGCTTTCGTTTTTGCAGGGAAATTTTATAACCATGACAAATATGGGCGATAAAGAAATTGATAAAATGATAAAATATAGAATAAGCCCTGTAAATGTGTCGGTACACACAACAAATCCAACACTTAGAGCAAAGATGCTTGGCAATAGATTTGCAGGAGATGTACTAGATAAAATGAAACGACTTAAGTCTGCAGATATAACCATGAATGCTCAAATTGTACTTGTGCCAGATGTAAATGACAAAGAGGAGCTAGATAAAACCATAAATGATTTAGCTAGCCTATATCCTCAGCTTAACAGTGTTGCTATAGTTCCAATAGGAATAACAAAGTACAGAGAAAATTTATGCAAGGTTGAAATTTTTGACAAAGAATCAGCAAACGAAGTTATAAATCAGATTGATAAAATTCAAAATGAGCTATTGGCTAAATTAGGAACTAGGTTTGCTTTTCTATCTGATGAATTTTATGTGATGGCAAATAGAAATCTTCCAACAAAAGAAGCTTATGAAGGCTATGTGCAATTAGAAAATGGAGTTGGGCTTATATCGAAATTAGAACATGAAATTTATGAAGAACTTGAAAAAACACCTAAATATCCTATAAATAGGCATATTTCTATAGCGACAGGAAAAAGCGCTTTTGAGTTTATAAATAGTATGGCTAAGCTCATCATGAAAGAATTTGAAGGGCTAAAAATTGATGTGCATATGATTAGCAACGAGTTTTTTGGCGAAACCATAACAGTAGCTGGATTAATAACAGCTAGTGATATTGAAAAACAGTTAAAGGACAAGGACCTTGGGGAAGAACTAATTATACCAAGAAGTATGATGAAAGCTGATGAAGACATTTTTCTGGATAATATTACTTTAGATGAACTCAAGCAAAGGCTTAAAATTGAAATTGTCATATCAGAGGTTGAAGGAAGAGACTTTATAGATAAGCTTGTAGGAAGAGTACAAAAGAATTAGGAAAATATATAAGGGCAGTTTAATGCCAAAAAGAAAAGCTTTTAATAGCTATTACCAAGATTGTCTTTTTAGATGAGGGTTTGGTGTTTGAATGTATAAAAATAAGAATTATAAAGGAGTATGATTTATGAATCCAATAGTAGCAATAGTTGGAAGACCAAATGTCGGAAAATCGACATTATTTAATAGGATTGCTGGAGAAAGAATCGCAATAGTTGAGGATACCCCAGGAGTTACGAGAGATAGAATATATGCTCAGGCAGAATGGGTGAGTAAGCACTTTACAATTATAGATACTGGAGGAATAGAGCCGGATTCTGAGGAGCTGATTCCTAAAAAAATGAGACAGCAAGCAGAGCTGGCTATGGATATGGCTCAGGTAATTCTATTTGTAGTAGATGGAAAAGCTGGGCTTACTCCATCAGATAGGGATGTTGCACTTATGCTGCTAAAAACTAAGAAGCCAGTGCTTTTAGTAGTAAACAAAGTAGACAATAAAAATCTACCAGATGATTTTTATGATTTTTATGAGCTAGGTTTTGGAGAACCAATACCAGTGTCTTCAAGCATAGGCCTTGGAACGGGAGATTTACTAGATGAAGTCGTTAAAAACTTTCCACAGGATATGGATACTGAGCTAGATGAAGATGTTGTAAAGGTAGCTATTGTCGGAAAACCAAATGCAGGAAAATCTTCTATTCTAAATAGACTTATTGGTGAAGAGAGAGTTATAGTAAGCCCGATAGCAGGAACTACTAGAGATGCAATTGACACCTATATAGAAATGGATGGAAAAAAATATCTGTTCATAGATACTGCAGGGATTAGAAGAAAAAGCAAGGTTTACGAAAATATTGAAAAATACTCAGTTATTCGTGCTTATGCTTCAGTAGAAAAAGCCGATGTAGTTTTAACTGTTATAGATGCTACAGAAGGAATTTCTGAGCAGGATAGTAAAATTGCAGGGCTAGCACATGATGCTGGAAAGGCGTCAATAGTTGTAGTAAATAAATGGGATTTAATTGAAAAGGATAATCACTCAGTAAAGGAATATACTAAAAAAATTAGAGAAGAGCTACCATTTATGCAATACTGCCCTATACTTTTTGTATCGGCACTTACATCACAAAGAATGGGAAAAATAAAAGAAACTGTAGATTTCATTTTTGATGAGGCATCAAAGCGTGTGGCTACAGGAGTATTAAATGATGTAATCGGAGAGGCTGTAATGATGAACCAACCTCCATCTGATAAAGGTAAGCGTCTTAAGATATACTATGCAACTCAAGTAGGGGTAAGACCACCAACGTTTGCAATTTTTGTAAACGAAAAAGAGCTATTCCACTTTTCTTATCAGAGATATATTGAGAATAAACTAAGAGAAAACTTTGGATATGAAGGAACTCCTCTTAAAATATACGTAAGAGAAAAAAATAGAAAATAGCTTTGGAGGTACAGTTATATGAGCTGGATTTCGATAGTATTGATAAGTTATTTATTAGGTAATATTTCACCATCTTACTTTATAGGCAAAAAATTTAAAAATCTAGATATAAGAGAGCATGGTTCAGGAAATGCAGGAACTACAAATACACTTAGAGTATTGGGAGCAAAATATGCGCTCGTAGTTTTTGTAGTTGATTTCCTAAAAGGTCTAATTGCAACTCAAATAGGCTACAAAGCAGGTGGACTGGAATTTGCTCTAGTTGCTGCAGTGGCTGTTGTATTTGGGCATGTTTTTCCAGTACTCCTTAAATTCAAAGGTGGTAAAGGAGTAGCAACTAGTGTTGGAGCACTTCTTGGTCTATTTCATATTTATGGACTTATCGCGCTTTTGCTTGCGATAGCGCTTATAATGAAGACAAGATATGTATCACTTGGCTCTATTGTTGGTATGTCAACGCTTCCATTTATTTTATACTCAGCGCGTCAGCCTAGAGAATCAATTATAACTAGCATTGTTTTGGCAGGGTTTATTATATTTACGCATAGAGAAAATATTAAAAGACTCATAAACAAAACTGAGAGAAAATTAGGAGAGAAAACAAAATAGGAGGATAATATGGATACTATTTGTATTATGGGAGCAGGAAGCTGGGGAAGTGCCTTAGCTTTGCTTTTAAATAATAATGGACATAAAGTGAACCTATATGTTAGAAATGAATCTCAAGCAAATGAAATCATTAGTACAAATAAGAACAGCAAATATCTAGGAGATATAATTATACCTTCTGAGATAAATATTTTTACAGATTTAGACTCAGCGATTAAGGATGCATCAGTAATAGTGCTAGCTGTCTCTTCTCAAGCTACTAGAGCAGCTGTTATGAGTCTTCAAAATAAAATCAGTTCAAAGGTAATTTTAGTAAATGTATCTAAAGGTTTGGAAAAAGGGACTAATAAAAGAATATCTGAGGTTGTAGGAGAACTTTTGCCAAGCAATAGTTTCGTGGTTCTATCAGGACCATCTCATGCAGAAGAGGTTGCTGTAAAAATGCCTACGACTGTTGTAGCAGCTTCTGAAAATATTGAAGCAGCTGAGTACATTCAGGATGTTTTTAGCAGTGAATTTTTTAGAGTTTATACAAATCCAGATGTAATTGGAGTTGAGCTTGGAGGATCCTTAAAAAATATCATAGCCTTTGGAAGTGGAATTATAGATGGGCTAGGTTATGGAGATAATACAAAAGCTGGAATAATGACTAGAGGACTTGCTGAAATAGCTAGGCTAGGAGTTGCTCTAGGGGCTGATATATCGACTTTTGCAGGTCTATCAGGTATAGGAGATTTAATTGTAACCTGTACTTCTATGCACTCAAGAAATAGAAGAGCTGGAATAATGATAGGTCAAGGTAAAACTTTAGATGAAACTCTAGCAGAAATACAAATGGTAGTTGAAGGTATAACTGCAACTGAGGTAGCCTATAATCTAGCTCTAGAAAAAAACATAGATATGCCTATAACAGCTGAAATATATAAGGTTTTATACGAAGGCAAAGACATTAAAGAAACTATAAAAAGTCTAATGACTAGAACAAAAAAACATGAGACTGAGGACTTGATTCATTTAAAATACTCAGAGTTTTAATTACTAGAATTTTATTTTGCCATCTTAGGCTATAAACTATCAATAAGAATAAGAAAGTGTGAAAAATATATGCCAAAGTCAAAAAAGAAACGTTTTAATTTACTATATTTTTTAATATTTGGTTTTATGCTGTATTTTTGCTTTCATGTATACTTTGTTGTAAATGCGGCTACTATTAAAACTTACACTTTAGATTTGGGAGAAATATCTAATACTATAGAAAAAGATGTACTTATCCTAAGAGAAGAATATCAGCTTAAGGCTCCATCTGCAGGATATGTATCCTACTTTGCAGATGAAGGAGATAGAGTTAAAAGAGCAGATTTGGTAGCAAAAATTCAAAATGAAGAACTAAGTGGAGATGAACAGTCGACGCTTCAGATTTTGAACAGAAGAATAAATGAGTTAAAAAACAACGCAGCTATTCAAAACCCTGAAAAAGAAATTGAAGAGATAAATAATAAAATTGATTTTTTATACACTGATATATCTCATAGAATTGCTGAAAATGATATATCTTATATACCAGATTTAAAAGAGCAAATTCTTACGCTTATGGATAGAAAAAAGCTTCTAACTGGTGCATCGAGCCTAGGGAACATGACTGTGGAGCAGCTTGAAGCAAAAAAAGCTGAAATTCAGAATAAGCTTAGCTCGGAGAAATTTTATATAAAATCTATTAATCCTGGAGTTCTAGCTTTTTATAGCGACGGTTTACAAGATGATTTTTCTATTCTAAATAAAGATAAGCTATCTGTTACAAAAATAAATAAATTTCAAGATAAAAATCTCGTATCAGAAAGTGAAAGTGTCAATCAAGGAGATGTAATAGCATCTATTATTAATAACCACGTATGGTATTTAGCTACTGAGGTTACTCCTGAGGACATAAAAGTGATAGAAAGAGGTAAAGCAGTTGAAATCATTATTGATAAGGAAACTATTAAAGCAAAGCTAGAAGACTTTTATAAAGGCGAAGATGAGAAGTTTGTTGGGTTATTCAGTATTGAAGATGAAAATTTTGATTTTACTAAAAAGAGAAAATATAGGGCTCAAATTTGCTATGAAAATCCTAGCGGCTTATTGATTCCAAAAGACACTGTTACTAATTATGAAAACAAAAAAGGGGTATTTATAGTAAATGAGGTTGGAAGTGCTGTATTTAAGCCGATTGATACTATAGCTGGAGAAAATGAAAAGTATTATGTATTGAGGTATGATCCTAATGCCTTACAAAACTCCGAAAATATAAATCTTTATGATGAGCTTATAGTATCTCCTAAAAATATAAAAGATGGACAGAGGGTGAGATAATGAGTCAAATTAAGACTAATATTGAATTTGTAAATGAAGAAATAAAAAAGACATTAAATAAATGCGAAAGAAATGACGATGTAACTCTCATAGCTGTGAGTAAAACTGTAGGAGTCGAACAAATAAATGAGGCTTTAGACTCAGGAATTGAAAATTTGGGTGAGAATAAAGTCCAAGAGGTAGAAAAAAAACATCCAAATGTATCAAAAAAAGCTGTTTGGCACCTTATTGGCACTTTACAGACTAACAAAGTAAAATATATAATAAAGACAATAGACTTAATTCATTCATTAGATAGAATGCCTCTTGCAAAAGAAATTGATAAAAGAGCTAAAGAAAATGATTTAGTCATGGATTGTCTCATTCAAGTGAATATATCACTTGAGGATTCAAAGCATGGGTTACTTGCAGAAGATGTTATGGCTTTTGTAAAAGAGGTTTCTTTGAACTATAATAATATAAGAATTGTAGGACTTATGGGAATGGCTCCTTTTGAAGCTGAACCTGAGCAAACTAGACCTTATTTTAAAAAGTTAAAAAGCCTATTTGATGAATTGTCAAGTTTAGCACTTGAAAATGTTGAGATGAAGTATCTTTCGATGGGCATGACCAATGACTATAAAATAGCAATAGAAGAAGGCTCTAATATGATAAGAGTAGGAACAGGCATTTTTGGTGAAAGAAATTATGTATAGGAGGATTAGTTATGGCAGAAAAATTATCAGGAAAGATTAAAGACTTCCTTTTTGGAGGATTACGAGAAGATGATTTTGAGGATGATGAATATTTTGAAGAGGAAAACCTTTCTGTAGCACCAATTATTTCAAAGGCTTCATCAAATAAGGTTGTAAATATCAATCCTAATCAGCAGCAGATGAAGGTCATAGTTTATGAACCAACATCATATGATGATGCACCTACTATAGTTAATAGCTTAAAAACTAGAAATGCTGTAGTTGTAAATCTTGAAAATATCCATGATCCAGAAGTTTCAAAAACTATTTTCCATTTCTTAAATGGAGCTATTTATGCTATGGATGGAGATATTAGAAAGATATCAAAAGCTATATTTGTTCTTGCTCCTTCGAATATCGATATCGATGGAAACATTAAAAAAGAGCTTGAAAGTAAAGGTCTATTTAGATGGTAGACAAAAGGAGATTTTAGATGTGGGCAATTAGGACAGCTGTTAATTATTTTTTTGAAATCGTACAACTATTGGTGCTAATAAGAGTAATATTGTCATGGGTTCCAAATGTAAATATGTATTCTAAGCCAGTGAAATTTATTTATAATATCACTGAGCCTATAATGGAGCCAGTTAGAGAATTTACTGCAAGATACATAAATCTTGGACCAATAGATATTTCACCTATAATTGTCTTGTTCCTTCTAAGTTTTGTTAGAAATGTAGTTTTAAGATTATTGTTTATTTTATAAGTGAGAGTTAAATGGATAAAGAAAAGCTAACTTCTTTTATAAAAAATGTTGAACTAAAAAAAACTATAATTAAAAATCTTTCTAAGGCTGAAGGGGTCATTGACAATTATGACATTAGAAATACTGACTTTATGAACCCTTTTGAAAAAAAGAACTTCATATCGATTCTTAAGGGACTAGATTCTATAGGGTTTAGAGAGTGTAGTCCTTCAGCTATGCCCGAAAGGAGTATAATTCAGATATTTCCAGAATATATAGCAGAGGAATCTTTAGAAAAACCCTATGATATTATAAAAATAAGCGGAAATTTTAAATTTAATAAGCTCAGCCATAGAGACTATTTAGGGGCATTATTAGCTCTAGGGATAAAAAGGGAAAAGCTAGGAGATATTCACGTTCATGAAGCCTGCGCTTATATAATAGCAGACAAAAATGTAAGCCACTATATAATGTTTAACCTAACTTCTATAAATAAGGCTTCAATAACAGCCAAAATAATAGATGAAGACGATTTTGAAGAATCTATACCAAATTATCAAGAAAAAATTATCACCACTTCTTCGAGAAGAGCTGATGCTGTAGTTTCTGAAATTTTCAATCTTTCTAGGGCCAAAATTCAAGAATATATATTAAAAGAAAGATTGTATGTGGATTTTGAGCTATTTACTACAAATTCAAGAGAAATTAAGGACGGCTCTTTGATATCACTTAAAGGATATGGAAGAGCTATTTTTGATGAAGTTATATCTGAAACTAAAAAAGGCAGAATGAGGGCTAGGGTAAAAAAAGTACTTTAGGAGGATATATATGATTACACCACTTGATATAGAAAACAAAGAATTTAAAAAAGGCTTAAGAGGATATAACGAAAATGAAGTTGATAGTTATTTAGATGAAATCAAAAAAGAATATGAGAATCTTTATAGAGAAAATATAGAACTTAAAGATAAGTTAAATGCACTGACGGAGCAGATTAAAAGATATAAAACCATAGAGGAGACTTTAAAGGAAACTCTCATTGTAGCTCAGCAGACTGCTGAGGAAGTAAATGCAAGTGCTCAGAGAAAATCATCGCTTATAATTGATGAGGCTTATCATCAAGCGAAGAAAATTGTAGAACAGGCAAACAACGATGTTATTCAAATTAAAAAGGATTACGAAAACATCAGAAAAGAATTTGTAGTATTTAAAGGAAAATTTAAATCCTTGCTAGAAGATGGAATTTCAAGTATTGAAGAGACATTCAAAGATATAGAATAAATTCTTGCGTTTTTTAGCAATATAGTATAAAATAATCACTAAATATGAATACAAAAAGGCTATGATTAGGAGAGTAACTGATATAAATATTTCAGAGAGTAGAGGAAGAGGTGGGAACTCTACATAGGATTATCAGTGAAAATCACCTAGGAGCTAAAAAATCGAAAATAAGAATTCTTTATTTAGTAGATTTTTTCATCTTGCACGTGTTAAGTGCATTTGAGAGGTTCTGGTTATATGCCATGAACAACTAGGGTGGTACCGCGGAATTATTCGTCCCTGCATTTTTGCAGGGATTTTTTTGTGCAGATAATATAAGTGTATTTTATAAGCTTATTGTGGAAATAATAAGGGTTTACATTTTGAATATGATTTGAAGGGAGATATATTATGAAGTTTGAGAATTTGAATAATGCTGCAGTAAAAGATAATGAACAAAGTTTAACGGCATTTTGGAATGAAATTGACTTGCTAAAAAAGAGTGTAGAGGCTAGAGAGGATTCTCCGTCTTTTGTATTTTACGAAGGACCTCCAACTGCAAATGGGAAGCCAGGAATCCACCACGTTTTAGCTAGGACACTTAAAGATTCTGTATGTAGATATAAGACTATGAGCGGATATCAGGTTAAGAGAAAAGCAGGATGGGACACTCATGGACTACCTGTTGAGATTGAAGTAGAAAAAAAATTAAGCCTTGGCTCAAAGCAAGAGATTGAGGAATATGGAATTAAAGAATTCAATGAGGCTTGTAGAAAATCTGTATTTGAGTATGAAAGTTTGTGGAGACAGATGACAGAAAGAATGGGTTATCTTATCGATATGGATAATCCATATATCACTCTGGATAACAATTATATAGAATCTGTATGGTGGATTTTAGATAAATTCCATAAAGAAGGCTATATCTATGAAGGGCATAAAATTCTTCCATATTGCTCTCGTTGTGGGACAGGACTTGCTTCACACGAGGTTGCTCAAGGCTACAAAGAAGTTAAAACAAATACTTTGATTGCTAAATTCAAAAGAAAAGATGCAGAAAATGAATATTTCCTTGCATGGACAACTACACCTTGGACTCTAGCATCAAACGTAGCACTTGCAGTATCGCCAACAGAAGTTTATGTAAAAGTAAAGCAAGAAGATGAAATATACTATCTTTCAAAAACACTTGCACCAAAGGTATTAAAAGGTGAATATACTGTTTTAGAGGAAATCCTAGGAAAAGACCTTGAGTATATTGAGTACGAGCAACTTATGCCATTTGTAAAGCCTGACAAAAAAGCTTTCTTTGTTGTGCTTGGCGATTATGTTACAACAGAAGATGGTACAGGTATAGTTCATACAGCTCCTGCATTTGGTGAAGATGACTACAATGTTGGAAGAAAATATGGTCTTCCAGTGGTTCAGCCAGTAGGCGAAGATGGAAAGTATATAGGTACTATCTGGGATGGCAGATTTGTAATGGAAGAAGGCTTGGATGTAGATATTATCAAGTGGCTAGCTGCAGAAAACAAGCTTTACAGTAAAGAAAAAATGGACCACAATTATCCTCACTGCTGGAGATGCCAGACACCACTTCTATATTATGCAAAGCCAAGCTATTATATAGAAATGACAAAACTAAAAGACCAGCTAGTAAGCAATAACAATACAGTTAACTGGTTCCCAGATTATGTAGGAGAAAAGAGATTTGGAAACTGGTTAGAAAATGTAAACGACTGGGCGATATCACGTTCTAGATACTGGGGAACTCCACTTAACATCTGGACTTGCAGTTGTGGACATAAAGAGTCAATAGGCTCAATTAGTGAATTAGTAGAAAAGTCAATAGAGCCAATAGATGAGTCAATTGAACTTCATAGACCATACGTAGATGATATTCATATAAATTGCCCTAAATGTAATGAAAAAATGACTAGAGTTAAAGATGTTATAGATTGCTGGTTTGATTCAGGCTCAATGCCTTTTGCACAGCATCATTATCCTTTTGAGAACAAGGAAAATTTTGATGAGTTATTCCCAGCTGATTTTATTTGTGAAGGAATAGACCAAACTAGAGGATGGTTCTACTCTCTTATTGCTATATCTACATTTGTAATGGGAAAATCACCATACAAAAATGTACTAGTAAATGACCTTATACTAGATAAAGATGGCAAGAAAATGAGTAAATCAAGAGGAAACACTGTAGATCCGTTTGAAATGTTTGATAAGTATGGAGCGGACGTTTTAAGATGGTACCTACTTTATGTGTCTCCTGCATGGACTCCTACTAAGTTTGATGTGGATGCACTTAAAGAAGTTCAAAGCAAGTTCTTTGGGACAATTAAAAATGTATATAACTTCTTCTCATTATATGCAAACACAGACAATATAGACCCTAAGGAGTTTTTCATACCTTACAATGAAAGACCTGAGCTAGATAGATGGATACTTTCAAAATACAATAACCTAAAGAAATATGTGGAAGTTGAGCTTGATAGATATGACATGACAAAAACTGTTAGAGCAATTCAAGATTTTGTCAATGAAGATTTATCAAACTGGTACATCAGAAGAAGCAGAAGACGTTTCTGGGATACTGAGCTTACTTTAGATAAAAAATCTGTTTACAATACAACCTTTGAGGTTTTAGTTGGAATAGCTCAGATGGTTGCACCGTTTTCACCATTTTTATCTGAAGAGCTTTATAGAAAGCTAACTGGAGAATTATCTGTTCATATAAGCCACTACCCAAGATGTAACGATGAGCTTATAGATGAAAAGCTAGAGCATAAGATGGACCTTGTTAAAAACCTTGTTACACTAGGAAGAGCATCTAGAGAAGCCGCTAAAATCAAAGTTCGTCAGCCTATAGGAAAAGCATATATAGATGCATCTTATGAAGCTATAATGAAAGATTTGCTTCCGCTTATAGAAGAAGAGCTAAATGTTAAAGAGGTTATTTTCTCTAAAGATATCAATCAATATATGAATTTCAGCTTAAAGCCTAACTTTACAACATTAGGAAAAGCTCTAGGACCTAAGCTTAAGGAATTTTCAAGTAAGCTTTCAGCACTAGATGCTCCAGAAGCAGTAAATAAGCTTCAAAATGGAGACTCAATTGCTTTTGACTTAGCAGGAGAAAGCTTTACATTTACTAAAGACGATGTGCTTATAAATGTATCTCCTAAAGAAGGCTTTGACGTTGCTACAGAAAACAACTTATTTATAGTTCTTGATACTAATCTAACTCCAGAGCTTATAAATGAAGGCTTTGCTAGAGAATTTATATCAAAAATCCAACAAATGAGAAAAGCTCAAGATTTAGAAATGATGGATAAGATAAAAGTTTACTTTACTTCCACAGAAGAAGTTGCAAAGGCTATAGAGATTCACACTGATTACATCAAGGATGAAACTTTAGCTGTAGAAATAGTAAAAGGTGAAACAGGCAATATGCAAGAAGATGTAATTAATGGACATGATGCTAAAATTGCTGTTGAAAAACAATAATTATAAAGAAATATAGATTTGTTATAGATATAGGTTTACTTTATTGTCCATTTGGTATTAAAAAGGATTCAAACATCAAAGTTTGAATCCTTTTTTAAATAAAAAAGTTTAAGTTTTCTATGGTAATTATGATATTGCTATAATGAAATGTTCATATTAATTTATATTAGACAATAGTATATTTATTAAGCTATACCTATAAATTTGATTTAAGATAATAAAGCTCTTTTGATATAAAAAAGATTGCTACAGATGAAGCTATAAAATCAGATATAACATTGCTTATAAATACTCCTTGGATACCCCAAAAACGTGGGAGTATAAATAAAAGTGGAATAAGTATCATTCCGTATCTAAGCAAAGATAAAATGCTAGCTTTTTTAGGTTTGCTTACAGCTTGAAAATATTGAGAACTTACTGTATGAAGGCCTATAAGTGGAAGCATAAATAAATATAGCTTCATAGAATAATTTGTAAGCTTTAGAAGTTCTTTATCAGATGTAAAAATACCTGACAATAGAGAAGGATAAAACTGAATTATGGCAAATATACTAATTGATATAATAAATGATGAACCTAGAGTTAAAATAAGAGTTTCTCTCACCCTGTCATATCTTTTTGCTCCAAAATTATATCCGTTTATGGGTTGAGCACCCTGTATTATTCCTACTACAACCATATGATAGAAACTGTATATTGCCTGAACTATTGTCATTGCTGCCAAGTATAAATCATTTCCATACTCAACTACTGACCTATTAAAAATAATATTTACAAATGTAGCGAATATCTGCATATAAAAAGAAGGGGCGCCATTTTCTATGATTTCCTTAAAAAAAGATTTTTCTACGGGCATTGCAAATTTTAAGTTGATTGGAAAATTCTTTGATTTTGCAAATAGCCAAAATACAAGGACAGTAACATAAGTTTGTGAGATTACTGTAGCTAGGGCGGCTCCCTTTATACCCATATTAAAAGTAAAGATAAAAAGCGGATCTAAAATTATATTAAGTAAAGCACTTGAAACTACTATTTTCATTGATACAGAAGCTTTGCCGATTGCTCTTAGAGAGTTATTGAGACAAAAACCTGGAAGTCCAAAAATTGAACCTATAACCATTATAAAAATATAGTCTTTTGCATAAGGATAAACATCACTTGAAACCTTTAAAATATTTAGTATAGGATTCATAAAAACAATTATAATCACAGAAAAAATAGCCATGGCAATCATGATATATTTATATGCTTGATGTAGGATTACTTCCGCTTCGTGAGGTTTTTTCTCTCCGAGCTTAATAGAAATAAGGGTAGAAGAACCTATACCTATTAATAATACAAAAGCCATTTGAAGTATCTGAATTGGCATAGTTATACCAACACCTGAAAGTGCAAGGGGGCTTATTTTTTCTACAAATATTCTATCAACTATATTATAAACAGCAGAAATAAGCATGCTGGTTATAGCAGGAAGAGATAGCTGGAAAAGTAAGGCAGGTATTTTTTTTGATTCTAAGTCTTGATTCATGGTATCCTCCAGTATGGATTCTTATTTAATACAAAGTCACTTTACATTATATCAAAATCTATCTATACTATATACAAGAATATAAATCGATTTTTATCGATATGAAGGAGGCTCTTATGAAGTATAAATTAGCATTTGTTTGTGTTCACAATTCGTGTAGAAGCCAAATGGCAGAAGGCTGGGCAAAGGAATTAGGCTCTGATATTTTTGAAGTGTACTCAGCTGGAACACAGGAGTATCATGAAGTAAAGCCACTAGCCGTAGAAGTGATGAAAGAAGCTGGGGTAGATATAGGTAGTCATAAACCCAAACTGCTATCAGACATACCTTATGAATTAGACATATTAATTACTATGGGTTGCAATGTAGTTTGTCCTTTTGTACCGAATAAGTTTATGCAGGATTGGGGACTTGATGACCCTTCAGGAGGACCTATCGATGGCTATAGGACGACTAGAGATATTATAAAGCAAAAAGTAGAGGAACTAATAGAAAAAGTAAAATCCAAGGAAATTCAATTATAATTATCTTTGCTCGATTTTGCTGGGAATTTTAGAGTATTTTATCCAAAGAATTTAATTTTATGATATACTTTGAAGGATTAATATACTTATAATAGAAAGTAAATCATAAATGTAAATTTTAGGAGGCTTGTATGAATAAGTTTGGCATAATAGGAGCAATGGAAGAAGAAATAACTCTAGTGAAAGAGCTCATGAATGATATAAGAGTTTCAGAAGTAGCTGGACTTACATTCTATATGGGGAGAATCAATGACACTGATTTAGTCGTGGTTCGTTCAGGCATTGGAAAAGTAAATGCGGCTATGTGCACTCAAATACTTATAGATAGATTTGAAGTTAAGGCTATTATAAATATAGGAGTAGCTGGAGCTATAGCTGATGATTTAGAAATAGGAGATATAGTATTATCGACGAAGCTTATTGAGCATGACTTTGATGTTACTGCTTTTGGACATAAAAAAGGTGTGATTCCGAGAATGGATTCGAGCATATTTATAGCTGATGATAAGCTAATAGATATGGCATCTGTTGCGGCAAAGGATTTAAAGGATGTATATGTAAAAAAAGGCATAGTAGTTTCGGGAGACGTGTTTGTTTCTTCTTCTGAGCTTAAAGATGCTCTTCAAGCAGAATTTAATGCAGACTGCGCAGAAATGGAAGGAGCAGCAATAGCTCATGTTTGTATGCTTAATAAAATGCCATTTTTAGTAATAAGAGCTATGAGTGATAAAGCAAACGGTGAGGCACCAAGTAATTTCGATGAGTTTGTATTTGAATCAGCAAAGAATTCAAAAAAACTTATACTCAATATGCTAACTAAGTAGAATGGAGGGATTACAATTGGATAAAAAAACTATATTTAGCGGCATGCAGCCATCTGGAAAACTAACTCTTGGAAATTATCTAGGAGCTATGAAAAATTGGGTAGCATTACAAGATGAATATAATTGTTATTACTGCGTTGTAGACCTTCATGCCATAACAGTTCCACAAGTTCCAAAGGATTTGAGAAAAACGACTTTAGATGTGCTAGCTCAGTACATTGCAAGTGGAATTGATCCTGAGAAAAACACTTTATTTATTCAATCTCATGTGCCTGAGCATGCTGAGCTTTCATGGGTGTTAAATACTATGACCTATATGGGCGAGTTAAATAGAATGACTCAGTTCAAAGAAAAATCTCAGAAAAAAGCTGAGAATTTAAACGCAGGTTTATTTACCTACCCTGTACTTATGGCTGCGGATATACTACTATATTCAACTGACCTAGTTCCTGTTGGTGAGGACCAAAAACAGCACTTAGAGCTTGCAAGAGACTTGTCACAGAGATTCAACTCAAGATACAGCGATACCTTTATAGTTCCAGAAGGTTTTATACCTAAAGAGGGAGCTAGAATAATGAGTCTTCAGGAGCCGAGCCAAAAAATGTCAAAATCAGATGAGAATCCTAATGCTACGATTCTCATGTTAGATTCAGCCGATGCTATCACAAACAAAATAAAAAGAGCTGTAACTGATTCTATAGGGATTGTTGCGTATAACGATGAGCAAAAAGGGATAAAGAATCTCATTAACATATATTCAACCTTCACAGGGGAGTCTACGGAAGCTATAGTAAGTAAATACGAGGGTAAAGGCTATGGTGACTTTAAGCGAGAGACAGCAGAAGTAATAGTTGAGGGACTAAGACCTGTAAGAGAAAAATACGAATATCTTATGGAGAATAAAGACTATCTAGAGGAAATTTATGCAAAAGGTGCGGCAAAGGCACATAATAAGGCTAGAAAAACTTTAGATAAGGTTTATAGAAAAGTAGGATTTGTTCAAGCTAAAAGATTTGAATAGGTGAAAGGAAAAAGTAGATGTACTTTACATTAATTAGCATTCTAATAATAATAGACCAAGCTATAAAATGGATTTCTAGAACAAAGCTCACAAAATTTGAATCATATCCTGTAATTGATGGTTTTTTTCATTTTACCTATGTAGAAAACAGAGGAGCAGCTTTTGGAATGCTTCAAAATAAAACATGGTTTTTTGTTTTAATAACATTGGTAGTTGTAGGCTACATGATTTATTTTACTAAAAAAAATAAAAATATAGATAAAAAGCTAACCTTTGTTTTAAGCATAATAACTGCTGGGGCTATAGGAAATCTAATTGACAGAATATGGCTTGGATTTGTAGTTGATATGTTTGATTTTAGAGGTATTTGGCAGTTTGTATTCAATTTTGCTGATATTTGCGTTGTAGTCGGTGGGATATTGCTCATTTTTTTAATTATTAAGGACAAAGAAATTTTGGAGAAAATATGATAGAAGAAAAAAAATATTTTATAGTGGATGAGGAAGAAGAGGACTTAAGACTAGATGTGTTTATCTCATCTGCGCTTAGTGATTTATCTAGAACCTATATCCAGTCGCTCATAAAAGATAAAAAAGTTACGGTGAATGATAAGATAGAAAAATCGAGCTACAAGGTTGCTCAATTAGATAACATTTGCATTTTAATTCCTCCAGCAAAAGAGCTAGTTATCGAAGCAGAGGATATTCCTATAGAAATTTTATATGAAGATGAAGATTTAGCTGTTGTATATAAGGAAAGAGGAATGGTAGTTCATCCTGGAGCTGGAAATGCAAATCATACCCTTGTAAATGCTCTTATGTATCATTTCAAAGGACAGCTTTCGTCTATAAATGGAATAATTCGCCCTGGAATAGTACATAGGATTGACAAGGATACATCTGGACTACTTATGATTGCTAAAAGTGATATAGCTCATAGAGGACTAAGTGAGCAGCTTAAGGAGCACACAGTTCAAAGAACGTATACCTTTATATGTCATGGCAATATAAAGGCAGATGAATTTACAATAGATGCACCAATAGGAAGAAATCCAAGAGACAGAATGAAAATGGCTGTAGTCAGCGATGGCAAGCATGCGGTTACTCATATAACAAAAATAAAGTCTAACGAAAACTATTCGTATGCTATGGCAAATTTAGAAACAGGACGAACTCATCAGATTAGAGTGCATATGGCAAGTAAAGGGCTTCCACTTGTTGGGGACACCCTATATGGTCCTCATAACTCTAAGTTTAAAGCCCAAGGACAGCTTCTTCATGCTAAGACTCTTGGCTTTGTTCATCCAGTAACTGGTGAGTTTATGTTATTTGAAAAAGAAGAGCCAGAAATTTTTAAATCATTTTTGCAAAGATTTTTACTTGATTAAACTGTAGTAAAAAGGTATAATCATTAGAGAATTTAATGGAGGCTTCAAAAAATCCATTAAAGGAGGGATAAGATGCAAGAAAAAGCTCTTATTATGGATGACAAGGCTATGGATAGAGCAATAACTAGAATTGGCCATGAAATTATTGAAAAAAACAAAGGTGTAGATGAGGTAGCTCTAGTAGGAATTAAAACTAGAGGAGTCCCACTTGCCAAGAGAATTGCAAAAAAAATAGAACAAATTGAAGGTAAAAAAGTCACTGTTGGCGAGCTTGATATTTCACTTTATAGAGATGATTTATCTGAAAAAGCTGATCAAGCTGTCGTAAAGGAATCCAATTTGGGATTTGATGTGACAAAAAAAATCATTGTATTAGTAGATGATGTGCTATATACAGGAAGAACTGTAAGAGCAGCACTTGATGCTATTATGGATGTTGGAAGACCTCTTACTATTCAGCTAGCTGTGTTAATCGATAGAGGCCATAGAGAGCTACCGATAAGAGCAGATTATGTAGGAAAGAATGTCCCTACATCAAAGCTAGAGGTTATTAAAGTCAGCATTGAAGATGTTGATGGCAAAAACTATGTTTCAATAAATGAGTAATATAATGTTAACCTTTTAAATCAGTCCAGGGAGGCTGAAAAGGGGAGAAAATATAGTCTTTCTCCTCGCACGTAATCATAAGGAGGAAAAGATAATGTCAGAAAAAGCTATTAATGTTTCAGAAGTTAACACTCAATCAGTAAGTACAGCATTTAATCAATTAAAAAGAATAATACTTGCAGCTCAGCATCTTATTGCTATGTTTGGCGCTACTGTTTTAGTACCAATATTAACAGGAATGAACAGCTCGGTTGCACTTGTATGTGCCGGTATTGGAACCCTTATTTTTCATTTATGTACAAAGGGTAAAGTGCCGGTATTTTTAGGTTCAAGTTTTGCTTTTATACCTGTTATTATATCAGTTGGCGAAATATATGGAGATTTAGCATATGCTCAAGGTGGAATAATGGTTGCAGGGATGATGTATGTACTTATGTCTCTAATCGTAGCAGCTATAGGAGTAGATAAAGTTAAAAGCTTTTTTCCATCTCAAGTTATAGGGCCGATGATAGTAGTTATAGGTTTAAATCTAGTACCAGTAGCATTTTCAATGGCATCAAGTAATTTCATATTAGCTGGAATTACACTTGCAACTGCACTTTTAATTACATTTTTCGGTAAGGGATTTTTTAAGCAACTTGCTATTATTACAGCGGTATTTGTAGGATATTTATTATCTTGGCAGATGGGAGTTTTAGATACAAGTTCTATTACAAGTGCAGGATGGTTCGGTATGCCAGCATTTACAATGCCTAAATTTGATATAGGAGCTATATCGATAATTGCACCAGTTGTATTAGCGGTGTTTATGGAGCATATAGGAGACATTACAACTAATGGAACAGTGGTTGGAAAAAACTTCATGGAAGATCCAGGGCTAAACAGAACTTTAATTGGTGATGGACTGGCTACAATGGTTGCTGGATTTTTAGGAGGACCTGCAAATACTACTTATGGAGAAAACACAGGAGTACTTGCAATAACTAAAAACTACGACCCTTCTATACTTAGAATTACAGCTGTTATAGCAATAGTTTTAGGTACTATAGGAAAAGTAGGAGGCTTCCTTCAAAGTATTCCTACCTCAGTAATGGGTGGAATATCACTTATGTTATTTAGTATGATTTCACTTATTGGTGTTAGAACAATAAGAGATAGTAAGATTAAAATGGATATAAAGAATATTATAATAATGGTTGTTATTTTGATAATAGGTCTAGGTGGGAATGTTGGAATCAATATTGCAATCCCTGTAACTGAGCAAGTTAGTATAGCAGGACTTAGCTTAGCGGCTTTAGTTGGAGTAATTCTTAATAAAATAATATATAGTGTAGCGAAATAGTAAATCATTTAGAGTTATAAACAAAACTAAAAACTATATTAAATAAATTTTAATAGTATAAATAATCAACTATAAAATACCTCCAAATTAGAGAGTCTAATTATTATACTTTCTGCTGGGAGGTATTTTATTAGTTTTTGGAATAAAAATTGTGTGTAAATAGCTCTGTTTATCATTCGAAATAGGATATATATTTATTAGCATCAGTATTTTTAAGATACACAAAATTAAATTCTCTTGTTATATGATTATTTTTTATTTTGAAGGTCATAAGATTAGAATCGCTTTTTGCAACAGCATTATAAACAAATGAAATTCCAGCTTCGTAAATAACAAGCTTTTTTATAACCTCAAAGCTGCTGATACAAGTTGTAGTTTTAAATGAATCAAGAGAATGATTATTGTTTATTAAGATTTGTTCTAGAATTGCTCTAGTGCCAGAACCTTCTTCTCTAATTATAAGATTCTCATCAAATAATGATTCGATAGGTACTTCTTTGCCTGCAAAGGAATGGTTTTTAGCACAGATTCCTATAAAGGCTTCTTCTCTTAGCAGTTTATATTCGTAGTGAGCCTTGTCAAAAAAACCCTCTATTAAAGCCAATGAAATTTTTTTGTGATTTAAAGCATCAAGTAAATTGCTAGTATTATCAACATAAAGAGACAAATCAATATCTTTAGTATTTAATAGCTCTATAATGTTATCTGTTATTACATAATCTCCAATTGTTTTTGTAGCGCCTATGCGTATAGCTTGCTTGATTTTCTTAGAAAGCTGGTTTTTTATAGTAGCTTGGTTATAGTCAGCAGATCTTAAATAAGCTTCAAATAATACTCCCTCAGGAGTTTTGGATAATTTTCTTGAGCTGTATTTAAAAAAATTACATCCGTAATAGTTTTCCAGAAACTTAATATGTTGAGTCACAGCAGGCTGAGTCATATTAAGCTCCTCGGCAGTAATCCTATAATTCATAACATCGCAGAGCTTTAAAAATGTATATATTCTGCTATCTAACACAAAACCACCTCATAATAAAAAATTATTGATTAATAAAATATAATAATTAGAATTTATCATAAAACAATGATAATATCAATTCATAGAATACCATACTTATTAAGGCAATAATATATTATAGAAATGGAGTGACCTCAAGATGAGCAAAAAAATATTGGACTTATTACCAGGATTGGCTTTAGCAGTTGTTATTGCAATAGTAGCTAGATTTTTAGAAAATCTGCTTCCTATTCATTTGATAGGGGCGTCAGTAATAGCTTTATTTATAGGAATGCTTATAAATCACTACTATAAGTCAGATAAATTAAAGCCAGGGCTAAAATTTACATCTAAAAAAATATTAAAATTTGCAATTGTACTTTTAGGAGCATCACTTAGCATTAAAACAGTACTCACAATAGGAAAATTATCACTTACAGTTATGATATTTACTCTTTTGACCTGCTTTGGTGGAGGCTATATTATTGGAAAGCTTTTAAAGCTTAATTGGAAGCTGTCTAATCTTATTTCTGCTGGGACTGGAATATGTGGAGGGTCAGCAATAGCAGCTATTGCCCCAGTAATAGAAGCGGATGACAACGATATAGCTTATGCAATTTCAGCAACATTTTTATTTGATATGGCTATGATACTTTTATTTCCTGTTATGGGAAGAGCCTTGGGACTTAGTGATATGGCATATGGATTATGGGCAGGGACTGCTGTAAATGATACCTCTAGTGTTGTTGCAGCTGGGTTTGCATTTAGTGAAGCAGCTGGAGATTTTGCAACTATGGTTAAGCTTACAAGAACTCTTTCTATTGTTCCTGTAGTTCTCATTTTTTCAGTTGTAAGTGCTAAAATCAAGCAAAGCGAAGCTGGAGAAAAGCAAAATAGTGTGTATAGTCGTAAAAAAGTAAAAATTTCCTCTATTTTTCCTTGGTTTATATTAGGCTTCGTAGCTCTTACTATGGTAAATTCAATTGGTGTTATTCCTAGTGAGTTTGGACTATTAGCAAAAGACATAAGCAAATTTTTAATGGTAGCAGCACTTGCTGCCATAGGATTAAATACTGATATAACTGAAATGAAAAAATCAGGAATAGCTCCTATGATACACGGCTTTATAATTTCTGCACTTGTAGTCATAGTAGCATTGGTAGTGGAGTATTTTATGGGCATAGTATAGAAATTTAGTTAGAATCTATTAGATTTTCTTTTAATTCATTAAACTTATCATCTAAAATAGCTTCATCGGTTTTTGGAGCTATTTTAACTTCATCATGCTTAGATTTAGTTGCTTCATAATATCTGTATAAAATATCGTTTATTTCTCCACCTAGCACTAATATTATTCCAGTTAGGTATAACCAGAACATAAGGGCTATTACTGCCCCTATAGAGCCATATACAGCGCTATAATTAGCAAAGTTGTTTACATAGATACCAAACCCATAGGAAACTAATAACCAGCTTGTAACAGCAAAAAATGTGCCTGGTAGAGAATTTTTAAAAGGCTGATTTACATAAGGAACTATATGATATAAAAGAGCTATTGTAATAAATAATATAAAAAATACAATGACCCATCTAATATAAACCCAAACAAAAACTATAATATTAGATATTCTAAAAAAATCAGCTATTAAAAATGCAACATTTTTGCCTAAAGCAGGAAGCAAAAGCGAAATCACAATTGCAAACCCTAAAATAAGTGTAAAAAAAATTGAGACTGCTTTTTTTGTTATAAAATTTCTTTTATTCTCTACATCATAAGCTGTATTTAGAGCTATAATCAGAGAGTCTACAGCCTTTGAGGCTGAAAAAAGTGAAGCTAAAAGACCAATAGAAAGTAAAGAGGTGTTTCTAGTCTCGACGACAGATTCTAGATAGCCTCTTAAGAGCACTACTATTTCTTCAGGTGCTATTGCGCTTATTTCACGAATTATAGACTCTACAGATATATTTAAAAAACCTAAAAGAGCATTGAGAAATATTAAAAAAGGAAAAACCGAAAGCAAAAAGAAATAAGCAAGCTGACCTCCAGTTTGACTTATATTGTCTCTTGCAAATCTTTTTGGTAGCTCTAAAATCAAGTTTTTCAAACTATGCTTAGTTATAAGATTTAATGAAATACTTTCGTTTTTATCCAATTCAAACACCTCTGATCTATCTTTTTAATTCCATCTTTTTCTATGTGTATACCCTAATAAGGATGTATTTCACATCAAAAATCTTCTGAAGATAAATTAAGTACCCATGAAGCAATTTTTAATTGTCAATGGGTACCTAGGAATATGATTTAAGCTCTAAGTTTTACTACCTTTTCTTCATCAGGATTTACAAAAACTGTAGTTTGGTTATCATAAATTACCATTCCTGGCTTTGCGCCAGATGGTTTTTTAACATTTTTTCTAGCAGTATAATCTACGGCTACCTTTGATGACATTCTTGCCTTGCTAAAATAAGCTGCAAGCTCGGCAGCCTCCTCAAGAGTTTGGTTTGTTACTGTATCTAATGTAGCTTTTATAATAACATGTGAGCCAGGGATATCCTTAGTATGGAGCCATATGTCATCAGGAGATGAAAGCTTTGTAGTAAGCTCGTCGTTTTGTTTATTATTTTTTCCAACTAGTATTGTAATATTATCTGAGGATATAAACTGCATAGGGGCTGATGCTTCTATGGCTTTTACTTTTTTGGATGAAGTTTTTAATTTCAAATAGCCTTCACTATAAAGCTCCGTTCTAATTTCTTCGAGTTCATTTAGAGATTCAGAGCTTTCGATTGAAAGCATTACGTTTTGTAGATACATGAGCTCTTCTTTTGCAGAAGAAATCTGAGAGGATAGCTCTGATTTTCTTGTTTTTAGCTTATTATATTTTTTGTATAAGGATTGAATATTTTCGCTAGGAGTTTTGTTTATATCCAATTTTATGGTGATTTCAGCAGAGCTATCTTCTTGATTATAGTAATCTGAAACGGTAATCTCATCCATTCCTTTTTGGAGCATATAGATATGTGCAGTTAGCAAATCTGCTTGTTTTTTGTAATCTTCCATTTTATCGGTATCATTCATTTCTTGAAGCTGTTTTCCTAGCTTGTTTTCCAATCTATCTATCTTAGTTTGAAGGAGCTTTCTCATGCTCATAGATTTCTGGCTTAATCGCTCATTTCTATCTTTTGAGCTATAAAATGTCTCTGTTGCAAGACTTATTGATTCATAATTTTCTATACTCAAAAATTCATACATGGTCAGTTTTATCAGGCTGAAATCGATATATTTATCTAAGCGCTTATCGATTACTATGCAAGGATGAAAAATTTCATTTTTAATTTGATTTATTATCCTTTCAAAAGAATTAAAAATTCTCTCAAGAGATATATCAGAAATTAAATTTGTAGATAAATCTAAATCTATCGATGACCTGTAGCAAATTTCTTTAGCGATTAAAGGACTGATTCCGTCATAGCTGTTATATATAGCTTTGTACACAGGACTATCCTTTTCAGTGAGCTTCGATTTGAATTCACTTAAGCTAAGGTTAGAGAGGGGATTGATTTTGTTTTGTGAAGGAGCAAATTTATATTCCTTGCCTGGAAGAACCTCTCTTACTGAGCTAATGGTTATAGGAATTCTTTTTATTGAGTCGAGAATTTTGTTTGATTCCTTATCCACTAAGATAATATTGCTGTGTCTTCCCATTATTTCTATTGATAAAGTTCTAAGCTTAGGAGTTTTCAAATCATCTAGAGCCTCAATATCAATATTGATTACTCTTTCAAGACCTTCTTGTGATATAGAAATTATTCTTCCACCTTGAAGATATTTTCTAAGAATCATCAAAAACATAGGAGCTTTTAAGGGATTTTCTTTTTTATAACTTTCAGTAAGATAAATCCTCGGATTCGAGCTACTTGCACTTATAAGCAGCTTGTAAGTTTTTCCTTCATTTCTTATTGCAAGAAGAACCTCATCCTTTTCTGGCTGAGTAATCTTGTCAATTTTTCCACCTTTTAGAGTAGTGTTTAACTCGCAAATGATGCCATATATAGTTAAGCCATCTAAAGCCATAAAACTCACCTTCTTAATTTAAAATTTTGTTGTGATAGAAAGATTATATTCAATATTTCAGATAATGTCCAATTCAGCTGTATAATTAGGCAAGATAATAATTATCATGTTAATAAGATATCAAATTATAAAATATTTTTAATATTTTATTCGATTTTCATTTATTTTTTTCTATTTCCTTTATATAATATACACTAATGGAAAAATACCTTGTAAAGGAAGTGTCTTATGTTATTTTGGAAGATGCAAGGTGCAGGCAATGATTTCATATTGTTTAATAATTTGGATGGAAGATATGTGGACTATTCACAGCTTGCAAAAAAATTATGTGACAGACATTTTGGAATAGGCGCAGATGGTATGATGGCTTGCGAAAAATCTACAAGCTGTGACATAAAAATGGTCTACTATAATCAAGATGGTAGTAAAGCAGATATGTGTGGCAATGGAATAAGGTGTTTTTCTAAATTTATTTATGAAAATAAAATTGTTGATAAGACTTCTTTTTTAGTAGAAGCAGCGGCTAGGAATTATGATATTAGCTTGATTACTCAAAATGACGAAGTTAAGCTAGTTAAGGTAGAGATGGGATTACCTACCCTAGAACCTAAACTAATTCCAGCTCTAACAGATTATACTGAGTTCATAAATGAAGAAATTGTGATTGAGGATAGAAAATTTCTTGCAAGCGCTGTTTTAATTGGGGTTCCGCATTTAGTAATTTTTGAAGATGATATATCACTACAAGAATTAGATTATTACGGCTCCAGACTTGAACAAAATACAAAACTATTTCCTAAGAAAATAAATGTTAATTTTGTAAAGATAATAGATAAATCAACTATTGGTGTAAAAACTTATGAAAGAGGTTGTGGCTACACCTTAGCTTGTGGAACAGGGATGACATCGAGTGCATATATAGCAAATAAACTAGGCCTTGTAAATGACAAAGTAAAAGTTAGTTCTCCTGGGGGCGAGGTTGAAATAGAAATCCTAAAAGAAAAGCTTTATATGACTGGACCAGCTCAGAAAATATGTGATGGAAGGGTGGATGACGATTGGCTATTAGCATGACTGGATTTGGAAGAGGAGAATGTAAGACGGAAAAGTTTCAATTTACAGTGGAGGTAAAGTCCATAAATCACAGGTATCTTGATATAAATGTTAAGATGCCAAGAAAGATTATGCTTTTAGAAGAATGGGTCAGACAGCAAATAAAAAAGTATGTGCAAAGAGGTAGGGTAGAAGTTTTTATCAGAATGGAAAACATAGGTATCTCAGATGCAAAACTTTCAGTTGACACTGAGCTTGCGAAAGGATATTATGAATCTCTAGTTTTAATTAAAGACACCTTAAATACAAGAGATGATATTACAACTTCAGTTATAGGAAGATTCCCTGATGTCATAGTAAGCAGTGAAAACGAACTAGACCAAGAGGAGATTTTATCTGTTTTAGAATCAGCTTTAGTAGCTGCTCTTACAGAGCTTAAGAAGATGAGAGAAACAGAAGGCCTCCTGCTTCAAAAGGATACTCTTGAGCGTTGCGACGTTTTGGAAAGGGATATATTATCCGTAGAGGCATTGGCAGCTGATGTAGAAGCTGAATATAGAAATAAAATAAAACAAAAATTAGATGAATTTTTGAAGGTTTATGGATTTGAATCAGACCCTCAAAGAGTACTTCAAGAAGCTGCATTGTATGCCGATAGAAGTAGTATTACAGAAGAAATTGTAAGATTTAAAACTCATATCTCTCAGCTTAGAGACACAGTGATTAGTAATGATGGACTTGGGAGAAAGATGGACTTCTTGCTTCAAGAAATGAATAGAGAAATCAATACCATTGGTTCAAAATCTTCTAACATAGATGTTACTTCTTATGTGGTGGATTTGAAAAGTCAGCTAGAAAAAGTTAGAGAACAGATACAAAACATAGAGTAGGAGTTGCCAATCATATGAAGTTGATTAATATCGGTTTTGGTAATGTTGTTTCTGCTGCTAAAGTAGTAGCTATAGTAAGTCCAGAATCTGCACCTATTAAAAGGGTTATTCAAGATGCTAAAGATAAGGGCAGAGTCATTGATGCTACTTATGGAAGAAGAACGAGAGCAGTTATTATTACAGATAGTGATCATATAATTTTATGTCCAGTTCAGCCAGAAACTATGGCACATCGCTGTAATATAAAAGATGAGGGTCATCACGAAGAGTAAAAATAGGAGATTAATATGAAGAAAAAAGGTTTATTAGTAGTAGTTTCTGGCCCATCGGGAGCTGGAAAAGGTACTATATGCAAAAACTTCATGGAGCTAAATAAACAAATGCTCCTTTCGATTTCATCTACAACTAGAAATCCAAGAGAAAATGAAATAGATGGAGTAAATTATAATTTTATAACAAAGCAGGATTTTGAGGATTTGATAGGAACAGATTCCCTTTTGGAATATGTTCATGTATTTGGAAACTATTACGGAACACCTAAAAAATGGGTGCTTGAATGCATAGAAAAAGGAAAAGATGTGCTTCTTGAAATAGAAATAGTAGGGGCCATGAAAGTGAAAGAAAAGTATCCAGATGCTATTTTGGTTTTTGTTCTGCCTCCATCACTTAAGGAGCTAAAAAATAGAATTGTAACTAGAGGGACAGAAACTATTGAACAAATAGAAAACAGAATGGCAAGAGCAATGCAAGAAATAAAAACAATAGAAAAATACGACTACTTTATTTTTAACGACAATTTGACTAGAGCAGTAGATGATCTTGAAGCTATAATAAGCGCAGAAAAAAACAAAGTGAACCGATACAGCCAGGAAATTGTCAAAATTTATGAGGAGGAATTATAATATGCTTTATCCATCTATTAATGATTTATTAAATAAGGCTGATAGCAGATATTGCCTTGTAAACGAGGTATCAAAGCGTGCAAGACAGCTAGTTGAAGGAAGCGACAAAATGGTAGAGACTGTAGAGGAAAAGCCTGTATCAGTAGCTACATTTGAAGTTTTCGAAGAAAAAGTAACTTACAAGACTACATATTTTGAAGATTTTATGTTAAACGAGATGGAGGAAGCTTCTAAGGATAATAATGAGGTGAAATAAATGTCTAAAACAGTAGTTTTAGGAGTAAGTGGAGGAATTGCTGCATACAAGGCTTGTGATGTTGTATCTAGACTCAGAAAAGAAAATGTACAGGTTAATGTGATTATGACAAAACATGCTACTGAATTTGTATCAGCACTTACATTTCAGAGCATAAGCCAAAATCCAGTTGCAGTTGAGATGTTTGAACCAGTTACAAATTGGGATATTGAACACATATCTTTGGCAAAAAAAGCTGATATTTTTTTAATTGCGCCAGCTACTGCAAATGTAATTGGAAAAATAGCAAATGGAATTGCTGACGACATGCTTTCAACTACAGTCATGGCTACTAAAGCTCCTGTAGTAATAGCACCCGCTATGAATACGAATATGTATGAAAATCCTGTCACTCAGGCAAATATTCAAAAGCTTAAGGATTTGGGATATATTTTTATTGAACCAGGATACGGAAGACTAGCCTGTGGAGATTTAGGACCAGGAAAGCTAGCTGAACCTGATTTAATAGTTGAAAATATAAAATTTTTACTTAACAAGACTGATGAGTTAAAAGGGAAAAATGTTCTAGTAACAGCTGGCCCGACTCAAGAAGCTATAGATCCAGTAAGATATATAACCAACAAATCGACTGGTAAGATGGGTTATGCTCTTGCATATCAAGCAGCGCTTATGGGCGCAAAGGTAACTCTTGTTACTGGTCCTACAAATCTTGAGATACCTTTTGGAATTTCTGAGGTTATTAAAGTTAAAAGTGCTCAGCAGATGTATGAGGCAGTGACTTCTAGCTTTGATGAAATGGATATTGTTATTAAGTCTGCTGCGGTTGCCGATTATAAGCCTAAAAATATTTCAGATTCAAAAATTAAAAAATCTGATTCAGATTTAGTATTGGAGCTAGACAGAAATAAGGATATTTTATTTGAGCTTGGGAAACTAAAAACAAAACAAGTTTTAGTGGGCTTTGCTGCTGAAACAGATGATCTAATCGCTAATGCGCAAAAAAAATTAGCGAAGAAAAATCTAGATTTTATAGTTGCAAATGATTTAAAACAAGAGGGAGCTGGTTTTGCAGGAGATACCAATATTGTAAAGCTGCTGTTTGCAGATGGAAATATTCAAGAGCTACCGATTATGACAAAAAATCAGTTATCAAAAGAAATTTATGATAAAATCATATATATAATGCACAATAAATAAGCACAATGTGCTTATTTTTGTTTTACTTTGAATATAACGAAGTAATAAATCAAGTCTAAGTCAGGTGGCTATGTATGGTTGAAAAATATTGTAAGGTAATATTAATTCAAAAATCTAGATATATAGATAAAAAATTTACATATAAAACTTATCTCGATGTTTGCTTAGGTCAAATAGTATATGTTCCGTTTGGAAGAGGGAATAAGCAATTGGAGGCTATAATTGTCGAAATTCAAGAAAAATTGCCTTGCGATGAGGATAAGCTAAAAGAGATAGTTTCTCTAGGAGAAAAAACAAATCTAGACTATGACAAGATTGCTCTTGCATTTTGGATTAGAGATTATTATATGTGTAGTTATTTAGATGCACTAAGCTTACTTTATCCGTCTCAAATTAGAAAAGGAAGTGCTAAGTTTGAGGATTTTGTTGTCCTAAAGGACAAGCTTGCTTTGGAGCTTGAGTATTTAGACTTAAAAACAAATGCTCATGTAAAAAAATACTTATATAAATTGATACTGGATAATGTTGAGTTATCAAGGGATAGATTAAATGAAGAATTTAAGGGTAAAAATATTTCTGCATATATAAATAATCTTAAAGAAAAAGAAATAATTGAGATTAAAAGCAGTAGAATTTTTAGAGACTCAAGCAATGACAATATAAATAATACAACCTATATAAAGCATGCTTTGAATGAAGAGCAAAATAATACATTTGAAGAAATAAGTGATGAGCTGAGCACTAAAAACAGACCTGTTTTATTAAAAGGAATAACTGGATCTGGAAAGACAGAAATATATATGGAGCTCATAGACAAAATGATAGAAGAAGGTAAAGGCTCTATAGTATTAGTCCCTGAAATTTCACTTACTCCTCAAACCATTGCTAGATTTACAGCAAGATTCAAAGCAAAGGTAGCTGTCCTTCACAGTCACCTTAGTGTAGGGCAAAGATATGACGAATGGTCAAAGATAGAAAATATAGACGCTCCAGTAGTTATAGGAGCTCGCTCTGCTTTATTTGCTCCAGTTAGAAATCTAGGACTGATAGTCATAGATGAGTGCCATGAGGATGCATATAGGTCTGAGCTTAACCCAAAATATGATAGCGTAGAAGTAGCATGTAAATTAAATGAACTTCAAGCTGTGTCAGTAATCTTGGGCTCAGCAACCCCAAAAATAGAGCAATATTACAAAGCAAAAAATGAGGAATATAAGCTAGTTGAGCTGAATAAAAGAGCAAATAACAAGCCTCTTCCTTCGATTGAGATAATAGATATGAAAGAAGATGCGAAACTAGGAAATTTGTCTTTTTTGAGCTTTAGCCTGCAAACTAAAATAAGTTTGGCTATGAAAAAAAAGGAGCAGGTAATTCTGTTTTTAAACAGAAGAGGATATGCGAATTTTTTAAGCTGTGATAGCTGTGGACATGTACCAAAATGCAAAAACTGCGATATTTCTCTTACTTATCATAAGAAAAACCAAACCTTGAGATGTCATTATTGTAGTTTTGAAATTCCATTTCATAAATCATGTGAAAGCTGCAATGAAGGTACAATGAAAGATATTGGAATAGGAACTGAAAGAATTGAAGCTGAGGTAAGGGAGCTTTTTCCAGAGGCTAAGGTGTTTAGAATGGACAAAGACACTGTAAGCAGAAAAAACAGTCATAGCGAAATACTTTCAGCTTTTAAGCATACTAAAGGAGCGATACTTATTGGAACCCAAATGATAGGTAAAGGCTTGGATTTTCCAATGGTGAGCTTAGTAGGGGTTATAAATGCTGACCAAGGTTTAAATGCTCCAGATTTTAGAAGCTATGAGAGAATGTTTAGCCTTATTGAGCAGGTCGGCGGGAGAGCAGGCAGAGGGGATATAGATGGAAAGGTTTTAATTCAGACATTTTCTCCTGATAATTATGTTCTTAAATACATTTTAAATCATGATTTTGAAGGGTTTTATAATGAAGAAATAAAATTAAGAGAAAACTTCAGTTATCTTCCATACAGTAATATAATCAGAGTACTTGTAAGCAGTGTAAATGAGCAAAATGCAGCTAATAGCAGTATGCAAATTAAGGATGCAATTATTTTTTATTTAAAGAAAAAGTCTGTTCATAATGTCAATATTATGGGACCTTTTCCTTGTCTTGTAAATAAAATAGAAAATAAATACAGATGGCAGATTTTAATAAAAGATAGTGAAGTTGAAATTCATTTAATTAAGAGTATAATAAACTATATACTTACAGAAAAAAGAAGTGTAGTTCTTCTAGACAATGTAAATGCTTCAGTTGATATAAATCCTATCAATATGGTATAAATTCTATAGATAGGGTATAAACTATAGTTAAGAATACTTTGTAATCGAGGAATTGCTTATAAAACTATAATATTTTGTTATATTTATAGCAAGTTGGATAAACTATTTAAAAATTATGGAGGTAAGAAATGGCAATTAGAATTATTAGAACTGATGGAGACGAGGTACTAAGAAAAAAATCTCGCGCTGTTGACAAAATCAATGATAAGATTTTAGAGTTAGTGGAAGACATGATAGATACTATGTATGAAGCTGATGGTGTAGGACTTGCAGCTCCACAGGTTGGAGTGCTTAAAAGAGTAGTGGTTATAGATGTAGGAGATGGTCCTATAGTGATGATAAATCCAGAAATTCTAGAGTCTAGCGGAGAACAAACTGATGATGAAGGTTGTCTTAGCCTACCAGGAAAATTTGGCTGTGTTACTCGTCCGTATTATGTAAAAGCCAAAGCTTATGATACTGATATGAATGAATTTGTGGTTGAAGCTGAGGAGCTTTTCGCAAGAGCTATTTGTCATGAAATTGATCACCTAGACGGAATTTTGTTTAAGGACAAGGTAGAAGGAAGTTTAAACGAAAGTGAGTAGATGCAGATGAAAGCTATATTTATGGGAACACCTGAATTTGCTATTCCATCCTTTGAAGCACTATATGAAAGCGATTTTGAAATAGCTTTAGTAGTTACTCAGCCAGATAGACCAAAAGGTAGAGGTAAAAAGCTTTCATCTCCACCAGTAAAATTAGTTGCTCTAGAGCATGATATAGAAGTGTTTCAGCCAGAGCGAATTAAAGACAGTGAAGCTATTGAAAAGATAAAGCAAGTAAAACCTGACCTCATAATTGTTGTTGCTTTTGGTCAGATTCTTCCCAAAGAAATTTTAGAGCTTCCTAAATATGGGTGTATAAATGTACATGCTTCTCTTCTTCCTAAGTATAGAGGGGCAGCTCCGATTAATTTTGCTATAATTAATGGAGAGAAAAAAACAGGTGTTACTACAATGTATATGGAAGAAGGCCTAGATACGGGAGATATGCTTTTAAAAAATGAGGTTGAAATTACACCTGAGGATACAGCCTCTACACTTCATGATAAGCTTGCAATTGCTGGAAAGAAAACTTTAGCAGATACTTTAAAAGCTATAATAAATACAGAACTGGTTCCTGAAAAACAGGATGATTCTATTTCAAACTATGCACCTATAATGACAAAAGAGCTAGGGAAAATAAATTGGAATAGGTCAGCAGAATCCATATCTAATTTAGTTAGAGGAACTGATCCTTGGCCATCAGCCTACACTCTTTATGATAGTGCAGTGTTTAAACTCTTTGCTCCAGTTGTTTTAGATAAGCAATCTAAAGAAAAACCGGGAACTATAATAGCTGTGTCAAGCGAAGGCATTGATATAGCATCTGCTGATTATATTGTAAGGATAAAAGAAATACAAATTAGCGGCAAAAAAAGAATGCCAGTAGGTGAATTTCTAAAAGGGAATGTATTAGAAATAGGAAAGGTACTTGGCTATGAGTAAGTTTTTGAAAAAAGCTTATCCTCTTTTAGAAGGAACTGTTGACTTGCTTGGTATAGATAAAAATCACCTAAGAAAAAAAATGATAGATATGAGCAATAAAAAAACAAGAAGTAAGCAATTTCATTTAAAGCCAAATGAAATTCTAGTACTATTACCTCATTGCCTTCAGCTTCAAAGCTGTGACATAAGAATCACAACAAATATATACAACTGCAAAAGATGTAAAAAATGTGATATAGCTGAGATTGTAGCTGTTTGTGAAAAATACGGGGTAAGTGTTGTAGTAGCTACAGGTGGAACCCTTGCAAGGCGAGCAATAGTGGATATAAGACCAAAGGGAATAATAGCTGTAGCCTGTGAAAGAGATTTGACTAGTGGAATAGTCGACGTCGGAGAAATGGATGTAATAGGCATTTTGAATGATAGACCAAACGGCCCTTGTATAGATACTAAGGTAGATATAAAAAAACTTGAAGAAGCAATATTGTTTTATTTAGGAGGAGATTAGGATGTATTATCCTTATTTTGACAGCACTATGATTGTACTGATTCCAGCTATAATATTAGCTATGTATGCACAAAGCAAAGTTAAATCAACATACGAAAAATATGTTAGGATAGCAAGTCAAAAAGGCTACACTGGAGCAGAAGCGGCTAGAGCCATTTTAGATAGAAACGGTCTTACTGATGTAAGAATTGAGCATATAAGAGGAACCTTATCAGATCACTATGATCCAAGAACTAGGGTATTAAGACTTTCTGATATGGTTTACAGAGGAAATTCTATTTCTTCATCTGCTATAGCAGCTCATGAGGTAGGTCATGCTATTCAGCATGCAAGAGATTATGCCCCACTTCGTTTTAGAAATGCAATTGTGCCTGTTGTAAACTTTGCATCTAATCTTTCTTGGCTATTTATTTTAGCAGGTTTATTCTTGTCATTTACTGGATTGATTGATATAGGGATTATACTGTTTACAGGTTCAGTAGTATTTCAAATTGTAACTTTGCCAGTTGAGTTTAATGCAAGTAGCAGAGCACTAGATGAATTAGAATCTGTAGGAGTACTAACTAGAGAAGAAATTCCTCATAGTAAAAAGGTTTTAGATGCAGCAGCTCTTACCTATGTGGCAGCTACAGCTACAGCAGTAGCCCAACTTGTTAGATTACTATTATTAAGAGAGCGTTCTAGGGACTAGCGTTTTGCTGGTCCTTTGTTTTGAATATGATAATATAATTATAAAATGAGTAACAGTATTCATAAAGGAGCAATTATGAGCAATAATGCCAGAAAAATAGCATATGATATAATATACGATGTGAAGTATAACAAAGCTTATTCTAATATTTCAATAAACAAAGCCTTTAATAAAAATACTATCGATAACAGAGAAAAGGGATTTGTTACTGAGCTTGTTTATGGAGCTTTGAGTAGATTAATTTATTTGGATTATCAGATTGAGCAGTTTCTTGATATGAGAGCAAGTAAGCTATCCAAACAAGCTAAAACAGTTTTAGAAATGGGCTTTTATCAGCTTGAATTTATGGACAGTGTTTCTGATTTTGCATCAGTAGATGAAAGTGTAAAGCTTATAAAAAAAGTGGATAATAGAAGTGCAGGGATTATCAATGCAGTAATGAGAAAGAGAGTAAAAGAAGGAAAGGCCGAATATACAGACAAGATTTCAGATAAAGCAAAATCTCTATCTATAGAATTTTCAATTTCGGAGTATATAGCTAGAAGATTTTTGAAAATCTACAAAGAAGAATTTACTAGGCAATTATTAAGTAGCATGCTAGAAAAACCAAGTTTGTTTATTAGGCTTAACAAACTAAGAAGCACAGAAGCTGAACTATTTGAAAATCTTGAACAGCAAGGTATATATTCAAAGAAAAATGATATAATAGATAGCGCATATGAAATTAGTGGAATGAAAAATATTGGCTCAAATCCATTGTTTGTAAAGGGAGGCTTTGTTATTCAGGACTTATCTTCCATGCTTGCTGTAAAAGCTTTAAATCCTTTACCAGGAGATACTGTTTTAGATATCTGCAGTGCACCAGGAGGAAAGTCGTTCTATATTGCGGACCTAATGGAAAATAAAGGTCAGCTTGACTCTATGGATATATCTGAGCATAAAATTCAAATGCTTAAAAAAAGAGCAGTTGAGCTTGGGGTTGACATTATAAATGCTAGAGTTATGGACGCTACTGTTTTTAATGAAGAGATGACTAATAGATATGATAAAATTTTAGTAGATGCACCATGCTCAGGCTTTGGTATAATAAGAAGAAAACCAGAAATCAGATATAAGTCTTATGAAGATGTAAACCAGCTACCAGAAATTCAATATCAGATTTTATCAAATGCTTCAAAATATCTTAAGGATACAGGAAGCCTTGTTTACAGCACCTGTACGCTTGAGAAGAAAGAAAATATAGAAATAGTGGATAAATTTTTAGAAAATAATAAAGAGTTTTATTTAGAAGAAGAGCCAAAGGAGCTTTACCCACATATTCACAATACAGATGGATTTTTTATAGCAAAATTCAAAAAAGATATTAATAAATCAGTATAATATGTTTATATGTTAGTATATAATAATGGTAATTTGTTACAGAAAGGTAAATTATGAAATCAGATGCATTATCTCTAACCTTTAGTGAGTTAGAGGAAGAAATTGTTAAGCTTGGAGAACAGAAATTTAGAGCTAAGCAAATTTACCCGAAGCTAGTCCAAGGAATTTCATCTTTTGATGAAATAGGAAATATCTCAAAAGTACTCAAGGAAAAGTTAAAAGAGCGCTTATATATTTCTAAGGTGTCGGTATATAAGGTGCTTACTTCAGAACTTGATGGTACTAGAAAATATTTGCTCCAGTTAGATGATAAAAATATAATAGAAGCAGTGCTAATGAGATATAAGCATGGGCTTTCAATTTGCATATCCTCTCAAGTGGGATGTTTAATGGGATGCAGTTTTTGTGCATCAACTATAGATGGACTAGTTAGAAACCTTACTGCAGGAGAGATGATAGGCCAGATTCTTGCTGTTCAAAATGATGTAAAAGAACGTATATCTAATGTTGTAATGATGGGAAGTGGAGAACCACTTGATAATTTTGATAACCTAATTAAGTTTTTAGATATAGTACACCAAGAGGATTCTCTGAATATAGGCTATAGACATATAACTATATCTACTTGTGGAGTAGTGCCTAAGGTTAATGAACTTGCAAAATTAGGATATCCAATAAACTTAGCCATATCACTTCATGAGACCACTCATGAAAAAAGAAAAATCATTATGCCTGTAGAAAATGCCTATCCTATTGATTCGGTTATAAAGGCAGCAAAAGATTATGCAAATACTACAAAAAGGCGAGTTACCTTTGAATATGCACTTATAAAAGGTGTAAATGACTCAAACGAAGATGCAAACAGATTATCGAAGCTACTAAAAGGCATGCTGTGCCATGTAAATTTAATACCAGTAAATACAGTTGAAGAGCGTACATACAAAAGGCCAGACAAAGCTGCAATAAATGCTTTTCTTAGTGTTTTGAAAAGCAATCACATAGAAGCAACTGTCAGAAGAGAGATGGGAAAAGATATAAATGGAGCGTGTGGCCAGCTAAGACGAAGCATTGTTGATTAGAAAAGGGTGATAAACTTGGATTTTTCTTTTATAACTGACTGTGGAATGAAAAGACCTACTAACGAAGATTATTGTCATGCAGAAACTCTTATAATCCAAGGTGAGGAGACTGGTTTTTTTGCTGTGGCTGATGGAATGGGTGGCCATAACAAGGGGGAAGTAGCCAGTAAAATGGCTATTGATAAATTAAAAACCTACGTTTTTAGACATTTAGAAGATAATGCCGAGGGCGTAGGAGATTTAAAAATAATGCTATCAAGAGCTTTTTATGAAACAAACAAGCTCGTTTATGAAAAGGCCAATAAAGAAGATCAATTTGCTGGTATGGGAACTACCCTAATAGCAGCTATTATAAATTCAAATAACTTAATTGTAGCTAATGTTGGAGATAGTAGGGCTTATGTGTTTAGAGAGGATACCTTGCATCAGCTCACTGTTGACAATTCATATGTACAGGAATTGGTTAAGCAAGGAGTAATAAAGCCCGAAGATGCAAGAACTCATCCTCAAAAAAATGTAATCACTAGAGCTGTAGGAACCGACAAAAGTGTAAGAGTAGATTTTTATCATAAAGAGCTTCAGAAAAAAGATATAGTTATCCTATGCAGTGATGGACTAACCAATATGGTCGATGATTCTGAGATTCAAAATATTTTAAGAACCTGCATCAATCCACAAAATTGTTGTGACAGTCTTGTGGAATTAGCTAATAAAAAGGGTGGAAAAGATAATATAACAATAGTTTGTGTTATCCTATAATATCGTGAAAGATGGTGAAACAGTGAATAATAAAGTTTTAGGAAATAGATATCAGCTGATGGAAAAAATAGGAGAAGGCGGGATGGCAAATGTTTATACCGCTAGATGCCAGATACTAAATCGTATAGTTGCAGTAAAAATTTTAAAGGATGAGTTTTCAACTGACGAAGAATTTGTTAACAAATTCAAAAATGAAGCTCAGGCTGCAGCAAGCCTTAATCATCCTAATATTATAAATGTATATGATGTAGGTCAGGACAATGGCATATCTTACATAGTAATGGAGTATGTTGATGGAATAAATTTAAAAGAGCTCATTAAAAAAGAAGGAGCTTTAGATGAACAAAGAGCTATTAATATCGTAAAACAGATAGCCTTAGCTTTATCAGAAGCTCATAGTAAGAAAATTATCCACAGAGATATCAAGCCACACAATATTATGATAACTAAAGACAATATGGTTAAAGTAGGAGATTTTGGAATTGCAAAGGCTGTAAATAGCTCTACAATTACCAGTGTAGGGGCAGTTATGGGCTCAGTTCATTATTTTTCTCCGGAGCAGGCAAGAGGGGGATATATGGATGAGAGAAGTGATATATATTCACTTGGAATAGTCCTATATGAACTTCTTACAGGAAAGCTTCCATTTAGCGGAGAAACACCTGTAAATGTTGCTCTGAAGCATATCCACAGTAAGGTTGAGCTAGGTGAAGAAGATTTTGCAAACGTGTCACAGGATGCTCAGAATCTTATTTTGAAAATGACTCAACGTAATGTAGATAGAAGATACAAGAATGTAGAGCAACTAGTTGCAGATATTTCTAGTTTAGAGCAAAAGAAGCCTATAAATAATTTTATTGAAAGAGAAGAGGATTTTGAAACTAAGAGAATACTTTTTGGGCATCAAGAGCTGGACTTTTCAGATGATTATGAGGAAGATTATGATGACGAGGAAATTGACATGAAATCAAATAAAAAATCAAAAATAGCAGATAGAAAGCCAAAACGAAAGCATTCTAAGACTATGTCCATTTTTGCGATAATTGCAGCTTTGGTAGCTTCGCTTGTGTTTTTAGCAACTGTATTTATATTCTCAGGAGGAGAACTTCTACCTTCAAATGTCTTTGGTATTTTCTCATCCAATAAGATAGATACACCTTCACTTCTTGGAAAAACTCTAGAAGAAGCTGAGGAAGAAGCTACAAAGCTAGGTCTTAAAGTAGAAATGATATCTGAGGAACCAAATAGTAAATACGCAGAGGGAACTATTTCTAAACAAGAGCCAACTGTGGGAGTAAAAGTAAACGAAGGAGAGACCATAAAAGTTGTCATCTCTAAAGCATTAGCTGAAACTGTAAGTGTACCCAGTGTTGAAGGGATGAAGCTTACAGAGGCTCTAGAATTACTTGAGTCAAAAAATCTGCAGGAGGCTGTAGAGTATGAATTTACTGATCAGGAAGAAGATATTATTCTTTCGCAATCGCCAGCCGCTGGAGAAAACGTAGAGGAAAGAAGCATTATTAAGCTGAAAGTTAGCAGAGGACCAGAAGAAATACTTGAAATGGTTCCATCCCTTGTTGGCAAATCCTTAGAGGATGCAAAAGCCAATATAGGAAATTTTAAAGTGGGAGAACTAAGCTATAACGAAGATAAATCTAAAAAAGATGGAGTAGTATTATCGCAGATTCCAAAAGCAGATACTGAAGCAAAAAAAGGCAGTGAAATTAATCTAGTAATAAATAGACTAGAAAAAGAGGAGCAACCTCAAACAATTAAAACTAGCATGGCTATCATGCTTCCTGAAAAAGAAACAGTTGCACTTCAGATAAAGGATTTATCGACAGGAGCTGTAGTATATAACCAAACTATTAGACCAGCGGACTTAAATGGAATATTAATAGTGGATATAATAGGTAAAAATGGCGAAACAAAAGACTATGAAATATATATAGATGGTCAATATTATACAACCCAACAAGTAGCTTTTTAAAAAGTGAGGTAGATGTGGAGGATGGAAACAGGAAGAATTATAAAAGGTCTATCGAGTTTTTATTATGTTAAAAATTACGAAGATAATGAAGTATATGAATGCAGAGCGAGAGGTATATTTAGAAAAGATAGCATAAGCCCAGTCATAGGCGATGTGGTAGAAATGACGGTAGTGGACCCTGTGACAAAAAAAGGCATGATTGAAAGTGTAAAAGAGAGGTCGAGCTATTTGTTCAGACCTCCTATTGCCAATGTAACGAAGGCTCTATTGATTTTTGCTGTAAAAAGCCCTGAGCCAAATCTTTCACTAATAGACAGATTCATAGTTCTTGCAGAAAGAGAAAGACTTGATATTACTATTTGCTTTAATAAAGTAGATTTAGATACCGAAGGAAAATATGAAGATTATGTAAAAATCTATGAAAGAGCAGGTTACACGGTTATTGCTGCAAGTGTAAAGCATGATTTAGATTTTCAAAAGATAAAAGACGAGTTTAAAGATAATATAACGGTAATAGCTGGCCCTTCAGGTGTAGGAAAATCCAGTCTCTTAAATAAAATTGATCCAAAGCTAAACTTAAAAACATCTCAGATAAGTGAGAAGCTCCAAAGGGGTAGACATACGACAAGGTATGCTCAGCTTATTGAACTAGAAGAGAATGCACTAGTTGCTGACACTCCAGGATTTAGCTCATTGAACTTGGACTTGATTGACGAGGTTGAGCTAAAAGAATATTTTGTAGAATTTCATGAATATGACCATGAGTGTAAATTTGGATTTAAATGTATACATGAAAACGAGCCAGGATGCAAGGTAAAACAAGCTGTTTTAGATAAAGAAATACCAAATCAGCGATATGAAAGCTACTTGCAGTTATTAAAGGAAATTAGAAGTGATAAAAAACGGAGGTATTAAATACAATGATTAAATTAGCACCATCGATTCTATCAGCAGATTTTTCGAACCTTTTAAGTGATATCAAGGTTGTTGAGGATGCTGGATGCGAATATTTACACATAGATGTAATGGATGGACATTTTGTCCCTAATATTACAATTGGACCACCAGTTATAAATGCCCTTAAAGGCAAAATTGATATGGTTTTTGATGTGCATCTTATGATTGAAAATCCAGATAAATATATAGAGGCTTTTTCAGATGCTGGGGCTGACCTTATTGTAGTACATCAAGAAGCTTGCACACATCTTCACAGAACTATACAATCGATTAAAGCCTTAGGTAAAAAAGCAGGTGTTGCACTTAATCCTGCTACACCTATAGAAACTATAAAGCATATAATTCATGACATAGACATGGTTCTTATTATGACAGTAAATCCAGGTTTCGGGGGACAAAAATTCATCGAATCTATGATACCTAAAATAAAAGAGCTTAAATCACTATGTCTTAAAGAAAACGTGAATATAGATATCCAGGTTGATGGAGGAATTACCCCTGAAAATGTGAAGAAAGTAGTAAGCGCAGGAGCAAATATAATAGTTGCTGGATCTGCTATATTTGGCAGTAATGACATAAAGCAAACTGTTAAATTGTTTAGAGAAAATTCAGTGGTATAGATTATGAAAAAATGCTGTATATTTGTAAATGGAAATATGAAAACATCTGAGTTTTATAAAGAAACAGCTTCTTCGCATGAACTTTTGATATCAGCTGATGGAGCTTCAAACAGATTATTTGAATTGGGAATTGTACCAGACTATATTGTAGGGGATTTAGATTCAATTAAGAGTGAAGTTGAAGAGTATTATAAAACTCAAAAAACAGTTTTTATTAAATTTCCAGCGAAAAAAGATAAAACTGATACAGAACTTGCAATAGATTTAGCAAAAGAGATGGGCTATTCAAATATTACTATGCTGGGATTTTTAGGCGAGAGATTAGACCACATGTTAGGTAACATTTTTATGCTATATTATGCTCAGCAACTAGGGCTTAATCTAGAGCTTGTAGATGAAAATAATAAGGCATGGCTTATTACTAAAGGAAAAACTAAGATTTTAAATGAGAAGGCTAGAACCATATCCTTTATAACTTTAGGGGACAATGCTTATGGAATTACGCTTAAAGGATTTGCTTATCCACTTGATAATTATAATTTAGAGCTAGGCTCTACTAGATGCATATCGAACATAGTATCTGAGGATGAAGCTGAAGTAGAGCTAGAGATAGGGAAACTTATTGCTATCTTAACTAACCCAGAATTATAATTTAGTATGAATTAAGATTCCTATAATTAATTTAACAATGATTTTATGTATTTAAAAAATTGGTGTTTAATTAGAATGACTATTTAGGGATCTTAATATAAATCTGCAATAAAAAAGACTTGAAATCTTTTTAATTAAATTAATTAGAAAGATTCAAGTCTTTTTTTAAGTACATTGGTTGTTATACAGCTCTTTGTACTTTTCCAGAACGTAAGCATCTTGTACATACTTTTATTGTCTTTGGAGTTCCCTCAACTACTGCCTTAACGTTACGCAGATTTGGAGACCAAGTTCTTTTTGTATGACGATTTGAATGGCTGACATTATTGCCGCTTACTTTGCCTTTTCCGCATACCTCGCAAACTCTTGCCATTTCAAAAACCTCCTTATTTAACAGAATGATTAATAGAAAACAAATATTATGATACCATACAGAGCCTACAAAAAGCAGTACTAAGGTTAAATTTACTTGAACAAAATCTTGATATCATATATACTTTGAAAAGAGATAATTTATTAAAATAGGGTATAAATAAATTCTAAATAAAATAATATCACAGCGAACAAGGAGGTATATCAATGGCAGGTATCTTAGCAAATGAAAAAGGAAATGTATATATAGATAAAGAAGTTGTTGCTAAAATAGCAAGTCAAGCGGCAATGGAATGTTATGGTCTTGTTGGAATGGCATCAAAAAACAAATCTACAGGAATTGTAGAGCTACTCCAAGGTCCAAATGGAAGCAAGGGAGTAAAGGTTGACATTGCAGAGGAAACTGTTAGTATTGAGCTCTTTGTCATTATTCAATATGGAACCAAGATATCAGTAGTTGCAGATAATATAATCGATAGAGTTAAATATTATGTAGAAAATCAAACTGGACTTAAGGTAAGTAAAATCGATATTAATGTCCAAGGCGTAAGAGTTCAAAAGTAACAGGAGGTTCTTATATCACATGAACAAAATAGATGCAGTTTTATTAAAAGAAATGATTTTATCAGGGGCAAATAATCTTGTAAATGAAAAAGCACTGATAGATAAATTAAATGTGTTTCCAGTTCCAGATGGAGATACAGGTACAAATATGTCGCTTACAATTGAATCGGCTGTATCAGAGCTTGAAAATTCAAATATAAGTACAATTACAGAAATTGGAAAATCTATAACAAAAGGCTCGTTAATGGGAGCTAGAGGAAACTCAGGTGTAATATTATCTCAACTTTTAAGAGGATTCGCAAAATCTATAGAAAATAAAGAAGAGCTTACTATTGAAGATATAGCTTTAGCACTTGATTCTGCGAGAGAAGTGGCATATAAAGCCGTAATTAAGCCTGTAGAAGGAACTATTTTAACTGTAGTTAGACAAACAGCTGAAGAAGCCTTGAAAATATATAAAAATCATATGGATATGAAATTTTTTCTAGAAGAATTGCTAGAGGCATCAAATAATTCACTTAATCATACGCCAGAGCTTCTAAAAGCTCTTAAGGATGCTAATGTTGTTGACTCGGGTGGAAAAGGCTTTGTCGTATTTTTTGAGGGCTTGTATCGTGGTTTCATAGGTGAACCTGTAAAAAAGGATAAGTCTGAAAAGCTAGCACCAGCATTATTCGAAGAAGAAGATATCCATATATTCGAAGGTGAACTTGAATTTGGATACTGTACTGAATTTATGGTAAAAACCACTAAAATAATACCTGAAGACTTTAAAAAAGAGATTGAAAACTATGGAGACTCGCTGATTGTAGTTGGGGATGATGGACTAATTAAAATTCATATCCACACTAATAATCCAGGTGAGGTTATGGAAAAAGCTATAAATTATGGAGATTTAGATAGAATTAAAATTGAAAATATGAGGCTTCAGCATGAAGTTAGAATAGAGCAAAACAAGGATGCTAAAGCTGAGGTTGTATTAGAGTCAAGCAGAGCAGAAATTAACAAGGGCTTTGGTATAATATCTGTTGCTATGGGAGATGGACTTAGTAAGATAATGAAGGATTTTGGAGTAGACCATATTATAGAAGGTGGTCAGACTATGAATCCTAGTACAAAAGATTTCTTAGAAGCAATAGATAAAATTAAGGCAAATGATATCTTTATTTTACCGAATAACAGTAATATTATAATGGCTGCTACACAGGCTAGCGAAATTAGCACTAAAAATATAAAAGTTATTCCTACCAAAACAATACCTCAAGGTTTTCAAGCGCTTATGAATATGAGCTTACAATCTAGCTTTGAAGACAATTTAAGCTCAATGACTGAGTCTATTGGCTATGTAAAAAGCGGTCAGGTAACCTTTGCTGTTAGAGATACAAGCGCAGATGGGCTTGAAATATCAAAGGACGATGTAATAGGCATAGGTGAAAAGAAGATTGTATCTGCAGGCAAAGAAATAAGTGCCGTTACAAAAATGCTTATAGAAAATCTTGTAGATGAGGATAGCGAAATAATTAGCTTGTTTTATGGTGAAGATATCAATGAAGACGAAGCTGAGAGCCTTATAGAGGAATTAGAGGAAGCTTACCCAGATTTAGATATTGAACTATATCATGGGGGACAGCCTTTATATTATTATATTATTTCTGTGGAATAGATTATTTTATAGATAACAATAAAAAGGGAACCTCACGGTTTCCTTTTGTCTTTAAATCGAGTATCTATACTATTTTTTATAGAAAAAGAGGATGCTTATGAAATCGAAACTAGATTTGGAAATAGATATAATTCCAGGGATAGGACCAAAGAAAAAAACTGTTTACTACAAGCGGGGAATTAAAACCATAAAAGATTTGTTAATGCATTATCCCATGAGGTATGAAGATAGAAGACATTTTAAAAAGATTGCGGATGTGCATTTTGAAGAGAAAGTTTGTATTGAGGGGAAGATTATATCAGTAGATGTAAAGAAGCCCAAAAAAAATATGGTTATTTTAAGAATATGTATTTATGACAATACACAAAAAGCTTTTTTGACTGTTTTTAACAATCCTTATATACAAAGTCAGCTGACTATAGGAAGGACTATAAAAGCTTATGGTACGGCTAAAAGGATAAATGGGATTTGCAATATCAGCGCTCCAGAAATAGATTTTGACAATTACAGCAAAAAAACTGGAATAATATATCCAGTATATCCATTGACAAGAGGTTTATTTAATGATGAAATAATAAAGTCGATAAAGTGGATATTGCAAAGCTTAAATATAAAAGAGCTAGAGTATCTTAATTCTAAATATAGGCAACAATTGAGGTTATGTGAGCTAGATGATGCAATAAAAAATATTCATTTTCCAAAGGATCCCCTACTCATAAAGGTTGCGAAATTCAGGCTGGTTTTTGATGAGTTTTTTTTGCTCAATATTGGCTTATCTAGCATTAAGCATGGATTGGTTAAAGAACCAGGAATAAAGCATGAAAGCTCAGAAGAAACCAAATCTAAAATAGAAGCATTTGTAGAAGAATTGCCATTTGAGCTTACAAAAGCTCAGTCAAAAGTAATGCAAGAAATAATTGATGATATGGCTTCAGATAAACCTATGCAAAGACTGGTACAAGGAGATGTAGGCTCTGGGAAAACTGTAATTGCTATGATTGCGGCATATTATGCTTACATAAATGGATATCAATGTGCTCTTATGGCTCCGACTGAAATATTAGCGAAGCAGCATTACAATAATTTTTTAGATATATTTAAAAATACTAATGCAGAAATTAGGCTGCTAACTGGAAGTACAACAGCAAAAAGTAAAAGAACAGTTTATGAAGAGCTTTTAAATGGAAGCTGTGATATTGTAATTGGAACTCATGCTCTAATAGAAGACAAGGTTAAGTTTAACAACTTGAGCCTAGTAATAACGGATGAACAGCATAGATTTGGAGTGAGGCAAAGAAGCAAATTGCTACTTAAAAATCATCTTACAGTAGATATGCTAGTAATGACAGCAACCCCTATTCCAAGAACCTTAGCTTTTATTTTACACGGTGATTTAGACATTTCTGTAATTGACCAGATGCCATCAGGAAGAAAGCCTATTAAAACCTTTGCATCAAAGAAGCAAGAGGCAAATAAGGTTTATGATTTTGCAAAGCAAGAGATAGCTCTAGGACGACAGATATATATAGTGTGTCCACTAATAGAAGAAAGTGAAAATTTGGATATTCAAGCAGCAAATGAATTGTTTGAGAAGCTATCAGAATCGGTATTTAAAGGATATAAGCTAGCACTTTTGCACGGGAAGATGAAAGCTCAAGAAAAACAGGAAATAATGGATGCGTTTTCAAGTGGAAGAATAGATATACTCATATCAACTACAGTTATAGAAGTCGGAGTGAATGTGCCAAACTCATCTGTTATGATAATTCAAGATGCTCAGAGGTTTGGATTGTCACAGCTTCATCAGCTAAGAGGCAGAGTTGGAAGAGGAGAATATCAATCTTACTGTGTACTACTATATGAGGGTAAGAATAAATATATAGAGCAGAGAATGAAAATTATGCAAAATAGCAATGATGGTTTTGAAATATCACAAAAGGATTTAGAACTCAGAGGACCTGGAGAATATTTTGGAACAAGACAGCATGGATTAGACAATTTTAAGCTAGCAGATATTTCGAAACATATTTCAATTCTTAATCTTGCCAAGGATTTTGCAGATGAGGTAATGAGCGAAGATCCAGAATTGAAAAATGAAGAAAACAAGGCTATAAAAATAGAATTAGATAAACGATTTAATAAATTTATGGGTTAATGGAGTGGATATATGAGAGTTATAGCTGGGAAGGCAAGAGGAAAGAAGTTACTATCTCCTCAAACGGATAAGATAAGACCTACTCTAGATAGAGTAAAGGAATCACTGTTTAATATTATCGGCTTCGAAATTAGAGATTGTAGCTTTTTAGATTTATTTTGTGGAAGTGGAGCTATAGGAATTGAAGCAATCTCTAGAGATGCAGATAAAGTTTATTTTGTAGATAGAGATTCTAGCTCTATTGAGCTCACACAAAAAAATATAGAGTCTTGTAAATTTGATTCTACAAAATATAAAATACTAAAAGCAGACGCATTTGAGGCATTAAATTCGCTTGCAAACAAAGGAATAAAATTGGACTATATTTTTATGGATCCACCTTACGGATTTCTAGATATAGATAAAATCATTGAGAAAATATCTCAGCTCGATTTATTGAGCAGTGGAGGGCTTTTGATTGCAGAAACAGATATTGATGACTCTATATCTGAAAATATAGGAAAACTAAATAAAACTAGAGAAAAAAAATATTCAATAACCAAATTATCGTTTTACGAGAGGACTGAACATAATGGCTAAAATAGCAGTATATCCAGGGAGTTTTGACCCTATAACAAATGGGCATATTGATGTTATAAAAAGAGCGTCAAAGGTTTTCGATCATCTGATAGTTGCTGTTTTAGTAAATGACAGTAAAAAAAGTATGTTCACTCTTGATGAGAGACTAGATATATTAAAACACAGTATAGATAATCTAGATAATGTAAGCTTTGATAGTTTTTCAGGGTTACTTGTGGATTATTGCAAAGAAAAGCAATTATCAGCAATAGTGAGGGGCTTAAGAGCTATTTCAGATTTTGAATTTGAGCTACAAATGGCTCAGATGAATAGACAACTATATGATGAAACTGAAACAGTCTTTTTTACTACGAGTGAGCAATATTCATATTTAAGCTCAAGTCTAGTAAAGGAAGTTGCGAAATTTGGCGGAAAAATTGATGGACTTATACCAGATTATGCTATAATAAAGATGAAGCAAAAGTTGAGTAGGGGGGAGTAAAGTGGAGGTATTAAATCTTTTGGAACTTCTCGAGGATATAATTGAGGAAGGCTCTAAGCTACCTTTTGGAAATAAGGTAATGATTGATAAAAGTAAGGCACTGGAGATTCTTCGTGATGTACGTATTAGTCTTCCAGATGAAGTAAAGCAGGCTGAATGGATTAATACAGAAAGACAAAGGATCATCGATGATGCAAAAGAAGAAGCAGAAAAGATGATTAAGGACACTGAGGATTACATAAAGCAGAAAGTTGCTGATAGTGAAATCACTAAAAAAGCTCAAGAAAATGCTAAAGAAATCATTGAAAAAGCTGAAAACAAAGCTAAAGACTTAAAGGATGGGTCTAGAGAGTATGCAATTGAAGTACTTAAAAAGCTAGATACAGATTTAGGAAAGTTAAATAGCAGACTACAAAAAAATATGCAAGAATTAAGAGAATTTGATTTATAAAATGAAAAAGATTTTATCAAGCCTAGGCTAAAGATAAAATCTTTTTTTGTTGCTAAAATACGGCTTCTATTTTATAAAGACAGGAGATTTATAATAATCTTGATCTAAATTAGAACCTAAGTCAAAAGCTTTTTTGCTAGTTCTGTTAATTAAATTATAAATTCTAGTAGCTTTAGTATCGTAGTTAAAACTAATTCTTTGAAGCTCAGTTTCGGGGGTAAAGGCTGAAACCTTATTTATAATAGGAATAGAGCTAGTTTTCTTCATGAGATTAAGAAGCTCAGTTCCTTTCTGATTAAAAGCCAAAACTCTAACATATGGAGCTGGAGAAGTGGTATTTATTATAATATTCATATCAGTCTTAGTTATTTCTAGCAAAATATTAAATAAAATCCTCTTAATTCTCGTGTAAGTAAATCTTTTGCTTTTAATAGAGCTTGCAAGCTCATCCAAGGTAGAAGAAGTAAGAGCCTCTTTATAAATTTTATTGTGGAGTCCTTCATTTACGTCAAATATATCGCTTAATCTATCTAAATTGCAAATAATATTATAACGTATAAATTCAAAAAAACTTTCATCGTGAATTATTTTATCTAGCTTAACAAGTTCATCAATCATAGCATAGGTGGGTAGAGGAACAAAATTCTGCAAATTAATATCCAGAGTTGTTTTAAGCTGTTCCCTGATTGCTGTTGCACTGCAAATTTGCCCTACTAAATCTATACTATTATAGGTGCTTCCAGTACGTTTAATAGTGTGGGGCGTTATTGAGCTTTTTTGTAATATAAGCTGCTTAGTATATTCAAGCCCCAAAATATCGTTGGAGGTAGTGCTCAAATCCACTTTTGATATTGCTTTCAAAGCATTTTCTCTAGCTTTTGGATAAGGTATTCCTAATTTTAGGTTTTCTTTTATTGAATTACTTAGAAGCTCGCTTTCATTTGCAAGAAGCTCAGATGCCATCAATAAGCTTTCTACATCGTTTGATTCGCTCCCAAAGACTAAATTATCTACCATATTAAGCTGATTAAGTATTGAAATGCTCCCTTTTGCAAATATTTCTGAAGACTGTGAAGCGAATAAAACTGGCAATTCAATTACTAAATCCACTCCGTTTTTCACAGCTAAAGCAGCTCTATGCCATTTATCAAAAAGAGCTGGGCCTCCTCTTTGAATAAAATTGCCACTCATTATACCTATACAATGGGTGGCATTAGTTATTTGTTTGGATTTTTCAAGATGAAGCTTATGTCCATTGTGAAAAGGGTTGTATTCTACTATAAATGCTGTCGTTATCATGAAATCACATCCTTGATACTGTCGTGAATTTTTCTAAGGATACCTTTTTCTGGGTCTAACAATAGTTTTAGATGATGAGGACTTTTTGATGCAGTTTGCAAAAATTTATCTTCGTTTATAATCAAATGATAGTTTCTTCCAGAAACTATTCCTAAGTTTGAAAGGGGTCTATTATGAGAAGTTATTACCCTTAGAATTTTAGAAATATTATTTTGATTTTTTGCTAAATCCACTTTTGCTATATGGTCTATTAGCTGATTATATTTTTCCAAAACAGTATTTACAAAGGATAGGATTTCGTCCTTAGGAGAATTAGGTAGTTCTTTTGAAGATTTATACTCATCTTGCTTCAAGCTGTATTCAGAGTAGTGCTCTGATTCAGAGTGCATTTTTTCTAAATGATCATAAAATTGCTCTTTTGAAAGCCAAAAGTTATCGGAAAAATTAAAGGTGCTATTTTGAATTTCAAATGAGGGAGCAGATTTTTCCACACTATTTACACTGCTTACAACAGTTTGACGAGATACTAAAATATCGCTTACTCTACTTCTGTTTACTCTAGAAATTCTCATTTTACACCTCCACTAACTTATCTATATATTATATCGTAATTTGTATAGTATAATATAGGGCGAGGTGAAAAAATGAAAAAAGAATTTCAAAGATTAGGATTACTTTTTGGAGAAGAAAAAGTGGATTTATTAGCTAATAAACATGTGGCTATTTTTGGCATAGGTGGAGTAGGAAGCTACGCAGCAGAAGCTATTGCTCGAAGCAATGTAGGAAAAATAACCTTAGTTGATTTTGATGATGTGGATATTACAAATATAAATAGACAAATTCCTGCACTTTCATCCACTATTGGAAAAAAAAAGGCAGATGTAATGAAAAAAAGAATTGAAGATATAAACCGTGATTGCACTGTAATCGTACTAGATAAAAAATATCTGCCCGAAAATAGAGAAGAATTTTTTATAGAAGATTACGACTACATTGTTGACGCAATAGATATTATTACTTCGAAAATAGATTTGATAGTAGAAGCTAAGACTAGAAATATACCTATTATTTCATCTATGGGAATGGGTAATAAAATTGATCCTACAAAAATAAAAATTGAAGATATATACAAAACTCATATGTGCCCACTTGCAAAGGTACTAAGAAAAGAATTAAAGGCTCGAAATGTTAAAAACCTACTGACTGTGTTTTCTGAAGAGCAGCCACTAAAGCCAGTTATTACCTTAAACAGTGAGAGTAAAAAAGTAGTTCCAGGCTCTACAGGATTTGTACCATCTGTTGCAGGACTGATTATGGCTTCTAAAGTTATCCAAAATCTATTAGTTGAATGATTTTTTTAGAATATTGTGGTAAAATAAGTTTAACTATATTTTTTGAGAGGAATAAATTCTATGACTACCATATTTGAAGATAATAATGTATGTGTATTCTTACAAGAAACAAATGATAAAAGTGAAGTGTGGTTGATTGTAAAAAACCATTCTATTCCACTGAATTATTTAGATTCTATATGTAGAGATTTTCCTAGAATCAAGATATCTAATTTTATTTCATTAAAAAAAGCTTTTGATAATCCGAATGTAAGTGTATGTATAGGAGACTATAAGCCTAAGTTTGCTGTGAGCACATCAAAGGATGAAATGTATGCATACATAGATATAAATATGACCCAAAGCGAGCTTGAAAGCTTAGATTTAAATAAAATTAAGACAGACATCATCTCTGCATTAAATGAAGAGGGCATTAGAGAAGGAATAAATTTAGATAGTATTTCGCAGGATATGGAATCTTTTGCTAAAGTTCTTGTAGCAAAGGGGATAGAACCGGTTAGTGGAAAAGACGCAAAGGTAAAATATTTCCAGCTAAGTGAAAAAAAACCTACGATAAAAAGCGACGGAAAAGTAGATAACTATGAGATGAATTTGATAGATAAGGTTGAAAGAGGAGGGTGGCTAGGGGAAAAGATACTACCTACATTAGGCCAACCAGGCAAGACAGTTTCTGGAAAAACTGTATTAGCAAAACCAGGAAGAGATTATATGCTGAAGTTCGATGCTAAATCAGTAGATGAGGTGTTGGAAGAAGGGAAAATAAATCTCGTTGCAAAATTTGATGGTGCTGTAAAGTTTGAACAAGGTAAAATTGGAGTACACAATCATTTAGTGATAGACGAAAATGTGGGCTATTCCACTGGAAATATAGATTTTGATGGATATGTTACAATTAATGGAGTAGTTGAAGATTTATTTTCTGTAAGAGCGACTAAAGATATTTTCATAAAAGGAAAAATGGGAATAGGAGCTGTAGGAACAATACATTCTGTTAATGGAGATATATCTATACTAGGCGGAGTGAATGGAAAGAAAAAAGCAAAGCTCATAGCAGGTAGAAATGTGTATGTAAAATATGTGAATGAAGCTGAAATAGAAGCAAAAGGTGAAATTAACATAGGTTTATATGCTTTTGAAAGTATATTAAAAGGGGATAAAGTTATTTTATCTCCAGATAAAGGAAAGATTGTAGGAGGAGATATTCAAGCCAAGCATCTTGTATCTGCAAATACTTTTGGGAACTCAATGGAGAAAGCTACTAAAATTCAAGTTAAGGGATTTGACAGAAATAAAGTAAATGAAGAGCTGAATGTAATAAAAGTAAATTTCAATGAGACTATTGCAAAAGCCAATCGTTTAAAAAGAGAGCTTGAAATTCTTGAATTAAATCAAGATAATCTATCTGAAAAAGAAGAATTTACCTATAAAGGGATGCTTTTAACTTATGAAAATCTAATTGATGACATCAATAAACTAAATTATGATTTTAAGAAGCTAGAAGAATTCTTAAGAACAAAAGGCGAAGGAGAAGTAAAAATACTTGGAAGCGCATATCCTAAAACTGTTCTAGATATTAAGAATCTTCAAAAGGTTATAAGTAAGACTATGGCAGGCTCATTTTATGTCAAAGATAATAGCCTTCACCTAACGCAAATATAAAGGAGCAATATATGGATACATGCACGAGTCAAAATAAATGCATCTATAATATGGAAAAAATTCTAACCTCTGTAGATTATTTTTCTCAATTTTTAAGTTTAGAACAGATACTCTCTTACGGATATGAATTTTTTCATGACACCTTGGGGTTAAGAGCATCAGCTATATATTATTTAGATGAAGATAACTATAAGCTCATGAATCAGATAGGATACAAATGCGGTATCAATATTAAAGAACATAAAAAAACAGCAAAAACAAATAATCTTGCAACTTTGCATGGAAGAATTTTATATGATAATTTTGAGAAATATTTTGATGAAGCTTTCATTGACTATTTTGAACCAGAGCTGATTGTGCCTATGATTGTTAAGGACAAGCTATATGGGTTTATAATATCAGATGGTTTTTCTTACAATGATAGTACTCACTCGAGTGTACTCAGTATGGAATATCTAGAGGGAATGAAAACCTTGCTAAATTTGGCTCTTTCAAATACACTTTTATATCGAGACTATAAGAAATTGGCAAAAAATATGGATAAGGAATTATTTCAACAGTTTTCTATAAATCAAACTACTAAAATACTTTTAGCAGAAACAGATATCGAGAAGCTTTATAATTTATGTATAGATGTAGTCCGTGAGCTTACTTCAAGTAGCGTAACATCACTAATATTATATGATTCAATTCGAGACAAATTTATAACAAAGGGATATAGTGACATCATAAATTTCCAAAATTATTATGATGAATATGAGCTTTTAACTAATGAAATTGAGATGCAAAAATCAGTATTTGATTTAGAAAAAGATATGCATGAACTGAGAATTATATTCGAAAATCCAGAGCGATTGAAAAAAATTCCAGCAAAATATGTAATCATGATAGGAAAAAATCCTATAATGGGGTTTATAACTGTTGGAGAGCCAGTCAGTGGAGCTGTTTATGATAGTTCCACCATGAATCAAATAGAAAATGTTGGAAAAACTGTTTATCTTGCTTTAAAAAATGCAAATCATGTCGCAGAAATTAAAGAAAGAGAACGTGCTACAGCTGTTCAGCTAAAAAATATAAAAAAATTAAATGCAATGATTAGAAATATAAATTCTTGCTTAGAATTAGAGGAATTATTGGATATAACTCTAAAGACTTTAAATGTGGGATATAAGGTAAAACAAGTTGCAATTATATTAAAAGATTATGAGGGACTTTTGGTTAAATCAATTGGGTACAAATCTGATGAAATAAGTATTAAACCACATATATTTAGCGAAAGCTATGATGAAGTATTTTACAGTCAAAATTCGAGAAGTACAGAGGATTTTATTAGCATTAGTGAAGAAGATGCGGCAGAATCAAACTGTGTGATTTTACTTCCTATTAAATCAGATTATGTAGATATGACAGAAGATACCATATTAGGTTACTTGGTTATTACGAAATTAGAGGGAATTATGGAAGAAAGCCATATTGTAATATTCGAAACTTTAACTAGCAGTATTACTCCAGTAATAAAACAATTTATTGAATTAAGGAAATTTAAAAATTAGTATTTTTTTATTAAAAATATAAATTATATTTAAAAAGATATTCTATTTTTGAATATCTTTTTTTGTACTTTTGAGGTATAAATAGTATAATAATATTATTATGCATATAATAATTATTAATATAAATTATATTTTTAGGAGAGCTTTGATGAAAAAAAGAGGATACAATAAACATAATATAAATCACTTTAAAGTAATGGTATTGCCTCTTATGATTACTGCTATAGCCATTTTTGTTGGAAATATATTAACCTATGTTTACAATAATATCATGATAGCTTTTTTCATAAGCATCCTTGCAATAGTAACATTTTTATGGAGCCAAAACAAAAATATAATAACTCCGATAAAAAGACTTGAGCATGGTATCAATAAGATAGATTTAAGCAATAATTTATCTTATAGGCTTCCAATACATAGAAAAGATGTTTTTTATAGTATTTCACTTGCAATAAATGCTATCTTAAACAAAACAGAAGAATTATTTCATAAGATAAAAGATAATGAAGAAGCATTAATGAGCTCTAATGATGAAATTATGGCTGCGTACGAGCAACTTAGAGCATCTCAAATTGAGCTTGAAACTAAATACTCTGAAATTGAGCAATATAGTCAGGAGCTAGAAAAATTAAAAAGTCATATAGAACATATGGCTTATAATGATGAGCTTACTAATCTTCCAAATAGAAGAAGTTTTATGGAAAGATTAAGCAGTGAACTGGAATCTAAAAAGGAAGGCGCAATTATTTTTCTTGATATAGATAATTTTAAAGCCATAAACGATACTCTAGGACATGTACATGGAGATGAGCTCCTTAATAGAGTTGCGTATAGATTAAAGCTACTTCTTGGAGCTAATGCCTTTATATCTAGATTTGGAGGAGACGAGTTTTTAATTCTAATAAGTGATACTGATAAGGAATCAGTAGAAAATCTTGCAAAATCTATCAATGATATTTTTGATGAGCCATTCTTGCTGAACAATAATAAAATAAATGTAGATTTTAGTATGGGAATAACATTTTATCCAAAGGATAGCTCGGATATAAATGAGCTTATAATGAATGCAGATACAGCTATGTATCAAGTAAAAGCAACTGGAAGAAATCATTACAAATTCTTTGATTGTGAAATGATTGAATCTATAAAAGAAAAAGTGAAAATTGAAACCAAAATTAGAGAAGCCTTAAAAAATGATGGGTTTGTTCTCCATTACCAACCCCAAATTAAAGTTGATTCTCTTTCAATATATGGTTTTGAGGCCCTACTTAGATTTAAAAATGATACTCTATCCCCTGCTGTGTTTATACCTATAGCAGAAGAATCAGGTCTTATAATTGAAGTTGGTAGATGGGTTACAAATGAAGCTATTTTGCAGTTATATGACTGGAAAGAAAGACATATTAATCTAAAACCAATATCTATTAATTTATCAACAAAACAAATAATGGACACTGGATACATAGAGTTTCTTAGGGCAGGTCTTGAAAAATATGAGATACCTCCTGAGTTCATAGAAATTGAAATTACAGAAAGCATCTTGCTAGAAAAAACTGAAAGAACAATTGAATTTCTAAATGAATTAAAGCAGGTTGGAGTAAAAATAGCTCTGGACGATTTTGGAACTGGGTACTCATCTCTGAGTTATTTGACTTTCATACCTGTGGATAAAATTAAATTAGATAAATCATTAAGTGATAAATTTCTGGAGCTTACAAATATTAAAGTTATGGATAGTTTGATTTCACTAGCACATAGTCTTGAACTGGAAGTAATTGCAGAAGGCATTGAAGATTTAGAGCAATATAGAAGACTTAGAGTAGGAAAATGTGATTATATTCAGGGATATCTTTTTGGAAAACCAATAGAAATAAATGAAGCGGATAAAATTTATGATTCAAACTTATCATATGTAATAGCATAGCTTATGCTATTACATATTTTTTAGGATTATTAAAATTACAAAAGGCTTAAGGGGGAAAATTCCATGTCAGTCCAAAGCGTAAGAGAATTTTTTAAAAGTAAAAATCTAGATTATAAAATATATGAACTTGAGGAGAGTACTGCTACTGTTGAATTAGCAGCCAAAGCTCATAACGTAGAGCCGGCAATGATTGCCAAGAGTATGGCTCTTCGGTTGAAGGAAAGATACATAATTATTGTCACAGCAGGAGATGCAAAGTTAGATAATAAGAAATTTAAAGATGAATTTAAAGAAAAAATTCAGTTTTTAAAAGGTGACGAGGTACCAGAGATAACAGGTCATCCAGTTGGAGGAGTTTGTCCTTTTGGGTTAAAAGAAAATTTTGATGTTTACTTAGATGAATCATTAAAACGCTTTGATTTTGTATTCCCAGCTGCAGGTTCTGCAAATACCTCAATAAAAATTGCTCCAGATAATCTTAAAGATATAACAAATGCAACTTGGATATCAGTTTCAAAATAATTTTGAATAATTTCTTGACGTTTTATATTGCTTTATGTTACTATTTTAAAAATACCTAAGAATTTTAAATAAAAATTGAATACGTACAATACTTTAAAGAGGCTGCGGTTAGCTAAGAGTACTTTAATTAGGAAAGGGGCAACCGCCGAAGCATAAGCTAGAAATAGCTGTGCTGGGACTATGTTTAATAGACATAGTACTGTTATTATGAGATTGCCCAATCTCATAATATTGCGCTTTATAGTGTTGGGGCAAAAGGGAACTTTTATATTTCTGTGCGCATATATATAATAGTCGTGAGCCTTTTGCTCACGGCTATTTTTTTATACGAAATTAAGTTAGGTGTTAATATCTTTAGTATTTAAGTCTGATATTGATATTGTTAAAACTTACTTTTGAGAGGATGATATGTATGAGTATTTTTACAGGAAGTGCAGTAGCTTTAGTTACCCCATTTATTAACAATCAGGTTGATTATAAAGCATTAGAAAAATTAATAGAATGGCATCTAGAAGCTAAAACAGATGCTATAGTAGTTTGTGGAACTACAGGAGAATCATGTACACTTTCAAAAGATGAGAAAAAAGATGTGATAGCATTTACCATAAAAAAAGTATCAGGAAGAGTACCAGTAATAGCAGGAACTGGAGGCAACAATACCCAAGAAGCAATAGAGATGAGCTTATTTGCAGAAGGGATAGGAGCTGATGCCTTATTGCTTGTGACTCCTTACTACAATAAAACTACTCAAAGAGGTCTAGTTGCACACTACTTTGCAATAGCTGATCAAGTTAATATACCGATAATTTTATACAATGTACCATCTAGAACAGGTCTAAACATTCAGCCGGAGACTGTAAAAGAGCTAGCCACTCATAAAAACATAGTTGCAATCAAAGAAGCAAGTGGGGATTTAAGCCAGATAGCAAAAATTGCTAGACTTTGCCCTGATGGATTTGACATTTACTCTGGAAATGACGACCAAATACTTCCAGTATTATCGCTTGGTGGAGTAGGTGTGATATCAGTAGTTGCAAACATACTTCCAGATGAAACACACCAAATATGTGAATTATACTTTAATGGAATGACTCAGGAAGCTACTAAGCTCCAACTTGATATGCTAGATATAATAAATGCACTTTTTATTGAAACAAATCCAATTCCTGTAAAAGCAGCGTTAGAGATTATGGGGAAAATAAATGGAGAGCTTAGACTTCCACTTATTCCAATAAGTGATAGCAATAGAGAGCTATTAATTAAAAGTATTAAAAATTTTAATCAGTCTATGGGGGTGAGCGCTTGATTAACATAGGAATTTCAGGAATAAATGGAAGCATGGGCCAGATCCTATCAAAAAAAATAAGTGAAGATAATATGTTTACCCTAGTGATGGGAATAGATGCTAGACCAGAACTTTATGAAAATAAATGTAAGGTTTTTGAAAAGCCTGCTGATTCAAATATTTATCCTGATTTAATCATAGATTTTTCTCATCACTCATGTCTTGATGAATTATTGTTATTTGCTAAGGAGCATGGGATTAGTCTTGTTCTTGCAACTACAGGTTACGATGCAGCTCAAATTGAAAAAATACACAGCTATAGCTCAGATATTGCTATTTTATATTCTGCAAATATGTCTTTTGGAATAAATTTAGTAAAGACAATTTTAGAAAAATATTCAAAATTACTAGATGAGCGAAGCTATGATATTGAAATAATTGAAAAGCATCACAATAAGAAAGTAGATGCACCTAGTGGTACTGCATATATTTTAGCTGATGCAGTAAATTCTGGTATATCCACCCCAAAAAACTTTGTAAATGGAAGACAAGGAAGAACCAATCCTAGGACGACAAATGAAATAGGGATACATGCAGTTAGAGGAGGAAATATCTTTGGTGAACATGAAGTTATATTTGCAGGAAGCAGTGATATAATTGAGATAAAGCACACGGCACTTTCTAAGGATTTGTTTGCAGATGGAGCTATTGATGCTGCAAAATGGCTTTATATGAAAGAAAAAGGAATGTACTGCATGCAAGATATGTTTGAAATTTAAAAATTAAAAACAAAAATATATGGTTTTATACGTAGACCATAAATTACGTAAATAATAAAAAGGAGATTATGATAATTAATTTATCATAAAAAACATTATGACTAACGAAACTAAACTAACAGATGCATATGAAATTGCTAGATTTATAAAGGAAGCTAAGAAAACCACTCCGGTAAAGCTATATGTTAAGGGAGACCTAAATTATGAAGCCATTAATGAATTAATGGTTTTTGGAGAAGGAAAATCGAGAATTTTATTTGGAGAAGCTGATGAAATAAATAAATTTTTGGAGCTAAATAAAAACCAAATCGAGTTTTATTATATAGAAAATGATAGAAGAAATTCCGCTATTCCTATGTCAGACTATACAAAATTTGATGCGAGAATTGAGCCAGGTGCAGTAATTAGAGACAGAGTATCTATAGGAAAAAATGCCGTTATAATGATGGGAGCAGTAATAAATATTGGAGCAGAAATTGGCGATGAAACAATGATAGATATGAATGCTGTAGTTGGAGCTAGAGGAACAATAGGAAAAAGATCTCATATAGGAGCGGGAGCGGTCATTGCTGGTGTACTAGAACCACCTAGTAAAACACCAGTTATCGTGGGAGATGACGTTTTAGTTGGAGCAAATGCAGTAGTGCTAGAGGGTGTAGTAATTGGAAATAACAGTGTAGTTGCTGCTGGAGCTGTAGTTACTGAAGATGTCCCAGAAAATGTGGTTGTTGCTGGTTCGCCTGCGAGAATTATTAAGCTCAAGGATGAGAAAACTAAAGAAAAGACTCAAATATTAGATGATTTAAGAAAATAAAAAATAATAATCAAAAAATAACCTAATTTCTAGTTTCAATAGCTAAAAATTAGGTTATTTTTTTGAGATCTTATTTAAAAAGCAAATTTGTTGTTTTTGAATAAAACTGATATAATAAAAATTATAAGTTTAAAAAAATTATAAAAGATATGGTGCCCTTGATGGGTTAAAAGGGAAAGTGGTTAAATTCCACTGCAGCCCCCGCTACTGTATATGGGAACGAAATTCGATTAAGCCATTGGGAAACTGAGAAGGCCGAAGATTAGGATGAACCATGAGCCAGGAAACCTGCCTTATCTTATTATTACTATCTTCGGAGGGAGGATTGAAGTATTTATGTCGACACTTTCCTTTAAGGGTAAGTGTATTTTTATGCAAGGATACAAGCAGATTTAATAATTATATTTACGAAGGGGATATAAAAATGACATTTAATAAAAAAACCTTAGTAAGGACATTGATTTTATTTATGATAGCTTTGTTAAGCTTTACAGGTTGTCAGGCACCAGTCCAGACTGAAGAGCAGGAAAATATACAAACGAATACAGCTTCTAAGGGCTACCCACTTGAAATTACTGATTCTATGGGAAGAAAAGTCACTATAGAAAATGAACCTCAAAGGATAATATCCATAGCTCCAAATATCACAGAGACTATTTATGCGCTTGGTATGGAAGCTAAATTAGTAGCAAGGACGGATTATTGTGATTATCCTGAGCCGGTTTTAGAAAAGGAATCAATAGGGAGCTTAAGAGAGCCTAACATAGAAAAAATATTGGAGCTTAACCCTGATTTAATAATTGCATCTACTCATTTTGATCTAGATGTCTTAAAAAAATTAGAAGATTCAGGACTTACGGTAGCAGTTCTATATGGAGAGGAGAGCTTTGAAGGGGTATATGACACAATCTTAAAAACAGGAAGGCTATTAAATGCAGATGAAAATGCAAATGCCGTAGTAGCGGATATGCAAGCAAAGGTAAAGAAAGTTAAGGAGGCAGTTGAAAATCAGCCTAAACCAAAGGCATATTACGTAGTTTCTTATGGAGAAGGCGGAGACTATACAGCAACAGGAGAGACATTTATTTCTCAGATTATTGATATGGCTGGTGGAGAAAACATAGCAAATGATGCAACAGGATGGAAATATAATCTGGAGGCACTTGTAGAAAAAGATCCAGATATAGTGATTTGCTCAAAATACTTTGAAGCAAAAGCAGGAATAAAATCAGCAAATGGATATAATGAGCTAACAGCAGTTAAAGAGGGCAAATTATTTGAAATTGATAATAATATGCTAGACAGACAAGGACCTAGACTTGCTGATGGATTAGAAGCATTAGCAAAAATACTTCATCCTGACAAATTCTAATAATGACGAAATGAGGAAGGCTATGAGCTTTACAGAGAAAAAATCATTCTACAAATTAATGTTTATAATTTTGACAATAGTGTTGATGTTAGGGATAGTTATATCTAGTATGATTGGAGTAGCAGATATTTCTATAGATAAAGCAGTGAGAATTCTATTGTCAAAGCTGCCTCTTGTGGATGATTTAATCTCGCTTGATGATATTAAAAGAAATCAAATAACTATTATTTGGCAGATAAGACTTCCTAGAATAATATTAGCAGCTTTTGTGGGAATGGGATTGTCAGTATCAGGAGCGGCATTTCAGGGTATGTTCAAAAATCCAATGGCGGACCCCTACGTGCTTGGAATATCATCAGGAGCGGCACTAGGAGCTGCTATTGCTATGATTTTTGGTTTAGGTATAGGAGCGATTGGCATAGGAGGTGTTACTTTCTTTGCGTTTATAGGGGCTATTCTTACAGTAAGTCTTGTATACCTCATAGCAAAAACTGGAACGAAAATACCTGCAAGTACCTTGCTTCTTGCAGGTATATCAATAAATTATCTATTCTCAGCAGCAATATCGCTATTAATGCTCTTCAATCATGCGCAGATTGAAAAAATAGTATTTTGGCTTATGGGGAGTGTTTCTGCAGCAAGCTGGAATCAAGTTTACATCTTAGTTCCTATTGTAGTTTTAGGAACTATAGGAATAGGAATTTTTTCAAGAGATTTAAATATAATGTTACTTGGAGAAGACTCAGCAAATAGCTTGGGAGTAGAGGTTGAAAGAGTAAAAAAAATTTTGCTTTTTATATCATCTATGATAGTTGCTTCGGCAGTTTCAGTAAGTGGTATAATTGGGTTTGTGGGTCTTATTGTTCCTCACACTATAAGATTGCTTATTGGTCCAGATAATAGAGTACTCATACCATTCTCAGCTATTGGAGGAGCGATTTTTATGATATTAGCAGATACCATGGCTAGAGTTGCAATATCACCTACTGAGCTTCCTGTAGGGTCAATTACTTCATTGTTCGGAGCACCGTATTTTATTTATTTGCTTGTTAAAACAAAAAAGAAGGTGGCATGATTTATGTCTATGAGATTTGAAAATCATATAAAGGTAAAAAATTTAGATTGGAGCTACGGAGCTCAAGTAGTTCTAACTGATGTGAGTGTTAATATTGAAAAAGGGAAGTTTTATACTATATTAGGGCCTAATGGCTCAGGAAAGACAACCTTAGCAAAAATAATAACTAAAACTATGGATACTCCAAAAAATAAGGTTTTTTTATTAAGTGAAGACATTACAAAATTGACAAATAAGCAAACTGCTCGTAAAATTGCAACTGTACCTCAAAATACAATTATAGATTTTGATTTTTCTGTTATGGATATTGTGCTTATGGGAAGAGCTCCTTATCTTAGAAGATTTCAGTCTGAATCTAGCCTAGATTTTGAACTAGCTAAGGATGCAATGCTAAAGACAAATACATGGCATCTAAGAGATAAGAAAATCGATCAGATAAGTGGGGGAGAAAGACAGAGAGTTATTATTGCAAGGGCGATTACTCAAGATACTGAAGTTTTAATCCTCGATGAACCTATTTCAAATATAGATATTCATCACCAAATTCAGCTTCTTGAAGTTTTGAAAAAATTAAATAAAGAAAAAAATACAACAATAATTACTATACTTCATGATTTAAATCTTGCTGTGCAGTATAGTGATGAGATTTTCCTTTTATCGGATGGAAAGCTGGTAACTCATGGTAATCCACAAGCTGTTTTGACAAAGGAAATAATAGATGAGGTGTATAATATAGAAGTAGATATGGTGGTTCACCCTAGCACAGGAAAACCATATATTATACCAGTATTTAATGAGTTTCAAAAAACAGGAAGCTAAGAAAGGGTAAGTATGCGATTAAATAATTATATAAGCTCTTCAGGACTTTGCTCTAGAAGAAAAGCAGATGAACTAATTAAAAATAATAAAGTAAAAGTAAATTCGAAAATCGCAGATTTAGGATATCAGGTCAGTGAAGGTGATATCGTTGAAGTGGATGGGACTATAATTAAACCTAAAGAAGATAAGGTTTATATTGCACTATATAAACCAGTAGGTATTACCTGCACTACAGAAGAACATATTGAAGGTAACATTGTCGACTATGTGAATTATAAAGAGAGAATTTTTCCAATAGGAAGACTTGATAAGGATTCTGAGGGACTTATTCTTTTAACTAATGATGGAGATATAGTTAATCGTATTTTAAGAGAAGAAAATCATCATGAAAAAGAATATATAGTAACAGTAGATAAGCCTTTAGATAGCAAGACTTTAAAACAAATGAGCCAAGGAGTAAGAATATATAATCCTGTAAAAAACACTTATACAACTACTAAACCATGTAAAATTCATAAGATAAGTGAAAAAAGTTTTAAAATAGTTTTATCACAGGGCTTAAATAGACAAATAAGGCGTATGTGTCAGCATTTTGGCTATAAGGTTAGAAAACTAAAGCGTGTGAGAATATTAAATATTACTCTAGATGGATTATCATATGGGAAGTGGAGATTTTTAAATCAAGCAGAAGTGTCTAGCTTAAAGACAAAAACAGATATCTAGCTCCAGTTATATATACGGAGTTAAATATCTGTTTTATTTTTTTAAAAAATACTTAGATTTAGTTCATTGGCAAGATATTCTAAAACTTTTTTTCCTGCCATGCTGTTTCCATGAGAATCTAGGGCTGGACCTATAACAGCTATGCCCATGTTTTGAGGGGCCACGGCCATTATGCATCCACCTACACCACTTTTTGAAGGAAGTCCAACATCAACAGAAAATTGTCCTGAAGAATCGTAAAGTCCACAGGTAGTCATTATGGCTTTTACTATTCTGCATATTTCTATGCTCATTAATCTTTCATTTGACCACGGAGTTATGCCATTATTTGCTATCACACTAGCCATTTTTGCAACGTCTAGGGCAGTTATTTCAATAGAACAAAGCTTAAAATATGTATCCAGGACATCCTCGACATCTTTTTCAATCAGCCCAGCGCCTTTTAAGTAATAGGCGATGGCTCTATTGGTATTTCCTGTTAGCTTTTCTGACCGATAGACGGATTGATTTATATCTATAGCTGGGTTGTCTGCCATAATTTTAATCATGTTGTGGATTCTATTAAATTTCTCAATGCCGTTGTCCCCCTGGACCATCGAGGTACATACTATAGCACCAGCATTTATAAAAGGATTAAGTGGTTTATGAGATTCTCTAGTTTCTAATTTTACCATAGAGTTAAACGGGTCTGCTGAAGGCTCCATTCCAACACTAGAAAAAACAGTTTCTTTTCCTTTATCCATGAGAGCACAAATTAAGGTCACTACTTTAGAAACACTTTGGATAGTGAATTTAGTATGAGAATCTCCAGCACATAGCGTTGTATTATCAATATTGTAAATACAGACACCTAAAGCATCTGGATTCTCTTTAGCAAGCTCAGGTATGTATGAAGCGACAGCGCCATGGGCAGTCCAATGTCTGTTATTGTCAATAGCCTCTTGAAGTATCTTTTGCATATTGTCTCCTCCTGTGGTATAAATCTAAAAGTTTAACACACTAAATACATTATAACGTTTTTTTTCATATTTATGAAAACATTTTCCTTGTTTTTGAAATATTATAGAAAAATTGCAAATAATTACTAGAAGTATTATATAATATTGCTATAGAAATTGCTAATTTTAGGAGGTTTAGATGTGAATTTTAATATAAAAAAAGTATTTTCCATAGTTATGATGATTGTATACATTTTTTCCTTTGTAGCTTGTAGCCCATTGCAAACAGAAGAATATAATGATTCAGATATCACGCAAATAAACGAAAGTGAAGAAAGCTTAAAAGATTTAGAAAATCACCTAAATAAAGCATCAGGAACTTCAAATTTATCTAATGCCGAGATAGATGAAAAAGGGTATTACACAAGTAAAGCTGAGGTTGCATTATTTATTCATACTTACAATAAGCTGCCAAGAAATTATATAACTAAAAAAGATGCAGGGAGTATGGGATGGGAAGCTAGTGAAGGAAATCTATGGGAAGTGACAGATAAAATGAGCATTGGAGGAGATAGATTTGGAAATAGAGAAGGCAAGCTACCTAAAAAATCAGGCAGGGAGTACTTCGAATGTGATATAAATTATGAAGGAGGATTTAGAGGGCCAGAAAGATTAGTATATTCAAATGATGGATTAATATATTACACAAAGGATCATTATGATAGCTTTGAATTGCTTTACAAAGAGGAGTGATTATGATAAAAGTAGTTTTAGATGGGAAGGATATGAAAAATAAGGACTATGTACATCTTTATATAAAGCATCAATTGGATAACAACGAATACTACGGAAATAATTTAGATGCTCTTTGGGATGTTCTTATGAGCTACAGTTCAAAGATTGAAATTAGGCTCCTTAATAAGGAAAGCCTGATAGCTAATTTAGAAGACTATGGATATGCTCTTATAGATTTGTTTGAAGATGCATCAAAAGAAAATAAGAATGTTATATTTGAAATTCATAACACTCGTGAGGAGAAGCAATAATGAACTACAACCTAAAAATAATTCATAAAGAAGAATATCAGACATCCTATTGGTCAGGAGGAACTACTACGCAAATGTTGATTTTTCCCGAGCATTCTAGCTATGCTGTGAGAAATTTTGCATTTAGAATTAGCTCAGCTACTGTGGATTTAGATAAATCCGAATTCACAGAGCTTAAGGGGATTAATAGGTATATAACTCCATTAGATAACCTTCTAAGGCTTACACATAATAATAAAGATTTTATAGATTTGCAGCCATTTGAGGTTTATAATTTTTCTGGGGGGATTCCTACTACAAGCTATGGAAAAGCTAAGGATTTTAATCTTATGTTAAGTGAAAAAGCTTCAGGGAATCTTGAATCAGCAAAAATTGACAAAGTGTCTACCATCACTTTATTTAAGGATACCCTAGAAGTTGCATTTGAAAATAGATTTGAAATATTAATATCTCCATTTCATGATTTAAATATTAAGCTAGAAGATAAAGATATAATTTTATCAAAAATGGATTTGTTACTTGTAAATGCAAATAAACCAAATGCAAGCCTAGATATTGAAATTAACTGTGAAGAAGTAGCAGAAATTTTACTTTGTAGTATTAGTACAACCTGATAGTTTAACCAATTTTTGGGTATTATTATACAAAATAATATAGGGAGGGAATTTTATGAGTTTTATGGATAAAATGGCTCAGACGCTTAACAAAGTTGGGGAAAAAACATCGGAAGTTGCAAACACTACAAAAACAAAAATGGATATTGCAAAGGTTAAATCCAATGTTGACGAAAAGTATAAACTACTTGGAGAGCTTGTTTATACAGCATTAAAAGAAAATAAAACAGTTGACGACCAGGTTCAGGCTTATATAAATGAAATTGATATACTAAAAGCAGAAATAGCAAATTTAGAGTCACAATTAGGAGAATAAGACTGGAGGAATTCATATGAAAATTAAGGCAAAAGATCAAGTATTATCACTTTATAAGTCAAGGTATCCTGCACTGGATAAATTTTTTCTGCAGCATCTAGGAGAAGAATATGATAGGTATGCAGACAAAATTTCAGCCATGAAATCAATCGAGGAGTTTGATGAGTTCTTCGATTCCGAGGTGGAACGAAATGAACAACTATATAGGGACAATGCCAATATAGAAGGGATAGAATCATCATTGTCAGATCAATACATGGCTGTAATGGCTGCTTATGGGACAATAATGTTTTTTAGAGATAATATTTTAGCAGATGAGTAAATATTTTCTACTGATTTTTCTATAGTTTTAAGATTCCAAACTAAACGATTACTTTCGCTTCCAGAATAATCTATATGGTTATTCTGGAAGTTTTTGTTTTCTAAATTCAAATTATTAAAATCAATGTTATTAAGGCTTGCTATTACGTTATCTATAGAGCTTAATATTTTTTGGCTGTGAATGTGGAGGGAAGAATCCTCTTTATATGCAAAATAAATATCATAAGATAAATGATTTATCTTTTTTAAGTCATCAATTATTGTTGAAATAGTAACGAGCTCATCTTTTTGGACAGCTTTGTAAGGAAGTGCTGATTCGCTGAGCATAGTCTTGATGTTTGAATCAACTAATTCCACATCATTAAAAATGCTTTGATACAAGATATTTGAATTTTCATTAGGAATATCTGTGCCTAAAAGTTGATTTTTTATATGAGTAAGGCCTTTTAAGGTTTGGAGCTTAACAAATTCCAATCGCTTGTGACCGATTTTTTTGTAATAAAAAAATGAAAATAAATAATTATAAAATATAGCTATTGCTACACCTAAGCTTAGAGCTGCAATTCTCAATCTAAAGGTGAGCCAGATGCTAGGCTCTGATGCCGCATTTAGCTGTACAAACTGAGTCATATAAATACAGGTAAATATAGCTACTGGAGAAACCATCCTCCAGTTGATTTTTAGAGATGAATATAAGGTAAGTGCCATTCCTAGAGCTATAGTGTATACATTGATACCAAATAGCAAAATCAATATTCCAGTGCAAGCTGCTCCTAAAGTTGAAGCTAAAAGCTGATTAATTCCCCCTTTTATCCCGGAAACATTAACAGGCTCGAGATTGTACATAACTCCTAAAAGAACGGATATCATATCCAGATTTGCTATAGGCATTTTTGAACCTATGATATACCCAGTGGCAATTGCGACCATAGATTTTACAATATAAAGTTTAGAATCAAGAAGCATTGCTTCTTTATTAAATCCTAAAATGTTCGAAATACTTTTCATTTTTGCCTCCATTATTAATTATAAAAACTTAGTCCCTCGAGAGACTAAGTTTTATGTGTGTATTACGAAATATTACAAAAATTCAGGAAAGACTAAATAGCTAAATCATCGATTTTAGCGGCCATAATAAAGTCGTTGATACTAAGGCCGTGAATTTTGTGAGTTAATAGGATTACCTTTACTTTTCCCCAGCTTAGCTCTATATCAGGGTGATGACCTTCTACTTCAGCAACTTCTCCAACTTTATTTACGAAATTCAGGGCAGACATAAAATCTTTAAATCTAAATGTTCTCATAATCTTTGTATTATCATCAAGACTCCAGTCAGGATGGATAGCCTTCATTAATTCAAATAATTCATTTCCGTGAAGTGGGATAGTGCCAGTACTGCAAGCTTCACATTTTTTAGAAGACAAGTTATTGTTTTCGTTCATTTAAACCATCCTTTCATTTAACAGTATTAATTAAAATTATACCAGAAAATTAATTATAAATATGCTTTTTGCTTAAACATTAATGGTTAAATTGCAAAAATAAAAAAATACTTTGATTATCAAACTAAAATGGTTTAAAATAAATATGTATACTTTGATTATCAAAATATTTTAAAAGGAGAGATTACCATTAATAGTTTAAAACCAATAAAATTAGGTGACCGCATAGCAAAGCTTCCTATAATACAAGGAGCAATGGGTGTAGGAGTGTCACTATCTTCACTTGCATCAGCAGTAGCACGTGAAGGTGCTATAGGAGTTATTTCAGGAGTTCAGATAGGCTATGACGAGCCGGATTTTTTATCAAATAACAACGAAGCAAATGTAAGAGCACTAAAGAAGCATATAAAAAGAGCTAAAGAGCTTTGTGGTGATGGAATACTAGGAGTAAATCTATTAACAGCAATGAAAAACTATAAAGAAATGGTTGCGGCTGCAGTAGAAATGAAAATAGATTTAATAATCTCAGGAGCTGGACTTCCATTAGATTTACCAACTTTAGTAGAAGGCTCACAGACAAAAATTGTACCAATAGTATCATCAGGAAAAGCAGCAGCTCTTATATCCAAGGTATGGGACAAAAAATATAAAAGAATACCTGATATGGTTATAGTAGAAGGACCAGAAGCTGGAGGCCATTTAGGCTTTTCTAAGGAAGAACTAGCAAAAAATGAATTTAAACCGCTTGAAGAGCTAGTGACTGAAGTAATAGAAGCGATGAAACCATTTGAAGAAAAGTATAAAAAGCAGGTTCCAATAATTGCTGCTGGTGGGATATACTCAGGAGAGGATATTGCAAAGTTTATTAAACTAGGAGCGAGCGGTGTTCAAATGGCAACTAGATTTGTTGCAACTGAAGAATGTGATGCTCATATAAATTTTAAAAATTCATATGTAGATGCAAAAAAAGAGGATATAAGATTGGTACAAAGCCCCGTAGGTATGCCAGGAAGAGCTGTAGATAATGAGTTTACTAAAAAGCTAGATAAAGGCAATATTCCTGTAAAGCGTTGCTATGATTGCCTTATCCCTTGTAACCCAGCTACTACGCCATACTGCATTTCTCAAGCTCTTATCCAATCAGTAACAGGTGATATGGAAAATGGACTTGTTTTTGCGGGGACGAATGCTTATAAAATAGATAAAATAACTACAGTCAAGGATTTGATAAATGAGCTTTGCGAGGAAGCAAACAGTTATTTATAGAGAGTAATTATTCTTCTGTCTTGATAAGTTTAATTCGTTGATGTATTCTTAAAATGATATTTTAGTATTATGTTCTTTTTAATATAGATACTCAGGAGGATATAACTTATGAAAGCAGAGATAATTGCTGTAGGGACAGAGCTTTTAATGGGAGAAATTTTAAATAGCAATTCTAGGGATATTGCAAGAGAACTATATAATTTAGGGATAGATGTCTATCATCAATCTGTTGTAGGGGACAATCTAAACAGAGTATCCAAAGAGCTTGAGACAGCTTTTGAAAGAGCTGATTTAGTTATAACTACAGGAGGGCTTGGACCTACAAGAGATGACCTTACAAAGGAAGCAGCAGCTCATTTTTTAAAAAGAGATATGATACTTGATGAAGAGTCAATAAAGCATCTTGAGGATTTTTTTGGCTCAAGAGGTCTTCCTTTAAATGAAGGTAACAAAAGACAGGCTTATTTTCCAGAAGGAGCTAAGATAATTCCAAATGAAAATGGAACAGCTCCAGCTTGTATTATAGAATTTGATGAAAAGGTTCTAGTCATACTACCTGGTCCACCAAGAGAAGTAATACCTTTGATGGAAAAATATATTATTCCATATCTAGAAAAAAGAACTGGCAAAGTATTTATTTCGGATATCATTAATATTTCAGGTATAGGCGAAGGGCATATGGAAGAAAAAATTATGGATATCATAGAAGCTCAGGAAAATCCAACTGTGGCTCCATATGCAAAAGAGCACGGACTTACACTTAGAGTTACAGCTAGTGCTAGCACTGAGCAGGAAACGAGATTATTGCTAGAGCCTGTAGTAAAGAAAATATGCGATAGACTGGGTATGGATGTATACGCTATTGGAGATACGACTTTGGAAGCAGTTGTAGCATCTTTATTAATAGAGCAAAATCTATCTATATCAGTAGCTGAGTCTTGTAGTGGAGGACTGCTTGCTGGAAGACTTATAAATTATCCTGGAATATCCAAAGTATTTAAAGAAGGTTTTATAACTTACTCAAATGAATCGAAAATAAATACCTTGGGTGTTGATTCTAAAATTTTATCCAACTATGGAGCTGTAAGCGAAGAAGTTGCAAAGCAAATGGCAAAAGGTGCTGCAAATAGAGCAAAGAGTGATGTTGCTTTATCTATTACTGGAATAGCAGGTCCAGATGGAGGAACAGATGAAAAACCTGTAGGGCTTGTTTATATAGGTCTCTACTTACTTGGAGAAGTTAAGGTAATGAAGATGGACTCTTGGGGCTCTAGAGATAATGTGAGAAGAAGAGCAGTTTCTCAGGCGCTAGATATGCTAAGAAGAGAGTTACAAATTAGAGCTTCAAAATAAATTAAAAAAGGGACTGTGAAAAATTTAGTACGTATCTGTACTATTTTTTACAGTCCTTTTTTTAATAACTAGAATAACAGTCCAGTTGCTTTCGCTTTTAGTTTGAAAAATATATGCCTATATATTTTCTTGCTCAAATCCCTATTATATTATTATATTACGTTTTTTCTTTGTATAGGATGTAGGATTTGGGTTATTTCCATGCCTATTCTATAAAAAGCTTCATGAGTAGAGCCACCTAAATGAGGAGTTACAGAAACATTAGGATGATTGCAGATTCTTTCATTAGGATGTGGTTCGTTTAGAAATACGTCAATAGCTGCTCCTTTGATATAATCGTTATCTAAAGCTGTAAGAAGAGCATTTTCATCGATTACTCCTCCTCTAGCTGCATTTATGATATAAGCACTTGGCTTCATCAAAATAAATTCTTCCTCTTTTATAAGAGGCTCAGGTAAATATGGTGTGTGTATAGAAATAAAGTCAGCTTTTGGAAGCAAGTCTTTTAAATCGTGATAGGTTCCAGGCACATCGATATTTCCAAAATCATATAAATCGTTATAGATAATATTCATTCCAAGAGCATCAGCTTTTTTTGCTAGGCATTTACCAATTCTTCCAAATCCTATTATGCCAAGAGTTTTACCTTTAATTTCAGTTCCCAAATACGCTGCCTTATTCCACTGCCCATTTCTAAGGCTTACAATTGATTTATTAATATTTCTAGCAAGGACTAGAAGATGTCCAAGGGCTAATTCTGCCACAGAGTCAGTGCTGGCATTAGGAGTGTTATAGACCTCAATCCTGAGCTGATTTGCATAATCCATATCTATATTATCTGTTCCTACTCCTGCTCGAACAATCATTTTAAGAAGTCCGTTATGGCCCTTTGCGAGTAGCTTTCTATCAACTCTTGTATGAGATTTTACAATCAAAACGTCTACAGTTTGAATTATATCCATAAGTGCATCATAATCGTATTTCTGATTTATAATTTCATAACCAAAACCCTTAAGTATATCTATAGCATCTGCTTGAAGACCTTCATTTATTAATATTCTCATTTTATTTTCCTCCTATATATATCAATTAAATTAATTTATCAATGGTTTCTAAATAAGCCTTTAGTTCTTCTATAGTGGTATCTGCCATATGTGCGATTCTAAAAGTCTTATCCTTTAGCTTGCCGTATCCATTTGAAAATACGTAGCCTTGATCTTTTAGTTTTGAAGATAGAATTTTTAAATCAGTTTCTCTAGAATTCACAACTGCTGTCACTGTATCGGAATAGTTATTGTCCTTTACAAGGAGCTTATATCTATCTCTTGCCCAGTCTCTTGTAATATCAGCGAGTAGTTTATGTCTTTGAAATCTATTTTCTTTTTTCTCTATATTTATTATTTTGTTTAATTTATAATCCAAGGCATACATATGTGATAGTGAAGGCGTAGCTGGATATTGGTAGTCCTTGTTTATTGTATACTCATACAAAGTGAGCAAATCAAGATAATATCCTCTGTTTTCAACATGCTTTGTACGGTTTATTGCTTTATCTGATAGACTGCAGATAGAAAGTCCAGGAGGAAGCCCGAGGCATTTTTGGGTAGAGGTGACGCAAAAATCTATTTTACAAGAATCTACGTCTATATCTACTCCGCCAGTTGAGCTAACTGTATCTACAGCAAAGATTATTTCGCTATATTTTTTCATGACATTGGAGATATCGATAAGTGGATTTTCTACACCAGTAGAAGTTTCGTTGTGAGTTATTGCAGCAAAATCATAACAGCCTTTTTTTAGTATGCTGTCAATAAACTCTGCTTTGTTGCTATACCCTTCTTCTACTTCGTAAATATCAGCTTTTTTTCCGTTAGCTATTGCCATTTCATACCATCTTTTTCCGAAAGCTCCTAAGGAAAAGAACACTCCTTTTTTTAGTATAAGACTTTTTACAGCTGCCTCCATAAGCCCACTCCCTGAAGATGTGGACAATAGTATAGAGTTTTTTGTATTCCACAGAATCTGCATATTTTTTGATATAGATTGTTGGAGATAGGAGGCTGATTTACTCCTGTGACTTATCATTGGGCTGGACATAACTTTTAATACATCTTCTTCTACATTTACTGGTCCTGGAATAAATAACCTCATGCTCTACCCCCTTAATAAATTCATTAACGTTAATTAAAATACTTATTATAACTAAGCTAATTTTACAATCTGGATTTTGGATATTAAAAAAGACTCCGTCCCACAAAAGGGACGAAGTCTAAACTCCGCGTTGCCACCCAAATTAACCGCTATCATTGATAGCTGTTCACTTTGACACCTTTAACGCAGGCTTACGGTTCTGATTACTTGGATTTCCTCAGAACAGCTCAGAAATGGATTCCAAAAAATTTCTCACTGATTCGCACCAACCATCAGCTCTCTGAACAGAAATTATAATGTACTATTTTTCTTCATAGCTTTTCTTGTTTATTTAATGTCAGATTGTACATGTAATAAAATAATAAGTCAATAAAATAATTTTATATTTTTATAAAAATTATTTTATTGCAACCGCGACATGGTTCGAGTTAGCACTTGATAAATCTGTTTTGCTTATCTCAGTGAGCTGATTGGACTATTATTCAAATAGCTCATCCATCAAATCTTCGATTGCTTGTTTTTTATGTTTAGTTTCATCTATGCATAGATTTATTTTGCCATCTAGTAGTTCTATTACATCACCAGTAGAGATATTTTTTGGCAAGTCACTGATATTTACATCTATAAACTCATTGTTTTCAAGCTCGATAACGGCAATATCTCCCTCAAATCTATCTATTATTCCTTTCATAATCAGCCTCCTATTTATATTTTCTATAAGTGTAAGACCCTGGCTCTGTATTTGCAGTTATTGTTTTTCCATCTGTCCTAAAAATAATATCTCCTTGTTCATCAGTCCGGTACAAAGGAATATTAGTTGTTTCAAGTAAGTCTAGGACTTCCTTGTGAGGATGAGAATATTTGTTTTTATATCCACAAGATACTACAGCAGCTGAGGGTGCAACCGCATTTAAAAATTCTAGACTTGTTGATGAATGACTTCCATGATGACCTAGCTTTACAACATCCGACTTAAGGTTGTCACTAGATGCTAATATATCATATTCATTTTTATATTCGGCATCACCCATAAATAAAAAAGATGCTTGATTATAATCGAGCTTTACTACTATGGAATAGAGATTGTTATCACTTCCATAATCCTTTGATTTTATAGGAGATAAAATTTTAAGCTTTATATTTTCATCATAATCTAGTTCTCTGTCAGAATAACCTTCTTTTATGGATAGATTTTTTGACTTAGCTGCAAGCAAAACAGATTCAAAGGTATTTGTGGTATGGCTTTTTCTTGGAAGATAAAATTCCCCTATTTCAAAAGCCTCAATAACGTCATCTAGACCACCTATGTGATCGGCATCTGGATGAGTGCCGATTAATATGTCAATTTTTGATACGCCGTTTCTTTTTAAGTAAGAGATGACTTCACTTCCTTTGCTGTTGTCTCCAGCATCGATTAGCATAGTCCTACCATTTGGAGAAATTATCAAGGTACTATCACCTTGGCCTACATCTATAAAATGAACTTGAAGCCTTGTATCATTTTCTAAAATATCACAAGCTGAGAATAAAATAGAAGAAGCAATCAGGGCAAATATTAATAACACATTTAGAGAAAATTTTTTAAGTTTATTTTTATTGAAATTCATTTATGTCTCCTTTGATTTAACTAATTATTGTAATGCTAATTATAACATAATACATAAAAAGGTATTTGATTAGCAAGGAGGTTATTGGTGTATAATTTTTCTTAGGGAGTGTTACATTGGTTACATACTGATAAGGTATGTTATAATATAATATTATGATTAAAGTTTTTTGAGGAGGAGATTACAATCAATAAATTGGAAGATGAATGTAAACTTAAGCCCATAGGAATAAATTCTAAGGATGAGCTTGAAGAGTATTTTAATAAGGTGAGATATGAAGCCTGTGAATATAGCTTTATGACTATTTATATGTGGCAGCATGTTTTTAATACGAGCTATATGATAGAAGATGGCTATCTTAATATATTTGGAAGAGTAAACGACAGTTACTTTGCTATCCAGCCTATAACTGAGCCTGAGAATTATCAAAAAGCCTTTGAGGCTATAGAAGGCTGCTTTAATGGATTGGAACAAAAGTTAATTCTTAGAGCTGTTACTAAGCCATGGGTTGAATATTTATCTCAAAAATATCCTGATAGATTTGAGATAATTGAGGAGCGAGATTCTCACGATTATTTTTATGAAGCAGAAAAATTAAGGACATTATCAGGAAGAAAATATCACTCTAAGAAAAATCACTACAACAGTTTTTTAAAGGAATATGGAGATAGATTTGAGTATAGAAGATTAGGCTGCAAGGACTTTCCAGAAGCAATTGCTTTGATGGAAAGGTGGGCTGAGGATAAAGAAAAAGATCAGCATTTAGTTGGAGAAAGACTTGCAGTAGAAAAGGTATTTAAAAATTATCCTAAACTTACAGAAACAAAAGTTGGTGGAATTTATATAGATAATAATTTAGAAGCTTTTACTTTTGGAGAATTACTTAATCCTGATACTGTTGTTGTGCATGTGGAAAAAGCAAATCCTGAAATAAGAGGGCTTTATGCTGCTATCAATAAATTATTTTTAGAAAATGAATTTCCAGATGTTGAATTTGTGAATCGTGAAGAGGATTTAGGGTTAGATGGCCTGAGACAAGCCAAATTATCCTACAAGCCAATTAAACTAGTGGAAAAGTACACTCTGATTGAAAAATAGGAGGACTTTATGTCAGAAATAAGATATGCTTTGTATGAAGACCTTAAGGAAATAAGAGATTTATGGGAATATTCATTTTCAGATGAAGAGAGCTTTGTAAATTATTACTTTGAAAAAAGATACAATCCAGGGTGCAATTTGATTGTTAAGGACAGGGCATTACTTGCATCTCTTCAAAGAAATCCATATAAAATAAATATAAGCAATGATTCTCAGGACACGGCTTATGTAGTTGGAATAAGTGTATATCCAGAGCATAGAGGCAAAAAGCTAACCACAAAGCTTTTAAATAAAGCTTTGGAGGAAGCCTATAATTTGGGCGAGAAGATATCGCTATTGATGCCTATAGATACTGCTATATATAGACGATATGGTTATGAAAACTGTTTTAATTTATATAGCTTTGAGGTTAATCTGTCTGATATTGAGTATAAAAATAACAAATCTGTGAATCTTGAAAGAATCACAAAGATGACAGATGAGATTGCGGACTTTCTTATAGAAATTTATTTAGAGAAGGCAAAAAATTGGGATATTTATTTAGAAAGAGATAGAAACCATTATTACACTTATTTTGAAGAAATTAAAGTTGAATCAGGAGAGATTTTTTTAGCAAAAAATAAAGCTAATGAACCTATAGGGTATATGGTTTTCTATCCCAAAATGGAAGTATCTAAGGGTTATGTAAGAGAACTGTTTTATCTGGATTCTAGTGCTTTAGATTCCTTTATGACTCTTGTAGCTAGTCACAAGACTCAGATTGATAGCGTTACTATACAGCAACCTATAGATTCTCAACTTATGTATTATTTTGGATTTAACAATAAAATATCTGTAAATCTAAAGCCTTTTATGATGGCTAGGATAGTAGATGTAAAATATGTACTTGAAAAATTAGCTAAAGATATGATTTTAGATTTAAGGATAAAAATTAATGACGGTATTTTGAGTCAAAACAATCAGATTTTTCATATTAAAAATGGCTCAGTAGGAACTTCTGATAGTAAAGCTGACGCAGTAATGGATATAGGAACCCTAACGCAGCTTTATATGGGAGGGGTATCAATTTCATCAGCTTATGATTTAGGAAAAATTGAAGCCAAAAGCGATATTTTAACTCAACTTAATAGACTGTTTTCTGATAAAATTTCGTATGTGAATGAATATATCTAATTTTGTAACGATACACTATTTATTGATACTGGATTAAGATTTATGTAAAATATAAGTAAGGAGGGGAAACTTATGAATAAAACTCATAAATTAGTTACCTATAGCTTACTTATAGCACTTGTTTGTGTGGGTACAATGTTTATCAAAATACACGTACCTGCAACCAATGGTTATGTTAATATAGGAGATGCATTTATTATTATTTCTTCACTTATGTTTGGACCTGTAGCAGGAATGATTGCAGGGGGCATAGGTTCTGCGATGGCGGATTTATTATCTGGATATGCACATTTTGCTGTATTTACACTTATAGTAAAAGGTATAGAAGGATATATCATAGGTTGGTTATTCGTTAAATTTGGAGGAACTAAGCTAGTTGGAATGTACAGCTCGTTAGCCGGAGTAGCATTTATGGTTTTAGGCTATTTTATGGTTGAAACAGTTATGTATTCAAGTTATAAAGTTGCACTTCAGAGCATTGCATTTAACGGAGTCCAAGCGTTGGCTTCATTTATCATAGGATATCCAGTATTTTCCTATATATCTAAAAATGTAAAACTTAAATTCAATGTATAATAACAGCTACTAAAAAATTATTTTTAATATGAATTATAGCTATCTACGACCACATTATCCTTTTGGATATGTGGTTTTTTGTGAATAAAATAATTGACTGAATATAAAAAATACTTCATCATATTAGATATAGAAAAAGAATGGATGAGTGACTATGAGAAGATACTCTTTTGTTATATTCATTTGTATTTTTATTTCAGCAGTGTTTACCTTGGTATACCAAGAGTTAAGCTTTACAGAGTTAGAATCAATTGAGGTTTATCGGGAATATAAAATAGATCAGGTGGAAAAAAGACCAAATTACACTATGCTTTACTCAGGGGATTCAGCCATAATTCAGTATGAATATTCTAGCTTAGATTATACTGATAATATCCTGCCAGGGAGTGTAATTGCAGTTAAAGGTAAAGCTACTGCCTTAAAAGGACATCCTCAAAGAGGATATGCAAACTATTTAAGGTCAAGAGGATACAATTATTTGATAAATGGAAGCATTAATGATATAGTAAGCCATAAATCAAATTTTAGAACACTCATATACGAAATAAGAGAGTATTTAGGAAAATATATAGACTCTGTTTATAGAATGGATAGCCCTTTTGTAAAAGCTTTGGTTTATGGAGATAGAGCAGAGATGAATGAAAATGATACAGAGCTATTTTCTAAAACTGGAATTTCTCATCTCTTGGCAATATCTGGTTTTCACATTGGACTTCTAGCTTCTATGGCATTGATTCTGCTTAAAAAGTTACCAAGTAATATTAGGTATTTTATAGTTTTGGGTTTTATTTTTATATATGTCATTATTACTGGAGCAAGACCATCTGCCATAAGAGCTGGGATTTTCTATTTGATGTATATAGCTAGCATTTTTTATTGCAAGAGATATGATGTTATTAGCAGTGCGTTTTTACTTTCAAGCGTGCTAATAGCTTTGAATCCATATATTTTATACGACGCAGGCTTTACATTGTCATTTATGGCTGTTATTTCAATAGGTATGTTTTACCAAAGCATTAATGCTACTTTTGAAAAGACAAAGATACTGCCTAAATACATAGCTAACTTTACTAGTATGACAATATCAGCTCAAGTTTTAACTCTGCCCCTTACATATTTTTATTTTCAGAGAATATCAATTATATCAATTTTTTCTAATTTAATAAGCGTACCTCTAGTTACGTTAACCTATCCATTTATGTTATCTTCTTTAGTGCTTTATAAGATACCGTTTTTAGGGAATCTACTGGTGAGCATGGTTAAAAGCCTGAAATTTATTTTGTATTATTTCAATCAAAAGATATCAGCGTTTTCATTGTCTTATATTGACTTTGAAGCATCAAATATTTATACTACAATAGTTGCCTATGTTCTAATATTTACATTCTACTTTATCTTTGCTATCTATACCTTAAAGGAGAACAAAAATGAATTACAAGGATTTGCTGAAAAATATTGACAATGAAAAGGATAAGGTCTATCTCATCTATGGAGAAGAGGCTTATCGTATAGATTCTATATTAGATTATTTTAAGAATAAGCTAGAGCCAGCATTTAGAGATTTTAATCTGACTGTTATTGATGACAAGGTTATAGATATTGATAGGATAATAGAAAACTTTGAATCAGTGCCTTTTATGGATAAAAATAGAATAGTAGTGATAAAAAGCAGTGCATTCTTCAAAACTGGAACTAAGGGGCTGGCTAAAGAAGATGAAAAAAAATTACTCGCTTATCTTGAAAATCCAGCGGAAACGACTATAGTTTTATTTTGCCCACCAGAGGTAGATAAAAGATCTAGTTTGTTTAAACAACTTAAAAAAAATCATTGTATTTTCGAAGCAAACAAGCTTGAGATGAATGAACTTAAATTATGGTGCAAAGCCGTTTTAAAGAAATCAAATACCATTATTAGCGATTTGGAATTGGAAAGCTTTATTGAAAAAACTGGATATTATTATAAAGAGTCTGGGAAAAATTTAAGAGATTTAGAAAATGAACTAGTAAAAATTTCAGCTTTATATCAAAAACAAGGGAAAATTACAATTCAAGATATAGATTTAGTAATTCTTCAAAATTTTGAGAATAATATTTTTAGATTGATTGAAGATACCTTTAGTGGAGATTTTAAAAAGGCTTTGATTGAATTTAATCACATAATTGATTCTGGAGAGTCGGCACTTATGATTTTGACTATGTTTGGAAAACAACTCTCTATGATAACTAAATACCATATATTAAAGGCCAAGGGATACAATGAAGCTTTGATAGCCCAGAAGCTATCAATTCATCCATATGCTCTTAAAAAGGCGGGGATACACTCTCAAAAATTAAAGTACAAGGAAGCTTTGGTGCTATTAAACCTTTGCCTTGATACAGATTACAGGATTAAAAATGGTCAAATTAATGAGAGAATAGGTGTAGAGCTTATTCTTACAAAAATATGTCAGCGTATTAAGACAGAAAAAACATCCAAGGTCTTTGCTTAAAAAAAGCAACAAAAAAAGGAAGACATTAGTCATCCTTTATGTAAACTATTAAAACCCCAAGGTATATGGGGTTTTTATTTATGGTAAGCAAATACCTTAGTAAGCTTTACTATGTTAACGAACTAAAGCTGTCCTCTGAATTAGTTAGCTTTAGCAGCGTTTAATCTAGAAGCTAATTTTGATACTTTTCTAGCAGCAGCATTTTTATGAAGAGTTCCTTTAGCTGCGATTTGATGGATTTTCTTTTGAGCGTACTTGAAGTTTTCAGTAGCAGCTTCCATATTACCTTCAGCTAGAGCAGCCTCAAATCTTTTGATTGCTGTTTTTATTTGAGATTTTCTCATTCTGTTAATAAGAGTTTTCTTAGCAGTAACAGAAATTCTTTTCTTAGCAGATTTAATATTTGCCAATATATTCACCTCCTATTTTTTTGGATTCTTTCAATTAGTCAACAAAAAAGATTGTACCAAATAAGCGAGCAAAAGTAAAGGACAAAAAGCTTTATAACGTAAAAAAATTATTAATTTAAGTAGTTTCAGAAAGCTTTATGAGATAAATGTTAAAAATCATTATAATTCCACTTCAATTATAAAGGCGTTTCTGATAAGATAAAGCATATCCTAAAAATTTATTTACTCATCTTTATATATTATATAACGAAAAGAGAGATTTGTAACATAAAATTAACATTTAAATAAGAAAATTATTTTTAAGGAGGAAGAAGTAGTTGGATAGACAAAGCCGCACAAGAAATTTTAGTATAATTGCTCATATCGACCATGGAAAATCAACACTAGCTGATAGATTGATTGAAGATACAGGATTAGTACAATCAAGAGATATGAAGGCACAGCTTTTGGACAATATGGATTTGGAAAGAGAAAGAGGAATAACCATTAAACTTCAGTCTATTAGACTGGTTTACAAAGCAAAAGATGGAGAGGAATACTTTTTTAATTTAATTGATACTCCAGGTCACGTAGACTTTAACTACGAAGTATCTAGATCCCTTGCTGCCTGTGAAGGTGCTCTTCTTATAGTTGACGCAGCTCAGGGAGTGGAAGCTCAAACTTTAGCTAATGTATACTTGGCACTTGACCAAGATTTGGAAATAGTACCTGTAATCAATAAGATAGACCTTCCTAGTGCTAGACCTGAAGAAATCAAGACAGAAATAGAGGATATTATAGGACTAGATGCATCTGAGGCTCCTCTTATTTCAGCAAAAGACGGGACTAATATAGATCAGGTTCTAGAGGCGATAGTACATAAGGTACCAGCACCAAAAGGCGATATTGATGCACCACTTAAAGCTCTTATATTCGACTCGTATTACGATTCATACAAAGGAGTAATTTCTTACGTAAGAGTATTTGAGGGCAAGGTGAAAAAAGGCGATAGAATAAAAATGATGAATACAAAAAAGGTATTCGAGGTTACTGAAGTTGGAGTTGTTTCTCCTACTCATATTCCTGTAGAAGATTTAGTAGCAGGGGATGTAGGGTATATAGCAGCTTCTGTTAAGGATATCAGAAGCTCTAGGGTTGGAGATACTATCACCTTAGCTGATAACCCAACAGAACATCCTCTTCCAGGCTATAAGAAAGTTACACCTATGGTTTATTGTGGAATTTACCCTGCTGAAGGCGAAAAATATGAAAACGTAAGAGATGCACTAGAAAAGCTTCAAGTAAATGATGCAGCACTAGAATTTGAAGCAGAAACCTCTGCAGCTTTAGGTTTTGGATTTAGATGTGGATTCCTTGGCCTTCTTCATATGGAAATAATCCAAGAAAGACTAGAAAGAGAATTTGACTTAAATATGATAACTACCGCTCCATCTGTATTATTTAGAGTAATAAAAGCTGATGGAGAAGTACTCATGATACAAAATCCTACAAACCTTCCGCCTGTGCAGGAGATTGACCATATAGAAGAGCCTATAGTAAAGGCGAATATAATTGTACCTACGGATTATGTGGGGCCTGTAATGGAGCTTGCTCAGGAAAGAAGAGGTAATATGCTCAATATGGAGTATCTAGACACCAAAAGAGTTACACTTCACTACGAGATTCCATTAAATGAAGTTGTATATGATTTCTTCGACTCATTAAAATCTAGAACAAAGGGTTATGGCTCATTGGATTATGAATTTAAAGAGTATAAAGAAGCAAAACTAGTTAAGCTTGACATTCTAATCAACAGAGAGCAAGTGGATGCACTTTCATTTATAGTTCATGAAAGTACAGCCCAAACTAGAGGAAGAGTAATGTGTGAAAAGCTAAAGGACGAAATTCCAAAGCATCAGTTCCCAGTGCCTATACAAGCGGCAATAGGAACAAAGGTAGTAGCAAGAGAAACGATAAGTGCATATAGAAAAGACGTACTTGCGAAATGCTACGGTGGAGATATAAGCCGTAAGCGTAAGCTACTAGAAAAACAAAAAGAGGGTAAGAAAAGAATGAGACAAATTGGGAATGTAGAGGTTCCTCAAAAGGCATTTATGTCAGTTCTTAAGCTAGATAAATAAATTCAATAAATATTTTATAGGTAAAGAGCGCTTCTGAAAAGGGAGCGCTTTTTTTCGTCTAATAATTTAGTATTTATGAATTCTAGATTCATAGTAAGGCATTGCTCTTTTTATAATATTGAAAAATAAAGACTATAGTGATATATTGTTTACAGATGACAAGACAGCAGAAAAGTCACTAATATATTTTAAATATAAAAATTATAAAAGGAAGGCGAACCATGAAAGAAAACATACTTGAGCTAATAAAAAAACAGAAGCTTGAAGAGGATTGTGTAATTTTGGCGCATCATTATCAAATACCTGAAATCAAGCAGGTAGCTGATTACATAGGAGATTCATATTATTTGAGTGCTTTGGTAAGTAAGCTTAAAACACCTAAGATTTATTTCTGCGGAGTTAGATTTATGGCTGAAACAGCTAAAATATTATCGCCAGATAAAACAGTAATACTTGCTAATCCTGATGCTGGTTGTCCTATGGCCGATATGGTTTCACTTGATGACTTGATTGAGTTTAAGGAAAATAATCCCAACCATCTTATTGTTTCATATGTAAATACAAGTGCTGATATAAAAGCTCAAAGCGATATTTGTGTTACATCTTCCGTAGCTCTTAATATAATGAACACTGTAAAGGATAAAGAAATTTTATTTTTGCCAGATAGAAATTTAGGGAGATATATCAAGGAGAAGACTAAAAATGAAAATATTACTCTTTGGGAGGGCTTTTGCCCGATTCATGAAAGAGCAGAGCTAGAGGATATGAATGCTTTAAAATCTAAGCAGCCCGATGCTGTGGTACTTATTCATCCAGAATGCAAATGGGAGCTGGTTGAGCAAGCAGATTTCGTAGGTTCTACAACTGAAATTATGGATTTTGTAAGTAAATCTGACAAATCAAAATTTATTATAGGCACGGAGCTAGGTGTGCTTGAGTCTTTACAAAAGCAGCATCCTGAAAAAGAATTTTTCTTGTTATACGATGAATTTGTATGTAAAAATATGAAAAAAACAACTGCTCAAGATTTACTTAATGCTATGCAAGGAAAAGGTGGAGAAGTAATAAAGCTAGATGAAGATGTTATGGTGAAAGCTTCTAAAAGTCTTTATGAAATGATTAAAAGGAGTTCGAAATGAAATACGATGTTTTGATTATTGGAGCTGGAATAGCAGGACTTTATACAGCTTTGTCACTTCCTTCAAACCTAAAAGTGCTAGTCCTATCAAAGGATGAGATAAATAATTGTAACACTTATAGAGCGCAAGGTGGTATAGCTTGCGTTTGGGATGAAGATGATGATTTTGAAATCCATATGGAAGATAGTCTTAAGGCTGGAAATGGAAAAAATAATAAAAAAATGCTAGAAATTATGGTTAGTGAAGGACCGAAAAATATACAGAACTTAATTGATTATGGTGTGGATTTTGATAAAAACGAAAGAGGGTATGATCTGACGTTAGAAGGAGGGCATACAAAAAGAAGGATATTGCACTATAAGGACACTACTGGAAAAAGAGTTATTGAAGTGCTAGCTCAAAATGCCTTTAAAAAAAATAATATAGAAATTCATGAAAGAGCTATGGCTGTGGACATTACAAAATGCAGGAATGGCTTTTTAACCACTGTTTTAGATGAAAATGAGGAGTCTATGTACATAGAATCAGATTTTACTGTGATTGCCTCTGGAGGCATAGGAAGGCTCTATAAATATACTACGAACGCATCCATCGCTAGTGGAGATGGAATAACTCTAGCTAGTAAAGCCGGAGCAAAGCTAAAGCATATGGATTTGATTCAATTTCATCCTACAGGACTATATGAAAACAGCGGGGATAGATTCCTTATTTCTGAATCGGTTAGAGGAGAAGGAGGAATTTTAAGAAATAACAAAAAAGAAGCCTTTATGCATTTATATCATGAAATGGCTGATTTAGCTCCTAGGGATGTAGTATCAAAATCAATGCTTAAGGAAATGAAAAATTCTAATTCAAACTATTTATATTTAGATGTAACAGCAAAACCTAAAGAGTACCTAAAAAATAGATTTCCACATATATATAAAAGCTGTAAAAACAGAAAGCTAAGCATGGAAAAGGATTTTATTCCAGTCAGTCCCTGCCAGCATTACTTTATGGGAGGGATTGAAGTAGATGAATTTGGAAGTACAACTGTAGAGAACCTATATGCAACTGGAGAGTGTGCTTGTACTGAAGTTCATGGCAATAATAGATTAGCAAGTAATTCGTTATTAGAAGCCTTAGTATTTTCAAAAAGAGTAGCTAAGTCTATTGGTGGCAAGCACAGTAGATTAGGAAATAAAGATAAAAAATCTAATACTAAAGTAGAAGCTAGAATTCATGATGACTATGATTTAAAAGGCTTAAGCTATACTGAAAAAAAACATTTAGAATTAAGTGAAATAGAAAGCTTAAAAAATAAAGTTAGAGAGATAATGCAAAATAGCTTTTTTGTAAATTTTAATATTGATTATGCAGAAAAAAATATTGAAGCTATTAATGAGCTTAAGTCTGAATTAAATTTATATAAAAATAATAATAAAAATTTCTATGAGCTTGTATCATTAGCAGAAGTATCCAATATTATTTTAAAGGAGAAATTAAAAAATGCTAGAGTTTCAAATTGATAAACTGGTTAAAATGTGGCTAGAGGAAGATATTAATAATATTGACCTTGCTAGTAGTGTGATTTTTAATGAGGAGCATAAAAGTAAGAGCAAGTTTATGGCTAAGGAAGATGGAGTAATTTGCGGATGGGATATAGTAAGAAGAGTTTTTGAGCTTCTTAAGTATGAAGGTGAGGTGAAGGTTTTAAAACCAGATGGGGCAAGCGTTCAAAAGGGTGAATGCATAGCTGAGCTTTATGGCCGTACAAAATCTCTTTTGATGGGAGAAAGAGTTGCTCTTAATATCTTGTCTCATCTTAGTGGGATTTCAACTAAAACAAATAAGGCAGTAAGCGTGCTTTCTAGAGGGAATACAAAGCTTTTAGATACGAGAAAAACAACGCCAGGGCTTAGAATGCTGGAAAAATATGCTGTTAGGACTGGTGGTGGAGTAAACCACAGATACAATCTTTCGCAAGCTGTAATGATTAAGGATAATCATATAAAGGCATCTGGAGGCATAACAAATGCCTATGATAAAGTAAAATCTAAGTCAGGACCAATGACAGCTATAGAAATAGAGGTTAAAAACATTGAAGAGCTAAAAGAAGCTATTGTGCTTAAGCCAAACTTAATATTACTTGATAATATGAATGATAATCAGCTTAGAGAGTGCGTAAACTTATGTAATGGTTTAGTGCCACTTGAAGCTTCAGGAAATATGACCTTAGAGCGCCTAGACGAAATTAAAGACATAGGCCTTGATTATGTATCTATGGGAGAACTGACTCATTCAGTCAAAGCACTTGATATATCGATGAAATTAATATAGAAAAATTATAAGTCCAGTTTAAGTTAAAATGTACAAATTAATTCTTACATTTTAGCTTAAACTGGACTTTTTTTTAATTAAACTTTCTAATTTACTACTTTTTATGTAAAATAATAACACTAGATTCATAAGCTTCATTTTAAACTTAATTACTTTCTTCTTTTCAAATTTAGACTTTTTTGGTACAATTAAATGTAATATCTATATATTCTAAAAAAACGATATAAGAGGTGAGCTATGAACAAAAATATTAAGATTTTGATAATAGTCCTTGTAATAGGAGCGTTGGCAGCTATTTATTTCAATAAAAATTTATCTGATTCAAGTGAAAATATTCAAAAGGATAATATTGACCCAAGCAATAATAAAACTGAGGAAAGCTATGAAACTACAACAAATGAATACTATGATTTAGCAATAGAAAATGGATACCCTACATTTTTAGAATTTACAACTTCAACTTGCCCAGCCTGTAAGTATATGGAGCCTACGATAGAAGAAGCCAAGATAAAATTTAAAGGAAAAGCAAACGTAGTGGTTGTAAATTTAGATCTTCAGGAAAATGCTCATTTGGCGATGGCGTATAATGTAAGAGTAGTTCCTACCTTAGTATTTTTAGATAATGATGCAGTAATTAAATCGAGAACTGAAGGTGTAACTACACTTGATGATATAGAAAAAATGCTTAAAGAAGCAGGTATGCAGTAATGGACGTCGTACTTCAAATGTTTTCTGCATTTATGCTAGAGCATATATATATGGCTGTTCCGATAGCTTTTTTAGCAGGTGTCATATCAGCTTTTAGTCCGTGTGTACTCACAACAATTCCCTTAGTTATAGGCTATATGGGTAATAGCAAAATATCGGATAGAAAAAAAGGTCTATTATATTCTCTGATATTTACTTTAGGTTTAAGCATAACCTTTATTGCATTAGGATTTCTGACAGCTTATGTAGGAATGATTTTTTCTGGATATGGGAAGGTTATATATCTAGTGCTAGCTTTTATTATGATAGGAAGTAGTTTGAATATACTTGGGATTATAAATTTCAAAAAACAGGAAAATGCTTGTAGTATAGAAGAAAAGCCTGTGAGAAAAGGCTTGATTGGCATATTTACCTTAGGTCTATTTGGTGGATTTGCAGCTTCGCCTTGTGCTACTCCTGTGCTTGCAGCTATTCTTTCTTTTGTAGCAAGCAGAGGCAATCCAGTGCTAGGAGTTTTTATGCTGATGGCTTACAGCATAGGAAATAGTATACTTGTAATTCTTGCTGGAGTTTCGGTATCTACTTTAAATAGCCTTGTTACACAGCCCAAATATATAAAGCTTGCGAACAATTTAAAAAATATTTTGGCTGTTTTTATATTATTTGCTGGGCTATATGTGTTTTACCTAGCAGTATAGTTAATTAAGTATATGACTATAGATAAATAGCAGTCAATAATTTCATTTTTATACTATAAGATGTATTGTATTAAACAAAAAAGGAAGTTGCTCTCAGTTACTACAAAAGCACTTCCTTTTTTGTTTAATATAAAAATTTTAGTTTAAGATAATAATGTTAAAAAAGCATAATTACTAAGCTCAAAGCCTTTTAATGTAAGACTTACTTTGGAAGCATCATAAATTAAAAGACCTTCATTTAAGAGTTTATCTAATTTGGGCTTGTAACTTGCTAAAAAATTTATGCTAAATCTTGAATTTATATCTTCAAAATTAATGCCTTCCTTCATTCGGAGCCTTAAAAATATCCATTCTTCAAAGGCCATAGTATCATCAATGAGCTCTGTGCTTTCTATTGGCAAACTATTTTTTGATAGTAAATCGATGTATTCTTCTATGCTACTGGTATTAGAATATCTGCTGTTATCGAAAAAAGAATGTGAAGAAACTCCAAAACCCAAATAAGGCTTGACTTTCCAGTAAGTTATATTGTGGCTACACTTTCTGCCAGAAAGAGCAAAATTAGATATTTCATAATGCTCATAGCCAGCTGATGTAAGCATATTTACTGCCAGCTCATACATGTTTATATCCTCATCCTCGGTTGGAAAGGTTATCTTGTTTTCCTTATGAAGCTTATATAGCGCAGTACCTTCTTCTAATATAAGAGAGTAGCAGGATATATGATCTGGCTTTAAAGCTAATACTTTTTGAATGGAGGTTTTAAAGGATTCAATAGTTTGATTTGCAATGGCATACATCAAATCTATGTTAATATTACTAATTCCGTGGGCTTTGAGAATATCTATAGATTCTTCAAGATCTTTGAAGCTATGAATTCGGTTTAGTACCTTAAGCTCTATTTCATTTGCTGACTGAAGTCCAAGGCTAACTCTATTGATACCATATTGCTTCATGGTGTCAGCTTTTTTTGAAGTAATAGTTTTAGGATTTGCTTCTATAGTATATTCTATATTATTTGAATTGCAATTTAGCTGTAGTATTTCATCTATGCTTTTAATCAGAAGTTCAAATAAATTGTCGCTTAAGCTAGTGGGTGTACCTCCGCCTATGAATATAGTTGAGATTTGATTTTTATCAATTGTAGATTTATACAATAGTAGCTCTTTTAATAAAGCATTTATATAGGGCTCATGAAAAGCAGTGGAATTTGCGAAGGAAACAAAATCACAATAAGAGCATTTGCTAAGACAAAATGGAATATGAAAATATAGACTTAATTTTTCTTTTTCTGGATAATTCATAATTTATTACTCCTCTTTGGTAAAGCTTATTTTAACTTGATATATTATACTCTACAGTATCCAAATAAAAAATAAAATAAATATTAGAAAAATAAATATTAAGATGTTGACAACTCAAAACAGAATAGTTATTATATATTTAGAGTTAGCACTCGAACATAATGAGTGCTAACAAATAAACCAATAATTATTTAATATAGATGTATTTGTTTGATAAAACGAGGTGACAGTATGGCGTCAAACTTAGAGTTGAGCGATAGAAAGCTTAGAATATTACAGTTTATAATTCAAGAATATATAGAGACGGCTGAACCCGTAGGCTCTAGGACTATTTCAAAAAATAAAACATTAGGCGTAAGTGCTGCTACTATAAGAAATGAAATGGCAGACCTTGAAGAAATGGGATTATTATTACAGCCTCATACTTCAGCTGGAAGAATTCCTTCCCATGATGCTTATAGACTGTATGTAGACAAGTTAATGGGTGTTATTGGACTTAATAAAAAAGAAAAGGATGAAATCGAAGGAGCGCTTGTTGGGAATATAGAGCAGATACAAGAACTACTTGAGGATTCCTTAGCTCTGCTGACCCAGATAACAAACTATACATCTGTAGCTATCTCACAAAAAGTAGAAAAATCTAAAAAGATAAAGCAATTAAATTTAGTTCATATTGATTCTATGACTGCTGTTTTAATAATGGTTATGGAAGATGGGACTGTGAGAAATAGCAAGTTTAAATTAAGTGTTCCAGTTTCTGAAGAGAAGCTTGAGCTCATATCAAGGACATTAAATGACAATATAAGAGGCAAAATAATTGAAGACTTTGATATGAATTTTATTAATTATATTAAGCATCAAATCAAGGAGTACAATAAGATTTTTGACGATATGTTCACGGTTATGAAATCGAACATGGATAAAAATCTTTCTTTTAATGTACTACTAAATGGAGCTACTAATATTTTTAATTTCCCTGAATTTAGTGATATAGGCAAAGCAAAATCTTTTTTAAATCTTTTAGAGCAGAAAAACGAAGTGGCTAGCCTGCTAGAAGAAAAGGGAATACGAAAAGGCAATGTAAATATAATAATAGGCGATGACTCGATTGATGATGTACTTGGAAGCTGCTCGATTATCACAACAGAGTATGAATACAAAGGAAAAACAATCGGGAAGCTTGGAATAATCGGACCAAAGAGGATGGATTATGACAGAGCTTATTCTGTCATGAATTATATTACTAAACGCCTTAATAAACTTATGAACAATACTTAAATATAGATAGAGGTTATAAGAAAGGAGGATTTGAATTGTCACTTAATGACGAAGCCCTAAACGAAGATAAAGACACCATAGAGGAAGGACAAGAAAATACAAATACAATGCAAAAGGAGCAGGACATGACTCAGGATGATATCAGAGAGGTTGATGAACAAGAAGACTTGATAAATGAAGAAGAATCGGCTGAAACAGCTCAAATAGAAAAACTTCAGCAAGAAATTGAAGAGATGAAAGCACTTGCCCAAAGAACTCAGGCAGATTTTATGAACTACAAAAAAAGAGTGGAAAAAGAAAAAAGCGAACTAACAGTATTTGCAAATGAAAAAATAGTAACTGAGATGCTGACAATTGTAGATAATTTTGAGCGTGCTTTACAAAGTGAAAAAGAAAATTCAGAAACAGCTTTTTATAAAGGTGTAGAATTAATACTAAAGCAGCTTATGGATACTCTTTATAAATTTGGTTTAGAAGAGCTTGATGCTTTGAACCAAGATTTTGATCCTAATTTCCATCATGCAGTAATGCAGGAAGAAGCAGATGAGCCTGACAAGGTAATCGATGTGCTTCAAAAAGGATATAAGCTAAAGGATAAGGTAATAAGACCATCAATGGTAAAGGTTAGTAAATAGAAGCTATGAAAATACTTTGTTAAATCAGTAATAGCGATATAAATTTACAAAATATATTGAGGAGGAAATAATAATGGCAAAAACAATAGGTATAGATTTAGGAACAACAAACTCATGTGTATCAGTTATGGAGGGTGGAGAACCAGTTGTAATTCCAAATGCTGAAGGAATGCGTACGACTCCATCAGTGGTTGCTTTTTCAAAGGATGGAGAAAGAATAGTTGGAGAGCCAGCTAAAAGACAAGCTGTTACAAATCCAGATAGAACTATTGCATCTATCAAAAGAGAAATGGGAAGAGATCATAAGGTTACAATAGATGGAAAAGACTACTCTCCACAAGAGATTTCAGCTATTATTCTTCAAAAATTAAAATCAGATGCTGAGGCATATCTAGGAGATACTGTAACTGAAGCAGTAATTACTGTTCCAGCCTACTTTACAGATGCACAAAGACAAGCTACTAAGGATGCAGGAAAAATAGCAGGACTTAATGTTAAAAGAATTATTAACGAGCCTACAGCTGCTTCACTAGCTTATGGACTTGATAAAACTGACCATGAAGAAAAAATACTAGTATTTGACCTTGGTGGAGGAACATTTGACGTATCTATTCTAGAAATCGGCGATGGAACATTTGAAGTTTTATCAACTAGCGGAAACAATCAACTAGGTGGAGACGATTTTGATGAAGTTTTAGTAAACTATATAGCAGATGAATTTAAAAAGACTGAAGGTGTTGATTTAAGACAAGATAAGATGAGCCATCAAAGACTTAAGGATGCTGCAGAAAAAGCTAAAAAAGAGCTTTCATCTACTTTAAACACAAATGTTAATCTTCCATTTATCACAGCAACTGCAGAAGGCCCTAAGCACCTTAATATGGATATATCTAGAGCTAAGTTTGAAGAAATTACAGCATTCTTAGTAGAAAAAACTATGGAGCCAACTAGAAAAGCTCTTGCTGACTCAGGTTTATCTATGTCAGAAGTAGATAAAGTAATCCTAGTTGGAGGCTCAACTAGAATTCCAGCTGTTCAAGAAGCGATTAAGAAATTTACTGGAAAAGAACCTCATAAAGGAATCAATCCTGATGAGTGCGTGGCAATAGGCGCGGCTATTCAAGCTGGGGTACTTGCTGGAGATGTTAAAGATGTTTTATTGCTTGATGTTACACCTTTATCTCTAGGAATAGAGACATTAGGTGGAGTATTCACTAAAATAATCGAAAGAAATACTACTATTCCTACAAAGAAATCTCAAGTATTTTCTACAGCAGCAGATAATCAAACAGCAGTAGATATACACGTTCTTCAAGGAGAGCGCTCTATGGCAGGAGATAATGTTACTTTAGGTAGATTCCAGCTTATGGATATACCAGCGGCTCCAAGAGGAATTCCTCAAATTGAAGTTACTTTTGATATAGATTCAAATGGTATAGTGCATGTTGGAGCAAAAGATTTAGGAACTGGTAAAGAACAAAAAATTACTATTACTTCAAGTACTAATCTTTCTGATGATGAAATAAACAAAAAAGTTAAAGAAGCAGAAATGCATGCGGAAGAAGATAAAAAGAAAAAAGAAAAAATGGAAGCACTTAACCAAGCAGAATCTACAATCTACCAAACTGAAAAAACTATAAAAGATATGGGAGACAAAGTTTCTGCAGCTGAGAAAGAAGCAGTAGAAGCTGCGATTGCTGGATTAAAAGAAGTAAAAGACAAAGCTGATGCAACAGGAGAGCAAATCAGAGCAGAAATAGATAAAGTAATGCAAGCAATCCATCCGATTTCGCAGAAAATGTATGAGCAGGCTCAGGCTCAGCAAGGAGCAGAGCAACAATCTCAAGCTGGTGACGATGTAGTTGATGCTGATTATGAAGTGGTTGACGAAGACAAATAAAAAGATTAGACTAAATAGCAGACACAATAAATTATAGCTTGCAATATTGCAAGCTATAATTTTGTAGCTTAAATATAAAATAGTCGAAACTATAACTATAAATCAGTGATTAATAGGCGGTGAAAGTGTGGAAAAGCGTGATTATTATGAGGTTCTTGGTATTTCTAAGGATGCCTCAGAACAAGAAATAAAAAAAGCATATAGAAAAATGGCAATGAAATATCACCCTGATAAGAATCAAGGAGATAAGGATTCAGAAGAGCATTTTAAAGAAGTAAATGAGGCATACGAAGTTCTTTCAGACCCTCAAAAAAGAAGAACTTATGATCAATTTGGTCATGCGGGATTCTCTGGTGGAGGATTTGGACAGGGAGGATTCTCAGGCGGACAAGGCTTTGGGGGCTTTGAAGATATCTTTGGAGATATTTTTGGAGATATGTTTGGTGGAGGCTTTGGTGGCGCAGGAAGAAGCTCTAGAAAGACAGGGCCAAGAAAAGGCGCTGATATGAGACTAAGAATGGAGCTTAAGTTTGAGGAAGCTGCATTTGGAATAGAAAGAGAAATATCGATTCAAAGAGAAGAAGAGTGTGACACTTGTCATGGAAGTGGAGCAAAGCCTGGAACTAGTACTACTACTTGCCCTACTTGTAATGGAACAGGAGAGGTAAGACAAACTACAAGAACTCCTTTTGGAAATATGATGAACGTAGCTCCATGCCCTAATTGTCAAGGTGCAGGTACTATTATAGAACATAAATGTGAAACTTGTTTTGGTCAAGGAAGAGTCAAAAAAGCTAAGAAAATCAATGTTAAAATTCCAGCAGGAGTAGATGATGGAGCAACCATTAAGATGTCTGGAGAGGGACAGCTTGGCCATAAGGGTGGACCTAGGGGAGATCTATATATAATAATAAATGTAATCCCTCATAAGCTTTTTGAAAGAGACGGTTACAATGTTTATCTTGAAATGCCGATAACATTTGTGCAAGCAGCACTAGGCGATGAAGTAGAAGTACCAACTTTAGATGGCAAAGTAAAATATAAAATACCTGAAGGAACTCAGTCAGGAACGGTATTTAGACTTAGAGGCAAGGGTATTCCACATCTAAGAAGCACTCAAAGAGGAGACCAACTTGTGAAAGTATCTGTAGAGGTTCCTAAGAAATTATCAGATAAACAAAAAGATTTACTTAGAGACTTTGCTAAAGAAACTGGAACAGAGGTTAACGAGCAAAGCAGAAATTTTTTTGATAAAGTGAGAGATATTTTTAAGTAATTTTTTTAATTATGCCAGACTTTTCTCAGGAGGAAAACAATGAAATGGACTGAAATAAAAGTAAAAACTACAACAGAAGCTGTTGAAGCAGTTGCAAATATTTTTTATGAAATAGGTGCACAAGGTGTTGTAATAGAAGATCCTAATGATTTTTTATATCAGCAAAAGGATGAGCTTTCTTGGGACTATATTGAAGAAGAAGTATTTTTTAATGGTTATGAAGGAGCTATAGTTAAGGCTTATCTTTCTGAAGAAGAAAATGTTCTGGCAAAAATAGAATCAATCAAAGAGAGCGTTAATAATCTTCCTAGCTTTGGGATAAATATAGGCGATGGAATTGTTGAGCTTGAAGAAGTGAATCAGCAGGACTGGGAAAATGCGTGGAAACAATATTATAAGCCTGTCAAGGTATCGGATAAGATAGTAATCAAGCCTACATGGGAAGAATACAATGCAAAGCTAAATGAACTAGTTATTGAGCTTGATCCAGGAATGGCTTTTGGAACAGGCACTCATGAAACAACGAATATGTGCATTCAGGCTTTAGAAAGGCATATAGATTCAAATTGTAGCGTGCTAGATATAGGGTGCGGAAGTGGGATTTTATCTATAGCTGCAGCTAAACTGGGAGCAGACAGAGTCTTAGGCGTAGATTTAGATCCAGTAGCTGTAAAAGTGTCAAAAGAAAATATAGAGCAGAATAATCTACTTGGCTTTGTAGAAATAAGACATGGAAATCTTATGGATGTTGTAACTGAAAAAGCAGATATCGTAGTTGCGAATATAATTGCTGATATAGTTATTAAGCTTGCTGATGAGGTCGCAAACTACATGAAGGAAGATGGACTTTTTATTTCCTCAGGGATAATAATGCCAAGACTTGAAGAAGTTAAAAAAGCAATAGAAGATAAAGGCTTTAAAATATTGGAAGTTAATACTCAAGGCGAGTGGGCATGCATCACAGCTAAGGCTTTATAGGTGATTTAAAATGGATAGATTTTTTATAAGACAGGAAATATCCCAATCAACTTTCATAGAAAATCAAGAGGATGTAAAGCATATATCTAAAGTATTAAGGCTTAGAGTAAATGACAAAATAGAGGTTGTAGATTCTAACGAAAAAGAATATCTATGCGAAATTATTGCTATTTCAAAAGACAGTGTTGAGTATAAGGTGATTGAAGAAGTTGCTATAAAAAGAGAACTAGGAGTTCAGATTAAAGTATACCAAGGAGTTCCTAAGGGTCAAAAACTGGATTTAATCGCTCAAAAGCTAACGGAAATAGGAGTATATTCTATTACCCCTGTTGAATTTAAGCGCTGTGTTAGCTCCATAAAAGAAGAAAAAGAAGATAAAAAAATTGCAAGGCTTCAAAGAATTATTTATGAGGCAGCCAAGCAAAGCAAAAGAAATCACATACCTAAGATAGAAAGTCCGATGACTTTTAAAGAACTCGTCAAAGAATTAAAAAGCAATACCATAAATATTGTTTTCTATGAGTGTGAAGAAGAAAATAATTTAAAATCTTACTTTGCTTCACTAGATTTATCAGACATAGAAAGTATTGGAGTAATAGTAGGACCTGAAGGTGGAATAACTCCTGAGGAAATAGAATTACTAGAATCAAATGGATGTAAGGTGCTGACTTTAGGTGCTAGAATACTTAGAACAGAAACAGCAGCAGTGGTTGCTAGTGCTATAATAGCATATGAAGCTGAAAATATACAAACATAGTAAGAATCTAACTGGTTATAAAAAGTGAGATTGTTAATGGAAATAGGAAACCTAGTTATATTCACAATAATTTTGTAAAATCAATGATGCTTTTAAAGTTCGCAGTCTAGTTTGATTAGACCTTAGGCTTTAAAAGCATTTTTGCTTTTTAAATTTTTATAATATACTTTTTTTATCTTGTTTTTTATGATAGAATCTTTTCTTGAATTATTAATAGGAGGAAGATTATGTTAAAACCTAAAGTGCAGTTGTCCTTATTTGCAGAGGATTTTTATAATAGATATCAAAGACATAAGCAAGTAGCATTTTTTACGCTGGGTTGTAAAGTTAATCAGTATGAGACAGATGCAATGGAGCATCTTTTTAGAGATGCAGGGTACGAAGTAACGGATTTTGAAAGCTTTGCTGATGTATATGTGATTAATACTTGTACAGTAACCTCTATGTCAGATAAAAAATCAAGACAAATGATTAGAAGAGCAAAAAAACATAATGAAAATGCAATAATTGCCGTTGTAGGGTGTTATTCTCAAAAATCACCTGATGAAGTAATCGCTATCGAGGGCGTTAATCTTGTCATGGGAACTAGCGATAGAAATAAGATAGTTACAGAAGTAGAAAAGCTAGATGTGAAGGATCATGTTGTTGAAGTAGAAGATATAATGAAGCAAAGAGTATTTGAAGCTCTTTCTATAGAAGAAACTTATGGAAAGACTAGAGCATTTTTGAAAATTCAAGAGGGCTGTGATAGATTTTGTAGTTATTGTATTATTCCATATACAAGAGGGCCAGTAAGAAGTAGGTCGATTAACGATATAATTTCTGAGGTGAAATCTCTTGCGAAAAATGGATATAAGGAAGTTGTATTAACAGGAATCCATGTAGCTTCTTATGGCAAGGATTTGGGTGATATAAGACTAATAGATGTAATAAAAGCAATTAATAATATAGATGGAATACATAGAATAAGAACTAGCTCAGTGGAGCCTCTTATTATAACCGATGATTTTTTAAGTGAGCTTAAAGAAATTGATAAATTCTGTCCACATTTTCATTTATCTCTTCAAAGTGGAAGCGATAGTGTGCTTGAGAGAATGAACAGACGTTATGATAAAGCAGAGTATAAATCAGCTGTCGATAAAATTAGAAAAATTTATCCTGATGCTGCGATTACTACGGATATAATAGTTGGATTTCCAGGAGAAAGTGATGCTGAGTTTGAAGAAACAAGAGCATACTTAGAGGATATAAATCTTTATGAGATGCATATATTTAAATTCTCACCTAGAGAAGGAACTAAGGCTGCAGCTATGGACAATCAAGTTAAGCCAGAGATTAAGAATCATAGAAGTGAAGTGCTTATTGAGCTTGCAAAAAAAAATAAGCTCGAGTTTGAAAAAAAGCTAGTTGGCAAAGAGGCTGAAGTACTTTTTGAGTCGTCTGAAAATGGTATCTATGAAGGGCATACAACTAATTACGTAAAAGTTTATGTGCAATCAGACTTGGATTTAATTGGTGAAATAGCTCGAGTAAATATTGATAGACTAGAGAATAAAAAAATATTTGGAAAAATAATACAAAATGAGATTTAATATTATGAAAATTCTAATTAATGAGGTATAATAGTTTAGATATATACATAGCTTAGCTAGGGGGTGTTATAATGTCAGATTGTATTTTTTGCTCTATAGTAAATGGCGATATCCCATCAAATAAAGTTTATGAAGATGATGAAATATTAGCGTTCAGAGACATAGCTCCTGAAGCTCCCGTACATATTGTTATTGTTCCGAAATTGCACGTGGCTAATATTTTAGAGTTGGATGAGTCAAGTGATTTAGGACAAAAGATGCTAAAGGTAGCATCGAGAATCGCAAAAGATGAGGGAATTGCCGAGTCAGGGTTTAGAATAGTAAACAATTGCAATGCAGATGGAGGGCAGACAGTTTTCCATTTACATTTTCATTTATTAGGGGGAAGAAATCTTAAGTGGCCTCCAGGTTAAAAAACTCTTGAAATAATAGTGATTTCAGTTTATAATGATTTAGTATCAATGCCCAGCCAATAAATAGATTGACAACTCCATATTATCGTAACAGTGTTAGTAATGGAGGGGAGGGATAAGGAAATGGCAACAGAAGTAAAAGTTAAAGAGAATGAATCATTAGACAGCGCTCTTAAGAGATTTAAGCGTCAATGCGCTCTTTCAGGTGTAATGTCTGAAGTTAGAAAGAGAGAACATTACGACAAGCCGAGTGTTAAGAGAAAGAAAAAAGCTGAGGCAGCGAGGAAAAAGAAAAGATAAATAGAGGTGAATGTTATGACTCTTAAGGACAAACTTATGGATGACCTTAAAGAATCCATGAAAAATAAAGAACAAGTAAGAAAGTCAGTGGTTACCCTTATTCGTTCTGCTGTAAAACAAAAGGAAGTGGATGAAAGAGTCGAACTCTCTGATGAAGATGTTTTAGCAATTATAGCCAAACAAGTTAAGCAGAGAAAAGATGCACTTGAAGAATTTAAAAAAGCGCAAAGAGAAGATTTAATCCTGCAGACAGAGCAAGAGATAGACATTCTTACGCAGTATCTTCCAAAACAGCTTACAGATGATGAGCTGGAGTCTATTATTCAAGAAATAATCAATCAAATTGGCGCATCAACAATGAAAGATATGGGCAAAATCATGGGCTTGGCTACGCCAAAAGTGCAAGGCAGAGCTGATGGAAGAAGAATCAACGAAATAGCTAAGAAATTCCTTAATTAACGCATACTAAGAGGCCTTTGGCCTCTTTTTTATATAATAATATTGTGAATAAAGCAAGGATTTTCAGAATCTATGAGCAATCCTAATTGCCCTAATGGGTAGAGTTATTATTATCGTTTTTTAATTTCTGAGCATAGAAGGTGAAAAGGCTATGGAACAAAGTAGTATAGTCAATAATAAATCTAGGAAATCTATAAAACATAGAATAGTAGCTAATAAAGAAGGGATAATAGTTTGGGGAGCTCTTGTACTTAATATGATTTTGGTATTTATACAAAGATTATATATAGGTGTTATGCCTGATTATTTAATGCAAAGGCTGAACATAGATATAAGTCAGCTCTCATTTTTGACATCGGCAGCATTTTATGGATACGCTGTATTTCAGATTCCATCTGGTATATTAATTGATAAAGTAGGAGTTAGAACCTTAAATATTTGGGGAGGGTTGTTAACTCTTCTGGGATCCTTGTTATTTAGCATAACCGATAGTTATTATTTGGCATGGATAGCGAGATTTTTTATAGGTGCAGGAACCTCTGTTGTAATAATATCTATTATGAAGGTTCAAGCATTGTGGTTTAAGCCAATTTATTTTTCTCAGCTTTCGGCGCTTATGGCACTGATATCGAATTTAGGAATGTTTGCAGGGACTTTACCCTTAGCTATATTAATAAAATTTACAGGAGCGCAAACTACTCTGTACATAATTTCGGTACTTAGCTTATTAGGACTTATTTTAGTTTTATTTTTTGTAAGAGAAAAAAAGGAAAAAAATGAAGAGCTTGATGTGAGTAATATACATAAGGCTAGAGGCTTTTCTCAAGCTATAAAAGAGGTTTTGACCACTAGGGGAACCTATCCATCGATGTTCATAATATTTTTTTTCATATCTACTATGACATCTATGATGGGACTTTGGGCAGTCAATTATCTTACAAGTGTATATGATATGAGCAAGATAGTAGCTTCAGGCTATGTAGTTTTCTTTACATTTGGATTTATAGCAGGCTCGCCTGTAATGTCACTATCAGATAGATTGTTAAAAGGCAATTATAAGAAAAGCTTATTGTTTTTTACAGGAGCATATTTTTTACTATGGTTTTATTTTTTAATAATAAAAGCAGGAAAGCCTCCTGTAAATCAAATACCAGTTATATTTTTCTTGATGGGAATTGCAGTTATGGTTCATATTTTAGCATTTACAGCTTCAAAGGATGCAAATAAAATTGAAAATGCAGGAGTTGCTACTTCTGTAGTAAACACCATGGAATTTATAGGAAGTGGAATTATAAATTTTTTAATTGCTCTTAATCTACAAAGAGGGGTCCCTACAGAAAAAGCATTCTTAATAATACTGGTATTTTCTGCAGGGGCATTTATAGCCTCACTTTTTGTCAGATTTGACAATCAAGCTAATTCCTAGAATTATAAGTAGAATTGGCCAGAACTTATCAATGAACATAAACAAGTTAAAGTGAAATAAGTTTAGATTATCCCCTAAAAGAACGAGTCCGGATAAACAAACTAGGGAGTTGAAGATTATATTTTTTGATCCACTAGGTCTCAGAAGGCCGTCTATACCTAAGTAAATGATTATAAGAGGCCAGTAAATTCTAATGAGCTGCCAGGGAGTATGAGAAATATAACCTAAGCTGTTCAAAAATAATAATATACCTAACGCAATTAGCAGTAATCCTGATATTTTAGAAAAAGATTTCATTTGATTATCCTCCAGCTTTACTAGTTTTACTTATCTATTTCTATTATAACAATGATTAGTTTAAAAAAAATTACAAATTTTTTATAAATTACTGTTTAAAATAATATTTAAATGGTAAATATAAAATAAGAAGGATGAAAGTCCTTCTTTAAATACAGAAACTTTATTACACCGTATTGTTTACAACAGTTTCACAATTTCTAAATATATGATTTATCTGTTTAAGTTTTAAGATTATCATATAAATAGAAAAAGATTTAAATCTTTAAAGTATGGTTTTAGGTTTGAAGTGTGAGTATTGAGAATTTAGGATTTTGAAAGATTTAAATCAATTTTTTAGAAACAAAATGTAAGAGTAAGAAAGTTTCAAAGCAACAAATTCTTAAATTGAAACAAGCTTTAAGAGTTTCAAATGAAGCAAAGAGAAACAAAGAAGAACCAATGAAACAAATTTAAGAAGCAAGATTTAAAAGTTGAGTTTCAAATTTAGTTTTAAGTTTTAAGAGTGTTTCAAAAAGTTTCGATGATTCAAAGTTTCAAAGTTTCAAAGATTTAAAAAACCTTAGTAACAAAAAGTTTAAAAGAAAGAATTTTAGAAGTTTTGCTTGAGAACCATTTTAGAAATGTTTTTCACCCAAATGAATAAAATTTAAGAGGTAGTTAATGGATCAAAGTTTTCTAAACAATACGGATGGAACTAAAGTTTCAAAATGAGACCGGTTATAGTAGATAATTTACTTTAACCGGTCTTATATTTTTTGTTTATTGTATTTAGATTGTAATAAATTAACAGTTTAAATGGTATATACTTATTATAAAACAAAACGCTCAAAGCATAATGAAGGGGAGGTGTATCATGAAACGTATTTTATTAATATTTGCTCTTATGTTATCTATTATTCCTAGCTTAAGCTTTGGGGCTTCTGACAATGTGTACGTTATAGAAATAAGCGGGGAAGTCAATCCTGGAATGCTCAACTATGTAAGAGAAAATATTGAAGATGCAAATAATAAAAATGCAGACTTGATTTTATTTGAGGTGGATACATTAGGAGGTAGAATTGATTCTGCAGAGAAAATTAGCCAAGAAATATTAAAATCGAAAGTGAAAACAGCTTCATATGTAAACACTAAAGCAGAATCAGCAGGAGTGTTGCTTAGCATTTCAGCTAATTCACTTTATATGGCTCCAGCGTCTACTATAGGCTCAGCTGAACCTATACCTAATACTGAAAAAACTTTATCCTACTGGAAATCGCTTCTTGAAACTACAGCAGAAAAAAGAGGAAGGGATCATAAACTAGTAGCAGCAATGGCAGATTCTTCTATAGAAATAGATAATTTAGTAGGAAAAGATAAACTGCTAAATCTTACGACAAATAAAGCTAAAGAACTTAATTTTTCAGATGGGACTATGAATTCAAGACAAGAAATCTATGAAGATTTAGGGTTAAGCGCTGTTAATGAAATTATTACTGTGAGGAAGCTTTCTGATAATATTATCGGATTTATATCATCATCGTTAATTAGTCAGCTTTTATTAACTTTAGGATTTGTAGGGCTCGTAGTGGAAGTTATAACACCGGGCTTTGGATTTGGAGGATTTCTTTCAATTGTTGGATTCTCATTATTTTTTGCAGGGTCTATTATTTCTGGAAGCACAACCTCATTTGCAATAATAGTATTTTTACTGGGAATAATTCTTCTGCTTGTTGAAATATTCATGCCTGGATTTGGTATATTTGGAATAGCAGGGATAGCTGGTATATTAGGAAGTATTGTAATGGCATCTACCTCAGTTAATCAAGCAATTATGTCAATTGGGATATCGCTTCTTATCACAACTACAATAGTAGCTTTGATTATAAAGTATCTTCCTAAAAGGAATTTATCAAAAACCTTATTCCTTGGTACTAATTTAGATAAAGAAAATGGTTTTGTTTCATCGAAAGAAGATACTTCTTATATTGGCATGACAGCAAAAACTCTAACCTATTTAAGACCTTCGGGAAAAATTGAGATAGATGGGAAAATGTTAGATGCTATTTCTGAAGGCAGGTATATAGAAAAAGATAAAATTGTGGTAGTATTAAGTGTAGAAGGCAGTAGACTTAAAGTAAAAGAAAAGGAAGGTGAATAACATGGATTTAGCACCATTGATTTCAATTGTAGTAATTTTTGTATTAATAATTTTCTTACTATCTATGTTTTTAAGCTTTGTTCCCCTAGGACTATGGGTTACAGCTCTATTTTCTGGAGTAAAGGTATCAATTATGACTCTTGTAGGGATGAGATTTAGAAGAGTTCAACCTATTAAGATAGTAAATCCTATGATTAAAGCAACTAAGGCTGGATTAAATCTATCTATTGATAAGCTAGAGGCTCACTATCTTGCTGGAGGAGATGTAAATTCAGTAGTAGATGCACTTATAGCAGCTCAAAGAGCAAATATAAACTTAGAATTTGAGCAGGCTGCGGCTATTGACTTAGCAGGAAGAGATGTTCTTGAAGCTGTTCAGGTTTCTGTTAATCCAAAGGTGATAGAGACACCTATTATTTCAGCTGTTGCAAAAGATGGTATTGAGGTGAAAGTTAAGGCTAGAGTTACTGTAAGGGCTAATATAGAAAGACTTGTTGGTGGAGCTGGTGAAGAAACTATAATTGCCAGAGTTGGCGAAGGTGTAGTTACTACAGTAGGTAGCTCTACAAATCATAAAGAGGTATTAGAAAATCCAGATAAAATATCCAAAACAGTTCTTGATAAAGGACTTGATTCAGGAACGGCATTTGAAATTTTGTCTATAGATATTGCAGATATAGATATCGGAAGAAATATAGGAGCTCAACTTCAAACTGATCAGGCTGAAGCTGATAAGAAAATAGCTCAGGCAAAAGCAGAGGAAAGAAGAGCTATGGCTATAGCTCAAGAACAAGAAATGAAAGCTACTGTGGTTCAAATGCAAGCTAAGCTAGTTGAATCGGAGTCAGAAGTTCCGCTAGCTATTGCTGAAGCGTTCAAAAATGGAAAATTAGGCATAATGGATTATTATAATATGAAAAATATTATGGCAGATACTCAAATGAGGGAATCCATAGCAAACAGTGAAGAAAGAGACCAAGAGCACGCTGAGTCTGATAAACATAAAAAGTAATAATAAATATACTTGCTGCATGATTATGTGGCAAGTATATTCTCTATTGTGAATTAAGCTTTAATCAAGAGAGGTGACAAAATGGATGGTTTGATAAGTTTGATTATTTTTTTTATAATTTCTTCGATTTTTTCAGGGAAAAAAAATGAAAAAAAGAAGTCAATTAAACAGAAAAATAATCAAAATACGGATGAAACAGCCTCAAATAACTCTCAGTGGATGGAAGATATTTGGAATGAAATGAAAACAGGACCAGCTAAAGACTTAATATCTATGGACAAAGTTGAAAGCCTTGCTAAAAAGGCCAAATCATTAAAAAACAAATCTATTGAAGCTGAGAAAAAAAGCTTTGAGAGTAAAAAAAATAAGTCAAATACTCAGACTTTATACAAAAAAGATAATGTAAATTACGATATTTCTGTTGAAAGCAATGAAGGAAAATCTTTAAATTCTGACTATGTTTTAAGAAGCGATACTAGCTCTATAGCTTATTCGGAAACAGCTAAGTATAAACGAAAAAAAGATTTATTTAGAAATCAAGATGATTTAAAAAGGGCAGTAATTATGAAAGAAATTATCGACAGACCACTTAGTATGAGAAATCTTAGGAAATTTTAATTTAGGAGGGGTATGATTGAAAATAACGTATTTGTTTCACAGTGGCTTTATGGTTGAACTTGATAACAATCTATTTATTTTCGACTATTTTAAAGATAACTGTAAGAAAAACAGATATAGAGATTGTGGTCAACTAAAACCTTCAGATATACCAAAAGATAAAAATGTGTATATCTTTGTATCTCATGGACATTATGACCATTTCGACAAAGAAATTCTTACCTTTAATGCAGATAATGTAAATTATATTTTTTATAAAGAAATAAGAGTAAAAAATGAACAAGACAATATCTATTATATGAATCCTTATGAAACTTTGATTATTGATGATATTAATATAAAGACGTATGGCTCTACAGATGAAGGGATATCATTTTTGATATCGGCAGAATCGAAGACTATATTTCATGCAGGAGATTTAAACTGGTGGCATTGGGAAGGCGAAACGCCAGATGAAAAGGAATATGCAAAAAAAGCTTTTTTATCTGAAATAGAAAAAATAACTGAAAATAATATAGATATTGCTTTTTTTCCAGTAGATCCTAGATTAGAGCATGCATATTACATGGGTGGAGAATACTTTATTGAAAAAATCAAGCCAAAGATATTCATCCCTATGCACTTCCAAGATGTATATGATGTTACAGATAAGTTTAAAAAACATATGATAAATAAAACAGATATCGAGATTTTGACTATCCGTGAGCGTGGAGAAATAATATATAAAGATTAAAAGGAATCTAAATTAGATTCCTTTGTTTTTTATCTCTTTAATCTTCTATTTATATCTGTTTGTCTGTCGTTAGACTGTTTAGTCCATTCTTTAAGCATATCTTCAAGGTTTACTGATTTTTCTGGCTCTTTTTTAAATGAAGGCTTATCATTTCTTTCGAAACGATCAGATCTTTCTCTATTATCTCTAGAAAATCTTGGTTCTTTATCTGCTACTGGTTTTGGATTTGCATCTTTAATAGATAGAGAAATCTTGCCAGAATCAGGCTCAATCGATATGATTTTAACTTTGACAGTGTCTCCTTCAGATAAAGCATCATTTACTTCTTTGATGTAGTCATGAGAAATCTGAGAAATATGTACTAGACCTCTTTTATTGTCTGCAAGAGAAATAAAAGCTCCAAATGGTTTTAATTGAACCACTTTACCTTCAACTATCATACCAACTTCTAAATTATTTGACATAAACACACTCCTATAATTAATGATAGTATAATTATAGCATAAATTAACGCTAAAAAACACAAAAAGCAGGATTATAATCCTGCTTTTTGTTAAAATTAAAATAAAACTTACTTAATTCATGCATTTATGGAAGCTGTAAATTTCTATATAAATATAAATTTAGCTAGATTATATTACAGTTACATCAGCTGAATTTTCCCATAATCCGTGGATATTGCAGTAGCTAATAGCTATTAGCTTTCCAGAAGAAGGTAGCTTAACCTTTGCAATAGCTACTGGCTCTGTAAACATTTCGCCTTCTCCATGAGCCATAAAATTGTAAGTTCCAAGCTCAACTGGGAATTTAGCTCCTTCTGCTAGGAAGAAAAGCTTAAACCATGAAATATGATGTTCTAAAGTGTTTGGATGTGCTATTGCATCCCCAATTGATAATTTAATTTCAGTCAAAACATTTGCTGAAATAGATTCTGGTGCATGAATAACAGGAACGTGTTTTTCGCCTTTCCAATCACCAGTTTGTAAGTAGTTTGCTAATATAGACATTATATTACCCCCTAAATTTAAAATTGTGATGAACAGTAAGTAAAGCTTTCGTTATCTTCTTTAAGGATACATAAGCTTACTGCATTCGTGTATATTCCTACCCTATGAAAAAGACTTCTAAACATTAAGAAAGAATTCTAGGGTATTAAAAAAATAAAATGGTCAGTGTAAAGCTTAAGTAAATAAATACTTTGCACTGCTTAGCTATGTTAATAAGTTCTTTGAAATGGTATAATAAAAAAAAGGCTAAAATTGTAAAATTAATTGTTTTGCTAATATAATACAACTTACCAAGGAGGAAAATTGTTTGTTGGAACAAAAGAAACTCGAACTTCACGATGAAGCTTTTCAAAGAGAGCTATTCGGAAATTTTGATAAAAATATAAAGATGATAGAAGAACAATTTGGCATTCACGTTGTGCTTAGAGATGGCAATGTTGTTCTTATAGGTGACAAAACTCAAGTTGAAAATGCAGAAAGATTAATGCATGATTTGTTTAAATTAGTTCAAAAAGGTGAAAAACTAAGTCCTCAGACTATATATTATTCTATGGATTTGGTGTCCACTAAATCCGAAGAAAAGCTATCGGATTTATCTGATGATGTAATAGTACTTTCTGCAAAAGGAAATCCTATAAAACCTAAAACTCTAGGTCAAAAGGAATATATCTCTAATATAAGAAATAATGATATCACAGTATGTATCGGACCAGCTGGAACTGGAAAAACATATCTAGCTGTAGCTATGGCAGTAATGGCTTTTAAAAGAGAAGAAATAAGCAGAATAATACTTACAAGGCCAGCAGTAGAAGCAGGTGAGAGCTTAGGTTTTTTACCAGGAGATTTAAAGGACAAGGTAGATCCATATCTTAGACCTTTGTACGATGCTCTTTTTGATATAATGGGAGCTGACAAATTTGCAAAATACATGGAAAGAGGTATGATTGAGGTTGCTCCACTTGCCTATATGAGAGGAAGAACCTTAGACAACTCTTTTATAATTTTAGATGAGGCGCAAAATACAACTCAGGAGCAGATGAAGATGTTTCTTACAAGACTTGGATTTGGCTCTAAAGCTGTTGTTACAGGAGATGTTACTCAAATAGATTTGCCGGGTGTAAAGAAAAGTGGTTTAATTCATGCAACAGAGGTGCTAAAGGATGTAAAAGGAATAGGCATTTCAGCGCTTAACGAAAAAGACGTTGTAAGACATGAATTAGTACAAAGAATCATCAAAGCTTATGAAAAGCATGAAAAAAAGGTGGCCTTTAAAGAGCAAGAAAAACAAGCAAACAAATCAAATGCTTTCAAAAATAAGCGAGGTGGACAGTAAATGCTTCAGCTTTTATTTGAAAATGATTCAAATTACATTCCAGCAAATGATTTATTAAAAATGCTCGAGAGCGTTATGCTAAAATCTCTAGAGCTTGAGGGAGTTGCCAAGGAAGTAGAAATTTCGCTTACCTTCACTACTGATGAGCTTATTAAAGAGATAAATAGCAAACATAGAAATATCGATAAAGCCACAGATGTGCTTTCATTTCCAATGTATGAAAAGCAAGAGCTTTCTGACATTAACACAAGTATTTCTAATTTTCCTGTTGCACTAGGGGATATTGTGGTATCAGTAGAAAGAACATTTTCACAAGCAGAGGAATATGGACATTCATTTGAAAGGGAAATGGCATTTTTGGTTTGTCATTCTATGTTTCATCTTTTAGGCTATGACCATATGACCAAACAAGAAGAAGGCTTGATGATGGAAAAACAAAATAAGGTACTAGAAGCTCTTGGCATTAATAGATAGCAAGGAGGAGATGTCTTGGAAAAAAACACAAACCTCATAAAAACATTTAACTATGCTATTGATGGTATAATATATACTCTAAAAAGCCAAAGAAATATGAAGATTCACTATGCAATAGCTATATTGGTATTATTTCTTACGCTTTTTTTGAACTTGAGCAGAATAGAAATTATAGCAGTGTTTTTTTCTATTTCACTTGTCATCTTGTCCGAAATGTTCAACACTGCCATAGAAAAAACTGTGGATTTAGTAACGACAGAATACAGTCCCCTTGCTAAGATAGCAAAGGATGTAGCGGCTGGAGCAGTACTTGTTTCTGCACTTAACTCTATCATGGTAGCGTATTTAGTATTCTTTGATAGATTAAATCCCTTTACCTTATCTTTATTAATCAAGATAAAAAATCAAGATGTCCATGTGACTATTATAGGTATAATTATTACTCTGCTTTTTGTAGTGGCAGGAAAAACACTTTCACCAAAGGGAAGCCACGTACAAGGTGGAGTAGTAAGTGGACATGCAGCGTTATCTTTTGCACTAGCGACCTCTATAGGATATATTTCTGAAAATGCGTTAGTAGCAACTCTTTCATTTATGCTAGCTTTATTAGTAGCTCAGAGCAGAATTGAAGGGAGAATTCACACCTTAAGAGAAGTGATTTATGGAGGGGTTTTAGGAATCCTTGTTATAACACTATTATTTAAGGTAGTTTTTTAATCAAAAGTAACTAGGAGATGATATAAATATGGAGAATTTTAAATTACTTGAACTTGCAGAGCAGGCAAAAGAAAATGCCTATGTTCCATATTCAAAATTCAAGGTAGGGGCAGCTCTTCTTACAAAAAATGGCAAAGTATATACTGGCTGTAATGTTGAGGTAGCATCTTTTGGAGCGACAAATTGTGCTGAAAGAACTGCTATATTTAAAGCTATATCTGAAGGAGAAACTGAGTTTGAAAAAATAGCAGTGGCTTCTTCAAATGATGATGAAACTTTTCCTTGTGGTATTTGCAGGCAGGTTATAGTTGAGTTTAGCAAGGATTTAAAAATAATACTAGGAAGTACAAGTAAAAATATAATAAAAGAATACACTATAGATGATTTGCTACCGCATTCATTTACAAGTGATGATTTATAAAAAAGGATGGTATGATGAAAAATAACTCAAGTAAAAAGAATTTTAAATCTGGATTTGTAAGCATTATAGGAAGACCTAATGTAGGGAAATCTACATTGATGAACTCTCTAGTCGGAGAAAAAATTGCTATCATGAGCGATAAACCTCAAACTACTAGAAATCAAATCAGGGCTATTTATAACGATGATGAAATGCAGATAGTATTTATGGATACACCAGGAATCCAAAAGCCACAAAACAGACTAGGCGATTATATGCTCAAGGTCTCACATTCATCTATGAGAGATACTGATGTAATCTTATTTGTAGTAGATGATTCAAAATCTATAGGCAAAAAAGATTCAGATATAATTGAAACCTTAAAAACAAACAAATCGAAAAAAATACTAGCTATAAATAAGATAGATAAGCTTTCAAAGGAAGAGCTGATGGATCTTATCAACATGTATTCAAAAATTGGCATATTTGATGAGATAGTACCAGTGTCTGCGCTTAAAGGAACTAATAACAACACTCTGATAAAAGTGCTTGCAAAGTATATGGAAGCTGGACCTCTTTATTTTCCAGTAGATATGATTACTGACCAGCCTGAGAAGGTTCTAGTTTCAGAAATAATAAGAGAAAAGCTGCTTATGTATACTGACCAAGAGATTCCTCATGGAATAGCAGTTGATATAGAAGCTATGAAAAAGCGTAAGGATAAAGATATAATTGATATTTCCGCTGTGATTTACTGCGAAAGAGAATCTCATAAGAAAATAATAATTGGAAGTCAGGGAAGAAAAATTAAAGGAATAGGTAAGGCTGCAAGAGAAGAACTAGAGATGATTCTTGGAAGCAAAATATTTCTAGAGCTTTGGGTAAAAGTTAAAGAAAACTGGAGAGATAGAGAAAACTATATTCGCTCATTTGGATACGAAGATAAGTAGGAAAAATCATGCAAATAGAAACAGAAGGTATAGTAGTAAAAACAGTTAAATATGGCGAAGCTGATACAATACTCACTATAGTGAGCCAGAAGCTAGGCAAAATTACAGTGTTTACGAAGGCTTCGAAAAGAGTGAAAAGTCCTCTTATGTCAGCTTCTCAGATATTTGCATATTCAAATTTTGTGTTAACTCATCAATCTGGCTCATATAGACTTCAAAGAGTAGAACTTATAAAAAACTATTATAAAATTTCTACTGACTTAGATAAATTTTTTTATGCCTCTTATTTTATGGAACTATCTGAAAAACTTATGATAGAACATCAAACCAATATAAAATTATTTAATTTATTAAAAGACACTCTAGATATACTGCTGGAGCTAGATACTCAAAAGCTAGAGCTTATGCGAATTGTTTATGAATTAAAGATTTTAGAGTGCTCAGGTTTTAAACCTGAAGTTTTAAAGTGTGCAAATTGTGGTATCATACAGTTAGAGCGTTCTAGATATTTCAGTATAATTGAAGGTGGAATCATCTGTAAGGATTGCAGTAGTAAAGTAAAGCCTTTGATGGAGTTTGATAAGACAACCATCAGGTTTGTAGAGTATGTATATTCTAATGACATGAGCTTAGCTGTAAATGCAAAGGTGTCAAAAATCATACTCGCTGAACTAAAACGACTGCTACATCATTATATTGAAGAATATCTAGGGACATTAAATTTAAAATCTATAAATTTTATTGATAATTATTAAGGAGGTTTTAAAATGGTAACATTAGAAAAAATTGATCAAGTTGTAGACAGAACAGGTGTGACATATGAGCAGGCAAGAGATGCACTTAATGCTTGTGAAGGCGATGTTATAGATGCTATCATCTATTTAGAAAAAAGCCAACACAGTTTTATGGAAAATATCAACATCAAAAGCAGTGAAGTTACAGACACACTAAAAGACCTTCTTAAAAAAGGCAATGTAACAAGAGTTCTAGTGGAAAAAGACGGAGAGGTTTTACTTAATCTTCCAGTTACTGTAGGGGCTATTGGTCTTGTTATGGCTCCAGTTGTTGCTATGATAGGAGTAGGTGCAGCTTTTGTAACTAAATATACTATTAAGATAGTAAAGGAAGACGGAGAAGAAATAGATGTAAATAAAATGACAGAAGAAAAAGTTGCTGAAGTAAAGAAAATGGTAGATGAAAAAATGGGTAAAAAAGATTCTGCTGATGTGACTGAAGAAGTAATAAAAGAAGAAGAGGAAGATAAAGAAATTTAATTTCATAATCTATACTTTGCAAAAAGACCTTATTCTAATGAGATAGGGTCTTTTTTTGTATGCAATGGTTGACTAGAGCCTCTGATTTGTTCTATATTAATAATATTAACCTTATAAACTAATGCAAATGGGGGCATATAAAATGAATTTTCAGCAAATGATATTGAAACTTCAAGAATATTGGTCAAACCAAGGCTGTATCATAATGCAAGCGTATGATAGCGAAAAAGGTGCAGGAACTATGAATCCAGCAACCTTTTTAAGAGCACTTGGGCCAGAGCCTTGGAAAGTATGCTATACAGAGCCGTCTAGAAGACCAGCAGATGCAAGATATGGCGAGAATCCGAATAGACTATATCAGCATCACCAATTCCAAGTAATAATGAAGCCATCACCAGATAATATTCAAGATATTTATCTTAAATCACTTGAAGCTATAGGAATTAATCCTAAAGAGCATGATATTAGATTTGTGGAAGACAACTGGGAAAACCCTACCTTTGGAGCATGGGGGCTAGGCTGGGAAGTTTGGCTTGATGGAATGGAAATTACCCAATTTACTTATTTTCAGCAAGTAGGTTCTATTGACTGTGAGCTTGAATCTGCTGAGCTTACCTATGGATTGGAAAGAATCGCTCTATATCTGCAAGAGAAAAACAATGTCTATGATATAGATTTCACTGATGAAATTAAGTATGGAGAAGTATTTAAAAAAGCTGAGTACGAGCATTCTGTATACAGTTTTGAGCTATCTGATAAGGATATGCTTCTTAATATGTTCAATACCTATGAAAAAGAAGCTACTAGACTTATTGATGAGGGCCTTGTAATGCCTGCCTATGACTATGTACTTAAATCATCTCACGCCTTTAATTTATTAGATGCAAGAGGAGCTATCGGAGTAAGTCAAAGAGCTCTTTATATAGGAAGAGTTAGAAATATGGCTAGAAAAATTGCATCAGCATATGTAAAGCAACGTGAAGAGATGGGCTTCCCATTACTAAAAGGTGGTGATATCAATGAATAAAAAGCTATTATTTGAGATAGGAACTGAGGAAATTCCAGCTAGATTTATTGCAAAAACAAAAGCTGATATGAAGGGATATCTAGAAAAAACACTTAAAGAGCTTCATATTGAATATAAATCTATAGAACTAAAATGTACACCTAGAAGATTTGTGGTAGTTATAGATGAGCTAGCAGAAAATCAAGCTACTGTTGAGGAAGAACTAAAAGGTCCAGCTAAGAAAATTGCTTTTGATGAAAATAATAACCCAAGCAAAGCTCTTCTTGGATTTCTAAAGGGCAAAGATATCAGTCCAGAGGAAGTATACTTTAAAACAGTGGGTAAGGATGAATACGCTCATATTAAGCTTACAAAAGAAGGGCAAGCTGTAAAAGGCCTGCTTAAAGATATTTTTGAAGGAATGATAAAATCAACTACCTTCCCTAAATCTATGAGATGGGGTGGCAAAAATATCCGTTTTGTAAGACCGATAAGATATTTCGTATGCCTAATGGATGAAGAAGTAATTGATTTTGAAATTGAAGGCATTAAAACAGGCAATATTACAAAAGGACATAGATTCTTAGGCAGCAGTGAAATAGTAATTAATACTCCTGATGAATATGAAGCTAAGCTTAAGGAAAACTTTGTAATTCTAGATGATGAGCAAAGAAAATCACTAATATTAGAGCAGTGTAAAGCTGTAGCTGATTCTCTTGGTGGAACTCTTATGATGGATGAGGATTTATTAGAGGAAGTAAATTATATTGTAGAGTATCCTACAGCTTTTTATGGAGAGTTTGACGAGAGCTATCTATCGCTTCCAAAGGAAGCAATCATCACTCCTATGAAAGAGCATCAGAGATATTTCCCTGTACTTGACGCAGATGGCAAGCTTCTAAATAAATTCATAACTGTAAGAAATGGCGATAGCTATGCGATAGATAATGTTAAAAGAGGAAATGAAAAGGTACTGGATGCTAGACTTAGTGATGCTCTATTTTTCTATCATGAAGATACTAAAAAGCCTCTAGAGGCTTATGTAGAAAGATTAGATACTATAGTTTTCCAACAAAAACTAGGGACTATACTAGATAAAACCAAGAGAATTCAAAACCTATCAGAAAAAATTGCAAAAGCTCTAGCTTTAACTTTGCCAAATCTAGATAGAGCGGCTTACCTTTCAAAAGCAGATTTGACAACTGCTATGGTTTTTGAATTTACAGAGCTACAAGGTATAATGGGAAGATACTATGCGAATCTTTCAAACGAGCCAAGTGAAGTAGCTGAGGCTATATATGAGCATTATCTTCCTAGATTTGCAGGAGATGAGCTTCCATCTACAAATGAAGGTATAATTCTGGCACTTTCAGATAGATTGGACTCAGTTGCTGGCTTCTTTGCTATAGGTATTCAGCCTACAGGCTCTCAGGATCCATATGCTCTTAGACGTCAGGCTCTTGGCATACTTAATATTATGATGGAAAAGAAGCTAGATGTGAGATTGTTCGACCTACTTGATTTAGCTCTAGAAAATTTTGATTTTGAGGATATGGACAAGCAGTCAGTTAAATCTGACCTTATGTCATTCTTTGAGCTTAGACTTAAGAATCTATTCACTGATATGGGTATACGCTACGATGTAGTTGATGCAATTATTAATATAGAGGATTCTAATCCATTTGATTTATTAATAAGAGCTAAGGATTTAGATGCTTGGGTTAAAAATAATAGCGTAACTGAGGCTCTTCAGACTTTTAGCCGTATATCAAACATTTCCAAGGAAGCAGTTGCTGGAAAGGTAGATGAAGCTTTATTTGCTCATGATAGTGAAGCAAAGTTAAATACTGCATATAATAGTATTAAAGCTGAGGTTGAAGCTATGCTAGCAAGAAGAGAATATGTTAAGGCTTTAGAGTTATTAATCTCTATTAAGGATAGTGTAGATGCATTCTTTGACAGCGTAATGATAATGGACGAAAATATGGATATTAGAGCAAATAGACTTGCTATGCTATCAAATATAAGAACTACAATGGAATCTGTTGCTGATTTATCAAAAATTGTGAATGCATAATAAAATGAATATATAATATAGAAAAAACATGACAACCTTATCAGAGGCTGTCGTGTTTTTTTATTTCAAGAAAAAGTAAAATAATTGTTGGATTAGTGACTTTTATTATTTTAAGAAATTATTATTTTATAAGATATTTATATTATTTAGGTAAGGTATCGAAAATTATGGGTAAATAATAGTAACTGGAATTTTGATAAAAATCTAGCATTTAATATATTGACACCAAGAACAATATGACATACTATATGTATATAATATGTCACAATGGAGGTGAGGAAAATTCAAATTACTGAACGCCAGCAAAAAATCATTGATATTGTAAAAGCTGACCAGCCCATTACAAGTGAGCAGATTGCTAGTAAGCTAGGACTTACTAGAGCGACTCTTAGACCAGATTTATCCATACTTACAATGAGCGGACTTTTAGACGCACGTCCAAAGGTAGGATATTTTTATACAGAAAATGCAATAAAATCATATAGCATAAGAGAGATAAGCAACAAAAAAGTTGCAAATGTAATGAGTATACCAATCATCATAGAGGAAAATGTATCTATTCACAGTGCGATAGTAACTATGTTCCTAGAAGATGTAGGCTCGATATTCATCACATCTAATAAATATCTTAGTGGAGTGGTATCCAGAAAGGATTTATTAAAAAGTGCAATAGGAAATGGAGATATATCTTCTATACCAGTTAGCATGGCAATGACAAGAATGCCGAATATCATTTGTGTCAAGGAAAATGAGACCGTAGAAGATGCACTTAGAAAGCTAATAGAGCATGAAGTAGATAGTCTGCCTGTGGTTCAAATTGAAAAGGATGGAAATAACGAGCAGTATGTTGTTGTTGGAAGATTTTCGAAAACTACGGTAGCCAGATTATTTATGGAAATATTACAAAACTAATCTAACGGAGGATGCTAATGAGCATATTATCAGTATATATAATATCTGATTCTCTAGGAGAAACAGGTGAACAGGTTGCAAAAGCAGCTATATCTCAATTTGAATTGGATGATTATGAGATAAAAAGATTTCCTTATGTTCTTAATTTAAAGCTTCTTAGCGAAATATTAAGTGAAGCTTCTAACGAATCAAATTCAGTACTTTTTTATACATTAGTAGATAAAGAATTTATTGACTACATAAAAGATTATTCAGCTGAGTCGGGACTTATTGCAGTGGATTTACTTAGCCCTCTTATATCAGCAATAAAAGAATCTACTCACTTAGAACCAGCTAGAGAGCCTGGAACAATAAGAAAACTTGATGAAGCTTATTTTAAAAGGGTAGAGGCTATTGAGTTTGCTGTAAAATACGATGATGGAAAGGACCCAAGAGGTCTTGCTAAGGCAGATGTAGTTATTCTTGGTATATCTCGTACATCTAAGACTCCCCTTTCTATGTATCTTGCAAATAAGAATATAAAGGTAGCAAATATTCCTCTTGTGCCTGAGTCTGTTCCGCCAAAGGAAATATACGAGGTTCCGGCTAAAAGAGTTATAGGGCTTACGAATTCTCCTACAAAACTAAATGAGATAAGAGAAGAAAGATTAAAGGCTCTAGGACTTCCTAAAGGTTCTAGCTATGCGAGTATGGAAAGAATATTAGATGAAATAGATTATGCAGAAAAAATCATGAAAAAAATAGGATGCCCGATAATAGATGTTTCGAATAAAGCTATTGAAGAGACAGCAGAGCTTATTATTAGTATTTTAAAACGTAATGGAATAAAGGTTTTTAAAGATTAATTATGATATATGCATGGGAGGTTAATTAATATGGATAATAAATTTGTATATAGTTTTCATGAAGGTTCAAAAGAAATGAAATCACTACTTGGTGGGAAGGGTGCTAATTTAGCTGAAATGACTAATATAGGACTGCCTGTTCCTCCAGGATTTACTATAACTACAAAGGCTTGTATTAATTTCTACGATGAAGGAAAAACTCTATGGCCATCACTAATAGATGAAATTAAGCTTCATCTTGCTGAGGTAGAAAAAACATTAAATAAAAGGTTCTCAGATGAAGAAAATCCACTTCTTGTTTCTGTTCGCTCTGGAGCAGTTTTCTCAATGCCTGGAATGATGGATACTATACTTAACCTTGGACTTAATGACAAAGCAGTAAAAGGTCTTGCTAAATCTACAGGTAATGAGCGTTTTGCTTATGATAGCTATAGAAGATTTATTCAGATGTTCTCAGATGTAGCTATGGAAATTCCAAAGGTTAGGTTTGAATCCTTACTTGAGGAAATGAAAGAAAATAAAGGAGTTCATAACGATACAGACTTAAATAGTGAGGATTTAAAGGCACTAGTTGAAATGTACAAAAAAGTATATTTCGAAGAAAAGCATGAAGAGTTTCCGCAAGATCCAATGAAACAGCTAGAGCTTGCAATTAAAGCTGTATTTGAGTCTTGGAACAATCCTAGAGCTATGATATATAGAAAGCTTAATGATATTCCACACGATTTAGGAACTGCAGTAAATGTACAGTCAATGGTGTTTGGAAATATGGGAGATAAGTCTGGAACAGGTGTTGCATTTACTAGAAATCCAGCAGATGGAGAAAATAAACTCTTTGGAGAGTTCTTGATAAATGCACAAGGAGAAGATGTAGTTGCAGGTATACGTACTCCAAATGAAATCTCTGAGCTAAAAGATATTATGCCAGAAGTTTACAGTCAATTTGTGGATGCAACTAAAAAGCTAGAGCACCATTACAAGGATATGCAAGATATTGAGTTTACTATAGAAAATGAGAGATTATTTTTACTTCAAACTAGAGCTGGAAAAAGAACTGCTCATGCAGCAATCAATGTTGCAGTTGATTTAGTAGATGAAAATCTTATTTCTAAAGAAGAAGCTATTATGAGAATAGAGCCTAATCAATTAGATCAGTTACTGCATCCAATGTTTGAGCCAAAAGCTTTAGCAGATGCTCAAATTATTGCAAAAGGACTTCCAGCATCTCCTGGTGCTGCTTCTGGAAAGATTTATTTCCATGCAGATGATGTAGTTGCAGCGAAAGCTAGAGGAGAAAAATCTATCCTAGTAAGACAAGAGACATCTCCTGAGGATATAGAGGGAATGGTAGCGGCAGAGGGTATTCTTACAGCTAGAGGTGGAATGACATCTCACGCTGCAGTTGTTGCAAGAGGTATGGGTAAATGCTGCGTAGCTGGATGTAGTGAAATAAGAGTTGATGAGACTTCTAAAATTATTAAAGTTAAGAATGAAATTATAAAAGAGGGAGAATTTATTTCTCTTGATGGAAGTGCTGGAACAGTATATAGAGGAGAAATTATTAAGATTCAACCAGAGCTAAGTGGAAATTTTGAAAAATTCATGACCTGGGTAGATGAATTTAGAAGATTGAAAGTTAGAACCAATGCGGACACTCCTAAGGATGCAGCTCAAGCAGTAGTGTTTGGGGCAGAAGGAATTGGACTTTGCCGTACTGAGCATATGTTCTTTGATGAAAAAAGAATTCCAGCTGTTAGAAGGATGATAGTGTCTACTACTTTAGAGGAAAGAAAAAAAGCTCTTGATGAACTTCTTCCTATGCAAAGGAAGGATTTCTATGAAATCTATGAGGCTATGGGAGAAAGACCTGTTACAGTAAGACTTTTAGATCCTCCACTTCATGAATTCTTGCCACATGGTGATGAAGATATTAAATCTTTAGCGGAGTCTATGAATATAGCATTCGAAGATTTAAAAGATAGAATAGAAGATTTGGCTGAATTTAACCCTATGCTTGGGCATAGAGGATGCAGACTTGCTGTTACCTATCCAGAAATATACAGAATGCAGACAAGAGCGATAATCGAAGCTGCTTTAGATATAAAAAAATCTGGAATGGAGTCTATACTTCCAGAAATAATGATACCTCTTATAGGAGACGTTGTTGAGCTTAAATATGTTAAAAAAGAAATAGAAGAAGAAATTCAGTTAGTATTTGATGAAAGAAATGATAAAGTAAACTACCTAATAGGAACTATGATAGAGGTTCCTAGAGCAGCAATAACAGCAGATGAAATAGCTACTGAAGCAGAATTCTTTAGCTTCGGAACAAACGACCTTACTCAAATGGGATATGGCTTCTCAAGAGATGATGCAGGTAAATTCTTATCTGATTATGAGTCTAAAGGTATTTTTGAAAAAAGTCCATTTGAAGTGCTAGATCAAAAAGGTATAGGAAAGCTTATGGAAATAGCTGTTGATTTAGGAAAGAAAACGAGAGCAAATATTAAGCTTGGAATCTGTGGAGAGCATGGCGGAGAGCCATCTTCTGTAGAGTTCTGCCATAGATTGGGCCTAGATTATGTTTCTTGCTCGCCTTATAGAGTCCCAATAGCTAGACTTGCAGCTGCTCAGGCAGTTATAAAAGAAAGTGTAAATGTAACTAGAGATAAGTAGCAGTTAATCAAAATACAATGGGATATTTATCTCATTGTATTTTCTTTGAAGCGATTTTTTATCAAAAATGAATATATTATGGTAAAATAATAAAGTAAATAAAACGAATTTTAATTGGAGGTTTTAAAGTGAAAAAAATCGATGAAAGAGCTATAAACTCGATAAGATTTTTATCTATCGATAGCATCAATAAAGCTAACTCTGGCCATCCTGGATTACCAATGGGTGCAGCACCAATGGCATATACACTATGGAGCAAATTTTTAAGAATTTCTCCTCAGAATCCTACATGGGAAAATAGAGATAGATTCGTACTATCGGCTGGGCACGGCTCAATGCTTCTTTATTCACTACTTCATCTATTTAACTATGGATTACCTTTAGAAGAGCTTAAAAACTTTAGACAATTTGATAGCAAGACTCCAGGGCATCCTGAATATGGTCATACTGTAGGCGTGGAAACTACTACAGGACCACTAGGGCAAGGCTTTGCAAATGCGGTGGGTATGGCTATAGCAGAAAGACATTTAGCTGGAAAGTTTAATACATCTAAATTTGACATAGTAGATCACTATACCTATGTACTTGCTGGGGACGGCGATATGATGGAAGGAATCACATATGAAGCAGCATCACTTGCAGGAACGCTTAAGCTAGATAAGCTAGTTGCTCTTTATGATGATAATAAAATTACTATAGATGGAAGTACTGATATTTCTTTTAGCGAAGATGTAAAAAAGAGATTTGAGGCAATGCACTGGAATGTTATCGTAGTTAAGGACGGTAATGATGCTGGTCTTATAAGAAAAGCTATAATAAAGGCTCATAAGTCAAAAGGCAAGCCTACACTTATTATGGTTAAGACCATAATAGGCTTTGGAAGTCCTAATAAAGCAGGTACTTCTAAAGTTCATGGTTCTCCACTTGGCAAGGACGAAGCTATGCTAACAAGAGAGGCTCTTGGATGGAATGATTATAGCGAGTTTGAAATCCCTGAAGATGTAAAAGACCACTTTATGAGACTTAGCAAGAAAAAAGAAAAGACTTTTAAAGAGTGGCAGTCAAAGCTTGTGGATTATGCAAAGGAAAATCCAGAGCTTTATAGAGAATGGAAAAGATATAATAGCAATGAGATTTCTAAGGAATTGTATGAAGACAAATCTATATTTGAAACTTCTAGTGATAGTATGGCTACTAGAGCTTCAGGTGGAGATATACTAAATAAAATCGCAAAATATGTTCCAAATATAGTAGGAGGGTCAGCTGACCTAAATGAATCTACAAAGACTTATCTTAAAGAAAAAGGTGATTTTTTAGTAGATGATATGGGAGCAAATATATTCTTTGGTATCAGAGAACATGCCATGGGAGCTATAGTAAACGGTATAGTACTTCACGGAGGACTAAGAGCTTATGGTTCTACTTTCCTTGTTTTCTCTGATTATATGAGAACACCTATTAGACTGGCTTCTCTTATGAATATACCGGCTATGTTTATTTTCACTCATGATTCAATAGGAGTAGGAGAAGATGGACCGACTCATCAGCCTATAGAGCACGTTTCAAGCTTAAGAATGATGCCAGGACTTAGCGTGTGGAGACCAGCAGATTACATGGAGACAGGTTTTTCATATGTTGCGGCATTTGAAAAAACTGATGGTCCAAGCGTTATGGTTCTAACAAGACAAAACCTTCCAAAGCTAGATGGAGTAAATGAAAATGTTAAGAAGGGTGGATACATCCTATCTAAAGAAGAAAAAGCTACTCCTGATGCAATTCTTATGGGTTCTGGCTCTGAGGTTTCATTACTAGTTGAAGCTAAAAAAGTATTAAAAGAAAAAGGTCTGGATGTAAGAATAGTATCAATGCCAAACATGAATGTGTTTGAAATGCAATCTAAAGAATATAAAGAAGAGGTACTTCCTAGCGATGTAGAAGCGAGAGTATCTGTAGAAGCTGGAGTTACTATGCCATGGTATAGATACCTAGGGAATAAAGGAACAGCAATAGGAATAGATACCTTTGGGGCTTCTGCTCCTATAGAAAAATTAATGAAGCATTTTGGTTTTAGTGTTGACAACGTAGTAGATAAAGTTCTTGAGGTAGTTAAATAGTATTGTAATAAAAGATTAAAATATAATATGAATTTTATAGTTAAAAAGCTGGAATAGACGATTCTTCATCTAAACTGGCTTTTTAATTTTAAATTAATTATAATTTTTTATTTAGAAATAATCAATTTTATAAATAATAAATTTTATAATTGCTTAAAACATTACAAATGCTTAATTTCAGATAAATATGCATGCTTTACATCTTGAATGAAGGTATGCTATAATTTTTAAGATGTATACTAATTTTGAGTTATATTTTTTATGCATGGTCTAAAATGTCAAGAAATTATAATTTAGATATAAAATAAACTAAAGCTGTAATTAGGGGGCAAGACAATGAAGAAATTTCTCATTATAGATAGCACAATTCTACCTTCAGTGTATGAAAAGGTAGTTGAGGCTAAGGAGATGCTCAGAACAGGCAAAGCAAAAGGGATAACAGATGCAGTAAAAAAGTTAGGCATTAGTAGAAGTACTTTTTATAAATATAAAGACCATGTATTTAATGTATCTGAAGGAATGATAGGAAATAAGGCTACTGTGTCATTTTTATTAAACCATGAGCCTGGTGTACTGTCCTCGATATTAAGGATATTAGCAGAAAATAAAGCCAATGTTTTGACAATAAGTCAAGACATCCCTATAAATAAAATAGCTAATTTATCAATCACATTTGATATGTCCAGTATGGAGCTTGAAATGGATGCATTTTTAACTATTTTAAAAAGAATAAGTGGAGTTGTGAGAGTAGAGCATATAGCTATGGAATAATTAAGATTTAAACAAATGTTTTTTGGTTGACAAGAAATTAACACTAAGGTTATAATTATGAATATATATACATAAAGCTTTACGCAGAGTAAATTTGCAGCGTTAAGTGTTAAAGGCTGGGAAGTCGCCTTTAAACGAAGGTAGTACCGCGACTGTAAATTGCATCCGCTGCACAGCGAAGACTAATCACCTTTTCTGTGGGGAAGGTGATTTTTTGCGTACACAATTTGGGAGGGAATTAATTTGATCTTGATGATTGATAATTTTGATTCTTTTTGTTATAACATCTATCAGTATCTAAGAGAATTAGGCGAAGATGTAGAAGTAGTTAGAAATGACAGCATTTCAGTCAAACAAATACTAGCAAAAAATCCTGAAATTTTACTAATATCACCAGGGCCATGCTCTCCTAAAGAAGCAGGAATTTCTTTAGAAGCAATTGATTATTTCAAAGACAAGCTACCTATTCTAGGAGTTTGCTTAGGACATCAAGCAATTGGAGAAGCTTTTAAAGGAGAAATAATAAAAGCTAAAAGACCTATTCACGGTCATGTACATAGAATAAAGCACGATGAAAAAGGAATGTTTAAAAATTTACCTAATCCACTTGGCGTTACTAGATATCACTCGCTAGTAATAAATGAGCAAAATTTTCCAAGTGAATTAGAAATATCAGCACAGACTATAGATGGAGAGATTATGGGGGTAAGACATAAGCGATATCCTATCGAAGGTGTTCAATTTCATCCTGAAGCTATACTTACAGAGCATGGGCATGATTTATTTAGAAATTTCATAGAAAATGCAAGAGGGTGCAAATAATGATAAAAGAGATAAAAAAATATATTGAACCTATTGAAATTTTTGAACTAATAAAAGATGAACCTCATAGCTTTATACTTGAAAGTAGTCTTTACCACGATGAATATGGTAGATATAGCATAATAGCCTCGAATCCATTTGAGGTAGTAAAGTACTCAAACGATCCTGAGTGTATAGACAAATTCAGAACTATAATGAATAAATATTCTTTTGCAAGTAATAATGATACGAAATCTTTACTTCCCTTTAATGGAGGTGCAGTTGGTTATCTTTCATATGACTTAGGCAGATATATTGAAAAAATAGAGAATAAAACTATAGTTGATATGGAAGTTCCGGATTTATATTTCGGATTGTACGACTGGGCTTATGTAGTTGACCATAAAGAAAGAAAACTGTATTTAGTCTCTGTAGATTTGGATAAGGATAAGGAAGAAAAGCTTATCGTAGAAAAAGAAGAGTTGATTCTAAATCATACACCTGCTGAAAAACTAATTCCAGTAGATGAAGAAGTTCAGCTAAAATCAAATTTTAATAAACAGGAGTATATAGACAGCATAGAAAAGGTAAGACAATATATTAGAAGCGGAGACATATACCAAGCAAATTTAACTCAGAGATTTGAGGGTGAAACAAAGAGAAGCGCTTTTGATATATATTCAGAGCTGAGAGAAGTTGGACCTACTATTTTTGGTGGGCTTCTAAATTTTGAAGATGTGCAGGTAATTTCGAATTCTCCTGAAAGGTTTATTAAGGTAGAAAATAGAAAAATCCAAACTAGACCTATTAAAGGAACTAGGCCAAGAGGAGACAACCCTGAGCAGGACGAATTTTTCAAAACTGAACTTTCAAATAGTGAAAAAGACAAGGCTGAACTACTTATGATAGTAGACCTAGAGAGAAATGATTTAGGAAGAGTATCAGAGATAGGAAGTGTCAAGGTGCCAGAGCTATTTAAAATAGAGGCCTATGCTAATGTATATCATTTAGTCGCTACGATAGAATCAGAAATAGACAAGGACAAAGATATCTATGAGGTTATCAAAGCAACATTTCCAGGAGGTTCTATAACTGGGGCTCCCAAAATTAGAGCTATGGAGGTCATAGAAGAGCTTGAGCCGACTAGAAGAAATGTATATACTGGCTCGATTGGATATATAGGATTTGATGGTTTAGCTGACTTAAATATAGCTATAAGAACTATAGTAAAAAAGGATGATAGAATTACTTTTCAAGTAGGCGGTGGAATTACTTGGGATTCAAATCCAGAGGATGAGTACATGGAGACTCTTCACAAAGCTAAATCTATCATGAAAACTTTAAGAGGATATATTCAAGATGATACTTCTAAGTAGAGGGGTCTTAAACTGGGATGATAAAGCATTAAAGTTTGGGCTTGGTATATTTGAAACTCTTCTTATTAAAAACAAGCAAGTATACTTTTTAGAAGACCATATTTATAGACTCTTAGCTTCTAGTGAAAAGCTTGACATAGGAAAAAGCTTTGCTAAGCAGGCAGTACATGATTTAAAGCAAATTTGCTCAGATTTAAAAGAGGATCAGATTATAAGATTAACTTTATGTGACAGTGGATACAGCATAGAATCTAGAGAGCTGACCTACACCCTAGATAATTATAAAAATGGATTTAGCTTGGAGATATATCCCTATAAAAGAGGGGAAAATCCTATGCTCAGGTTCAAAACTACCTCGTATATAGAAAATCACATAGCTAGAGAAAATGCAAAAAAAACTGGCTTTGACGATGCTGTTTTTTTAGATTATAAATCCAATATTCTAGAAACAAGTATAGCTAATATAATTTTTAGAAAAAAAAATACATTTTATACCAATGGTGAAAATGCTTTCATATTAAGGGGAATAGCCCAAAAAAATATACGAGGAATACTTAGCTTTGAGTTGGGGTACAAGCTAAGTGAAGAACCGTTAAATATAGAGGAACTAGAAGCATTTGATGAAGCCTTTATTTGCAATAGTGCTATGAATATGATGCCAGTTAAATCAATAGGAAATCTAAGCTATAACGTTAATACTGACTTGGCAATAACTGTAAATAATCTGCTAGAAGTACATAGCAGATATGAATTATCTCACGATGATGTAATAAAGTTTGTGAGGACACATTATTTATCAGATGAGGATATCAAATACATATTTATAACAGGGTCATCTAAAAGGCTAGGATATAGCAAGGAAAGAGATGTCGATGTATTTGTATTTGATAACGATACTAAAGAGCAAAATAGAAGCTTAGTTAGGCATCTTGGATATGACTGGGATATTAACATATTCTCACTTGAACTAGTAGAAAAAATGATGCATGAGAATATTGAGTTTTTAGTAAAAGCTATAACGGAATCCACTTTAATATACGGAGACGAAGGGGATTTTGAGAATTTTAAAAAAATAATTTCTATTTCTTAAAAAGTAAAATTTATTTGTAACTCTAAGGAGGAGTATAAAATGTCAAATGAAATTAAAGCTGTTGAAAAAATGGATAAGGATAAGATAAAAAGAGCAGTGAGAGATATTTTAGAGGCTATTGGAGAAGACCCAGATAGAGAGGGACTAGTTGATACTCCAAAGAGAATTGCAAATATGTTTGAAGAAATATTTGCAGGTCTTCATCAAGATCCTAGAGAGCATCTTCAAATATTTTTCCAAGAAGAAAATCATGAAGAAATGGTTATAGTTAAGGATATATCTTTTTACTCAGTATGCGAGCATCACCTAGTACCGTTTTTTGGAAAAGCTCACGTGGCATATATACCTAAAGGTGGAAAGCTAACAGGGTTATCCAAACTTGCTAGAGTAGTTGAGACTGCTGCAAGAAGACCTCAGCTTCAAGAAAGAATTGCAAAAACGGTAGCAGATTCAATAGTAGAGGTTCTTGATCCATATGGAGTAGTAGTTATTCTAGAAGCTGAGCATATGTGTATGACTATGAGAGGAATTAAAAAGCCTGGCTCAAAAACAATAACATCAGCAGTTAGAGGAATATTTGAAAAAGATGTAGCAGCAAGAGCAGAGGCTATGTCGCTTATAAATATAAAATAGCAAGGAGAATATACGATGATGGAATTTGGAAAGAAAACTTATATCATGGGTATATTAAATGTCACTCCTGACAGCTTTTCTGATGGAGGAGAATTTACAAATGTAGATAACGCTATTAAGCATGCTTTAGAAATGGTAGAGCAAGGAGCAGATATTATTGATATAGGAGCAGAGTCTACAAGACCAGGATTTATTGAAGTTGATGCAGATACTGAAATTAAAAGACTGATTCCAGTGATAGAAGCATTAAAAATTAAAACAAATGCACTTATTTCAGTGGATACTTATAAATCTGAGGTAGCGAGAAAAGCTATGCAAAGTGGAGCTGATATAATCAATGATGTTTGGGGATTTCAAAAAGACACTAAAATGGCAGAGGTAGCAGCTGAATTTAATTGCCCTGCAGTTGTAATGCACAATCAAACTGGAACGGATTACAGTATAGAGATAATGCAGAGCATAAAGGATTTTTTTGAAAAAACCATTGAAATAGCTTTAAAGGCTGGAATGAAAAGAAACCAGCTGATTTTAGATCCGGGAATAGGGTTTGGAAAAACACCTGAGCAAAATATGTATGTTATGAAAAGACTAGAAGAGCTCAAATGCTTTGGACTTCCAATTTTACTTGGTACATCTAGAAAATCTATGCTTGGAAAAATTCTTGACCTTCCTCCAAAAGAGAGGGTGGAAGGAACTATAGCTACTACAGTTATGGGAATCATTCAAGGAGTGGATATTGTTAGGGTTCACGATGTAAAAGAAAACCTAAGAGCGGCGATGGTTACAGATGCTATATATAGAAAGGAAAACCAATAAAATGGATAAAATACTTCTAAATAATATGGCGTTCTTTGGCACTCATGGTGTCTTGCAGGAAGAAAAAACTCTAGGACAAAAATTTTTTATAGATGCAGAGCTTTATTTAGATTTGAAAGATGCAGGAAAAACTGATGATTTAACAATGACAGTAAGCTATGCAGATGTTTATGAAATTATAAAAACCCACGCACAGGATAAGTGCTATGATCTCTTAGAGGCTCTAGGAGAAAACATTTGCAATTGCATTTTAAAAAATTATAAAACCATTAAAGAAATTAAATTGACTATTAGAAAACCAGAAGCACCTGTAAGGGGAATATTTGATTATATGGGGATAAGCATAACCCGAAATAGGGAGGATATATGGTAAAAGCGTTTCTTTCTTTAGGGAGTAATATGGGGGATAGATTAGAATATTTAAGCAAAGCTATAGATAAGATTGCAGAAATTCAAGGCTGTAATATTTTAAATAAATCAAGCGTATATGAAACTGAGCCATGGGGATATGAAAATCAAGAAGCATTTTTAAATTTATGCATTAGCATAGAAACATCCTTATCTCCTTATGAACTGCTTGAAAGCCTCCAAGCTATAGAACTAGAGCTTGACAGGGTAAGAAAGATACACTGGGGACCTAGAACTATAGATATTGACATACTTCTGTTTGATGATATAATTTGTGAGGACGATAAATTGACTATTCCTCATCCTAGGATGAGAGAGAGAGCATTTGTACTGATTCCTCTGTATGACATTGAAAAAAATCTAATTATTGACGGGATAAAGCTTGAGGATTTGATTAATAAAATTGATACAAGAGGAATAAAGGAGTATAAGAAAAATGATTTCTAAAATATTGAATAAGGTTGATGCTCCGTTTGACGAAAACGTAATAGATATCGAAAAAGAAAAGCTGATAATAGCTGGACCTTGTGCTATAGAATCCTATGACCAGCTACTGGAAACAGCTAGATTTATAAAATCAAAAGGCGTTAAAATCCTTAGAGGAGGAGCTTACAAGCCAAGAACTTCTCCGTTTGCTTTTCAAGGAATGAGAAAAGAAGGCCTTGAGATTTTAAAAGCTGTGAAAAAAGAAGTAGGCATTATGGCGGTGACAGAAGCTATTGATGAAAAAAGCTTAAGTGAAGTCTATGAAGTATCAGATATGATTCAAATAGGTTCGAGAAATATGCAAAATTTTTCTCTACTTGTAGAAGCTGGAAAACAAGATAAACCAATTCTTCTTAAAAGAGGAATGTCAGCGACTATCAAGGAGTGGATACATGCAGCTGAATATATAGCAAAGCAAGGAAATACCAAGATAATTATGTGTGAACGAGGCATAAGAACTTTCAATGACTATACTAGAAATACTATGGATATAGCAGCCATTCCTATAATAAAACAGGAAACTGGTTTAAAAGTTATTGCTGATCCAAGCCATGGAACTGGAAAAAGAAATCTTATTTTGCCAATGTCTTTAGCATCGCTTGCAGCAGGAGCTGATGGACTTATTATAGAGGTTCATCCTCAGCCAGAAGATGCACTCTCAGACGGAGATCAATCTTTAAATTTTGAAGAATTTTCAAATTTAATATCAGTTATAAAAGGATGAGAATTCTCATCCTTTTTAGTCTTTTTAATCAAACATATAAATTTTAGAATTTTCAGATGAAGGAAAAAAACTTTTTATATAGAATAATATCTTATATGCCTCTTTTATCTATTTGGGAGATGTGATGTCTATGATAGACGATAATTTTATTGAAGATGTAAAAGCAAGGATAAATATTTTAGATATTATTTCCTCCTATGTTGAACTTAAAGGTAATGCAGAAAGCTATAAAGGTCTATGCCCATTTCACAACGAAAAGTCGCCATCTTTTATGGTAAATGAAAAAAAACAGATATTTAAATGTTTCGGTTGTGGTGAAGGTGGAGATGCAATAGCTTTTATTATGAAAAAGGAAAATTTAGACTTTATGGATGCACTGAAGGTATTAGCTGAAAAAGCCAATATACCTTGGCCAGAAGATAAAACCATTACTTTGCAGCAAAGGCAGACTGCAGAGCTAAGGGAAAAATTACTTCAGATACATTTGATTGCAGCTAGATATTACTTTCAGATGCTTTGGAATAATGTTGATAAATCTTTAGACTACATAAAACGCAGGAATTTAAGCGATAAAACCATAAAAAAATTTGGTTTAGGATATGCGCCTAGAAGCACAGCTTTACGGGAGCATCTATTATCTAAAGGCTACATCGAAAAGGAACTTATAGAAAGTGGGCTATTTGTCTCTAGAGGAACGCAGATAAAGGACCGTTTTTTTGGACGAATTATGTTTCCGATTTTCGACATAAGGGGAAGAGTGATTGCTTTTGGAGGAAGGGTAATTGATTCTAGTTTACCTAAATATCTGAACTCATCCGATACACTTATTTTTCATAAAAAAAATCATTTGTATGGCTTAAATATAGCAAAAAATAATTTGACTAGAGATATTTTTCTAGTAGAGGGCTATATGGATGTCATAGCCATGCATCAATATGGATTTTCTTCAGCAGTTGCATCCTTGGGTACTTCACTTACTGAGCAGCAGGCTCAAAGTATAAAGAAATATTGTAATAATGTATATTTAGCCTACGATAATGATGAAGCTGGAATAAAAGCTACTCTTCGGGGGATAGATATACTAAAAATCAATGAACTAAGTGCTTTTGTTTTAGATTTTTCTCCGTGGAATGATCCAGATGAATATCTGAGCAATAATTCCACTGAAGAATTTGAAAAAATTATTAGCAATTCAAAATCAAGCCTACAATTTCAAATTGAACAGATACAAAAAAAGTATAGTTTGGATATGGAAAAGGATAAAATCACTTTCATAAAAGAAGCATCATTTGTTTTGAAAAAGCATAGTAGTCCTGTGGAAATTGAAACTGAAATTATAAGACTGTCAGATATTACTGGGCTATCTATTAAATCTATTGGAAGTGAGGTGTATGGGAAATATTTCAGTCCAAAACAGTTTGAAGTTCAAGGAATGAAAAAATCAAATAAGGTTACTGAAAAAAATGATATAAAAATACATAAAGATGAAGAAGCTTGGCTTATTACTGAGTTTTCTTTTTTAAATTATTTAGTCAATCATATTTCAGAATATGATGTGATAAAAAATATGCTTTCAAAAGAGGATTTTTCAAATGAAGAAAGCAGAGAAATTTTTGATATGTTATCAGATAAAAATTTATCTGATGTAGTCAAAGAGAAATTTAGGGGTAAAAATATAAAGTATGAAGTTATATCTTCTGAACAGATTTATAATTTGATGCTTATAATTAAAAAAAATTCATTAAAAATGAAGATAAATCATTTGTTAGAGGAACAAATGAAATTGGATTCTAGCAATGAGAAAGACCAGCGTAGATTAATAGAAATAGGTATGAGTGTAATGGAATTTACTAAGGAATTAGATAATCTATAGATTAGAAGCTTAGGATTTTAGGTTATATTTATAGCTTGAAGGAGTTGATTTTTTTGGATAATGAATTGAAACAAGAGAAAAAAATAGCTGTAAAGAGTTTGATTGATAAAGGTAAAAAAGATGGGTCATTAACTTATGAACAAATAGGTGAAGCCCTAAGCGAGATGGAGCTTGACAAAGAACAAATTGAAAACATATATGACACCTTTGCTCAATTGGGTATAGATATTTTAGATGAAAATATAAAGGACGACACTGTTATTTTCAATAAAGAGTTTAATAAGAATCCTGATGCTGAGACTGAGGATGAAGATGAAGATGCATCTAAGCTGGATTTATCAATTCCTAAAGGAGTGTCAATTGACGATCCTGTAAGAATGTACCTTAAAGAAATAGGAAAAATCCCACTTCTTTCTGCTGAGGAAGAAATTGATTTAGCTGAGAAAATGGGTTATGGCGATGAAATAGCAAAGAAGAAATTAGTTGAAGCAAACTTAAGATTAGTTGTTTCTATTGCGAAAAGATATGTTGGAAGAGGGATGCTATTTCTTGATCTTATCCAAGAAGGGAATCTTGGTCTAATAAAAGCTGTAGAAAAATTCGATTACAAAAAAGGTTTCAAGTTTTCGACTTATGCAACATGGTGGATAAGACAGGCGATAACTAGAGCTATAGCCGACCAAGCTAGAACTATTAGAATCCCTGTTCATATGGTAGAGACTATAAATAAATTAATTAGAGTTCACAGACAGCTTCTTCAAGAGTATGGAAGAGACCCTAAACCTGAAGAGCTTGCTAAAGAAATGGACATGCCAGAAGAAAAAATTAGAGAAATAATGAAAATAGCTCAAGAACCAGTATCCTTAGAAACACCTATAGGGGAAGAGGAAGATAGCCATTTAGGTGATTTTATACCTGATGACGATGCTCCAGCACCTGCTGAAGCAGCAGCTTACTCTCTACTTAAGGAACAGCTTGAGGATGTACTGTGCACATTAAATGAGAGAGAACAAAAAGTTCTTAAACTACGCTTTGGTCTAGAAGATGGAAGAGCAAGAACATTGGAGGAAGTTGGAAAAGAATTCGATGTTACAAGAGAAAGAATCAGACAAATTGAAGCTAAAGCTCTAAGAAAATTGAGACATCCTAGTAGATCGAAAAAATTAAAAGATTATTTAGATTAATATATAAAAGATTCGCATCAGCGAATCTTTTATTATGAATAGGCCAAGATTTCATAGAGAGTGAAACAAGTTATATAAGATTTTGAAAATATGGGTATAAAATAAATTTAAGATTACTATGAAAATGAGATTTTTATAAAGATGGGTGATTATTGTGATAAGTAAAAGATTAGAGACTATACTTAATTTGATTCCACAATCTGAAGTTTTAGCAGATATAGGAACAGACCATGGATACATTCCCACTTATGCTGTAAAAAATAATATAGTCAAAAAAGCGATTGCCGCGGATATTAGTAAAGGCTCTTTAGAAAAGGCTATTATAGAGATTAAAAATAATAATTTGCAGACAAAAATTGAAACAAGATTAGGAAGCGGGTTAGAAATATTAGAGGTTGATGAGGCTGATATAGTAGTAATAGCTGGTATGGGTGGAATTTTAATTTCTGAGATTCTAAATGAATCCTATCATAAAAAATATAAAGCAAAACATCCTATTTTAATTTTTCAGCCTGTACAATTCCCCGAAAAATTGAGACAATATTTATATAAAAATAATTTTGATATCTTAGATGAAGAACTTATAGAAGATGAAGGTAAATTTTATCATATAATAGTGAGTAGATACTCATTAGAAAAGGTATTAAAAACTATAGAACCCCCATTTGATGAGATAGGAAATATAAATTATAGGAAAGCAAATGAAGTTTTATTTAAATTACTTCAATCTAAAATTAATACTAATAAAGCAATAATAGAAAAAATTAAAGAAAGTCGTAGTGAAGAAAATAACGCAAAAGTTGAAGAATTATCCTTGAAGATAAAATGCTATGAGGAGATGATAGAAGATGCAGCTAGAAAAACTCAAAATAAAACTAGATGAACTTTTAAATCCAAACCTAGCATATGATTGGGATAATGTTGGACTAAGTATTGGCGATAAGACGGCTCATGTAAATAAAGTGCTTATAACCCTTGAAATTAACGAGGCAGTTGTTGATGAGGCTATAAGTAAGGATGTAAAATTAATTATAAGCCATCACCCTTTGATTTTTAGACCTATTAAATCTATAACAAATTTTGATGATAAAGGAAGTATACTTCTTAAATTAATTAAAAATTCAATAGGCGTTTACGTAGCTCATACAAATTTTGATATTATAGAAGGCGGCTTAAACGATTATATTTCAAATTTATTATCTCTTAATAATATAAATAAATTAGCCTATGAAAATTCGGATATAGATGCAATAGGAAGATATGGTGAGTTAGAAGAAGAGATGAGCGTTGAAGAATTCATTTCTTTTATAAAAACTAAGCTTAATTTGATGAACTTGAGAATGGTTTATGGAGGAAATACTAGAATTAGAAAAGTTGGTCTAGTAACAGGCTCCGGCATTGAGTATGCAAAAAATGCTTTTGAGGCTGGATGTGATGTTTACTTGACGGGAGATATAAAATACCATGATGCCCAAGATTGGCTTGGCAGAGGAATGAATATATTTGATGTGGGGCATTATGGGAGTGAAATTCACTTTAAGGAAAATATGCTTAGAATTCTAAGAAATAAATTGGGTGAGGAAATTGATTTTGTTGTTTCGGATGCTTTAAAAGATCCGTTTAGGGCTGTATAAACGCCTAAGGAGGATTGTTTTGGAGATTTTGAAAAGAATAGATAAAGGCTATAGACTGATAGAACAAGCTAAAGACAAAAGTGAAAGACTTATGAATGTTGAATCGATAAAACGCTTAAAACATGAGTTGGATTTGATTTTAAATGAAGAAAATGAGATAAGAGTTCAAGTTGATCAAGCAAGAACAGGGCTTTTAATAAAAGAAAAACAACTTTCAGATATAGACAGACAGCTTTTATCGATTTTAGAAAAGTTGTATGAATCGGAGCATCAAAACTCTAAAATTTTGCAGGAATTAAAAAAACAAGAAACTATATTAAAGGATAAGAAAACAAATCTTGAAGATGAAATAATGAAAGAATTTTATATAATAGAAAAATATTCAAAAGAATTAAATCTTTTTAAATCTAAATATAACAAGGTAGAGAAGCTTTATAACTCAAAAAAAATAAGTCAGAATGAAAAGGTTGCTTATTTAGAGGATAAAATTAAATTGATGGAAAAAAAGATTAGAAAACTCAGAAAGTCTGCTGACCCTAATTTGCTTAGTTTATATGATAAAAAAAGGCAAACTATGAAGGTTGTTTTTGCTAAAGCAGAAAACGGAGTTTGTGAAATATGTCATATGACATTATCTACATCCCTAATTGAAAAAGTTGAGAACTGCTCGGAAATAATTGAATGTGATTGTTGTAACAGAATTTTGTACTTGGAGGAAACAAAAGATAATGATGAGACTTTATAGTGACGGAGGCTCAAGAGGAAATCCTGGAGAAGCCGCTATAGGATTTGTTATTTATGATGGAGATAAAATAGTTTATGAAAAAGCGAGACCAATAGGGATTGCTACCAATAATATAGCAGAATATACTGCTCTACTAGAAGGCGTAGAGGCTTTGATTCGCCTGGGAGTTCAGGATGTAGAGGCTTTTTTAGATAGTGAGCTAGTGGTAAAGCAAATTAAAGGGGAATATAAAGTAAAAAACCAAGAACTAAAAGTTATTTTTGATAGAATAAAAGATAAAATTAATAACTTTAAATCTTTTAGTATAAATCATGTAAAAAGGGCCTATAACAAGGAGGCTGACAGAATATTAAATATAGCACTTGATACAATGACAACCTTTGAAAATGGAAGTTTAATAAAAGGCTTATCTAGCGTAAGTAAAGGTCCAGTAGAGGAGAGTAATAATGCTTTTAGACTTGATACTATTTATGGAGCTTTAATAAAAAAAGTTGAAGACATAAAAAATTACATAAAAAAAGACAAGAAGGTTGTAGTGGCATTTTCTGGTGGAGTAGATAGTAGTCTATTAATAAATCTATGCAAGGAAGTACTAAAAGATGAGGTAGTAGCTGTTACGGTAAAAGGCCCACACATACCAGAAAGCGAATTTAATGAAGCTGTTAAGTTAGCAAATGCTATAGGAATTAAACATGAGATAGTGGAAGAAGATATTTTATCCATTAAGGAAGTTAGAGAAGGGGATTTGAGACGATGCTATTACTGCAAAAGCTTCGTGTTTAAGTATATAGATGATTATGCTAAAAAAATAGGAGCTAGTGCAGTTTATGATGGAAGTAATATTGACGATTTATCTGACTATAGACCAGGGATGCAAGCACTAGAGGAATTACATGTCAAAAGTCCATTTTTAGAAACGAATTGGACAAAATCGGATATTAGAGAATACTCAAAGCTATTAGGTTTGAAAACTCACGATAAAGAAGCCGCGGCTTGCCTTATTTCGAGAGTTTCTTACGGACAGACCATTACTAAAGAAATGCTAACTAGGATTGATAAAGCAGAAGCTTATTTAAAGTCTAAGGGTCTTAGAAATGTAAGAGTAAGAGTACACGATGACCTAGCTAGAATAGAGATGAATAGTGATGATTTAAAGCCGTTTATAAATCTCGATTTGTTTAAAGAAGCTAACGAATATCTTAAAAATCTAGGCTTTAAATATGTATCTCTTGATTTAGGTGGATACAAAACAGGAAATATGAATAAATAAATTAAGGAGAAAAATATGAAATATGAAGCAATAGCACCTTGTCTTTTTGGAATGGAAGCAACTGTGTCTTTTGAACTTAAAAACATGGGCATTAAAGTATTAAACGTATCTGATGGAAGAGTTACATTTGAAGGAGATGCTTTTGAAATTGTAAGAGCAAATCTATCACTTAGAACTGCTGAAAGAGTACTAATTAAAGTAGGAGAATTCAAGGCATATAGCTTTGAACAATTATATCAAGGAATATTAAAGCTTCCTTTTGAAAGCTATATTCCAAAGGATGCAGAGTTTCCTATTTCTAAAGCTAAGAGCATAAATAGTAAACTTTTTTCTAAATCAGATATTCAATCTGTAGCTAAAAAAGCTGTAGTTGAAAGATTGAAGCAAAAGCATAAAGTTCAAACTCTTCCAGAAACAGGTGCACTTCACCCTATTATTATTTTCATTAATAAAGATGTAGTTGAAGTAACTATTGATACAACAGGTCCAGCTCTACATAAAAGAGGATATAGAGAAAAATCTGGTGGGGCACCTATAAGAGAAACACTAGCTGCATTTATGGTAATGCTTACTCCTTGGAAAGAAAATAGAACACTAGTGGACCCAATGTGCGGGTCAGGAACTATTTTAATTGAAGCAGCTCTTTATGGTGCAGGAATAATGCCTGGAATAAACAGAAACTTTACTGGAGAAAATTTGTCTTTTCTGCCAAAACATGTTTGGCAGACTGAGAGAAACGAAGCTCTATCGCAGGAAAAGGACGTGCAGTTTAAGCTTAAAGGCTATGATATAGATGAAGACGTAATTGAACTAGCTAAAGAAAATGCAGAGCTAGCAGGAGTTGGTCATCTTATAGATTTTGAGGTTAAGGATATGACCAAGTGGGAGACTGATGAGGAGTATGGATTTATAATAACTAATCCTCCTTATGGAGAAAGATTATCAGCAGAAGAAGATATTACTGGATTTTATAAAGAAATGGGAAAAATATTCAGGAACTTAAAAAACTGGTCATATTATTTAATAACGACATTAGAAGATATAGACCAGATTATGGATATACCGTTTCAGAAAAAAAGAAAATTATACAATGGTATGCTTAAGAGTTATTATTATCAATATTTGGGGCCAAAACCACAAAAATAATTATAAATTTTATAATCAGGAGGAATTCAATGCTATTTAACAAAAAAATGACAAAGTTTATTACTCTTATTATTTCAACAATGTTATTATTTTCAGCTTGTTCACAAGGTAGCTCAACTAAAAATGAGGAAACAAAAGATGAAGCTAATAAACAGGTTCAAACTGAAGAAAAGCAAGCTACAGATAATGAACAAGAGGCAGCACAGGCTAAGAACGATGAGTCTATTAGATATATAAGTGCGTCAAAATTAAATGTAAGAGAAACTCCTGATTCTGCAGGGACTATTTTAGATAGTTTGCTTAAAGGTAGTAAAATTAAAGTATTAAGTGAATCAAAAAATGAAGCTGGAGAGTTATGGTATGAAGTAGAATATAGAACCTTTGAAGGTAATAAAAAAGGACATTTATCAGCAGAGTACACGGTTTCTAAAAGAGAAGAATTACTAGATGAACACTTAAGAGGCCTAGATTTTTCAGCTTTTGAAAAAATTGAATATAAGAACAATAAGAAAGTAAAAGTCAAAGGTGTTTATGTTACCGTTAATTCAGCAGCTGGAGCTAAATTAGATTCGTTAATTAAGCTAGCTGAAGAAACAGAAATTAATGCTTTTGTTATTGATGTCAAGGATGATTTTGGAAATATGCTATTTAAAACTAAAGCAGCTGAAAAATATGCACCATCAGCTAATGAAAAAGCACCTATAAAAGACATTGATGCACTCATAAAAAAGCTAAAGGCAAAAGATATCTACACTATAGCGAGGATAGTGTCGTTTAAGGATCCTACTTATGCTCAGTACAATACTGACAAAGTAATTATTAATAAACAAACGAATCAACCATTTGTAAATAAGGATGGAATCATCTGGGTTTCTCCTCACGATAGAACATTATGGGATTACAATATCGCTGTGGCAAAAGAAGCTGCTATTGCTGGATTTAATGAGATTCAGTTTGACTATGTTAGATTCCCTGCCTCAGATGGAGGTAAGCTTGATGAAATTTTAGATTATAGAAATGAAAAAGATGAAGGCAAGGCTGAGACGATTCAAAATTATTTAAAGCAAGCCTACTCAGTAATATCTAAAGAACAAGCTTATATTTCGGCTGATGTTTATGGACTAGTTGGAAGCGTTCCTGATGATATGCATCTTGGGCAGTACTGGGAGGCAGTCAGTAATTACACAGATTATATATCTCCTATGATGTATCCAAGCCATTACGCCAATGGAACCTATGGAGTAGCCGTGCCTGATGCAGATCCTTATAATACTTTGCTTCAAGGTGCCAAGGATGCAGTTGTTAGAAATGAAAATCTAGAAACTCCAGCTCAGATTAGACCTTGGATTCAAAGTTTTACTGCTTCTTGGGTTAAGGGATATATAAAATATGGCCCAGAGCAAGTTAGAGCTCAAATAAAAGCTCTTAACGATGCTGGGATTGAGGAGTACCTTCTTTGGAGTGCTAGTAATAATTATGATATAAAGTAGCTTTATGACTGATAAGTCTCAGTTTCATTATTACATTTTCTTGACAAACGCAATATTGGAAACTAGAATTATAAATTGGGCTTATTAATTTTAGAATATTAAATTTTATATAGATAAAGAGGAGGTAGCTATGACACCATCGATAATTGAACTGAAAAATGTCTCAAAAATATTTGATGAAAAAGAAGCATTAAAAAGTATAAATTTAGATATAAAAGAAAAAGAATTTGTAACGCTTCTTGGTCCAAGTGGATGCGGAAAAACAACTACACTTAGAATTATTGGAGGATTTGAGACAGCTTCCAGTGGAGAGGTGTTTTTCGATGGAGTCAATATTAATTCTATACCTCCCTATAAAAGACAAATAAACACAGTGTTTCAAAAATATGCTCTTTTCCCTCATTTAAACATATATGAAAATATAGCTTTTGGATTAAAAATTAAAAAAGTAGATAAAGCTACAATAGATAAAAAAGTAAAAAAAATGCTATCATTAGTTAATCTAGAAGGCTTTGAAAAAAGAGATATAAATTCGCTTTCTGGTGGACAGCAACAAAGAATTGCAATTGCAAGAGCACTTGTTAATGAACCTAAGGTGCTTCTTCTAGATGAACCTCTAGGAGCTTTAGACCTTAAGCTTAGACAAGACATGCAGTATGAGCTTAAAACCATGCAACAAGAGCTTGGGATTACATTCATATATGTTACACATGATCAAGAAGAGGCTCTTACGATGTCTGATAGAATTGTAGTTATGAGTGATGGAAAAATTCAGCAAATAGGAACACCTGAAGATATATATAACGAACCAGTAAATAGATTTGTAGCTGATTTTATTGGAGAAATCAATATGGTTACAGCTACTATGATAGAAGACTATAAAGTAATGTTTAACAATAGAATTTTTGAATGTGTAGATAAGGGCTTTAAACCTAGCGAAAAGGTAGATGTTGTTATTAGGCCTGAGGATATAAATATAGTATCAAAAGAAAATGGAAAGATTACAGGACTAGTTACGGATGTAGTTTTCAAAGGTGTTCATTACGAAATTATTGTAGTCGACCAGCAAAATAATAAAGAGTGGATTATACACACTATCCATCAGACTCAAGTAGGAATTGAAGTCGGTCTGGATTTTACATCTGAAGCCATTCATGTTATGAGGATGGAGGCTATAGATGAATAAAAAAAATATCTTAGCTGTTCCCTATGTTCTATGGGCTATACTATTTACCATAGTTCCGCTATTTATTGTTATGCTCTATTCTTTCACAAAGAGAGATGCTTTTGGGGGAATGATTTTCTCATTAACCTTTGAAAATTATAAAATGTTCTTTGAACCAATTTATTTAAATGTACTTTGGAGATCTCTAAGATTATCATTATATAGTACAATTGCATGTTTTGTGGTTGGATATCCAATGGCATATATAATTTCGAAATCCGATATAAAGAAACAAAGCTTGATGATTATGCTATTTATTTTGCCTCTTTGGACAAACTTTCTTCTAAGGACATATGCTTGGATGGTAGTACTAAGAGAACAAGGTGCATTAAATGAACTACTGTTACTTTTAGGAATAATAGATGAACCACTTCAGCTACTTTATACTAATGGAGCTGTTATAATGGGTATGGTGTATAACTTCTTGCCTTTTATGGTGCTACCTATATATTCAGTATTATCAAAAATAGATAAAAGCTTACTCGAAGCAGCTCAGGATTTGGGAGCAAATTCATTTAGTACATTTATAAAAGTTATATTCCCACTTAGCTTTCCAGGCGTTGCATCTGGTGTTTTGATGGTATTTATGCCTGCGATATCAACTTTTGTAATATCGGACTTACTAGGCGGAGGGCAAACTATTTTACTGGGGAACCTGATTCAGAACCAATTTATGATGGCTAGAAACTGGCAGTTCGGATCAGCTATATCTATGATTATGATGGTTATGATTGTGATTTCTATGGGTTATCTCACTAAGCATAGCTCCAAAGAAGGAGGGACAGGTCTATGGTAAAAAAATACCTCTCCCGAACTTATGCTTTTTTAGTATATTTATTTTTATATATGCCGATATTTCTATTGATTCTATTTTCATTTAATGATTCTAGATATGGTGGTAGATGGCAGGGTTTTACTTTTAAATGGTATACTGAGCTTTTCTCTGATGGAAGTATTATGGAATCGCTTTACACTACAATAATAGTTGCAGTGATCGCTTCTATTATATCTACAGTAATAGGAACAATTTCAGCTATTGCAATCCACAATATGTCTCCAAGAAAGAAAGCTATTCTTACAAATTTAAGCTATATACCTATGGTGAATCCTGACATAGTAATAGGAATATCACTTCTTTCGTTTTTTTCGATACTAAATTTAAAATTAGGGTATATAACTTTAATACTAGCTCACATTACATTTAATATTCCTTATGTAATATTTGCAGTATTACCAAAGTTACAGCAGCTTAACCCAAATATTGAAGAGGCGGCCCTCGATTTAGGAGCTACGCCTATACAGGCTTTTTTTAAAGTTATCCTTCCTGAAATTATGCCAGGAATAATAACTGGGTCACTACTAGCCTTTACTTTGTCTTTAGATGATTTTATAGTAAGCTTCTTTACAACAGGCTCTGGAGTTAGCACCCTTTCTATAAAGGTTTATTCAATGACAAAAAGAGGAATTAGCCCTAAAATTAATGCATTGTCTTCTCTTATGTTTATAGCAGTGCTTGCACTCATGCTCTTGCTTCAGTTAAGAGATGCAAAAAATAAATCGCAAAGTGATAATGTTAGGTAATTACTTATATTATTTTATTTATAAAGGAGTGTTGATAATTTGAAAAAAATATTTATGATTTTACTTATGGCAACAATGGTGTTTACTTTCGCAGGATGTGCTTCGGATTCAAAATCTACTACGCTAAATGTTTATAACTGGGGAGACTATATAGATCCAGAAGTAATCAAGGATTTTGAAAGTGAATTTGATATTAAGATAAACTATGAAGAATTTGCAACAAATGAAGAAATGCTTGCTAAAATTCAAGCTGGAGGAACTTCGTATGATGTAATTTTTCCATCTGAATATATGATTGAAAGTATGATTCAAAGAGGACTACTACATGAATTAGATTTTAGTAAGCTAGATAATATGAAAAATATTGGGAGTCAATATCAGAATCTTGAGTATGATAAGGATCAAAAATATTCAGTTCCTTATCTTTGGGGGACAATGGGAATAGTATACAACAAAACAAAAGTTTCTGACTCTGTGGACAGCTGGGATATACTATGGAATCCTAAATATGAAGGCCAAATTATAATGCTTGATTCTCCTAGAGATACAATAGGGATAACACTAAAAAAACTAGGTTATTCTTTAAACACTAAAAATCCAGCTGAGCTAGAAGAAGCTAAACAAGCATTAATAGAGCAAAAGAAATTAGTTCGCTCATATGAAGTTGACACATACAAAGGGCAAATGATTGCTGGAGAAGCAGCTATGTCACTTGCTTGGTCAGGAGATGCTATGCTTCTTATGTCTGAAAATGAAGATTTGGCGTACGCTATACCAAAAGAAGGGACTAATCTTTGGTTTGACTGTATGGCAATACCAACTACAGCAGCACATAAAGAAGAAGCTGAAATATTTATTAACTTCATGATGAGACCAGACATAGCAGCTAGAAACTCTGAATATATTAAATATTCAACTCCAAATGAAGCAGCTTTAGAGCTTCTTCCAGAAGAAGAGGTAAACAATGAATATCTTTACCCTAAAGGAGACTTGAATAAATTAGGTGAAGTATTTACAGATTTAGGCGAGTTTACAACAGAATATGATAGAGTTTGGACGGAAATCAAATCTTATTAATAGAGCTAAGACGGCATAAATGATTATGCCGTTTTTTTGTGCTAAGGCTATTAATGCACATTAGCTTAGAAAAAATGACACTCAAAAAATAAAGTTGTAGTCCAAAAGACTTATTTTAGATAATAAGTATTTCGAAAAGGTTACAATAATAGTACAATAGAGTGGTTAAGATATTTTTACAAGTTGAAGTTGGATATTTAATGATAATAAAATAAAGTTGTTTGACTAAAAAAACATTTAAAAGGAGGGGAGTTTATGGATTTTTCTAACATCAGGAATATGCACACAGCTTTAAATGCTTACAATTTAAGAAATGAGACAATAAATAAAAATCTTGCGAATGTTAATACTCCTAACTATAAAAGAGAAGTTGTTAGCTTTGAGGAGTATTTGGATAAATCTAAAAACAACTATATCACAGGTTTTAAAACCAATAATAAACACATCGATATTCCATCAAATAATCCTTCTGTACCGTACACAATTAAAAGAGATATGTCAGTTAGTACAAGAGAAGATGGAAATAATGTAAATGCTGATGTAGAGGCAGCTAATCAAGTTAAAAATACTGTTAACTACAATGCCGTAATTCAAAGAATCTCATCTAATTTCCAAACGTTAAAAACGGCTATAAAGGGAGGAAGCTAATGTCTATTTTTTCTAGTATTAATATAAGTGCATCGGCTCTTACCGCTGAAAGAACTAGAATGGATGTAATTTCTAAGAACCTAGCAAATGCAAATACAACTAGAACCCAAAGTGGAGATCCATATAGAAGACAAGTTGTAGTTTTTAAAGAAGCTGATGAAAAACAATCGTTTAAAAGTATTTTTGAGAGCAAGAAAAGCAAGGACGGAGATAAAGGAGTAGAAATTGTCGGAATTGTTGAAGACAAAACCCCATTTAGACAGGTATATAACCCTGGACATCCAGATGCTGATGAAAAAGGGTATGTTACTATGAGCAATGTAGATACGATAACAGAAATGGTAGATATGATAAGTGCTACAAGATCATATGAAGCGAATGTTACAGCACTTAATACATCTAAGAGCATGCTTTTAAAAGCTTTAGAAATTGGAAAATAGGGAGTGGAGTAAATGGATATAAAGGTTGGAGGGCTATCATATACTAGTCCGATGAGATTGACAGATACGGCTGAAAAAATAGAAAAGCCGGAAATGCCTTTTTCTGAGTTTTTGAAAAACTCAATTTATAATGTAAGTGATAGTCAAAAACATACTCAAGAACTAACAGAGATGCTTATAGCTGGAAAATTAGATAATCTTCATGATTTAACAATTGCAGCAGAGGTTTCCAGTGTGAACTTTCAGGCCTTAGTTGAAGTGAAAAACAGAGTGATAGATGCATATAAAGAAATAATGAGAATACAAGTATAGAGGCTGAAAGAGGTGCACTATATTGGACTTTTTTAATGATATTAAAGATAAAACTGGTAAGCTTTCTGAAAAATATTCAAATAAGCAAAAAATAATGTTAGGAGGTTTAGCGGTAGGGTTAGTTGTAATCACAACAGCTATGATATTCTACTTTACTAGACCTAACTATGTGACTCTATATAGAGATATTGATTTAAAAACAGCCTCTGAGGTTACAAGTCAATTAGATGAATTAAAAATACCATACAGGCTGAATCAAGATAACTCTATTAGTGTTCCAGATACATACATAAATAAGGCTAAGGTTGATTTGGCAGGGGCAGGACTCCCTGAAGCAACCTTCGATTACAACGATTTAATTAACAGAAACTCGATGTTTATGAGTGATGATGAAAAAAATCAAGCTAGAAATTATGCTCTTCAAAATGAGATAGCTAACGTAATTCAAAGTATTCCGGGAGTAAAAAAAGCTTTTGTAAATTTGAGTATTCCTAAAACTCAAGAATTTATTTTGCAAGAAAATAAAATAGATGCAAAAGCAAGCGTCTTCTTGAATCTAGATGATAAAATAAGTTTAGATCAAACTAGCATTCAAGGAATAACTATGTTGGTTGCTAATTCGGTGGAAGGACTTAAGCCTGAGAATGTAACTGTACATGGACCCAATGGACAGGTATTGAACGAAGATAGTACTGATACTAATAATATTTTGGTTTCACAAACTAATTTAGAACTTCAAAACAAGGTTAAATTAGATGTAGAAAAAAGCCTTAACAATTTCTTGGCTCCTATATATGGATACGGAAATGTTTCTGTAATGGCTAGTGTAAAGCTTAATTTTGATACGGATAATACACAAAGCAAATCATTTGCTCCTCCAATTGAGGGGGAGACTGATGGACTAGTAAGGAGTCTACAGGAAAATATAGAAAAAGTTGAAAATTCTCAAGAAGCTGTTGGAAATCCTGGAGTGGATGCTAATGCTGAAGAGGAAGTAGTTGACTATGCAACTCTTGACCCGAATGCATTAAATTCTAACTATGATAAAAATGAGAGAATAGTAAACTATGAACTAAATGAAATTGTAAAAACAGTCGAAAAAGCTAAAGGTCAAATAGAAAACTTAACTGTTGCAGTTGTTCTAAATAAAGACTCTTTAGAAGGTGGAGAGCTTACAGAAGAACAAAGAACAGAGATTGCATCACTTATAAATGCTGCAACAGGCTTAGAAACGAAATCTGTTGAGATTTATGCTCAGTCGTTTAATCAAGATATACAAAATGCACTATCTGATACGGCAGGACAAGAAGGGATTCCTATATGGATGTGGATAGCATTTGCTGTTATAGCTTTAATACCAATTCTTGCAATAGGAATATATATGATTATGAAAAGAAGAAAAGAAAAGAAAAAAGAAGCAGAAAAACTTTTGGAAATCCCACAAGAATCTGCAATATCAAAAGCGGCTGTAGAACAAATAGAGCTTGAGATTAAAGAATCTGGAAGAAAGAAAAGTATCGAGAGCCTTATTGATACAAATCCAGAAATAGTAACGCAATTATTAAAAACATGGCTAGACGAAGACTAGGGAGGGTAGTAAATGTCCAAGACGACAGCGAAAAAAACTGAATTATATGGTAAACAAAAAGCTGCTATTCTTCTTATAACATTAGGACCTGAACATTCAGCTAAAATTTTTCAACATCTTTCTGATGAAGAAATAGAAGAGATGACTTTAGAAATTGCAAATGTAAAAAAAGTTGACCCTCTAGTAAAAGAAGAAATACTGGAAGAATTTTATGAGATGTGCGTAGCTCAGGAATATATATCTGAAGGCGGGATTGGCTATGCTAAAGATATACTTGAAAAATCATTAGGTAAAGATAAAGCGTTTGAAGTAATAAATAGACTTACAGCATCACTACAAGTTAAACCATTTGATTTTGCTAGAAAAGCAGATGCATCTCAACTTGTTAACTTCATTCAAAATGAGCATCCTCAAACTATAGCACTTATTCTTTCGTATTTAGAACCAACTAAATCAGGCCAAGTTTTATCCTCGCTATCGCAAGAAAAGCAAAGTGAAGTAGCAAAAAGAATAGCTACTATGGATAGAACATATCCTGAAGTTATTAAAGAAGTTGAACTTGTTTTAGAAAAGAAACTATCTAATATCGTTACTCAAGACTACACTAAAGCTGGTGGAGTTGGCTCAGTTGTTGAGATACTTAACTCAGTTGATAGAGGAACAGAAAAATATATTATTGAGAATTTAGAGCTTACAGATCCAGAACTTGCTGAAGAAATTAAAAAGAGAATGTTTGTATTCGAAGACATTATCAACCTTGATTCTACTGCAATTCAAAGATTTATTCGTGAGATTGAAAACCAAGAACTTACTATCGCCCTTAAAGGAGCAACTTCTGAAGTGTCAGATTTGATATTCTCAAATATGTCTAAACGTATGGCAGAAATGATAAGAGAAGATATGGACTTTATGGGACCAGTAAGACTTAGAGATGTTGAAGAAGCTCAACAAAATATTGTTAATACTATTAGAAGATTAGAAGAGGCTGGAGAAATTGTAATCTCTAGAGGTGGAGGAGATGAAATCATTGTATAAAGTGATTAAATCCACTAGAGTTGATTTAGAAGAAGAAGTTTGTATATCTGGATCATCCTCTGATGAGATGCCAGATACGGAGCTCTCTGAAGAGGCAAATGGAGAAGCTAATTCTAGAGAAAACTCTCTTGAAAATGCAATTAAGTATAAATTAAAAATGGAAAAACAAGCGAGACAAATCTTAGCGGATGCTAAAATTCAATCAGAAGTCATGGTAAATGAAGCTAGAAAAGAAGCCGAAACTATAGTTAAAGAAGCCAATGATGATGCTGACAATCTAAGAACTTCTGAATCTCAAAAAGGCTACAACGAAGGTTATGATAAGGGCTATAACGAAAGTATTCAAAAATATAATATGCTGATTGAACAAGCAAACCAAATTATAGACGAAGCTGAGAATTATAAAAAGCAATCTATCGAGTCTTTGGAGCAAGAGATAATTCAAGTTGTACTAGCCTCAGTTGAGAAAATAACTAGAAAGATTCTTGATGAAAATGACGATATAATATTAGGTATTATTAAAAATGCAATTGAGACCATGACATTTAGAGATTATCTAATTATAACCGTGTCTAAAGAGGATTTTGAAATAGTAGAATTTGCTAAAAACAAAATATTAGCAACATATCCAGGAATCAGCAAGATAGAAATTAAAGTAGCTGATAATTTTAAAAAAGGTGATGTAGAAATAGAGAGTGATTCAGGAAGTCTTAATCCATCTGTTTCCCACCAAATTAAGAAGTTGATTGGAGAGTTTAGTAAATTGATAATGAGCAGTGATAATATATGATTGTAAACCTAAAAAAATATCATGATAGGCTAAACGAGATATCCTTATATCAATATAAAGGAAAGGTATCTAGAGTTATAGGACTTACTATCGAATCGAGAGGCCCAGCGGTTAGGCTTGGAGAAACTTGCCATATATATCCTATAAAATCAAAAGAGCCTGTATTAGCAGAGGTTGTAGGGTTTAAAGAAGACACTGTTCTTTTGATGCCACTTGGCGAAATGGAAGGGATAGGGCCTGGCTCGATGGTGGTTGCAACTGGGAATACTCTAGAAGTAGATGTTGGAGAACAGCTGCTCGGAAGAATACTTGATGGAATGGGAAATCCTATAGATGATTTTGAACCTCCATCACTTAATTATTCATATCCAGTAAATAACCAACCACCAAATCCGCTTTCTAGAACGAAAATATCCGAACCATTACCTCTGGGAGTTAAAGCTATTGATGGTTTCTTAACTTGCGGAAGAGGACAAAGGATAGGTATCTTTGCTGGTTCAGGAGTAGGTAAATCTACTTTACTTGGTATGATAGCAAGAAATACCTTGGCTGATATAAACGTAATTGCACTTATTGGAGAGCGTGGAAGAGAAGTTAAGGAATTCATAGACAATGATTTAGAAGAAGAAGGCTTAAAAAAATCTGTAGTAATAGTTGTTACTTCTGATCAGCCACCTTTAGTTAGAATGAAAGGAGCCTTGCTTGCGACATCTATAGCTGAATATTTTAGGGATTGTGGCAAAAATGTCGTTTTAATGATGGACTCACTAACTAGATTTTCCATGGCTCAAAGAGAAGTTGGACTTGCTATAGGAGAACCCCCTGTTACAAAAGGATATACTCCATCGGTTTTTGCAGTTCTACCCAAATTGCTTGAAAGAGCAGGAAATTCTAGTAAAGGTTCAATCACAGGTCTATATACAGTTCTTGTAGATGGAGACGATATGAATGAGCCAATTGCAGATGCTGTTAGAGGTATACTAGATGGACATATTGTTTTATCTAGAAACTTAGCAAATAAAAATCATTATCCAGCTATAGATATTCTAGCTAGCGTAAGTAGAGTAATGCCTAATATAGTTGATAAAGAACATATTGACATCGTAGGTCGAATAAAGGATTTGATGGCAACTTATAGAGACTCCGAAGATTTGATAAATATAGGAGCTTATATTAAAGGGACAAACAAAAAAGTAGATATGGCAATAGAAAAAATAGAAATCATCAATGAATTTTTAAGACAAGGAATTCATGATAGATTGACCTTTGATGAAATTGTAGAACTATTAAGAGGTATCTTAGATTAGCAGGTGATGATATGGGGTTTAGATTTAAACTTCAGAGAATTCTTGATTTGAAATTAAAACAAGAAGATGAAAAAAAGAACCAAATTGCAACATTAATGCAAGCTATAAAAACTAAAGAAGATGAATTAGAAGCCTTAAAGAGTGAAAAAAAACATAAAGAATTCAGCTTGAATGACAGTAGGAAAAAAGGTATTTCAATATTAGAAATAAGAAATATAAATCAATATTTGCTTTTTTTAGATAAGAAAATCAATACAGTGAAATTCGAAATTAGTTCATTAGAATCGAATTTAGAACAAAAAAGATTAGAATACCTAGAGCTTCAAAAAGAAAGAAAGACCTTTGAAAAGCTAAAAGAGAAAGATTATGAAAAGTATCTTTATAGCGAAAAAAAAGAAGAAGAAAAAATGATAGATCAAATTGTAACATTTAATAAAAATAACACTAAGTAGGAGGCTGGCTTTGTGAGCGATGAAGCAATCATACAAGATGACTTAACAGCAAAAGAATCTAGATTTGGAGCATTAAAAACAGCGATTCTTGTCGTGTTAGGGCTATTGATAATTGGTATAGTATCATCAACTATTTTATATTTCACAAATAGTGGTGTAAAAACAAATATTGATGCACTTGCAAAGAAAGCGGGACTTTTTCAGCCTAAGGCAGAGTCAGAGTTACAAGTCGATACGAGAATAAAAGAATTGTCTTCGTATTATCTTTCGCTAGATATACCTAGAGCAGCTGACAAGTTATATGCTTTAAAACAAGAGGATAAAAAGCTTTACGAAGAATTATTTTCTTATATGATAGGAGAAAATTCGTTAAAGTCATCTAAGATTAGAGATGAAATAAAGCTTAAAGAAGCTAAAGTAGACACGCTTCAAAGGGAATATGAGTCAATGCAAACCGAAATAAGCGCACAAAGAAGTGCAGACTCAACACACTATGCATCATTAGGTGTAAGAGGAGCCATAAACGCTATTGAGGAGTCCTTGACCTATAACATGGATTTTACTACAATGGCCAAAATTTTGGAAACAATGCAGCCAAACTTTGTAGCTAAGCTGCTTCACTATATGAACCCGACATACTCAACTGAACTAGAACTATCATTAAGCAAAGAGTTCTATGATTCTGTTAAGAAAGAAAAAGAAAAATATGATGAGTTTTTAAGAAAAAACACATCAATGGCACAAGTGTATAATAAGATGGATACAGTTTTGGCAGCCACCAAATTAGAAGAGCCTACAGAATTTAATTTAGACGACTTAGGATTGATTTTTTCTAAAATGGATTATTTCAAAGCATCAGAAATTCTAAATGGATTTTCTGATGATGGATATGTTTCACAAGTACTTGAAAGTATTAAAAACTATGAAGATTTGGAATCTACTTTTGAGGGAAGTTTATCTACTGTAATTTCGGATTCGCTTAGAGTTTTAGAAGAGTATGAAAGAGATACTACAAATCTAAGAAAAGCTTATGAAAAAATGCAACCTGCAGATTTAGCAGATATTGTCGATACAATGACTAACCAAAATCCTTCATATAAAGAATATATGATTGATGATGTAAGAAAGTTTAGAATAACTGAGCAAGATATGCTAGTAGAAGTACTAAAACAAGCTAAACCAACTGTTGTTTCAAATTTGTTATCTGAACTTAAAAACACTGACAGAACTCAAAAGGCAGCGTTACTGAGCAGAGAACTAGGAATACCAAATCCATAATAAAAGGAGGTAATTAAATGAACAAAGTTGATACTGTGTCTTTAGTAAATATGATTCTACCAAAAACTGACAATTCAAAAGGTTCTTGGGGAGATTCAGCATTTAAAGATATATTTTCTATTAATAACTCAAGTAATAGTAAATCTAATAATAAACCTAATAAATCAACCAAAGATATATATTCAGACAATCAAAGCGCAGATAAAAATTTACAAACTTCAAAAAGAAAAGATATTAAGCTAGAATCGCCTATTAAGCCCAAAGAAGTAAATGATAAGATACAAGATGACTCAAATAGTAATAAAGTAGAAAATGAAAAACAAGTGAGTGAAGCTGAGAACCTTAACAAAACTTCACAAGTTGAAAAATCTGATTCTAATGAGATTGAAGCTTCTGGAAAAATTGAATCTGAAGCACCTATAAATGAGCAGGTGAACCAAACTACTTTAGAGATGCCCGCGCAGGTGGTAGAGTTAATTCAAAGCTTAATGAGTGTTGAACTTAATTCTGAACAGTCAGATAAGATTGTAGAAGCTATAAAAATGCTTCCAGAAGATATTAAAGCTTTAATACAAGAAAATCCAAAAATGGCACTTGATTTTCTTAAAGATAATTTGAATTTTTTAGCAAAAACAATTGATTTATCAAAAGAACAGCTTAAAGCTATAGAAAATAGCTTAAACACATTATTGGAAACAGTTGGTTCCGATGAAGACATAAATTTAGATAAGCTTATATTTTTACAAAAGTCTCAAATACAAAACCTTAATTCAAATGTTAAAACTGAGCCTAGACGAGAATTAGCTACAGGAAATTTGGAAGATATTAATATGGAGCTTAATTCACTTAAGGTTCAACCGAATGTTGTATCACAACCAAATTCTATGTCATCAAATGTTTTTTCTGATAGTCAAAGCGAAAACCTTGAGTTTATGCAGACGGATAAGATAGAAGGATTTGATTTAACTGGAGGGAAAATTTTCTCGAATACTATGCTTATGAACTCAGTAAAAAAGGTTGATGTAAGAAATAATCAGTTTATGCAAATGATATCAAAGATAGCTGATGAGATAAGGCTAACTGTAGATAAAAATAAAAACGAAATGACTATAAAACTTCAGCCTGAGACTCTCGGTAAACTAACAGTTAAAATAAGCTCGGAAAACGGAGTGATGAATGCATCGTTCTTTGCTGAAAATGATAAAGCAAAAACAATGATTGAAAATAATATGATAGAGCTTAAAAATTCACTAGAAAAACAAGGGATTCAAGTTCAGAATTTAACTGTAACAGTAGACCAGAATCAAGACGAGCTTTCCAAACATAGAAATATAATGGAAGCTCAGAAATATAATAAAGCTCAAATAAGCGTGGCAGATTTTGAACTAATGGAAAGAGATAGTATAGATAACCCGTATGTCCTTGAGGATATATTTTCAGAGTTGATTTAGGAGGTTAACATGAGTACAAATACTACTAATACAGTGAATCCTACCCCAATAACAAACACAGGCACAGAAAAAAACTATACTAGACAAGTAAATTCTGAGCTTGGAAAAGATGCATTCTTAAGACTGCTAACTACCCAACTTAGTCATCAAGATCCACTTAATCCTACTGATGACAAAGAATTTTTGAGTCAAATGGCAAGTTTTTCATCATTAGAGCAAATGCAAAACTTAAACACTAGTTTTGCAGGACTAGATAAAACAATGCAAGATACACAAAAAGCTTTATTTGACACAATTAAAATGTTTAATAACAACTATGTAGATGGACATAAAGAATTGGTAAAAAAAATTGAAGAGTTGTCTCTAGCTATAAAAGAACTAAAAGAAAATGATTAATTAACTATTTAAAGGATATAATGAGGAGGAACAGCTTATGATGAGATCAATGAACTCAGCGGTATCAGCTCTTAGAAACCACCAGCTGAGAATGGACGTTATCGGTAATAATATAGCGAATGTTAACACAATTGGATATAAGTCAAGTCGTGTAACATTTAAAGATTCACTAAGCCAAATGCTTAGAGGAGCAAGTGGCCCAGATGCTAGTAGAGGTGGAACGAATCCTCAACAAGTAGGGCTAGGAATGGATTTATCTTCTATAGATACTCTATTTACAACGGGAGTACCTGATAGAACAGATAGAGGACTCGATGTAATGGTAAATGGAGAAGGCTTCTTTATGGTTTCTGCTGATGGCACTGACAACGGAATGTACTATACAAGAGCAGGAAACTTTGATATTGATGAAGATGGAAATCTTGTAAATGCAGATGGACTTAGAGTACTAGGATATAAAACAGATGATGCTGGTAATGTAGGTAATGAAGTTGGAGGGATAGTGGTTCCTTTAGCTGATAGCATACCTCCGATTGCAACTACAAATGTAGTGATGGAAGGAAATTTAGATGCTAGAGCTGTTTTAACGGGTTCAACTACTCCGCCAACTATAGAAAGACAAACGGAAATTACAGTAAATGATTCATTGGGAACAAGTCATAAAATTAGATTAGAGTTCACAAAAACAGCAGCTAATACATGGAATGTGACTCCAACTCCTATTACTACTCCACCGAGCCCAGCTGGAACGCCTGTATCTATTGCTTTTGAACCATCTACTGGTAAATTAACTGCAGCATCTGTTAAAACATTAAATATGACTTTGACACCTACTAATGGAGCATCGCCAGTTACTTTTGATGTTGATTTATCAGCTTTAACGCAGTATGGAACAGATTCAAGTGCGCTAATGCGTTCTCAAGATGGTTCTCCTGTAGGAGTACTTACTTCATATGCAATAGGTCAAAAAGGAGAAGTTGAAGGTGTATTTTCAAATGGTAGAACAAAAATTCTAGGACAAGTAGCTACATCTATTTTCGCAAATCCAGCAGGACTTGTAAAAATGGGCGGGAATCTATATAGAAGCTCTGCTAACTCTGGAGACCCTCAGGTAAATAAGCCTGGAACAGGTGGAAATGGTGGATTACAACCTGGTGCATTAGAAATGTCAAATGTTGATTTAGGTAAAGAATTTACAAATATGATAGTAACTCAAAGAGGCTTCCAAGCTAACTCTCGTATCATTTCAACTACTGACCAGATGCTTGAAGAGCTTGTTAATCTTAAGCGTTAACGGAGGCTTTTATGATAAAAGTATCTAGATTAAATGGTGAAGAATATGTTCTAAACAGTAGTTTGATAGAGACAGTTGAAGCTAATCCTGATACAGTTATATCTCTAACGACAGGTCATAAGCTTGTCGTTAGAGAATCAGTTGATGAAATCATAGATAAGGTAATAAAATATAGTGCTTTAGTAAATGCAGCAATTAAAGTCATTCAAAGTGAGGTGTAGACCGTGGATTTATCCACTATTATTGGTATAGTTTCGGGTTTGATATTGATTATAGTTTCGATTATGCTTAACGGAAGCATAGGGGCCTTCCTTGATCCTGCTTCTATTATGATTGTTGTAGGGGGTACACTTGCAGCCACATTAGTTGCTTTTCCTATACCTCAAGTAAAAGATATAATAAAGCTGACTCAAAAAACATTTGCTAATAGGGACTCTAATCCAAGTAAAATAATTAATGATATTATTACATTAGCAAATAAAGCTAGAAAAGAAGGATTATTATCTCTTGAAGAAGCTACTGAAGCTTTGGATGATGAATTCTTAAAAAAAGGGCTTATGTTAGTTGTAGATGGAACTGATCCAGAACTAGTTAGGAACCTTCTTGAAACGGAACTTGATTTTATCGAGCAACGTCATAAAGCAGGTCAAGGTTTGTTTGAATCAATGGCAACAGCAGCACCGGGATTTGGTATGATTGGTACGCTTATCGGTCTTATAAATATGCTTGGAAGTCTGGATGACCCATCAACTATAGGTCCATCAATGTCGGTAGCTTTAATCACTACACTGTATGGATCACTTATAGCCAACTTATTTTTTACTCCTATGGCAAATAAGCTTAAAGTAAAAAGTGGAGAAGAAATATTAGAAAGAGAAATAATGGTTGAAGGACTTTTATCTATTCAAGCTGGAGAAAATCCAAGAATTATAGAAGAAAAGCTTAAAGCGTTTTTACCACCTTCTATGAGAGTTGGAATAGGAGCTGGAAATGGAGGAGAAGATTAATGGCTAAGAAACAAAAGCCAGAAGAGTGCAAGCAAAAAGTTGCCGAATATATGCTTACATACGGAGATATGATGACCTTGCTTCTTTGTTCTTTTGTTCTCTTTTTCATCGATAGATGCCAAAAAATTTGAAGCGATAATTCAATCATTTAGTGGAGCTTTAGGAGTGCTAGACGGAGGAACGACAGTTCAAAATGCTCCGATGCTTGATAGTGGATTAATGGATGAAAATACATCGAGCGAAGTTCTTGAAATGCAAAATTTTCAAAAGTTAGAGGATACTATCCAAGAATACTTAGATAAAAATCAGCTTTCAGAGAGTGTTACAGTTTTGGAAGAGGAGGCTGGACTTTTACTTAGATTTCAAGATAATATACTTTTTGATTCAGGAAGCGCAGACTTGAAACCTGAATCATTAGAGATAATGAGTTATATAGCTCAACTTCTTAACGCTGAAGATTTCAAAGACAAGTTCATAAGCATTGAAGGTCACACGGATGATGTTCCTATGAATAGCCCGAGATACCCTTCGAACTGGGAACTTTCTGTAGGAAGATCTAGCAATGTGGTTAGATTTTTAGTTGAAAATAATAATATGGACCCTAAGAGGATTTCGGCATCTGGATATAGCGAGTATCATCCTGTAGCACAAAATGATACTGCTGAAAACAGAGCAAAAAACAGAAGGGTTGATATATTGATTTTAAAGACTGTTCATTATAAAGATTCTTCAAAAAACCAATAAATTCTCTTAGGAGGTGAACTAATGGACAATAAAAAACTTGCAACATTTTCGATAGCTGTATTTGTGGTATCAGTTTTGGTTTTTGCTACAACTTTGTATTTAGTATTTTTTAGAGCGCCAGCTCCTTCGGACAGCTCTCCAAAGAAAATCGATACGTATAAATATGATTTAGGCGATTTTTCTACAAATATAGGAAGCTCTGGAAGATATTTTAAAGGCAAGATTGTAATAGAAACTACAAACAAAAAGACACCAAAATTGATAGAGCAGAATGTAGAGCCTATAAGAGATTATATTCTTTCTGTTTTAATATCTCAGGATGTTAAAACTATGATGAGCGAAAGTGGCATTGAAAATATTAAAAAGGACATTACTAAAAAAGTTTCTGAAATAATTGGAACTAATGATATTAGCAATGTGTATTTTACGGACTATATTATACAGTAAGAGAGGTGAAGACATTTGGCTGATATATTATCCCAGAGTGAAATAGACTCCTTACTGTCGGCGCTTAGCTCAGGTGAAATAGACGCTTCCGATATTAAGGAAGAGACAAAAGAAAGTAAAATAAAAAAATATGATTTTAAAAGCCCTAAGAAGTTAGCTAAAGATCAGCTAAAGACTCTTCACATGATTCATGAGAATTTTTCTAGAATTTTAAATACATATTTATCCGGGTACTTAAGGTCTATAACTCAGATAGATGTAATATCAGTAGAAGAGCTTTCGTATTATGAATTTAATAATTCAATATCTAATCCTGCATTAATATCTGTTATAGATTTTATGCCTTTACCAGGCCAGATAATATTCGAAATGTCTAATAGGTTAGCTTTTACTATGATAGATAGAATTTTAGGCGGAAATGGAAAATATGAATCTGAAAGTAGACCATTTACTGAGATTGAAACTACTATACTAAATAAACTGATGGCAAATGTCTCTAGACTACTTATAGAACCTTGGGAGAATGTGATTGAGCTTGATCCTGAGCTAGATAAAATAGAGACCAATTCTCAATTTGCTCAGATTGTATCTTCAAATGAAACAGTAGCACTTATTACTCTTAGGGCTAATGTTGGAGATATTGAAGGGCTAATGAATATTTGTATGCCTCATATAGTTTTAGAACCGATTCTTCCAAATCTTTCTACAAAGTTCTGGTTTTCAACAGTAAAAAAAGAACTTAATGAAGATGATAAAGGATATTTGGAAACTAGGGTAAAAAGAGCTAATATTGATATTAATGCAGTTGTAGGAGATACGTACATAACAGTTGAAGAATTTATTTATCTTCAAGAGGGTGACGTAATTAAGCTTTCTAGAAAAATTGATGAAGATTTAGAACTACATGTTGAAGGAAAAACTAAGTACCTTGGAAGACCAGGGACACTTAAAAATAATATGGCATTTAAGATTACAAAAGTGGTAGAAAAGGGTGATGAAGACTATGATGAATGACATGCTTTCTCAAGAGGAAATTGATGCGCTAATGACTGGTTCCGACTCTAAGAGCGATGAACCAAAAAATGAAAGCCTAAATGATATGGAAATAGACGCAATAGGGGAAATTGGTAATATTAGCATGGGAACTGCTGCCACAACTTTATTCACTCTTTTGGGCCATAAAGTTCAAATAACTACGCCGAGAGTAGAAGAGACGACAATAGGAGCTATCGCAAGCAGTTATCCTCTACCATTCATAGCTGTTCAGGTCAACTACAGAATAGGTATTGAAGGTATGAACTTACTAATTCTTAAGGAAGATGATGTGAAAATTATTACTTCATTAATGTTAGGAGGAGATGGTAAGTCAGATATTCCTGAAGAGCTTAACGAAATTCATCTTAGTGCAATAAGTGAAGCTATGAACCAAATGATTGGCTCGTCCTCCACCTCTCTATCAGAGATGTTAGCTAAGAAAATTGATATAACTCCACCTATTGTTTCAAAAGTTAATTTTTCAGATAGTCAATTAGACCCTGAATTATTGTCAGCTGATGAACCTATAATATGTATATCCTTTAGAATGACTGTAGGCGATTTAATTGATAGCACAATAATGCAAATCCTACCTATTGATTTTGCAAGAGCATTGGTTAATAGAATGCTTTATGGAGAATCAGAGGAGGAAGAGCAAGTAACTGAAACAATCGAACCTCAAGTCGCTAAACAAGTTGAGCCACAAGTTCAGGAAGATTACTCGGATGATATTGAAGATGATGAATATTATGAAGAGGATGATGATGACAGTTATTATGAGCCTCAAAAGCCGCCTAAAAAGCAGAAGAATGTAAAAGTTAAACCAGCAGCTTTTGCGAGCTTTGATTCACCGAATAAGAGAACAGGAAATGTACCTGAAAACATTGATCTTATAAAAGATGTATTACTAAAAGTAACTGTAGAACTAGGAAGAACAACAAAGCCAATTGATGATATTCTTCAATTTACACCTGGAAGCATTTTAGAATTAGATAGACTTGTAGGAGAACCTCTTGATATAATGGTAAATGGAAAGAAAGTTGCTAAAGGGGAAGTCGTTGTAATTGACGAGAATTATGGAATAAGGATAACAGATATTATAAAAGCAGAAAAAAGACTTAGAAGTATATGATTTTAAGGAGGAAAATAAAGTGGCAAAAGGAATATTATTAGTTGATGATGCAGCATTTATGAGAATGATGCTAAAGGATATTTTAGTAAAAAATGGGTATGATGTTCTTGGTGAAGCAGAAAATGGTTTAAAGGCGTTAGAAAAATATAAAGAGCTAAATCCTGATTTGGTAATTATGGATATTACTATGCCAGAAATGGATGGGATTGAGGCTGTTAAAGAAATAAAAAAAGTTAATCCTTCCGCAGCTGTGATAATGTGTTCTGCTATGGGGCAACAATCAATGGTTATTGAAGCTATTCAATCAGGAGCAAAAGATTTTATTGTAAAGCCATTTCAAGCTGATAGAATCATAGAAGCTGTTAGAAAAGTAATAGGATAATGGATTTGTTTTTGGAGATACTAAGGATAATAGTTTCTCTAGGCATTTTTATTGCGATATTATTTGGAGCAAAGTATGCTACTGTTTATTGGGCAAAGAGGAACCATTTTATAAATCAAGAAAAACAGATTAAAATTGTTGAACAGGTTCCTCTAGCCAGAGATAAGGCTATTTTCCTTGTAAAGTATAAAAATAATGAATACTTAATAGCTACAACTCAGCAAAATGTAGAAATAATTGATAGGATTAAAACAGAGGAAATGGATAATTATGGCAATTAAATCGAAAAGACTTTTTTTATGTTTAGGAATTTTTTTTGTTTTTTTTATATTTAGCTTTAAATTTGTATATGCAGAAAATCTGACAACTAATATACCTGACATCTCTTTAGAGATAAATGGATCAGAGAATCCACGTGATTTAAGTAATTCGATAGAGATGTTAATGCTATTTACAGTTCTAACATTACTTCCAAGTATTTTAATTATGATGACTTCGTTTACAAGAGTAATAGTGATTTTATCGTTTTTAAAAAATGCTATGGGGGTGCAGCAAGCGATACCTTCTCAAGTAATAGTAGGGCTTTCGCTTTTTTTAACATTCTTTATTATGGCGCCAGTTGGAAGTGAGGTGTATTCAGAGGCTCTAAGACCTTATTTTGATAATGAAATAACTCAAGAAGAAGCATTTGAAACTGCAATGGTGCCCGTTAGAGAGTTCATGATGAAGCAAACTAGAGAAAAAGATATTAAGTTATTTATGGATTTGTCGAAGAATGAAGAACTGGCAAATAGTGAAGACCTTGTTCTTGAAAATATTCCAAATACTGTAATTATTCCAGCATTTATAATTAGTGAGCTTAAGACGGGTTTTCAGGTTGGATTTTTATTGTTTATACCTTTCATTGTTATAGATATGGTTGTTGCAAGTACACTTATGTCAATGGGTATGATGATGTTGCCACCTATGATGATATCACTTCCATTTAAGATTTTACTTTTTGTTTTAGTCGATGGTTGGGATATGGTTATCAAGTCTATAATAGTTGGATTTAATTAGGAGGGATAATAATGGACATGGATCTTGTTGTTGGGATAATGCAACAGTCGCTAACGATGGTATTATTACTCTCAGCTCCTATGTTAATAATTGGTTTGCTAGTTGGTCTGATAGTAAGTGTTTTTCAAGCAACTACCCAAATACAAGAAGCTACACTGGCTTTTGTTCCTAAGATAGTTGCAGTGATGTTATCGATGGTAGTTTTTGGCCCGTGGATGATGTCTTCTATGGTCAATTTTACTCAAAATTTATTTGAAAATATTGATAAATTTATTAAATGATTGGATAGCATATGATAAACGAATTATTCACTACAGTCATTACTTCGATAAATGTATTTTTACTAATCCTATCTAGAGTTATAGGGTTTATATCAGTTGCACCTGTATACGGAAGAAACGGAATTCCTTTGTACGTAAAAATCGGGCTCAGTATAATAGTTTCTTACATAATATTACCTTTCTTAGTTTTTGAGATTTCGACTCCAATAGGATCGCCTGAATTAATATTTATGTCATTTAAAGAAGTCATAACTGGGTTGGGTTTAGGTTTAATCGCTCAGCTCTTTTTTTCTATTTTTGCATCTGCTGGAGCAATTATTGATATGGAATTAGGTCTTTCTATGTCACAAGTATATGATCCTCAAATAGGAGGTCAAGTCACAGTTACATCGAAATTTCTAGATATTTTTGCATATCTGATATTTCTTTACATTGATGGTCATCATTACCTTATGAGAGCCATAATTAATAGCTTTTACATACTGCCACTTGGAAGTGCCCAAATATCTAATGATAATTTTATAAATTTTACGTCGAAGCTAGTAAGCTATATATTTGTAAGCGCTATTACAATAGCAATACCTATTATTATTAGTATCTTTTTGGGAAACTTACTTCTAGCATTTATGGCGAAAATTATGCCACAGATGAATGTATTTATAGTCGGTATGCCATTTAAAATTTTTTTAGGACTTATAATTTTCATAATTTCACTACCTTATATTGGTGAAGTAATAAGAAAAATACTGATGAATATATACGAATATTTATATTTATTTTTAGAGGTTGTTAAAGGATAAAATATGACTGATGTAAAACTAATTATTGATTTACAATTATTCACAGAAGAAAAAACTGAAAAAGCATCACCTAAGAAAAAACAAGATTCTAGAAAAAAAGGCCAAGTGATGCAAAGCAGAGAAATAAATACTGCAGCGGCATTGATGGCTTCAGTTCTTGCGCTTAAATATTCAGGTGGCTTTATGTTTCGAACAATAACAGAAGCCACTTATTTTTTTAGAGATTTATTATATACAGATATACTAAATGAAAGTATAGGTGGATATAAAATTTTAATTTATATGATAATGTATGTAACTAAGGCTGTAGTGATAGTAATAGGAGTTGGATTTGTAGCAGCTTTCATAACATCAAAAATTCAGGTTGGAAATTTATTTACTACAGAGACGCTAAAAATAAAACCTGAAAGATTAAATCCAATTGAAGGATTTAAAAGAATGTTCAGCATGAGGTCATTTGTAGAATTAGTAAAGTCATTATTAAAAATTGGAGTTGTTGGTTTTGTGGGATATAGTTATCTTGCAAAAAATATTGGACTTGTTTTAAAAAGTCAGCAGCTTAAACCTATTCAGTTTTCATATATGATATTCGAATTATCAATTAATCTTGCTATAAGAATGACATTTGCAATTACTGTAATTGCTATTTTAGATTTCTTCTATCAAAGATACGATTATGAGAAAAACTTAAAAATGTCAAAGCAAGAGATAAAAGAAGAATACAAGCAATCAGAAGGAGACCCTCAGATTAAGTCTAAAATTAAAGAAAAGCAAAGGCAAGCTGCAATGCGAAGAATGATGCAAGAAATTCCTAAAGCAGACGTTATTATTACAAATCCTACTCATTTTGCTGTGGCTATAAAATATGATGAGGATAAATTTGAAGCTCCATATGTTGTTGCGAAAGGAAAAAATTTGATTGCTCAAAATATTAAGCAAAAAGCAAGAGAAGTGAATATACCTGTTGTTGAAAATAAGCCATTAGCTCAGGCATTATATAAAGAAGTAGAAATTGGACAAATGATTTCACCACAGCTCTATGAAGCTGTAGCAGAAATTTTGGCATACGTTTACTCACTAAAAGAAAAAATATAGGAGGCTCTATGAAATCAGGGGATATAGCAATAACCATTGGAATAATTTTTATAATATTAATGATTATTATTCCAATACCATTATTTTTAGTAGATATACTGTTGAGCCTTAACATATCCTTGGCTCTTCTTATTTTACTTATTTCAATGTATAACAAAGAAGCTTTAGATTTTTCTGTTTTTCCATCTCTTCTATTAATTACAACATTATTTAGACTTTCATTAAATATTACTACAACTAGGTATATTTTGTCTGAGGGTAATGCAGGACAAGTTATAGAAGCTTTTGGAAATTTCGTTATGGGAGGAAATCCTGTAGTAGGATTTGTCGTTTTTATAATTATTGTAATAGTACAATTTATGGTTATAACTAAAGGTTCAGAGCGTGTAGCTGAAGTAGCGGCTAGATTTACGCTAGATGCTATGCCAGGAAAGCAGATGGCAATAGATGCAGATTTAAATACTGGTCTTATTGATGAAAGAGAAGCAAAAAATAGACGATTAAAAATTCAAGGTGAAGCTGATTTTTATGGCGCTATGGATGGAGCTTCGAAATTTGTAAAAGGAGACGCTGTAGCTGGAATTCTAATTACTCTAGTTAATGTAATTGGAGGATTTGTTATTGGGGTATTAATACAAGGAATGCCAATGGCAGAAGCATTATCTAGATTTACGATTTTATCAGTTGGTGACGGACTTGTTTCACAGATTCCAGCATTACTTATTTCTACTGGAACAGGTATAGTAGTTACCAGGGCTACATCTGAATCTAACCTTGGTAGAGACTTTATAGATCAGCTTTTTAATAACTACAAAATAATGTTTATTATATCTGGAGTTTTATTCTTCTTAGCGCTTACTCCACTTCCATTTATTCCATATATGTTGTTATCATTGGTATTTTTGGGTTCTGGACTAAACATGCTAAGAAGATCTAGAATTGAAGAGCGTACTCCAGAAATAGGAGAAGAACAAGATAACGTCGAAGAAATTAGAAGACCTGAAAATGTGCTTCCATTACTTAATGTAGATCCTATTGAACTGGAATTTGGGTATGGAATAATTCCTCTTGCAGATAAATCTCAAGGTGGAGATTTATTCGATAGATTAGTCATGATAAGGCGCCAATGCGCATTAGAATTAGGTATTGTAGTCCCTATGATTAGATTAAGAGACAACATACAACTACAACCTAATCAATATGTAATAAAAATTAAAGGAGTAGAGGTTTCTGGAGGTGAAATACTATTTGACCATTATTTAGCTATGAATCCAGGTATTGCTGATGGAGAAATAAAAGGTATAGATACAATTGAGCCGGCATTTGGACTTCCTGCAAAATGGATAGATGAGAAAGAGCGTGAAAGAGCAGAAATATTTGGATATACGGTAGTAGACCCACCATCGATTATATCTACTCACTTAACTGAAGTTATTAAAAAACATGCACATGAATTAATAGGAAGACAAGATGTTAAAATGCTTCTTGACAATCTTAAGGAAACGCATCCTACACTTGTTGATGAAGTTATACCATCTTTACTATCTATTGGTGATATACAAAAAGTTTTATCAAATCTACTTAGAGAAGGAGTTTCTATTAGGAACTTCAGTAATATTATGGAAGCATTAGCAGATTATGGACAAGTTACTAAAGACACAGATATGCTTACTGAATATTCTAGGCAAATGATGTTTAGATCCATAACGAAACAATTTATTTCTCGAGATGATGCAAAAGTAATAACACTTGACCCTGATCTTGAAAGAATAATTATGGAATCGCTTCAAACTACAGAAACGGGTACATATATGGCTCTAGAACCTAGTATATCTCAAAAACTAGTTACTAGTTTAGGAAAAGAAGTTGAGAAGGTATTATCTATAGGGGAGCAACCATTAATTGTTACTGCCCCTGTAGTAAGATTTTATTTTAAAAAATTTGTAGAACAGATAAGTGATGATATAATAGTCTTATCATATAATGAAATAGACCCAAAAACAAAAATCCAGTCTATAGGGACGGTGAGTGTGTAGTGCAGATAAAAAAATTTGTTGGAGAGAATGTAACACAAACTATGGCATTAGTAAAAAAAGAAATGGGTAATGATGCTATAATATTACAGACTAAAAAAACAAAATCAAAAGGATTTCTAGGATTTTTTAAGAAAGATATGGTCGAAGTTCTTGCTGCTATAGAACCTGATAAAGCTAGTTCTAAAGTAACTAAAACTAAATCTACAGAAACATCGCCGCCTAGATTTGAATCTGCTAATACAAGTATTGAAAATATTAAAATCCCAACATATATAGATGGAAAAAATGATAAAAATGATGTATCATTTAAAGAAGTAAATAAAATTTATCAAAAACCGATGCAGGTTAATAAGGTAAGTAGCAATGCCGACATAACAAAAGACATAGATGAAATAAAGACTGTGATAAAAGACCTAAATGAGAGATTTGTTCAGACATTTAAAACAGAAGAAGATGAAGTAATTCATGAGTTAAAAACAAAGCATTCAAATAAACTGGTAGAAAAAGGGATATCTAGTTTACTTTCGGAAGAAATAGTCAATGAAGCATTATCAAAGTACAATGATTGTAATCGAGACAGTATATTTAAAGTGATCAATGAAAGATTTAATAATTTTAGTGAAAATAACATGAAATTCTTAAAGAAATATAACGTGTTTGTTGGACCAACGGGAGTTGGTAAAACAACTACTCTTGCAAAGATAGCATCAAATTTAGCTATTGAAGAAGGCAAACGTATTGGGTTTATGACTCTAGATACATATAGAATATCTGCAGTAGAGCAGTTGAGAACATACGCAGAGATATTAAATTGCCCTATAGAGGTTGCATATGATAAGGCTGATGTATCTGAAGCTGTTAAAAGACTTGAAAGCAGAGATTCAATATTCATTGATACAGCAGGAAGAAGTCATAGAAACAAAGTCCACATGATTGAATTAGAAGAAATAATAGAAAGTATTGATGAAAAAGAGGTTTTTCTTGTTCTAAGTGCGAATTTTAATAAAGAAGATATAAAAGATATATTAGAAGCATATAGTTTTATTGATGATTTCAGCATAGTAATTACAAAGATGGATGAAACATCTAGAGAAGGATTAGTTTTTGATATTATAAATGCAGCAAATAAACCAGTTTCTTACATTACCTATGGACAGAATGTTCCAGACGATATAGAAATCTTTGATTTTAATAAGTTTGTAAATGAATTTTTAAGGGAGATCTAGGATGCAGAATTTCGATCAAGCTCAAAGGCTTAGAGAAGCAGTTGTGTTTAAAAAAAATTCAGAGCGAAATGAAAAAATAAATAACTCATCTACTAGAGTGATATGTATATCTAGCGGAAAAGGTGGGGTAGGGAAAAGTAATTTCACAATTAATCTTGCTATTGCTCTTCAATCTCAAGGGAAAAAGGTAATAGTAATAGATGCAGATTTAGGTCTTGCTAATGTCGAAATACTTCTAGGTATTATGCCAAAGTTTACTTTACTAGATGTTATAACAAAAAACACAAGTATTAAAAATGTCATAACCAAAGGACCAATGGAAATTGGTATAATTTCTGGAGGATCAGGAATACAGTCTATGGCAGAATTATCATTTTATGATATGAATAAATTATTAAATGAAATAAATGGACTTAAAGATATGGCTGATTATATTTTAATAGATACTGGAGCAGGTATTTCAAAATCAGTTACAGCATTTATTGAAGCATCCGAGGAACTTATAGTAATAACGACTTGTGAACCGCCAGCAATAGCTGATGCTTATGCACTAATAAAAATAATATCTAACATTGATAAGCAAAAAAAAATTAGTTTAGTAGCAAATAGAGCTGATGACATTAATGAGGCTGAAAATGTATATATGAAGTTAAGTTCAGTGTCAAAAAAGTTTTTAGATATGAATATAGAATATTTAGGTGGAATTTTAGATGATGATAATGTTACTAAATCTGTAAAAAAACAAGTTCCTTTTTATCTTAATAACCCTAAAGCCAAAGCAAGCCAAGGGATTCATAGTATTTCAGAAAAACTTCTTAATATGCCAGTTTCTCAGAAAGGCTTCAATAGCTTTATTAAAAAGCTTAAAGGACTATTTGTTGGAGGAGGTGCATGATGAAAGATAAAAATTTTCCCCAAATTGGTCAAAAATTAATAATAATAAGAATTAAAATGACTGGCGAAAAAGTTGAGTATGTAAGTCAACTTATGGATGTTGATGTAAATGGAGAACTTGCAGTTGCAGTTCCTATAAAAAATTCTCAATTAGTAACTCTATTAAATGGGACAAAAATTACTATAATATATAATAATAACGAGAGTGGTATGTTAGAGTTTGAAGCAGAAGTTGTTAGAAAAATCACTGGAAAAGTTCCTTTAATGTATATTAAAAAAATAAGTGAAATAATCAAAGGGCAAAGAAGGAATTATTTCAGACTAGATTTACTTGTTCCAATTCAAATAATTAAATCAAATGATGATACTATGCATTCTGGCTTTACTAAGGATATAAGCGGTGGAGGCCTTAGAATGATAACGGATGCAGATTTAAATGAAGGAGAAATCATCCATGTAAGCTTTGAACTTGAAGATAGAACTTACAATCTTAAATCCCAAGTTAGAACAAAATTTAACTCAATTGACAATAAAAATGAAGTAGGCATTGAATTTTTGGATATAATTGAAATAGATAGAAATGATTTAATTAAATATTTATTTCTTCAGCAAAGAATGCTTATTAAAAGAGGGATGTAGAATGCAAAGTATTAAAGTATTAATTGTAGATGATTCTGCCTTCATAAGAAAAATGTTGAAAGACTTATTAGAAATTGACGCATCTATTAAAGTAGTTGCAGCGGTTAAAAATGGAAAAGAAGCTATTGAATTTTTAGAGTCTAGCTATGTTGATGTAATCACACTTGATGTAGAGATGCCTGTAATGGACGGTATAGCAACTCTGAAAGAAATTATGAGAGTAAGGCCGACTCCTGTTGTCATGTTGAGCTCATTAACAAAAGAAGGAGCGGAGATGACATTTAAAGCATTAGACCTAGGAGCTGTGAATTTTTTAGCTAAGCCAACTAATATTTTCAAAATCAGCTCATCGGCAGATATTCAAGATAGCATAATTGATAAAGTTAAAGAAGCTTCAAAAGTTAGAGTAAATAAAATAGCAGCGATTAGACCAAAAGATAATAAAATAAGTTATACTGAATCAAGTAGTATGAATTCAAGCATCAAAAATAGTGATATAAAAAAAATTGTTGCAATAGGGACATCTACAGGAGGACCAAGAGCTTTACAAGAAGTGATTAGCAATCTATCAGGCAGTTTTCCTGCACCAGTATTAATAGTACAGCACATGCCAAAAGGCTTCACCAAATCGTTGGCTGATAGACTTGATTCTATTTCTAGAATCAGGGTAAAAGAAGCTGAAGACAACGAAATAGTTGAAAATGCTACTGTATATATAGCTCCTGGAGATAGGCATTTAAAGATTGAGGCTTTCTCAAAAAATAAATACCGAATAAGACTCGATGATGGACCAAACGTATCAGGACATAAACCATCTGTTGACGCATTGTTTTATTCGTTATGTGATGTTCCAACTAATGATATAATAACTGTAATAATGACAGGGATGGGGGCTGATGGAGCTAAAGCCATGGAACAATTAAAACTTATAAAAAAATCTACAACGATAGTTGAAGATGAGTCAACTTGTGTAGTGTTCGGAATGCCGAAATCAGCTATAGCAACAGGTAAAGTTGATAAGATTTTGCCACTTAATAAGATAGCCGCTGAGCTTAATAAAATGTTGGGGGTGTAATATGCTAGATTTTGAACAATATATTGATATATTTATAGACGAATCTAAGGAACATTTACAGAATTTGAACCAGTGCTTAATGGATTATGAAGCAAACACTGAAAATTTAGAGACAGTAAATGAAATTTTTAGAATAGCGCATACATTAAAGGGCATGTCTGCGACAATGGGTTTTGAAACAATTGCTTCACTTACTCATAAAATGGAAAATATTTTAGATGGAATAAGATCGCATAAACTTCAGACAACCTCTGAAATGGTGGATATATTATTTGAAGGGCTTGATATTTTAGAAGAAGAAGTTAAAAGCATTGAAACTACAGGAAAAGAAAAGAAAATTGATATAAAAAATATAATAGCAAGATTGGATGATATTGAAAACCAAAGAGGAGGTTCTACAAAAGCTTCTGATCAACCCAAAAAGGACTTTGATAATAATCATGACATAGAAATCAGTGAGGAAGATCGAGATACCATAATTAGTGTAGCTACTGAGATGGCTGAAAATGGATTTAAAGTATTCAAACTATGGATAAAATTAGAAGACGGGTGTATGTTAAAAGCAGCTAGAGCCTTTCTAGTATTCAAGTCTCTTGAAAGTAAAGGCGAAATAGTTTATTCTAGTCCATCTTCCGATGATATAGAAGATGAAAAATTTGATGATAACTTTACAGTTTTATATTCAAGCAAGTTATCGTCTGATGAAGTTCAAAAAATTGTTATGGAAGTTTCTGAAATTGAAAAAGTTGAGATTTCTCTATTTGATATATCAAAAGAAAGTATAGGAAAATCATCTGCTTCAGAGTTAATTGAAGCTCAAGGTGATAATCAAAACCAGTTTGAAGACATAAAACAAAGTCAAATCCATGAAAATAAATCCGATGCTAAAAATGGAGCAACTCAAGAAAAACAAGCAGAAACAGACTCTTCTTCAAAGAAAAACAAAACCGGTAAAACTGTAAGGGTTGATATTGATAGATTAGATAATTTAATGAACCTTGTAAGTGAACTAATAATTGTTAAAACTAGACTAGAAGACGATGAAATAAGCTCAAATCAACAGAATATGAATGACGCAGTTGAATATCTTGAGAGAATAACAACTAGCCTTCACGATGCAGTTACAAAGGTTAGAATGGTTCCTGTTGAAAGAGTATTTAATCGCTTTCCAAGGATGGTAAGAGATTTATCTAAAGATTTAAATAAGGAAATAGAGCTGTTTATGTCAGGCGAAGAGACAGAAGTAGATAGAACAGTTATAGATGAAATTGGAGATCCATTAATTCACTTATTAAGGAACTCAATTGACCATGGAATTGAGATTCCAGAAGTAAGGCTTGAAAAAGGTAAAAGTGAAAAAGGTAGAGTTAATCTTAATGCATATCCTGATGGAAACACTGTTGTTATTGAAGTATCAGATGATGGGGCAGGAATTAATGTTGAAAAGGTTAAGCAAAAAGCCATAGACAAGGGATTAATAACAACTGAACAAGCGAGAGAAATGGATGCCAACAAAGCTGCAGAGCTTATATTTGCACCTGGCTTTAGTACAGCTGATAAAGTATCTGATATATCTGGACGTGGAGTTGGATTGGATGTTGTTCTAACTAAAATCGAAGCTCTCGGAGGAAATGTAGAAATTGAGACAGAAAAAGATAAAGGTTCAAGATTCATAATCAGACTTCCGCTTACCCTTGCTATAATTCAAGCTTTACTTGTAATAGTAGGTGAAGAAAAGTATGCGATTCCTCTTAATAACATAAAAGAAATAACAGACATAAACATTGAGGAAATTAGACTAATAGAACAAAAAGAGGTTATACTTTATAGATATAATCCATTGCCTCTATTAAGACTTTCTGAAGTACTAGATTGCAAAGAACAAAAGAGAACTCAAGGTGAAGCAACAGTTGTTATTGTAAAAAAAGGTGACAAAGAAATAGGCCTTATCATTGATTCATTGATTGGGCAGCAAGAAATAGTTATAAAATCTCTTGGAAGATACTTGAACTTTGTAAAAGAAATAGCTGGAGCTACTATTCTTGGTAATGGTGGAGTAGCACTGATTATAGATACAAATTCACTGTTTTAATTTAAGGAGGTGAAAGGTTTATGAATGATAATCAATTTGTTATTTTTAGATTAGCAGATGAATACTATGGTATCAAAATTGAAAATGTAGAAACCATTGAGCGAATAATGGAAATAACTAGAGTCCCTAAAACTCAAAACTATATAAAAGGTGTAATTAACCTTAGAGGTGAAATTGTTCCAATTATTGATTTGAGAGACAGGCTTGGTCTTCCAGGTAAAGACTACGATTCTGAGACAAGAATAATAGTTAATAAAAAACAAGACCTAATGATAGGGTATATTGTGGATTCAGCTTCTGAAGTAAAAGATATACCTCCGTCATCTATTAGTTATGGAACTTTTGAAGAGAACTTGTCAGATACATTCGTAAAAGGTATAGGGAAAGTAGAAAATCAAATGATAATATTGTTAGATGTAGATAAGATATTGGAACATTAAAACTTACATCTTAGTTGGGAGAATATTATGGATTTTAGTATGGATAATATTAACGGCTTATATTTAGATGTTTTAAAGGAAATAGGGAATATAGGCTCGGGGAATGCAGCGACTTCACTTTCAAAGATGATAAATAAATCAGTTAACATGGAAGTTCCAAATATTGAAGTAATTGAAACTGAAAAAGTTGTGGAAATTTTTGAAGATGAAGAAGAAATAACAGTTGGTGTGTATATTAACTTCAACGGAGATATTAATGGAACAATTCTAACATTACTAGATAAAGCATCTTCTGATAACCTAGTTAGAATACTTTTTGGAAAAAAACCAGAGAGTGATATTTATAATGAAATAGAGTCATCAGTTATTCAAGAGCTTGGCAATATAATGTCTAGTGGATATGTGACATCAATATCAATGATGACATCACTAAATATAAATATTTCAGTTCCAGCAGTTAATATCGATATGGTGAGTTCAATTCTAAGTGTACCTGCTGTGGAATATGGACTTGAAAGTGATAAGTTAATATTAATTGAAAACAAGCTAGAAATTGATGATGAAAAAATTAAATGCTACTTCTTCTTTATGCCAGACTTGACATCGTTTGACACCTTATTTAGAAGCTTAGGGGTGCTAGGGAATGGATAAAAATATTAAAGTAGGCATGGCAGACTACAAAGTTGCTTCGGGAGAAGAAGTTTTAATAACATTAGGATTAGGATCTTGTGTTGGAGTCATTATATATGATTCCTCAAAAAAAATAGCTGGAATGGCTCATATAATGTTGCCTTCCAGCTTGGAAATAAAGAATAATTCTAATAAAATGAAGTTTGCTGACACCTGCATAGATTTAATGATGGATGAACTATTAAAGCTAAAGGTATCCAAAACATCTCTTAAAGCAAAAATAGCTGGAGGAGCTCAAATGTTCAGCGTTTCGCTTAATACAGAAAGCTTAAATATAGGGAAACGAAATGTAATAGCGGTTAAAGAAAAGCTTAAATCCTTAAATATACCAATAATTGCAGAAGATGTTCTAGGAAATCATGGTAGAACTATCAAATTTGATTGTAATAACCAACAGCTAAACATAAAAAGTATTGGTAAAGGGGAGCATATTATATAAAACTAATAAAATCAAAAGGTTTCGAAGGAGCTGTCATGGGAAAATATTTTATGCTGTGGATATTACTAAATTATATATTGTCTATGACTATTTTATTTATATCTTTGCTCAAGCATTGGAGCCTATTTATATTTTTAAAAAACATACTATTTTTAGCTGTTGGAATTAATTTAATAATATTGATAATAGGACTAATAATTAAAACATTAAAAAATAAAAAAGAGGATGAAAGTATCATAGATTTAGTTGTACCTACAGAATCGGAAGAAGAAATTAAACAGATTTTAAAGGAAGCGTCTTCATTAGATGCGGATGATGAATTTAAGGACTGGACCCCAGATAATTGAGAAAAGGGGGATTGAAAATGACTAGGCAAATTGATATGTGGGAGAGATTTTCACAAGAGGAAGATTTGGAGAAAAAGAAAGAAATTAAAAAAGTAATTATAGAGGAATATATTAATCTCGTGAAGATAATTGCAGGAAAGCTCTATAATTATTATGCAAGCAATATTGAATATGATGATTTAATGAGTTATGGAGTGATTGGGTTAATAGATGCTATAGATAAGTATGATCCTACTAAAAATATTAAGTTTGAAACATATGCATCTATTAGAATAAGGGGATCCATAATTGATCAAATTAGAAATTTAGACTGGATACCTAGGTCTATTAGGCAGAAATCTAAAATTTTAAAAGATGCGAATGAAGCTTTAGAGTCTAAGTATGGAAGAGAAGCTTCATATCAAGAAATTGCAAAATATTTAGGCAAATCAGAACAAGAAGTTCTCACATTAATTGAGGAGACTTCAGTATATAATGTTCTATCTATAGAAGATGATTTTAATGAATCTTTCAAAATTCAGTTAAAAGATGAAAGTCTAGAATCAAGCCCAGAGGATTTGACTGTTTATAATGATACAGTAAAGGAATTAGAAAGAACAATTAGCGAGCTTAATGAAAGAGAACAGCTTATTATTAACTTATATTATTATGAGGGATTGACCTACAAGGAAATTGGAGAAATATTAAATATTTCTGAATCAAGAGTCTCTCAAATTCACAGCAAAGCTATATCTAAAATGCGAAAGCAATTTCAGCACTAAGGAGGCAGTGGTTAATGTTTCAGCGAATTAATTTTGATAAAATAATAGATGACTACACCCTTAACTTGGTTGTAACAAAAGATTATATGAAAGCATACCTGGAAATTTCTCTGGATACTGATGAAATTCCTGACAAAAACCTGACTATTGAGGATATTGAAAGCTTCTTGAGAGAAAAAGAAGTAGTGTATGGAATACAGAGAAATATTATTCAAGATATGATAGATTCTAGAGTTTATCAAAAATCAGTTATGGTTGCTGAAGCTGATATGCCTCAAAAGGGTGATGATGGTTATATACAGTATACTCATAGAATAAAAAACTCAATATCCCTTAATCAAGATGATAAAGGGAATATAAATTTTAAAGAATTAGGATGGTTTGTCCAAGTAAATAAAGGCGATGTTTTAGCGAAGAAAATTCCTCCTACTAAAGGCAAGGGAGGTAAAAATTTAAAAGGGGAAGAAATTCCCGCGGTTTCTGGCAAGGAAGCTGTTTTTAAATATGGTAAAAATGTTGTAGAATCCGAAGATAAGACTAGTTTAATTTCAACAAAAGAGGGAAGACTTGAATATGCAGGAGATAAGCTTCAAGTTAACGACGTTCTGAGCATTAAAGGCAATATAGATACTAGCACAGGGAATATTCACTTTGGTGGAGATGTAGTTGTGAATGGGGATATAAAAACAGGATTCGAAGTTAACTGCGCAGGAAGTCTTGAAGTGAATGGAGTAATTGAAGCGGCTAATATAGTAGTCGGAAGAGATTTAGTAGTTAAAGGTGGAATTCAAGGAAATGCAAAATCATCTATAAAAGTAAGTGGAAGCACAATATGTAGATTCATTGAAAACGCTTGCGTATTTTCTGATGGAGATATAATAACTGATTTTGTAGTACATAGTAATATTAGTTGCGGTTCAAATCTAGTTGTAAAAGGAAAAAAAGGACTTATAGTTGGTGGAGAGATAAAAGTTAAAAATGAAATTAATGCACAGGTTATTGGTTCGTATATGGGAACAAAGACGATTATTGAAATTGGGCTAGATCCTTCACAGAAAAATAAGCTTGATGCATATAGAGATGAACTTCATTCAAATGAAAAGAAATTAAAAGATTTACAGCCTACTATTGAGACAGGAAAACAACTGTTGCAAAGAGGTTTAATGGATAACATAAAGAAAATTTCTTTTGTAAAAATGTTAGAAGATTATAATAAGACTGTTCAAAATATTAGTATAGTTGAGACTGAAATTCAAAAAATAGAAAAGCAGCTTAGCGAGATTAGATATGGCATGATGCAAGTTAAAGATAAAATTTATCCTGGAGTAAAAATTACGATAGGTAGATACAGCAGATATATAAAAGATGAAACAGGAGCATCAAAGCTATATGTCCAAGATGGAGATATAGTGATTCACAAGAATTAAATTAGGAGGGAATATGTCGCAAAGTGTAGTTTTAATTTTATTAGGGGTAGCTTTTGTACTTAATATTATATCTTTTTTGATGCTTGCAAAAAAAGACGACACGAAACCTGATGAGGATAATCTTCAGGGAGAACTGATTTTAATTCATCGCTCAACTAATCAGATAATTAGCGAAATTGATAAACTTAAAACTGAACTTCAATCAATTGAAACTAAGCTAGAAACTGATGATGACGTGATAAGCAAATTTTCTAAACAAGGTATGAGCAATATTGATATGGCTAAAGCGATGAATAGAAGCGTTAAAGAAATTGACTTGATTATGAAGATGAGAGGAAATAGATAATCATTATGGAAAAGAAAATAGCTACATATTTACTCGGGGTTGCTATGGGAATTATTATAATGGCATTTTTAAATGTTCTTATCTTTGATACAAGTACTAATGAAAAAGCGTTAATTGATTTAAAAAAAAGCTATGAAAGTCTTTTGGAAGAAAAAACCAATCTTCAAGCTCAATTAGATGTAAAAGCAGAAGAAACAAATAAAAAAGAAGCTAAAGAATTAGCTGGCAAAGATACAAAAGAACCTGCTAAAGCTGAAATAACTATAAATCAAAACGATTCACATGAAGAGATTGCCGATAAGCTTGTAGAGGGGAACATTTATCCTCATAAGAATGATATAATGCTTATTTTAGAGATATTAGAATACGATAAGCTAGAAGCTGAGAAATATCTTGTAGATTATGGAATAGTTCCAAAGCATACAAATGCACTTAAATTATACGATGAAAAAAGCCTTAGAATTAGAGAAGTTTTAGCTAAAGAAAAAGTAATTGTTGATGAAGATGCTTTTGAAAAATTTCAATATATGATTGACAGGAGTACTAAAATTAAATCTGGGACTAAAAGCTTTAAAGTAAATAGTTCACTTAGAGAAATTGTAGACGTGCTATCAAATTAAATATTAAAATGCCGTAATTTTATTATACATATATAAATTATTCTTGATTTTGTTTCAACTTTCCTATATTATATTAGAGGAATTAAATCACACACGTTCCTTAATTTTTGAGGCGGTGCCGAAAGGCTTCTTGAAAAGATGAAAGGGACGGAGGTAAAAAACCAAGGAGGAAATTAAATGTCAGTAGTAAGTATGAAGCAATTGTTAGAAGCGGGAGTTCATTTTGGTCACCAGACTAGAAGATGGAACCCTAAAATGTCAAGATTTATATTCACAGAGAGAAATGGAATATACATCATTGATTTACAAAAAACAGTAAAGAAAATTGAAGAAGCTTATAGCTTTATCAGAGAAGTTGCTGAAACTGGAAAGCCAATTCTTTTCGTTGGAACTAAAAAGCAAGCTCAAGATTCTATCAAAGAAGAAGCTGAAAGATCAGGAATGTACTATGTAAATGAAAGATGGCTAGGTGGAATGCTAACAAACTACCAAACTATCAAAAAAAGAATAGATAGATTAAGAGAGCTTGAAAAAATGCAAGAAGATGGAACTTTTGATGTACTTCCTAAAAAAGAAGTAATCCAACTTATGAACGAAAAAGAAAAACTAGAGAAATACCTTAACGGTATTAAAGATATGCCAGAAGTTCCAGGCGCTATTTTCATAGTTGACCCTAGAAAAGAAAGAATAGCTGTTAAAGAAGCTCACAAATTAGGAATTCCAGTTGTTGGTATCGTAGATACAAACTGTGACCCAGATGAAATTGACTTCCCAATCCCAGGAAATGACGATGCAATCAGAGCAGTAAAACTTATTGCGTCTACTATTTCACAAGCTATTATCGAAGCAAAGCAAGGACAAATTGAAGAAACTACATCTACTGAAGAAGCTGCTGTAGAAGCAGAAGTAGTAGAAGCTGAATAATATAAATTGGGTAAGGGCAAGCCCTTACCCTTACTAATGTACAGGAGGAGATATTATGGCTATTACAGCAGGTATGGTTAAAGAGTTAAGAGAAAAAACTGGTGCTGGAATGATGGATTGCAAGAAGGCATTAACTGAAGCAGAAGGTAACATGGAAAGAGCTATAGATATCCTAAGAGAAAAAGGACTTTCTCAAGCGGCTAAAAAATCAGATCGTATTGCAGCTGAAGGATTAGTTGGAATGATGATATCTGAAGATGGAAAAAAAGCTGCCATGACTGAAGTAAATTCAGAAACAGATTTCGTTGCTAAAAACGAAGAGTTCCAAACTTTTGTAGCTAATGTTACTAAAGTTGCAATGGAAAAAGAGCCTAAAGATTTAGAAGCACTTCTTGCGTCTGAGTATGCTGATGGAGTTACAGTTGAAGCTGAGCTTACATCTAAAATTGCTAAAATCGGTGAAAATATGAACGTAAGAAGATTCTCAGCTCTATCAATAGAAGCTGGAAGAATTTCAGGTTATGTTCACGGAGCTGGTAAAATAGCAGTATTAGTTAAACTAGAAGCTGCAAGTGATTCTGAGAAATTAGATGAACTAGGAAAAGATATAGCAATGCAAGTTGCAGCTATGAATCCAAAATATATTTCTCGTGACGATGTAGACCAAGACTACATTAGCCATGAGAGAGAAATTCTTATTCAGCAAGCTCTTAATGAAGGAAAACCACAGAACATAGTTGAAAAAATGGTTGAAGGAAGATTACAAAAGCAACTTAAAGAAGTTTGTCTACTTGAGCAGACATTTGTAAAAGACTCTGACAAAGCAGTTAAAGATGTTGTTGCAGATACTGCAAAAGCTTTAGGCGTTGAAATAAAAGTAGTAGCAGTTGAAAGATTCGAGGTTGGAGAAGGCCTTGAAAAGAAATCAGAAAATTTTGCAGAAGAAGTTGCTAAGCAATTAGGTAACTAATATTATAATCTAAAAGAGAACACCCGTTGTGTTCTCTTTTTTCAAAACCGGTTCTTTGGGAGGAATTTATGACAAGTACACAATATAAAAGAGTTCTGCTAAAACTAAGTGGTGAAGCATTGGCTGGAGATAAAGGCTATGGAATAGAAAATTCTGTACTTAATTCTATAGCTAAATCTATAAAAACCTTGATGGATATGGGTGTAGAAGTGGCAATTGTTGTTGGTGGAGGAAATATCTTTAGAGGCCGAAGCGGTGAAGGTATGGATAGAACAACAGGTGATTACATGGGCATGCTTGCAACTGTGATTAACTCTCTTGCACTTCAATCATCTCTTGAAAATGAAGGCGTAGTGACTAGAGTGCAAACTGCAATAGAAATGAGACAGATTGCTGAACCTTATATTCGTAGAAGAGCTATAAGACATCTTGAAAAGCAAAGAGTAGTGATTTTTGGAGCAGGAACAGGCAATCCATATTTTTCTACTGATACTACTGCAGCACTTAGAGCAGCAGAAATAGAGGCGGATGTAATTCTTTTAGCTAAAAAAGTTGATGGCGTTTATGATAGTGACCCAGTGCTTAATCCAGATGCAGTTAAATTTGACGAGTTAACTTATATGGATGTTTTAAACAAAGGGCTTAAAGTAATGGACTCAACAGCGACATCATTGTGTATGGATAATAATATTCCTATTAGGGTATTTTCACTTGAAGATCCAAATAATATAATAGAAGTGGTTAAAGGAAAAAATATTGGAACTATAGTAAAGGGGGATTAAGTATGAAACTCGATATCCACAAGAAACTTGAAGAAAAAATGGAAAAAACGATTGCTGTTTTAAAAGATGAACTACTCACTATTAGAGCAGGAAGAGCAAATCCAAATATGTTAGATCGTGTGATGGTTGATTACTATGGAACTATGACTCCGCTTAAGCAAATGGCTGGAGTATCATCACCTGAACCTAGAACTATACTTATTCAACCATGGGATAAAAGTGCTATGGGAAGTATTGAAAAAGCTATTCTTAGTTCAGATTTAGGCTTCAATCCTACAAATGATGGTAATTCAATTAGAATTAACATACCGCAGCTTACTGAAGAAAGAAGAAAAGATCTTATAAAACTAGTAGCTAAAACTGGAGAACAAGCTAAGGTTGCGATTAGAAATGAAAGACGTGAAGCAAACGAAGCAATTAAAAAAATGGAAAAAACTTCTGAGCTAACTGAAGATGATTCAAAAAAAGCTCAGGATGAAGTGCAAAAGCTTACTGATTCTCATATCAAGATGATAGATGATATGCTGGCAAAAAAAGAGAAGGATATAATGGAGGTTTAATGGACAATATTTGTCATAGACTTATTGGTAAATCTAAATTATATATACTGGACTATGCGAAAGAAAATAATCTAGTTGTTAGTTTTTCACACACAAAAGGTCATAAAGATTCAGACATCTTAACTGAAGAGTATGCAGTAAAAGCAAATTACGATAATGGTGAAATACAGGTGGTTTTGTCCTATTTTAAAACTGCTATATAAAAAACCCCGGCCTTTTGGTCGGGGTAACTTCATATTAAAGGAATGATATCTTTGAGTTATTATGATAAAATAGATAAAAGTAATATACCTAGCCATATTGGTATAATAATGGATGGAAATGGACGTTGGGCTAAGAAAAGAATGCTTCCAAGAAGCTTTGGCCATAAAGCTGGAGTGGAAACAATAAGAGATATTGTAAAGGCTTGCAACGAGCTTAAGGTTGAATATTTGACCCTGTATGCTTTTTCCACTGAAAACTGGAATAGGCCAGAAGAGGAAGTAAGCGCTCTTATGAAGTTATTACTTGAGTACTTAAAAAAAGAAACAAAAGAGCTAGATAAAAATAATGTTAGAATAAATGCAATTGGGGATTACTCAAAGCTACCAAAGCTAATTTATGATGAACTTTGCGAATCTATTGAAAAAACTAAGAATAATACTGGTGTTGTAATGTCGCTTGCTTTGAATTATGGAAGCAGAAATGATATTATGACAGCTGTAAAAAATATAATATTAGAGGAAAGAGAAAAGGGTATTGATATTGATAGTGTTGATGAAGACTTTATGAGGAATTACCTAAGCACTAGATTGTTACCAGACCCTGATTTAATTATAAGACCAAGCGGAGAATTAAGACTTTCTAACTTTTTAATGTGGGAAGCAGCCTATGCCGAATTTTGGTTTTCTGACATAAACTGGCCAGATTTTAAAAGAGAAGATTTATATAAAGCAATTTTTGATTATCAAAATAGAGATAGAAGATTCGGCACCATAAGTTAGGAGGGGTATTTTGAAAGTCAGAATTATATCTGCACTAGTTCTTCTTCCGATATTTTTCTTCGTTATCATATATGGAGGACTTGTAACAAAGCTAGCAGTTTTACTTGTTGCATTAATATCAATTAAAGAATTTACAAATGCATTTGCAGAATCGGGGATTAAACCAACAAATGCAATTTTATATATTATAACAATATTATTTTTAGTTCCTAGCTGGCTAAATATATGGTCGGTGCTACCTGTTTTGCTATTTATACTTGTAGTGGGCGAGAGCATCCTTCTTATTTTTGGAAAAAAAACAGTAGAGGATATTTCGGTAAGCATCTTAACTTTTGTTTATATAACGGTTGCTCTTAGCAGTGTGATTGTTGTTAGAGAGGCATCGTTTGATTTCATTTGGTATATTTTTATTTTTGCATGGGCAACAGATACCTGTGCTTACTTTGCAGGTTTTGCTTTTGGAAAGCATAAACTTATGCCAAAGGTTAGCCCTAAAAAAACTATAGAAGGGGCTATAGGAGGTATAATTGGCTGTATTATAATATCGACTGTATATGCTTATTTCGTACATCCTGAGTATATCTTGCTTATAGGAGTCTCAGCGCTAATAGGAAGCGTAATATCTCAAGCAGGAGACTTATTTGCATCTTCTTTTAAACGTAAGCTAGGTGTAAAAGATTATGGAAATCTTATACCTGGACATGGAGGAATGCTAGATAGAATAGACAGCATTATATTCACAGCGCCATTTACTTATATAGTGATGTTTATTGCAAAGCTGATATAAAATATATAAAAATTAATTAAAAGCAGGTGTAACCATGAAAATAATATCTATTCTAGGATCGACTGGTTCTATTGGAACCCAGACTTTAGATGTTATAAGAAATCATAAAGATAAATTTGAGGTATTTGGATTATCAGCAAATAGTAGCGTAGATATACTTATAAATCAAATAATAGAATTTAACCCTAAAATTGTATGTATTTATGATGAAGCTAAATATTCAGATTTAAAGTCTAAGGTTGATAAGCTGGATTTAGATTACAATATAGAGCTTTGCTATGGGATAGATGGTTTGAATACAATTGCTGATGCAAAGCAAAATGATATACTTCTTACATCGGTAGTAGGCATGATAGGACTTATTCCCACGCTTACTGCTATAAAAAGAGGAACTACTATCGCTTTAGCAAATAAAGAAACACTAGTAACTGCTGGGAAACTAGTTATGGACGAAGCAAAAAAACACAATGTGGCTATTATTCCTGTAGATAGTGAGCATAGTGCTATTTTTCAGTGTCTAGTGGGCGAAAACACTAGCGATATTAATAAAATTATTCTAACAGCTTCAGGAGGACCATTTAGAGGGCTGGATAAAGAAACTATATCGCAGATGACTAAGAGCAATGCTTTAAAACATCCAAATTGGAGTATGGGGCAAAAAATAACAATAGACTCAGCCACTCTTATGAATAAAGGTTTAGAAGTAATAGAGGCAAAATGGCTATTTGATTTAGACATAAAAAAAATAGAGGTTCTTGTACACCCACAAAGCATAATACATTCCATGGTTGAGTTTAAAGACAAAAGTATAAAAGCTCAGCTAGGTACTCCAAATATGAAGGGACCTATTCAATATGCTCTTGGCTATCCTCAAAGATTAGATTCTCAAGAAGATGGACTGGATTTTATAAAGTATAATAATCTCACGTTTGAAAAACCAGACTACCAATGCTTTCCATGCTTAAAGCTTGCATTTGATGCTCTTGAAAAAGAAGGAACCTATCTGTCTGTTCTTAATGCAGCGAATGAAGAATTGGTATATGAATTTTTGAATGATAAAATAAAATTTTATGATATATCAAACATAATAAGCGAAGCACTTTCTTCTCATGATTCAATCAATAATCCAGATTTGAATCAAATACTGGAAGCAGATAAATGGGCAAGACGATATGTTAATAATAAAATTTCAAAGTTGATATAGAAAAGGTGAAATAATGAATTTAATGACTATAATAATTGCACTGATAGTTTTTGGAGTCATAGTTACAGTTCATGAAATGGGACATTTTTTTACTGCAAAGTATTTTGGTGTTACTGTACATGAATTTTCTGTAGGAATGGGGCCAAAGCTATATAGCAAAACAAAAAAAGAAACAGAATATTCCTTAAGAGCACTTCCGCTTGGCGGATATGTAAGAATGGAAGGAGAAGATAGTGAAAGTGAGGACCCAAATAGCTTTAACAACAAGCATCCTCTTAAGAGAATGGCTATAATATTTGCTGGTCCATTTATGAATTTTATTCTTACAATTGTATTAATGTCATTTTTATTTATGATGATTGGAGTTCCAGTAAATAAAATCGGAGCGCTTGTAGAAAATATGCCAGCTTCTAATTCTGGATTGGAAGTCGGCGATAAAATTATAATGATAGATGATAAGAAAATAGATTCATGGCAGTCTGTTACAGATGCAATACAAAGCTCTCCTGACAATGATTTAGAATTTACAATTGAGAGGAATAATGAGCAGAAAGTTATAGATGTAGATGCAGTAGAGCAAGCAGGCAGAAAGGTAGTAGGAATATCACCTGCTTCTGAAAAAAGCCCAGGAAAATCTTTAGTATTTGGAACAAATCAAACTATACTCATGCTTACTGACATGTTAAGCTTTTTAGGAAAGCTCTTCACTGGACAAGCTGGTGACGAAGGTGTAGTTGGACCAGTTGGAATAATAAGCGCAGTAGGCGAAGCTGCTAGAACTGGTTTTGCCAATGTAATATCATTAGCAGCTATAATAAGCTTGAATTTAGGGCTAATAAATCTACTTCCAATACCTGCTTTAGATGGTAGCCGTATTGTATTTCAAGCAATAGAGCTTGTAAGGGGCAAAAAAATAGACCCAGAAAAAGAAGGCTTTGTTCATATGATAGGGATGATACTACTTTTAGCATTAATGCTATTTATAACCTCTAAGGATATCTTGAGGATATTTGGTTAAGGAGAATACTAATGCAAAGAACAAAAACAAAGAAAATATATGTTAAAGATATTACAATAGGGGGAGATTCGCCTATAGTAATTCAATCTATGACAAATACAAAAACCTCAGATGCCAAGGCGACTATAGCTCAAATAAAAGCACTAGAAAAAGCTGGTTGCGAGCTTGTCAGAGTATCTGTGCCTAACAGTGAAAGTGCTCAGGCTATTGGTGAAATAATTTCAAATGTAAATATTCCAGTAGTTGCAGATATTCATTTTGATTATAAATTGGCACTTGAATCTATAAAAAATGGAGTTCATGGACTTAGAATCAATCCTGGAAATATCGGAAATGAAGAAAAAGTTATTCAGGTTGTAAATGAAGCTAAGAAAAGAAACATAAAAATTCGAATTGGAGTTAATGCAGGCTCTTTGGAAAAAGATCTTTTAGATTCTATGGGAAGAACTCCTGAGGCTATGGTAGAAAGTGCTTTTAGACATATAAAAATACTAGAAAAATACGACTTTTACAACACAGCTGTGTCCTTAAAAGCAAGCGATATTGAAACTACTATAAAAGCCTATGAGCTGTTTTCAAGCAAAAGCGATTATCCTCTACATTTAGGGATAACTGAAGCAGGAACTTTAAAAGCAGGAACTGTAAAATCATCTATTGGAATTGGTTATATGCTTCTAAATGGAATTGGAGATACTATAAGAGTTTCATTAACTGCTGATCCAGTAGAGGAAATATATGTTGCAAAAGAGATACTAAAGTCTATCGGACTGGATAATGAATCTATAAGAATTATTTCTTGTCCTACCTGCGCTAGAACTGATATAGATATCATAGGCCTTGCCGAGAAGGTTGAGAAAGCAACAGCTAACATTAAGAAGAACATATCAGTTGCAATCATGGGATGTGCAGTCAATGGACCAGGTGAAGCAAGGGATGCTGACCTTGGAATAGCTGGCGGAAAATCTGAAGCCCTGTTATTTAAAAAAGGTCAAATAATTAGAAAAGTGGATGAAGCTTCTATAATAGAAGTTTTGCTAGAGGAAATAGATAAATTCTAAGTTTAAACTTAGAATTTATCTATTTACGGATATAACTAGTTGATTTAGATATAGGAGATGATTTAAATTGGAGAGTTTTAAATTTATAAATCTTGAAACTATAGATGCTAAAGTAGAATTGGATAACATAGTATATTTCAAGAATGAGAAAAAATTAAATCTTTATTTTAAAACAGATAAGATTATCCCTATGCCTAAGCTAATAGAGTCTGAAAGTAATCTCAAGCTTCAATTCAAGTATCTAAGTAGGGTATCATTAAAACCAAGATATAACTTGACTTCCGATGTGGGAAATTTACTTATAGAGTACGTAGAAAACATAAAATATAAAATAACAGAAGTATGTCCATCCACTTCATATCTACATAAAGACGCTCTGAGCTTAGATTTTAATCAAGCTGAACAATGCTTAAATATCTATGTTAAAGATAAATTTGTTCTAAAAAGGCTTACTTCGAAAAACCTTGAATACTCTATAGGTGCAATGATTCAAGAAGAACTAGGCCTCATGTATAAGGTCAACATTATATCATCAAGTACAGAGCTTGACATGAAATTATACAACCAAGCTAAAGAAGAAGATACAAATTACATTATAAGCAATCTGGATAAAGTTACTAGAGTATCTAGCACATCAAAGGAAAAGGCAGAGAAAAAACCATCAGATAAATCAGCTTATATCAAAAAAAGCAAGAATGCTAAAGATGCCAATGAAGAAATATTACCAATAAAAGATTTAAAAGGAAACGAATATGCTATCTCAGTAGTAGGAGATGTATTTTCGATGGAAAAAAGAGAGTTGAAAAATGGCAAAAATCTTTTTACATTTGCAGTTACAGATTATACTGGTTCTATTTTCTGCAAGGTTTTTTCAAAGGATGATGAAATTTCTATAAAAGTAGGCGACTATGTAAGAATCAGCGGAGATGTGAACTACGATGCCTTTGCAAAAGAAATTGTAATAATGACAAAGGATTTTGAACCTAAAGCAAAAAAAATTAGAAAAGATATAAACACTCAAAAAAGAGTGGAGCTACATGCACATACTAATATGTCAGCAATGGACGCAATACCAGGAGTTAAAGCTCTTATAAAAAAAGCCAAGGAATTTGGTCACAAAGCAATAGCCATCACAGATCATGGAGTAGTCCAAGCTTTTCCAGAAGCTATGGAAGTTGGCCAAAACGAAGGTGTGAAGATACTATATGGAGTTGAAGGCTATCTCGTAAATGACATGTCAAAGATTGTAACGATTGACACTGAAGGAGATTTTGAAGATGAATATGTAGTCTTCGATATAGAAACTACGGGATTTTCAAATACTTCAGATGAAATAACTGAGATAGGCGCGGTAAAAATAAGAAATAAAGAGATAATAGATAGCTTTGGAGAGTTAATAAATCCCCATATGCCTATACCTTTAAAAGTTCAAGAACTCACCGGTATAACTAATGACTTAATAAAGGATAAGCCCTCAATAGATGAAGTTCTACCAAGATTTTTAGAATTTGTTGGAAGTAGCATTTTAGTTGCTCATAACAGTGATTTTGACATGGGCTTTATTAGAGCAAAAGCAAAGCGATTAAACTTAGCTTTTGAAAACAAAGATATAGATACACTTAAATTATCTAGAATATTGCTTCCTAATTTAAAAAGACATAAATTAAACTTAATAACTAATCATCTTGGAATCAGCCTTGAGAATCATCATAGAGCAGTAGATGATGCTAAAGCAACAGCACTAGTTTTTATCAAGTTTATGGAAATGCTAATAGATAAAGATATAAACACTTTTGAGATGGTAAATGATAAACTAGGCAAGCTAGATTATAAAAGCATTCCTAGCAATCATATAACAATTATAGCCAGAGACTACACGGGCCTTAAAAATCTTTATAAGCTTATATCTGCTTCTCATATAGATTATTTTTATAAAAATCCAAGAATACCAAAAAGCCTTTTGATAAAGCATAGAGAAGGGCTATTGATAGGAAGCGCATGTGAGGCTGGCGAGCTTTATCAAGCAGTTCTTAGAAGAAAATCAGATGAAGAAATTGATGAAATAGCTAGTTTTTATGATTATGTTGAAGTTATGCCTACTTCTAACAATAACTTTATGATAAGGAAAAATTCAGTAAAAGATGAAATTGAGCTACAAACTATAAATAAGACAATAATAGATATAGCTATTAGAAATAATAAAATACCAGTGGCAACATCAGATGTGCATTTTATAAATCCAGAAGATGAAGCATATAGAACAGTGCTTAAGCACTCATTAGGATTTAAAGATGCAAATGAAAGCACTCCGCTTTATTTCAAAACAACACAGGAGATGCTTGATGATTTTTCTTATTTAGAACCTGAACTTGCAAATGAAATTGTAATTGAAAATACAAATAAAATTGCAGATATGATAGAGGATATACTTCCAGTCCCAGACGGTACATACCCTCCTAGAATTGAAGGTTCCGATGAAGAATTAAGGCAAATGTGCTTTGACAAGGCAAGAAATATTTATGGAGATAATTTGCCAGAAATAGTAGAAAAAAGATTGGAAAGAGAGCTAGGCTCTATTATTAGCAATGGTTATGCAGTAATGTATATAATAGCTCAAAAGCTTGTTACTAAATCAATGCAGGACGGATACCTTGTAGGCTCAAGGGGCTCTGTTGGGTCTTCATTTGCAGCTACTATGAGTGACATAACTGAGGTTAATCCTCTTCCTCCACATTATGTGTGCAGTAATTGTAAATATAGCCATTTTATAACTGATGGCTCTTATGGAAGTGGAGCGGATTTACCAGATAAGCTTTGTCCTGATTGCAATACAAATCTTACCAAGGATGGGCATGATATTCCGTTTGAAGTGTTTTTAGGATTTGAAGGAGATAAAGAACCCGATATAGATCTTAATTTTGCAGGGGAGTATCAACCTAACGCTCATAAATATACTGAAGAATTATTCGGAAAGGGATATGTATTTAGAGCAGGGACAATAGGTACGATAGCTGAAAAAACTGCATATGGGTTTGCAAAAAAATATATTGAAGAAAATGAAATTGAGGCAAATGGAGCTGAAGTGGAAAGGCTTAAAAGCGGATGCACAGGTATAAAGCGTACATCTGGACAACATCCTGGTGGAGTTATGGTAGTGCCTGACTACAAAGAAATTTTCGATTTTTCTCCTATCCAGTATCCTGCAAATGATTCTTCTTCTGGAGTTATAACCACTCATTTTGATTATCATTCCATAAGCGGAAGGATCCTTAAGCTTGACATACTAGGACACGACGTTCCTTCAATTATAAAAATGCTTGAGGATTTAACAGATACAAATGCAACTAAAATTCCCCTTGATGATAAAGATACAATGTCATTGTTTACATCAACGCAAAAGCTTGGATGTGATTTATCAGCTATAAACTGTACAGTTGGAAGCTTGGGTATACCCGAATTTGGAACAAAATTTGTAAGGCAAATGTTGATTGACACTCAGCCTACTACCTTTGCAGAGCTTGTGAGAATCTCTGGACTTTCCCATGGTACAGATGTATGGATAAATAATGCTCAAGAGCTTGTAAGAAATAAGGTTGCGGAGCTTAAGGACGTTATTTCGACTAGAGATGATATTATGAATTATCTTATACTGATGGGCTTAAAACCAAAGACGGCATTTAAAATAATGGAAAATGTAAGAAAAGGTAAAGGCCTAACAGATGAACATATCCAAGATATGAAAGAAAAAAATGTGCCTTCTTGGTATATAGATTCATGTAATAAAATTAAGTATATGTTTCCAAAAGCCCATGCGGCAGCTTATGTAATGATGTCATTTAGAATAGCTTATTATAAAGTGCATCATAAGGAAGCATTTTATGCTACTTACTTTACTACTAAAGCAGAGGACTTTGATATAGCGCTAATTTCAAAAGGAAAGGACGCTGTTTTAGAAAAACTAAAAGAATTAGAATCTCTAGGAAATAAGGCTACAGCTAAAGAAAAAAATATTGCCACTGTGCTTGAGGTGGCTTATGAGATGTTTAGTAGAGGAGTAAAGCTCGATAGACTTGACTTATATAAATCTCATTCAAAGGTATTTAAACTTTCATCAGACAAAGCTCTGATTCCTCCACTAATATCTATGCAAGGACTAGGCGAAACTGTAGCTATTAATATTGCAAATGAATCATCGAGAGAGTTTATGTCAATTGAGGATTTTAGGCAGCGCACTAAAGCAACTAAAACCGTAATAGAAACTCTTATAAGTTATGGATGCCTTAACAGCCTTCCTGAAACCAATCAACTTTCGCTTCTTTAGGTTGCTTGTATATAAATAATCTGTTATAATGAGAATGTGCGTTATTTTATGAAATGTATTTGATAAGGTGCTCCCCTTTAGGTGTGAGAATCTTAGTAGATTAGCTTAATCAAGAAATCTCAGCAAGAGTGGGTGAACTAATACCCACTCTTTCATTTTATCTTTTCGCAATGCACATTACAACTTAATAGGAGGTGTTATTATGGCTAGTAAATTAGAACTTTTAATTGAGGGAATAGTAAGTGATATGATTACTGACCCTTTTGAACTAGTTGATGTAGAATATGTCAAAGAAGGTTCTTTGAAGTATCTTAGGATATATATCGATAAGCAGGGAAAAATGTCTTTGGATGATTGTCAGCACTTTAGCCATCTGATAAGTGAAAAACTAGATGAGCTTGACCCAATTGAAGAAAATTATATGCTTGAAATTTCTTCACCAGGGCTGGACAGACATCTTAAAAAAGAAAAAGACTTTATAAGAGAAAAAGGAAAAGAAGTAGAGCTAAAGCTATTTAAAGCTATCGATGGGGTGAAAGAGTTTGAAGGCACTTTAGTAGGCCTAAGCGAAGATAATGAAATTGAGGTACAGACTTCAAAAGGATTAATGAAATTTCCTAAAAAAAATGTGGCGGTTATTCGCCTAATGATAAAAATATAAAGGATTCATCAAGGAGGAAAAAAAATGAACGCTGAATTTATTGCTGCCTTAGAACAAATTGAAACGGAAAAAGGCATAAGCAAAGAAATTCTATTCGAAGCTTTAGAATCGGCACTACTTAATGCTTATAAAAAGAATTTTGGAACATCAAGTAATGTTAGAGTAGAAATGGATAAAGACAAAGGTGAAGTTAAAGTCTTCAGCAGAAAATCAGTTGTTAACAAATATGAATATGATTTGGGCGAAGGGGAAATTAGCGTTGAGGAAGCTCAGGAACGCTATGGACCAAACTACGGAGATGGAGATGTAATAGAAGAAGAAGTTACTCCAAAAAATTTCGGAAGAATAGCAGCTCAAGCAGCTAGACAAATGGTTATTCAAAAGATTAAAGAGGCTGAAAGAGACATCGTCTACGAAGAATTTTTAAACAGAGAATCTGAGATTATAACTGGAGAAGTATCAAGACAAGGAAAAGGAAATGTGTATGTGAATCTTAGCATTATAGGCAGCAAGGATATCACTATATCTGCAGAAGCAGTACTTCCTCCTTCTGAGCAAATACCTTTTGAAAACTATATGCCAGGAGCTAGAGTGAAGGTTTATGTTCTTGAGGTTAAGAAGAACAACAATGTACCACAAATTTTAGTTTCTAGAAGTCATCCAGGGTTAGTTAAAAGATTATTTGAAAGTGAAGTACCTGAAATATTTGATGGTGTAGTTCAAATTAAATCTATATCAAGAGAAGCAGGCTCTAGAACAAAAATGGCAGTGCATTCTGTAGATGAAAATGTAGATCCTATAGGAGCATGTGTAGGGCCAAAGGGACAAAGAGTTAAAAACATAGTTGATGAGCTAAAAGGTGAAAAAATAGATATAATTATATATAGCGAGGATCCAAAGGAATTTATATCTGCTTCTCTTAGCCCTTCTAAGGTAATATCAGTAGATGTAAATGAAGATGACAAAAGCGCAAAGGTAGTAGTACCTGATGACAAGCTATCGCTAGCTATAGGTAAAGAAGGTCAAAATGCTAGATTGGCAGCAAAGTTGACTGGATGGAAGATAGATATAAAAAGTGAAAGTCAGGCCGAATTATAGGAGGGATAGGAATGAAGCAGAAGAAAATTCCTCAAAGAAAATGTATAGCCTGTAATGAAAGAAGCGACAAAAAAGCATTAATAAGGATAGTTAGAAATAAAGATGGAGAGATTTTCTTTGATCCAACCCTTAAAGCGAATGGAAGAGGAGCTTATATCTGCAAAGAGATGGCATGTCTCGAAAAAGCCATAAAGACAAAAGCCCTGAACAGAGCATTTAAAACAGAAATTTCACAAGAAGTTTATGAAAAATTAAAATTGGAGCTGGAAAAACTTGAATCTAAGTAAAGTATTAACACTTATAGGATTTGCTTACAAAAGCAGGAAAATGGTATCAGGAGAAGGAATCACTCTCGAAGCTATAAAAAAGAATAAAGTAAAATTAGTTTTTTTAGCCAGTGATGCTTCTGAAAATACCAGAAAAAGAATCAAAGACAAATGTAGCTACAGAGATATCCCAGTAAGTGAAGAACTAGATAGACAACAAATAGGTAATGCAATTGGAAAAGACGAAAGAGTAGTAATAGGGATAACGGATGAAGGATTTTCACAAAGCATGTTAAAATTACTAGGAGGTGGAGCCTATGCAAAAGACTAGAGTATATAAACTTGCACAGGAACTAAACATGACCAGTAAAGAACTAATTGAAAAGCTGGAAGAATTAGATATAAAAGTTACAAATCATATGAGTTCTCTTTCGATGGAAGAAGCAGAAGTCATCATTGAACTTTTGGGAGATAAAAGAGAAGAGAAAGAGGAAAATATGACAAAAACAGAAGTAGAAGATATTAAGGACATAGAAAACATTGAAGAGCAACCTAAACAAGAAATTGAACCAGAAGAAATAGATTTTGAAGAGGAAGACGCTTATGACTCAAACGCTATAATAATAGGTGACACTATTGTTGTGGGAGACTTAGCAAAAAAACTAGATATAGCTGCATCTGAAGTAATTATGAAGTTAATCAAGCTAGGTATCATGGCAAATATTAATCAAGAGATTAAATTTGAAACAGCTGAAAAAATAGCTTTAGATTATGATATTTCGCTTGAAAGAGAAGAAAAAGAAGAAGAAGCAGCTGATATAATTATCGAAGAAGACGAGGCAGAAGATTTAAAACCTAGACCTCCTATAGTAACTGTTATGGGACACGTTGACCATGGTAAAACTTCACTTCTTGACTCAATTAGAAATACAAGAGTTACAGATAGAGAAGCAGGAGGAATCACTCAGCACATCGGAGCTTCTGAGGTAACTGTAAACGGTAAGAAAGTTGTATTTTTGGATACTCCTGGCCATGAGGCTTTTACTGAAATGCGTTCAAGAGGAGCGAAGGTTACAGATATAGCAATATTAGTTGTTGCGGCAGATGATGGAATTATGCCTCAAACTGTAGAAGCAATAAACCACTCAAAGGCAGCTGGCGTTCCTATAATAATTGCCATTAATAAAATAGATAAGCCTTCTGCTAATATTGAAAGAGTGAGACAAGAATTATCAGAAAAAGGCTTACTGGTTGAAGAATGGGGCGGAGATGTTATAGACGTACCTGTTTCAGCTAAAACAGGCGAGAATATAGACACTCTTCTAGAGATGGTACTATTAGTAGCGGAAATGGAAGAGCTAAAAGCCAACCCTGATCGTAATGCTGTAGGTACTGTTATAGAATCAAACCTAGATAAAGGTAGAGGCCCTGTTGCTACAGTAATAATTTCAAATGGAACGCTTAAAGTAGGTGACCCTATTGTCGCAGGTTCATCTTACGGAAAAGTTCGTGCTATGATTAACGATAAAGGAAAGAGAATTAAGAAAGCTCCTCCATCAACTCCTGTTGAGATATTAGGACTAAATGAAGTTCCTAATGCAGGAGATCAATTTGTTGTTCTAGCAAGTGACAAGGCAGCTAGAATTATTGCAGAAAACAGAAAAGAAAAGATTAGAGATGAGCAAATGAAAGCTAGCTCTAAGATTTCTCTAGAGGACTTATTTGAAAAAATGCAGCATGGAGAATTAAAGGAACTTAACATCATAGTTAAAGCAGATGTTCAAGGCTCTGTTGAGGCTGTTCGCCAGTCCATAGAAAAACTTTCTAATGAAGAAGTCTCAGTAAGAGTAATTCACGGAGGAGTAGGAGCAATAACAGAATCAGATATAATGCTAGCATCGGCATCTAATGCAATAGTAATTGGATTTAATGTTAGACCTTCAACTGGAGCGAATACTCTTGTAGAACGTGAAAAAGTTGATATGAGAACCTATAGAATTATATATGAAGCTATAGAAGATATAGAAAAAGCAATGAAGGGTATGCTTGACCCTGAGTATGTTGAAGAGGAGCTTGGAAAAGCAGAGATAAGATTGCCATTTAAAGTGCCTAATGCTGGAATGGTTGCTGGGTCATATGTAATCAGTGGTAAAATTCTTAGAAATGCAAAAGCTCGTCTTGTAAGAGATGGAATAGTTGTTTACGATGGAACAATTGATTCGCTTAGAAGATTTAAAGACGATGTAAAAGAAGTTGCAACAGGCTACGAATGTGGTATAGGACTTACAAATTTCAATGACATCAAAGAAGGCGACATCATTGAGGCATATATAATTAAGGAAGTTGAAAGAAAATAGCTAGATATGGTAGGTGATATAAATGAGCTATGAAAGAACAAGAAGAATCGGAGAAGAAATAAAAAAAACTATTACTGAACTTTTAAGAGATCAGAGAATAAAAGATATAAGAATAATTGATAGCAGATCTCTTATTTCAATAACTACTGTAGATGTGGTAAGAGACTTAAAGTATGCATATATCTATATTAGCGTACTAGGAAATGACTCTGATAAAGTATTAGAAGGATTTAAAAGTGCATCGGGTTTTATAAGAAAAGAATTAGGTAAGGATATAAAATTAAGATATACTCCTGAATTAGTATTCAAAATTGACGATTCGATTGAAAGAGGAGTTAATATGTCTAAACTCATCAATGATTTGAATATAGAAAGTGGAGAGTAATTTTATGAACCAAATTATAGATGTAATTAACTCAAGTAAAACATTTATAATAACTAGTCATGTTGCACCTGATGGTGATAATGTAGGTTCTAGCTTAGCGCTTACGTGGTTTTTAAGAGCTATGGGAAAAGAGTCATACTATGTTTTAAATGATTCTTTTCCACAGAATCTAGCTTTTTTATATGGCAATGAAAAAATACTAGAATCAAGTGAATTATCTAAGCAGATTTTAAGCTCAGAGTATACTTTAATCGCACTTGACTGTGGAGATATAAACCGCCTTGCTATAGGAAAAGATATCATTAATACTGCTAATACATTATTAAATATAGATCATCACCAAAGCAACAATGAGTTCGGTGACTATAATTATGTAGTTACAGATGCATCTTCAACTTCAGAGCTAGTTTATAATTTGATTTCTAAGATAGATGATAATCTTATCAGTCCTAAAATAGCCCAAGCTCTTTACACAGGGCTTGTAACTGATACAGGAAGATTTCAGTATGACAATGCAAATAAGAGTTCTTTTTTGATGGCAGCGGATTTGCTATCAAAGGGAGCAGATAAACAGGAAGTTACTCGAAGCATCTATCAGAGTGACTCGTTTGATTATGTAAAGCTCTCTGCTGAAACTGTATCTACTTTAGAAAAAGAGGGTATATTCTCTTATATGGTTCTAGAAACTAAGATGCTGGAAAAATATGGAGTAAGCTATGAAGATACAGAGAATCTAGTTAACTACACAGTGAATTTAGATGGTGTAGAGCTAGGAATCCTATTTAAGGAAAGAGGATCTAACCAAGTTAAAGTGTCATTTAGGTCCAAACAATTTATAAATGTAAATGAAATAGCTTCAAAATTTGATGGAGGAGGACATATGCGTGCAGCAGGCTGTACTATAAATAATTCTCTGCCAGAAGCTGTAGCTATGGTTCTTAACTATATAAGGGAGTATCTAAAAGAGCATGGATGGAATCATTAATATTTTAAAGCCAAGTGGGATGACATCACATGACGTTGTTTCATTTATAAGGAAAAACCTTAATATTAAAAAAGTAGGACATACGGGGACTCTAGATCCAAACGCTGCTGGAGTGCTTCCTATTTGCATAGGAAAAGGAACAAAACTAAGTCAGTATATCATGCAAAAGCAAAAAAAATACAGATGTGAAATGATTTTTGGAAAAAGTACTGATACACTAGACTCCTATGGAAAAGTAACCGATGTTAAGGAAACAGAAGATATAGAATTTGACAAAATAAATAGTATTTTAGACAAATTTCATGGAGAAATAGAGCAAGTTCCTCCAGCCTATAGTGCAATAAAAATAGATGGAGTTAGATTGTATGAAAAAGCTAGAAAAGGTCAGGAAATAAAAGAAATACCATCTAGAGTAGTTACAATCTACAATATTGAGGTTGTTGATTACGAGTTTCCAAGACTTATGATTGATATCACTTGTTCAAGTGGTACGTATGTAAGGAGTCTAGTAAGAGACATAGCTGAAGATTTAGGAACTGTAGCATATATGAGCTTACTTATAAGAACTAAATCAGGCGAATTTGATATTGAAAATTCGATTACTTTAGAAGAAATAGGAAGCTGTGATTTAGAGAAAAATCTAATTTCGATATCAGACTTAAATCTAGGTATGGATGATGTGGTTATAAAATCTACAGCATCAGTTGCATATATTAATGGATGTGAAGTTTCCTATAAAGGACTTTTAACTGATATAAATCCATATGTAAATCAAAAAGTTAGAGTTTTTGATGATTCAGGCCGGTTTATGGGTATTGGATTTATTAAGAATAAGGACACAGAAAACTTCCTAAAAAATGATACTCTCTTTATATAAATTATGGAGTGATTTAATTTGAACATATATTCCAGCTTAGACAACATAGCTTTTGATAAACCTACAGCTGTTACTATTGGAAATTTTGATGGAGTCCATCTAGGGCATAGAGAACTAATAAACAGAACCATTGCTATCGGTGAAGAAAAAGATATTTTACCAGTTATGTTTACTTTTTCGAATCATCCGCTAGAGTTTTTATACCAAAAACAGATAGATTATCTTACAAGCTTTGAGCAAAAGGTTAAGATAATAGAGCAAATGGGAATTAAAGATTTAGTTTCAGTGCCATTTGACTACACTATCAAAGATATGAGCACTGAAGTATTTGCAAAAGAAATTCTGCTCAGTAAGCTAAATGCTACTGACATAATAATGGGATTTGATTCAAAGCTTGGGAACGGAAGACAAGGCAGTGTAGATTATCTATATGAGGTTGGTAAGAAGCTAGGCTTTGATGTTCATATAGTACAGCCTGTTATGATAGAAAATATGAGGGTTTCTAGTTCTTTTATAAGAGAACTGATAAAAACCGGAGAAGTTAAAAGAGCAGATTTTTTTTTGGGACGAAAATATATGCTTGAAGGCAAAGTAGTTCATGGAAAAAAATTAGGACGAAAATTGGGTTTTCCAACTGCAAACTTAGAAGTGAATCAGGATATACTGCTTCCTAAAAGAGGAGTGTATTATTGTAAGATAGAAATAGAAGATAAAATATATGATGCGGCTGTAAGTATTGGTTACAATCCTACGATACAGTCAAATAAGCCGTTCCAAGAAATATTTGTGGAAGCCCACATATTAGAGTTTGAAGACGATATCTATGGTAAGTCAGTCAAACTTTATTTTATGGATAGATTAAGAGATGAACTTAGGTTTAACTCTTTAGACGATTTAATAAGACAGTTAAATAGAGATGTACTCAGAATAAAAAATTATATCTTTACTTGATTTGTCCTATATGTTACAATAACAGATGGTTAAATAACCTATGCTGGGTAATTGGGTACCGTCCACTACTTGGCATCAGGCGTTTATATTATTGGAGGTGTTTTACATGTTAAAAGAAAGAAAAATAGAAATTATCGAGAAATTTGCAACACACGAAGGAGATACAGGTTCTCCAGAAGTTCAGGTAGCTCTTCTTACAGAAAGAATCAACGAGCTTAACGGTCATCTTAAGATTCACAAGAAAGATCACCACTCAAGAAGAGGACTACTTAAAATGGTAGGACAAAGAAGATCACTTCTTAGATACCTAAAAGCAAAAGATCTAGGTAGATATAACACACTTATTCAAAGTCTTGGACTAAGAAAGTAATCAAAAGAGCGGGAATATCCTGCTCTTTTTCTATAATAGCTTTGAAAAAATTAATTGTGTTTTATAATATATTAAAGAATAAGGTTTAAATAGGAGGTAAATATGAGCAAAATATACGAAACCTCTATTGGCGGCAGAAATCTGTCAGTAGAAATAGGTAAAGTTGCAGAGCTTGCTAATGGCGCATGTATTCTTCGCAGTGGAGATACCGTAGTATTAGTTGTAGCATCAAATTCAGAAAAACCAAGAGAAGGTATAGATTTCTTTCCTCTAAGTGTCGATTATGAAGAAAAAATGTACTCAGCAGGTAAAATTCCAGGCGGCTTTATAAAAAGAGAAGGCAGACCTTCAGAACGTTCAATTCTAACATCAAGACTGATAGATCGTCCTATTAGACCTTTATTTCCAAAAGGATATAGAAACGATGTACAAGTAGTAGCTACAGTATTATCAATGGACCAAAATTCTAATCCAGATACAATGGCTATGATAGGCTCATCTATAGCTCTTTCAATTTCATCAATTCCTTTTAATGGACCTACTGGATCTGTTTCAGTTGGATTAATAGATGGAGAATTTATAATCAACCCAGATTTAGACCAAAGAGCAAAATCTCAAATGTATTTAGTGGTATCAGGAACAAAAGAAGCAATAATGATGGTCGAAGCAGGTTCTAGTGAAATTTCAGAAGATACAATGCTAAAAGCAATACTATTTGCGCATGAAGAAATTAAAAAAATAGTTGGTTTTATTGAAGAAATTGTTAATGACATTGGAAAGCCTAAAGATGAGGTTGTACTATTTGTACCTCAAGAAGAAATTTTAAGCGCAGTATCTGAATATGGAAAGCAAAAGATGAAAGATGCAATCCTTACTAAAGATAAGCAAGAAAGACTTGAGAATATGGATAAAGTGAAGAAAGATATCCTAGAGCACTTTGTTGATATTTATCCTGACAACATGAAAGACGTAAGTGAAATTATTTATAAGCTTACTAAGGATGGCGTAAGAGAGCTTATATTAAAAGATAAAATTAGACCAGATAATAGAATGCATGAAGAAATTAGACCAATCTGGAGCGAAGCTGGTGTGCTACCTAGAACTCATGGCTCTGCGCTATTTACAAGAGGACAGACTCAGGTAATGAGTATCACTACACTGGGAGCTTTAGGAGATGTTCAAATTCTTGATGGCTTAAGTGAAGAAGAAGAAAAGCGTTATATGCACCACTACAATTTCCCAGCATATTCTGTAGGAGAAGCAAGACCATCTAGAGGCCCTGGAAGAAGAGAAATCGGACATGGAGCACTTGCAGAAAGAGCGCTAGAGCCTATGCTTCCAAGCAAAGAAGATTTTCCTTATGCTATTAGAGTAGTATCAGAGGTTCTTTCATCAAACGGATCAACTTCTCAGGCGAGCGTATGTGGAAGTACTTTATCACTTTTAGATGCTGGAGTTCCGCTTAAGGACATGGTAGCAGGTATTGCTATGGGTCTTATAAAAGAAGGCGATGATGTAGCTATACTTTCAGATATCCAAGGTATGGAAGACTTCCTTGGAGATATGGATTTTAAAGTTGCAGGAACAGAAAAAGGTATAACTGCAATTCAAATGGATATTAAAATAGCTGGTATAGATGAAGAAATTCTAACTAGAGCTTTAGAGCAGGCTAGAGTAGGAAGACTTCATATACTAAACGAAATGAAGAAAACTTTAAGTGCTCCAAGAGAAGAAATCTCTGAGTATGCACCTATGATTATCACAATGAAAATTGATCCAGATAAAATCAGGGATGTAATAGGACCTGGCGGAAAAGTAATCAATAAAATCATAGAAGAAACTGGCGTTAAAATAGATATAGAAAATGACGGAAACGTATTTATTGCAGCAGTTGCTAGAGATATGGGCAAGAAAGCTAGAGCGATGATAGAAAATATCGTCAAAGTTCCTGAAGTAGGACAAAAATACATGGGTAAAGTTACAAAGCTAATGGCATTTGGAGCTTTCATGGAAATCTTACCAGGAAAAGAAGGCTTGCTTCATGTATCACAAATTGATGTGAAAAGAGTAAATAAAGTAGAAGATGTGCTTTCTGTTGGAGACGAGTTTGAAGTTCTTCTTACTGAAATAGACGCTCAAGGCAGAATGAATCTTTCAAGAAAAGCTTTATTAAAGCCAGAAGAACCTGCAAAAGGAGAATAAAAGCCCTATAAATGTAATAAAGATTGCTTATATTCAAAGCTAATTTTGTTAAATTTACAATAAGCAAAAAAAATCAGATGGAAAATTCCAGCTGATTTTTTATTGTATTAATCATGATAATCTGTGAACCAGATGGATGTGCTTTGAAATGGAGAAATGATGTTGAGAAATAAGCAATCTTTGATAATTAATAGTTAAAATAGTATAATAATGTAAGACATGTGAAAATACTAGCTAAGAATAAAAGTACATAATTATTAAAAGTATCTGAAAGTAGTGGATGAAAGTATGTCGAGAGTAAAGCGAAAAACACGAAAAAAGAAGAAACCTAGTCAAATAAATGAAAATCTACTTGCAGTAGGCTACATTTTTTTTGGTATTTTTATGACTTTGTCAGTTAGAACGGAATCAATGGGTATAGTTGGACAGAGCATAAAGTATATACTGCTAGGCTTGTTTTCGAAGCTATCTATATTAATAGCATTCATCTTAATATTTTTAGGGGTATACAAGCTCATATATCCTGAAAAAATTCAATACCAAAAAATACCTAAGCTTCTGTCCTTTATTTTGACAACAGTTGTTGTCCTTATGTATGGCTTACTGCAAAAGGATTTTTTGCCTAGGACTACACCTCTTAGCCTTGAGAATAGCAGATTGATATTTTCTATGGCTCAAAGAGGAGAAGGCTCAGGGCTTATAACTAGCATAATTACATATTATTTTCACGGATTGCTTGGAACTGCAGGAACCAGTTTACTTTGCATATCTTTAATACTCTTTGTTCTAATCTATTATTTTAAGATTGATCCTGCGAAATTTTTTGAAATATTTAAAACAGGACCAGCATATATTAAGGAATTTATAATAAACACAAAAGCAAAGATAACAGATTTTGTGCTAGTAGACTCTGATGAGGATGAAGATAAAAAAGTTATAAAGCCACGAAAAAAACCTATTCAGCTTCAAGTTGAAACCGATAATATCGAAATTATTCATGAGACTAAAGAAAAAATAGATAAGCCTGAAATACTAGAAAGTGAGTTGGATTTAGAAATTCCAGCAGTAATGAAAAGACCTCGAAAATTAAGTGATGACTCTTATGTATTTCCAGGGTTAGAGCTATTAAACAGCCGTGAAAAAAATCCTAAAAAAGATTCTAGTAGCAAAATGAAAAATTCTAAGACGCTAGAAAGTACTTTACTTAACTTTGGAGTAGATGCAAAGGTAAAAAGCATTTCTCAAGGGCCAACAATAACTAGATATGAACTAGAACCAAGACCAGGAACTAAGGTGAGCAAGGTAACTAATCTTACCGAGGACTTAGCTTTAGCTCTTGCGGCTCAAACAATAAGAATAGAAGCTCCTATCCCCGGAAAATCACTGATAGGTATCGAAATACCAAATGATACAAGTGAGGTAGTGAGCTTTAAAGATATAATAGAAAGTAAAGCTTTCAATACATCAAATGTAGATATAGCTTTTGGAGTAGGAATGGATATTGGTGGCAATGTAATAGTAGCAGATATAGCAAGAATGCCACATATGCTAGTAGCTGGAGCAACAGGCTCTGGGAAAAGTGTATGTATAAACACCTTAATTTGCAGTATACTATATAAGTACTCGCCTAAAGATGTAAAGATGATTATGATAGACCCTAAAATGGTTGAGCTTTCAGTTTACAATGATATACCCCATCTTCTCATACCAGTTGTAACAAATATGAAAAAGGCGCCTAATGCTTTAAACTGGGCAGTAGCTGAGATGAATAGAAGATATAAGCTGTTTGCAGAATCAAAAGTAAAGGATATAAATGGATACAATGAGAAGTTTGAAGAAAGACTTCCTAGAATCGTTCTTATAATAGATGAGCTTGCAGATTTGATGATGGTGAGCCCAAATGAAATTGAAGATGCAATATGCAGGCTGGCACAAATGGCTAGAGCTTGTGGAATCCATCTTGTTATTGCAACACAAAGACCATCAGTAGATGTAATCACAGGACTTATTAAGGCTAATATTCCATCCAGAATAGCATTTTCTGTATCTTCACAGACAGATTCGAGAACCATTTTAGATACTGGAGGAGCTGAGAAACTACTAGGAAGAGGAGATATGCTTTACTATCCTATGGGAGCAAATAAACCAGTGCGCATCCAGGGAGCTTTTATTTCTGAGAATGAAGTAATCAAAATTACTGACTTTATAAAAGAAAAAAATAGCGTGGACATTGATAACACTGAAATAATCCAAGAAATTGAAAAGATAAAAGAGCAAGCAGATAATCCAGAGGATGAATTAATAACAGAAATTCTAGACTTTATTAAAGAAAAAGAGCAAGCCTCAACATCACTGCTTCAAAGAAAATTCAGAATAGGCTATAATAGAGCCTCTAGAATAATAGACGACCTTGAACAAAAAGGTATAGTTGGGCCAAGCGATGGAGTAAAACCAAGAAAGGTCTATATAGAAAACATTAAAGAAAAATAGATGGAATTTAAACGCAGGAAGGTGTAATTTTGAAAGAAATCAATATAGAAGAAGTATTAGAATTACAAAATTCAATAATTGTAGATGTTAGAACACCGAAAGAATATGAGGAAGATCATATCCCTGATTCAATCAATATTCCAATATTTGATGATGATGAAAGAGCTATAATAGGAACCTTATATAAACAAAAGGGAAAGGAAATTGCTGTAAAAACAGGAATAGAAATAACCTCTCCTAAGCTTCAAGATTTCTACAACAAATATTTGACTCTATCTAAGCAATATAATCAAATAATACTATATTGCTTTAGAGGAGGAATGAGAAGCGGTTCACTTGTAAATTTTTTAAATGAAATGGGTCTAAATGTTTTAAAAATTAGTGGTGGGTATAAATCCTACAGAAACTATGTATTAGATTACCTTGAGAATTTAGGTATGAAGCATCAATTTATTGTGCTTCATGGGCATACAGGGACAGGTAAAACTCAGCTCCTAGAAGCACTTGAAGAAAAAGGCTGCTGTGTACTTAATCTAGAAGCCTTGGCTCAAAATAGTGGCTCAGTATATGGCGAAATTTTTTATTCAGGTAAAGCTCCTACCCAAAAATGGTTTGATTCACGAATTGTAAAGATATTGAGAGAGTCAAAATTCAAAAATGTGCTTATGGAAAGTGAAAGTAAGAAAATAGGAAAAGTTACTTTGTGTAAAAGCTTTTGGGATACAATGACAGATGGAAAGCATATTTTAGTAAATTCCTCTGTTCAAAATAGGGTAATAAGATTAGTAAAGGATTATACGAAGTATAATACTAAGGATGATGAGTACTTAAAAAAATCAACTGCAAGATTAAAAGATACTATTGGAACAAAAGCTGTAGAGGACTTAATTAACAAAATAGAAAACAAGGATTACGAATATGTAGCGCATTTTTTAATTCTAAATTATTATGATAAATTATATAGTTATTCTATAGATAAATACAAATATGATATGTCAGTTTCATCAGATGAAATTGATTTGGCTGTAAGTAAAATCTTAGAATACTATGATAATGCTGAAAAGGAGATATAAATGAATAAAAGTGTTTTTATTTCAACGCTTGGATGCTCAAAAAATCTAGTTGACTCAGAGGTCATGCTAAATATATTGCTAGAAAATGGATTACAAAAAGTGGACTCTCCTCAGTTAGCTGATATAGCTGTAATTAATACCTGTGGATTTATAGAATCAGCAAAAGAAGAATCTATAAATGAAATACTGGAAATTGCAAAGTATAAGCAAATTGGAAAGCTAAAGCATTTAATTGTTACAGGATGCTTATCACAAAGATATAGCGAGGAGCTTAAAAAAGAACTTCCAGAAGTGGATTCGTTTTTAGGAACCACTAGCTTTGAACATATATATAATATAATTCAGGGATTGGAGCTTGGTGAAAATAACAGCTTGATTTTAGACATCAATCACGATTTAAAACCAGATTCAAAGAGAAGCTTGCTTACTGAGAAGTACACAGCTTTCTTAAAAATAGCTGAAGGATGTGATAACCTGTGCACCTATTGCATAATTCCCAAGCTTAGAGGTAAATACAGAAGCAGAAAGCTAGAGGATATAGTAAAGGAAGCAAAAGTGTTAGCAGCTAGTGGGGTAAAAGAGATCATTGTCATAGCTCAAGACACAACGAAATATGGACTCGATATTTATAACGAAAAAAGCTTGCCTAGACTGCTTAGAGAGTTAAATGCAATTGAAGATTTAAACTGGATTAGATTCTTGTACTCTTATCCAGAAGATATAGATTTAGACCTTATACTTACAGTCAAAGAATCTGACAAGGTATGCTCTTATTTTGATATGCCAATTCAGCACAGTCATGATCAAGTTCTAAAAAGAATGAATAGAAAAACTACTGGAAAGCATATCGAAGACACAATAGCATTAATCAGAGCTCACATTCCAGAAGCTGTACTTAGAACGACGCTAATAACAGGTTTTCCTGGAGAAACAGATGAGGAATTTGATGCCCTTTATGATTTTGTCAAAAAAATTGAATTCGATAGACTTGGAGTATTTGCATATTCTAAAGAAGAAGGAACACCAGCTGCTATTATGAGTGGTCAAGTTGCAGAAGAAATAAAAGAAGAGAGAAAAAATAAAATAATGCAGTTACAGCAAGAGATTTCTTTAAGGAAAAATCAAGCACTTATTGGTAAAGATTTCGAAGTTATAATAGAAAAAGAAATCGAACCAAATTTATATGAAGCTAGAAGCTACAGGGATGTACCAGAAATAGACGGAATTATATATGTCAAAGCTTTAGCTTCACATAATGAAGGTGAATTTATAAAAGTAACTATAAAAGATGCTATGGAATATGATTTATTAGGAGATGAAATAATATGAATATAGCAAATAAGTTGACTCTTTCCAGAATAATAATGGTGCCCTTTTTCTTGGTAGCAGTATATTTCGAAAAAGACTCTCCGGTTTTACCTATTTCAGCTATTATATTTGCTGTTGCATCATTTACAGATTTTTTGGATGGATACTTGGCTAGAAAGTATAATTTGATTACTGATTTTGGAAAGTTTATGGATCCTCTAGCTGATAAAGTTTTAGTTGTTGCAGCTCTTGCGGTATTAGTAGAAATGAATTTGATTCCAGCATGGATGATTGTTCTCATTATAACTAGAGAATATGCTGTGAGCATACTTAGAGCTATAGCTGCTAATACTGGCCAAGTAATTGCGGCTTCACAAGGTGGAAAAGCTAAAACAGTATCTCAGATAATTGCAGTTTTAATGCTTTTATTAAATATAAAATATGGAATATATGTAATGTGGATTGCTGTAATCCTTACATTTGTTTCTGGAATGGACTATTTAATGAAAAACAAAAAACTTATATCCCAAAAATAAACCATTAGTTGACGAACATATATTTGTGATATATAATCATATTAGAACTTATGTTCGATAGAAAGGTGGAGTATAAATGGATGAAAAACGTATGGAAGAAAAACGTAAAGCATTAGATGCAGCTATAGCTAAAATAGAAAAAGACTTTGGAAAAGGCTCTATAATGACCTTAGGCGAAAACGCAAAAATGAATATAGAAACTATATCTACAGGGTCTATTGGCCTTGACGTAGCAATTGGTATTGGTGGTCTACCAAAAGGTAGAATAGTTGAGATATATGGACCAGAATCTTCAGGTAAAACTACTGTAGCTCTTCATGCAGTAGCTGAAGCTCAAAAACTAGGTGGTATAGCTGCCTTTGTAGATGCAGAGCATGCTCTTGATCCTGTATATGCAAAAGCATTAGGTGTAGATATAGATAAGCTGATAGTATCACAGCCAGATACTGGGGAGCAGGCACTTGAAATTACAGAATCCCTTGTTAGAAGTGGTGCTATAGATATAATTGTTGTAGACTCGGTAGCGGCTCTTGTACCGAAAGCCGAAATCGAAGGAGAAATGGGCGATTCTCATATAGGACTTCAGGCTAGACTTATGTCTCAAGCGCTTAGAAAACTAGCTGGATCTATCAATAAATCCAAAACAATAACTATTTTTATCAACCAGCTTAGAGAAAAAGTAGGCGTTATGTTTGGAAATCCAGAAACTACAACAGGAGGAAGAGCACTAAAATTTTACGCCTCTGTTAGATTAGATGTAAGAAAAATAGATATTATCAAGCAAGGCGATACTATGCTTGGAAGTAGAACGAGAGTTAAGGTTGTCAAAAATAAAGTAGCTCCACCGTTTAAACAATGTGAATTTGATATCATGTACGGTCAAGGAATATCTAAAGTTGGAGAGCTTGTTGACATAGGAGCAAACTTAGATATTATAAAAAAATCTGGTGCTTGGTATAGCTATAATGAAGAAAGATTAGGACAAGGAAGAGAAAATGTTAAGCAATTCTTCATGGAAAACCCAGAACTTATGAACGAAGTTGAATCAAAGGTAAGAGAGTATTTTAATATTAACACTTCTCCTATTGAGATTGCAAAAACTGATGTTGACGATTCAAAAGAGGAGTAATCGAATAATTATATATTCTATATTGCTTTAATTTAATACTCAACTAATCAAAAAAAGCTCCAGATGGAGCTTTTTTGCATATCCTGCAAAATAGTGCATTCTTGACACAAAGCCATATAAATATTAAAATTAGAGGTGATATACACCTTAAAAAATATAAAAAAGGAGGTGGCTATAATTATAACTATAACAAACGCAATACTAATTGCACTTGTAACTGCAATCATAGCAGCATTTATAGGATATATGGCCAGAAAGAAAATTGCAGAAGGCAAGATTAACCAAGCCGAAATAGTAGCTAAAGAAATTGTTGAAAAAGCTGAAAAAGACTCTGAAACTGTAAAAAAAGAAAAATTAATTGAGGCAAAAGAAGAAGTTCACAAAATGAGAAATGAATTTGATCGTGATTATAAAGAAAGACGATCTGAGCTTCAAAAATTTGAAAAAAGACTTATCCAAAAGGAAGAGCATTTAGATAAAAAAATAGCTCAACAGGAAGATAAGGAAACAAAATTATCAGAGAAACTGAAAACTATTACTGAAAAAGAAAACCAAATTGAAGAAATCAAAACTCAGCAGCTAGAAAAATTAGAGGGAATTTCTAATTTGACAACTGAAGAAGCTAAAAGCCAAATTTTAGCTAATGCTGAAAGAGAAGTAAGACATGATTTAGCTCTAAAAATTAAAGAGCTAGAGCACGAAGCTAAGGATGAAGCAGACAAAAAAGCTAGAGAAATAGTAGCTTATGCTATTCAAAAGTGTTCTGCAGATCACGTAGCTGAAACAACTGTAAGTGTTGTGAGCCTACCAAATGATGAAATGAAAGGTAGAATCATAGGAAGAGAAGGAAGAAATATAAGAACCCTTGAAACACTTACTGGAGTTGATTTAATTATTGATGATACTCCTGAAGCTGTAGTATTATCAGCATTTGATCCTATAAGAAGAGAGGTAGCAAGAATAGCCCTTGAAAAGCTTATAGCAGATGGAAGAATTCATCCTGCTAGGATTGAAGAGATGGTAGAAAAAGCTAAAAAAGAAGTGGACAACATAATCAAGGAAGAGGGCGAGAAAGCCGTTTTCGAAACTGGAGTATATGGACTTCATCCTGAACTTGTTAAGCTACTTGGTAGATTAAAGTACAGAACAAGCTATGGACAAAACGTATTGAAACATTCTATTGAGATTGCTCATCTATGTGGAATCATGGCAGCTGAAATTGGGTCAGATGTAAAGCTAGCTAAAAGAGCTGGTTTACTTCATGATATAGGAAAAGCAGTAGACCATGAGATGGAAGGAACACACGTAGAAATAGGAATGGATCTATTAAGAAGATATAAGGAGCCTAAAGAAGTAATCCACGCTATGTCTACACATCATGGGGATTATGAACCTCAATCAGTAGAGGCAGTTCTAGTGACTGCAGCAGATGCAATATCAGCAGCTAGACCAGGAGCAAGAAGAGAAACTTTAGAAGCTTATATCAAGAGACTTGAAAAACTTGAAGAAATTGCGAATTCTTATGAAGGTGTAGAAAAATCTTATGCGATTCAAGCAGGAAGAGAAGTTAGAATCATCGTTAAGCCAGACAACGTTACTGATGATTTCCTACCACTATTAGCAAGGGATGTAACCAAGAAAATTGAAAGCGAAATGGAATATCCAGGGCAAATAAAAGTAAGTATAATTCGTGAAACAAGAGCAGTTGATTACGCTAAATAAATATGATTTCAATAGGGACTCGCAAGAGTCCCTTTTTTAGTGTAAGATAATAGAAAGCGAGCAATCAGGAGGAGATATATGAAACTTTATTCGAGTAATATAATATCCGACGTTGAAGCATTAAGAGTAAAAGACAGTGAGAGAGAGTTCTATAAACATCTTAAAAATAAGCTTTCAGGGATTGGCATAACAAAAATAACGCCATTTGAGAACTTCTATGCAGACTTATATTATGAAGAAAATGGACATGTTTTATTTATAAAATTTATGGACACACAAGAAGAGACATTTTCAATACTTGAAGAAGAGCTCATTGAGATTATGAAGGAAGAGCACGATTACTTCATAAGCAAAATAAATGGGTTATACAAAAATTTATATGTGAATTATATATATATAATGCCATATGTAGACTTATCCTCTTATAAAGACGATTTTGCAAAAGCGCATATAGTAGATTCAAATATATTTTCTTTGCTAAAAGAAGATAGTATTGAGCTGAAAAAATATTATTCTAAGAAGAATGATGATATTCAATCGAATTTACTTAGGTATAGTATTGCGAGAGAATACCATGTGATAAAAAAAGAGGATGATAAAAGAATTTTAAATAAAGAATTTAAAAAGATTATTTTTAATTATAAGGACCATGAATATCAAGCAACTTTCTTGACTGATAAGCAAATCACTAGAGTGAATTCAATTAGATATGGAAATGCTCTTTTTATAGGGCCTGCCGGTTCAGGTAAAACAACTACACTTATAGCAAGGCTGATTAAATTATCTAGGATATATGATAAAGATAGATTTCTGTTTTTGACTTTCAATAAACAGCTGATGCAAGACATTAGATCGACCTTAGATATGATGGGATTAAAGCTAAACAATGTTGAAATAATAAATTTCCATAGCTACATTCTAAATTTATCTAAAAACTATGGTCTGAAGGTAGACAAAAATAATCCAAAATCTTTTGATGAACAATTTGAAACCATATTTACAAAAACAAGCCAAATTTATAAAAGCCAGCATATCTATAAAGGAATTATTATTGATGAGGCTGAAAATTTCAAGGAAGATTATATCCATTTTCTTAAAAATTTACTTTATAGAACTAAGCATTTTTTTATGATTTCCTCTGATAAAGCAAAGGATATAAGAGGATTTATGAATAACTTTACTGGTGGCTGGGAGAACTTGGAGTATGCAGAAATAGCAGAATTTAATAAAAATTATAGATGCACGAAAAATCTCTCGGATTTTACGAACAACTTTATAGATAATGTAACTAAATATATAGATGAAAAGAATTTGATTTTGCCTGAAGACTACTATATCAAGAGCACATCCCTAAGGCATAAAGGACAAACAGCTAATATAATTAAATGTGATACAGTAGAGGATAAGCTTAAGCATATAACTGAGCTTATATCAAAGCTCACAGATAAGCGCATAAAATACAGCGATATCTGTATTATCTATCCATTTAACAAAAGAAGGACAAAAAATAAATCTGTTATATACTTTCAGTATCTTTTAAAGATGGCTTTAGAAGAGGCTGGAATTGCTTTTATGATAGCAAATGAGGACTTTACTAACCTGACCTATAAATCAGGTATAACAATATCAAACATATTTTCTATAAATAATTTAGAATATAAGGTTGTAATTCTTTGCGAATTGGAAATGCTTTACGCTCACAGCTTAGCTAATGAGTATTCATATACGGATGCTTTGTCATTTATAAAAAATATAAATATGGTATATACTGCCATAACTAGGGTAACAGAGGAACTCTATATTTTCACTTTAATGGAGGACTCAGACAGCACTATATTATCATTGTTAAAAAAACCATAAATTCTATTCTTTTTAATTGAATATTTATAAAATATCGCCTAGAATTAAATAAAAGTAGTATTTTGCTTAAAAAATAATGATTTAGAATGTTATTTAATATAGTTTATATTTAGAAATGTATTAAAATAAAATTTAATAGATAGTTTAGCAAATAAAATAATCGAATTGCTTAAAATTTAAAAAATAAATAAGGGGGAATTATTGTGAAAAAAAGAATCTGTTTGATAGTCTTATCCATTATTTTATTATCAACTGTACCTAGTTTAGCTCATGGGGGTAAAACTGATTCAAGTGGTGGACATAAAGATAATAAGAATAAAAGTGGCTTAGGATATTATCATTATCATTGTGGAGGGAATCCTCCTCATTTACATAATAATGGTTCTTGCCCATATTCAGGTGGCTCTTCAAGTTACCAAACTACAACGCCACAAAAAACTGTTATTGCCACTCCAAAAGCAATGATTCCTAATTTTTCAGTGAAAATAAATGGAACAGAAATAAATAATACAAGTTCTGAATATCCTGTTTTAAATTACAATAATATAACTTATATTCCACTTACATCTGATCTCCTAACTTATCTTGATATATCATATGATTGGAATAATCCAAACGGGATAATTGTTAATAGAACTTCTCAAGCAGTAAATAAAGGAGCATTCGTTTCTGCGTTTAATAGCGGATACTCAGTTAAAGGTCAAAGTAAATCAATTTCAAAAGTGGGCAAAGCTATGATAGTAAATGGCACAACTGTTGACAGTAGTCAATATCCAATTATAAATTTTGCTGGAGTAAATTACTTACCTTTAACTACTGATGTTCTTAATAATTTAGGGTTAAAATCTTCTTGGAGTGAATATGAAGGGTTCTCACTGTATAATTAAAGGTTAGTTATTAGATTTGGAGGTTTAGACATGGAATCTTTGTTAAGCATTATTGCTATAGCTTTATTTGTTTATTCTATGGTTAACTTTTTCAAACTCATAAAAAACAGAGATAAATCTTATTTTAAAAAAGCATTAGCTCTTTTTATATCTTCATTTATTGTAGTTATGCTTATTCCAATTGCTCCTGTCAAAAGCGAAGAGCATCAGATACCTTTAAATGCAACGGAAGAAAATAAAAATAGTAACGAAATAGTAGCCGAACAAACTTCAAATCAAGAAGCATCTAAAACTGAAAAAACAGGTGCTAAGCTTTATACTGTAACACGAACTATTGATGGAGATACTATAGAAGTTCTAATTGATGGTAATACAGAGAAGATAAGATTAATTGGAATTGATACACCTGAATCAGTTCATCCTGACCAATCTAAAAATGTACCTGAAGGAAAAATGGCTTCAGAATTTACTAAAAGTAAGCTTGAAGGTAAACAAATTGCTCTTGAGCTAGATGTTGAAGAAAGAGACCGATATGGACGACTTTTAGCTTATGTGTGGATTGATAATGTAATGTTCAATAAAACATTACTTAGCGAAGGGTTAGCCCAAGTTTCAACATACCCTCCTAATGTTAAGTACACGAATGATTTTCTAGCTTTAGAAAAACAAGCTAGAGAAAATTCTGTAGGTTTATGGAGTCAGCAAGTTGCCACTACTGCTCCAGTTTTTTCAGAACCAAAGCCTCAAGCTTCAACTGTTAATAATGAAATGACATTTATAGGAAATAGAAATACTAAAAAGTTTCATTATCCTACTTGCAGCAGTGTAAATCAAATGAACGAATCAAATAAAGTTTCATTAAGCTCAAGAGAAGAAGCTATCAATGGGGGCTTTATTCCATGTAAAAGATGTAATCCATAAGGAGGATTATATTAATGGGAAAGAAATTGATTGTGTTTATTTTAATATTACTATTTATTACAGGTTTCATAATATATTCAACTTTTATAAGATTACCAAATTCGTATAGTTCAGTAGCTTTGAATTCATACAGTAGTAATTTAGAAGCAGATACAACTTTAACTTATGATGAAAATATATCAATGATAGATGAAGAAATAAGTATTAATTTAGAGAGTCTTGAAGAAGAGGTACATGAACTAGAAGAAGAAAAATATGAGTTAGAAAATCAAATAATGAGACTGGAAGACGAGAACAATTATATAAAATCGACTATAATAGAGTTATTAGAAGCTGAAGAACTAAGAGCAATATCTTATGAAGAATTAAAAGATGAGTTATATTTTTTAGCGAATTAATGTCAATATATATTTTATAAAAGCCTTTTGGCTTTTATTTTTTTATATTGGTGAGCATATAGTGTCATGTATTATAAAGTTGATATGAAGAGATTATAATTTAATCATAACGTAAATTGTGGAAAAATATTTATAGAATAGTTTAATAATTAAGGGAAAATGCAAATAAAAAATATCAAAATGCTACAAAGCCTGTATTTTTTAATAAAAAATACAGGAGATTTGTTAAGGGAGAACTATAATGTTAAAAAAGATATTAATAACTTTTATTGAGAACTCTGAAATAATTAGAAATTGGATTACTTTTGCATCAGATATTTCCATATTATTAATAACGTTATACACTTTCAGACTTACTTTTATTTCAAAAAAAATAAAAGTCTTAAGTTATGGTACTACATGTGATAAAGATGGAAATTCATATAATTTAATAATTGAGAATAGGTCATTATCTCCAATAGTAGTTAAGAGTGTAAGTATGATTGTAGATAAAAAGTGGAAGCTAGGTATAATAAAATATAAAAAACCTTTAATTGTTAATCCATTTTCAACAGAATATATTGAAAAAAATAAGTATGGATATATTGAACATGAGGAAGAATTTAGATTTGAAGATGTTGTTTTTGAAATAGAGACTTCTAAAGGGAAATATTATATACCTTTTAATAAAAGATTTTCCAAAATATCAAAAGAATTAAAAAAGATAACTAGTAATGTTAATTGCTTTAATTATATGTATAATAATAAGATTATATTACCAGAAGCAAAATACATAGTAGATATTTATAAAAATAAAGATTTTGTAGACACTATTTTTATATTGAAATCTGGTTTAATGACAGATAGTTTAAATGGAATTGATAAAATATCTATCAAAAATATTGATAGTAAGAGTGAAGTCGTTGAAGAAATCGAAAGAATAATAAGTGAAACTGATTACTCTGTAAAAATTTCGGATGTAAACAAATTTTTGATTACCTAAAATATTTTCTTAGAAAGAATATTTAATAAATGATTTATGACAATTAATAAACGTATTATAAAAGTAGAAATACAAAGCTGAAGTCTTTACCCAATCTGATATATTGGTGCTCTATTATAAAACGAAAAAAAGCACGGGTGGTGCATATAATATAAATGCAGTTAACTTTATAAAGGATAAGAACAAAATTTTTATTAGAAAAAATCTCTTGTCAGAAAACAATTCATTAGGCTCTATAGGAGGATATGAAATAGCCTCTGGAGTAAAAAACTGTTATTTAGAAAAAACAGGCGATAACTATAAGTTTGTGGTAGAATTAATTGATAATAATTTTATATATAAAAAAGAAATTTATATAGATAAAACAAATAGTGATATATAGCTATGGAGATGGAAAGCTTTGAAAAGAAAAATAAGTATAGTTATTTCCTTGATACTCATCCACAATTTTTTGTTTATAGATATAGCAGTTGCTAGTGATAGACCATATATTACGATTGGTGACAGAGAATTTATAGTAAATTATGAGGATTACACTAGGATTAATAATCAGTTTGAGGGATACAATCCCAAGCTGAGTTATCCCTTAGCTCAATTCTCTGCATACTTAGCATCACAAAGCTATAGAAACCCTGTTGAATTAAGAGAAGCTGGCTTGGTTGATTCATCGAATAAATATTTTGGTGAGATACTTAAAAAAAATAATTTCCAAGATATCAAGCTAGTACATAATTACGATAATGCAAGAATCTATATGGATACATTTCTAAAAAGCTATGGTGGCCTATGGAGATTTATAAAAAGAGGGAGCAGTGGAGAGATTGATATAACTGACCCTAGGATTCAGACTCTTGCAAAGGCATCAACTCAGGCTATAGTTGGCTACAAGTGGATTCATGCAAAGGGAAAGAAAAGAAGAGTGATTTCTATTACATTTAGAGGGACAGAAGGACTTAATAATATAAGAAAGCTACATGAAGATTGGTTAATTAGTACTTTATCAAAAAAAATAGATTTTAATGGAAAAGGAAAGGTTCATAGAGGCTACTATGCTTGTGCATTGGAGTTTGAGAAAATGGAGTCTAAAATTTATTTTGATAATAAATCTCTGAAAGAAATAATCGATAATGCAAATCAAACAGGAGACTTAATTGTTTTGTCAGGGCATAGCAGTGGAGGAGCGATAGCTTCTATTTATGCTGCTATGCTTATTGATAAAGAAAAAAATAGTTTTCCAAGAGATCAAATTCAAATTTATAGCTTTGGAGCGCCGCCTTTCTCGGACAAAGCCTTTTCAAAAATTTATTCATCCTCAGCAAATGCTGACAAGCTACTTAACTTGCATAGAATAGTTGAAAGATATGACATAGTTCCATATTCATCTAGAGGTGCAAAGCTTAAATCATATACTAAGGATATATTTGCAGGAGCGGTATCTGAAAATGAAGCCTTGAGAAAGTCAAAGCTTTTAAAAAAGCTATTTAAAACTGAAAGCCCTGAATTTAAACAAATAGGCTATTCCGAGGAATATAAAAACGGACAAAAAATACCTTCAGATGATACGGATGACACTAGTATGACTACAAGAGATAAGCTTTATTTTTTCATGGAGGAAGTTAATAGCAGAAAGTTATCCCATCATACTATGTCTTGGTATATATCAGTATTGAATAAGGAAGCTTTAAAGCACAAAAGAGGCGATTTAGGAAAACCAGAAGTTTTTTATAAATATAAAAATAATAAGGTATTTATCTATACATTAGAAAAATCAGAGATATATTACTCATTTGATACAAGCGCACCTTCTATGAAAAGAACCAATAAAATAAATACAAGTGGGTATGTAGATATTAAGGGGAATATATTAACGTTTTTTGCAATTGATGAGTATGGAAATATGAGCTCGATAAAAAGTGTAGGACTTAGAAATCCAAGCTTAAGTAAACGACACTACGAGAAAGTCGAGCAATAATTATTTAGAAACTAGGAGGTTTATTATGGCAACTGTTATTCTTAACATGATACTAATTATTGTATTAAGGATCTGTGATGTTTCACTTGCAACTACAAGGACAATTCTACTTACTAAAGGAAAATCCAATATAGCAGCATTAATTGGTTTTTTTGAGGTAATAGTATATATGAAGGTTTTGGGGGACGTAGTAAGTCAGCTTGATAAGTGGTGGTATTTACTGGCTTATGCTACTGGTTTTTCACTTGGGAATCTCATTGGCGCAAAGCTAGAACATAGACTTGCTTTTGGAGATGCACAAATGAGATTAATAATAAGAGAAGAGTATAGATATATAGTAGATGAGCTAAGAGAAAAGGGTTTTGGTGTGACAGTTTTTAAAGGAGAAGGTCGAGAAGGTGAAAGACTTATGGTTCTTATAACTCTCAAGAGAAAACGAGTAAAAGAAGTTTATGACTATATAAAAGAAAAAGATATTAATGTTTTTGTTTCCGTAAATGATATAACCTCGTATTCTGGAGGCGTTATGCATCCGAGGGCTGTGAATCCAAACAACAGAGTTTAGGTTTTAAAATAATTGACATTGTTTTATTCACAATAGAAAAGGACTGCGAACTAATCATTTAATGCAGCATATTGTAGCTTAAAATTAACCTCGATATGCTGGATTAAATGATTATTTTGCAGTCCTTTATGAATTTCTTTATATTTTGAATTGTTTAGATATATGAGGTTTTAGCTATTATGATTGCTAATCCATTACTCGACAGCAAGCTTTAGCTTACTTAAATTTAATCTCATTTTTGAGAAATAATCTTCTCCAGCATTTATTTCATCGTCAGTCATGCCCTCTATGGTATATAGAATGTCTGATTCTACACCAGTTTCATCGGCAATAGTATTTATGATTTTATCATTTGCTAGCTCTTCGAAAAATAAAACTCTTATACCTTCCTTATTTACTAAATCAGTTATTTCAGACAGAACTTTTAAGCTAGGCTCGTTTTCAGGCGATATTCCAGACAAACTGTGAAATTCTAATCCATAACGCTCGCCTAGATAAGAAAAAGCGTTGTGAGATACCACGATTTCCTTTTTATTTTGAATAGCTTCTAGTTGCTTATACTCTGAATCGAGAGTTATAAACTCATCCTTTAGATTTTTTAAATTAGTTTCATAAACAGCTTTATTTGTAGAATCTAGCTTTGATAAATTTTCATAAATTATTTCACTCATTTGCGAAGCTCTAAGAGGGTCAAGCCAAATGTGTGGGTCATATTCTGAGTGGGAATCCTCATCTTCTTCTTCACCATGTGAGTGCTCTACATATGGAAGTGGATTTACCTCTTCCCCAAGACTGATTATCTTGGAGCTTAGAGATTCTGGCAAAGAATCAGCCCATGGTTCAAAATCCAGACCATTTAGAAGTATCAAATCAGCATTTTCTAACTCAGCCAAAGTTTTAGCGCTTAGCTCAAAACTATGAGGCTCTGCTCCAGCAGGTACAATAAGCTTTAAATCTATAAAATCTTCTGCAATTTTATTTGTGAAATCATAAATTGGGTAAAATGAAGCATATACAGTTAACTTTGAATCCTCGGTATCATCAGTAGAATTCGTATCTGAGCTTGATACAGAACTACTGCATGCAGATAATACAACCATCATAATGAGAAGCAATGAAATTAAACCAGTTTTTTTTGTCATGATTTCCTCCTGTATTCTTAAAAAAGAACTTTATATTTTTAAATTATAATGCTATAATATTAATGCAAATGATTTGCATTAAATACCTACATTTAATATTATACCATAATAAGGTATTTGCTAATCAAAAAATTGAAAGGAGAACAAAATGAAAAAGATTAAAATTATAAGTTTCTCAGTTGCATATTTAATTCTTCTTACACCTATTTATGCGAGTGCAATGCATATTATGGAAGGGTTTCTTCCTCCACTTTGGGCGGCTATATGGTCAGTAATAAGCTTACCTTTTATAGTAGGAGGATTCTCTAAAATAAAAAAAATAACAGATGAATCTCCAAATATGAAGCTTCTTCTTGGACTTGTAGGAGCGTTTGTATTTGTACTTTCAGCTTTAAAGCTTCCATCAGTTACAGGAAGTACATCTCACCCTACTGGAGTAGGTCTTGGAACGATAATATTCGGACCTCTTCCTATGGCAGTAATAGGACTTATTGTATTAATATTTCAAGCATTACTATTGGCTCATGGGGGAATAACTACCTTAGGAGCAAATGTTTTTTCGATGGCTATAGTTGGACCTTTTGCAGGTTATTTTATTTTCAAAGCTATAAAAGACAAAAATAGAAGCCTTGCAGTATTTTTGGCAGCCATGTTAGCAGATTTGATTACCTATATAGTAACTTCACTACAGCTTGCATTGGCTCATCCTGATGCAGTTAACGGAATTGTAGGCTCATTCACAAAATTTATGGGTATATTTGCAATAACTCAGATTCCACTGGCTATAGGAGAAGGGATATTAACTCTTATCGTCTATAACCTACTAGTTGAATATCAAAAAGAAGGAGGTTTTAATCTTGAAAAAACACATTAATCAATTTCTTCTTTTTATACTAGTTATTATCATGTTTACACTTCCTCTTATATTTTTAAAGGATGCTCCATTTGAGGGAGCAGATGGAATGGCAGAAGAAGCAATAACTGAAATCAATCCTGAATACGAGCCTTGGTTTAGCTCGCCGATTGAACCAGCGAGTGGAGAAATAGAAAGCTTGCTATTTTCTTTGCAGGCAGGGATTGGAGCAGGATTCATTGGATATTTCTTTGGATATATGAGAGGTAGACGAAAATCTGACAAGTCATAGATTTATAACATATATTAATTTAAAAAAATTAGGCATAACTATTTATTTTTGGTATAATGTATCTTGTCAAATATATAGTTAAGGTGGGATGCACTCTTGGAAAGTCAAAAAAGAAAAGTCATGCTTAGAATTGCTGCGATGATTGCTGCATTTTTAGTGCTTATTGCAGGTGCTATTTGGTTTAAAAGCTGGTGGATTAAAGCTCCACTTATAATACTAGCAGCGGCGCTAGGAGCATTTTTAGTAAGAATAGCTATATCTTACAAGCGAAAGAAGTTTTATTTTGAAGGTAAGGTTTTATCAATTGTTCCGCCAAAAGGAAAATTTGGAAAAACATCTGTTATTATGAAAAATGGAAAAGTTTCTAAAAAATTATTTTCTCTTCAAAAACTAAATATGAAGGTTGGAAATGATTATGGAGTTTATTTCGAGGATAAATCAAATGAAATAATTCAATATCAGCCTATAAAGCCTCAGGTTATGAGACCGACAAAAGGTCAACAATCAAAGCTTCCAATCAAATAACATATTGTAGATATGCAATATAAATTAAAAAATCCGACATTTGTCGGATTTTTTTAATTTAACCTTATATAGCAAGAGTTACACAACTGAGTATAATTTTTTTTAGTCTACAATCACATCTATATTGATATTATTATTTTATGCTGTGAAGCTTTTCTAGTATTAGGGTTTCAAATTCAATTAATTTATTTGATGCCTCTTCTAATGAAGGTGCTTTTGAATAAAGATAAAGCTTAATTTTTGGCTCAGTTCCAGATGGTCTAAGAGCGTACCAGCAGCCATCATCAAATATAAATTTCACTGCATCAGTTTTTTCTATATCTATTGTTAGGGATTCGTCTGTTAGTAAGTTTTTAGAAAGCTGCTTTTCGTAATCCACCATTTCAGTTAGATTAGAAGAACCAATAGCTGTAGGATATAAATCCCTATATTCTTCCATCATACGTTTGATTCGTTTTTGACCTTCTACACCTTCTAAAACCAATGAAATTGTTTTTTCTTGATAATATCCATATTTTTCAAAAAGCTCATTTAGGACATCAACAAGGGTTTTGCCCTGCTCTTTGTAATAGGCAGCAGCTTCAGCTAGCATCAATGAAGCAGAAACAGCGTCTTTATCTCTTACAAAGGTTCCTATAACGTATCCTATACTTTCCTCATAACCAAAAATAAAATTCTTTTCCTTTGTCTTATCATATTCATTTGGAAGAGCGCAAATATTCTTAAAGCCAGTTAGAACGTTAATCATTTCCACGTTATAGTCTTTTGCTATAGCAGTTCCCATATCTCCAGTAACAATGGATTTAACTATAACAGGATTTCTAGGAAGCAGTCCTTTCTCTGTCATGGCTGAAAGTATATAGTTAATTAAAATTACGCCGGTTTGATTTCCATTAAGAGGAACAATTTTATTGTTATGCTTTACTTGAACTGCCAATCTATCACAATCAGGATCAGTTGCGATTAGTAAATCTGCATCTACATCTTTTGCTAATCTTTCAGCATATTCAAAGGCTTTTAAATCCTCAGGGTTAGGATATTCAATTGTTGGGAATGTTCCATCAGGATTTTCCTGCTCTTTTACAACATAAACTTTATCAAAACCCTTTTCTTTTAGCACTCGTCTTACAGGAATATTTCCAGCTCCATTTAGAGGTGTATATACTATTTTGATTGATTTATCAATTTCCTCGTCGCGTAGAGAAACGTTCATAACTTCGTTGATATAGCTATCGTCTACTTCCTTTCCTATATCTATCAGTAAGCCTTTTTGTCTTGCTTCTTCCTCTGATATAACGGGAATGTCAGCAAAGGATTTGATTTTTGAAATCTCTTCCAAAACTAAATTTGCTATGTCTGATTTGATTTGTGAACCTTCTTCCCAGTAAACTTTATAACCGTTGTAGTCTTTAGGATTATGGCTTGCTGTTATATTTATTCCAGAGCTACAACCATAGTATCTTATGGTATAAGATAGCTCTGGGGTAGGTCTTAGTGATTCAAAAAGATAGGCTTTTATTCCATTGGCAGCCATTACAAGTGCACTTTGCATAGCAAATTCAGGAGAAAAAAGTCTGCAATCATAAGCTATAGCTATGCCTTTTTCTACATATTCAGGCCCATGTTTTTTTATAACCTGAGCTAAAGCGTGAGTAGCTCTGGATATAACATAAATGTTCATTCTGTTAGTACCAGCGCCTATTTTTCCTCTTAGTCCTGCTGTTCCAAATTCAAGCTCTTGATAAAATCTATCTTCGATTTCTTCAGGTTTATTTTCAATAGATTTTAACTCATCTTTAGTAGTTTGATCTATAAAATCATCATTCAACCATTCTAAATAGCTATTCATAATATTGTTATCCATAAAATTGCCTCCTCAATATTTAACATAAAAATATAATACCTTAATTATAAATGCAAGCAATAGAATTCTCAAAGCTTAAATTATTAAAAAGCTTATAAATTACACCCTTGAGTTAAATTTCTTTTTGCAAGTTCTTTGTTAATCCCGTTTAATATATATCTTTTGTTTGCGCTCCATAAAGGTGCTATTAAATCTTCTTTTGAGCCATCTCCAGTGAGCCTATGTATGACGATTTCTTCAGGTATAATAGAGATTAAATCACAGATTAAACTGATATAAGCATCTGCATCCATGATATCAAAAGGATGAATTTTATAATAGCTTTCTAAATCTGTGTTTTTTAGGATATGAAGCATATGTAATTTTATACCCCATATTTGTTTTTCAACCAAATAATTTAAAGTTTCGATATAGTGCTTTTTTGTCTCATTTGGTAAATTAAGTATAAGATGAGTTACAGTCCTTATATTATTTTGGTTTAAAGCAGAAATTGCTCTGTCAAAAGCCTCTAAACCATAACCTCTTCGAATAAATTCCTCAGAATGCTTATGAATGCTTTGAAGACCTATTTCAACCCAGAGAAAGGTTTTTTCGTTATAAGTTTTTAAAAGCTTAATGACATCTTCATCAAGGCAATCACCTCTTGTAGCTATTGCTAGTCCAACAACATTATCAAACTCTAGAGCTTCATCGTACTTTTCTTTTAGAGTTTTAATATCGGCATATGTATTTGAGAAATTTTGAAAATAAACTATATATTTTGCCTCAGGCCATTTTTCTTTTAGTAGAGATATTTGGTTTTTAAGCTGACTTTTTATAGGTAGAGCCCTATCACCAGAAAATTCTCCAGAGCCTCTAGAACTGCAAAATATACACCCGCCATAGCCTTTGAAGCCATCTCTAGTAGGACAAGTAAAGCCACCATCTACTGACAATTTTATTACCTTTGTCCCGAATACTTTTTTTAATTCATAATCTAAACTGTGATATCTTTTATCAAGCCACATGTATTCTCCTATCTTTATAACTCATGATTTTATCTACCTTCATATGTATACAATGTTATTATTGTGTTATAATAATTATTATAGCAAAGAAATGATAAAAATATCATAAGGAGTGAATAAAATGCCTGCGAGTGTGTTCACACAGGAAAATTTTGCTCGATTAGATTTAGTTATAGCTCAGCATAAAGGTGAGCAAGGAGCGTTAATGCCAGTTTTATATGAAGCTAAAAAAATATTTGGCTTTATAAGTATAGATATTCAAGAGAGAATCTCTAAAGGTCTTGATATTCCACTTTCAGAAATATATGGAGTAGCATCTTTTTATTCTACATTTTCTGATAAGCAAAAGGGTGAGAATATAATTGCAGTTTGCTTAGGAACAGCATGTTATGTCAAAGGCTCTCAAAAAATTATAGACAAGATATCTAAAAAATTAAATATTGAAGTAGGAGATACCACTTCAGATGGAAAATTTTCTTTGGTGCCTGCAAGATGTGTAGGAGCTTGTAGCTTGGCTCCAGTTGTTACTATAAATGCAGATGTATATGGTAAAGCAAAGCTAGATGATATAGATTCTATTTTATCAAACTATTAATAGAGTAATTAAAATCAAGCGAGGTGAAGTTATGTTTACAGCAGGAGTTTTGACTGCAAGTGACAAAGGGGCAAAAGGTGAAAGAGCAGATGAAAGTGGTAAGCTAATTGCTTTAGAGCTTGAGAAACTTGGTTACAACGTTGTTGAAAAAATAGTAGTACAGGATGAAATCGATGAAATAACGAGTGCTCTAGAAGAAATGGTTGATAGAGGAATAAATCTTATACTTACTACTGGAGGAACTGGTTTTTCCAAAAGAGATGTTACTCCAGAAGCGACAAAAATGGTCATAGAAAGAGAAACACCTGGTATCTCAGAAGCAATAAGACATTTTAGCTTTCAAATTACAAAAAAAGCAATGTTGTCAAGAGCAGTTTCTGGAATAAAAAAAGACAGCCTTATCATCAATATGCCGGGTAGTCCTAAGGCTGTGAAAGAAAGCATGGATATAATAATGCCTAGCATAGAGCATGGACTAGAAATATTACTTGGACTCACTGGAGAATGCGCTAGAAAATAGATTTTACACAATAGAAGAAATAGGTGAACGTTATGAGAGACGATTTTAATAGAGAAATTAGCTATTTGAGGATATCTGTGACAGATCTTTGTAATTTTAATTGTGAATACTGTATGCCAGAGGGCATAGAAAAAAAAGACCATAGTGATATATTAAGAATAGAAGAAATTGAGAACATTTGTAAGGTTGCAGCCAGAAATGGAATCAAGAAAATAAGATTAACAGGCGGAGAACCTCTAGTAAGAAAAGGTATTTTGAGCCTTATTAATAAAATTAAAAGTATAGACGAAATAACAGAAGTTGCTATAACTACAAATGGAGTTTTGCTAGATGAAATGGCAAAGGATTTAAAAGCTGCAGGGCTAGATAGAATAAATCTGAGCCTAGATTCAATGGATGAAAATGTATTTCGAAAAATCACAAGAGGACATGAGCTAAGTGAGGTTTATAAAGGATTAGAGTCAGCTTTAGATGCTGGTTTTGAAAATATAAAAATCAACACCGTATTAATTAATAAAGTGAATGACAATGAAATCGCAGACTTTATAGCTCTTACTAAAAATAAATATGAAGTTAGATTTATTGAGCTTATGCCAATTGGAAGCACAGCTCGGTATGCAAAGGAACATTTTTTCAGTGCTGATGAGGTGCTAAAAAGATATCCCCAACTTGAATTGCAAGAAAATACTGACAAATCATCCCCAGCAGCCTATTATAAGCTTCCAAACCATAAATATAGATTAGGGCTTATAAGACCTATCACCTGTAATTTTTGCAGTAACTGCAATAGATTGAGATTGACCGCTGATGGCAAGCTCAAGCCTTGTCTTCATTCAGATATGGAAATAGATATAAAAAAAATAGCTTGCAATGATGAGCTTTTAGAAAAGAGCTTTCTATCGGCAATCTCACAAAAGCCAGAAAAACATCATTTAGATGATGGCAAATACATAATACGAGGAATGTCTAAAATCGGAGGATAATTAAAATCAAGGAGGAAACTATATGGCAAAAGTAATAGCAGTTAATATTAGCGAAAAAAAAGGGACAATAAAAAAGCCAGTTTTACATGGAGAGTTTAAGATTGATCACGGTATGGTTGGAGACGCTCATGCTGGAGATTGGCATAGACAAGTTAGTCTTTTAGGTCAAGAGAGCATAGACAAGATGATAAGCATGGGTGCAAAGGATTTAACTCCTGGGAAATTTGCAGAAAACATAACAACAGAGGGAATATGCTTATATGAATTGCCAGTTGGAACTCAGCTAAAGATAGGTGATACTATTCAAGAAGTGACTCAGATAGGAAAAAAATGTCATCATGGATGTGAAATTAAAAACCTTACTGGAGACTGCATCATGCCTAGAGAAGGTATATTTACAAAGATTATAAAAGAAGGCCAGGTAAAGCCTGGAGACGATATAGTTATAATCTAGACACCCATTTTGGGTGTTTTTTGCATTAAGCAAGAGTGATTACATCAGCATGATAATATGATATAATATCAAGGTTAAAGATAAATTTGGAGGTCATTATGAGAGAAACCTATGATATTTTGAAAAATATAGTAAGTGAACAAGATATATTAACAAAAGAATATATGAAGAATCATACATCGTTTAAAATTGGAGGGAGCGCTGATTTTTTAGTCACCCCTAGAACTGTAGACCAGATTCAAAATCTAATAAAAACCCTGAAAAAAGAAAATATACCTGTATTTATTATGGGAAATGGAAGCAATCTTTTGGTTAGCGACAAAGGGATAAGAGGAGTAGTAATTAAGCTGTCTAAAAACTTCAGTAGCTTTAGCATTTCAGGTGACGAGGTAACAGCTCAGAGCGGAATACTTCTTTCTACTTTGTCAAAATCCATTGTAAATGAGTCTTTGTCTGGTTTTGAATTTGCAAGTGGGATTCCTGGAACCATAGGTGGAGCTGTGACTATGAATGCAGGCGCTTATGATTCTGAGATGAAGAATATAGTAGAAGAAGTTGTGGCTATGGACATGGATGGAAATATCAAAACTTTTACAAATCAAGAGATGAACTTTAGATATAGAAAAAGCAGAGTGACTGATGAAACCTTAGTGGTATTAGAAGCCAAGCTTAAGCTTGAAAAAGGTAATATTGAGGATATCAAAGCAAAAATAGATGATTTCACTGTAAGAAGAACAACTAAGCAGCCACTTACAGCATATAGTGCAGGCTCTACTTTTAAAAGACCTGAAGGATATTTTGCAGGCAAATTGATTGAAGATGCAGGGCTCAAGGGTATAATTATGAGAAATGCGGCTGTTTCTAGTTTGCATAGTGGGTTTGTTATAAACACTGGAGATGCAACCTGTGAAAATATTCTAGAATTAATAGAGTTTATAAAACTGACCGTTTTTTCTAAATTTGGAGTCATGCTCGAAGAAGAGGTGAGGGTAGTAGGTGAACAATAATCTTAAAGTAGTAGCTGATTATCATACACACACTATATACAGTGATGGTAAAGGCACTATTGAACAAAATGTTAAATCAGCTATAGACAAAGGGCTTGAAATCATAGGAATATCAGATCATGGATACAAGCACATGGGATTTGGGGTTAAATATAACCTTTTTGAGAAAATGCGCTATGAAATTGATTTAATGAAGGAAAAGTATCCTCAAATCAAAATATTACTTGGAGTTGAATGTAATATCTTGGATGATAGAGGAAATATTGATATAGATGATAAAATTTTAGGGTATTTTGATTATGTCATGGCAGGCTACCATTTTGGTTCCATGCCTACGAGATGGACAAGAGGAATGAGAAATCATTTTAATAATTATTTCAAACCCTTAAAATCATTAGAAAAAGCATATAATACAAGAGCACTTGTTAATGCGATGAGAAACAATGATATTTTTGTTTTAACACATCCAGGAGATAAAGGGGATGTAGATATAATAGAGGTAGCAAAAGCTGCTCAGGAGACTAAAACCTACATGGAAATTAATTCGCATCATAAAAATCTCTCGATAGAGCAGTTAAGATTAATAAAAAATATTGATGTTGAATATATTTTAGGCTCGGATTCACATCTGCCAAACCATGTAGGAGATTTTACAAATGCTTTGGAAAGAGCAATTTCAGCTGGGGTAGATATCGATAAGATTGTAAATGTCAGGAGGGTTTAGATCATGCATATAGTTATAGTAACTGGCTTATCAGGTTCTGGCAAAAGTGAAGCAATGAATGTCATGGAAGACATGGGCTTTTATTGTGTGGATAACCTTCCACCAGCTTTATTACCTAAGTTTGTAGAGGTATGTTCTTCATCTCAAGGAGCTCTTGATAAGGTAGCACTAGGTATAGATATCAGGGGCTATAAATTTTTTAAGGATTTGAACGAAAGCCTTAGATTTATGGAAAAGAATGATTATAAATTTGACATAATATTTTTAGAAGCTGATGATAACACCTTGGTAAGAAGATATAAAATGACTAGAAGAAAGCATCCTTTGGCACTTGAAGACAATATATTTCAGGGTATTCAAAGAGAACGTGCAATGCTAGAGGAACTAAAACAACAATCTGGTTATATTATCAACACTACCAATATGAAGCCAAGTGATTTAAAAGATGAGATAAATAATATATTTAAAGAAGGCAAGGAAAAAACAAATTTGATAATTTCAGTTACCTCATTTGGATTTAAGCATGGTATACCAATAGATGCTGATTTGGTATTTGATGTGAGATTTATGCCAAATCCTTATTATATTGAGGATTTAAAAGAGAAAACTGGTGACGATAAGGAAATCAGAGACTATGTCATGAACTCAAATCAAAGTGTAATATTTAAGGAAAAGCTTCAGGATATGATTGAGTTTTTAATTCCAAATTATATCAAGGAAGGCAAAAATCATTTAGTTATTGCTATTGGCTGTACTGGAGGCAGACACCGTTCTGTTACTATTGCAAACCTGTTGTATGACTTTTTAAAGGATAAAGGGTATAGAGTTTTCAAAAAACATAGAGATTATACTCTAAAATAGGTGAAGTCTATGAAGAAAAAAATAACAGTAATAGGTGGAGGAACAGGTCAAGCTAATCTTCTGAGAGGTCTTAAAAATTACAATATAGATTTGACCGCAGTTGTAACTATGGCTGATGATGGTGGTGGCTCAGGAAAGCTGAGGCAAGAAATTGGAATGCTTCCTCCGGGAGATATAAGAAACTGCATTATAGCTCTATCTGATATTGAACCGGCTATGGAAACTCTTATGCAGCATAGATTCAAAGAGGGAAGCCTAAAAGGGCAAAGCTTTGGTAATTTATTTTTAGCAGCCTTAAATGAAATTTATGGAGATTTTGAATTAGCTATTTCGAAAATATCTGAAATTTTGGCTGTAAGAGGAAGAGTTCTGCCTGTGACACTTGAAGATATACACCTTGTTGCAAAGCTCGCAAATGGAAACCTAGTAAACGGTGAATCTAACATAGCTCAGGAGTGTATCAATCAGTCCACTAGAATTGATAAAATACTTTTAAGACCATCAAATGTAGATGCATTTCCAGAAGTAATAGATAGAATTAATAATTCAGATATTATAGTTTTAGGGCCTGGAAGTCTTTATACTAGCATAATTCCAAATCTTTTGGTTACAGATGTTGCTAAAGCAATATATGAATCTAAAGCTGTAAAAATATATGTATCCAATATAATGACGGAATATGGGGAGACTACTGGCTATAGTATTTATAACCATATGAAGGCTATTCTTGACCATAGTATATTTCCAATTATCGATAAAGCAATTATTAATAAAAAGGATATCCCTGGAAATATATTGCAAAAATATTTATATGAGGGACAAACTCCTTTATTCCTGGATAAAAAGCAAAAAAAACAGATTTTAGAGCTTGGGATAGAGGTCATTCAAGACGACTTAATTACCATAAAAAACGAGCTACTAATTCATGATAGTGATAAAATATCGAAAGTTATTATGGATTTAGCAAAAAAAACTGATAGTTCTAAAATAAATCAAAGTATTTTATAATTTTTATTTATGTAAATTACTATTTTGAATTTGTATAAATACTAATATATAGTATACTATTATAAAGAAACTTGCAGACTAAATTTACAAGGAGTGAGGGGCAGCATGAGGGAAGAAATAAGTTCTGGTGGAGTCATTGTTTTTGGAAACGCCATCCTTCTCCTAAAAAAATATAATGGAGACTGGGTTTTACCTAAAGGTAAAGTAGAACCTGGAGAAAAGAAAGACGAAGCCGCCCTAAGAGAAGTGTTTGAAGAAAGTGGATTGAAAGCTGAGATAATCAAATATCTAGGAGAAATTCATTACACCTATAAAGAAAATTGGGATGAAAATAAAAGAGTCCATAAGACGGTATATTGGTATCTGATGCATTCCAGAAGTATGGATACAGTCCCTCAAAGAGAAGAGGGCTTCATAGAAGCCAAGTTCATTCATATAGATAGAGTGTTAGAGATGGCAAAATATGATGACGAAAAGGAAATAATAAAAGTTGCATTAGATGAAATTAACAAAAAATCATATAATAACTCAGGTGATTAAAGTGTCATTTTCAACTCAAGTTAAAAACGAGCTTTCAAGGATTATTCCTGAAGATAAGAATGTTAGAATTGCTGAATTAGCTGCCTTAATTCGCATGAGCGGAAGCCTGCAGCTAATGGGCTACAATAAATTGTCATTCAAGGTTGTTACTGAAAATGCTGCAATTGCAAGAAAAGTTTTTTCTTTGCTAAAAATGTGTTTTAATATTCATGTAGAAATACAGGTTAAGAAAAATAAGAATTTAAAAAAGAACAATACATATTTCTTGTTTGTATCATATGAACAAGGGGCAAATGATATATTAGTAGAAATAGGTATACTAAAAAAAGACGGTAAGGATTATACTATTCAAAGCGACATACCTGAATCCTTCATCTCTGATGAAAAATCAAAGCGTGCATATATTAGAGGAGCTTTTCTAGGTGGGGGATCGATTTCAGATCCAGAAAAAACCTATCATATGGAATTTGTTACTGTAGATGACGAGCTAAGTACCTACATAAGAAATTTACTAAATACATATGATTTTAATGCTAAAATAGTACCTAGAAAGAACACCTACGTAGTATATATCAAAGAAAGCAATAATATATCAGATTTACTTAACATAATGGGAGCACATAATGCTCTATTTCAGCTAGAGGACGTTAAGATTATGAAGCAGATGAGAAATGATGTAAATAGGATTGTCAATTGTGAGACTGCAAACCTTACTAAGACAGTAAATGCATCTATGAGACAGATAGAAGCTATAAACTATATCATAAATACAGTAGGTATAGACTACCTCCCTGAAAGTCTTCAGGAAATAGCAGAGCTAAGAGTAGAATATGAAGATTTAAGCCTTAAGGAACTAGGCGAAATGCTAGATAAACCACTTGGAAAATCAGGTGTTAATCATAGATTGAAAAAAATAGAAGATATTGCAAACGAACTAAAAGAAGGGAGAAAGTAAAAATGATAACAAAGGAACTTACAATAAAAAATGAAATAGGATTACACGCAAGACCTGCAGCTCTCTTTGTTCAGACTGCAAACAAATTCTTATCAGATATAATGATAAAAAAAGCAGGAAAAACTGTAAACGCAAAGTCAATAATGGGAGTTATGGCTATGGGGATATCTAAAGGTGAGATGATAGAAATAATAATAGATGGCCCAGATGAGGAAAACGCTATCTCTGCCATAGAGGACCTTATCAACGTAAAACTACTAGAGTCATAATATAAAAAAATTAAAAAAATATAGATTAATAGTGTTGACAAACGATATTAATCTATATATAATTCATATTATTCTAAACGATATAAAACAACTGAATCTTATCCAGAGAGGTGGAGGGACTGGCCCTACGAAACCCGGCAACCAGCTGCATTGCAGCATTGGTGCTAATTCCTGAGGTATTATTACATACCTAAAGATAAGAGATAACTGAAATCTTAGTTTATTAATCTCTTTCTTTGTGAAAGAGATTTTTTTATTTTCAAAAAAGATTTCTTATATTCATAAGCAATTTTGGTTAGATTAAGGTGTTGAGCTTTTATTTGTTTAGAAGTGGATTAGTCGACAAAATCCGATTTGCAATTTAATTATCAAAAATTAAGGAGGCTAAAATTGATTGACATTAGAAATCTATCAAAGGTATATAGTGATTCCAAAACACCCATAATTGCTCTGGATAATATAAACATTCAGATTGATAAAGGAGAGATATATGGGATAGTAGGTCTAAGTGGAGCTGGAAAGTCTTCGCTTGTCAGATGCATTAACAGAATAGAAGAGCCAACAAGTGGCGAAATTTATATAGATAAAATAAATATAATGGATTTAAATCAAAAGGATTTAAGGAAAACCAGAAAAAAGATTTCGATGATTTTTCAAGGGTTTAATTTGTTAAATAGCAAAACTGTATATGAAAATATTGCATTTCCACTAAAACTAGATAAGCTTCCAAAATCTGAGATAAATGCTAGAGTAAATGAATTACTAAGCTGGGTTGAGCTTTCAGACAAAGCAAATGCTTATACTTCACAGCTTAGTGGAGGACAAAAACAAAGAGTTGCTATTGCTAGAGCTCTAGCTAGCAAACCAGATATTTTATTATCGGATGAAGCCACTTCAGCTCTTGACCCGAAAACTACAAATCAAATTCTAAGTATGCTTAAAAGGATTAATAAAGAAATGAATATAACTATAGTAGTTATTACTCATGAGATGGAAGTGGTAAAAAGTATCTGCGATAAAACAGTGGTGCTTGAAAATGGAAGGATTATAGCTCAAGGAAATACAATCGATATTTTTTCAAATAAAGATAATTGTAGCCCAGATATATTTTCTAAAGAAGAGTCTTTAGATTATAAAGAGCATTATAAGGGAGAGCTATTAAAGCTTAGCTTTGTGGGAGAGAATGCTAAAAATCCAATAATATCAAATCTCGTAAAGAAGTTTGATTTAGAGCTAAATATTATTTCAGGCAACATTGAATATATACAGGAAAAGCCACTTGGAACTTTGATTGTGGAATTAAAGCGCCATGACAATCTAAGCACAATTATAGATTATTTAAATAATCACGATGTTCGGGCAGAGGTGTTATAAAATGATAGAACTATTAGATTTACTCATACCATCAATTAACGAAACCCTATATATGGTATTCATATCAACTGTATTTACGGTTATCCTGGGGCTACCTCTAGGAATACTTCTAGTGATAACAAGAGAAGACAGTGTACTACCAAACAGCAATATTTATAATAGCTTGTCAATTCTTATAAATATCACAAGATCGATTCCCTTTGTAATTTTAATGATATTTATAATCCCTTTTACTCGGCTAGTTGTTGGAAGTTCAATTGGAACAAATGCAGCCATAGTGCCTTTAGTGGTAGCGGCTATTCCTTTCTTTGCAAGACTAGTAGAAGGCTCAATTTTAGAAGTCAATCCAGGTGTAATTGAAGCTGGAGTATCAATGGGAGCCTCTCCACTAGAAATAGTACTAAAAATATTAATTCCTGAAGCAATGCCTTCGCTTGTATTAAATGTCACAGTGACAATCATAAATATTATAGGCTATAGTGCAATGGCTGGAGCTGTAGGTGGAGGAGGACTAGGATACCTAGCGATTGGATATGGATATCATAGATTTCAGACAGATGTGATGTTTGCAACAGTAATAATATTAATTATTTTAGTTCAGTTAATTCAAATTTCAGGGAATAAAATTTCAAATTCGATATATAGAAAATAGGAGGATAATAAAATGAATATAAAAAAATTATTAGTGTTAATATCAGCTTTAATCGTGGTAGTAGCTTTTGTAGGTTGTGCTTCTCAGCAAGAAGTAGCTAAAAGCGACAATGTAATAAAAATAGGAGCCTCACCAGTTCCTCATGCAGAAATACTTGAAGAAATTAAACCTATATTAAAAGAGCAAGGTATTGAGCTTGAGATAATTGAATTTACGGATTATGTTACTCCAAACCTAGCACTTGACAGTAAAGAAATTGATGCAAATTTCTTTCAGCATCTTCCGTATCTAGAGTCATTTACAAGAGAAAATAATTTAAAGCTATCTAGTATAGGAAATGTTCATGTTGAGCCTCTAGGACTTTATTCAAAAAAACTAGGCTCAATAGAGGAGCTAAAAGATAGCGCTCAGATTGCTATACCAAATGACCCGACAAATGAAGGAAGAGCGCTTATATTACTTGAAAATAACGGCTTAATAAAATTAAAAGAAAACTCTGGACTTGAAGCAACGCTTAAAGATATAGAAAGCAATCCTAAAAACATTGAATTCAAAGAAGTAGAGGCGGCTCAGCTTCCTAGAACCTTAGAAGATGTAGATGCAAGCGTAATAAATACGAACTATGCTATTGAAGCAGGACTGGATTTAACTAAGGATGCCTTATTATCTGAAGGCAAAGAATCTCCCTATGCAAATATTCTTGTAGTAAGACCTGAGGATGAAAAAAATGAAAACCTAATCAAAGTACTAAAGGCACTTCAAAGTGATGAAGTGAAAAGCTTTATAGAAAAGAAATATGGAGGAGCAGTTGTTCCAGCTTTCTAATAAATTTTAAAAATATATCATCTTTATGCTACAATAGAGTTAAAGGAAATCATAAAATGAATTCTTATAAAGTAGTGTTGGATGGTGGTAATTATGGATAAGAAATTTGTGCATCTTCATCTTCATACTCAGTATAGTTTGCTGGATGGATTTGCCAAAATTGATAAACTAATACAACGCGCCAAGGATTACTCAATGGATGCTGTAGCAATAACAGACCATGGAGTTATGTTTGGCGTTATTGATTTTTATAAAAAAGCAAAGGCAAATGGAATTAAGCCTATAATAGGCTGTGAGGTATATACAGCCTCAAGAACATATAAGGACAAAGAAGGAATAGATAAAAAATCAGGGCATCTAATACTTCTTGCAGAAAATGAAAAGGGTTATAGAAATCTAGTAAAGCTAGTATCTATGGGTTTTGTTGAGGGCTTTTATTATAAGCCTAGAATAGACTACAAAATACTAAAGGAGCATTCAGAGGGATTAATTGGACTATCGGCCTGTCTAGCAGGAGAAATCCAGCAAAAGCTTATGAATGGTCAATATAAAGAAGCGAAAGAAATTGCACTGATGCTCAGAGATATATTTGGTGAAAACAATTTTTTTCTAGAGCTTCAAGATCATGGAATAAGAGAGCAGAAAAAGGTAAATATATTTCTTAGAAAGCTTTCTCAGGACACGGGAATACCTCTAGTAGCAACCAATGATGTTCATTATGTGGATAAAGACGATGCTAAAACCCATGATATTCTCTTATGTATCCAAACTGGAAAAACCTTAGCAGATGAGCATAAAATGGAATTTGAAACAGATGAATTCTATTTTAAGTCGCAATCAGAAATGTATGAACTGTTTCCGGATGATGCGCAGGCACTTAGAAATACTTGGGAAATTGCCAATAGATGCAATGTGGATTTTGATTTTAATACTATTCATTTGCCTGAATACAGCGTACCGGAAAACAAAGCTCCTAGCGAGTATCTTAGACAGCTGTGCCAAGATGGCCTCGTAGATAGATATAAAACCATAGATTCTAAGCTTCAAGAAAGACTGGATTTTGAACTTAATGTAATAGAAAATATGGGTTATGTTGAATACTTCCTTATAGTTTGGGATTTTATAGATTTTTCGAAAAGAAGCAATATAATGGTAGGCCCAGGTAGGGGCTCTGCGGCTGGTTCAATTGTAGCCTATACTCTAGGTATTACTGATATAGACCCAATAAAATATGGCTTGCTATTTGAACGCTTTTTAAACCCTGAGAGGGTTTCGATGCCAGATATAGATATAGATTTTTGCTATGAAAAAAGAGAAAAAGTAATTGATTATGTAAGAGAAAAATATGGAAGCGACCATGTATCACAAATCATAACCTTTGGAACCCTTGGAGCTCGTTCATCTATACGAGATGTAGGAAGAGTTATGGGAATAAGCTACAGTGATGTGGATAAAGTAGCAAAGGAAATACCTTTTGCCCTAAACATGACAATTGAAAAGGCGCTTGATTTAAATCCTAATCTAAGAAAAATATACAACGAAGATGAAAAAGCAAGAGAGCTTATAGATGTAGCTAAAAACGTAGAGGGTTTGCCAAGACATGCTTCTACCCACGCAGCAGGAGTTGTTATATCAAAGGAACCCGTAGATCATTATGTGCCTTTATATACTCAAGATAACGCTGTGACTACGCAGTTTCCTATGACCACTCTAGAAGAGCTAGGGCTGCTTAAAATGGATTTCTTAGGGCTTCGTACTCTTACAGTTATCCAAAAGGCAATAGATATAATATTAAGAACAAGAAATATAACCATAGATTTTTCAAATAGCGATTACGATGATAAGGCAGTATATGAGCTTCTTTCGTCTGGAGATACTCTAGGCGTATTTCAGCTTGAAAGCAGTGGCATGAGACAGTTTATGAAAGAGCTTAAGCCAGAGACCTTCGAAGATATAGTAGCTGGGATTTCGCTTTACAGACCAGGACCAATGGATTCTATTCCTTTATATATAAAGAATAAAAACAATCCTGATTCTGTAGTTTACGACCATGAATCAATACGCCCGATATTAGAAGTAACTAGAGGAATATTAGTATATCAAGAGCAGGTTATGCAAGTGGTTAGAGATTTAGCTGGATATTCCTATGGCAGGTCAGACCTAGTTAGAAGAGCTATGAGTAAGAAAAAAATGGATGTCATGGAAGAAGAAAGACGTAATTTTGTATATGGAAAAGAAGACGAAAATGGAAATATAGAAATTAATGGATGTGTAAGAAATGGAATTCCAGAAAAAATAGCCAACAAAATATTTGATGATATGATAGATTTTGCAAATTATGCTTTTAATAAATCTCATGCAGCGGCTTACGCTGTGCTTGCTTATGAAACAGCATATTTAAAGGCGTACTATCCTGTTGAATTTATGGCAGCTATAATGACGAGCGTCATGGGAAATACAGATAAAGTTGTAGAATATATCAGAGAATGCGAAAGGCTAAAAATAGAAGTCCTAAAGCCAGATGTCAACAAAAGCTTCACAGAGTTTGCAGTTGAAAATAACCACATAAGATATAGCCTATGTGCAGTAAAAAATGTAGGGGTACATTTTGTGGAAAATCTGGTAGCTGAAAGAGAAGAAAAGGGCATATATATTGATTTTGATGACTTTGCAAAAAGACTAGATAAAAAGGATATAAACAAAAGAACCATTGAGAGCCTTATAAAATGTGGAGCCTTTGATGAGCTGATACCAAATAGAGCTAGTATCATGGCTGGATATGAAAAAATCCTTTCTAGTATTTCAAATTCAAGGAAAAATAATATAGAAGGACAGGTTTCTCTTTTCGATACTCAGCTTCAAAATGAAGTAAAAGCTAAAATCATAGAGCTTTCGGAGTTTAATGATAAAGAAAAGCTTCAGATGGAAAAAGAAGTACTTGGACTTTACTTAAGTGGCCATCCACTTAATGAATATAAGGATATGCTATCTAGAATAACAACTACAACAACCTTAACGCTAAGAGAAATGAAAGATAATTACATTGAAAACCAATTCAAAGATAATATGAGCGTAAAAATTGGTGGAGTAATAAATAAGAAAAGCATAAAATCGACTAAGAATAAAGACATGATGGCTTTTTTAACCCTAGAGGACATATATGGAACAGTGGAAATAATAGTGTTTCCTAAAATTTTTCTTAAAGAATCTTCTCTTTTGCAAGAAGATGTAGCAATCCTAGTTCATGGAAGATTATCCTTAAAGGAAGATGAAGAACCAAAAATAATTGCAGAAAAAATTGAATCTCTTTCAAATCAAATGGATAATTCTCTATATTTAAGGGTAAATAATATTGAGGACAAAGACTTGTTAAAAGAAATTAAAAAAGTAATAAATCAATATCCTGGAAATACCTATATTTATTATTTTGATAGCAAATCAAAAAAAGTATTTGCTCCTCAAAAAATAGAAGCTGTAGAATTGTGTGAGGAATTGCTCGAAGAGTTAGCAGATATAATAGGTGAAGATAATATTAAGATAAAGTAAAAATAAAATCAAGCACTATGAATAACGGCCCTTATCTGATATAATATTAAAAAATGGTAGGGGCCACCTGCCATATATTTTTATATATAGTGGGATGAAAAATGACAATAAGGGACAAAAACGCTCCCTTGATTTGGAGGGATAGTATAATGAAGAAAATTGCAGTATTAACAAGTGGGGGAGATGCTCCTGGAATGAATGCTGCTATCAGAGCGGTAGTAAGATACTCAATTTATCATGATATTAAGGTATACGGAGTTCAAAGAGGCTATAAAGGTCTCATGGAAGGCGAGCTACAAGAAATGTCAATTTCATCTGTAGGCGATATTATCCATAGAGGAGGTACTATACTTCGCTCAGCTAGATCTTTAGAATTTAAAGAAAAAGAAGGTCAAAAAAAGGCTTTAAATGTTTTAGATGTATTTAAAATAGACGGCTTAGTAGTAATCGGTGGAGATGGTTCATTTATGGGAGCTAAAGCACTCAGTGAACAGGGCTTTCCTGCAATAGGTATTCCAGGAACGATTGACAATGACTTGGCATATACAGATTTTACTATAGGCTTTGATACAGCTGTAAACACTGCTCTAGATGCAATCAGTAAGCTTAGAGATACTACCTCCTCGCATGAAAGAGTGAGCATAATTGAAGTGATGGGCAGAAACTGTGGGGACATAGCATTATACGCAGGACTAGCAGGTGGAGCTGAGGCAATTTTAGTTCCAGAAATGCCTTATGATTTGGATGAAATATGCAAAAAGCTTATAAGCTCAAATAATAGAGGAAAAACTCAAAGTATAATTTTAGTTGCAGAGGGTGTAGGCTCAGCTACAGAAATAGGCCACGTGATACAAGAAAGAACTGGACTAGAGGCGAGATCTACCATACTTGGACATATACAAAGAGGTGGAACACCATCAGCTACAGACAGACTACTTGGAAGCAGGCTAGGAGGAGCGGCAGTTCAGCTTCTAATAGATGGAAAATCTTCTAGAGTTGTAGGAATTAAAGACAATGACATTATAGATTTGGATATACATGAAGCGCTTAGCATGAAAAGACAATTTAATTTAGATATGTACAATCTAGCTCAGATACTTTCTATATAGAAAAAATAAAAGGAGTGATAGTATGTTCAATAAAAAAACAAAAATAGTATGCACTATAGGACCAGCTAGTGAAAGCATAGATACGCTTAAGGAGCTTATAAAAAGCGGTCTAAATGTATGTAGACTTAATTTCTCTCACGGTAATTATGAAGAGCATGGAAAGAGAATAGATAACATAAAAGCAGCTAGAAATGAAATGAAGCTGCCAATTGCAATACTGCTTGATACTAAAGGCCCTGAAATTAGAACAGGTAAATTTTCATCTCCAGAAGTAAATCTAGTAGAAGGACAAAACTTCATCATTACTATGGAAGAGGTTTTAGGCGATGAAACAAAGTGTACAGTTTCATATAAAGAACTAGTTAACGATGTAAAGCCTGGCAACCAAATTCTTATAGACGATGGTCTAGTAGGTCTTGCGGTACAAGAAATCAAAGGACAAGAGATACTATGCATCGTTCAAAATGCAGGCACTATCAAAGACAATAAAGGCGTAAACGTACCTAATGTAAAAATAAATCTTCCTGCAATAACAGCAAAAGATAAAAAAGACATAGAATTTGGTATTGAACAAGGAATTGATTTTATTGCTGCTTCATTTGTGCGTAAAGCATCTGACGTGCTAGCTATAAGAGAAATACTAGAAGAACATAATGCTACTAACATACAGATTATTTCAAAGATAGAAAACCAAGAAGGCGTAGACAACATAGACGAAATATTAGAGGTTTCTGACGGCTTGATGGTTGCAAGAGGTGATTTGGGAGTTGAAATCCCAACTGAAGACATTCCTATAGTTCAAAAAGAGTTAATCAAAAAATGTAATATACTTGGAAAGCCAGTAATAACAGCTACACAAATGTTAGATTCAATGATAAGAAACCCAAGACCTACAAGAGCAGAGGTTACAGATGTTGCTAATGCAATATTTGATGGTACAGATGCTATCATGCTATCTGGAGAAACAGCAGCTGGAAAGTATCCACTTGAATCTGTTAAGACTATGGCATCTATAGCTATAAGGGCAGAGCAAACCTTAGATTATGAAGAATTACTAAAAACTAAAGTTAAGCTACGCCAGCTAAACATCACAAACGCTATCAGTCATGCGACTTGTACGACTGCAATTGATTTAAAAGCAAGTGCAATTATATCAGCTACAGCTTCTGGCTACACTGCTAGAATGGTATCTAGCTATAGACCATCCGCTCCAATAATTGCGGCAACAAACTCTGAAATGGTTATGAGACAAATGGGTCTTGTTTGGGGGGTGTATCCTCTACTTACTGAAAAAGGAATGTCTACAGATGATGTATTCGAAAAATCAGTTCAAAGTGCTTTAGACATGGATTATATCTCATCTGGAGACCTTGTAGTAATAACGGCTGGTGTTCCTGTAGGAATAGCAGGTACAACAAACCTAATCAATGTCCATATTGCTTCTGAAATACTTATAAGAGGAGTAGGTGTTGGAACTACAAATATTTCTGGTAGAGCTAGACTAATTACTGATTCTAATATGGAAATAGAACAAGGTGATATTATAGTAGCATCTAGCACAGATAAAGATATGATGAATATAATAAACAAGGCATCTGCAATTATTACAGAAGAAGGCGGTCTTACTAGCCATGCTGCTGTAGTGGGAGTGAGCCTAGGAATACCTGTAATAGTATCTGCTACAAATGCTCTAAAGATAATAGAAGATAATGAAACTATAACTATAGATGCTCAAAGCGGATTAGTATATAAAGGCGAAGTAAGAATGCTATAAAAAAATCGTTTTTATTATGATGAAAAATATATGTATTATAAAAAACTGTCCAATGGGCAGTTTTTTTGTATAATATAATTAAGACTAATAAAAGGGGGCAAATAGAATGTTTAGATTGGGCAAAACACATATGACGATAAATAAACTGGGATTTGGTGGAATTCCAATACAAAGAGTAGATATTTCAGAGTGCAAACAAATAATAAATCAAGCTAAAAAATCTGGAATTAATTTCATTGATACAGCAGTAGGATACACAGTAAGCGAAGAATACATAGGAGAAGCATTGAAAGAAAATCCTCATAGCTTTTACCTTGCAACCAAGAGCATGGCAAGAACATATGAAGCAATGAAAAAAGATATCTTGGGCTCATTAGATAGATTAAAAAGAAGCTATATAGATTTATACCAAATTCATAATCTAGGAGAAGCTGATTATGAGCTTGTATTTTCTGAAAATGGAGCATTAAGAGCACTCAAAGAGGCGAAGGAGCAAGGCTTAATAAAAGAAATAGGAATTACTAGTCACAGCGTGAGTGTGCTTGACAGGGCAATAGATACAGATGAATTTGCAACAGTTCAATTTCCTTTTAATATAGTTGAAAATCAAGGAGAAGAAGTATTTAGAAAAGCCAAAGCTAAGGGTATGGGAACTATTGTTATGAAGCCACTAGCTGGAGGAGCGTTAGAGGACGCAAGACTAGCGCTTAGATACTTAACAAAGCTCGACTTCTTAGATGTACTTATTCCTGGTATGGCAGACGAAAAAGAAATAAAAGTAAACCAAAGCGCTGTCGAAGATGATTCTCCTCTAACAGAGAAAGAGCTAGCAGATATCAAATACTTAAAGGAAAATATGGGAGATAAATTCTGTAGAAGATGTGGTTACTGCATGCCGTGCACAGTAGGAATAAATATACCTATGCAATTTCTTCTTGAAGGCTATCTTAGAAGATATGATTTGGAAACTTGGGCAGTAGATAGATACAATTCATCTGATAAAAATGCATCAGATTGTATACACTGTAAAGAATGTGAGCCTAGATGTCCATATGGATTATCGATATCTGAAATGATGGTTAGGGTATCTACTGAATTTGACAAATTATAAACAAACAAATTTCATTTTTCTCATTTGCCTTTAAATTATGAATATACAAGAAAACTTATATATCTGATTAATATTTATTATTAAGAACCTTTAGAATTATCAAAAAATTAATTGATTAGATTTTATAAAGGTATTATAATAGGGGATATACTATGATATATTTCAGAGTATACAGAATATTCAATAAAAAGGAGGAATGGAATAATGGCAGAAAACACAAGAGGCAGTTGGGGATCCAAAATAGGACTTATTCTTGCCATGGCAGGTAATGCTGTAGGATTAGGTAACTTCTGGAGATTCCCTTATCAAGCAGCAAGCAATGGTGGTGGAGCATTTATGCTTCCATACTTTGCAGCACTTATTATCCTTGGACTTCCGCTAATGCTTAGTGAGTGGAACCTAGGTAGATATGGTGGTAAATACGGACACGGTACACTTGGACCTATGGTGTACTTACAAGCAAGAGAAGGCGCAAAGCCAAAAACAGCACTTATACTTGGAGCAATTGCTGGAGGTCTAGCATTTGCAGTTACATTACTTGTTAATTCATATTACAACCATCTTATCGGATGGACACTAGGATTTGCGGTATCATCATTTACTGGTGCATACATGGATCAAAGCCAATCTACAGCAGATTTCTTTGTAGGTTATATCCAGGATCCTAAAATGGTATTTACTTTCTGGATAATTGCACTTGTTGGTTTATCATTTGCAGTTATGCGTGGAGTAGAAAAAGGTATCGAGGCTTGGGCGAAGTTAATGATGCCAGTACTTTATGTATTTGGTATAGTACTAGCTATTAGATCTCTTACTATTGGTTCTCCAGTTAACCCTGAGTGGAGCTCACTAAAAGGTCTAAACTTTATCTGGAATCCAGATTTTAGTACACTTACTTGGAGATCAGCTCTTGCAGCAGCAGGACAGATATTCTTTACATTGTCAATTGGTATGGGTATTATTTGTAACTATGCTTCATACTTAAAACCAGATGATGATGTTGTTGTTTCTTCTATAGCTACAATTTCATTAAATGAGTTTGCGGAAATCGTTCTTGGTGGATCTATAGTTATTCCTATAGCTTATGCTTTCCTTGGACCAGATGGTATAGGAGCAGGAGTTGGATTATCATTTATAGCACTTCCTAACGTATTTAGAACTATGGCTGGAGGTCAGTTCTTTGGAGGATTATGGTTCTTACTACTATTCTTCGCTGGATTTACATCAGCTATCGCAATGTACAACTATCTAACAGCTCTAGTTGAGGAAGACTTAGGAATTCCAAGAAAAACTGCAGCTTGGATAATATTTGCGGCTTATGTTGTAGTAGGATTACCAGTTGGTCTAGAGCAAATTATCAACAAGACTGCTGACCTAGCTTATTTCACAGAAATAGATAACTGGGTAGGTTCATACCTTCTTCTAGTTCTAGGACTAATAGAAATTATAGTTGTTGCATTCCTTATGGGAGAAAAAGCTCTTACAGAAATCAACAAAGGTGGAATCTGGCAAATGCCTAAGTGGTTCTACACTGTATTCATGAGAGGACTTACTCCAGCAGCATTAGTAATAGTTTTAGTTTTCTCGACACTAGACTATATCAAAGCTGGATACTTTAAATTTGTTCCTGACTTTGTAGCAGGTACTCCGGTTCTTATTCCTTGGGTTAACGCAGCAAGATTAGTTATCTTAATTGTTGTTGCAGCTGGAGCTATGCAGTCTTACAAATCAATCAAGAATAAATATGGTAAGGAAATTGAAGAAAACGTTGTAAGTATTAGAGTATAATAGGAGGCGATTACATGACAGGTGCAGCTTTAGGATTTTTATTAACAACTTGGGCTATAGTATTTACTGTTGCTGGAATTAGCCTAAGAGCAATACTAAATGCAGAAAAAAAGAAAAAGTAAGAAATCTAATTTATGATTTTTCAAAGGCTTTCGCATTGCGAGAGCCTTTGATTATATACTTACTTAGAGATAGTGATTTATAATATTTATTTTAAGCAGATTATACTTAAAAAAATATAATAAAATAGTCAATAATTATTTCATATGGTATTATAAGTTAAGAATAAATTTATGCAAGGGGGAGTTTTGTGAGTACGAAAGACATCGTAATTGTAATTGATTCACTTCAGAATAGGATTCAAAAATACCCTCAATTAGGTAATAAAAAAGATAAATTCTATAATCTGTTGGAAAATATTAAAAATGAATACAAAAAACTTGAGGTACCAGATAATTTATTAGAGGTTTATAATTCTTTAGTTAAAAAAGGAAAAGAACTAAATAATAAATTTTCAGCCACTGCCAATGCAAAAGAAGTTAAAGATCAAGTGGAATACTACATCAGATATCTTAATGCAGCTCTTGGGGATTTAAGAAATGAAGTAGGCTGGGTAAATGTATACCAAAGATGGTTTTTATTTACATCAATCTTATTTCTAGTACTCTCTCCACAGTGGTTTGGATTTGTACTGCCAGCACTTTTCTTTGTTCCTATATTCTTAGGTTCAAGAGGATTAAAAGCTAGAAGCGTTAATGGATTTTATATGAGTCTATCAGTTGCTCCTATTGGATTCATGACAGGGACCGTATGGGCAAAAAATGGACTATATGTCATGGGAAACATGGCTACTGCTATAGCTAATAATATGACTCAAACTGGAAGAAGCCAAGGCTTTGCTACAGCACTTACAGTAGTTCCACCTATTCTTGGTGTGATACTTGTAATAAGTAGTATAGTTATGGCATATAAAGGTTATAAAGCAAAGCATCTTTTTGTATAGTTAAATATTGAATAATATGGCCGAAAGCCTTGCTTTCGGCTTTATATATGTCATTAAGGAGAAGATTATGTTAAAGCTAGGAAAAGAATATGAAATAGAAATAGTTGATTTAGGTCACTCGGGAGAAGGAATAGGAAAAGTAGATGGCTTTACTGTATTTGTAGAAGGTGGACTTGTGGGAGATATAGTATTAGGGAAGGTAGTAAAATCTAAAAAGAATTACGCAGTTGCTGACCTTAAAAAAATATTGTCTTCATCTGCAGATAGAGTAAAACCAGTATGCCCTATTGCCCATAGCTGTGGTGGATGTCAGATAATGCAGCTAAACTACAGTAAACAGCTAGAAATAAAAAAAGACATAGTAGTACAAAACCTAAGCCGTATAGGAAAAGTGGAAAATCCAAATGTAATGGATACTATAGGAATGGACAATCCATACAACTATAGAAACAAAGCTCAGTTTCCAGTAGGAATAGATAAAAAAGGAAAACCTGTCATGGGTTTTTTCAAAAAAATGTCTCACGAGATTATACCTCTGACTACTTGCTATGTTCAAGACACAGTTAATGATGTTATTTTGGACATAATAAGACAGTACATAGAAAAATACAAAATTTCCTTATATGATGAAAAAACACATAAAGGAAACCTAAGACACGTAGTTACAAAAGTAGGCTTTCATACACATGAAATAATGGTAATACTAGTAACTAAAGAAACTAAGCTGCCTAAAATAGATGCTCTAGTAGAGATGCTAGAGGCAAAACTTCTAGGGCTTAGAACTTTGGTTCAAAATATAAACCCAAACAGAACAAATGTTATTCTTGGAAGAGAAAACAAAATTTTATATGGTGATGGGATAATAGAAGATACAATTGATGATTTAGTTTTTGAAATATCACCATTATCGTTTTATCAGGTAAATCCTATACAAACAAAGGTGCTCTATAATAAAGCCCTAGAGCTAGCAGATATATCAAGTGAAGACGTAGTTTATGATATTTATTGTGGTATAGGTACCATATCTTTATTTCTAGCAAAAAAAGCTAAACATGTATATGGTATAGAGATAGTAAAAGAAGCTATAGAAAATGCAAAGAAAAACGCTAAAAGAAATAATATAGAAAATGCTAGCTTTTACGCAGGAAAAGCCGAGGAAGTAGTACCGGAACTCTATAGCAGAGGAATCACAGCCGATGTAGTAGTTGTAGATCCACCAAGAAAAGGCTGCGAAGAAATAGTTTTAGATACTATAGCAAAAATGAATCCTAAAAAAATAGTATATATTTCATGCAATCCATCTACCCTAGCAAGAGATGTAGAAAGACTTTCAAAGCTAGGGTATGAGATGGATGTGGCTTATCCTGTTGATATGTTTAGTCACACTATGCACGTGGAAGCGATAATTCTGATGACGTATTATGGTTCGAAGGAGAAAAAGTAGGGGTTAACCGCGATATGTTGTGGTTTTGACTGGTTTAGAGGCGAAAAACGGGGCCGAAAATGACGTTTTTTGAGGCCTGAAAATGGGGCAAAATATAGATGATATTTTAAATTTGGACGAAAATGAGTTGTTCAGAGTCACATTATAGATAAGAGATCAATTTGCGAAAAGTTGAGAAAGGAGAACAAAATAATGATGACTAATTGATTTTCGGGTTATAAAATTACCGGGTAATCTTAATCTTGATTTGACTAATACAATGAATTTAGTTTCAGGAGTTCAGGCTCAAATAGATTCAACTCATCCACTGTGGGAGTATGTAAAAGACAAAGGTGGAGATGCAGCAGTAGCGGGAATCACTGCTGGATCACCTATAATATTTGCTTCGATTAAAATGTATTTATCAACAAAAGGAATAAGGTTACCTTAACCAGCATAACATCAAGTGAATTTAATAAAAGTGAAACCATACAACAAGTTTAAGATCAAAACAGTTGATCAATAGACTTGCTGTTTTTTTATACCCCAAAAAGAGAAAGAGAGGACAAAAGAAATGTCAAAACTATTTATGTACGGATCAGAGCTCCAAGAGCTAGAACAAGAATTATACGAATTAATAGAAGATGGAAATCTCGGATATGCCTGTGTTTACTTTAAAGGTGATCAGGGCATGCTACAGATTTTATGTTTCTGATGACAACGGAGAACATAGCTATTTTTATTGAGAAACATGAATTTGACGCGGAGAAGATTATTATGACAGATATGTGTGATTACTTCATCTGTGAATCTGTATTTGGCGAGTTCCTGATGAACTGTCCGGATCAAGATTTGTGTCGCAAAATCATACCACATCTAGCTCGAATAAAGATGGGTGAGGCAGAAACTAAAGACTTTCCTGTGGAAACCAAAGAAGAAATGGAAGAGCTCTGGCATGCTGAAGAAGAAGTAATGCGGGCGGAGTTTGGAATGTTGTAAAATGGGATAAATGGTAAAAAAATTAACAATTTTCTTGTGAATTAAACTTTTCAAGGGTACAATTAAAATGTCAGTGCATTTTACGAATTCTACGGTGCATTAATATTTCAAATGAATCATTCAGTGGGAGGTTTATTGTACAATGATTATTGTATAATAGAACTAATATTGAACAAAGACATAGTAAATCTGAACCAAATTTTTCATTTATAAACTTGTAAGGGGAGAACGGGTTATATGAATACTCATCATCATTTAGATTCAATCAGTGTTTTGAAATTTTCAGCAAGATCATACAATGCTTTGATGAGAGTAGGAATCTGTAGTATTGGTGACTTACTTAGCTGCACAAAAGACGATATCAGCGGTATTCGTCAATTGGGTGCTAAAAGTATTGAAGAAATAACAGGAGTTATTGATGAATTAAGTGCATATAAAACTGGAATTTATTGTGAAATCAAAGATACTCAAGTCGTCCCTAAAAAAAATTTTATTGGGAATGATGGCCAAAAATATCTTGATGTAGAAATTGAGAAGTTATGTCTAAGTGTACGTGCTTACAATTGCTTGAAGTCAGATGGAATCGAATATTATTCTCAGCTAGTTGATAAGTTAGTAGAAGAGTTAATAACAATACCAAATATGGGGCAAAAATCTCTTGTGGAAATTGAAGAGAAACGTGCAAGTTTTCAGCCGGAATTATTTTCAGAAGATAATTGTGAAGTGGATTCGGAGCAAGAAGAAGCCAAGTACAGACTTTTTACTTCAATTACTGACCTAGTTAGCATTAAGCCAAAGGATTTCTTTGAATCTTTTGATGCAATTTACAGCGCATTTATGCAGGAAAAAGAAGCTGACGATATAGAAGATATACTATTAGATAAGAGTTTTATTAAGTTGTTATACAACGATACTTATGTTAATGCGTTTATGGGTCAATATATACTTGGCTTAATAAAGGAACATACATATGGATGTGACGAAGAGTGTTTATTAAGCAATATGCCTGAGTACATAAAATCACTAGATAACCTTTACGACTCATTAAATGATTTACTTGATAGTAAAAAAATAGATTTGGTTTTTGACGATAAGTTTATAGCAATCTATGATGAGTTTCATGAGGGCGCAAAAGAGCATCTAAATGAAAGAGAATATAACGTTCTTTTACAACGCATTCAAGGGAAAACTTTGGAAGATGTTGGCCTTGAAATGAATGTAACGAGAGAAAGAATACGTCAAATTGAAGCTAAAGCAATCAAGAAACTTAATGTTATAAATGCGATATTTGATGAAGATAAATACTCAGATATTTATAAAAGATATGATATATCTAAAGAAGATTTTATCATAGCATTTAATAATAGTAATGCGTATTATTACTTGGCTTTACGATATAACGGCATTGATGATAAATCTAAGGCGTCAAAAATACCTATAGAAGAGATTTTGCATGATAAAACTATACCAGCTCCATATAAGAAATCCTGTGAGAAAGCTATTTACAAGAACTATGTAAAAATAGCCAATGAATATGTGCCATGTACTCGGTCATCAATCGCAAATCATGTGTTGAAAACACGAGCTTTGAATGATCTCACTTTTGAGGAATTTAGTTGTATATATTTTGATATATTACAGGACATAAATAAAAACGATGATCCTCGGTTTTCTGTAATGGATAGAGGATATGAAAATAGACTTGCAGCAAGTAATATGGTTCTTTGGAAGTATGGTAAAAAATTTAGATATTATAACATTAAGTCCTATGATTTTGTTGAACTCTTTGAGATGCTGAGTTTGAAGCAATATCAAGATATTGAATTTTCAACACTTAAGTTTTTTAGGCTATATCCTGAACTTATGAAGGTTTACGATATTAGAGATGAATATGAACTTCACAACCTTCTTAAAAAAATCTGTACTATTGATGAGTACCCCAATATTACATTCAAACGTATGCCAAATATTGAATTTGGTACAGCCAACAGAGATAACCAGGTGCTCGAGCTACTGATTTCATTGGCGCCGATTACAAATAGTGATTTCGCAACTGAATATGAAAAAGAATATGGCGTATCAGCAAATACGGTATTGGCAAATTATATGACAAATTTTGACCTGTACTTTTACAATGGGTTTTACAAAATTGATTTTCCAGCATTACCCAATATTATTGCTGATAAACTTAATATCAAGCTTAATGACGATTTTTATTTGCTTAGCGAAATACGAGACATATATGAAAAGGAATTTCCACATTCGGAGAAAAACTTACTCAATCCATTTTCACTAAAAAGTATTGGATTCAAGGTTTACTCAAGCTATGCTGTAGCGGACAAGTATAGTTCTGCAACAGAGTATTTTAATACACTGCTTACAAGAGAAGATGTTACGAACGTTGAAGTAATTCCATCAAAAGTGAAAGAAATAATTGCATATACAGCACAACTTTATAAGTTAAAGGCAGACTATGAAATCATTGAATTTTCCCCGAATAAGTATATTCATTTTAGAAAGTTAAATGAGTTTGGCATAACAAAAGAAGCGTTACAGCAGTATTGTGAAGATGTTATCAACTTTGTCGGTGAAGGGAAATATTTCACACTGTTTTCATTGAGGAATGAAGGTTTTTCTCATGAATTAGATGACTTAGGATTCGAAGATTGGTTTTATACTTCATTACTTGTTGAGAATAAAGAGAACTTTTCATACCAGCGAATTGGTGGAAACAAAGTAATGATAGCTGGTAATTTTGAGATTCGTTTTGAAGAGTTTTTAGAATCAATTGTCTATAATCAAGAGACATTATCAATTGAAGTTAAAGACTTGGAAGATATATTAAAGCAACAATATAATATAAATATTAACACATGGAAACTAATCCAAACGGTCAAAGACAGCTCGATGTACTATGATCCGATTTCGGAAAAAATATTTGCTGATTACGATACTTATTATGAGGTGGTATAATGATGAATTTATTAAAAGACGGTTTTGAAGAAAAAAGTGTTATCGCAAATGATACAAACAAAAGATTGGTAATTGACAACATTTCGAAGGATTACCCTGTCTATAAAATTCGATTGGATAAATTGTATTATAACGATCAAAATGATCGTATTGCTACTTGGATGGCTCAATATAAGGTTGAGAATAATATTGATTCAGTCGATGTGTCTGATCAAGATAATTACAATAATATTATTCATGAGTTCATTACTGAAAGCAATAAAGAAGCGATTAAAAAAACTCAGTTGAATATTAAGATGGTGGGACAGCAGGAATCTGGTGTTGTTCTTATGGATGGACGAATTATAGATGGAAATCGTAGATTTACATGTTTAAGAAATATTGAAAAAGAAACAGGTAAAACTCAATATTTTGAAGCGGTTGTTTTAGATCATAGTATTAAGACAAATGCAAAGCAGATCAAAATGCTAGAGTTAATGCTGCAGCATGGAGTGGATGAAAAAGTGGGATATAATCCAATCGATAGGTTGGTAGGTATTTACACTGATATTATTGATACAAAACTACTAACTGTAAAGGAATATGCAGATAGTGTAAATATGAGTGAAAGTGATATTCAGCTTGAAGTTGAAAAAGCAAACTTGATGATTGAGTTTTTGGATTTTATTAATGCGCCGAAACAATTTCATATCGCTCGTCACTTTAATATCGTAGATCCATTAAAAGAACTACATATGATGTTGAAAAAGGTAAAAGACGAAGAAAAGAAAGAAGATTTAAAAAACGCAGTATTTGCACAATTCCTGATGCAGCCTTTTGGTGATACAACTAGGTATACACGTAAAATAAAAAAGATTGCATCTAGTAATAGATTTCTAGATGAGTTTTTAGATGAGCAAATGGAAATTGTTGAACGTGTATGTGAAGAACTTGAACAGCATCCGAAGGTTTCAAATAAAGAGATTAATATCATTAGATCAAATGAGAAGATAAAAAGCGATTTCTTGCATTCTACTGAAAAATTTGTTAACAGAGTGGATGGAGATACAACCCGTAATCAACCGATTAAACAAACAGAAAAGGCATTTGATTCATTAGACTTAATCGACACAAAAATACTTAAAAAACTGTCAGAGGAACAAAGAAGTGAAATACGTGAAAAATTAGATATGATTGATCAAATTGTACTTTCAATCAGGAGCGAATTAGATGTTTAGTGATTTGAAATTACAATCAACATATTCAACATATGAAGATGATATTGGAGCTGAATTCTATACGCCAGTTTTAAGCAAATGTACAGAGTACGATAGAGCGTCTGCATATTTTTCTGCAAAATCCTTAGCAAATTATGCAAAGGGATTAGAGGTTTTTGCTCGCAATGGGTATAAATTCAGACTTATTGTATCCTCTGAGTTAGAAGAGAATGATTTTAATGAGATAAGTAAAGGGTATAAACTCAGAAATCATGTGAGGAAAAGTATCGTTTATAAACTAAACGAGCAATTGACAATGGAAGAAGAAGCCAATCTTTCAAATTTAGCTTACCTGATCTCTGTTGGTACTATTGATATTAAAATGGCCTTTACTAAAAAAGGAATATTTCATGATAAGTTTGGTATCATGAAGGATAAATCAGGAAATATAATTTGCTTTCGAGGATCCAACAATGAGACAGATGCTGCATTCCATTCAAACTATGAAGCCTTTGACATAACATGCAGTTGGTTGGCATCTCCGTTTGACTATTCAAAAATTACAAAGAGTATTGAGGCTTTTAATGATTTATGGGAAAACAAAGCACACGGTGTTCACGTTTGCGACGTTGATGAAGTAGTATATAAAAAAATCTTAGAGTACAACAAGGGTAAGATTATTTTCGAACCGGTGTTGCTAGAAGAGGATTGCTTAATATTGGATTACTTCGGTAATACGTTGGAACTAAGCATAAAGATCGACCCACTTTTGATATGTAATAATAAGTTATACAAGTTGCGGCTAAAAAAATATGTTGATCTAGAGCGAAGTGAGCAGGAGAAAATTGTTTTTAAAAAGCGACTAACATATCCTACTTTCAAAAAAATCATAGCTATACTGGAAAGTGATTCGAAATCCAGAGGATATACATTTCATGTTACGAACAGATTGATGAAATATATTAAAGAGCGTGAACTTCATATTAAAGAACGCGCAAATGTTGGAATGGCAATCAAGCAAAATTCTAATGAAATATACGATCAATTCAATCAGTACAAAGCGATTGTCGACCAAGAGATGTCAAGAAAACTTCGGGAGAAACAAGCGTGGGATTCCTTTTATATGTGTGTCATGAGAAAGGCGGCTAATTTCTCAGTCCCAGGATCAGGAAAAACATCATCCGTACTAGGTGTTTATGCCTATTTGAGTAATAAGAATCTTGTAGATAAAATTGTCGTTGTAGGTCCCAAAAACTCATTTGGATCATGGATTGATGAATTCAATCTGTGTTTTGCTGATAAGAAGTTATTGAATCTATTTAATGTCCAAGAATATACTCAATTAGAACATAAAAAGAATGCAATATTATATGATTCAAAACAAAAGAACTTACTTTTATTCAACTACGAGAGCTTAAACTCTATTTTAGGTGAAGTAAAACAGTTAATTGATAAAAGAACATTACTAGTTTTTGACGAAGTGCATAAGGTAAAAGCGCTAGATGGGGTTAGGGCAGCAAATGCTTTAGAGGTTTCTAAAATGGCATATTACACCATTGTTATGACTGGAACGCCTATACCTAATTCATATTTAGATATTAGAAATTTGTTGGAAATTCTGTTTCATGACGAGTACGATGAATACTTTGGCTTTTCGGAATCGCAATTACAACGGCCAACAGAAGTTGATATAGAAGATATCAATAATAAGATAAATCCTTTTTTTTGCCGGACAACAAAAAGGCAATTAAATGTACCTGATGCGAATGATGATATCATTATCATTACTCGAGCAAGTGAAATAGAAAACCGAATATTCCAAATTTTGCTTATGAAATATGCAAAGAATAAGCTGGTTTTGATTATCAGGTTATTACAATTAGAATCTAATCCTAAAATGCTACTAAATTCTATCGATGCAAATGGTGAAGATTTTACAGATATTCTCGATATTTCTGGAGATGTTGATGATTATGACTTCAAAGACTTTTCATCAGAGCTGGTTGCTTTGATTAATTCAGTAGACAAAACTCATAAATTTTCAGCCTGTGTAAATCAAGTGTTGAATATTTGTGCGAAAGATGAAACGGTAATTGTTTGGTGTATATTTGTAGATTCAATAATGAGACTATCAAATGAATTACAAGCACAAGGATTAAATGTAGGTTGTATATATGGATCAACAGATTTTGAGGAAAGAGACTTTCTTTTAAAACTGTTTAAAGAAAAGAAATTGGATGTATTGATTACTAACCCACATACTCTAGCAGAATCGGTTTCTTTGCACCATACTTGCCATAATGCAATTTACTTTGAATACAGTTACAACTTGGTTCATCTATTGCAATCTAAAGATAGGATCCATAGGTTGGGTTTGCCGCAGGATCAATATACCCAATATTATTATTTGCAGAATGAATTTTTTACAATTGATAATGATGCATATTCATTAGATGAAAGAATTTATGAGAGATTGCTTGAGAAAGAAACTACAATGTTACAAGCAATCGAGAATAATAAATTAGAACGTGTGACTTCCGTTGAAGATGATGTGAATTTGATTTTTAGGGATTTGAAGTTCTGATTTCTTACAGCTTCGATAATTGTGCTGATTAAATCTTTCGAGTATGGCATAATTATTCGAAGGTTTTAATGTGTACAATCTTAAGTGAGAAGTAGATTTAAGGTACATGTTTAATGACAAGATCAAGATTATGAGATCACTTTCCAGAAAAATAACCCTCCACCAAGGCTCCACTAGGTCCTCTCGTCATCATTTTTGTCTACTCAAGGCATGTCGAGACTGTGCGTATGTTTGAACTTAAATAGTCAGTAATAAGTATGGGGACAGAGGATACCAGTACCGACAATATTTAGTGTAATTTGTCTTTCTGTTTGAAAACTATATTGATAGGTTAATGATGAATTAAAATCAATCAGTAGGAAATGGCTAATCAAAGATTAAACTATTTGAAGGGAGATTTACTTATGATATATAAAGGATCATGCCTTTGCGGTGAAGTTACTTTCGAAATAGAAGGAGATTTTGATAATTTTTATCTCTGCCATTGTGAGCGATGTCGAAAAGATACAGGTTCAGCGCATGCAGCAAATCTGTTTTCTTCTACAGCCAAGTTAAAGTGGCTATCTGGCCAAGATAAAACTAAAACTTTTAATTTTCGTTTAGAAGGACATATAAAAAGTTTTTGCACTAATTGTGGAGCGGCTTTGCCAAATATACAAATGGATGGAAGATTGTTGGTTGTTCCTGCAGGATGTATGGACAGTGATATAAATATTAAGCCACAGGGACATATCTTTTATGCAAGTAAAGCAAACTGGGATACTGACCTTGAGAAAGCACCAAAGTTTCAAAAACTTCCAAATGGATAAAATAAGAATCAAGGATTGTGAACTTTTATTAATATATTTAGAAAAGCATATTTTCAAAGGAGGGTTTAATCTTGAGTGTATTTTTTTATGGTTGCATAACTATGGATGGTTATCTTGCCGACAAGAATCATAGTTTGGACTGGCTTTATCAGACAGGTTCTGTAGAAGAAACTGACTATGAAAGCTTTTATAGCAATATGGATATTACGTTGATGGGAAAAAGGACATTTAGTGAAATTGAAACTATAGAAAATGTTAGCAGCATTTATGCTACTACTAAAAATTATGTTTTCACTCATGCAGATTCCTTATCAGTAGAGGGGTTTATTCCTGTGAATACAGATGTGGTTGATTTTGTTAATGGAATAAGTCCTGATAAAAATATTTGGGTAGTTGGAGGGAACACTTTATTAGCTCCTCTTTTAGATAATGATATGGTAGATAATATAATAATTCAAATTGCTCCAGTGTTATTAGGAGATGGAGTGCCACTATTTTCGCAAAAAGAATCATTAAAGAGGTTTTATTTGAAAGAAGTAAAAAAATATGGACAGTTTGCTGAGCTCGTTTATAGTAAAATATAAAAATTGGGTTTTGAATATATGTGATTCTATTCCTTTGCTTTAATTATACTATAATTTGCAAATTCTTTATAGTCTACTTTGTTTGTCTTTTCAGTACTATAATGGTATATGCAAATTAAAAATATAAGAGGTGAATCAATATGAATAGTGATGTTATAGATAAAGGACCATTTTTTCATGGTACTAAAGCGGAACTGAACGTTGGGGATTTGTTAAAACCAAATAATTTATCAAATTACCAAAATAAAAAATCTAACTATATATATTTTACTGCGACATTAGATGCAGCTAAATGGGGTGCTGAATTAGCGAAATCTAATTCAAAAGAGAGAATCTATCTAGTAGAACCACTAGGGGAATTTGAAAATGACCCAAACTTAACTGACAAAAAATTTCCTGGAAATCCAACACGTTCCTACAGGTCTAAATATCCTTTGAAAATAATAGCTGAACTCAGCTCATGGGAAAGACATTCTGATGAAGAAATAAATAATATGCTTTCAGCTTTAAAAAAATTGAGCGATGAAGGGAAAAATGTAATTTACGATTAATTACGAGAAGGCTTTTAATCAGTTATTGAAATAGAAAAATATCACATTTTTTAGAAATACTAAATAAGAATTCCGCCCTATTGGTTAACAGGGTGGAATTCTTATTTTAAGACAAGATAAAGCTTATCATTAATCTTTCTTGGATTTTAACAATTGATTTAATTCATGAAGTTTCATTATATCAGATATGTGGTATATTATGTTTATGAATTGCTACAAAATAGATTGGAGAAGGTAAAAATATAAATGAGACCAATAATAGAGGTAAAGAATTTCACAAAGAAATATGGTGATTTCATAGCTGTAGATGATATTTCCTTTACAGTAGAGGAAGGTAGCGTATTTGCTTTTTTAGGCCCAAATGGGGCAGGGAAAAGCACAACTATAAATACCCTGTGTACTATTTTTGAAAAGACCTCAGGGACACTTTTAATTGATGGAAAAGATGTATCTACTCAAAAGGACGAGGTAAGAGCATCTATAGGAGTTGTATTTCAAGACTCCACTCTTGATTCTAAGATGACAATTGAAGAAAATCTCAAAATGCATTGTGTTTTCTATAATATTCCCAAAAATGAAGTAGAAGAAAGGATGCACTTTGTTTTGACTCTAGTAGATTTGTTAAATGAGCGAAAAAAACTAGTAGGAGCTTTATCAGGTGGGATGAAGCGCAGGGTAGAAATTGCAAGAGGATTGATTCATTATCCTAAGGTTTTGTTTTTAGATGAACCTACTACTGGACTAGATCCCCAAACTAGAGCTCATATATGGGAGTATATTTTGAAGCTTCAAAAAGAAAGGAATATCACTATTTTTCTTACTACTCACTATATGGAGGAAGCTGAGATATGCAACAAGATAGCTATAATTGATGGAGGGAAAATAGTTGCTCATGATACGCCATATGCTTTAAAGAAAGAATTTACAAAAGATAAAGCATATATAAATGCCAAGAATGAAGCTGAGCTAGAAGCTTTACTTGAAAAGCATAAGCTAGAATTTGTGAAAAAAAAGGGATACTTTAAGGTCGATGCAGAAAACATACATCAATTATTACAGGTTTTAAGCCTACAAAAAGATAACATCACTGATATTGAGATAAAAAAAGGGACTTTTAATGATGTATTCATAGAAATAACTGGCAAAACAATCAGGGAGGATGCATAATATGAATACAGTATATGCATTGTGGAAGAGAGGACTCAAAGCCTTTGTGAGAAATAGGACAGGACTTGTTTTCTCACTTTTATTTCCATTTTTTTTCGTTTATGTTTTTGGAGCTATATTTAAAAATGATTTTATAGAGGATCCTATTACTTATATGCTTTCTGGAGTAATAATAGCTACAGTGTTTGAGAGCTCACTAAATCTTGCCTCATCGACTGTTGACGATATGGTAAGCGGATTTATGAAGGAGGTTTTAGTTTCACCAGCCAAAAGAATTGCTGTAGCAGTAGGACAGCTCTTATCAGCGGCCACTGTATCGACTGTACAAGGACTTATGATTTTAATAATCGGTTTTTTTGTAGGCATTAGATTTACATCGTGGACTACCCCTGTATTTGTTCTTTTAGCTATGATTTGCGTTGGGCTTGTATTTTCTGGTGTAGGGCTATATCTAGCAACTATAGTTAGAAGTGGCCAAACCTTCCAAATAGTTAAAACTGCAGTGACAATGCCGTTGACATTTTTGTCAGGAGCATATATTCCTATATCAATGCTTCCAACCTCTTTAAAATATATAGCATATCTTAATCCTATGACATATGCGACAGCCTTTTTTAGGATGATAGTATTAGAAAAAACTCATTTATCAACTATCCAGCTTGCAAATGAAGGACTAGTAATTGATGTAAATGGGTTTATTGTTACTCCTTTTATGTCTTTCGTTATTATTGTAGGAATAGGGCTGATTTTTTTACTACTGTCTACAAACTCTTTTATTAAAACAGATTTCTCGAAAATCAATAGAAGCTCTAGTGATGCTAGTGATTTATGGGGCTAACAACTTTAATAAAGTGCAATTAAATTAATGTTGTTATTGAAAATAAATGTTAAAAAAGCATTAAGAGAGTTATATAGTTCTGTAATGCTTTTTTTATATTTATGATATATCTGCTATACTTAGGTTTTATAAAGTAACAGAAAAGGATGATATATATGTCAAAACAATTATGGAAAGCTGGAAATATGGTGTATCCACTACCTGCAGTTATGGTAAGCTGTGGTAATATGGAGCGTCCAAATATTATTACGATAGCGTGGACAGGGACTCTTTGTACTAATCCGCCATTAGTATATGTTTCAATAAGACCTAGTAGATATTCGTATGAACTGATTAAAGACAGTAAGGAATTTGTAATTAATCTAACAACTGATAAGCTTGCAAAAGAAACTGACTTTTGCGGAGTGAAATCTGGTAGAGATTTTGATAAATTCAAAATTAATAAACTTACACCTATAAAAGGAGAGTTTGTAAGTGCTCCTATGATTGAAGAAAGTCCTGTTAATATCGAGTGCAGGGTAATAGAAATTAAGGATCTAGGTTCTCATCATATGTTTATGGCTGAAGTTTTAGGTGTTCATGTTGACGAAAAATATCTAGATGCAAAAGGGAAATTCAATCTTTCGCAAGCAAACCCCATTTGCTACTCTCATGGAACCTACTATGGACTTGGAAATTCACTGGGTACGTTTGGTTATTCCATTGCAAAGAAAAAGAAAAAAAGCACAGATTCAATTGGAAAAAGGAATAAATAAAGTATTGTTGTTTTCGAATTCATCATTTAGCATGCTAAGAACATATTCCTGGGCAAAGCAGCTTGATACATTTTTTAAAATACTAAAGCCTTCAGAAGCTGTGATATTAATTAAAGCATTATTTCTAAAACCAGAGAAATACATTTTATTCATTTCCACTATAACGCTATAAGCTTTTTCCAAATCTTCATCATTTAATTCATCTAGCTCAGCTAGGCAATCCTTATATTGATTGCAGCATTGATCCATGAATAAACTTAGGACATAATTTTCAAAAGCTTCCTTATCGAATTCAGTTTCTAATATATCCAGATTGATGCCTTTTGTATTATAAGTATAGCCGTTGGCTGGGTTAAATCTAAGTGTTCCGTATTGATTGGGATAAACAAGGGCACTGCTAGTTCCGATGTCATAAATTGTAGTTTCATTTTTTGTAAATGATTTGATGTCTTGGATATGGATGTGCCCAGTAAGTACTAGGTCAATATTGGCATTTATAAAGCTATCTAAAACTTCGTCTTTGTTGTTTACAGTATAGCTATCATTGAAAATTTGACTGTGCTCAAGAAGATTATGATGCATTACTGCCATTAGTTTTGCATTATTTTTTTTTGCTAGTTCACTACAGCTATTTATCCAAGTAAGAGTATTTTTTGAAAGCTCTCCACCTTTAATAGGATATAGATTTTTTGATTTTTCATTAGAAATTGTGGAGTCGAGCATAAGAATCCACAAATCTTCAGAGGCAGCAACCAAATAGCTTGCAGAACTTTTATCTGTTGATATTGCTTGGCTGTATCCATATTGATAATAAATATTTTTCCAGTCATTAGATGAAATATTGTCCGTTTTTATGACATCAGAGCCTATAAATTTTCTAGACCATGGGTTTTCTATATCGTGGTTTCCTGGAACGACTAAAACCTGAGTTCCTATTTGTTCTATTTCATTAAGTAATTCTGCTAGCTCAATATGACTTTCTTTATCTCCACTAGTTGTTAAGTCTCCAGGAAGAATAAGAAAATCAGGCTTTTCTTTTTTGATATCTTCTTTGATGCTAGTTATTATTTCTGTGCTGTATTTAATCAATTTTCCGTCGCTAGTTGCAAGAAAATTTTGAAAAGCTTCTTTGTCATCGTAGATTGATTTTGAAAAGTAATGAATATCTGGAACTATAAAAAAATCTATATTTTCTTGAGTTTTTATATAAGCCATATCGCTAGAATAATCAAGCTTATTGCATGCAACTAATAAGCTTGTAATAGTAAAAGCTATTGATAAAAATTTTATGAATTTGAGCATGGATTACACCTCTATTCATTTATAAATCACTCTAAAACCTTCAATTTATTAAACTATGATACTTTGTTATATTATTACCCATACATAAAATTGGGTACTCATATAGTATGCTTAAGTTAAATTTATATGAATAATATTGATGTTCTATTTTTCAGAATTATTTATTGCTTATTTGGGAATTTAAAATATTAAGAAATAGAAGGTGATTTTTATGTCTAAAGAACTAAGCAGGCAATTTAAGCGACTTAACAAAAAAGAAGAAAAGATTTTAAATAAAAAGAAAAATAAGCTCATAAAGTCAAAGGTTACTCCTGTAATGGATAAAGTGCAGGATAAAATCCCTGAAAAGCTTAAGGACACATTGGAATCGGCATTTTTCAAAGGATTTCAGTTAGTTTTTGAAAAAGGAAATATAGTTATAGAAAAAACTTATAACAAAGATAGGCTTATGTCTGATTATGAAGTTAACAATTATATCTTAGATAAAAATCTCAATCGAAAAAGTATAAACAAGCTGGATAAATATGCTAGAGATTCTAAAAGATTAAATACTTCATTATCCTTTGTAGAGGGGAGTGTTTTAGGTTTTTTTGGTGTGGGTCTTCCTGATATTCCTATATTTATTGGAGTGATAATGAAGACTATATATGAGATTGCACTTAATTATGGATATAAATATGATAGTGATGAGGAAAAAGCATTTATTCTTAAGCTAATAGCTGCAGCTATGAGTGAAGGAGAGGAAAAGCTGAGATTAAATGATGAACTATCAATGCTTGGAGACTCTATTGATAAGAATTTAGAAACGAATATTGATTTAGATTTGCTTGTGAAAGATACAGCTAAAACCTTATCTGATGCTTTGCTAGTTGGAAAGTTCATTCAAGGGATTCCTTTGATTGGAGCCTTGGGAGGGACAATCAATTATACGATTATCAAAAAAATTGCAAAATATGCAGAAGTAAAATATAAAAAAAGATACTTATCAAAGAAGATATAAATTAGAGCCAAAATGGTTCTAATTTTTTTGCAAAAAAAAGAAGCTATAGAAATAGCTTGCTAAATCTCGAAAATGAGATATAATTTAAATATATAGAATTGTGAACAAATTAATCCAAATCTATCATAACACATTTATTTTTGTATGTCAATATAATTTATAGGAGAAATTAATATGAATTTTGAACTTTCGTTATTAAACAGTAATTTGCTTCTGAAGCAAGCAGTTTCAGAAGTTTTGTCGTGTAATGATATAACAGAAAAATATAATCTACTATTAACAAACACTCAAGCAGCAGCATTAGTAGAAACGAGAGTAACTGCTTTAAAGGATAACGGAAGAATCGAGTTTGGAGCAGGCGTGATTGAAAAAATCATTTTAGCATTTTGTGATTCTCCATACATTTCCATGCACAATTACGAAGAGACGATCCATGAGTTATTAGAAATATTTTATTATTATAAAAATGAAACTAATGACTTAATGAGCGATGATGAGCTTATAAAATTTATGAAGATTTCATATGATTCAATATGTCAAGGTTCACTCGAGCTATTATCGGGAAGAGAATTAAATAATCTAGCTAGAACACTAAGATATGCGTACAAAGAAAAAATTACAGAGGATAAGACGGATTTGGATGAGGAGGATTCACTTGAATAATATTGAAATAGTTAAAAAAATTAATAGAGACTTCTTAAAAAGCGAGGATTATTTTCAATCTCTTTTAGAAGAGGGTTTTAGAGTTAACCTTCTAACAGCAAATGAGGTAGAGAATATACAAACTGATTGTTTATTGCTATTAGCGAGACAAACAGAGAAGTACAACGGCTCAGAAAGTAGCTCAATAAAAATTGAAGCAGCTTCCCAGCTACTTTCCTCGATTTTATTTACACTCGGAGTATATCTAAAAACCTATGAGAATCCAGATTTAGCCATAGAAGATATTAAAAAAGAAGGAATTTTTAATATTTACACTAAAGGTTTAAAGCAAATCTATAAGCTGAAAATAACTTCAAAATTGCTCCATAAATCAATCTTGAGAAAATTGGTAAAAACAGATAATGTGTTTTATAAATCAACAATTGAAGATGGGATAAATGGTTTTTTTAAGTTATATTACCCAGAATTTGGAGCTCATGAAATTCATATCACTGCAGATTATCCAGTGCATCAGAAAATGGAACCCTTAAAAGGGATTGAATTTATAAATAAATATTTAGAATGGATATACTATGAAAACTTATTTTGTTCTTTTTTTTCAAGCGAAGACATCCATAATCTTTTAAGTGGTTATGATAAAAATTATAGTGATATCCCGTTTAATATCTATGAGAGGGTACTGTTATCAGCTTTAGGATGTGAGCTTGTAGGTAAGGACTATAGACATTTAGAAATAGATGAGAGCTCTTTAGAAAAGCTATTTATTATTTTTAATAAAAAAACTAAAATTCAAATTCAGGATATACTTAAGTCAGGGTTAGAAGGACTTAAGGTGGATCTAAATTTAAATGAATCCTTGATTAAGTATTTAAATAATAGCTTGAATCAACTTGCAGTTTTGATTGAAAATTCAATTATAAACAATACCTTGGATAGAGTTTTTGTTGTTCCTAGATATTATGATAATTCAAACAAGCTTATAGTTTCTTTTGGAATAAAAATGGACGATGAAAAATACAGAAAAATCATAGATGAAATAAGGCAATGCAGACATTTCTCAGATAAGAAAAATATCATAAAGCTAGAGATTAAATCTCTGGGCGATTTAGAGGATGTTTTAATAGATGCGGATTTAACGGAAGATGAAATTCTAAGAATACTAGATGAATTAAATTTAGGAGAAGTAGCGGCACTGGCTAAAAGAAACTCGATTACATCAATTGATTACGAACCGAGTAGTAGAAGCGGCAATAATATATTGGCAGAAGCTTTAGATACCTATAAGGCTATATTATCTACACAAGACCTGGAAAAGTTTACTAAGTTGATTGAAGTAATTGTAATTGGATAAAATCATAATTAAATATATCTATATTGATAAAATAGATTTTCAGTGCATAAATGACAATCTATAGCCTAATACTTTATAAAGACTTAGTCATATTTTTCTTTCGGAAAGGATAATGAAAATGAACATTGAACATATTGCTATTTGGACTTCAGATATTGAAAGGCTAAAGCTTTTTTATACAGAATATTTTGGATGTACTTCAGGAAGTAAATATATCAATTCATCCAAATCCTTTGAATCATATTTTTTGATGTTTGATTCAGGTTGTAGACTAGAGATTATGCAAATGCCAAGTATTCCTTTGAACTTAAATAATAGCTTTTCGCAGTATCTTGGGCTAATTCATTTTGCTGTTTCAGTGGGAAGTAAAGAAAACGTAGATGAGCTTACTGCTAGATTAAGAAGTGATGGGTATGAAATTGTAGGAGAGCCTAGAGTAACAGGCGATGGCTATTATGAGAGCTGCATTTTAGATCCAGATGGGAATAGAATAGAAATAACAATTTAAAGTAAATCAGCAAAGCAGCCTCAAGCATTTGGATATGCTCTCTCTATGGTAGATAGTTTGAATAATAAAACTGTTTCTATGGAGGGAGCATTTTTGTTTTTTGATTAATAAGCTATAAATAAATATTTGGTTGATATATAGTTTCTCAGTGTTGTATCATGATTAATATAGAGATAATCGAAGGAGGGGATAGAATGAAATGCATATCATGTAGCAAGGAAATAAAAGATGGAAGTGTGTTTTGCGAATTTTGTGGATATCAGCAACTAGAAGTCAGTTTACTTGATGAATCTAAGGAAATATCCAAAGGAGAAGATGGAGTATATAGATGGGTTTATGAGCTTAATATGTGGACTAATCCAGGGATATTAATTACTTTGCTAAAGGTAGTTCTACTAGCTACAGCATTTCCAACTCTACTTGTTAGCCTTTTAGAATTATTTGAAAGAGGATTTAGTGAAGCTATTGAGGCTTTTGTAACCGTAGGAGGCATTGCTGGAGGAATTATGGTTGGCCTTGCAATAATTGCTTACATAATAATAGCAGTTCTAAATGGAGGAAAATATTGCGTGGCTTTTGAAATGGATGAAAAGGGAATTAGACATATCCAAATGGATAAACAATTTAAGCGCTCTCAGGTTCTGAGCATGATAACAGTTCTAGCTGGAGCGCTGGCTAATAACCCAACAGCTATGGGAGCAGGCTTGCTTGCAAATGCTAAAAAAACCTCATATAGCCAATTTTCTAAGGTTAAGAATATAAAGGCTAAAAGGAATCTAAATATAATATATGTAAATGAGAGCTTTGAACGAAATCAAATTTATGTAAGTAGAGAAGACTTTAATTCTGTATACGACTATATAGCTAAAAGATGCAAAAAGGCAAATATTAAATAATTTTTACAATTTATTTATTTAATGCTTTTGATAACATTTTTGCTCATCGGATGAGTGGTTTGCAGAAGCTGAAAAAATCAGAGAAGAAGCGATTGAGCTATCAATTGACAATTTAAGTACTATATAAAAAAGTTAAGCCTTTTGGCTTAACTTTTTTATATATAACCCTCTACGAGCTGAATATTCATACCGTTTAAACCTTTATATAAATGAGTTTTATAGAATAATTCTAAAAATCGGCATTATTATAAAGAAGGTTGAGCAAATCTTTAAGCTCTTGCACTTTTTCTGGTGATAAACCATCAGTTAGCTTTTCTGTGATGGAGTAAGCTATAGGAACTAGACTTGTTCTAAGTTTTAGCCCTTCTTCGGTTAAAAAAACATGAAAAGATCTTCTGTCAGTAGGATGGGGAACTTTATATATAAGTTTTTTATCAAATAGCTTTTCTAAGATTCGATTTGTGTTTGGTTTATCTTTATAGATTATATCTGAAATTTCCTTAGGCGTAATGGGTTTATCTATAGAAACGCAATTTAGTAATGACCACTGCTCAGGAGTCACATCATAATTTTTGAATTCTTGGTGAAGCCTATTTTTTAGCTTAGTGTTTGTTCTGTTTAAAATAAATCCAAGCGAATCTTCTAATATGCAATATAACAAAGTTATCCCAACCCATCCTTAAATCAAATTTTAATAATTATTGATTCTACCACACATTTAGTATTATTTTCAAATAAATAATATATAATTTTGAAATTTTTTTTGAATATTTATAATCAATAGAGAATAATTATGCTAGAAGAGGATTTTTATTTCAAATTTTGAGAATAAAGTAGTGTAAATTTTTATGTTATTAGCTTAAAAATCCTGTATAATGGGTATAAAATCACAAGAGTTTATATATAAACATATTTGGTGGGTGGTGGAAGTAATGAGTAAATTAAAAGCAATGATAGTTGATGATTCTAGCTTCTCAATAACAATATTAAAATCATTACTAGAAAAAAAAGGTTTTGAAATAGTATGTGAAGCTCAAAGTATAGCTGAAATTAAGGATGAAATTTTAGATTGTAAGCCTGACTTAGTGACTATGGATATGACTCTTTCAGATGGAGATGGGATAGAGGCCACAAAGCTAATTCTGAATCACAGTCCAAATGCCAAAGTAATGGCTATAAGTGCAATGATGGATGCAGAAATTATAAAGCAAGCTAAGGATGCTGGAGCGAGAGCTTATATACAAAAGCCAATAGACGAAGATGAGTTTAACTCAGCTATAGATAAACTCTTTGCTGGAGAAGAACTATATAGATTGCTTTCTGAGAATTATTTTGGAGCATTCAGGGAAGCTTTAATAAGCTATTTAAAAAAATTGGAAGCAGCTCCCTTAGTTCATAATGAAGAACAAATAAATGAAAATATAAAATCTAAAAAATCTTCAGGTATTTCTGTGACTATTGGTATTATAGGAAGACACTGTGGAAGATTGGTTATTGATATGTCAGATGATACTATTATAGAATTGGCAAAACGAGCATTAAACAAAAGTGAGTTAGCCAAGGATGAAATGATAGCTTTTTTTGGAGAGTTTGGAAATATAGTGGGAGGAAATGCTTGCTCAATGCTTAACACTTTTAATAGAGGTCTGAGCCTTAGAGTTTCTCCGCCTACGATTTTTCATGGGAAGGATTTGACTATCTCAATTGGAGAAATAAAGAGCACATCGTTGGTGTTACAAAGTAATGCGGGAGAGATATTTATGAATATTGGCTTTCAAAGGGGGGATGATGAGTGGATGTAAGATTGATTAACCCCTTTATAGGAGCTGTCACAGGTATAATGCCTCAAGTTGGTTTTTCTAGCATAACTAGAAAAGGAATAAGCCTTAAAGGAAAGAAGTTTACAGTAAGTGGAGTTGTATTAACTCTTGGTATTGTTGGTGATAAAAAAGGTAATGTGGTTTACTCTATTGATATGGATGGGGCTAAAAAAATAGCCTCTACAATGATGATGGGTATGCCGGTAGAGGAATTAGATGACATGTCCAAAAGCGCGCTTTCTGAATTATCAAATATGCTTACTGCTAATGCGAGTATAAATTTTTCAAATGATGGAATTAATGTAGACATATCTGTTCCAACCATGATGTATGGAGAAGAAATTGAAATTAATCTGCAAAAAGATAATATTGTTTGCATCGACTTTGATGTAGATGGAATAGCGCTTTCTGTTAATGTAGCGTTAGATTAAAACACTTTAAAATACCATTAACTAACTTGATTATTTTATTCAAGTTAGTTTTTTATTTAAATTTTTTTATAATTTACTTTATTTTTAGATTAATTATAGTTATAATAAAACTAAATAGTATTTAAAAAAACGTTTATTTTGACAAAATGTATTTTAGACAAACACAATAGTATATGTATAAAATTATGGAGGTTAGGTAATGAGAAAAATACTTATCACAGGTTCATTAGGTCAAATTGGTACAGAACTAACAATGTTTTTAAGAGAGCAATATGGTAATGATAATGTAATTGCAAGTGATTTAACAAATAATGGTCCAGAAAATGTGTTAACAAGTGGCCCATTCGAGTCATTGGATATATTAGATGCTAAGAAAATGGCAGAAATATGCGATAAATACAAGGTTAATACTATAGTAAACCTAGCTGCTTTACTTTCAGCAGTAGCTGAAGCGAAACCACAGCTTGCATATGATATCAATATGAATGGTCTATTCAATATTCTTGAAATCGCAAGAGAAAAAAATATTAGCGTATTTACTCCAAGCTCAATTGCAGCGTTTGGACCAAGCACTCCTCCAGACAATACACCTCAAGATACAATTCAAAGACCAACTACTATGTATGGAGTTACTAAAGTAGCTGGAGAATTATTATGTGACTACTATTACAAAAGATTCGGAGTTGATACTCGTGGAGTTAGATTCCCAGGTCTTATTTCATACAAAGCGCTTCCAGGTGGAGGAACAACTGATTATGCTGTTCATATCTATTATGAAGCATTAAAAGCTAAAAAATATGCATCATTCATAGATAAAGGAACAATGATGGATATGATGTACATGCCAGATGCAATAAAAGCTATTCATGATTTAATGGAAGCAAATCCTGATAAACTAGTTCATAGAAACGCATTCAACGTTACAGCTATGAGCTTTGACCCAGAGATTCTTGCAGGAGAAATCAGAAAACATATTCCTGAATTTGAATTATCATATGATGTAGATCCAGTTAAACAAGCAATTGCAAACTCTTGGCCAAATTCATTAGATGATTCTTGTGCAAGAGAAGAGTGGAACTGGAAACCTGACTATACAATGGAATCAATGACTAAAGATATGCTTGAGAAATTATCTGAAAAATTAGGCATCAAGTTTTAATTATAGTGTATTATATAGGTAGAGTAATTGATTAATTGTTAGGAGGCAAAACAATGTCAAATATACATGAAATGGGATTTATCAAAGAAAAGATTGATGAATTAAAGCAAGCAGGTCTTTATAAAGAGGTAGTAACTCTTGATGGACCAAATGAAGCAGAATGTTCTATCAATGGAAAAATGGCAATCAATTTATCATCAAACAACTATTTAGGATTTTCTAATCATCCTAGATTAAAAAAAGCTGCAATAGAAGCTATAGAAAAATACGGTGCTGGAGCAGGTGCAGTTAGACCAATCATTGGAAACATGAAAATCCATGATGAACTAGAAGCACTTTTAGCAGTGTTTAAAAAAGAAGAAGCAGTTTTAGTTTTCCAATCAGGATTTAACTGTAATGCAGGAACCATTCAAGCTGTTACTGAAGCAGGAGATTTAATTCTTTCTGATGAGCTTAACCATGCTTCAATTATAGATGGAGCAAGATTATCTAAAGCTAAAAAAGCTACTTACAAGCATTCAGATATGGCAGATTTAGAAAGAGTTCTTAAAGAAACTAGATCTGAATACAACAATGTATTAATCATAACTGATGGAGTTTTCTCAATGGATGGAGATATTGCTAAGCTTCCAGAAATTGTTGAGCTTGCTGAGAAATACAACTGTATGACTTATGTTGATGATGCACACTCTTCAGGAGTATTAGGACATAGTGGTAGAGGAACTGTAGATCATTTCGACCTACATGGAAGAGTTGACTTCACTATTGGTACTCTTTCTAAAGCTATCGGCGTTGTTGGTGGATATGTAGCTGGTAAAAAGGTTACTATTGACTGGCTAAAAAACAGAGGAAGACCATTCTTATTTTCTACTGGAATGACACCTTCTGCAGTAGGTTCAATAATAGAAGCTATAAAAATGCTAATGGAAAGTGAAGAATACACTGACAAGCTTTGGGATAACGCTCGTTACTTCAAAGAAAAAATGTCTGTTCTAGGATTCAACACAGGAGAAAGCGAAACTCCAATTACTCCTATTATTATTGGAGAAGAAGCTAAAGCAATAGAGTTCTCTAAAAAATTATTTGAAGCAGGAGTATTTGTAAGTCCAATAGTATTCCCAACTGTTCCTAAAGGAACTGGAAGAGTACGTTGCATGGTTACTGCAGGACATACTAAAGAGCAATTAGACCGCGCGGTAGATGCTTTTACAAAAGTTGGAAAAGAAATGAATATTATCTAATATAAATTGTATGAAATATAGAAAGCTGTATACCTTTGGTATGCAGCTTTTTTACTTAGAAGATAAGCGAACCTTGCTTAATTTGCCTTAGTTTGGATATAAATAGTCATATTACTTATACTTTTATTTGAGGAGGGGAAAATATGCTCAAGGCTTTTGATTTAGAACGAGAGGGAATATTTGAAGCTATTAATACAAGCTACAAAGAATTACAAGCGGAATTAGCCAGATTACAACAAAAAATTAAAGAAGAGCAGTTACCTGTTCTTGTTATTTTTGAGGGCTGGGATGCATCTGGAAAAGGAACTCTTATAAATGAACTAATCCAAGAGCTAGATCCAAGAGGCTATAAGGTTGAGGTTTTCCATGAATCTACAGAGGAGGAAAAAAGAAAGCCATTTCTTTGGAGATTTTGGCAAAAGATACCTAGAAAAGGCGAAATCATGATTTTTGACAGAAGCTGGTATAGAGAGCTAGTTGATGACCTTCCATCAAAATCCAATAAATATAAGCTTGATGTTGATGATATTATTAATTTTGAGGAAATTTTAATTGATGAAGGCATATTGCTTATCAAGATATTCCTACATGTAAGTAAAAAGGAACAGAAATCTAGATTGAAAGCTCTTCTATCTGATGATTCTACTAAGTGGCAAGTAAAAGAAAAGGATATATATCAAAATAAAAATTATAGTGAGTACTATGAGCATTATGATAATTTATTGAGCAAAACAAATACACCAAAATCTCCTTGGCATTTGATAGACAGTAGTGATAAAAAGAATGCATCTAAATTTTTAATCCATACTGCTGTTGAGCTGTTCAAAAATATGCTTATTAAGGAGGATATGAACTTAAGAAGCAGTGAGAATATAGATTTTGATTATCTAAATCAAAAAGTATTGCCACTTTCTAATGTTGACTTAAGCTTAGATATTTCGGATGAGGAATATAAGAAAAAACTAAAGAAACTTCAGGAAAAGATTAAATTGCTAGCATATGACTTGTATAGAGAAAAAATACCTACAATAATAGTTTTTGAAGGCTGGGATGCAGCAGGAAAAGGAGGTAATATAAAAAGACTCACTAAAAGTATAGATCCAAGAGGCTATGAAGTTATACCGATAGCTGCTCCTGATGAAACAGAGAAAAAATACCATTACTTGTGGAGATTTTGGAAGCATCTGCCTAAGACTGGCCATATGACTATTTTTGATAGAAGCTGGTATGGCAGGGTTATGGTCGAAAGAGTGGAAGACTTTGCAAGTGAAAATGAGTGGAGAAGAGCCTATGATGAAATAAATCAAATGGAGTCACATCTTAAAAGCTATAAGGCTATAGTGTTAAAATTTTTCATTCATATAGACAAGGAAGAACAGCTAGCTAGATTTAAAGCAAGAGAAGAGAATCCAGACAAAAGATATAAAATTACCGATGAAGACTGGAGAAACAGAGAGAAATGGAATTTGTATGAAAGTGCAATTAATGAAATGATTTATAAAACAAACACAAGCTATGCACCATGGCATATAGTTCCTGGAAATTCAAAAAAATATGCGAGGGTATTTGTACTAGAAAAAACAATAGAGGAAATGGAATTGGCATTAAAGAAACATAAATAGAATGAGAAAATATGATACAATAATAATGCCCTTACTTAAGGGCATTATTACATTGACATTTAAGGCGGGAAGGTTATGAATAAATCAAAAGCTATAGGACTTATTTTATTAATTATTACAGTTGTGATGTGGGGAATATCTTTTATAAGCATTAAAATATCAATGGATGTATTTCCACCTCTTAGTTTAGCGTTTTACAGATTTGTAATAGCAAGTATAATTTTATTTCCTATTATGAAGTACGCTGCTCCAAAAGAAAAGCTACTAAAAAAAGATATTCCTTTAATGGCGACTGCAGGCATTATTGGAATAACAATATACTTTTTCTTTGAAAATAACGGGATATTGAGAATAAGTGCCAGCGCAGCATCGGTTATAATTGCATTTATGCCAGTGGTTGCAGCATTTGGTGAAATATTTTTTTTAAAAAAAATTCCTAAGTTAACAGCATTGTTCGCAGTAGCGTTATCTATACTTGGAGTATACTTAGTTATAGGAGGAGACTTATCATCAGGAGGAAGCCTTTTAGGATACTTATATATGCTAGGAGCAGCTATATCTTTTAGTATATATCTTATAATTACAAAGCCACTTTTCGATACATATTCAGATGTTACAGTAAGTTTTTATCAGAGCTTGTTTGGCTGCTTAGCCTTCATTCCTTTTTTAGGTTTTGAAAAGGTAAATTGGAGTCAACTTAATCCAGAAATATCAATGCATTTTATATTCTTAGCAGTATTTTGCTCTGGAATAGCAACTTATTTTTATATGTTTGCTCTTAATAATTTAGGGGTTACAATATCAGCTGTTTTTATGAATTTGATCCCTGTAGTAACCTTTATAGTAAGCTATTTTTGGTATGAAGAAATCCCAAGTAGTATTCAGCTTCTAGGTGCAGCTATAGTAATTATATCTGTAAGCATTGTTACCTTAAGCGAGAAGAATAAGGAGATTAATAATTAAATCAAAGATTAATTTTTCATTTCTGAAATAAATGGCCAGTATTTTTTTGGCATAAAGGCCATTTGTCTTTTGGGATTTATTCTTTCTTTTATAGTAAGATGATGCAGATATTCTTTCCACATTTCTTGGTAGTTATTTTCATAATTTGATAATAAATCCAAGTTGAGCTTTTCTAGTCTATGATAGACTATTTCTACTTGATTATATAGTGCAGCATAGGATCTTAAAGTATCGTGAATGACTAGATTTTGATTTGGAAATCTACTGATAAAATGAGGAATAATTAAGTTTGTTAGGTCGAATTTGGGTTCGTAATAAGCATAAAAAGTGTTAGGCTTAACTTCTTTAAATCTTAAAAATCCATACCACCTATGGATATCCCTAGAAACACATTGAATACGCTTATCTAGTAAAGTAAGCTCGACATGGGATAAGGCCTCTAAAGGAGTAGCTTTTTCTTTAGTAAGAAGGTATAGATACTTAAATATTAAAGTCTCCGTTTCTGGATATAAATATGCCTTGTATATGTTTTCGATTGTTAGACTTCCCCAGAGACTTGCAATTCTTTCGTACATTTTTTTTGAAAGAATAGGATCAGTTTCTATATCCATAACCTTATCAATAAGTGATAGCTGACCTAATGATTTATCATTTATAGTTACATCTTCATAATTGTATTTAAATGCCTTAGCAATGGCGCATAGCAGTCCATCGAAGGTAGAATCATATAATAAAATAGGCATAATTAAATCTCCTTAATAATCTTAATATTCACCTGTTACGCTACTCATAATTTCGTAGCTTGGAAGATCGAATATACTTAGCTGAATACCTTCAGATACTTTGTTTTTTATTTTTTCATCCATAATAATATAATCTTTTATCGTCTCCTCTTTGAATTTTAAATCCATAAAATATTTTCCCCTGCAAATTATAAAATATTTTGCTCGTTTCATAACTACTCCAATTTTTACTAAATCCTCAAATCTAAGATTAGTAAATCTTCTAGCTTCGACTATTCTTTTTGCACTTCTTACCCCTATTCCAGGAACTCTGAGCAACAGCTTATAGCTAGCCGTTTGGATATTAACTGGAAATAAATTCATGTTGTTAAGTGCGTAGTTAGCTTTAGGATCAAGTGCTAAATTGAAATTCTGATTGACTGATAAAAGCTCACTTGCTTTGAAGTCATAAAACCTAAGTAGCCAATCAGCTTGATATAGCCTGTGTTCCCTTAAAAATGTGGGCTCTGGTATTGCAGGTAGTAAAGTATCTTCATTTACAGGTATATATGAAGAATAATAAACTCGCTTTAATGAAAATCTATTGTAGAGTTCTTCAGAAAGCCTAATAATATGACCGTCAGCTTCAGGAGATGCGCCTACTATCATCTGAGTGCTTTGACCTGCAGGTACAAAAAGCTCTTTGCTCTTTGTTTTGCTTTGTCCAGATTCTAGGAGCTTCTGGCTTATAGTGTGCATTGGAGTTAGTATATCTTTGTAAGTTTTTTGAGGAGCAAGAATTTTAAGTGAATCCTTACTAGGAAGCTCGATGTTTGCACTAAGTCTATCTACATAAAGACCAGCCTTAGTAATTAAAATTTGATCAGCGCCAGGGATTGCTTTTAGATGTATATAGCCTTTAAAATGATACTCGGTTCTAAGCATTATTACTGTCTGTACGAGAAGCTCCATGGTATAATTAGGATTTTTTACAATAGCAGAGCTAAGAAATAATCCCTCGATATAGTTTCTTTTATAAAAACTTATAGTTAGCTCGCATACCTCTTTTGGCGTGAATGTAGCTCTTTTAATGTCATTTGTAACCTTATTAATACAATATTTACAGTCATAAATACAGGAGTTGGAAAGAAGAATTTTAAATAGGGAAACGCATCTTCCATCTGCTGTAAAGCTATGACAAATACCACTTGTATGAATACTGCCAACGCTTTTATTGTTAGATTTTCTCTTTACTCCTCCGCTTGAAGAACAAGAAATGTCATATTTAGCTGATTCAGCAAGAATTTTTAATTTATCTAATGTTTCCATAGCTTAACCTCACTACATAAATACTAATAATTTATCTTAAGTTATATTACTATAATTACATTATACAACTAAAACTTTAAAAAGAACATATGTTTGGTAAAATAAAAATGAAGTAAGCTAAGTTAAAATTTATATATTAAATTTTTTATTGAGTTGAATTGTATTCAAAATACATGTAATATCAATTGTAAATTCCTCCAATTTTAGATATTATAGTAATATGTTTCTATAGTTTAGCAGATACTAAGGGGCAAGGGTGATGTTATGGAAAGAGCCTTATCTTTCATTGTAGGTTGGATGCTTATTCTTAATCTTATAAATATATTTTATATGTCAATTTCTAAAAGAGCATATTATGAGAATTTCTTTGGTTCAGTATGTGTTTACTTTATTGCATTAATTGAAAAACCCATTATTTATGGGATTCAGTTTAGTAGCAAATACGGCTTGTCTGTAGTAGAGCTGATTTATGGAATGCTAGTTCTTTTTTTTATAGTCAGGTATATACTTAGCAATAACTCAACAGTAATTTTTAATACAGATTGGAAAAGTTTTTGTACTTGTGCTAATAAAGTATTAGCAAGCTATGATATAGAATCATCCTGTTATAAATCATCCCTGCATATAGATAAAGGAATAAGCGAAATTAGCTTATTGTATACTATATCTTACAGAAAAATGATTTTGGTTCATTTTTCAAATATGAGAAGTATATCAGAAAAAATTAATTTTAAAGAAGAGATATCTGAACTGCTTGAAGGAGCAAATCTTATAAGTAAAAAATCCCGCTATGGATATATTTTCGTGAATTTTATTTTCACATTAGCACTTTTAATTCACATCAGAGTTTCTATGTAAGGAGGTTATTCATTGTTAGTTACATCATTAAAAAATGGCTTTAAAAAAGGCCTAGAAACAACTTGGATGTTAGCCAAAATAGTTATTCCCGTATATTTCTTTGTTACTTTTTTAGGGCATACTCCAGTACTGGATTTTATGGCTAAGATTTTTGAACCATTTATGAATTTTTTTAATCTACCGGGTGAAGCAGCGATTGTTTTAGTTATGGGAAATATGCTCAACATCTACGCAGCTATTGGAGCGATAAAAGCCCTTTCTCTTACTCCATTTGAGGTTACGGTTATAGCACTTATGCTTTCATTTTCTCATTCTCTTTTTATGGAGACAGCAGTTGTAAAGAAGCTAAATGTCAGTGCATCTAAAGTAGTTTTAATGAGATTATCATTGATGATTTTAGCTGGATTTATTTATGGGACATTGATTGGAGGTGTTACACTCTAATGAATTTCATTGATATTTTTATTGAGGCGGCATCAGGAAGTATAAACTCTGTATTTAATATTGCACTCATAGTAATACCACTTATGATAGTGATGCAGGTAGCTAAGGATTACAAAGTTTTAGATTATATAAGTGGATTTTTAAAGCCTATAACAAATTTTTTTAATATGTCTCAGGAATCAGCATTTCCATTGCTTATTGGTTTGACATTTGGGCTGTCATATGGAGCAGGAGTAATAATACAAAGCTCAAAAGAAGGAAATCTTTCTAAGAAAGATTTGGTTCTTCTTATAGTATTTTTAGCTAGCTGTCATGCTATTTTTGAAGACACTCTAATCTTTGTGGCTGTAGGAGCAAATGGGTGGATATTGTTTGCGGCAAGGCTTTTTGCAGCAATTCTAGTCACCTATCTAATATCAAGAAGAGCAGATAAAATTCTTGACTTAAATGAGCTTCAAATTAAGAAAGAGGCTATAAAGCAAAAACAAAGCAATTGATACACATTCACAAAGTAATAAAAGGAACAACTATATCTATTAATATGAAAAAATCAAATCAAATAAATTGGTTTGACTTTTTTTATTTCTAAGTGTATTATTTATATTAGTACAGTTAGTACTTATTTGGGAGGTGAATAAATTGTTTAAAATCGATATGAGAAGTCGTACGCCTATATATGAGCAAATAATTGATTCTATAAAGGAACTGGTTGTAAAGGGAGTACTTATTCCTGGAGAAAGGCTTCCATCAGTAAGAGATATGGCTAAGGAAATGACACTCAATCCAAACACTGTTCAAAAAGCATATCAGGAGCTAGAGCGACAAGGAATTATAAGTACATTAAGAGGAAAAGGGACTTTTATTTCTGATGATATACAAGCTAATAATAAAATTTTAAAAAGGAGTCAGCTCATGGAAGAATTAAAAAAATTAGTTGTGGAGGCTATATATTTAGATCTTTCAAAGGATGAACTTATTGATTATATAAAGGATATTTATGATGACATTGTCATAAAGGGGTGAAGAAAATGATAATAGGTAATAATATTTATAAAAGGTATTCTAATGATCCAGTAATAAAAGGAGTAGATATAAACTTAAAAGCGGGCTCGATTTATGGTTTAATAGGCCCAAATGGAGCTGGTAAAACAACTCTTATAAAGTTACTTGCAGGTATATACATGCCAGATGAAGGAAGTGTAACTCTAGACGGAATAGATATTGCATCTTCACATGAAATACGCTCATGCATAGGGTATGTTCCAGATAATTTAAATTTCTATCCTACTTTTACAGTAAAAGAGATGAAGGAATTTTACAAGGGTATGTGCAAAAATTGGAATGAAGAACGCTACCAAATACTTAGAGAGATTTTTACTTTTTCTGAAAAGAAAAGAATCAAACATCTTTCCAAGGGAATGAAAACTCAGCTTTCATTACTTATTAATTTAAGCTGTATGCCAAAGGTAATATTAATGGATGAGCCAACTTCAGGGCTAGATCCTTTTGTGAGAAGAGAAGTACTTAATTTAATTGTTCAGGATGTATCCTCTAGAGATACAAGCGTGCTTATTTCAACTCATAATATTTCCGAATTAGAGCAGGTTTCAGATAGAGTAGGGTTTATGGATAAAGGAAAAATCATTCTTCAAGATGATATGGAAGATTTAAAATATAAATATAAAAAAATTCAGATTGCTTTTGAAACAGCTATGCCTAAAGCATTCGAAGAAGAATTTAAATTACTTTCTATAAAACACTATGGAAAAGTATATGAAATAGTGATTGACGAGCATTATGAAATATTTAAAAGTAATGCAATAAAATATAATCCGATTATTATGGAAAAATTAGATATGACATTAGAGGAGATATTTATACACAGAATGGGAGGAGAAGGATATGCTGTCAAAAATATTGCCATTTAATAAGACCTTGCTAAGAAAAGACTGGCATATAACTAAATGGTTTTTTTATAGCTATTTAATTTTGCTTATCATGGCTGTGCCATATAACGTAGCTAGAAACTTATCAAAATTAAATTCTAACTCTTATGATACTATGAACAATTTACTTTACACTTTAAGAAGAGTTTTGAATTTAGAAAATGAACTGGTTATTATTGCTCTAATTATAATTCCAGTTGCTTTATCAGTTGCTCTTATAGGTGAAGAAAAACGAAAAAAAACAATTGAAATAATGATTTCAGGACCATTTAGTAGATTTGAAATATTTTTTAATAAAATTGTGTTAGGTATATTTATTTTAGTTGTTCCTATCTTAATGTCTGGAATTTCTTTGTTAATTATGAGGTTAACCAGTGATTATGTAGGAATGATGTTTACTAGCAGTCAAATAATGATTTGGATATTTAGTTATTCAGCTTTTGCGATTTCTATGTTTTCGTTTAGCTGTATCATAGGGATGCTGTTTGGATCATCAATAGGCCAATTTATATGCACTTATATTTTTGGGGTATTTCCTATTGTATTTTATGAAATGTTTTATTTGAGTTATAGTTCACTTTATACTTTGATTAACGGGAAAGAGCTTGCCTATGAAAATGCAGTTCGCTCTGTTTCAAAGTATTTCGAAATGATAACTCCGATGCAATTTTTCTTTAGAACATTCGATTATTCTCAATCAGCCCAAATATTTTTTTCGTTTAGATTATTAGCTGTTGCTATTGGAATGCTTTTAATAGCTTTAGTTTTATTCGACCTTTCTAAAATGGAGAAAAATTCAGAGGTATTGACATTTGAATCACTAGAAGGGTTCTTTAGACTTGGGGTATTTTTATCAAGTATTCTAGCTGGAGGAATAATATTTAGTGAAATGATAGAACTTGGAACACCAGGTTTATTTATAGGCTATGTAGTAGGGGGATTTGCAGGATATAAAATACCTCTTTATCTAATTCAAAAAAATAGAGCATCCTAGGAGGTGAAGTTATGAAATTAACAAGTAATCATAAAAAAATTCTACTCATATCTTTGGTTTTTTTATTGATAGGTATGTTTACAGGCAATATGGGTCTTAAATCGCCTTATAGAGAAACAAGCATAGAGACTAATCAAGAAATTGAACTACTTAGCATTAGGCAGGATTTGATTAATAATAAGCTGTATTATGAGAAGGATATCGAAAATAGACCTGAAGATATTGAAAATTACAATAGTAGAGGCTTTTATCCTAGCTTTAGATATAACAACACTTACGATTCATATGAAATTTGGGATAACATGTATGTAAGCAATACTGATGAAGTAGAAAAGGTTATTGAGAAAGCAGGCATTAAGAATTCTGATGTATTAAAAATAGATAAAAATTACGAAACTAGACTTCCGATTGATAATCCTAAAATATTAGGAAAAGAAAATTATTTAAGTGGTAAAGCTGACTCTGTACTAGTTTTTACTAATAATAGGGAAATAGTAAAATATATCCATATAGATTCGAGAATAATTGACTTTAGCAAATTTGAAAGCGACGAAGGATATCGTGTTTATCAGGGTTTTACTGTTAAGCTAGATGATAATAATAAAATTTACATTGATAAAATGGAAAAATAATTTAAAGCGTCAAAATGGAAGTAAAAACTCAATTATATTCATATAAAAAAGCTTTAAGCACATAGATATTAAAATTATAGATGCGCTAAAGGCTTTTTTTTATTATAATCTTATAGAGAAGAGTATAATTTTAAATTTGAAGGGTGGAATTTAGGTGCTAAGACCTATTTTTATTGGAATAACTGGAGGAACTGGTTCTGGAAAAAGTACAGTAGTGAAGACAATTATAGAAAACATACCTCCGTCAGATATAGCTATGATTGAGCAAGATGCATATTACAAGGATCAAACTAATCTTCCTATGGAAGAGAGAATAAAAGCTAATTATGATCATCCTCTTGCATTTGATAACGATTTATTAATTGAGCATTTAAATTTATTGCTAGAAGGACAAACCATAGAAAAGCCTGTTTATGATTTTGAAAATCACACTAGATTTAGAGATAAAACTGTAACTGTTCATCCGAGAAGTATCATAATAGTCGAAGGAATAATGATTTTAGAAGATGAGAGACTGAGAAATCTTCTCGACATAAAAATATTTGTAGATACTGATGCTGATATTAGAATACTTAGAAGAATACAAAGAGACATAAATGAAAGAGGTAGAACAGTTGATTCTGTTATAGCCCAGTACCTTGCAACTGTTAGACCAGCACATTTACAATTTATTGAGCCAAATAAGCGCTATGCGGATATAATAATACCAGAAGGTGGTCATAATGCGGTAGCTATAGATTTAGTAGTTGCTAAGTTAAAATCTATTATCCAAGAGCAAATGATTTAAATTAATTTTAAGATTAAAATTTTAGAATTATAATTTTAGAATTATAATTTTTTTTATAATATTTTTATTTTATAGTTGACAACTCGGTTTGAATTTTGTATCATTGAGAACAAGTTAATAATTATGCAATATGACGTTGACGAGATGAGAATATATAGAAGTCGGTTACAGCGAGTTGGGGATGGTGTGAGCCCAATCGAGAACAACTATATTGAGAGCTTCTCAGAGTCTCTGGCAAGAAAGCTGTAAAGCTCTAAGGTCAGACGGAATCCTACCGTTATCTTGGATAGGTATCGAGAGTTTATCTCCGTACCAAAGAGAGAACCTTGTGTTAATATGGGTGGTACCGCGGAAGTATAACTTTCGTCCCAATTTTTTAAAATTGTGGACGGGAGTTTTTTTTATGCAAAGAAAGCTCATTTTTAGAAAATCGTCTGCATAACCATTGACTAAACAATAATTAAAGGAGGAAATGTTATGAAAAAGAAATTAATGGGATTAGGTGTGGCTATTTTAATGGTTTTAAGCTTTGTTGGGTGTAGCTCTTCAGCCGAGGAAGAGAAAAGTGCTGTTGAAATGATTAAGGAAAAAGGGAAAATCGTTGTGGGAACATCAGCTGATTATCCTCCATATGAATTTCATAAAGAAATAAATGGAGTGGATACTTATGTTGGATTTGATATAGCAATTGCTCAGAAAATAGCAGAGGATATGGGTGTTGAGCTAGAAATTGTAGATATGAAGTTTGATGGACTTCTTGCAGCATTAACTGGTAAAAAAATTGACTTTATAGCAGCGGGAATGAATCCAACTGAAGAAAGAAAAAAATCAGTAGATTTTTCAATTGTTTACTATGATGCTCATTCAACTATGCTTGTTGCAGCAGATAAAGTAGATATGTTAAAAGCCCCTGAAGATTTCAAAGGACTTAAAGTTGGAGTTCAAAAAGGAACGATACAAGAGGAAATAGCAGATACACAGTTTCCTGATTCAGAAAAAGTTGCTATTAGCAAAATTCCAAATCTTATAATGGAATTACAAAGTGGCAAAATTGATGGAATCATCTTAGCGGAGGTAGTTGCTAAATCTTATGCTGATGCAAATGAAAGCATAGCAGTAAACAATCTTGATTTAGGCTCTGAAGGTGGAGTAGCTCTTGCTATTAATAAGAACCAAGAGGATTTACTAAGCCAAATAAATAGCACGCTTGAAACTATTATTGAAGATAAAACATTAGAAAAATATATTATTGAAGCAACGGAATTATCAGCACAGTAATATTTTTACTTAATAAAAGGAGCATAATTATGGATTTTGGATTTCTTGTTGACTACTATAAATTTTTTATATCTGGAACATCAAACACTTTGATGCTAAGCTTTATCACTGTTATTTTAGGATTAATAGGCGGAATAGTTCTATCTATTATGAAGCTGTCAAAATTTAAGATATTACAAAATATTTCTGGAGCCTATATTGCATTTATAAGAGGAACTCCATTATTAGTACAGCTATATATAGTATATTACGGACTAAAGGACATCCCCATGTTTGTAGCTGGAGTAATAGCAATGTCAATTAATTCATCAGCATATATTGCAGAAATAATAAGAGCTGGAATAATGGCTGTAGATAAAGGTCAGTTTGAAGCAACAAAGTCCTTAGGAATGACGGGAGCCATGGCATATAAAGAGGTAATACTTCCTCAGGCTTTTAAAAACATATTACCTGCACTTGGCAATGAATTTATAGTGCTAATTAAGGAATCGGCTATAGTATCAGTTATTGGCCTTCACGACCTTATGTACAATGTAGATACCATTAGGGGGATAACATATAAACCATTTGAACCACTTCTTGTGGCGGCACTTATATATTTTATTTTGACAGCTGTCTTATCAAAAGGATTTGGAGTAATTGAAAGGAGATTACAAGCAAGTGATTAAATTAAATAATATCCACAAAAAATTTGGAGATTTACATGTATTAAAAGGAATCGATGAAGAAATTAATAAAGGCGAAGTATTAGCGATTATTGGACCTAGTGGTTCTGGAAAAAGTACATTGCTAAGATGCATTAATTTTCTTGAACCACCCTGTGATGGGGATGTTCATTTTGAAGGAAAACTAATAACTAAGGATTCAAAAATATTAAATTCATACAGACAACAAATTGGAATGGTATTTCAGCAATTTAACCTTTTTCCAAATAAGACTGTACTTGAAAATATAACTATGGCACCTATACTTCTAAAGAAGTATTCTACTGAAGAAGCAAATGAAATAGGGCTTGCTTTATTAGAAAGAATAGGCTTATCAGATAAGAAAAATGAGTTTCCTAGTAAACTCTCTGGAGGGCAAAAACAAAGGGTTGCTATAGCAAGAGCTCTTGCTATGAAGCCAAAAGCTATGCTATTTGATGAACCAACTTCAGCTCTTGATCCAGAAATGGTGGGAGAAGTGCTTGAGCTTATGAAGAGCCTAGCAAATGAAGATGTAACTATGATTGTGGTAACGCATGAGATGGGATTTGCCCGTGAAGTTGCAGATAGAGTTCTTTTTATGGATGAGGGAGCAGTAGTTGAATCTGGAAGCCCAAAAGAAATATTTACTTGTGCTTCTCATCCAAGAACTATTGATTTTTTAAGTAAGGTACTTTAAAAATACAATTGACAAAGTACTTTTGTGAGTGGTAATATAAACAAACAAAATGTATTCCTATAGAGGGAGTAACTGCCTGCTACAGCAGGATTCAAAGTCGTCATTTCGGATTCGTCCCGGCTTTGCAGACACTATTGTTTAGTGAGACTCTATAGCTAGTTAATTCTAGCTGTAGAGTCTTTTTTGTTTGGAAAATAAGGAGGGAGATTAGCAAGTGAAATTTTATAGGAAAAGCAGTGAAGAAGTAATGGAGATTTTGGATGTAAGTATTGATGGATTATCAGAGCAGGAAGTCCAAAAAAGAAGATTAGAGCATGGATATAACAAGCTAGATGAAGCCAAAGGAGACACTCCGATAAAAGTTTTTATGGACCAGTTCAAGGACTTTTTGGTAATTATGCTTATTTTAGCAGCCATAATTTCAGCAGCTCTAGGAAAATATGAAAGTACTATTGTAGTAATTTTTGTTGTAGTATTAAATGCAATTTTAGGAACAGTTCAACATATTAAAGCAAATAACTCTATTAATTCACTAAAGGCATTGTCTTCACCAGTATCAAAAGTTTTAAGAGATAAAATGAAAAAAGAAATACCATCAAATGAACTAGTTGTTGGAGATATAATATTTTTTGATGCAGGAGATTATATAAGCGCAGATGCAAGAGTAATTGAAGCTCACAGCTTTCAAGTTAACGAAAGCTCGCTTACTGGAGAGTCAGAAAGTGTTACAAAAGAGATTGAAGCAATTAGCCAAGATGATGTTTCAATTGGAGATATGAAGAATATGGTTTTTTCCGGTAGCTATGTAACCTATGGAAGAGGTGTAGCAGTAGTTACTGATATTGGGATGAAAACTGAAATAGGTAAAATTGCATCGATGCTAGAAAATGCTAAAGCAAGAAAAACTCCGCTTCAAGAAACTCTTGATAATTTTGGGAAAAATCTCTCTATAGCAATTTTGATTATATCTGGAATAATATTTATTATTGATATATTAAGAGATAAAGCAATTATTGATTCTTTTATGTTTGCAGTTGCACTAGCAGTAGCGGCTATACCTGAGGCTTTAAGTTCTATTGTTACAATTGTACTTGCCTTTGGAACTCAGAAGATGTCGAAATCAAATGCGATAGTTAAGAAATTGAATGCAGTAGAGAGTTTAGGAAGCATATCAGTTATATGCTCTGACAAGACTGGTACACTTACTCAAAATAAAATGAAAGTTCAAAAGCTATGGGTTGACAATAATATAGTTGATAGTGATGAGGCTACTGACCAAAGCCTTATAAATAAATTAATACAATTTTCGGTATTATGTAATGATGCTATTGTTTCAGGGGACAGTAATATTGGAGACCCGACAGAAATAGCGCTTGTGAATTTAGGAAATGAACATAATATTAATGAGCAAGTGACAAGAAATGCTCATCCTAGAATATTTGAGCTTCCATTTGACTCAGATAGAAAGATGATGAGTACTGTAAATGCTTATGAAAACAGCAATCTTATGATTACCAAAGGAGCTGTAGATACAATAATTAACAAAACTCATAAAATTTTGACTTCGAATGGAGTTGAGATTTTAAATGATGAGGTTAAAGCTAAAATAAAGCATGATAATAATAGTCTAGCTAAAAATGGACTCAGAGTTCTAGCGTTTGCATATAAGGAATACAAAAATGAATCTAGACCTAAATTAGAAGATGAAGATGAACTGATATTCATGGGTATGATTGCTATGATGGATCCACCTAGACCAGAATCAAAAAAAGCTGTGGCTGACTGTATTTTAGCTGGTATAAAGCCAGTGATGATTACCGGAGATCATAAAATAACAGCAATTGCAATTGCAAAGCAGATAGGGATAATTAAAGATGAAACGGAGGCTTTAGAGGGACACGAAATTGAGAAGCTAACAGATGATGAGCTTTATAATATTGTTGAAAATATTAGCGTATATGCAAGAGTATCACCTGAGCATAAGATTAGGATAGTAAGAGCTTGGCAGAAAAAATCTATGGTCGTTGCTATGACTGGAGATGGGGTAAATGATGCTCCAGCATTAAAACAGGCAGATGTAGGAGTAGCAATGGGAATAACAGGCACAGAGGTCTCAAAAGAAGCAGCCTCTATGGTTCTTACTGATGATAATTTTGCCACAATTGTAAAAGCTATATCTAGTGGTCGCTCTATTTACGTAAATATAAAAAACTCAATTAAATTTTTATTATCTGGAAATGCAGCTGGTATTTTTTCTGTGATTTTCGCTTCTGTGGCAGGACTTGCGGCGCCATTTGCCCCTGTACATCTTTTGTTTATAAATTTATTAACAGACAGCTTGCCAGCTATAGCTATAGGCTTAGAGCCTCATGATGAAAGTATTATGAAAGAAAAGCCTAGAAAAAGAACAGACTCAATTATTAACAAGGAATTTATTAAACAGGTATCGACTAAAGGAGCTTTAATTGCATTAGTAACCATGATAGCTTATTATATAGGTTTTTCAAGCGGTAGTCATTTAGTAGGTAGTACTATGGCTTTTGCAACCTTATGTCTATCAAGACTATTTCATAGTTTGAACTGCCGTTCTAAAGCTTCTGTTTTTAAAATCGGAGTTCTTAGCAATATCTATGTAATTTTATCAATTATTGTAGGAAGCTTAATGCTTTTGTTTGTTATGAATTACCCGCCTCTTATGACTATGTTCGAGGTGAGTAAGCTCGATATATCTCAGCATCTATCAGTAATTGGATTGTCCTTAATACCTTTAGTAGCAGTCCAGATTTATAAGCTTATAAAGGATAATAATTCTACATCACATGAACAAATAGATAAAGTTAATCATTTATCCGATGTAGCATAAGGATATCTTAAGATGATTTATTAAAGTCCCCATCAAATTAGATGGGTATTTTAAGTTAGTATAATCATTCTATAAAATTTCTTTATTCTAGCGAATCCTTTGATTTTATAGTATATTTAATCTATTATAAAGTTAAGAGAATTTACTTATATTATAAGGAGAAAAATATTATGAAAATATTAGTTTTGAAAGAAAATCATATGAATCAGGTTTTTACAATGAAGGAAGCGATTAAGGCTGCTAAGGATTCACTTATATCTTATTCAAGCAATGATGCTGAGATACCTCTAAGAACCAATATTAATGTAAAAGAAGCGGGTGGGCAAAGCTTATATATGCCAGGATATGCAGCATCATCAAAGGCACTAGGCATAAAAATTGTATCAGTTATTCCAAATAATATTAATAAAGGGTTGCCGTCAGTACCAGCAACTATGATTCTTCTAGATGAGGAGACAGGTCAGGTTTGTGCTATGATGGATGGAACTTATCTTACTAGAGTAAGAACAGGAGCTGTTTCAGGTGCAGCTACAGAGCTTTTATCGAATGAAGACTCAAGTATATTTGCTATTTTTGGTACAGGTGGGCAAGCTGAAACTCAAGTAGAAGCAGTACTAGCTGTAAGAAATATAAAAGAGCTTAGAATTTATGATATTAATATAGAGAGAGCTAAAGATTTTGCAGCAAAAATGATGGAAAAATTCAATATAAAATGTATTGCTGTAGAAAGCTCTGAGGAAGCTATTGAAAATGCAGATATCATTACTAGTGTTACAACTACAAAGAATCCTGTATTTGATGGAAGACTTGTAAAAAAAGGAGCTCATATAAATGGAGTTGGCTCGTATACTCCTGAGATGCATGAGATTGATGAATACACTGTACTTAATGCTGGCAAGGTATATGTAGATACTAGAGATGGAGTTCTAAGTGAGAGTGCGGATTTAATTAATCCAATTAAAAATAATAAATGTACAGAATCTATAGTAACAGGAGAGCTTGGAGAACTACTTTTAGGAAAAACCAAAGGCAGAGAATCTAGTGACGAAATAACTTTTTTTAAAACTGTTGGAACAGCTGTGCTTGATATTGTAACTGCAAAAATGATTTATATTAAGGCACTTGAGCTAAATATTGGTGATCAAGTAGAGATGTAATTTTGTATCTAGTCTTATGTTATTAACATTCTTTGATTAAATTAGCATAATTTTAACTTCATTTTAAGTTGGAGGCTTAATATATTATGGGATAGATATAAATTTTAATTAAGGATGGTAAAAATGAAGATATTATTGGCTGAAGATGAAAAGGAACTCTCAAATGCTCTTGTTATGCTGCTTTCTCATAATAATTATGTTGTGGACGCAGTATATGACGGAGAGGATGCTCTTTCCTATGCACAAGAAATAGACTATGACATTATTATATTAGATATAATGATGCCAAAGCTAAATGGATACCAAGTTCTAAGCAAGCTAAGAGAAAAAAATTGTAAAGCTCCAATACTAATGTTGACAGCAAAAAGTCATGTAGATGACAAGGTCACTGGCCTTGAGCTAGGAGCAGATGACTACCTTACAAAGCCTTTTGAAATGAAAGAGCTACTTGCAAGAATAAAGGCCCTGCTTAGAAGGCCACAAAATTTTAATGCTGATATACTGGAATTTGGAGATATGTATTTAAATAGAGATACATGTCAAATCATATGCAACAATCAGCAAGTGGTTTTGAACAAGAAGGAATTCCAAACTATGGAGCTACTTATTTTAAATTCTAAACAAATCCTATCTAAAGATTTGATTATGGACAAGATATGGGGATATGAGTCAGATGCAGAAATAAATGTCGTATGGGTAAATATTAGCTCTCTTAGGAAGAAACTTGCAAAGCTAGACTCAAAGGTAACTATTGCTTCAATTAGAGGCTTAGGCTATAAGATAGAGGTGGGCTGTGACTGATAAGTTAAGGTGGAGATTTGTTTTAGTTGCTATGGTTGCAATTGCTACAGTAATGGTAATTGTATTATCTTCCATTAACATGGCAAACATATATAAGACTAATAAAAATAGTGATGAATTACTATCTATAATTAGTGATAACGATGGAAGAATACCTTTTGATGAGCATAAAATACCAGATGACAGACCTCCTAAAAAACCTGAATTAGGACCTGAAGGAAGATATCTCAATAGATACTTTACTGTTAGAATATCTGAATCAGATTCTATTATTTCAGTTGATAATACTAACATAGCCGCAGATGTTTCTAATATAGCCATAGGTTATGTGAACCAAATATTAGAGGATGGACAATCAAAAGGAACTATTGATAATTATAGATATTCACTTAGTACAAAAAATGGTACATCCTTGATTGTGTTTCTAGATATAAGCAAAGAGCAGCATATAAATAAAAGCTTTCTTACAGTTTCTTTGATTGTGCTATTTATATCTTTATTAATAGTATTTTTATTACTGGTTGTTTTATCAAAAAAAGCGATTCAGCCCTTTGTAGATAATCTAAATAGACAAAAAGAATTCATCAGCAATGCTAGCCATGAAATTAAAACTCCATTAGCAATTTTATCTGCCAATAATGAGGTATTAGAGTTGATTTCTGGGGAAAGTAAATGGACTATTAGCAATCACAATCAAATTAGAAGGCTTAAGTATCTTATCGAACAAATGCTTATGCTATCAACCTTTGAAGAAAAAATTGACAACCTTGTGTTTCATGAAATTGATTTAAGTAAGATATTAATAGATGCAATGACAGAGTTTTCAGCCATTTATACTAATATAAAGGTAAAAACAAGCATTCAAGAGGGGGTAATTATTTTAGCTGACAAAGGGAGCATAGTTCAGCTTGTAAACATAATCTTAGACAATGCATTCAAATATGTAACGGATGATGGGAATATTTTTATTGAGCTTTCTCAAAATAAAGATGCTATTTTGTCAGTTTCTAATAGCTGCGAACTAATTAATAAAGAAGATTTAAATAAGATATTTGATAGATTTTATAGACTTGATGAAGCTAGGACAAGACAAAAAGGTGGAAATGGAATGGGTCTATCTATTGCAAAAGCAATAGTAGATAAACATAATGCAAAAATTTCAGCTGAAACAGACGATGATAATAACTTTATCATGAAAGTCAAATTTTATAGAAAAAAATAAGGCTTTAGATAAAAAGCTGTAAACTATTTTGTATTTATAGAAATTTGAAGATAACAAAAGAAGCTATCTGATATGAGCTACAAAGACTAATCTAATTGACAATTAGTTTAGTCTTTGTAAGCATCATACAGCATATTAGCTTCTTTTTTATATTTTTGTAAAGCATAAATTGTTTAGCATTGTTAAGAATTATTATAAAAATATCATTTTTTAAGTTAATTTTAAGTTAAGGGTTTATATTCTAGTTATAAACAGTTATGGCTGCTGATTATTTATAAAGGAATGAGCATACTATGCATCACTGACCATAAGATTTTTATACTAGGAGATGAGTTTATGAGCGCTACTGTATACAATTTTAAGAGATATGAGCTTAAATACATGATATCAAGGACTCAATACGAGGAGTTGCTATATCAGCTAAGAAATCATATTGTTGAGGATAAATTTTTTAAATCTTCAATATCAAATATTTACTATGATACGCCATCATATAAGCTGATTAGGCAATCGCTTGAAAAACCAATTTATAAAGAAAAGTTTAGAATCAGAAGCTACAGTCCTTACCCTAAGGCAGAAGATGAAGTATTTTTAGAGCTTAAAAAAAAGTATAAGAAAGTAGTTTACAAAAGAAGAATAAAGTCTACCGTAAAACAAAGCAAGACTTATCTAAATGATATTTCACTTCTTAAAGAAGAGGGACAGATAGGTAAAGAAATTGAATATTTTTTTAACTATTATAATTTTCTTAAGCCAGCAATGTACATTTATTATGACAGATATTCATATAAAGGAGCTAATGATGAAAGCTTGAGAATAACCTTTGATTACAATCTAAAATATAGAGATTTTGATTTAAGTTTGGAAAATGGTAGCTATGGACTTAACCTCATTGACAAGGAGTTCATGCTTATGGAAATAAAAATATCAGGAGCAATACCAATTTGGCTTAATAAAATATTTGTAGACTTGGAAATATTTCAGCATTCATTTTCAAAATATGGAGAAGCCTATAAAAAAACAATAAAGGAGAGTATTTATGACAACAGAATTATTGTATAGTGCAGCAATTAATAATTTTAACGAATCTTTCAGTGTGATTCAAAATTTTGGCTTAGGAATGGTAGTTTCATGTATTTTAGGTTATTTTATAAGCATAATTTATAAATATAAGAACTCTTATAGTAAGAGTTTTGTTATAACCTTGGCGCTTCTTCCTATGATAGTTCAGACTGTAATAACTCTAGTAAATGGAAATCTAGGGACAGGAGTAGCTGTAATGGGAGCATTCAGCCTTATAAGATTTAGATCAGCGCCAGGAGGAGCTAAAGAAATAACTGCTATTTTTATGGCCATGGCTGTAGGTCTAGCTGTGGGGACAGGGTATTATTTACTGGCTTTTGTATTTGTACTGCTCATAGGCTCAGCAAATATTATTTATGAAAAGCTTGATATAGGCAAAAGCAAAGAGAATGAAAAGCTACTAAAAATAACAATACCAGAGGATTTGGATTATGAGACTCTATTTGATGATATTTTATGTGAATATTTAAATAGCTGGGAGCTTATTCAAGTTAAGACTACTGATATGGGAAGCTTATTCAAGCTCTCTTATCAAGTTTGCTTTAAAGATAATATGAACTCTAAAGCTTTCATTGATGAACTAAGGTGCCGTAATGGAAATCTTGAGATAGCTCTTAGTAGATCGCTAATAAAAGATAACGAACTTTAGCTTTAATTTTCCTTTAGTCAAACTCATTAGCCATATTTGTTACACATAACATCAACATCCTAAAGCTAAGTCTTTGCTGATGAAAAAGTAACAAATATGGGTATGATATAATTAGCTTGAAAAGCATAAAACTGGCTCAAAGGAGAAACTTCATGAAAAACTATACAATACCACGTATTTTATTTTTAGGACTTGCAATAATATTGCAAATAGCTCTTATAATAGGCATGGTTATTAAATTCTATCAGTATTTCACATATTTTTATGCAGTGAATATTTTTATAAGTTCTCTCGTTGTTCTATGGATAGTAAATGACGAAAGCAATCCGGCATATAAAATTGCTTGGATTATACCGATTATGCTGTTTCCTATTTTTGGTGGATTATTTTATATTTTGATAGGAAAAAGTAGTCTTTCTAAAAAAGTAGTAAGTAAAATGAATAAAATAGAAGAAAAGACAAAAGAAGTATTAATTGATAATCAAGAAAAAAATACTATGCTAAAAAAACAAGATATGGACGCAGCAAAGATATCTCATTATATATCAAACTATGCCTATTATCCGCTTTATTACAGTAATAACACTGAATACTATAGACTTGGAGAGGAAAAATTTAAACGCTTGAAAGAGGAATTAAATAAAGCTGAGAGCTTTATATTTATGGAGTATTTTATTATTGAAGAAGGCATGATGTGGAATAGCATATTGGATATACTAAAAGAAAAAGCTTCAAAAGGCGTGGATGTTAGAATTATATATGATGATATAGGCTGTTTAGGAAAGTTAAAAAAAGAATATAATAAACAGCTGGAAAATATGGGAATACAATGCCATGTTTTTAATCCTGTGAGACCAATTCTATCTTTAGCTTTTAATAATAGAGATCATAGAAAGATAACTGTAATAGATGGAAAAGTAGGTTTTACTGGTGGAATAAATTTAGCAGATGAATATATCAATGAGATAGAGCTTCATGGACATTGGAAGGACACAGCGATTCTTTTTGATGGAGAGGCAGTTTGGAGCTTAACGGTTATGTTTTTATCTTTATGGGAGTATTTGGATTCAAGCACTGAGGATTATGAAAAATATAGATATAAAAATGGAATAGATGAGTATAAAGGAGGATTTATTCAGCCGTTTTCAGATAATCCTTTAGATAAAGAGTCAGTGGGAGAAACAGTATATCTAAATATCATTAACAATGCAAAAGATTATGTTTATATAACTACGCCTTATTTGATTATTGACAATGAAATGCTCACAGCCTTATGTATAGCTGCAAAAAATGGTGTGGATGTAAGAATAATAACTCCACATCATGGTGACAAATGGTATGTGCATGCTGTAACTAGATCCTATTATAAGCCCTTGGTAAATAGCGGAGTAAAAATATATGAATATACTCCTGGATTTATTCATTCAAAAACCTATGTAAGTGACGATAAGTTTGGGGTTGTTGGTACTATTAACATGGATTATAGGAGCCTATACCTTCATTTTGAATGTGGAGTGTGGATGTATAATACAACAAGCATAGAAGATTTAAAAACAGATTTTGTTAGTACTCTAGAAAAATGTACTGAGATTGAAAAGTCTTATTTAGATAATATCAAATGGTATAAGACTATTGGACGTTCAGTGCTTAGATTATTTGCTCCTTTGATGTAGTGATGAAGTAATCACTAGAAATTTGAATCTTATATGCTCTAAAAAGGACTGAAGAATGAAGTTAACCTATATTATATTTGATCAAAATCAAATATAATATACTACTTTATTTTCAACAGTCCTTTTATAATTTTAAAAAAGCAAATTATTTAATTTGAAAAATTATTTATTGGCTAGGTTTAAATACGAGCTTCTCTTTTTCTAAGAAAGATTTTAACTATTTCGTTTATCATAAGAGGGATAAGGGCAAATAATATAACTAATCCCCAATCCTGAATACTTATATTATGAACTTTGAATGCATTTGCTAAAAATGGTATAGAAATCACACTGAATTGAAGTATAAAACCTATAATTATAGCTCCAATTAAATAAAGGTTACTAAATATTCCGATTTGGAATATTGATTTTGTTGGATTTCTCATTGCAAGTGAATAAAATAACTGTGAAGCTGCAAGTACAACAAATGCCATAGTTCTAGCATATGTCAAAACATCTTCTGGAATATTTCTAGAGCCGAGTGTATAACCATGCTCGTAAAGTCCATAAAAGAAGGCTCCTAAGGTCAATAGTCCAATTAAAATACCACCCATTATAGCTCTTGGACCAGCTCCGTGGGCAAAAAAGCTTTCTTTAGGGTTTCTTGGTTTTTTGTTCATAACATCTTTATCACCAGGGTCCATACCAAGTGAAATGGCTGGCAAGGTATCAGTTATTAGATTTATCCATAAAATTTGAGTTGGAAGAAGTGGTACAGGCCAGAAAAATAATATGGATAGCAGTATGGTTACGACTTCTCCAAGGTTACAGGATAATAAAAACACTACTGATTTTTTTATGTTGTTATAAATATTTCGTCCTTCTTCTATTGCATGAACTATTGTAGTAAAGTTATCGTCGGTCAATATCATATCACTAGCGCCTTTTGATACATCGGTACCAGTTATGCCCATTGCTACACCTATATCAGCTGTTTTAAGTGAAGGAGCGTCATTTACACCATCTCCAGTCATAGATACGATATTTCCTTGAGATTTAAAAGCTTTAACTATTTTTACTTTGTGCTCAGGAGAAACTCTAGCAAATACTTTAATTTTATTTATAAGCTTTGAAAACTCTTCATCTGTGTATTCATCAATTTCAGTTCCCATAATAGCCTGGGATATATCATCTGCAATACCCAATTCTTTAGCTATTGCAAACGCTGTAGTTTTATGGTCGCCAGTAATCATTATAGGAGTAATTCCAGCTTTTTTAGCTGTTTCAATTGATGATTTTACCTCAAGTCTAGGAGGATCCATCATTCCAACAATACCTATAAGAGTTAAATCATTTTCCATTTCATCAGAGGATATTTCAGTTTCTACCTCTTTATATGCAAGTGCTAATATACGTAGAGCTTTATTTGAAAGCTCCTCGCTTGTTTTTATGAACTCAGATTTATAATTCTCAGTAAGTGGAATGGATTTACCATCTTTAATTACATGAGTTGAAATTTTTAACAAACTATCGAGAGCTCCCTTAGTATAAACAAGAAATTTATCATTTGATTTTACTAATGTAGACATGAGCTTTCTATCAGAGTCAAATGGTTTTTCTCCTACTCTAGGATAGGTTTCGTTTAATTTAGATTTGATTATACCATAGTGGTCGCCTAGTTGAACTAGGGCAATCTCAGTGGGGTCACCAGTGCCTTCGTTATTTTCATAGGTGGCATCTGAGGAAAGTATCATTCCTTGAACTAGTTTTATTGAATCAGGATTATTTATTTCATTATTATCATCAACTTCATTTAAATTATCTAGAGTATAATATTTCATTACTTTCATTTTATTTTGAGTTAAGGTACCGGTTTTGTCTGAACAAATAATGTTTACTGAGCCAAGAGTTTCTACAGCTGGCAGTTTTTTTACTATAGCGTTGATTTTAGACATACGAGTAACGCCTATAGCTAAAACAATAGCTACTATTGCTGGTAATCCTTCTGGTATGGCTGCTACAGCCAAACTAATTGCTGTAAGAAACATTTCAAATAAATCTCTTTTTTGGATTAATGCGATTGCAAATATCAAGATACATATTCCTATAGCAATGTACCCTAGGGTTTTGCCAAGCTCCTCCAGCCTTACCTGAAGAGGAGTTAATTCATTATTATCTTCATCTAGTATTTGAGCTATTTTACCAATTTCAGTATTCATACCAGTCGCGACTACTATTCCTTCACCTCGGCCATAGGTAGCTATCGTAGACATAAATGCCATATTACTTTGATCACCCAGTGGAGTTTTAAGGTTAGGATATATTTCAGATGCACTTTTTTCAGAAGGGACAGATTCACCGGTTAGTGCAGATTCTTCTATTTGAAGATTAGCTGAATCAATTAATCTCAAATCAGCGGGGACGAATCTTCCAGCGTCTAAAATTACTATGTCTCCAGGGACTAATTCAAGGGCCTGGATTTCTAAGGTTTGACCATCTCTTTTAACTAGGGCCTTTGGATTAGATAATTTTTGCAGAGCCTCAACAGCTTTTTCGGCCTTATACTCTTGAACCACACCTATAACTGCATTAAGAATTACAACAAGAAGTATTATCACTGCATCAACATACTCACCAATAAATAAAGTAATAGCGGCTGCTCCTAGCAAAACATATATAAGCATATCCTTAAGCTGAGATAAGAATAGTTGAAAAAAGCTTTTTTTAGGTTTAGATTTTAATTTATTTTCACCATATTTTTCTAATCGAAGCTTTACTTCTTGACTGGAAAGTCCTGTCGCTTCATTCGAATCATATTCCTTTAGAACATCTTGAATTTCTTTTGTAAACCACATAATATCACCTCTTGATTAGTTATATTAATGAGTAAATAAAATAATTTTAGTACATATAATTATATCTACCTTATAGAATAGTTTTTAACCAGATATTTTTAGGGTATTATATAGTTGGATTTATAATGATATTATTTAAGAAACTCAAGAAAAGGAAGGATGAAGGACATGTTAAAGGAATTTAAAACATTTATTATGCGTGGAAATGTTATGGATATGGCAGTGGGGATTATTATTGGAGGAGCATTTGGTAAGATAATTACATCCCTAGTAAATGATATTATAATGCCGGTTATATCAATAATAACAGGAACCGTTGATTTCAAGCATCTTAAATATATAATTGAGCCAGCTCAAGGAGAGATTCCAGAACTGGCTGTATACTACGGTCAATTTATTCAAAATTTAGTTGATTTTGTTATCATTGCTTTTTCTATTTTTATAATGATTAAGATGATAAATAAATTAAAAGCTAAACCAAAAGAAGCAGCACCAGCAAAACCAAGTGAAGAAGTTGTGCTATTAAGTGAAATCAGGGACGAATTAAAAAAGATGGGTCCAAGCTCTCTTTAAATCATCAATTTTGATTTGACCTGGAGCAGTTGAGTCTTTCAAAGAGGCAAAAGTAATGTCAGAGCCAAATTGTCCTGCATATACTCTAGAAATTTTTCCTAGGTCACCCATGGAGATGCTTACTATAGGAGCCTCTAATAATTTTCTACATGAAAGGCTAGCATCTAATAAACAAAGTACATCTTCACTAGAATGTGGCATATATGCTACTTTAGGAATATCGGCCCCTAATTCAAGGGCCTTTTCTATTTTTTGAACTATTTCTTCTTTATTTGGGGTAAACTCAAAGTTGTGATAAGAAAGTATAAGCTTCGTATTAGTGTTGTCAATCATTTGTTTAACTGAAGATATATAATCTTTTCCTTGAATTTGTTCTATATCTAATATATCGATAGTATCTGTTTTTAGGGCGTTTTGAATTATTTTGAGCTTATCTTCTTGAGAAAGAGCGCATTTTCCGCCTTCTTTATTATCTCTTAGAGTCAAGATAAATATTGTATTTGCTAGTTTATATTTAATTGAAGTTAGGGTATTATATACATAATCTAATGAACTGAGATTGCCAAAGTAATCTAATCTCCACTCAACTACATCTGGATTTTGAGATAGAGCATCGTCGATATCTGCAACAAAATCTTCAAGAGTAGAGGGTGTTATAGGAGTACAGATTAGGGTTTTGCTTCCCCCGATTTCAATGTTTTTTATTAGAATTTTTTTAGTAGTTTCGATTTTCATATTATTCTCCTAGATTTACATAAATTTTCATTATTTTAACATGTTAATTTTGATTGGACAATGTTTTAAAAATAATAATTATAAATGAGGTAAAGAAAATGAAAAAAATAGCATTTATAGGAATGATGGGATGTGGAAAAAGCAGTATAGCTAATGACATTTCAAAAGACTTAGCTCTTATGCTTGTTTCTATTGATAAGATGGTGGAAAAGGAACTCAATTTAAGCATATCCGATATATTTGAGAAATTTGGGGAACCGTATTTTAGAAAAATTGAAACAAAAGTATTAAAAAATGCTGTTATTAATGAAAGCTGTATTATAGATTGCGGTGGGGGGATTATTCTTGACTCAAGTAATATTGAAATATTGAAGAATAATGGATACAGTATAATTTTTATTGATAGAAATCCAGAAAAAATATTAGAGGAAATTGATGTTAATAATAGACCACTAGTAAAGGATAATCCAACAGCTCTTATAAAAATATATAACGAAAGAATAGGATTATATAAAAAGTATTCTGATTACATAATTGAAAATAATAATGATTATGATTATGCAATTAACTCAGTGAAGAGCTTAATAATCAATCTTTAATTGCCAAAGAAAAACTATATTTACTATAGGGTTTTATAGATTAGATTTTCATGATAAAATATTAGTTTGAAAAGATATATTTAAGTGTTGATAATTATATTAGAATCTATTTTAGGGGGATTACCGTGTCTAATAAAGCAGTTATTTTAGGTGCTAATTATTATATAGGCTTAAGTACAATAAGATGTCTAGGTGTGATGGGTGTTGAAGTAGCGGCTGTAGATTATAGCTATGAAGGCTCTTATGCTTTTGAATCAAAATATTGTAAGGAAAAATTAATCGGTCCACACTATAAAAAACAACCTAAAGAGTTTTTACAGTTTTTAATAGATTATGCATCAAAGCAAACTCTAAAACCTGTGCTGATTCCTTGTGCTGATCCATATGTTGAGTTTGTAGATGAGTATCTCTACGAGCTTAGAGAATATTACCTTATTCCTCAGAATCAGCAGGGAATTTACACTAATCTTATGGATAAAGAGAAGCTTCACGCTCTTGCAGTAAAAAATTCTGTTAAAGTTCCAGAAACAGTTTATGTAAGCGATGAGGATTATTTAGATAAAGTAGACAAGCAAATTGGCTATCCATGTATTGTTAAGCCTACTGATTCTCCATCATTTGTGTCGGTTTTTAGAAGAAAGATGTTTAAGGTTAATAGCAAGGAAGAATTGCTTGAAGCAGTAAGAAAAGTACATGAGAAAAAGCTGGAAGTAATTGTACAAAGAATAATTCCAGGATTTGACGACCATATGTACACTTTTGATGCTTACTTAAATCAGGATTCAAAAGTTACAAACTGGATGACTTGCCAGAAATTTAGACAGTATCCTATAAATTTTGGAGCCTCTGTATATACTGGGCAGAAATATGTTCAAGAGCTCTATGATATAGGAGCGAAATTCTTAGAAAATGTTGGTTTTAAAGGATTTGCGGAAATTGAGTTTAAAAAAGATGCAGTAACAGGTGATTTTTACTTAATAGAGGTAAATGTAAGAATAACTAATTTAAATAGCTTGCTGTATAAGGCAGGGATAAACATGCCATACTTAACATATTCTGAACTAATAGGAAAGCCTCAGCCACATTTTGAGCTTAAAAAGGATACTGGGCTAGTGTTTTGGTATGCTTACGAGGATTTCTTTGCTGTTAGAGGATATCTAAAGACAAAACAGCTGAAACTATCTCAGGTTATAAAATCATATTTTAAACCTAAAGCATATGCTATATGGGACTATTCAGATCCTAAGCCGTTTTTTGCTTTTAGCAAAAGTATTTCAAAAAAATTAACCAAAAAAATTTTTAGGTAAGCTTAATTTTACGTGAGGAGAATTATAATGATGGACGTTGCTTCTTTATTGAAAGGGATTGAAATTTTAGAGGAAAACAGACCTTTAAGCCATGACCATAATATTCAGGGGATAGCTTATCATTCTGCTAAGGTTAAAGAGGGAGATTTATTCTTTTGTATCAAAGGATATAAGACAGATGGGCATAAGTATTTACTAGATGCTAAAAACAAAGGAGCTGTAGGGGCTGTTGTGGAAAGCATTCAAGATAATATTGACATTCCTCAATATTTAGTTTCAGATGCTAGACATTCTCTAGCTCTATGTGCCTGTAATTTTTATAATCACCCTTCAAAATTTATGAAGATGATTGGAATAACAGCTACTAATGGTAAAACCACAACTGCCTTTATGATTGATAATATTCTAGAAAATAATAATTTTAAAACTGGACTTGTTGGGACAGTGCTTATAAAAGTAGGAGATGAACAAATAGCTTCTGATTTAACAACACCAGAGTCCTTAGATCTTCAAAATTATATATACAGAATGAAAGAAAATGGTTTAACACATGTAACAATGGAAGTGTCTTCGTCTGCTATTGAGCTTGACAGGATTGCTGGGATTGATTACGACATCGTTATTTTTAACAATATTAGCAGAGAGCACATTGATCTTCATGAAACCTTTGAAAACTATGTAGCATTGAAATCGAGTTTGATTACTAATGCAAAGAAGGGTAGCTGGGCTATACTCAATATGGATTGTGAAGAAGCTGCATCTCTTGTTAATAAGACTGAGGCTAATGTACTTACTTATGGAGTTAATAATGATAATGCTATGATACTGTGCAAAAATCTTGATTTATCATCAGGAAGAGGTAAATTTACAGTAGAAATTTCTAAACTATTTTCAATAAATGGATATTTATATATGAATCAGAGCTTCGAGATATCCCTTTCAGTGCCAGGATATCACAGCGTATATAATGCTATGGCGGCAATTGCTGCTGCACTAATTTGCAAGGTACCTATAGATGTAATACAAGAAAGTTTTTTAAACTTTAAAGGCGTAGAAAGAAGATTTGAGTTTATATATGAAAATGATTTTAAAATAATCGATGATCATTTTGCAAATGCTGGAAATATAGATGTTACTATGGAAACACTTAATTTTATGAAATACAATAAATTACATCTTGTATATGCCATAAGAGGTTCAAGAGGGCCTATTGTAAATAATGAAAATGCTCAGGCAATAGTTACATGGGCGAAAAAGCTTAATTTATCTGAAATTATTGCTACTAAAAGTGCAGATTACACAACAGAAAAAGATATAGTGACTGATGAAGAAGAAGCAGTGTTTAGCGAAATTATTAATAGTTCGAAGTTAAAGCTTGAGTTATATGAACATCTTTCTGATGCTATTGGTGAAGCTTTAAATAGGGCTAAAGAAGATGATGTAATTCTTCTTGCTGGTTGCCAAGGAATGGATTATGGCGCTAGTATAGCACTTAAAAAACTAAAAATAATGAATCCATCTATATCTGAGGATGAATTATTTGAACCACTAAAGCATAGAGTGTGTGGAATTGAGTAAAGATAATAAGAAAGAGGTTACAGCAATGAATGATAAAATAATAGGAATTCTTGGAGGGATGGGGCCAGAAGCTACTGCACACTTCTACTTTAAGCTAATAAAAGCTACCCCTTCAAAAACAGATCAAGATCATTTTAGAGTGATTATGGATAGCAATAGTAAAATTCCAGACAGAACTAGTGCAATCTTCGGGAACGGAGAAAATCCAGTTCCAGCTCTTATAGAGACTGCAAAAACACTTGAATGTGCAAAAGTAGATGTTGCTTGTATTCCTTGTATCACAGCTCATTATTTTATAGATGATATTCAAGAAAGTGTAAAATTTCCAATATTAAACGCATTAAGAGAACTTGATATTTATATAAAAACTAACTATCCTGACATAAAAAGTATTGGTATTTTAGCAACAAGCGGAACTCTAAGAACTGGATTGTTCGATAAATATCTAAGTGATTATAATTTAATCTATCCTGATGAAGATATCCAAACAAACAAAGTAATGCAGGCTATTTATTCTCCACAGTACGGAATAAAAAGTGGAGTAATCGAAGGGAAACCAATAGATATGCTAGTTGAAACTGGTGAAATTTTGATAAAAAATGGAGCTCAGATGCTCATAGCTGGCTGTACAGAGATAGGACTTGTTTTAAATTCTTACCATTTTGATATTCCGTTAATCGATCCTATGGATGTAGCAATAGAGGCTATTGTTGAAAATAAATACTAAAGTAAAAAATGGCTTGCATAAATGCAAGCCGTTTTTTACTTTATAAATTTAAATTATGAAATTTTCTTTTTGTATCTAGCAGCGATAACTTTCCAAGTATCTGCGTTTTTAACGCCAAGAGTTTCTGGCTCGTAGATTGGATCTTTTCCTTCTTTTTTCTGTTTTTCGTAGTCCTTAAGGGTACCAACACCTGTCTTAGTTAATAGTATTATTGCTATAATATTTAACCAAGCCATTGCTCCAACACCGATATCACCCATTGCCCAAGCTAAATCAGCTGTTCTAACTGCACCAAAGAATGTCATAGCAAGAAGAGCGATTTTAGTAATTAAGAAATATGTTTTGTGATTTTTTGAACCTTTGAAAAGGTAAGCAACGTTTGTTTCTGCATAGTAGTAGTAAGCTAGTAGAGTAGTAAAAGCAAAGAAGAAAAGTGCGATTGCTACGAAAGCTTGACCAAAACCAGGGATAAGAGTATTTACTGCCATTTGTGTGTAAGCAGGTCCAATCTCTACGCCAGGGAGGTTTTCTACTATGAAGCCATCTGCTCCATCTTTAACATTGTACATACCAGTGATAAGAATCATAAAAGCTGTAGCTGAACAAACAAATAATGTATCAACATATACAGAGAAAGCTTGAACTAAACCTTGCTTTGCAGGGTGAGAAACCTCAGCAGCAGCAGCAGCCATAGGTCCTGTACCTTGTCCAGCCTCGTTTGAGTAGATACCTCTTTTTACTCCCCACTGAATAGCAGTTCCTAAGATACCACCAAATGCAGCGTCAGCTCCAAAAGCTGAACGGAAAATAAGAGAAATTATATCAGGAAGCATAGTGATATTCATGAATATAATAATAAGTGCAACTATGATATAAGCAATAGCCATAAATGGAACTATAAGCTCAGCAGCTTTACCTATACGCTTTGTTCCTCCGAAGATGATGAATCCTAGAAGAGCAACTACGATAGCTCCAGTTATTGCAGGAGAGATTCCAAATGCAGTGTTCATTGAGCTTGCTATACTGTTAGCCTGTACTCCTGGTAAAAATACCCCAACTCCAAATATAGCGCAAATAGCAAATAGAATTGCATACCATTTGATTCCAAGTCCTTTTTCAATATAGTAAGAAGGACCTCCACGATACTCGCCGTCAACTTCTTCTTTATAAACCTGTGCAAGAGCTGACTCTATGTAAGCTGAACCTGCTCCAAGGAAAGCGATTGCCCACATCCAAAATACTGCTCCAGGACCACCAGTTCCGATTGCTGTAGCAACCCCAGCGATGTTACCTGTACCAACTCTTCCACCAAGAGCCATAGCAAAGCCTTGGAATGAAGAAACTCCATTTTCTGATGCTTCACCATTTAACATTTGGTGAATCATGTCCTTGATTAATCTCACCTGTGGGAATTTTAAGATTACTGAAAAATAAACTCCCGCACCAAGACATAAATAAATAAGTGCGTTACTCCAAATAATACCGTTAAGAAAATCTACGATTCCTTGCATACACGTACCTCCTTATAAGTTCAAATTTGTAATAATTATGAAGTGTGCTTTAAGAAAAAATGTCATTTTCTGAAAGTTTTCATAATTGCTACAAGTGAATTCTATCATTTTGTATAAGTATTAGTCAATCAAGTAAGCAAAATTTTTCATAAAAAAACTTTTTTTATGAAAAAAATAGGTACGAAGATATAATAAACTTGACATTTTAATATATTATCTTAACAGTTTTTCATGTAAAATATTATTATATATATTAATATTAAAAAAAGAAACGAGGTTTCATATGTTAGAAATTAAAGTTAAGCTAAAAGAAGGTGTTCAGCAAGAATTTGAATTTATAGAAGGAAAATCAAATTGGATAGATTTGAGAACTGCAGAGCGCATAAAAATGAAACAAGGAGATTTTAAACTCATACCATTAGGATTCGCATTAGAGCTACCTGAAGGATTTGAGGCGCATATACTGCCTAGAAGCTCAACGTTTAAAAATTATGGGATTATACAAACTAACTCAATGGGAATAATTGATAACACATACAGTGGAAATGAAGACTATTGGTTCTTTCCTGCATATGCACTAAGAGATACTGTAATTGAAAAAGGAGATAGGATTTGTCAGTTCCGAATTGTTAGACAAATGGAAGTTGTTAAGGTTTTGTTTGTCAATGAATTACAAAACCAAAATAGAGGTGGTCATGGAAGCACAGGGGTAAAATAATTAAATATGAAATAGTATCTTTAAATAATTTTACTGAAATTTACTGTTGATATAATAAAGAGATTGAAAATTAGCAAGACGCTTAAAATTCAATCTCTTTATTAATGTTAGTAAAACAAGGTTCATGAAGTTTGTAATTAATAAATGATATCTATAATTGATGGAGTTTAAATTACAATGAAATAAGTTTATAAATCAATTTGTTAGCTTTCGTTATTAATTTTTTCTATTAGTTTATCAATAACATTTACTAAGTTTTCAACCTCTGGTTTACTCATCTGAGCATCAGCCTTTACTGATAAGCCTTTATGCTTTAAATCATCAGTTATAAGAGATGAGAATATTATTACAGGAAGCGTTCTTAGTATTTTATGTTCTTTTATTTTTCTTGTAAGTGTATGGCCATCCATTTGAGGCATTTCTATATCTGTAATTAATATTTGAACATCTTCAATAAAACGCTCTCCTTTTTCTTCTACCAAGTTATCTAAATAATGCCATGCTTGCTGACCGTCATTAAAAAATTTCATATTACCAAAGCCTGCTTTAGTTAATACATCATCTAAAAGCTGACGTATCATAGGAGAATCATCAGAAAGAATCAATTTTATACCTAAACGGTCCTTCTTGGTTATATTTCCTATACGGCTTTCGTTTATACCAGTAGAAGGAGCAATATCAGTTACAATTTTTTCGAAGTCTAACAGCATTATGATCCTTTCTCCTAGGGTTATGTTTCCTATTATTAAAGAATCACTATTTTCAATGACCATATCTGGTTTTTTTATTAAATTCCAGCCGATTCTATGAATACCATGAACTTCATCTACGCAAAAAGCAACTTTCAATTGATTGAACTCACAAAGAAGAGTTTTAATTTTTCCATTAATAGGAGTAAATTCCTTTTCAAGTACATAATTCATGTCTATAAGAGGAATTACATCACCACGAACCATAGTTAAGCCTATTAAGGCTGGATTTGATTTTGGAACTTTTGTAACATAATCAATCTCCAATATTTCTTTGATTTTTATTACATTAATTGCATAATGTGTGTTTTTTACAGTAAATTCAAGAATTTCAAGCTCTCCTGTTCCCGTTTCAAGCAATATCCCTTTTTTGTCTTCTGTCATGGTATTCCCTCCTAAATAATAGTTTATTAATTTTTAAAAATGAATTTAGTTGTTTTTTACTATTGATATGATTTAAATATACCCAGTTAATAAATTTTTACAACAAATGTTTAATCTAAATAAAGATTAAACATTTAAGTTATTTTTTAGTGTATAATAGTAATAAATTAATAAATAAAAAAGGTTATGGTAATATTATAATTAATAGTAAAATAAATCAATAGTATAAAATAATAATTACGGATACTAGGATTCTTGACAGTAGATATGCGAAATATATATAATGGATATTGTTCAGAGATGACTGTAACGGTTGTTATTTGAAGTAGACAATTTATTAATGGAGGGGTTTTATTTATGATTTCTGCAAGTGATTTTAGAAAGGGAGTAACTTTTGAAATAGATGGACAACCGTATTTAGTTGTTGATTTTCAACATGTTAAGCCTGGTAAGGGTGCAGCTTTTGTTAGAACAAAATATAGAAATCTTAAGTCTGGAGTTTTAAGAGAAGAAGCTTTTAATCCAAACGATAAATTTCCAAAGGCTACAATAGAAACTAAAGAAATGGAATATCTATACAACGACGGAGAATTATATTACTTCATGGATGCTGAAACATACGAGCAAATTCCATTGAACTATTCTCAGGTTGAAGAAGCAATAAAATTCCTAAAAGAAAACGATAAAGCTTTAATTCGTTTTTATCAAGGAAATGCTTTCCAAGTGGAAGCGCCTAACTTTGTCGAACTTGAGATACTAGACACAGAGCCAGGAGTAAAGGGTGATACAGCTACAAATGTTACAAAAGCTGCTACTGTTGAAACTGGAGCTATTGTCCAAGTACCTCTGTTTGTAAATATTGGAGATAAAATAAAAATCGATACACGTTCAGGAGAATATTTATCCCGCGTGTAAATCGAAAAAAGGAGGCTACCCATGCAGCATTTATATGAAAAGGTTTCTTATCTTAGAGGTCTTTGTGATGGAATGGAATTGTCTAAAGAGAGTAAAGAAGGCAAGGTTTTAGCTGCTGTTATTGAAACTTTGGATGAGTTTGCAGATGCAATAGTTGAGCTGTATGAGGAGCAACAAGAGTTATCTGAGTATGTGGATTCAATCGATGAAGATTTATCTGAAATCGAAGATGAACTATACGAAGATGAAGGCTTGGAATTTGTTCAATTACAGTGCCCTTCATGCGGTGAAGAGGTAGAGGTTGATGAAGACTTACTTTATGACGAAACTCAAGATATTGTTTGTCCTGCATGCAACGAAGTGATTATTCACGCAGAAGATGATAAGGACGAAGAATAGTTTTAGTCTGTGTTCAAAATATCATACTTGTATGAGAAAAGGCTGCCTTTGCAGCCTTTTTTCAAAGTTAAAATTAAAGTCTATATTAATGAGGTCGAGAGATGAAGAGTAAATCATATGAACTTCAAAAAAAAATTAACTATGAGTTCCAGGATTTAAAATTACTTAAAGAAGCGCTTACTCATAGTTCGTATTCTAATGAATATAAAAAAATAAAAAATAGAAATAATGAGCGTTTGGAATTTTTAGGTGACAGTATTTTAGGACTTATAATCAGTAACTATTTATTTAGACTGAAAAAAGAACTTCCTGAAGGAGAATTGACGAAAATAAGAGCAGCTATAGTATGCGAAAGATCGCTTAAAGATATTGCAAAATCCATACATCTAGGAGAATATTTATATTTAGGAAAAGGTGAAGAGTCAACTGGAGGAAGAACGAGAGATTCAATATTAGCAGATGCTACAGAAGCCCTTATAGCTGCAATTTACTTAGATGGAGGCTTTAGAAAAGCTACTGACTTTGTACTTGAGCATATGGGAGATATAATTTCTCAAGCTATTCAAGGTAAGATTATGAGAGATTATAAGACTCAGCTTCAGGAACTAATTCAAAAGGATAATAAAGAAAATATAATTTATAAGTTAGTAGATCAGCTAGGGCCAGATCATGACAAAACCTTTAAAATGAATGTATTTTTAGGAGAAAAGCTCATAGGAACAGGGATAGGAAAAAGTAAGAAAGAAGCAGAGCAAGAAGCTGCAAAAGATGCCATGGAGAAAGAAAATTGATTATGAAAAAGAAAATTATACCGATATTTATTCCACATCAAGGCTGTCCGAATGATTGTGTTTTTTGTAATCAAAAAAGAATAACGGGAAAAGGTGCATCAATAGATTTTGAAGAGATAAAGTCGGATATTGAAGACTCATTAAAAACTATAAAACCCGATACCCTAATTGAAATAGCTTTTTTTGGAGGAAGTTTTACAGCTATAAATACTGAACTTCAAAGAAGATGTTTAGAAATAGCAAATTATTATAAAAGTATGGATGCTAGAATCTGTGATATAAGGATATCCACAAGACCTGATGCTATTTCTAAAGAGAAACTTGAGTTTTTAAAAATGTATAATGTTAGCATAATTGAGCTTGGAGTACAATCTCTAGATGAACAGGTCCTCATTTCCAGCGAAAGAGGGCATGATTCTTTATGTGTCTACAGTTCTTCTTCCCAAATACAACAATATGGTTTTACCTTAGGGCTACAGATGATGGTAGGCCTTCCAAAAGATTCTGAGGAGAAGGTTATTTATACTGCACGTGAATTTATTAAAATTAAACCAGATTATGTTAGAATTTATCCTGTGTTGGTGATTAAGGATACTAAACTTGAAGAGCAAATGCTCCAAGGTGCATACTCACCAATTAGCGTAGAAGAATCAATTGAAATTGTAAAGAAAATATATCTTTTGTTTGTCCAAAATAAAATAAAAGTAATACGTATAGGACTTCAGACAACTCAGGAAATAAATGAAAATGAGTCGGTGATTGCTGGACCTTTTCATCCTGCTTTTGGAGAGCTTGTTTTTTCAAGATTATACAGGGACTACTTGGAAGCTTTTTTAATTGAGAATAAAATTCAGGAGAGTATTGTTGTGCAAGTGAATAAACATCTTGTTTCTCAATTAGTAGGAAATAAAAAAGAAAATATTAGCTATATATATAATAAGCTGAATATAGGTGTCAGAGTAAAGGAAAATAAAGAGCTTAACATTGATGAGTTTCTTTTTGGAAATTCAAAGTTAAGTATAAGTGACATATATAGTAGGCTTTTTCTAATCTATTTTTAAAGTAGGTGACAAAGAATGTATTTGAAAAAAATGGAAATAAAAGGATTTAAATCATTTCCAGACAAAACAGAAATTTTATTTCCTCATGGATTAATCTCTGTAGTTGGACCAAATGGGAGTGGAAAAAGTAACATATTAGATGCCATAAGATGGGTACTTGGCGAGCAAAGTATGAAAAGCCTCAGAGGTGATAAATTAGAAGATGTTATTTTTTCTGGTACAGAGAAAAGAAAGGAAATGAACTATTGCGAGGTTTCAATGCTTATTGATAACCAAGATAAAATGATAGATATAGACTATAGTGAGATAAGCATAAAACGAAAAGCTTTTAAATCTGGAGAAAGTCAGTTTTTTCTCAATAACAAGCAATGTAGGCTTAAGGATATCAAAGAGCTTTTATTAGACACTGGAATTGGAAGAGAAGGCTATTCCATTATAAGCCAAGGTAAAATAGATGAAATAGTAAATGGAAATTCTAACCAAAGAAGAAAAATATTGGAAGAAGCTGCAGGAATAACAAAATTTAGATATAAAAAAGAGGAAAGTGAAAAGAAATTAGATGTAGCAAATGAAAATCTTGAGAGAATAAATGATGTATATAAAGAGGTTGAAAAACAAATCCTGCCTTTAGAAATCCAAAAAACTAAGGCTGAAAAATATCTATTGTTAAAAGAAGAGCTTCTTGCTTCTGATGTGAATAGACTGCTAAGCTCATATTTTTCTATGGATTCAGATTTAGAAAAAATTAATAGCTTAATATTAGAAACAGATGAAAATAATGCAAAACTCAGCGAACAGCTGGTATCAGAGGAAACTGAGTTAAATGAATTAGAAAACAAACTCAAAGAATTAGAGCAAGATAAACAAATTCTTTCTAATGAAAATACTGAGCTGGAAAGAAAAATGAATGAGTATGTCAGAAACAAGGATGTAGATAGCCAAAAAATAATTAACTTGGATGAAAATCTTGAGAAAAGCTATTCTCAGAAAGAAAAAATAATTTTTGAAATTAATTCTAATAAAGTAAATCTAGATAGTATTCAAAAAACTCATGACGATTTACTCAAACAAAAAAAAGTTTTAGAGGATAGTCATAGCAATAAACGTGAAAAGTATGAAACTCTAGAGATAGAGCTAAAAAAATACGATGAAGAAATTGAAAATAATAGAAATAAAATTCTAGAGCTTATGAATGAACAATCTAGATTAATATCTAGAAATGAAATCTTAAGTGAGAATATTAATGACTTAGAAAAGAAAATGAGTTCATGGCAAAATGATCATCAAAATATTTTAAATCAGATTGAAGAAGTTCAAAAAAGTATAATTGAAAATGAAACTAAAATTAAGCTAACTGTAAATCAAATTGAGAAATTAGATGAAGAAAAATCATTATTATCTTTAAGGATTACCGAAAATACTAATAAAATAGAAGCACTTAAATCTCAAAATAATAAAAACAACATAGATATATCAGAATGTTCATCGAAAGTCGGACTACTAAAAAAAATGGAAGCAGATAACGAAGGGTTATCTAAAGGGGTAAAGGAAGTAATCTTAAATAGGAATTTAAATGGTATCTGTGGAGCAGTTGCTAATCTAATAACAGTTAAGCCAGGATATGAAAAAGCATTAGAAGCAGCGCTTGGAAGTCAAATGCAAAATATCATAATTAAATCTTCAAATGATGCGAAAAAATGTATTGAGTTTCTTAAAGAAAAAAAATTGGGAAGAGTAACTTTTCTTCCGATAGATTCAATCTCGGGAAAGGTATTATCGTATTCTGATGATGGTATTATTGCTCTAGATGCAATTGAATACAATGATGATTACAAGGATATAACAGCTTATTTGCTTGGAAGAACAGTGATAGTAGAGGATATTGATAAGGCGCTTGAGATATCTAAAAAATATAAAAATTCATTTAGGATAGTTACCAAAGATGGAGATATTTTTAATGCAGGAGGCTCTATAACAGGAGGAAGTATTTTCACATCTAATAGCATTTTTACTAGAAGAAAGCAAATTTCTGAATTAGAAGAAATGCTAAAAGGTTTAGAATTAAAAAAATATGATATAGAGCTTGAAATTAAGGAATTACTTGTAGTAAATGAGGATTTATTAGTAGAATTAAGTAATAAAGAAAAAGAATTTAAAAATAAATCAGATGTAAAGATGGATTTACTTCAGAATCATAAAACTCACGTAATCCAGATGGAGCATTTAGAAAGCAAATCAAAAAACTCCATAAGCGATTCTGCTTTAATTAGCAAGTCGCTAGAGGATGCTAAAATTACATATAATAGAGAAAAAAATGAAGTTGAAGAATATGAAAAAACTCTAAATAGTCTTAAGCTTCTTACAAATGATTTAATCAATAAGAAGAATAGTATTTCTAAAGTGTTTTCCGACGAGGATAGCGAGCTTAGAAATTTGGATATGGAAAATGTCAGGCTAAATGAGCTTTTAAATTCTAAGCAGAGAGAATTAAATTCTCTTAATAGTTTAATTGAAAAAAATTCTAAGCTTTTAAATGATTTAGAAAGTGAAATCGCTTTTAATGAGAAACTGAAAAACCAAATGATAGATGATAATGCTTCTTTAGATGAGGAAGTAAATAAGTTATCAGAGCAGATTATTATAGTAAAAGATAAGATATATGTATGCAGTAATCAAGAAGATACTGTGAAAAAAGCATTAGTTCAAAAAAGAGAAGACTATAGGAATTTGGAAAAGGATTTAATAAGTTTACAAGCTAAAATCTCAAAGCTGGATTCGGATAAAGCAAAAATAGATTTTCAAAAGAACTCTATAATTGAAAAAATTAGAGATGATTATAGTATGGAGCTAGATGATGCAATAAAGCTTCTAGATGACACCATAGACACTTCTAAAACTAAAATAGATAACCTGAAAAAATCTATTCAAGATCTTGGAAATATAAATGTAGATGCAATAGAGCAGTATAATGTAATTAAAGAGAGATATGATTTTTATAAGGAGCAAAAAGAAGATTTAGAGGATTCTATAAAGCAAATTAATCAGATAATTATAAACCTAGAGCAAAATATGGTAGTGGAATTTGAAAAAAGCTTTTGTGAGATTAATTCAAAGTTTGACGAGGTATTCAAAATACTATTTGGAGGAGGAAGTGGAAAGCTAATTTTAACTGACAAATCCAATATGCTGGCTTCTGATATTGATATAAACGTCCAGCCACCAGGGAAAAAAGTAAAATCTATCTCGGTTTTATCTGGAGGAGAAAAAGCTCTATCAGCTATTGCAATATTATTTTCTATACTTATGAGAAAACCCGTTCCTTTTTGCGTTTTAGATGAAATTGATGCGCCACTTGATGATGCGAATATAATAAGGTTTATTACTTTATTAAATATTTTATCAAAGCAGACACAATTCATTACTATAACTCATAGAAGAGGGACTATGGAGGCTTCTGAATATATTTATGGTGTAACTATGCAAGACAAAGGAGTTTCAAAAATAATCAGCCTTAAGCTTGAAGAAGCGAAAGAATATATTGAAAATTAATTAGGAGGACATTAGATGTTAAAGAAATTTTGGAACAGTCTAAATAAAAAAAATGATAACACAAATGAAGAGATAGTTGAGAAAGATGACTTAAAAGCTGAAGAGGAAAATTTGGAGAACGCAAAGACGGATGAAGATATAAATGCTAATGATATGAATGAAGATGATAAAGAAGTGATTGAGGAAGAAAGCATAGTAGAAAAAAGCGTAGAAGAAAATATAGAAGAAAATATAGAAGAAACTACTTTAAATGATAATGTTGAAGCTGATGAAATAGAGGAATTAAGCTTAAGTCAAGCTGAGTCTGATATGGATGAGGATGAAGAACAGCCTCAAAAGAATCTTGGCTTTTTTGCAAAGCTTAAAGAAGGCTTAAGTAAAACCACTCAAAATTTAACAGGTAAACTAGATGAGCTTTTCAAAGGTCATATAGAGATAGATGAAGAACTTTATGAGGAAATAGAGGAAATACTCATTACTGGTGATGTAGGCTTTGAAACTACATTGAAAATCGTTGATATGCTAAGAAAAAATGTAAAGAAAAAATCTATTCAGGATGTCAAAGATGTAAGAGAAGAGCTTAAATTAATAGTAGAAGAAATTTTATCTGGGGATGACAGCAACTTGAAATTAGAACCTAAGCCAGCTATTTTAGTAATAGTAGGAGTAAATGGAGTAGGAAAAACAACTTCAATAGGCAAAATAGCAATGAGGCTGAAATCTGAAGGTAAAAGTGTACTTTTAGCTGCAGGAGATACATTTAGAGCGGCAGCAGCAGAGCAACTTGAAGTATGGGCAGACAGGGCAGGAGTGGAGCTTATAAAGCATCAGGAAGGGTCAGATCCTTCAGCTGTAATTTTTGATGCCATAAGTGGTGCAAAAGCCAGAAATACTGATGTACTGATTTGCGACACAGCTGGAAGACTTCACAACAAAAAGAACTTGATGCAAGAACTAGCAAAAATATTTAGAATAATTGATAGAGAGTACCCAGAGGCGACGAAGGAAGTTCTTCTCGTTATAGATGCTACAACTGGTCAAAATGCCATTAATCAAGTGAAAATATTTAAAGAGGCTGCTCCGCTTACAGGTATAATTTTGACAAAGCTCGATGGAACAGCTAAGGGTGGAGTTGTATTATCTATAAAATCTGAGCAACAGCTTCCTATTAAACTAATAGGGGTTGGAGAAAAAATTGAAGATTTACAAGATTTTAATGCAAAGGAGTTTGCAAAAGCTCTTTTCAGTTCGAATTAGTATCAAAAATAGCTTGACTTTTAATCGTTGGTGAGATAAACTACATTAGTGTAAAGTTGATAACCTTTACAGGGGTGAAAATATGGAACTAAAAAAAATCGTAGAAATTGCCCAATTGTTAGATTTATATGGGAATCTTCTAACAAAGAAACAAAAAGATGTAATGGAGCAATATTATAATGAAGATTTGTCGCTGAGCGAAATCAGTGAGAACTTAGAAATATCACGTCAGGCCATATATGACACCATTAAACGATCAGAAAAACTTTTATATCAATATGAAGAACAGCTGAAATTTAATGATTTAATTTTACAGAAAAAGCATGATTTTAAAAATCTTATAAATGGTTTAGAAAATCTTAAGACAAGTATAATGTCTAAAGATGAAGTGAAAATGTTAACTAAGATTAATGAATTAATAGATTATTGCAAGGAGTTATCAGAATGATATTTGAAAATCTTGCTGAAAAACTTCAAAGTACTTTAAAAAATCTCAAAGGTAAAGGGAAGCTTACTGAGAAAGATGTAGACCTTGCAATGAGAGAAGTGAAGTTAGCATTATTAGAAGCAGACGTACACTATAAAGTGGTTAAGGATTTCATAAAAAAAGTTAAGGAACGCTCTATTGGCTCGGAAGTTATGGAAAGTCTTACGCCGGGACAACAGGTTATTAAGATTGTAAATGAAGAACTCTCAGAGCTTATGGGAGGAGTTCAAAGTAAAATCAATATATCCTCAAAGCCTCCTACTGTTATTATGCTAGTAGGTCTTCAAGGGGCAGGTAAGACGAGTACTGCAGGTAAACTAGCTCTTAATCTAAAAAAACAAGGTAAGCAACCAATGCTTGTGGCTTGTGACGTTTATAGACCAGCGGCTATAAAGCAGCTAGAAATAGTAGCAAGTGGTGCAGGAGCAATATTTTACTCTGAAGAGGGTAATACGAACCCTGTTGAAATAGCAACTAAAGGATACGAAAAAGCTAAAACTTTAGGTTATGATATTGTTATTATAGATACGGCAGGTAGACTTCACATAGACGAAAACCTTATGGATGAGCTCAAAAATATTAAGTCATCTATTAAGCCTCACGAAATTATGCTTGTAGTAGACTCGATGACAGGTCAAGATGCTGTAAATATTGCTGAATCCTTTGACCAAACGCTGGGTATAGACGGAGTTATACTTACTAAACTAGACGGTGACACAAGAGGTGGAGCGGCTTTATCTATTAAGGCAATAACTAAGAAACCTATCAAATATGCTGCGGTTGGAGAAAAACTCGAGGATTTAGAACAATTCTATCCAGACCGTATGGCATCTAGAATTCTGGGTATGGGCGATGTAATGAGCCTTATCGAAAAAGCTCAAAGTGCTTTTGATGAAGATAAAGCAAAAGAGATGCAAGCTAAGATGAAGTCTGCTGATTTTACATTTGATGATTTCTTAGATCAAATGCAGCAGATTAAAAAAATGGGACCTTTAAAAAATCTTTTGGAAATGATTCCTGGCATGTCGCAGATGAAACAACTAAAAGATGTAGATATAGACGATAAGGAACTTGTGAAGATTGAGGCAATAATTCAATCTATGACAAAAAAAGAAAGACAAAATCCAAGTATTATTAATGCAAGTAGAAAAAAACGTATTGCAATGGGTAGTGGTACTCATGTAAGTCAAGTTAATAGGCTGTTAAAGCAGTTTGAAGAGTCAAAGAAAATGATGAAGCAATTTACTAATATGAGCAAATCTATGAAAAAAGGAAAAATGAAATTTCCTTTTCCAGGATTATAGATATACACTTTTAAGGAGGTGAAAAAATGGTAAAGATTAGATTAAGAAGAATGGGTTCTCATAAGAAACCTTTCTACAGAATAGTTGTATCTGATTCTCGTTCTCCAAGAGATGGTAGATTTATCGAGGAAATAGGTTACTACAATCCAGTTTCAGAACCTAAGGTGGTTAAGATAGATAATGAAAAAGCTGCAAAATGGTTATCAACTGGTGCACAACCTACTGAAACTGTAAGAACACTTTTCAAAAAGAATGGAATCATGGAGTAATCTGTAGCCAAGTTTTTATATCAGTAGGAGGGAATGAATATGGGAGAATTAGTAGCATTTATTGCGAGATCCCTAGTTGACCATCCCGATGAGGTTTCAGTTAATGAAAAACATACTGAATATTCGATAGTAGTCGAATTGAAAGTAGCCTCTGAAGATATGGGCAAGGTTATTGGCAAGCAAGGGAGAATTGCAAAAGCGATTAGAACTGTTGTCAAAGCTGCAGCCGTTAAAGAAAGCAAAAGAGTAGTTGTAGAAATTATTCAGTAAGGATTAGAGACTTCTCTAATCCTTTGCTTTTTTTACAAGATTTTCAAGAAATATAATAAATTCTGATTGCTTTTATAAATCAGAGCCATTATTTTATTTTTTGGTATTGCGATGTTTATGATTTGTAGTATCAATAAAGTTATGAGGTGAAAACTTGAAATCTAATAAATTGAGAATAGGAAAAATAGTAAATACTCATGGATTAAAAGGAGAGGTAAAAGTATATCCATATACGGATTACCCAGAGAGATTTAAAGAAATACAATATTTATACATGGAAAATAGCGATGAAAAAATATCAGTTGAAAATGTGAAGATAAGCAAAAATATGGTTATATTGAAACTGAGTAATATTTTGACTATTGATGATGCAGAAAAAAATAGAAACAACTATTTATTTATAGATAGAGATAATGCAAGAAAACTGGACGAAGATGAACATCTTATAGCTGACTTAATAGGATGCAAGGTTTATGATGTAAGTGAAAAATATATAGGTGTATTAGAAGATGTACTTCAGTATAGTGCTAATGATGTCTACTCCATAAAATCAGAAAATGGAAAAACCTACCTTGTTCCTGCGATTAAGAAATTTGTTCCAGTTATTGATATTGATAATAAGAAGATTATAATAGATCCTATTGAAGGAATGATTGAGTAATGAAATTTCATATTATGACCTTATTTCCTCAAATTATTGAAGCATATATGAGTGAAAGTATTATGAAAAAAGCTGAAGAAAAAGGTAACATAGAATATAAGACTTGGAATATAAGAGATTACTCAGAAAGCAAACATAAAAAAGTAGATGACTATCCATATGGCGGGGGAGCAGGAATGGTTATGACTCCTCAGCCTATAGTAAGCTGTTATAATGCTGTAGTTGATGATTTAGATGAATCTTTGAAGCAAGATAAGAAGCCTAAAGTTATCTACCTTACTCCTAAAGGAAAAGTATTTAATAATGACATGGCAATAGCTCTTGCAAAAGAAGAAAGCTTGATATTGCTTTGTGGTCATTATGAAGGAGTAGATCAAAGAGTTATTGATTTGATTGTGGATGAAGAAATATCTATTGGAGACTATGTTTTAACAGGAGGGGAGCTACCGGCTCTTATACTTATAGATAGTATATCAAGGCATGTTAAGGGGGTTTTAGGACACGAAGAATCCTTGGATGAAGAATCATTTACAAATGGATTGCTAGAATATCCTCATTACACTAGGCCTGAAGTTTTTATGGAAAAGGAAGTGCCTAAGGTTCTGTTATCAGGTCATCATAAAAATATTGAATCTTGGAGAAAGTTAGAATCTATAAAATTAACTATGAAGCTAAGACCTGATTTGTTTGACTATGAAGCTCTGTCTAAGGAAGATAAAAAATTACTTAAAAAACACAATGTTATTGACAAATAGATAGTATTAAGATATAATTTTATAGGTTATAAATACGAACGTTCCTCTGGTGAATTGCATTAAGAACGTTTTATGAGGAGGAAGAAAAATGGAAATTATTAAGGCAATTGAGCAAGAGCAATTAAAATCAGATTTACCTCAGTTCTCAGCTGGTGATACTGTTAAAGTACATATCAGAGTAAAAGAGGGAAAAAGAGAGAGAATTCAGATCTTTGAAGGCGTTGTGCTTAAAAGACAAAATGGTGGAGTAAGAGAAACTTTTACAGTAAGAAAGATTTCTTTTGGTGTTGGAGTAGAGAAGATTTTCCCAGTTCATTCTCCAAGCATTGAAAAAATTGAAGTTACTAGAAAAGGTAAAGTAAGAAGAGCTAAACTTAACTACCTAAGAGATAGAGTAGGTAAAGCAGCTAAAGTTAAAGAAGCTAAATAGTAGTTTTGATAAAGGGACTGTTTATTCAGTCCTTTTTATTGTATATACAAAAAGCTTTGAGATGAGGGATAACATGAAAAAAAATAATAGTAAAGTGAACAAGCCTGTTATAAAATCATCACGCAAGCCTAGTACGAAAAATAACAAGGTAAAAGATTTAAAGGCGGATGAAGCTAATAAATCTAGTTCTCAGGATTCTGATTTGAATATAAACTGGTATCCTGGACATATGAAGAAAACTAAAGAACAAATTTTAGAAAATATTAAATTAGTAGATGTAGTTTTAGAAATTGTAGATGCTAGAGCGCCATACAGCACAAGTAATCCTGATATTGATGACATGGTAAAAAATTTACCGAAGGTCGTAGTATTAAATAAGGAAGATTTAGCTGATTCTAATAAAACACAGCAATGGATTGAGTACTATAAGACAAAAGGGCATGAATCTGCTATGATAAATTCCTTAACAGGTAAGGGACTTAACGAATTGCTGGCATCTTTAAATAATAAATCCAAGGACTTATATAAGAAGCTAGAAAGCAAAGGTCGAAGAAAAAGAGCATTGAGGGTAATGGTAGTAGGTATTCCTAATGTTGGAAAGTCTTCAATTATAAATAGAATCGTAGGAAAGAAAAGTGCTCAAACTGGTGATAGACCAGGGGTTACAAAAGGCAAGCAGTGGGTTAAACTAAAAGGAGATTTAGAACTTTTAGATACTCCAGGAGTCCTATGGCCTAAGATTGAAGACCAAAGTGTGGCTATGAAACTAGCTTTTCTTGGTTCTATAAAAGATCAAGTCATGGAAATAGAAGAAATAGCTATGGAATTAATTAAGTACCTAAAAGAAATTAAACCTCAAATTTTCAGCGAAAGATTTGAACTTGATAAAGATATAAGCGATATGGAGGCTATAGCAATAGCAGATTTTATAGCTTTTAAGCGAGGTTATATCCTACCTGGAAATCAAGTGGATTATTTTAGACTATCGTCTTCATTACTAATGGAGTTTAGAGCTGGAAAGCTAGGGACAATAACACTTGAAACACCTAAATCAATTTAATATTTGTATAAATAAGATAAGCCTTAATTAAAGTGAGGCTTTTTTTTATTGGCTTTTATTGATAATATTGTTATAAGACTAAAAAATGAGGTATATTATGGAAAACTTAAGTGTAAAAGAAATTAAAGATATAGTGCAAACCAGTAGCTACGATCAATATTTGAGTTATATTAATATTTTATCTAAAGATAAAAGAGAATCAGTAAAGAAACTTGCGATGTCTTTATCAAAAAAATTGGATGCGGTTAGAAAAGAAGAAGAGCGCTTAAAAAATATGTTTATTATTGAAGAAACTCTATTTGCAGAAGGCTATAAAAAAATTGGAGGAGTTGATGAAGCTGGAAGAGGACCCCTTGCTGGGCCAGTAGTGTCAGCTTGTGTTATTTTAGATAAAAATCCTATGATTGATGGAATTGACGATTCAAAAAAAGTCAGTGAAAAAAATAGAGATAGGATTTTTGATACTATCGTAAATTCTGATATTATATATGGAATTGGAATTTCAGATAGCAATGAAATAGATGAATATAATATACTAAATGCAACGTTTCTAGCTATGAAGCGTTCTATTGCAATGGCTTCACAAAGGCCTGATTTTATTATTGTGGATGGGAATCAGCAAATAACTGATATAAATCATCCTCAAAGATGTATAGTTCAAGGAGATTCAAAATCTATAAGTATTGCATGTGCTAGCATTTTAGCAAAAGTGACAAGAGATAAAATTATGAAGCAATATGCAGAGATTTATCCCCAGTATGGATTTGATAAACATAAGGGCTATGGCACTAAAGAACACATTGAAGCTATAAATAAATATGGAATTACGCCGATTCATAGATTAAGCTTCTTGAAGAATATATATTAAGAAAAAGGTGATATTTTGAGAATAGATATAGGTTCTAACAGTATACGCCCAGAACTAATACTAAATAAGAGTAATATTGATTCTTTTGAATTTAATAATAGAGGAGAAAACGTAAGGGGTAGAGTAATTGATGTAAACCAAAATATGGTACTTATTCAAACGTCGACTGGTAAAGAATTTGTTGCGAACACTACTATTCCAATGGAAAATTTCATTGGGGAAGAAATGCTATTTACTGTATTATTTAATGAAGAAGGTCAAATCTTTTTAAAACCTCAACTAGATGAAAAAAAGCAGAATCTTATAAAGGATTTAAAGGTCGAAGATTTACTGACTAAGCTTGGAAAAACTGTTAATTCAGAAAACAAAGAAATAGTAAGACAAATGATTAAATCTGGAATCCCAGTTACAATAGATAGCTTTAAGGAAGTTAAGGATTTATCCTTATCACTTAAAATGCTTCAAAATCTACAAGGAGAGCTATCTGCAGGGCAAGAGGATATGCCATTAGATAACATTGTTAGATTGTTCCAAGACGGTAAAGAAGCTACTGCTGTCAATAAGTCATCTCAGCAATCAGCCTTACCGAAAGAATTGGGATTAAAAGATATTATCATACTAAAAAGCTTAAATTTAGAAGTGAATCCCAAGAATTTAAAGGCTATGGCTAATATAGAGCAAAAAATTGCTGATAAGGATATAGATATTTTAGATATAAAACCCTTAGTAATAGATAATAAAAATGTGCAATTAAATTTAAATACGAAGTCAGAGGAAGGAAAAGCTTTAGAAGTGAGTAATATAGCTCCAAAAGCTCAAGAGGACTTATTTAAAGAATTAGCTTTCAAACCTAAGGACGATATCTTGGGTAAAGATAATGCTTTAAATAAATTATCAGATAAAGAAAATGATAGCATTAAAATCCAACAGCAGCCTGATTTAGTGGATATGGTCGTAAAAAAACTAGATTTAAAAACTAAGCTTGGATCAGAGGATATAAAACTAGACTTAAATAAAATAGAATCTGAGCTTGAGAAGATATTAGCTTCACTGGAGCCGGGCTCAAAAGAAGCTACAAAGCTGGAGAAGGAAATTATGCCGAAATTAGAGCTTTTAAAGGATTTATCGAAGAATATCTTCTATCAAGTTGTTCCTTTTCAGATTGATAAATACGAAAATATAGCTCAGTATTATATGAAAAAAAATAAAAAAAGTAAGACTAGAGAAGAAGGAATAACTGTTGCATTTTCAATTGAAACTCACAAGCTAGGGAATGTTAAAGCGATGTTAAACTACAAAGATATGAACAATATTTCTGTTAATATAGCTACAAAAAGCAAAGAAGTCGAAGATAAATTTAAAAAGGCTATCCCTATACTGAAAGAACGATTAAATTCTATAGGATTTACAGGTGTTTTATTGTCAACGGAAATTCAAAATATCAATGACTCGCAAATCCTAGATGATGTGGTGTATAAAAATATTGACTCAAAATCTTTTGAAACTTGGGTGTAATTTATGAAAAGAAAAATTAAAGGCAAGGAAACTGCTGTTGCATTAAGATACGATATGAATGAGTTTATAGCCCCAAAGATTGTAGGAAAAGGGCAAGGAGAAGTAGCTAAACGAATAATTGAAAAAGCAAAGGAGAACGATATACCTGTATATCAAGATGAAAAACTAGCAGGTCAGCTAAGTGCAATGGAAATTGATTCATTTATTCCAGAAGAGCTCTATGAAGCTGTGGCGCAAATTTTAGCTTTTATTGCAGGAGTTGATGCTGATGAAATCCAATAATTACGCAAAAGGAAAGCTAGGAGAAGATATTGCAGTAAACTATCTCAAAAACTGTGGATTTGAGATACTAGATAGAAATTTTGCAATAAAGGCAGCAGAAATTGATATCATTGCCTATAAAAATAATATAGTGAATTTTATTGAGGTGAAGTCTAGAACCACAATAGATTTTGGGTATGCTCATGAAGCTGTAGATGCTAGGAAACAAAATAAGATTAGATTGGCAGCCGAGGTTTACCTAAACCAAACTAACCTAATATATGAAGAAATATCATTTGACGTTGTTGAAATATATTTTGATACTAAAAATATCAATCATATAATTGGTTGCTTTTAAGGGGGCGGATATGTTTTTTAAAATTATTTCTGCAGGAACATCTGGAATAGAAGGGTATATAGTAGAAGTAGAAGCGGATATGACCAAAGGCTTACCGGGGTTTTCTTTAGTTGGCTTGCCAAACGCAGCAGTTAAAGAATCAAAAGAGAGAATTAAATCAGCAGTGTGCAACAGTGGATTTAGATATCCAAATAAAAAAATTATAGTCAACTTATCTCCAGCTGATATAAAAAAGGAAGGCTCTCACTATGACTTAGCTATTGCTTTAGCCATTCTAAGAGAAGTCGAAAATATAGCTGAAGATAAGTTTGAGGATATTGCTTTTATAGGAGAGCTATCACTAGATGGAAAATTAAAACCTATAAAGGCGTGCACTGCATTAATCCTTGGATTACTAAAAAACTCAAAAATAAAAAAGGTTATTATCCCTTTTGAAAATTTTCATGAAGCCTCAATGATTCCGGGTATAGAGATATTACCTTTAAAAACCCTAAAAGAAGTTTATGATTATTTGGTGGAGAAGAAATCAATAGAATATGAAATTAATTTAAATGAAAAAATCCACGAAGAACCTGATAATCTTCTTGATTTTAAAGATGTGAAAGGCTGTCAATTAGTAAAAAGAGCAGCAGAAATATCGGCTGCGGGATTTCATAATTTGCTTATGATAGGACCACCTGGCTCTGGCAAGACAATGATAGCAGCAAGATTTAACACTATAATGCCAGAGCTTAATAATGAGGAATTTATTCAAGTAAGCCAAATTTATAGCTTTTTAGGTCATATTCCATCAGAAATTAAAATGAGGAAAAGACCATTTAGACAACCTCATCATACAATAACCTATGCCTCTCTTATAGGGGGAGGGCACAATAGCAATCCTGGAGAAGTAGTATTATCTCATAATGGTGTATTATTTATGGATGAGTTTCTAGAATTTGATAAAAAATTAGTAGAGGGCCTTAGGCAACCACTAGAAGACAAAAAGGTTTCAATTTCAAGATTAAATAATAAATATACTTACCCTTCGGATTTTATTTTGATTGCCGCTATGAATCCATGTCCGTGTGTGTAACACCCTCGATTTTTTCCACACTATAATTATTATTGCCAGAAAAATTGTACTCAATTTGAAGAGTAGCTGTTTTTCTTGGCAAGTCATGATTAGTAATTACTGTTACTTTTTTTATTAGTGATTTAATAATCTCTCGCTTAGTTTTAAAGTCAGCATCAATAGATTTCTCTTTAAGTGAGTTTAAGAATTCAGTTGCAGAATTAACGGATGCTAGCATTTGATTAGTAGTATCTTTAATTTGATTTAGCTCTTTAATTTTTTCTTCTATCTGAGCTTTTTCACTTTGAATATTTAATAATTGAATTTCAACATCTTTTGAATCGATAAGTTTTTTTCTATATAAGTCTAATATCGATTCTTTTTCATTTTCTTTTTTTAATAGAGATGCATTTAGCATATTTATTTCAACTTCTGTATTAACAAATTTCTCTTTATTAGATTTAATATTTTTCTCTATTTCTACTACAGCCTTGCCTGGATCATTAATAAAATTCAAGCAGCCTTCCCAAACCATATTCTCAGAATAATCTGCAGGGATATTTTTAGATTCGCACTTTTTATTCTCTATAGGATTTTTATAGTTCTGCTTTCCAATACATTTATAAAAAGCTCTATTGGTCTTTCTATCGTTGCTACCAATAAACGTTAGTCCGCAATCTCCACATTTAACGATACTTGATAATAAAAAGTCTCTACTTTTATTTTTAAAACTTTCCGCTTGATTATCTTTCAATTGTTTCTGAACTTTTTCCCAAAGCTCAGTATCCACTATGGCAGGTACTTCTCTTTCAATCAGTTCTCTTTCTTTTTTACTTCTTTTGCCATAGGTGTGTATTCCTTTGTAAGTAGTATTCTTTGATATCCTTAAAACTTGTCCTGGTCGCCATAAATTAGCCGTAGCTACTTTTCTTTTACCATCTTTACTATTTATCTTACGATTTGCTTTTGCGTAGCTTGTAGGGACTCCTAGAGCATTTAAGTAGTCACACACTTTTATGGTGGACCATTTTTCATTTCCAATCTTATCGAAAATAATTTTAATTACCTGAGTTTCAGACATAGAAAAACCTTCGAGTAAATTATTGTTTATCTCTAATTCTTTATTTTCATTTACAAAATATCCATAGGGTACAATTCCACCTAGCCATTTTCCATCTCTTGCAGCTCTATTTGCACCATGCCACATTCTTTCAAGTATAGTTTCTCTTTCAAGGTCAGCAACACCAGCAAGCATTGTAATCATAAATCTACCTGCAGGAGATGAAGTATCAAAGGGCTCTGTCATGGATTTGATTTGAATACCAAGAGCCTCAAGCTCATGAATACTGTTTAAAATGATTCTAGCGCTTCTTCCTAGCCTGTCTAGTTTATATATGAGCAAAGTATCAAACTTCTTTTCTTTTGCATCTTGGAGCAACCTAGTTCCTTCTGGCCTTTCATAAAGAGGTATAGTTCCTGTAATACCATCTTCACGGTAGTAAGTGAATACATCCATCTCATGTAAATCCACATACTTTTCAGCAAATACTATCTGATTTTCAATTGTTTGCCTTTCGGCTTGATCTTCAGTGGATACTCTGCAGTAAATTGCTATTTTCATTTTATTCTCCTTTCGAATAAACGTATGTTCGGGGTGAAGTTAAAAAGAAAAGCCCTAGGGCTTTTAAATTAATAATATATTAAAAAATTAATCAATAGTTTTGCGCTAACTAGTATCTATATTATTTAAATGAAGCGTTAATAAATTTATTTTTTTATCAATCTCGCTTTCTTCATTATCAACAATTAACATAACAAAATAAACCCAAATATAAAAGAAAGCGCTAAATATAGTTATTGTAAGGATAGGTAAAAGTAAATTCACTAAAAAATCATCAGTTATAAATTCAGATAAATTTTCATTAATAGGATTACCCATAATTGATCCTATCATTAAAAAAATTAGAGCCATTATAGTTGAATTATTATTATTTGAATATGATTTTAGATTTTCTAAAAAGAAGATTATAACATGCTCAGGGTATTTATATAGTTTTGTTATATAATCTTGATTTTTATAAGTATCTTCATAAGTATAATTTTTTATATGAATATTTAATATCCTATTTATATATTCACAGTCTCGATAAATATAATACAGTTTTTTGATTTTTAAATTAATATATGATTTTTTTACAAATTTCGCTATTGAAAATATAATGTAAAATACTAAGTAGACAAATATAATAACAAAAGAGTTCGAAACCCAATTTGTAAAGTAAAAATTAAGAAATAACACTATAAAAGAAAATAATATAGCAAATAAAATCTCTCTTTGTGAGCAGAGTCTTTTTAACAGAGTTATTATAGACTCTTTTTTTAAAATAATAGTTTTCAGAATTTCTAATAATAATAATAAAATTATCGGTAAAGCAAAAAGATATAAGAATGATATAATATTATTTAAAATTTCTTTAGGCATAATAAACCTTCTCGTTTTAAATTTGAACTTTTTAGTTTTCCTTAAAAATCATAAAATTATGTTTGTAATCAAACTTTATAATATAATCCTACCATTCTAGTTTACTGAAATCTGGAGGATTTGATTTTATAGAGGTTTCCCAAGCGTTTATAAATAAATCTGAAATGTTAGGATCGTCATTATCTGTGCCAATTAAATATTTAGACATATTATTTTTGTCTATTGAATATAAAAAAACACAATTTTTATCATAATACTCATATAAATCATATTCAAAATTAAAAAATTTAAGTATTAAATCAATCTTAAAAAGATAAAAGTCAAAATTTTTATTTTTTAAATGATAGATATTTCCACTATATAAGTTCCATTCTTGAATTTTATTACCTTGATGTAGGTATTTTATTGAATAATATTTAAAAGCATCTTCTTTTAGTATTAAAGAAATATTATCTAAACTATCTATTTGGTTCCATAATAAATCATTATTTTTAGTTGAAGACAACATTTTTAAAACTAAATCTTGATGTTTGAACATTTATAATTCTCCTTTCTTTTTGTCTAATATACCTTTTAAATTATAAATTTTGTCCTAAATTCTTCTAAATTTATTTTATGTAGTTCTTTATTAGATATATTATCAAAGTATTGAATCAAATCAGTAAATTTTTTATAAATAAATTCTTGGGATTTAAACTCATCTTTATAAATATTAAAAGAAGATATTTTTCTTGCTATGTCTATGTTATTCACAAGTTCTTCTGAATCGTTTATATATATATTTATATCAGAAATTAATGAATTTAGATTTGCTATAAACGTAGCATTGTACTTATATTCTACTAATTTGTCCTGAAGACTATTTGAAATTATTGCAATATACCACGATACGCCTATTCCTATCAAGCTAAGTACTAAAGATATACAAAATTGATAATTATTATGGATATATCTAATAATCATTATAGCACCTCTAATTTAATGAATGTTATCATGAAAAGTAAATTTTAACTGATATTTTGATAATTTTTATGGTCACTTTAAATTTATTTGGCTAAATTTTGTTATGTTAATACTAATGTATAGAGTAAATTATTAATATTATAATGATTGATTAACCAAGAGCAACGTCTAGAATCATCATGATAGTAAATCCAATCATACAACCTATTGTGGCTATATCAGTTTTTGAGCCACCTTCTTCACGTTGGGCTTCTGGAATAAGTTCTTCAATAACAACATAAATCATAGCTCCAGCTGCAAATGCTAGCGCATAAGGCAAAATAGGCTGCATCTTCACGACAGCAAAGGCTCCGATTACACCTGCAATAGGCTCAACTATCCCAGATGCTTGACCATATAAGAATGATTTTGTTCTGCTAAAACCTTCTCTTCTGAGTGGTATTGAAACAGCAGCTCCTTCAGGAAAGTTCTGTAAACCTATACCAATTGCAAGAGCTATAGCTCCAGCTAGTGAAGCTGAACTGCCAGTTCCTGCAGCTACGGCTCCAAATGCAACTCCAACAGCAAGTCCTTCTGGAATATTATGAAGGGTAATTGCTAAAACTAACAATACACTTCTTTGCCAATTTGTTTTAACACCTTCAGCTTGTGAAGTTTCTAATCCCATATGTAGATGGGGTAATAATTTATCAACTAAATATAAAAATGCTCCTCCGCCTAAAAATCCAATTGCAGCAGTAAGAAATGCTATTTGTCCGAGTTCTTCAGCCATAGTTATTGCAGGAGAAAGTAATGACCAAAAGCTTGCTGCTATCATAACCCCAGCAGCAAATCCAAGCATTCCATTAAGAATAGTTTTATTTATTGATTTAAAAAAGAAAACAAGTGATGCGCCAAGCGCTGTAACGCCCCAAGTGAATAGAGTTCCTATTAGGGCTTGTTCAACTGGACCGAATTTTTCAAAGAAAAGTATCAATTGATTTCCTCCTAGTAGTATATTTATATAGATGAATACTCGCTGTTGAGTCTAAAAATAAATTTTTAGTGACATTGGAGATATTTCTATTATGTTTGCTTATTATATAAGTTGACTAGCTCTATTGATTAAATTATCAGCCAAATTATAAATATCATCCACTGATGAAATTTGATATTTTATATTTTGCTTGTCATTATCAGGAATTATGATAAATTTCACATTTTCTTTTAAGAATACTCTACATACCCATTTAGTAACTTTTCCATCGATTAATATTGCGAAATAAGAAAGAGTATCTTTAAATTGGACTCTTTGTACATCTATAGAATTTCTTAAGATTGATTTTACTATATAGAAAGATTCTAATTCTTCTTCTGTAGTAAGTATTTGATCGTAATCATCGATATTCTCAGGAATATTTTCTACTTCAAAATCTTCACTAATTATTTTTGTTTGATTTTCATCTTTATTTAGGGCGCTTTGAATTCTATCATTTACTAGTTCATTTATATATGAGTTTAAAGATTTTTTTACTAAAGGAGTATATCTATCAACCACATTTTGAGTTTTAACTCCTTCGTATACACCAGAATTCAAAACAAAACGAACAAAATCCTCTGATGGATTACTAAATTCATTTTTTAATATATTTCTTATTAATCCAAGGTATTTTAATTCTGAAGCTGTATCCATAATCCTTTCCACGCTAAAGTTTTCTTTATGAAATTTTTTCAATTCGACTATGTGAGAATCTTTTAAATCAAGCATATTTAACTCAAAAAAAGGATTTTCATCCATTATATTTTGTTGATCTAAATCTGTATAAAATCTATATATAATTCCATTTGTTAATATGGCAAATTTAGCTTTTGTAGTTCCAAAATATCTAAACAGTTGAGAATCATGTTTAGTTAAAATGTCATTAACAGATTTTGCTTCAATAAGTAATACTGGTTCTCCATTATTATCCAAAATTGCATAGTCAACTTTTTCTCCCTTTTTTATACCAACATCTGCTACATATTCTGGGGTAAATTCTTGAGGATTGAAGACATCGTAACCTAGAATTTGAAAGAAAGGCATAATAAGTGATGTTTTAGTAGCTTCCTCAGTTAGAATATTATTCTTTATTGCGTTAGTCCTGTCAGCAAAACTTTTAATACTTTCTTCGAATCCCATATAAATCTCCTCCTATTATTTTTATATAAAATAAACAATTAATAAACTATTCAGATAATTTTTCTATTGTACATATGTTAGGCAAAGTAGTAAGTAATATTGCTTTCTTGTCATCTAAGTCAATGTAATCGAACTTATGAGATAGAAACTTAAGTCTAGCCAGTAGAAACTCATGGGGAACCTCAAGCTCCTGAGTCACACTATCAATCTGTCTATTATGCATTTTTAAGAAAGCTTCTTTTAGTCTGTCGATAGGAAGTAAAAACTCAGTGGCCCATTTTAAAGCTGTTATTTCTGATTTATCCAGTTGCAATCTTCTAGTATAAGAGTTAAACATAACTCTAGAGTCACCAACGGATGTAAAATGATGGCCAAGTTCTTCAGCTAAAACTATTTTAAATTTCATGGAGTCATTTTCTAATTTTTTATTTATCACAATTATTGGATAGCTAAATTCAGATTTTAAATACATTCCATCTATATGATCAGGAAGAGAATCTAAAATCTCTAGCTTGATATTTTCTTCTTCAATTAGTTGATATAATTTTTCTAATTGTCCCATAATGCACCTTACCTTTAGGTAAATTTACCTAATATATGTTTAAAAAAAATAACATTAAGCTATTTTTCTTTTCTATGCTTCTCTAACAAGTTTTTAGCCAGATTAGATATTAATTCTCTATCTTCTTCCGGAAGCTCTTTATATCCATCTGTTTTAGAAAGCCAAAGGTCAATATCTTCATCTGTTTTTTCGGGAGCTTCTTTGTATGGGTTTTTTATGTCGGAGTTACCTAAGAGATAATCAAGAGCAACTTGAAAAAACTCTGCCCATTTTTTTAATACATCTACTTCTGGTACCTGTTTATCATTTTCATACATAGAAATTGAAGATTTAGTAAAATTATAAAAATATTTTTCATTAAATTGTTTTACAAGTTCGTCTTGAGTTATTCCTTTTTCAACTCTTAAACTTTTAAATCTTTTTCCAAATGTATCATTCATCCAAAAAACTCCTTTTAAATATCTATATTAATCATTATAAGTTAATTTAAAATAAATAGTAACAAAGTTAATTTCAAATTAATATTTTTACTGTTTTAGTATTGACAGTTAATTTAAAATGAACTATACTAAATTCAAAGTTAATTTAAAATAAACATTAGAGGAGGATAGAAATATGCCTGAGCAAGTAAAACTAAAAGGATTAATGACTGAGAATAAAATGTTTCAGAAAGATTTAGCAAAAATAATAGGAGTATCAGAAAAGACAGTCAACGATAAGGTTAATGGGAATATTGATTTTAAATTAAGCGAAGCTTTGTCAATTGCAAATTATTTTGGGAAAAGTATTGAAGAAATTTTTTTAGGACAAAAGTTAATTTAAAATTAACAAATAAGAGAGGAGCTTAAAAATGAATTTCCAATTGTTAGAAAAAGGATTAGTGCCTATTTATTCAGATGAGAATTCAGAAACCTTGGTAAGTGGTAGAGAGTTGTGGGACTTTTTAGAAATTAAAGAGCCATATACTCAATGGTTTGACAGAATGATTGAGTATGGATTTGCTGAAAGTGTTGATTTTTCCGTTTTTCATAATTTTGTGAATGACGATACAGCCTTCGGTGGCAAAAGAAAAATAACAGATCATGCAATGAAACTTGATATGGCAAAAGAACTTGGCATGATACAAAGAACTGAAAAAGGTAGACAAGTTAGAAAGTACTTCATAGAAGCAGAAAAAAGATTCAAGTCAAATCACATAGACTTTGAAAAGCTAAGTCCAGAACTAAGAATGTTTGCAAATGTATTCACTTCATTAGCCAAAATTGAACTTGAGCAAAATGAAACTAAACGATTAGCTCAGGAAGCAAATGAAACTATCAAAGATATAAAAGAAACTATTATAACTGAATCTGATAACTGGAGAAAAGATGTAGTAGGAAAAATTAGAGCTATTGCAGATGCAGGTAAGAATTATTCAGACTTACAAAGAGAAAGCTATAAGATGCTAGAGGAAAAAGCAGGATGCAATTTAAAACAAAGAGTAGAGAACATGAGAATGAGAGCACTTACTAACGGAATGTGCAAAAGCAAGGTTGATAAAATCAACGCTTTAGATGTTATTGCGGAAGATAAAAGGCTTAAAGAGATTTATATAGGTATAGTTAACAAGCTTTATTTAAAACACAAATAGAGAAGATTATTTACTTGAAAGATTTGATAAGGGATTACAAGAGCACAGCTACAACTGCACTCTTGTATACATCAATATTAATTACTAAAAAAAATACATTGTATTTCATTGCCTGATACTAATAAAGTTTCATTGCCTTGAAATGAATAAGTATAACCACTATAGAAAGTAAAGGCTTTTAAATCTAGAATTTCTTTTGGACCAGAATCTGTTATTTTTACTATTTTGTTTAGATTATTTATGTCAAAGTGAATGTCTGATTTTAATTTAATTCTTGCGTTCATGTTTTCACCTCCTCTCTAAGAGGAGTTTATCACATACATTATTTGGAAGAAAGGAGCATAATCATGGATTTGAAAAGTATAAGTATTAAAGAATTAGTACTGGAACTAGCAACTAGAAAAGGAATAGTAGACATTCTAGAAGTGTCAGGTAATCAAGAATTCAAAATTAAGATAGGTGCTAATGAATATTTATATGAAGGACCACTTAGCATAGTTGTTATTGATAAGAGCAACTAGGAAAGGAGAGCGAAATGGATAACACAATTACAAAAACAATGACTGTAAGAGAAAGAACAGTAAGATGGGGAAGATGCGATTTTATTATAAGAGAAATTTTTCATGATGGACCAGAAGAAAGAGAAATGCAAAAAAGGGCATTGGAGATTTTGAGGGATGCACCAATGCCAGCTAAGCAAAGAGAGGGGGATTAGATGTTTTTCTATGAGAAGGTTGATTGGATAGGAGTAGCTAACTTTTTATCGGCATACTTTGGAAATGGAGGGATAATAATAGCTGGATTTTTGAGGTTTATATCCATATGGATATTATCTCCGATTATTTTTTTTCTTATTTATATTGTACCGATTTTAGTTCTTATTTTAATTATATCAAGACTGAAAGGAGATATTAATGCGAAGAGATTTCTTAAATTTCTATCAGGTAGCCAGGAATAATGCTGGTTTGACACAAGAACATGCAAGTGAGCTGCTACACATAAGTATTAGGACATTATCTGATTACGAGAATAACAAATATAAGGTTCCGGATGAAATAGTAGTGGCTATGACTGAAAAATACAATGCATCATGGTTGCCTCTAATGCATCTTAAAAATATTTCTCCTGGTATAAACCTTGAGGAATTATGCCTTAAAGAGCTATCTGGAAGTACAATTTCATTTCAAAGTTCACTAGGTCATATCCAAGACGTGCTAAGGCATTTGATAGATGTAGTTTCAGATGAAGTAATAGATGATAAAGAAGTTGCTACTGTAAAAGTTATACAAGAAAAATTATTTGATTTATTAATATCAACACTAAATCTAATCGTTTCATTGCAAGAAAAAAGCCCATCGCGAGCGGCAACTCACAAAAGGGCATAAGAAAAAAACTCTAAAAATATTATACCACAGGAGGTCCAAAATGATAATAGGTATTGAGAATCTAACTGAAGATCAAAAGAAATTGATGCATAGAGTAAACAAGAAACACACCGATTGTGTAGGAAGCGAATATAAGGCTGGAATGAAAATCACTAAAGTTTGGTTAGATGAAAATAATACAGTATGTGTAAAGCTAAGAAATGGGGAATGGTACCACTACTATGAAAACGGTACATGGGCCTAAAAATAAATTATAAATACAGGAGGAATATAAAATGAAACTTATTAACCTAAGACTTAGAAATTTCAAGGGCATTAAAGATTTGTCACTTGAGATAGATGGAAAAGACCTAAATGTATACGGAGAAAATGGTACAGGAAAAACAACTATCTTTGATGCTTTTATGTGGTTACTATTCGATAAAGATAGTCAAAACTCTAGTCAGTTTAATGTAAAGCCACTGGATATACTTGGAGAACCAAATCACATGATGGAGCACGAAGTAATAGCAGTTATTGAACTTGATGGTAAGCATGTTGAACTTCAAAAGACATATAAAGAAAAATGGACTAAAAAAAGAGGTCAAGCTGATTCTGAGCTTACTGGCCATACAACAGAGTACTTTATAAACGGAGTTCCTAAGAAGCTTAAAGAATATAAAGATTTCTTAGCTGAAATCATAGATGAGGATACTTTTAAAATCATAACTAACCCGCTGCACTTTAACACTAAAGTGGACTGGAAGAAAAGAAGACAGATAGCACTTGAAATATGTGGAGAAGTACAGCTTGAAGAAATATTTGATAAAAATTCTAAGCTTTTAGAGCTTAAGGATCTCTTATCAGATAAATCCATAGAGGATATACAGGCGGAGATGTCAGCTCGAAGAAGAAAACTCAATGAAGAGATTAAATCAATCCCTTATCGAATAGACGAACTCTCACGCATTGATGAAGATGTTCAAGATATAAATACATTACTTGAAAGTAAAAAGGCTTTAGAAGGAGAAATAAGAGCTTTAAAAGATTCAAGTCCTGAGGATTATGAATTTAGAATCAGAAACATTAAAGGTTCAATATCTCTATATAAAAATCAACTTGTAGAACTAGAGCAAAATGCCACAAAGGATTTAAGAGAAAAAATTGATTCAGCAATGGAAGAAGGAGCTGCTATTAAAAAAGCATACCTTCAAAATAAAGACACTTTAGAAGATGAAGCAAGAAAAGTAAAGACTCTAACTGAAGATATAAAAGAATTTGATAAAAAGCTGTCCGATTTAAGAGCTGAATTTGAGAAAGTTAAAAATCTAAAGTTTGATGAAAGCTCAAATATTTGCCCTACATGCCATCAAGTTCTTCCTGAAGAAGAGATTCAAAAGCATATAGATGAGTTTAATTCTAATAATCAGAAAAAGCTTATCTCTATAAATCAATTAGGCAAGGACATAAAGGCAGATAAGCTAAAAGCAGAAGAAGCATTAAATGCAATAGATTTAAAAGATAAAGAAGAAATTGTAACTGCTCTAAAAAATGAAATGCATGCCAAAGCTGACCTTGTAAAAAGCCTTGAAGAACAGCTTAAAGTAATTGATATTTCGGAGTCTAAAGAATACAAGGATATACTTCTTCAAATTCAAATTAAAGAGCAAGAAATTAAAGATATCCTTGAGCTTCAAAGTGCTAATGATAACTCAGAAAAAGTAAAAGAACTTAATGATCAGCTAGATAAAATATCAAAGCAGATTGCTAAAATTGACATTGCTAAAGACAACGAGAAAAGAGTAACTGAGCTTAAAGAAAGAGAAAGAGAACTATCAAATATGATTGCAGAGCTGGAAAAGAAAGAGTTCTTATGTGAGCAATTCATAATCACAAAGTCAGATTTACTGGAAGAAAAGCTAAATAACAAGTTCAGACTAGTAAAATTCAAGCTATTTGAAACTCAAGTAAATGGCGGAATAAATGAAACCTTCATAGCAACTGTAAACGGAGTACCTTTTGAGGATTTAAATAATGCTATGAAGATAAATGCAGGCCTAGATATCATAAATACTCTTACAGATTACTACAAGTTCCAGGCACCAATTTTTATTGATAATAGAGAGTCAGTAAATGAAATTGTAGATATTAAAAGCCAAGTAATTAATTTAGTTGTAACCAAGGATGAAAAATTAAAATTTGAACTAATTGAAAATAGGGAGGTAGCTTAACATGGCAGAGGTAAAAAAAGATTTAGTGGAACAAAAAGAAACGGTAAATGAGTTTATTGGAAAGGTTCAAGAAAATTTAAAGGTTCTTAATGAGGAAAGTACTATTAATTTACCTCCTAATTACAGCCTAGGAAATGCAGTTAGAAGTGCTTATTTAAAACTTTTAGAAACAAAGGATAGAAATGGAAAGAAAGCTCTTGAAGTATGTTCTAAAACTTCAATAACTAATGCAATGCTAAGCATGGTTATTCAAGGATTATCTCCAGCAAAGAACCAGTGTTATTTCGTAGTGTACGGTGACCAGCTTACTCTTATGAGAAGTTACATGGGAACAGTAGCAGTTACTAAGAGAATCAAAGGTGTGGTTGATGTAAAAGCCTACTGCATATATGAAGGTGATGAAATAGAAACAGAATTTGATATAGCAACTGGTACTATTCGGATTAAAAAGTTTAACCCTAAGTTTGAGAATATTGATAATAAGAAGATTTTAGGTGCATTTGCAATGATTATGGGTGATAACGGTCCTATTCATACAGAAATAATGACACTAGCTCAAATACAAGCAGCATGGAATCAAGGAGCTACTAAAGGTTCAAGTGGAGCTCATAAAAACTTTAGTGAAGAAATGGCAAAGAAATCTGTAATTAATAGAGCTTGTAAGATGTTTGTTAATACCTCAGATGATGCTGATATCCTTCTAGAAGAGTTTAACAAGACCACTGATAACGAGGATATTGATCCAGTGAAAAAAGAGATATCAAGTAATGCAAATAGGGAACTTATAGATTTTGAAGAAGATAAACCTGATAAGCCTGAGCCTATTGTAGATGTTGAATATACAGAATCTAATGAATCAGCTGAGCAAATACAAATAGAACCTGAATTCTAAAGGAGTATCTTATGGAATTTCAAATATTAGCAAGTAGTAGTAAAGGTAATTCATATTTAGTAAAAGGAAGTGAAGGGAGCCTGCTTTTAGAAGCAGGTATCCCATTTAAAAAGATTAAAGAAACTCTAGATTTTGATTTATCAGATATAAAAGGATGTCTAATAACTCATGAGCATCAGGACCACTCTAAATCAATAAAGGATATAGCAAAAGCTGGTATTGATGTATATGCATCTAAAGGGACATTTGAAGGGTGTAAAGTTTCTGGCCATAGATATATAAAAGTTATGGATAAGCAGCAGATAAGCATAGCAGGATTCAATATATTAGCGTTTAAAACAGAGCATGACTGTAATGAGCCACTAGGGTTCCTCTTATATGAAAAAGAGACTAAAGAGAAACTCTTATTTGCTACAGACACATATTACATCAGATACAAGTTTGCTGGACTTAATCATATAGCAGTTGAATGCAATTACTGTGAAGAGGTTCTAACTAGAAATATTAATAGCGGATACATGTTACCTGAGCTTGCAAATAGAATTAGAAGGTCACATTTTGGCCTTGATAATGTAATTGAGTTTCTTAAAGCAAATGGTACCGAAAGTTTAAAGAATCTATATCTACTTCATCTAAGTGATGGAAATTCAGATGTAAATATTATTGAAAGCGAAATCAAGAAAGTTTACCAGGGAAATTTTATAATAGCTCAATCATAAGGAGGAGGTGATAAGGGATATGGCTAGACCGCTTAAAGTTGGCTTAGATTATTTTCCACTAGATGTAAATATAGATGATGATGTAGAACTTTTAGAAGCAGAATGTGGTTTAGATGGGTTTGCAATTCTAATAAAATTATGGCAGAAAATTTATGCTAATGGATATTTCATTGAATGGAATGATGATATAGAGCTTTTATTCAGTCGCAAAATTAACGCAGATAAAAACAGAGTTAACTCCGTAATTAATGCATGTTTAAGAAGGAATTTATTCGATAATGAGATTTATGAAAGACATGGAATATTAACTAGTAGAGGTATTCAAAAGAGATATATAACAGCATGTGTCAGTTCTAAGCGAAAAAATATAGTTATGGAAAAACGCTACTTATTAGTAAATTCACAGTTTACTCCGTTAATAACTGAATTAATTCCAGAGGAAACTGAGTTTACTCAGGAAGAAAGTACACAAAGTAAAGTAAAGGAAAGTAAAGTAAAGGAAAGTAAAGAAGATAAGGCAAACTCGAATGAGTTTTCCATCAGCTCAGAAGAGCTGAACAGCATAATAGTAGCATGGAATTCATTAAATTTACAAAATTTAACTCAAATAAGAGATAAAAGACTATTGCTTCTAAAGGCAAGACTCAAAGAACATAGCAGAAATAGTATTTATATATGCATCGACAAGATTAAAGCATCCACTTTCTTAAATGGCCAGAATCCTAAATCATGGATAATAACCTTTGATTGGCTAATTAAACCAGCTAATTATATTAAAGTACTTGAAGGCAACTATGATAATAAGAAACCTAAAAATACAAAGAACTCTTTAAAATTACAAGGTTCTTATACAGATGTTACTGAAGAATCAATGGAGGAAATGCTTTTAAATAAAAGAGATCGTTCAAGGAGTGAGGATTCTATATGAGTAATTTAGATAAGGCACTTAGATATATAGACAAACTGTATTTCAAGAAGAATTTACCGCTAGATAAAGCAATTCAGGCAGGGAAAGCTTATTTATCAGCGATTAATAGATTAAATTAGAATTTCGTAACAGTTTGAGGAGGGAATTTATGTGAGAGCAATTTTAAAGTATCCAGGAAGCAAATGGAGTACTGCAGACTGGATAATATCAAATTTTCCAAAGCACCACACATATATTGAACCTTATTTTGGAAGTGGAGCAGTACTTTTTAATAAAAAAATAAGTGCTATAGAGACAGTAAATGATTTGGATGATGAAGTAGTTAACCTTTTTAATTGCATAAAGAAAGATAGCGACAGGCTGGCCAGATTAATATCACTTACTCCATACAGTAGAAAAGAATATGATAATTCATTTATAGCACAGGAAAATGATGAGTTTGAAAAAGCATTAAGATTTTTGGTTAGATGTTGGCAAGGGCATGGATTTAGGACAAACGGATACAAAGTAGGATGGAAAAATGATGTCCAAGGTAGAGAAAATATGTATGCTGCCTATAACTGGTACAGACTACCTGAGTGGATTGCTGGAATTGTTGACAGGTTAAAACAGGTTCAAATCGATTGCCAACCTGCAATAAAATTTATAAAGCGTCATAAATACCAAAATGTTTTAATATATGCTGACCCCCCGTATTTATTAAGCACACGAAGTGGAAAACAATACAAACACGAAATGAATGAACAAGATCATATTGAATTACTTGAATTATTAATTGAACATCCAGGACCAGTTATAATTTCTGGATATCAATCTGAAATTTATGATGAAATGCTTACTGGCTGGAATAAGAAAACTACTAAGGGAATGGCAGAATACTTTGGTGAAGATAGAAACGAAGTGATTTGGATGAACTATGAACCACCAAATGAACAGATAAGCTTTGATACTGCCATATAGGTTGAGAAAGCGAGGAATATATGAGAAAAAGCATTAAAAAATCAGACAGGATAAAAGTACACGAAAAATATAATGGGCATTGCGCATATTGTGGCAAGCTTATTGAATATAAGGATATGCAAGTAGACCATATAAGACCTCATAGAGAGTGGATAGATGCACTTGTAGAAGGAGAGAATATAGATTCTTTATCTAATTTAAATCCAAGCTGTAAAAGGTGTAATCACTATAAGAGAAGTTTGAATTTAGAAAAGTTTAGAAATTATATAAAAACCCTGCATGAAAGAATATCTAAAGATTATATAGTCAAAGTCGGACTAGATTATGGAATTGTTAATATAACTCCTTTTGATGGCAAATTTTATTACGAGAAAATAGAAAGCGAGGGAGAGTAATGGCTAGAATAGATCATGAATATACAAAAGAAATAGTATGTCCCTATTGTGGCTATGAGTTTTCAGATAGCTGGGAAATTAACAGCAATGAAGAAGATATAGGATTAGTGGAATGCGGGGAATGTGAAAAAGAATTTTACGCCAGCAGAATTATAACAGTAGATTATTCTACCGAAAAAGCAAGATATGGGACTTGCGAAAAATGCAAAACAGAAAATGTTGTAATAGAAGATTATCGAAACTCTTTATGGAGTTATGTAAACCTTTGTGTCAGCTGCGGAAAATCAGAGAAGGATAAGTTCTTAAAAGAATATTTTGAAAGCAAATAAATAATTCAGTACGCAATATAACCAGATTGTGAAGGAGGATAAAAGAATGAAAATAGAAAAGCAAAAACAAAATATAAATCATTTATTTGAATTGATTAAGGATAATCCAGATTTACCAATAGTGCCTTTAGTAGCAACAGAGTGCGTTCACGATGATAGTTATGGTTACTGGTTAAATAAATGGGGAAGCGCTGAAATTGATGAGTATTATGTCGAAGATGGGCGATTCTATTTATCTGACGAATTTGAAGAGCTTGTAGACGAATGGATAGATAACAATTTTCAAGAGTATTCAGATTTAACACAAGAAGATTTAGAGGATTTAGCAGTAGAAGAAGTTAAAAAATATGATTGGATAAAAGCAATTGTTGTTTGTATAGAGCCAGCATAGGAGAAGGCGAGGGAAAATTTAATGAATGTCTATGTTGAAGGATATACTGCTGATCATGTGGAAAATTGTCCTTTTTGTGGAAGCGATTATATATCCTATAAGCCTTTAAAAGCAAAACACAGATGTGAAGAGTGCAAGAAAGAATTTTATGTTATTGAAGACGAAGAGTAAAGCAATAACCAGAATGTGAATTATCGTTTTGCTAACATCAGCAAAATGATAGAGGGAGGCAAAGCATGGGATTAATAATTGACAACTTTGCGGGAGGTGGAGGAGCTAGTACAGGAATAGAAGCAGCTCTTGGAAGATATATAGATATAGCAATAAACCATGACCCAGATGCAATACTTATGCACAAAACTAATCATCCAAATACAAAGCATTATTGTGAAAGTGTATGGGATGTAGATCCATTAGAAGTTACTCAGGGAAATTCAGTTGACCTAGCATGGTTTTCTCCAGATTGTAAACATTTTAGTAAAGCAAAAGGTGGTAAACCAGTTGATAAAAATATAAGAGGGCTAGCTTGGATAGCTGTTAAGTGGGCAAAGCTAGTTAAACCCAAAATAATCATGTTAGAAAATGTAGAAGAATTCAAAACCTGGGGACCTATAAAAGATGGATATCCAGACCCCAAAAGAAAAGGTGAAACTTTTGAATTATTTATAAAGGCTTTAGAAAAGCAAGGGTATGAGATTGACTTTAGAGAACTAAGAGCGTGTGATTATGGAGCTCCTACAACTAGGAAGAGATTTTTCATGATAGCAAGATGTGATGGACAGCCTATTGTATGGCCAAAACCTACTCATAGTGACCCAGAACAGATTGAAGCAAGAATGGGACTGCTTAATCCATGGAGAACAGCTGCAGAATGCATTGATTGGTCTATTCCATGTCCTTCTATCTTTGATAGAAAAAAGCCACTTGCTGAAAATACTCTTAGAAGAATAGCAAAAGGATTTCAGAAATTTATAATAAATAATCCTACACCTTTTGTAGTAAGGATAGGTCAGACAGGCTTTGCAAAAGATGGTCTACAGTATGAATTAGATACTCCACTTACTACTATTACTACAAAAGCAGAACATTGTTTAATTACTCCATATATTGCGACTTACTATACAGAAACAAGTGAAGACGGTGTAAGAGGTCAAAAGTTAAATGAACCTATAGCTACAATACCGACTAATAATCGTTTTGGCTTAGTAACTGCATTTATAGCGAGACATTTTAAAAGCTCAGTTGGACATGAAATAGATATGCCTTTAGCAACGATAACAACTATTGATAAGTCGAACCTAGTGATGGCATTCTTGCTAAAGTATTATGGTGCAGATATTGGACAACGATTAACTGAACCTCTTCACACCATTACTTCGAAAGACAGATTTGGATTAGTAACTATACAAGGAGAGGACTACAAAATAGTTGACATAGGAATGAGAATGCTTCAACCACACGAGTTATTCAAAGCTCAAGGCTTTCCAGATAGCTATATCATAGATAGGGATTATACAGGTAAAACATATCCTAAAACAAAACAAGTAGCAAGAGTAGGTAACAGTGTTTGTCCTCAGCTTGCTGAAGCTCTAGTAAGAGCAAATGTACATGAGTTTGATATAAGAAAACAAGCTTAAGTAAATTAATTTGATTAACAAAAATTAACATTGAGGAGGTTTCTATGAACATAGTAATACTTATAGGAAGGCTAACGAGGGACCCAGAGCTTAGATACATTCCTTCATCAGGCAACGCTGTTACTAATTTTGATATAGCTGTTGACCGCTCATACCAGGGCAGTGATGGAAATAAAAAGACTGATTTTTTTAAGATTCAGGTGTGGGGTAAAAAGGCTGAAAGCTGTGCTAACTATCTTGCTAAAGGAAGACTGGTAGCAGTAAAAGGCTCTATACAAAATAGGAGCTATGATACTACTGAAGGAGAAAAGAGATACATTACCGAGATAGTTGCCGAAAATGTACAGTTTCTAGAATGGGGAGATAAGAATAAGGCTCCTGAAACAAATAACACATATGAACCTGAGGGTTTAGATTCAGATGGATTTCGTGCTCTTGATGATGCTGATGTACCTTTTTAGATAAGGAGTAGAATATATGGACCTTAATCAATTAGTTGTAAAACAGAAATACCTGGATGATGTTGTTATTAAGAATTACAACAGTAATCACTCGGATAAACTAGGATTTTATTTAGATCATAAAGATTTTATAACTCATAGACTTCTTGGGCTTGTAGTAGAACTTGCAGAAGTGTGTAATGAGCAGGATTTACACAAATATTGGAAAAATAATAAAAAAGTAGGCGGTAATACCTTGGAAGAGTTAGCAGATGTTCTTCACTTTCTATTATCGATAACTCACACATTAGGATATTCAGGAGCAGACTTAGAAACAGCTTACCTAGAAAAGTTTCAAGAAAACCTCAGAAGACAGGAAAACGGATACTAGGAGGATATCATGAACAGAACCCAGAAGAGAGAGAAAACAAGAAACTGGTATAAGCAAATAAACAAAATGTCTTTAGGACAGTTTGAAATATTTCTTGAATCATTAGTACAGCAACATGTCGATGAGACTGAGGAACTTATCGAAGCTGCACTAAGAAAAGAATTTAAATTTGGTGATAAAAGAATTACTAAGCTAAGAGAAACTGCTCAGGCTATGTATGACAGTAAATCAGAGGTGAATACAAATGACTAAAGAAGAATTTGTTTCTAGAGTTTCACATATGCAGTACTTAAATAAGCTAAATAAAAGAATGATTGAAAGAGAGATAGAACACTATACAAGAGAATCAAAGTGCACTAAGTTCACTCATAAATTCAAACATGCTAGGAGGAAATGAAATGATTAGTGTTAAGACTAAGAGTTTTGAATATAGAATCAGCAAGGTTTCAATCTTAGAAAATGGAAAGCCAGACTGCTTCGCACAAAGAAAAAGAGAAGATGGCAGCTGGGGCAAAGTGGAAAGTACTACTCTTAGAAGGTTACTAGCAGAATTAGCACTTAAGCAAACTAGAGGGGTGAGAAACATTGGCCATAAGAATGACAATGGAAGAATATCAAGATTATCTAAAAAGAAAAAAAGAGCCTGCTAATAAAACCGTTGCAGCGGTAAAGCAGACTCAAAATAAAAAAGGCGGGGGAGCAATCCCCCATAAACAAAATAACACAAAAAGCAAATATAGTAATAAAAAAGTACTTATTGATGGAATAACTTTTGACAGCATGAAAGAAGCTAATAGATACAGAGAGCTTAAGCTATTAGAGAAGGTAGGAGAAATTAGTAACCTTGTACTACAGCCTATATATGTACTTCAAGAAAGTTTTGAGTATAAGGGTGAGAAGATAAGAGCTATAAAATATATTGGAGACTTTGAGTATAGAGAGGTTAAGACAGGAAACAAGGTGCTAGAAGATACCAAGGGATTTAAGACAAAGGACTATCTTATTAAAGTTAAATTACTTAAAAACAAGTATCCAGACATAGATTTTAGAGAACTATAGGAGGTTATATGACACAGGAAATTCGCTGTAAGTCTTGTAACAAGCTATTAGGAAAAGTAAGTATAAAAACTGAGCATGGAGATTTTGATATTAATCTTAAATGTGCAAGGTGCAAGCATCAACAAACATACACAGTAAAAATAAATAATGTAGAGGACCAAGAGTCCCAGGATAAGTAATTCTTCCTGGGATTTTTCTTTTTTGAGGGAGGGCTAGATATGATGGAAAAACATGATTACTTTGAATTAACTGAAAAACTATTATATTCATATCCGTGCTTAAAGTTAAATCTAATAACACTTAATCAAGAACTTATGAACTTTGAACACGATAATATTAAAGGAATAGATTTTGATAGAGTAAATGTAAGTAAAACATATTCTATATCAAAAAATACTGAGGATAAGGCTGTTTTAAATATCGAAAGGATAGATAGTATTAAAAGAGATATATTAAGGCTAAAAACTAAAATAGATATGATAGAGCGTTCTCTAGATGAGCTTTCTGAAATTCAAAGAAAGATTATAGATCTAAAATACTTTAAGGATGAAAGCCGGGATTGTATATGCTTCTCCGTAAATCTGTCACCTAGTCAGGTGAATGTACTTAGAAAAAGAGCTGTACACAAAATAAAACTATGTTTTTTCGGTTTGAATGCATTAAATAAAGATTGTCCACGACTTCAGACAATACTTTTATAATACATTTTCAACACAAATATGATACTTTTTTTAGATTATAAGGAGTTATAATTGTAAGTGGGATTCTATATTTTAACAAATATTGTAAAATATTTCTTATTTGATATAATTATACTAATTATATAAATAGGGGGAGATTTTATGACAGAATATGAGAGAGAAAGTTTAGAAATATTAAAGAATATTCAAAGGACTGTGAATGATATTTATAATATGAATATTGAAAGAAAAATTGATAAGCTTGATAAGGATATACAATATAACAAATCGCTTTTAGATGAAATAACTAAAACTTTAAATGAAGTAAAAGACAATGTAGAAAACATAATATAATAATAATTTAAAAGAAGAACCTTCGGGTTCTTTTTTAATTTCTGAATTAATGAGGTGGTGATGTGGCAGATATAAGAGCCCCAGCAGAACTAGCAGAAAATGATTATATGCTAGGTATGAAATATAAAGAGATAGCAGAGAAATATAATGTCTCAATTAATACAGTAAAAAGCTGGAAAAAAAGACACGATTGGAATAGAACAGGGGTGCACACAAAAAGCGAAAGGGTGCACCCTAAAAAAGAAGTAGAAAAACCACAACTTGAAGTCGAGTCAGAAGATGATTCTAACCTTACAGATAAGCAAAAGTTATTTTGCCTTTACTATGTTAAGTACTGGAATCAAACTAAGGCAGCTTTAAAAGCTGGATATGGTAAAGATACAGCTAGGTTTACAGCTTCAAATCTTATGAAAAAACCTCATATCAAAAAAGAAATAGACCGACTTAAAAAAAGTATTAGAGATGGTCTTTCCTTTGAACCTATGGCTATATTCCAGAAATACTTGGATATAGCCTTTTCTGATATTACAGACTATCTAGAGTTTGGTAGAGAAGAGGTTCCTGTTATGGGAGCTTTTGGCCCGATAGAAGTTTCAGTTGATGGCGATATGGTTCCGCTTACTAAAATTGTGAATACTGTAAAGTTCAAAGAATCATACGAAGTAGATGGAACTATACTCTCTGAGGTTAAACAGGGAAAAGATGGTGTGTCTATCAAGCTCTTAGACAAGATGAAAGCTCTTGAGTGGTTATCTGATAGGCTTGATTTTCTTACTGATGAAGTTAGAAGAAAACTTGAAATTGAAACCGAGAAAGTTAATATTGCTAGAGAAAAGCTTCAACTTGAAAAGAATAAACTTGAGGGTGAAGAAGAATTAGAAGATGATGGATTCTTAGAAGCTCTTAAAGGTGAAGTAAATGAGGTATGGGACGATGAAGACTAGAAAAGCAGCTTTTAAGTTCATGCCTTTTAGTAAAAAGCAAAAGAAAATACTAACTTGGTGGATGAAAGAATCACCTGTGTCAGATATGGATGGAATTATTGCAGATGGAGCTATAAGAAGCGGTAAGACTTTATCTATGTCACTTTCATATGTTATATGGGCAATGACAGAGTTTCAAAATCAAAACTTTGGCATGTGTGGAAAGACAATAGGCTCTTTCAGGCGAAATGTTTTGTTCTGGCTCAAGCTAATGCTTAAATCAAGAGGTTATAAAGTCCAGGATAAAAGAGCGGACAACTTGCTCATAGTATCTAGAAAAAATATAACTAATTTCTTTTATATATTTGGTGGTAAAGATGAACGCTCGCAGGATTTAGTACAGGGTATTACATTAGCTGGATGTTTCTTCGATGAGGTTGCACTTATGCCTGAGAGTTTCGTTAATCAGGCAACTGGTAGATGCTCGGTTGATGGGTCTAAGTGGTGGTTCAACTGTAACCCTAATGGACCTTTTCACTGGTTCAAGACCGATTGGATAGACAAAGCTATAGATAAGAACATTCTTTATCTACACTTTACTATGGATGACAATCTTTCTTTATCTGAGAAGATTAAGGAAAGATATAGAAAGATGTATTCAGGTGTATTCTTTAAGAGGTATATCCTTGGACTATGGGTACTAGCCGAGGGAATCATATATGATATGTTCACAGAAGATGATCATATAGTTCCATCAAAAGATAGAACCTACTCAAAGTTTTATGTATCTTGCGACTATGGTACTCAGAATCCTACTACATTTGGTATGTATGGTGAGTATTTAGGTAAATGGTACAAGGTTAAAGAATACTATTACTCTGGAAGAAAAGAAGGAAAGCAAAAGACAGACTCAGAGTTTGCAGATGATTATGAGAAGTTCATAGAAGGTTATGAGGTTGAAGGTATAATTGTTGACCCTTCGGCAGCATCATTTATAGCTGAGCTTAGAAAAAGAAATCACAGAGTTATAAAGGCTAAGAATGATGTATTAGATGGAATAAGAAGCGTGGGCACCCTTTTAAAGATGGGTGTTTTTCTATTCAATGACTGCTGTAAAGAAACTTTTAGAGAGTTTTCTTCATATTCATGGGACCCTAAAGCAGCGGCAAAAGGAGAAGATAAACCACTAAAAGAAAATGACCATGCCATGGATGCAGACAGATATTTTGCTTTTACAATATTAAGACCAATATTCCTTAAGAAGAAGGTTAAATTATTTGTTTCTAGCACTGATAGATAGATGAAAGGGGGTGTTATGAAAAATGAATTTCTTCAGAAAAAAGAAAAAGGAAACAAGTACTCGTTCAGTTACAGTTCAAACTAGAACTACATTTAGTCACCCTTTTCAAATCCTCGATTCATATGTACCTAAGAATGCAGAGTATGAGCTTTATAGGATTATGAGAGAAGCAGTTCCAGTTATAGATACTGCTATAAATAGACTTACTAGGCTTATAGGTGAATTTGACATTGATTCTACAGATGAGCAAGGAAAAGCTCTTATTGAAGAGTTTCTTAAGGATGTAAAGGTTGGGGCTTTTGAAAAAGGTATTTATGCCTTTATAAATAACTATTTCGACCAGCTGCTAGAAAATGGCTCATCCGTTGGAGAAATTGTTTTAGATAAGTTCAAGGAAGATATTTACGCACTGCAGGTAGTAGATATTGACACTATTGAGCTAAAGCAGATGAATAATAGGCTTGATTACTTAATATGTCAAAAACAAGAGATGGAATTAGAACCTGTTGAACTTCCTTATCAAAATCTTATGCTTTATACTCCATTATCTCCTGAAAAAGATAGTCCGTATGGTGTAAGCCTATTAAGAAGTATGCCTTTTGTTACTGGAATACTTCTTACAGTATTTAATTCAACCAAACTTAACTGGGAGAGATTCGGTAATCTAATGTTTTCAGTAACATGTGATTTACCTAAGGATTTAGATGATTCTAAAGTGGTCGAAGAAATGCACTCATTACTTAAAACTGAGTGGAACAAAGTAATGGATTTAAAATCAAAAGGTAAAGCTGCTGATATTGTTGGAGTTGGCAATCTTAAGGTTTCTGTAATAGGGGCAGATGCTCCAGTGCTTGAATCAGAAATTCCAGTAAGACAATTACTTGAGCAGATTATAGCAAAAACAGGATTACCACCATTTTTACTAGGAATCAGCTGGAGTTCTACTGAAAGAATGTCACAGCAACAAGCTGACTTTCTAACATCGGAGATAGAGCATTATAGAACTACCATAACTCCTGTAATAAACAAAGTTATAGATACTTGGCTTACAGTTAAAGGGTTAAATATATCCTATGAGATTAACTGGCAGGATGTAAATCTTCAAGACATGGTAGAAATCGCCAGAGCTGACCTTATGAAAGAGCAGGCTAAGGAGAAGAAAATAAATAACCTTCTGACTCTTAGAGACCAAAACATCATAAATCAAAACGATGTAGCTAATGAACTAGGATATGATAATGCAGTAGGAGAACCTCCTGCTCCAGTAGAAATCGACCCATTAAGCCTTACTTATTCTAAAAAAAAAGAAATAAGGCATTATGAGGGCTGTGAATGTACTACAAAAGATTTATTATCAGACCCTAATCCAGACCCTGAGGCATATCAAATAGAATTAAAATGGTCTAAAGATTTTAGTGATATTTTAGAGGAAACTGAGAAAAAAATAGTAGATATAGTTAAAAATTCAGAAAAAAACTATAAAAAACATAAAGTTTTTGAAGAATTGGAAAAAGTTGAAGCTATTATATCAGTTTCTGGAATAAAGCTAGATGGGGCATATAAAAAGAATTTAAAGAAAGCCTGGAACTATGGATGCAGAAGGGCAAATAAAACAGCTAACGAAGAAATCACTCAAGAAGATAGAGATTTAGAAGAAATTGAGATTCCTAAATCTTCATACCATGCAAATGACTATGAGCATCCGTATATTCAAATGATAAGGTACGAAGGTCTTCAAAGAGTGGAAGAAAGAAAAGAAATAATTAGAGAAAATATTAGAGAGATACTAATTGAAGGAGCTTCTGAGGGTAAAAACCCTATGGATATAGCTAGGCTTATTCACAATGAACTCGGTGGCAAGAGATGGGACTGGGAGAGACTTGCTCGCTCTGAATGTTCAATTGCTTTAGACAAAGCAGATTTTGCTGAGTATTCTACCATGAATATTCCATACGAACAATGGAGTGCTGCTCCAGATGCATGTGCACCTATATGCAAGCCACTTGATAAAAAATGGTACAAGCTAGGAGAAGGACCTGAGGTTGTATATGACACTCATCCTAATTGCAGATGTAGAAAAAAACCTAGATCACTAAGACAATACCTAAAAGAAAATGGATAGGAGGTGGAAATGTGAAGTATAAGGACTTAAAAGACTTAGATAGACCTCTTTTTATGAAATCATTAGTTGAGTTTGATAGTTTAACGGAAATTAATGCTGAAGAATTAAGTCTTATTAATAAATATTCTAAGAAGGAGCTAATCGAAGATGATGTATATGTGTATCCTCTTATCATTTGCGACAATAACATTGATAGAGATAAAGAATACTTTTCGATTCAAGATTTAGAAAAGCTTAAATCTTTATTTCTTGGCAAAACAATGATTGTAGACCACAACTGGAAAGCTGGAGGACAACATTCTAGAATATACAAAACTGAATTAATAGCTACTCAGACAGTATCTACTAATCCAGATGCAGAAGCATATTATCAGCTTAAAGGATGGGCTTATACTCTTAAGAAAAATGATGTGCTAATAGACAACATAGAAGCTGGGATATACAAGGAAGTCTCGGCTGGATTCTCTGTAAGTGATTTTCAATGCTCTATATGTAAGAACTCCTATTTTGATATCGAAAACTGCTCACATATAAAGGGCAGAAATTATACAATACAAGGAAAACAGGTGGAATGTCTGCTGAGAATGAGAGACCCTTCAGATGCTTATGAAGTTTCATTTGTGGCAGTACCTGCTCAACCTGCAGCAGGAGTTACAAAAGGCTTTGATTTATCAAAAGTCGATGAAGAAAAAGAAAAATTAATATCTGAATCTGTTAATAAGTCGAATTCTAAAGAATCGACTATTTTTATTGCTAATTTGCAAAAGAGAGGAGAAAAATCATTGAAATACTTAAAAGGTTTAATTGAAAAAGCTCAAAATGAGAAATCTGAGGAAATAGTAATTAGTGTTGATGAGCTACAAAAAGAAGTCAGTGCTTATGAGGAGGCAGTTACTAAAAATGAGGAACTAAAAAAAGAGGTATCTGATTTATCTACTAAAGCAAAAATGGGAGAACAATATCTTGAAGATCTAAAGAAAGAATGTTCAAGACTTGGGAAAATGGCAGAAGGTGAGTCCTTTAATTATGAAATGATGGAAAAAGTGTTTGATAAGTGTGATATTGAGGAGCTTAAGGCTTTTCAAAAGCAATATAAAGATAAAGTAAATGAGCTTTATCCACCAGAATCACAAATAAAATCAAAAGAAACTAAGAAGAATTCTTTTGTTGATAATTCAGTTTACGAAGGTTAAGAAGGGAGAGTTTTAAATGAGAATAGCTTTTGATGGTTTTATGCAAGAATGTATCACTTTTAAAAGTGCTTTAGCATCAACTGATGAACTAAAGCCTGTAAAGATTAGTGCTTCATCTACTGTGGCACTAAGTGCAGATACTCAACAAATTCATGGCAAGGCAATTAAGGTTGAAAAAGATGGAGCTGTTACAGTTCAGCTAAAAGGATATGTGGAATTCACTTATTCAGGTGCAGACCCTGCGGTTGGTTATGCTAAATTGGCAGCTGATGGAACTGGAAAAGTCAAAGTTGATGCTACAAATGGAAGAGAATTTTTAGTTATGAAAGTAGATACAACTGCTAAAGTAGTTGGATTCTTACTATAAAGGAGGCTATATAATGGGATACGATAATTTAAAACTTGAAAAAGGGATTTACCAAGAAGCTACAGCAGAGGGAAAAACATTTGCTCAGAAACTAGAAGAGCTTGACCCAAGTTCTGAATATGAAGGCGTAAAAGGACTAGAGAACCTAGATGCTTTTCAAAGACAGCTTAAGCGTTTTGATATAAAAGTAAAAGGTGCAAAATCAGATGTAGTTGAAAAGTTCTTCACTACAACTGAATCATCAATTCTTTTCCCAGAGTTTATCTCTAGAACTGTTAGAACAGCTTTGGAAAAAGAAAGTATACTTCCTAAGTTAATCGCTACTACTACTGAGATAGATTCTGATACTTATAAATCTATCTATATGGATACAGATACTAGTCAAAAGCAACTTAGAAGAGTAGCAGAAGGTTCTAAGTTTCCTGTTACTACTTTAAAGACAAAAGAGAAAGAAGTTAATATCTTCAAGTTTGGGGTTGAGCTTGATACTACCTATGAGGCTATTAGAAGAAAGAAAATAGATATATTCGCTATTGCTCTAAGACAAATAGCTTCACAAATAGCAGTAGACCAGCTTGAAGAAGTGGTTAATGTGCTAATAAATGGAGATGGTAATACAAATCCTGCTCCTTCCTTTACTGTAGGAGATTCTACAATTAAAGGAACAGCTGGAACAATTGGATATGCTGAAATGGTAAGATTCTGGGCAACTATGAAAAGACCATATAAGATGAATGCATTAATTGCTGATACTAATGGTATTGTTGACCTTCTGCTTATTCCTGAATTTAAGGACCCTCAAGCTGGATTTGATTTTCAAAAGAATGGTCAGCTTATCACTCCTCTTGGAATCAATATGGATATAGTTGATGAAGTTCCAGCAAGTAAAATTATTGGAATTGATACAAGATACGCTATTGAAAAAGTGCAAGAGATGGGAGTTACAGTTGAATCAGATAAGCTTATAGATAAACAGATTTCTAGATCAGTAATTTCTCAGGTTTCTGGTTTTGCTAAACTTTTCAAAGAAGCAGCTAATGTATTGAATAAGGGGTAGTATTCTACCCCTCTTTTTAGGAGGGATATAAAATGTTGTATATAAATAAAAGCAATTCAGAATGCTATGATTTTGAAAATGGCATTGATTTTCCACCTGGAGAAGTAATTGAATCTGAGGCTACAAGTTTTGTTAAAAGAAAGCTTAAAGAGGGGATTCTTGGTGAAGTTAATGAAGAAGAACTTCAAGATGAGGATGAAATTGATTTAAATAAGCTTACTGTTCCACAACTTAAGGAACTAGCGGCTAAAAGAAAAATAGATATTGATTCTGATGATAAGAAGCAAGAAATCATTGATAAGATTAAGGCAGGTGTTTAAATGAATTTGCCTGATATAGAAATGATTAATAGACTATCAGGCTCATCTTTACCTGAAGCAACAGTTCAGCAATGGATTACTGACCTTATACCAGTTTATATTGACGAAGTGAAAAGCGAATGCTTAGAATCTGATGATTCTCAGATACAGATGAAAGTTAAACTAGGCTTAGCTTATATAACTGCATCTGAAATAGTATCTATTAAATCATCCAGCTCAGAAGGAAAAAGTATCGGTATAGGTCCTATAAAACTTTCTAAGGATGCTTCTACAAGTAATTATTTGAAGTTTGCAGACGATTTAAAATCTAAAGGACTAAAGATATTAGGTAGATGTCGAAAGTCTTATGTTAATCCATTGCTTTTAAGTGTTAACGAGTATGGAGGATAATCTCATGAATGAATGGGTTGAAATGTGGAATGAAGGAATAGAAAAAGAAGGTGTTACTGCTAGGATTGTAAAAAAAACACCTGGCATATTATGCCCTTGCTACAATGAATCAACAGGATATGGAAATCCATTATGGCATGTAGATAATCCATCAGAGCCTGATTGTGATGATGAGTGCTATTTAAGTTCTACTGAAATAGTAACTGATATTAAGTGCTTCATGATACCTAAAGATAGCTTAAAAGCTGATAATGTTGACCAGATTATTCTTGACCTAATTGGTAAAATAGAAAAATATGATTATGTATATTATGGTCCTAATACTTACAATATTAAGGAATTAGGAGAAGATGATTATATTGAATATACAAACATGAAGTTTAGAATCAAAAATGTTCAAAGATATGATATCAGAGAAGAGCCACTTGCTTATATTGCAGTTTTGGAGTTGATTCAAAATGTCTGATTACTCTTATGGATTTGATGATTTTGAAAAAATGATTGATGAAGTAATGGAAATTATGCCTAAGGTAGCTGATGAAATTGTAAAAGAAATAAGCAGTGAAGTCTTGCATGAAGCTATTGATAATGTAAATGGGCCTAAGAATCAAAACATAATGAATAAAAAGAAAAGCAGTAAAAGAATTACAAAACTAGGTAAGAAAAACTTAATGGCTGGATTGCTAGCTATATCAGCAGGACATAGGTATGGACTGGATGCAGGGATTCGTGTAAGAAGAGCATATTCTCAACCTTATCCAGTTTCAGTTAATACTGGACAGCTTAAGAGATCTTTAAAAATAAAGAAAATATCAAATGGCAAATATAAAGTATTTGCTGATATTGAAATTGCAAATTATGCCCATTGGGTTCATGATGGGACATCTAGACTAAGGCCAAGGCCTTTTTTAAAGGATGCAGTTAAATCAGTAATCAACTCAGGGCGATATGTTGAGATAGCAAATGGAGTATTAGAGGAATTTTTAGGAGGGTTGTAATGTTAAATCAAACAAGAGATAAAGTAATTGACGAAATAAAAACATTACTTCCATGGGTAGAAGTTCAAGCAGGTTACATTAACATTAAAAGAGATTTGCCTTTAAAGAAACCACTTGTAACTGTATCTAAGGCACAAATCAATACTAATGAAATAGGCATGGATAATGGTTATTTAGGAATAGAGTTTACTTTAGATAAGGCAATTGAAACAAAAGGTAAAGATACGGATTTGTATTTTGATATTCATATTTGGAATGCTGATTCTGCTAAACTTGGAGGAGAAGATACTATTCAAAGAATTAATGAAGAGCTTACAGCTCTTTTTTTATTTAATCCAAAACAAGTAGAAGGATTTAAGGTTAAAAGCTATGAAGAGGGTTCAACCTCTGTAGACCCATACGAAGAAAAGGAAAAGTTATTTCATTCTAGAAATGTGCTAACTTTGAATTTTTTATGGAAAAAGCAATTTGAATATGAAGTTATTAATGAAATTACATCGGAAGGAGATGTTGATTAATGGGTATTCCTAATACCGAAAGAGTAGGGGTTTTTTCAGAATCCCTAGTTTCAAAAGAAGTTATGGGCTTTCCTGGTACTTGTTTTCCTATGGGAATAGTGGCACAAGTTGACCCAGATGTATGTACAGATTTAGAACCTAAACCATATGCAATTCAGACATATGCTGATGCAGTAGCATCTTTTGGAAAAGAATCTGAAATGGCAAAACTAGTAAGAATAGTTACTCTAATAGGAGTTAATAAATTAGTATGCGTTCCTGTTATATCTGCACTTGAAGGAGCACCTACTAAGGATGAATATTTAGAGTCACTAGACATTTTAAAGACAGAAGAAGCACCTGAGATTATTATATGCGACAGTATAAGTGCTGATGTTCATTTACATGTTAGAAATCATTGTGATGTATGTTCAACTAACAGAAAAGAAAGAAGAGCGCATCTAGGAGCAATGGCAGCTAGTGTTTCAGCTTGGGTTGCTTTAGCGTTACCTCTTAATTCTGGGAGAGTAACACTGTGGGCATCTGTGCCACTATCTGTTGAAGGGACTGCTCATTCTAGCTCAGTATATTTTGCCGCCGCTTGTGCAGCTTATGATGCTTTAGAACTTGACCCTGCTATGCCACTTCATAATATACAAGTTACTCCAGAGTTATTCGGTGGTCTTTATAATCGTTTTGAAGATGCTGATTATGAGGCTTTATATGCTGGAGGCTTAGCTGCAGCTAGAACTATAAACGGTAAAGTATATATTGATAGATGGGTGACTACTTATACTAAGGATGATGGAGTTTCTCCAGCTGTCCCAGACAATAAGTATCAAGAAGGAACTGTTGCTAAGGTTAAAGATTTTGTTGATAGAGGTCTTAGAAATAGGTTATCAACTCTTCATCCAAGAGAAAAAGCTTCAGAGTCAACTGTAGGAGAAATAAAAGCCGATGCTATAGCACAACTAGAAGTATACGAAGGAGCAGAGATTATAGAATCTCCTCAAATAATCAGTGTTGAAAGACAGCCTGATAAAAGAACTCGTGTGCATGTTAATTATGTGTACAAAGTAGTATTGCCACTTAATACTATCTTTCTTCATGGAACTGCACTAATTTAGGAGGTGAATAATTTGAAATTTAATATGGATTTACAGCTTTTCAATAACGGAATTCCTACATCTGATGATATCTATATTCGTATCATTACCGATGGAGCAAGCAAGAAGGTTGCTGTAATACAAAGTTACAGAACGAATAAGAATAAAGAGACTAAGACTCTGGATGCTTTTGGAGAAAAAGACTCAGTAGGAACCTATGGAGCTAAGACTAGTTATGATCTAGAAATAGAAAGAGCTTATGTTACCGATGAAGCTCTGACAGACGGTATATATCTAGATGAGCTAGAAGATTTCGATGTTATTATAGAAAAGCCTGACCGCTCTGATATGTACCTAAAATGTAACTGGCAGACAATAGGGGAATCAGGAAACTTAAAAGATAAGACAGTTGAGAATATGAAGGTAATGGCTAGTAAGTTTAAGAGAGTGAAAAAATAAGGGCCTTAGGGTCCTTATTATTTTTTAGGAGGAATTTCTATGAGAGTATCTGAACTAAGAAAGAATATTAGAAAACATAAAGTTATTACTTATCCTGGACAGAATTTTGAGGTGGCTATTGTAAGACTAACTCAAGGAGAATTAATAGAAGCTAACGCTAAAACAACTAAAAGGTTAGGCGAACAACCAATTTTTAATAGTGATGTTATTGCAATAATGGAACAGTTAGAACAGCTATCTTTAGCACTCAGAAATCCAAACAACCTAGAAGAAAGAATAATTGATAGAAAAGAATTAGAAGAAGAAGACCCTTTTTTAGTTGACCAGCTGTACCAAGAGTTATCAGAAATTCAAATTGATAAAAGTGACACTATAGATGAAATATCTAAAGAGGATTTTGAAGAATTAAAAAAAAAGTTAAAGAAAATGGACTGGAAAGACTTCGATGGAGAATCTCTAAAGACCTTAAATTATCTCCAAATGACCCTAGTATCCAAGGAGGATATGAACAATTAACATGGATTTTAGCAAATATCCATATTGATAATGAAGAATATGAGAAAAGTTTATGTGATAAATGCTTAAGTAATTTTCACAAAACTAAATGTCCTTGTTGTGGAGATGAAATAAAAGATGATAATAAATTAGAAATTAATCAAAATTTTGATGAAAATAGATTCAATGAGCTGGCAGGTGGTGAAAAATAATGGCTGAAGCTAAAGAAGTAGGTATTATTCTTGGTGCTAAAGATGAATACCAAGATTCATTAAGCAAGTTTAGAAATAGCGTTTCAAGAACAAAATCTGAAACTGAAAAAGCAGGGAATAGTATCTCTTCACAATTTTCTAAAATAACTAATGCAGCAGATAAATTAAATAATAAATTAGGCGCTGTTGATAAGGCTATTGGAAGAACATTTAAGATAGGAGCTACTGGAGTAACAGCTTATGCAGGAATAGTTACAAAGGATTTATTTCAGTTAAATGCTGGATTATCTAAAATAAACACATTATATGACCAAACTGCTCAGAGTCAAAAGGTAATGACTAAAGATATTATTGAAACTTGGAAGCTTATTCCACAGAATTTCACTCAGATAACTCAAAGTATGTATGATTCAATATCTGCTTCTCTTGACCCTAAGAATGCTGCTAGTGCCGCTAGAAAATTTGCGATGGGAGCAGTTGCAGGAGCTACTGATAATATGTCTGCTGTTGTTAAAGCAGTTATGGGAACTAAAAATGCTTATGGAATGGACGATAGCACTTTAACAGAAATAATGGATGTTCAATTTGCAACTATAAAAGCTGGTATTGTTGAATATGAAGAATTGGCGGCTGCACTTGGTACTGGTATTATGCCTGCTGCGCAAGCTTCAGGTATTGATTACAAAGCAGTATATGCTGGATTAGCACAACTTACTAAGAATAACATGCCTGCAAATGTCTCAGCGACTTCAATGATTCAGTTATTTAACAAGCTTACTGACTCTGATGGAATAAAATCATTTAAGAAATTTGGAGTAGACATTCAAGATACTAGTGGTCATACAAGAGACTTGCTTGATATAACTAAAGATTTATTTAATGAGTTTGAAAAAAGGGGAATGACATCAGAAGCTAGAAAAGGATTCTTGAAAGATTTGCTAGGCTCTGATGAAGCAGCTCGTGCTATTCTTCCACTAGTTCAAAATGTAAAAGATTTTGAAAAGACATATGATGCTGTTGTTAATAAGTCTAAAGGAATGGCTAAAGAAGCGTATATTGACCAAATGGATAATGTTGTTAATCAATTTAAAGTTATATTAAAAGGTATTACAGGAGTAGGTTTGGATTATGCTCTTCAATTTTCTCCATTTATGGATGCCATTACAGCTCCATTTAAGAAAAAAATGCTATTAGAAATGGATATAGCTGAGCTAACTGAGGGAATTAATTCAGAAAGCAATCCTAAAATTAGAAAACAAATGATGGTTGAAAGAGAATTAATGCTAGACGAATTAGAAAATATAGACCTAACACCTATTGAAGAATGGAAAAACGCTTTAGATGAATCTGTAAATAATCTTAAAGCTTTAAATCCTGAACTTGCAGCTATGGCAGAGACTATTGGAGGATTCTTTTTATCATTCATGGGAGAAGAGGGAGCCGAAAAAAGAGAAAATGTTGCTACTGGAATAAAAGTTGCAGGAGGAGCTTACCTAAGTATAAAAGCACTATCAATCATGAAACATATTGGAGATTTATTTAATTGGTTAGGTGGGTTGGGTAATAACAACAAGACTTTACCTGGAATAGGCAATTCAATTTCAAGTATGATTGTAAATGCTGGGGTAGTAAATGTTAACGGAGCAGGAGTATCACCAGCAAATTCTTCATTACCATCATCTACAACTAAGGGTGGTCCCATGGGATTCATTATGAATACAATTGGCAGCGCTATATCATTAGGTATAATTTATGCTATCAGCAAAAATGCTATAGATAAGAATAAAGAATATTTGGCAATGACTCCAGAAGAAAGAACCAATCAAAATATAGCATTGATGAGAAGAACGAAAGAGGATTTAAAACCAAGAGGGCATGAGAAATATCCATATTCTCCTGCTAAAAATAAAATGACAATTCAACCTAAAGAAATAAATGGAACATTGATAGCAGCTATGAAAGATACTATGGATAAAATGAAAGCTTCTGAGATGAATATAAACACTACTGTACCAGTTGAAGTAAAGAGTAATCCTAATGTTACTGTAAAAGTATTATTAGACGGAGCAAATATTCCAGGAAGAGTAATAACTACTACTAGCAACAATTTTAGTTCTACTAGAAAAGAAATAGAAAGAACAGAAAGAAGAATGGGAGGCCCTACAAAATAAAAGATAGGGCATATTTTGCCCTATCTAGGTGTTATTGTTATTGTGAAATTAGTTGAATAAGATTCGAAATTAGCATTTAGTGAATCATTGACATAATTGGACTTAAACTTATTTTTACCATTTTGGCACTTATCTATTTGTTCAGTTGCCCAGAGGTTAAAATCGTTATTATTAAATAAAATATTCGTTATTGTACCATAATCTAATGAATTTTGAGGAAATGTTCCTGAAATTAATATCCTTGATATATCTGCTCCAGTTATAACAATATACGAGTTATCTTTATAGAGATTTGTGATTTTATCATTATCAATAGTAGTAGATTCTACCGAGTAACCAAATGTTTTAGATAACTCTTCTGCTAATATGTATGCTTTAGGAATATTAAAGGTTTTTATATCAGCTTGAGAGTTAATATTATCATCAGAAACTGGTATTTTTTCACTAGCAATAAAATATTTAGTATAATCATATATTTCAGATGTAAATGAGCTAGTTGTATTTTCAAAATAAATATTTCCTTCAAATTGTAATCTAGCTGAATTATCCTTTATAAAAATTGATGGGTCTATTTGACCTTCTAATAATGCTTTTTTGTTATTTATAGAAGCCTTGAATTTATGGACTATTTCTTTTTCTCCATTATTTTTAACATATAAAATATTTCCAGTAACATTAGAATCATCTGGAAGATTAGTAAATAGTGTAAAGCTAAATTCACCATTGCTTTTTATTGCTGAAGAAATTGTTATCTCTGGATTATTAACCTCATTTAGTAATTTTTCTTTTTCTTTTTCTGCATCAACTATTTGTTTTGCTTCTATGATTAGAGTTTTTCTTTGCTCATTTTGATACATTCCTACAAGAGCAAGCAACAAAAATATAAATATTATAAATAAAATTTTGCGATTTTTTTCCATATGATATTACCCCCTGTCTTTTTATTTGATTATAACGGAAAGTAGGTGAAACTGTGAAGCAAATATTGAGGCAAGACGATTCGGACAGGCTTTTATCAGCTATGCAATTTAGAGATTATGTCTGGCCAAACAATCCAACGACATTTGAAACATCTTTTATTAAAAAGACTGTTCAAAATCATTATCCTTTTACTAACTTTGTTGAGATAGAAGAACTAGGAATAATAAGAGAAATGAAAGGTGAAGGAGAATTTGTAGGCGAAGGAGCTTATGAAGAGTTTTCAAAAATGGCTGTTAAGTGTTTTTATGGTACTGAAGCTGGACTTTTAAAGCATCCTACTTTAGCACCTACTATGGTAAAAATGACAGAATTAAAGCTAATGCAAGAACCTACACCAAACTATGTTAAATACTCATTTACTTTTCAGGAGAATAAACCACCTGTAGCTAATGCAGTTAGTATTCCTACGGTAGTGCAAAACAATACTGTAAATGATGCTGTTAAATTGCTAGAAAGTACTAAAGAAAATGCTGATACTCCAATTACTAATATAGATTACAAGATTAAACAAGGTGATACTCTTACTAGAATTGCTAAACAGTATGGTACAACTATTGATGAAATACTTAAATTGAATAAAGGCATTAAGAATCCTAATTTGATTATAGCTGGAAAGAATTTGAATATTCCTGTGAAAGCGAAGTGATTTTATGAGTGAGTTACAAGCATATATAAAAAACAGGAAGAAAAATAAAGCTTGGACGGTTAAGAGGATAAAAGAGTATAGCTATGAAATAAGTATGGATATACCCGCTGATGAGTTTAGACTTTCTCTTTCAAATATTAAAAATGAGCAAGGAGAAGGAGGATATTCAGAGGTTTATGATGATAATGACATAGTTATTTTGAAAGAAAAGGTTGAATCAACTGGAGAATTTAGAGAGCTTATTACTGGGATATCTGATGAGGTGATTGAGTTTTGGGATGAAAGAAGTTATGGAGTTGATATTATCGGAAGAGATTTATCTATGCTGCTACTTGAGAATGATGCAGAACCAAGGACATATGAAAATATTACCCTTACTTCACTAACTCAAAACATTGCTGGACGATATGGGTTTACTGTAATTATAAATCCTGCTTTTGATAAGCCTATTAAAAAAATAACTGTAGAGCCTGGAACAACGGAGTGGGATTTGTTATCCGAAGAAGCTAAAAAACTAGGGATGTGGCTTTGGTGTACTGCTAGTGGTGAAATAGTTGCTGATGTTTTAAACTACAAAGAAGAACCCTATATTACTTTTTCTAATGATTTTATTCCAGGTGCAATTTTTATGCTAGGATTTAAGAAAACTAAAAAAGGTGCTGACATTAAAAGTGAATGCTGGGTTAGAGGACAAGGTAAAAAGTCTTTTATTTCTAAATTCGTTGAAGCTACACTTCAAAAGTATGGATATGTAAGAAGAAAAGTAATAGAAGATGCAGATGCAAAGGATCCTGCGAATGCAGAAAAAATAGGAGAGAGAAATGTGAAAGATAGCTTGAAAGGTTCTTTTGAGCTTGAGATTAAAGTCTCTGGAAAAACGAATATAGAGGTAAACAAGACTGCAAAGGTTAGTGATAAGAATACACGAACTTATGGAGTCTATTTTATTGTAGGATACAGACATGTTAAAAATGAGAATGAGGGAAATGTTAAGTATGTAAGACTTAGACCTCTATGGGAGGGATTATAGTGGCAAGAGGAATGACAAAGAAGGGACTTAATAGTAATAGTATTAATATAGGGACTATTACAACATCATCAAATAAAGTAAGTGCTGAGGGTTCTGGGGAATACAGAGGGATGCTTAAAACTGCTACTTTTGGTATTATGTCTAAACCTAAAGTAGGGCAGAATCTTATTATAACTAAACCTTATTCTGACCCTAACATGGCTTTAGCTTCCGATGTGGTTTTAGATGAAGAGATTAAGGTAAAGGATAAGGTTAGTGGAGCATTAAAGCCTGTATCTGATGTAACACTCGAAGAAGGAGAAACGCTCCTTTATAGTGAAGGTGGTGCAACTATTAAGCTATGTAATGACGGAAGAATTATTTTAAACAGAAAGCTAGTAATTAAACCTGATGGAACTACAGAAATACTTAGTGGAGATGATGCTTTATGATGAAGGATTATCAGATTGATGATATGAATTTAGTGCAGCAATATAATGATATTAAAGTAGTTCAAGGTCTAGATGCCAAGAAGCAAAGTATATTACTTAGACTCTCTATTAGAAGGGGGTCTTTTTTATATGATGAAAAGCTAGGTTCTAGGCTTTATTTAACTTACAAAGAAAAGAAGAGCAAGCAGCTCGACATGGCAAAGTTTTATGTTTATGAAGCTTTAGAAGATGAAGAAGATATTGAAATTGTTGATGTAGTGCCTGAGTGGCTAGATTATACAAAGAAAAGAATGAAAGTTACTGTTTATTTTAAATGGTTAGGGCTTGAAGCTAATGTTATTAAGGAGGTGGTATAGTTGTCTTTTTATAAAAAAACACAAGATGGACTAACTCAGGAACTACTCGCTGAATTTGCTCTGGCCATAGGTGCTGATAAAATTTCTTCTGCATCTGAGATAGCAGTAAAAGCTAAGATTTATGCATCTAAATTTGAGGGGATTTATTACAACCAAGAGTACATTCTTAACCAGGCATTTCCTCAGACTGCTGATGAAGAAAATCTTCCTAAGCATGGCTATATTTGGAATACTGATAGAAAAATGCCTACCCCTGCTGTAGGTCCTGTGATACTCGGAAGAACAACAGCATACGCAAGTAATATTGTTATTCCAAAAGATACAATTATTTCTACTGATCCTAATGCATTTGGTAAACTAGTTATTTCAAAAACTCAGCAAGAAGTTACTTTAATTGCTGGACAGTTAGAAGTTAGTGTAAATGTAAAAACTGATATTACAGGATATGAAGCTAATTTACCTGCAGGTAGTCTTACTGTTATTAATAATCCTCCGACTGGTCTAGAATTTGTAAGGCAAGAGGTTGATTTATCAGATGGAACAGATATTGAGGATTTAGAAGTATACAGGCAAAGGGTTTTATTAAGAAGAAGAAAGCCTCCAAGAGGTGGTACCTTTACAGATTATGAATTATGGGCTCTTGATGTACCTGGAGTAACAGTTGCTAAGGCTTTTCCAGTTCCAAGAGGAAATAATACTGTAGATGTTTTAATTGCTACAGCTTCAGGGATACCATCTGATGGGCTAGTAGCTACCGTTTTGAATTATATTTTAAGTAAAAGGCCAATGCTTGCAGATGTTCATGTGCTTAAACCTACTCCTAAATCTATTAATGTTACTGTAAGTATAAAACCTAAAGCAGGATATAGTTTTGCTACATTACAGCCATTAGCTATATCAGCTATAGAGCAGTATATATCAACTTTAGAAATAGGAACTGAGGTACTCGTATCTGGGATTATTGATAAAGTTAAGGATATAAACGGAGTCTATGATGTTAGTGTTTCGATTCCTTCATCTAATGTGGATCTGTTATCTACTGAAATGGCAGAAGTAGGTGTTATAAATGTCAACGAACTATAAAGATATAATCAAAAGTGAGCTTCCTGATGGCATGTATTTTGACTCTGAGGGCAATGAAGTAGACATAACAGCTATGGGAATACAATTTGACAAAGTACAAGCAGATGTAAACAAGCTTGAAAAAGAAATTATAGTTGTTACTGCTGAAGATGAGGGACTGAAAAGAGAAGAAGAAGCATTTGACATAGGTTTTTCCGATGGAAAAAAAGTTGATTTAAGAAGGTCAGCAATCATAGGAAGATATCGTTCGGATGATTTGTCTTCTGTTCCTCTTATTAAATCAATTGCTGAAGCTTTTACAAATGGTGAGGTAGAAGTAACTGAACACTTTGAAGATACTTATCTTACTATAAAGTTTGTAGGAACAATGGGAGTGCCAGAAGGTCTAGAGGATTTAAAAGTAATCTTAAGAGAAGCAGTATTAGCTCATGTCGGAATAGAATATGAGTTTATTTTTATGACTTGGGACCAGTTTGATAGCTATAACAAAACTTGGGATATGTGGGATGCTCTGAACCTAATGTGGGATGAGTTTGAAGCATATAAAGAATAGAGAGGTGATATAATGCCAAGTTTATTAAAAACAGCTTTTTTACAACTTAATAAGTGGGCAGGGAATGAGTATCCCAAGAGAGAGGATTTTGTCTCTGACAATGAAAAAATAGATGCATTTGCCGATGACATTAGTTCACAAATATCTCAGAAAGTATCTACAACTGATTTAAATCAGCTAGTTTCAGCTGAATCTATACTAACGAAAATAAAAACAGTAGACGGAGCGGGTAGTGGATTAGATGCTGATTTAATAGATGGGAAACATGCTGCAGATTTTGTAAATGCCATTGCTATAGGCTCTAACTCTGACCCAAATACAACACTAGAATCATATATTTTATCAAATCATGCAAATAGCCCAAGTAGCTCATATTATTGGCATATTCAAACACTTTTTTATAGCACAAAAGCAGTAAACAGTAATAGAGTTCAGATAGCAACATCTTACAATTCGGATAACAATATGTATATAAGAAGATATTTCAATAATGCTTGGAGTGATTGGACAAGGTTAATGAAAGATGGTGACAGTATGATAAAAAGTATTCAAAGGGGAAGTAATGTACTAAATTCAACAACTATAACTCAAGCGATATCAGCTATTAATATTAATAAGTCAACTATAAATTTAATGCTAAAAGCTGGTCTGAGCCAAGATGCTTCAAGAATTACCATATCAGCAGAATTTGCTAGTTCAAGTAGTATAAGTATAACCTCTAATTATACAGGATCATATTATGCGATTTGGGAAGTAATCGAATTTGTTTAGGAGGGGATAATGATGAAAAATTATGCTACAATTGACGATTCAAACATATGTATAGGGGTTTCTCAGCTTAATGCAGAAGTAAATGATTCTAATTTAATTGAAATAGAAAAGTGCGATGAATATTATCTTCACAGAAAATATGAAAATGGTATATGGAGCAAAGAAACATATTTACCTAAAAAAACTTCATTTGATTATCTTGATTTAGAGCAATACATGTTAGATGTAGAATTTAGGTTAACTATGATTGAATTAGGAGGAATGTAAAAATGCCCACGTATATTTTAGCTAAAAGAGTAATAACAAATGCCAACTACAAAACTCAAACTGAGAAAGATGAAATGCAGTTCAAATTTGATGCGTTTCTACTCAACAATAGAGTAACTCAAGATGAGTACAATGAGCTGACTCAGATATTATTAGATAAGCAATTTGTACAATAATTTAATAGTGTGTATTAATACACACTCATACACATTAAAGTGACAAAGTACTATTTTTTTATTATAATCCCCTTAATGAAATAAAAAAGGGGGGAATGAAATTGAATAATTTAGATAAAATCATAAAAGCTGATAGAATTAAAGAAGCAGTAGAAATGGGGTTAAGCCTTTTTGATCCAGTTGCTTTAGGAGTTAAGGCAGTGAACATTGGAGTTAAAAAAGGATTAGATTATTATAATGTTTTAAAGATACACAATTTTTTCAAAGGATTTGGAGATGGCGCTATCGATGAAGAAGAAATTAAAGAAAAAATAAAAAAGATAGATATTAATATTCTTTTTAATATTTTAGACAAGCAAAGTAAAAGTGATAATTTAATAATTAATACTCTATGTGGTGGAATAATATATACAGCACATTTTAAAGAAAAGAGAGAAATATCTTATAAAGAACTCAATGCTCTTGATTTACTTCTTTCATTTAGCATAAGAGATTTGAAGAATTTTTTTAGATTGGTTTATTTAAATAATACAATCGGACAAACAGAAATAATAGGAATAAATCCTAAAGATTTTGAAGGTCATAAAATCTATAATTCTTCAGTTACAATGCAAAAAATGAAGCTTTATGGATATTTAGAATATGGAGTTTTTACAGAAAATGGTATTGACGCTACAGAAAGCTGTAATGACTTGATAAAACAAATTAGACATCTTAAAGTTTTGCTTATTTCTTATGAAGAATTAGCTGAAGAGAAAGATATAATAGAAAAATTATTACAATAAATAATAGAGCCTTCGGGCTCTTTTTTCTTGCGAAAATTGGAGGTGCTCATGCAAATAGAACTTAGCATAATTTTTAGTACAGTGGTAGCTTTGCTTGGAGTTTATGCAACTTATCTTAAAATAACTACTGAGAATAAAAGACTGCAAGAAATTAGAGAAAAAGAAATGATGGCTGAAAAAGAAAAACAGACTGAAAGACATATTGAACTCAGGAAATCAATTGAATATATAGGTGTAGATGTTCAGTCTATGACGAAAAAAATGGACTCAATGGATACGAAGTTTGATTCTTTGGATAGAAGGGTGACTATTGTAGAAGAATCTTCAAAGTCGGCTCATAAAAGGATTGATGGAGTTGAAAAAAAGTGTGAATTAAGAAATGAAAGGAGGCAATGATGTCACCAAGAAAATCTATATCAGAACTTGAAGCAGAACTTAAGGCTGCTAAAGAAAAAGAAGAATATAAGAAAAGAGAACGAAGATATGTTGAAGCAAGTAAGCTAACTCTCTTTATTATAGTAGGCATCGTGATAGGTGCCTTTTTTATTGCTTCTTACTTGGCAATAATAACTGGAGATACCTCTTCAGCTACAAATAACCTCGAAATTCTCACAAATTGGGCACAAATAGTCCTCGTGGCTATAATTGCTAAGTCAGGCTTTGAAAATCTCTCTAAAGGCAAAATAAGAAGTCAAATTATTAAGAACAAAATTGAAAATAAAGAAGAGTTGATTGAGGGTTCAGAAGATTTCAGAAATGGGGTTTAATATGCAAGATTTCATAGATAAAGTATTGCCTGGAGCTATAAAAGGATATTTAGAACATAATATTTTACCATCTCTGACAATTGCACAAGCAATTTTAGAAAGTAATTCAGGCAAATCTCAGCTGGCCATAAAAGGAAATAATTTATTTGGGATTAAGGCAGATTCTAGATGGACTGGTAAAAAGATAAATTTTCCCACTAAGGAATTTATTAAAGGAAAAGAGATAACAGTTAATGCTTACTTTAGAGCATATGACTCATTTGCTGAGTCGGTTGAGGACCATACAAAGTTTTTACTTACTAAGCGTTATGAAAAAGTAAGAAGCTCAAAGAATTATGAAGAAGCAGCTAACGAGATATGGAAAGCTGGATATGCTACTGACCCAAAATATCCAAATAAGTTAATCAGCATCATAGAACAATATAAGCTTTATGAATATGACAAAGAAGAAGGTGAGGTTTTGATAAACAGAAATAAGATTCTTGAAGCAGCTCTCATGCTTCAAAGTAAAGGTGTTAAATATAGGTTAGGAGCAAAGGCTGTTCCGCCATCTATACCTAAGGAGTTAGATTGCTCAGGCTTTGTAAGATACTGCTACTTATATGCAGGAGCTAATGTAAAAGATGGAACTTATTATCAATTCAATAATAGCAATTCAATAAAACATGCAGATTTAAGAGTAGGTGATTTAGGTTTTATGCAGACACCCGATTCACCAGGCACAAACCATGTCGGCATTTATGCAGGAGATGGAAAGTGGATTCATTGCAATTTTAGTAGGAATGGAATTACTTTAGAAAAAACTAATATATTTCCTTATGCTCGCAGATTCAAGGGAATTAGTTTTACTAATGTTAAGATTGAGGAGGATGAAGACATGGCCAGAAAGCCTGTATCACAAAAAGAACTAGATTATGGCATAGCTGCAATAAATAATTTAGCAAAGCTTAATATCATAAATAGCCCAGAGCGTCACATAAAGGACCTTAAAGAATATCCTTGGGACTGGAAAATGTGGGTTGTGCAGAATAATATCGCAGAGAAATGTGGAGGTGCTAAATGAAGATAGATTGGAAAAGGAAGTTATCTAGCAGGAAGTTTTGGGCAGCTCTTATAGGTTTTATAACGGCTATACTTGTAGCTATTAATTTTACTGAAGCTGAAATAGCTCAAATTACAGCTATAGTTTCAGCATTTGCTACTCTGATTATATATATTCTCACTGAGGGATATGTGGACGGAAAAAGAGAAGAGAATAATATAGAAATTTAAGATTATGCTCTACCTTTATTGGTAGGGCTTTTTTTATTTGCTTTTGATATAATTGTTAATAAAAAGGAGGAATAGAGTTGAACGGTATATCGTTTTTTTATGGGGTAGTATCAGGAATCTTAATTTTTGGTTTTACATTAGCATTTAATGATTATAATTTATTTGGAATTGGATTATCAGATGCGTGGATAGCTTTCTTAGGTGCAATAGTGGGAGGGATTATTACAATAACAGGAGTTTATTTTACACTTAAACAGAACAGAGAATTAATGGAAGAATCCCATAATAAACAAATGAAGTTAATGTTAACACAAATAAGGACTCAATTTTGGATGGAGAAATTTTCAGATGCAATTGTTTTTGCTGAAGATATTAATAATAAAATAAATTTATTTATAAAAAAATATAATACTTATGATTTAGCTTCTAGAAATATTGATATAAATTTTTTTAACGAAAAAATAAATGATATTGATAAACACTCAAAAACATTTTATCCAAAACTGATTTCTGATGAAAATCTTAGCAAATCACTTATAGAACTAAAAGATTATCTTAGAGAATTAGATACATATATAAAAGTAAATTATAATGAGAAAAGTGAGAGTAAAATTGATGGAAAAGAAATTGAATATAATAACAACACATATTCAATTTATTTAGAAAATCTCAAAAAATATGTGGAATAATTAAAAATAAAATAAAATTCTGATAAAAGTAAAAAAATAGTATTAAAATACCTTTCCTACTTAATTATATATTCGGAAAGGTATTTTGTTTTAAAATATTTCTAATTTTTATCTACATTATAATAGATATATATTTTTCGACAGATTCTTGTATTCTTTTTGTTCTTGGGAATCCACCATTAAGATATCTAGCAATACTATCCCTGCCAACTCTTAATTCTTTAGCGCATTCTTCATAACTATGCCCATGGTATTTAATAGCTTTATATAGTTTTTCAGCAAAAGTATTCTCAGGTAGCCCATCGAAACCACCAACAAAAGAAATTGTTTCATTAGTAGCGTAAGCTACTTTTTTTATGGTATCAATACGAGGAGACCTTTTTATTTCTGCTTTTGTGATTGCACCCTCGGATAAATTACATAATTTAGCAAAATCTTTAACATCAAGATTGAGTTTCTTCCTTATAATATATATATTGTTATTAGTAGTTATTATTTCATGGCCATTATATGGGGTGATAACTGCACGGATGCCCTTGTGGAAATTTTTTGAATCAATCAAAGGCTTGCAGCTGCAACGATAATAAGATAAAAACATATCTATCTAGAGCCTCAACTCCTATTTTGGATAGAATGGATATTTTTGTCGAAACTTCTCCTATTCCTTATGAAGATTTGGTAGTGGAAATTGATGAGGAGGACTCAGCTACAATTAAGAAAAGGGTAGAAAAAGCAGTTGAAATTCAAAAAAATAGATTTAAATCCTTGAAAATTAATTACAATAGTCAGATGAATTCTAGGCAAATAACAAAATATTGCATACTCTCAAAGGAAGCAAAAAACTTGCTTGAGGCAGCTTTTAAACAAAGTAATTTGACAGCAAGAAGCTATCATAGGATTTTAAAAGTATCTCGTACAATTGCAGATTTGGATTCAAGTGAATTAATTAATATAAATCATATAGCAGAAGCTCTGAATTTCCGGAAAACATTTCATAAGTATTGGGATTAGAATGATTTTAAAATACGAAATTTTCAAAATTTTCACTGAAAGGATTGACTATGAGCCGAAAAAAGTTATTTTTATCATTATTTAAGAAACTCTCGATTGAAAGACTTGTTTATATAGATTCTACTATTGAAGAAGATAATAAGATTCCGAGTATTCAAGAAATGAACAATTCTATTAATTCATCTATAGTTGATAATGAGTTATATTCCTCTAAATATGATTATTTTATTCAAATAGAAAACTATATTGAAAAGCATAATCTAAATTATTTGACATATTTTGATGATAAATATCCTCAAAAGCTAAGAGAGATAGCACAAGCCCCAAGACTCTTATATTACAAGGGAAATTTAGATAATGTCGGGAATCTATCAATAGCTATAGTAGGAACGAGAAAACCATCAAATTATGGAATATGGGCGGCAAATAAATTCTCAAAAGAACTGGCTTTTAATGGATTTTGTGTAATTAGCGGAATGGCCTCTGGCATTGATAAATATGCTCACCAAGGAGCCTTGGAAAGTGATGGAAAAACTATATGCGTACTAGGCTCATCGATAACAAAGCCATACCCTAAAACCAATGCTAAGTTGATGCAAAGTGTGATTGATTCAGGAGGATTGGTGATAAGTGAGTATTCTGATTTAAGCCCTATTATTCCTGCTAATTTTGCTTTCAGAAATAGAATTGTAAGTGGGTTGTCAGATGGAATATTGATAATTGAAGCTGGAATGAAAAGTGGAACACTCATTACTGCGGATTTTGGATTGGAGCAGGGTAAAAATATTTTTGCAGTACCAGGAAGCATTGACTCTCTTTCTAGTATTGGTACAAACAACCTAATAAAGCAAGGCGCACAATTAGTAACCTGTGTAAATGATGTTTTAGAAGCTTATGGAATGGATTATGGAAATGCGGTGACAGGCAGTAAAGATATGAGCTCTCTTTCTGAGATAGAAAGAACTATATATGGTTGTATTCAAAGTAAGGGAATATGTACTGCTGATATGATATCAATTCATACTTCATTAAATATTAAAGATGTAACAGGAATTCTCAATATCTTGGATATAAAGTCATTCATTAATTATGATGGGCATATAGCAAGTATAAAAACATAATGTGTATTGAAATAATTCATTATTTAATATATAATCCATAAAGCATTCAAAATTCAGAATATTATCTTTTAAAAAAAATATAATATTATAGCTCTAATGCTTATTACAGCTAATTAAGGTTAAGGTTAGTATATGAATCAAATTTGTTTTTATTTGACAAAATTGAATTTTAAATATATAAATAGATTCGTATCGTTTTTTAAAGCAAATTGTTTTATTCATATTATATATAAGCAATCAGATAAAATATTTGAGGTGAAATAATGGGAAAAAATTTGGTTATCGTAGAATCACCTGCGAAAGCTAAGACAATTGGAAAATTTCTAGGCAAAAACTATACGGTTAAGGCTTCTGTAGGACATATTCGAGATTTGCCAAAAAGCAAATTGGGTGTTGATGTAGAAAATGATTTTGAACCACAGTACATCACAATAAGGGGAAAAGGAAGCGTAGTAAATGAATTAAAAAAACAAGCAAAAAAATCTGATAAGGTATATCTAGCAACTGACCCCGATAGAGAGGGAGAGGCTATTTCATGGCATCTTGCTTATCTATTAGGACTAAATGAAGAAGAACCTATAAGAATTGAATTCAATGAAATAACAAAAGATGCAATAAAAAAAGCTATCAAGCATCCTAGGAAAATAGACAGACCTCTTGTAGATGCTCAGCAAGCTAGAAGAGTAGTAGATAGATTAGTGGGTTACAAAATCAGCCCGATTTTATGGGCTAAAATAAGAAAGGGCTTAAGTGCTGGTAGAGTTCAGTCTGTTACAACAAAGCTGATTTGTGATAGAGAAAATGAAATTAATGCGTTTGAACCTGAAGAGTATTGGTCTATTGATGCAATTACTCAAATCGACAAGAAAAATAAAGTAGACTTTAAGTTTTATGGTGATGAAAAAGGTAAAATAGAATTGCATAGTAAAGATGAAGTAGACTTAATTTTAAAATCAATAAAAAACAAAGATCTAGTGGTAAAAGCTGTAGAAAAAAAAGAAAGAAAAAGAAGCGCGCCAAAGCCTTTTACTACAAGCTCACTCCAGCAGGAAGCATCAGGCAAACTGTCGTTTACTACAAAAAAGACAATGATAGTAGCTCAGCAACTTTATGAAGGGGTAGATATAAAAGGCAAGGGAAGCCTTGGGCTTATAACATATATTAGAACTGATTCCTTTAGAATATCGGATGAAGCTCAAGAAAATGCAAAAAACTATATTAATGATAAATATGGAAAAGACTATTTTAAGAAGTATCAGAATAATTCTAAATCAAAAAAGAAAATTCAAGATGCTCATGAATGTATTAGACCTTCTTATGTAGATTTAGCACCAGAAGATATAGAAGACTCGCTTTCTAAGGAACAGTTTAAACTATATAAATTAATCTGGGAACGATTTATCGCAACAATGATGGCAGATGCAATATATGATTCCCAGAATATAAGTGCATCAATCGACAAATATATTTTTAAAACAAATGGTTCAAAGCTGAAATTCGATGGTTTTATGAAAGTATATAGTTTTAGCTCACAAGAGGAGACTATTTTACCAGACATGAAAGAAGCAAGTGTTTTTCCTGTAAAAAAGATAGATCCAAAACAACATTTTACTCAGCCGCCTGCAAGATATAGTGAGGCTAGCCTTGTAAAAACTTTAGAGGAGCTAGGAATAGGAAGACCTAGTACTTACGCACCAACGATTTCAACTATACTGCAAAGAGATTATGTAGAAAAAAAAAGCAATAGCTTGATTCCTACGGAGCTAGGATTTATAGTAACAGAAATAATGAGTGAGAATTTCAAAGAAATCGTTGATTATACATTTACAGCTGATATGGAAAACAATTTAGATAAGATAGAAGATGGAGAAATTGAATGGCAAAATATAGTTAAAGATTTTTATTCTCCTCTAGAAGAATCTATAGAAAAAGCTGTTGAAAATATAGAAAAGGTTATTTTGGAAGAAAAAACTGATGAAATTTGTGATATATGTGGATCTGAAATGGTAATTAAATTTGGAAGATTTGGCAAATTTATAGCATGCAAAAACTATCCTGAATGCAAGGGAACTAAGCCTATACTTGAGAGAATCGGAATCAAATGTCCAGAATGTAGTGATGGAGATGTAATAATTAGAAAAACAAAAAAAGGAAGAATTTTTTATGGATGTTCTTCTTTCCCAAAGTGCAGATTTGTTTCATGGGATAGACCAAATGGAGAAAAGTGTCCTAAATGTGATTCTTTCTTGGTTTTATCTAAAACTAAAACCACTGAAAAAATAAAATGTTCAAACAAAGAGTGCGATTATGAAAAATAGGTAAAAAAGCTTGAATATTTTTATAAGTTGTGATATTATTTTTTGTGGTATTGAAATACTTTAGAAAATTTAAAAAATTCAAAAAATAATACTAAATTCTCTAAAAACAATAAATTTATAAATATAATAAATGTGTAGAAACAAAAAGGAGAGAATAAGATGTCAAGCTTATTATTAGAAAAAACAAGAAAAATCAATAAGATTCTTCAAAACTCAGGTTCAAACCCAGTATCATTTACGGAGCTTAGCAAAACATTAAAAGACGTTTTAAATGCCAATGTATATATTGTAAGTTCTAAAGGAAAGGCTCTTGGTGTTGAACTCACTCATATGTCAGACAGTTCAACTATTATTGATGAAAAAACAGGAGAAGAAAGACTACCAGATAGTTATATTGAATCAGTTAATCGCATATTTGAAACTATATCAAATTTAACTCAAGAAAAGCTTTTAGAGGTTTTTAAAGATGACGTAAAAAGCTATGAGAAATATGCAACAATTGTACCTATAATGGGAAGTGGACAAAGACTAGGAACTCTTATTTTATCAAGATATGAAAGTAAGTTTTCTGATGAGGATTTGATACTTGCTGAATATAGTGCAACTGTTGTTGGCCTAGAAATTCTAAGAGCTAGAAGCGAAGAATTAGAAGATGAAATGAGAAGCAAAGCCGTAGTTCAAATGGCTATAAATACATTATCATACTCAGAGCTTGAAGCTGTTGAGCACATCTTTAATGAACTTAATGGCGATGAAGGACTTCTAGTTGCTAGTAAAATAGCTGATAGAGTTGGGATTACTCGTTCTGTTATAGTAAATGCACTTAGAAAGTTTGAAAGTGCTGGGGTAATTGAATCACGTTCTCTTGGAATGAAGGGTACTCACATTAAAATCCTAAATGACAAACTGCTAGATGAACTTAAAAAGAATAAGCACTAGTAATTACAACCCGGCTATTTGTCCGGGTTTTTTTATGTATAAAATTGTATAAGGATTAGCAAATTATATTTGATTGATTAATCGTTTAGTTTATTATTCAAATACTTAATTTTATCCATAATCATATTAAAGGAGTTATAATAATTTATATTATTATTACAAGGAGTTATTTTTATGAAAAAACCACTGGCAGATATCGTAAGACCTAAAAAAATTGATGAAATAGTTGGACAAGAACATTTGACAGGGACTGACGGAGTACTCTATCGGGCTATAGAGAATAATATCATACCAAATATGATATTTTATGGCCCGCCTGGAGTCGGAAAAACAAGTGTAGCAAATATTATTGCAAATTCTTGCAATAAATCTATACACATGTTAAATGCAACCTATACTAAAACAGAAGAAGTAAAAGAAATATTAAAGGATTCTAAGCTTCAAACTCTTGACAGTAAAGAGATTATATATATAGATGAAATACAAAATTTTAATAAAAAACAGCAACAAATTCTTTTAGATTATATTGAAAAAGGGGACATTGTTCTTATAGCTAGCACCACTGAAAATCCATATCACTATGTATATAAAGCGCTACTCAGTAGATGCTTTGTGCTTGAGTTTAAAGCCTTAGAGCATAAAGATATAAAAAAAGGGGTGCAAGTTCTTATTGCATCTTTAAAAAATGACACTTACAAAATTAAGATAGATGATATTGCATTAGATAATATTGCTCATTATGCAGATGGGGATATGAGAAAAGCAGTCAATTTAATAGAACTTATTTTACAGTTATATGAAGATGAAAATGAAATCAATATTAGTATTGAACTTTTGAAGAAGTTAAATATATCAAAGCAGCTTATGTATGATATAAGTGGAGATAGTCACTACGATATTTTAAGCGCATTCCAAAAATCAATAAGGGGTAGCGATACAGATGCCTCACTTCACTATTTAGCTAGGCTTATTAAATCAGGTGACTTGAAATCTATTTGCAGAAGATTGCTTGTGATTGCTTCAGAGGATATTGGGCTAGCTTATCCTAATGCTATAACTATAATAAAAAGCTGCGTTGATAGTGCTCTTCATTTAGGATTTCCAGAAGCTAGGATACCTCTTGCCCAAGCAGTTATATTATTAGCAACATCACCTAAATCCAATTCAGTTATTAAAGCAATTGATAGCGCTATGGATGATTTAGAAAAGTTTTCAGTTGGGGATATACCTATTCATTTAAAGGATGCACATTATTTAGGAGCGCAGAATTTGGATAGAGGAATAGATTATAAGTATCCGCACAATTTTGAGAATAATTATGTGGTGCAACAATATCTACCTGACGCAATAAAAACTAGGGTATATTACCAATCGCAAAAAAATAAATTCGAAACGAGCATTAAAAATTATTGGAAAGATATTAAAAAATAATTGATTGTCTTTTGATTGACAAAGAAAAGACACTAAGCTATAATAAAATTAATTCATAGTAAATGACTAGGAATTGTGAAAAGAGGTTATAAACGTGAAACTATCAACGAAAGGAAGATATGGACTTAAAGCCATTTTTGAATTAGCGCTAAAGGAAGAGGAAAATCTTCCACTTTCATTAAAGTATATTGCAGACAAGAATGGACTTTCAGAGCAGTACTTAGAACAAATCTTTGCTATATTAAAAAAATCAGGTTTAGTAAAAAGTGTAAGAGGAGCTCAAGGTGGTTATTATCTTAGCAAGCCGTCCTCACAAATCACAGTAGGTCAAGTACTTAGAGCTTTAGAAGGACCTATGGCTCCATCTGATTGTGTTTTAGAAGAAGATGCTGATTGCGAGAACTCTGACTTTTGTGTTACCAAAGTAGTTTGGCAAAGAATTAAAGATAGTGTAGATAGTGTTATAGATTCTGTAACGTTAAAAGATATGGTTTTAGATCATAAACTAAAAAGTAGCAAAAATAATTTTAAGGAGATGTGATTTATGGAGCAAAAAAGAGTTTATCTTGACAATGCAGCGACTACTCCGGTAAAAAAAGAAGTTCTAGATGCTATGATACCTTACTTTACAAATAATTATGGAAACCCATCTAGTATACATTTCTTTGGCAGAGAGGTTAGAAAACCTGTAGATGAAGCTAGAGAAAAAGTAGCAAAGTTATTAGGGGCTGCAAGTAATGAAATATATTTTACTGCAGGTGGATCGGAATCGGATAACTGGGCAATAAAAGGTGCAGCTTTTAAATTGATGAATAAAGGTAAGCATATAATAACAACTAAAATTGAGCACCATGCTGTGCTTCACACTTGTGAATACTTAGAAAAAGAGCATGGATTTCAAATAACTTATTTAGATGTAAACAAGGATGGCTTAGTAGATTTAGATAATTTTAAAAGTAATCTTAGAGATGATACAATTTTAGTTAGCATAATGTTTGCCAACAATGAAATTGGAACAATTCAGCCTATAAGAGAAATCGGCCAAATTTGTAAAGATAAAGGGATTGTTTTCCATACAGATGCAGTACAGGCAGTTGGGAATATAAAAATTGATGTAAAAGAACTTAATATAGATATGCTATCACTTTCAGCTCATAAAATTTATGGGCCTAAAGGAATAGGTGCTCTTTATATTAAAAATGGAGTTAAGCTAGATAACTTAATCCATGGTGGAGCGCAGGAGCGTAAAAAAAGAGCTGGAACAGAAAACGTACCTGGAATTATAGGTCTTGGAAAAGCTTGTGAAATCGCAAATGATAATTTGGAGAGTCATATTTCTAAGCTTACTAATTTAAGAGAAAGACTTATGAATGGAATTTTAAATGAAATACCTCATACTATTGTAACAGGAAGTAGAGAAAGTAGACTACCTGGAACTGCAAGTTTTTGTTTTAAGTTTATAGAAGGTGAGGCTTTGCTTCTGAGCTTAGATTTAGTTGGTATAGCAGGCTCGAGTGGTTCAGCTTGTACATCTGGTTCACTTGACCCTTCTCATGTGCTTATGGCACTTGGACTTACTCATGAGATAGCTCATGGATCTTTACGACTTAGCTTATCAGATTTTACAACGGAAGAGGAAGTTGATTACGTAATTGAGAAGCTTCCGCCGATTATCGATAGACTTAGAAAAATGTCACCATTATATGAAGATTTTTTGAAGGGAGAATCAGTTAATGTATAGCGATAAAGTTATGGACCATTTTACAAATCCTAGAAATGTTGGAGAAATTGAAGGTGCAGATGGTGTTGGAGAAGTTGGAAATGCCAAATGTGGAGATATAATGAAAATATATCTTAAAGTAGAAGATAATGTGATTCAGGATGTAAAATTTAAAACTTATGGATGTGGCTCAGCCATAGCAAGCTCTAGCATGGCTACAGAAATGATTAAAGGCAAGACTGTTCAAGAAGCTTTAAATTTAACAAACAAAGCAGTTGCAGAAGCTTTGGATGGTCTTCCTCCAGTAAAAATGCACTGCTCAGTTTTAGCAGAGCAAGCAATAAAGAAAGCTCTTCAAGACTATGCGCTAAAGAATAATTTAACTATTGAAGGATTAACTGATGTTGAGTTTGATGATGATCACGATCATCATGATGATATAGAAGAAGATTAATATTGATTTTTGTAGTCTAAGACTATATAATTGTATCAATATAATTTTAATACCAAACGGCTATGATAAGAATAGTAAAGTAGCTTAATTGCCTTACAGAGAGGGGATATATGCTGAAAGTCCCTAGGTTATTATTACTTGAAGCTGCCTTTGAGCCTGACTGTCTAATAAATAGTCACGTTAACTACGTTACAGTTAGATTAAGTGGCCAATTGGCAATTAGGGTGGTACCGCGATTTAACCTCGTCCCTGTGATATAATAGTTATCATAGGAACGAGGTTTTTAATTGTAGTAAATGTAAGTGAACACCTATATTAAGTCATTATAAAATTTGAAATTTAGAAATTAAGTTTATTATATTTGTTGAGGAGGTTATACAGTGAAGAATTTAGGAGTAAATGAGATTAGAGAAAAGTATTTAAGTTTTTTTCGTTCGAAAGATCATTATTCTAGAAGTAGCTTTTCTTTAGTACCAGAAAATGATAAAAGTCTTTTGCTTATAAATGCAGGCATGGCTCCAATGAAAAATTATTTTATGGGGCTAGAGACTCCGCCTAATAAGAGAATGGCTACCTGCCAAAAGTGTGTTAGAACAGGAGATATCGAAAATGTTGGAAAAACTGCTAGACATGCTACTTTTTTTGAAATGCTTGGAAATTTTTCTTTTGGAGATTATTTCAAAAAAGAAGCTATTGCATGGGCGTGGGAGTTTGTTACAAAAGATTTAGAGCTAAATCCAGATGATTTATGGGTTACAGTGTATTTAGAAGATGATGAGGCCTTTGATATATGGGAAAAGGATATAAATGTTCCTAAAGAAAGAATTGTTCGACTTGGAAAAGAAGATAATTTTTGGGAGATAGGAACAGGAACAGGTCCTTGTGGTCCGTGCTCAGAAATATATATAGATAGAGGAAAAGAATTTGGATGTTCTGACCCTGATTGTAAACCAGGATGTGACTGCGATAGATTCTTAGAATTTTGGAATTTAGTTTTTACTCAGTTTAATAAAGATGAAGATGGAAACTATAACCCACTTCCAAATCCAAATATTGATACTGGTATGGGATTAGAAAGAATGGCATGCATCATGCAGGGTGTAGATAGTATTTTTGATATAGACACTATGAAAAGCATCAGAGACAATGTATGCGAGTTATCAGGCAAAGAATATGGAAAATCAACTGAAACAGATGTTTCCATTAGATTGATTACTGACCATTCTAGAGCAGTGACTTTCTTGATTTCAGATGGAGTTCTTCCTTCGAATGAAGGTAGAGGCTATGTGTTAAGAAGGTTAATAAGAAGAGCTGCAAGACATGGAAGATTATTAGGAATAAAAAATAACTTTCTAGTTAAGCTTATGGAAACTGTAATAGAAAATTATGGCGAGGCATATCCAGATTTAGTGGAGAAAAAAGAGTATATCAAAAAAATATTAACCGTTGAAGAAGAAAAATTTTCAGAAACCTTGGATCAAGGGATGGTTATTTTAAAAGAGTATATGGATAAAATTAAGTCAGAATCTAAAGATGTTTTAAGTGGTGAAGACGCATTTAGATTATACGACACTTATGGCTTCCCTATAGAATTGACATTGGAAATCGTTGAGGAGTATGGACTAAAGGTTGATGAGGATGGATTCAAAGCTGAAATGCAAAAGCAAAAAGAAAGAGCTCGCTCTGCAAGGACAGATAAAGGTGTAGAGGGATGGAAGGAAACTGCTGACACACTTACTTTTTCTATCGAAAAAAATGAATTTATTGGATATAATGAGCTTGAAGCATCGGCTCAAATTAAAGATATCATATTTGATAACCAGAAAATAGATATCTTATCAGAGGGGCAAGCAGGAGAACTGGTTTTTGAAAAAACTCCATTTTATGCAGAATCAGGTGGACAAGTAGCTGATAAAGGGATTGTAAAAAGTGAAAATTTTGTGGCTGAAGTCAAGGATGTCCAAAAATCTCATAATGGACTATTTATCCATAGAGTAGAAGTTGTATCAGGAGAAGCTAAACTTTCGGATAAATGTGAATTAGTAGTCGATGAAAAGCTAAGAAAGTCTACTCAAAGAAACCATACTTGTACTCATCTTTTGCATAAAGCTTTAAGACAAGTACTAGGTGCTCACATACATCAAGCAGGCTCTTTGGTTTCTGATACTAGATTAAGATTCGATTTTACTCATTTTGAACCTATTACTTCTGAGCAGTTAAGTCAAATTGAAAATATGGTGAATGAAGCTATATTTAAAGCTTATCCAGTTAAAGTAGAAGTAATGAATATAGAAGAAGCAAAAAAATCTGGTGCTATGGCTTTATTTGATGAGAAGTATGAAGATAATGTAAGAGTTGTTTCTGTAGGAGAATTTTCTACTGAGCTTTGCGGAGGAACGCATGTAAGCAATTCTTCTGATATCGGTATGTTTAAAATTCTTTCTGAATCTGGAATTGCTTCTGGAGTAAGAAGAATTGAAGCAATTACTGGAAGTAATGTATATCAATATTTATTGGAAAAAGAAGCTGTTCTTGATGAGATAAAATCTTTAGTAAAATCAAATGAAGACAACCTAGTAATTAAATTATCTCAAACTATTGAAGATTATAAGACAGCTCAAAAAGAACTTTCAAAGCTAAAATCAGAAATTGCAAAGAATCAGATTAATGAAATTTTAGAGGGAGCTAAAGATATTGATGGTATTAAATATGTATATAGCTCATTTGAAGATTTAGATGATGAAACACTTAGAAATGTAGCAGAAAATGTAATTGATAAAATAGAAAATTCTGTTGTACTACTAAGCAGCTATTTTGAAAATAAAATTTCGTTTGTTTGTATGGTATCAAAAGGTGCACTTCAAAAAGGTGTTCATGCTGGAAAATTCATAAAAGAAGTGTCTTCACTAACAGGCGGCGGTGGAGGTGGAAAACCTAATATGGCTCAAGCTGGTGGTAAAGATATCTCAAAATTAGGCGAGGCTATGAAGCAATCTGAGACGATATTAAAAACTTTCATAAATTCTTAATTAAATGGATTTTAGAGTATAAAGGAGCCTTTCTGGCTCCTTTATACTTGATTTAATTTGTTTTATATAATATCATAACTAACATAGATAGTTGTAAAGGAGGAGAAATAATGAACGATAATATGGATTTTACTATGAAGTTTGAGCATAAAAAAGACGAAGAGAAAATGGACGAAAAGGAAGTAGTTAATTTTGTATATGAAGCATTGAAAGAAAAAGGCTACAATCCCGTAAATCAGCTTGTAGGATATATGCTTTCTGGAGATCCAACTTATATAACTAGTCATAAAAATGCCAGAACGATAATAAGAAAGTATGAAAGAGACGAATTACTAGAAACTATAATTAGGGAATATCTAGAGGGAAAATAATTTTATGAAAAATAAAAAGATAATTAGTATTATATTGTTAGTTTTTTTAATTCAAGTATTTGCTCAAAGCTTAGTTTATGCTGAAAACAAAGCACATAAAAATGAAAAGCTAATTATTATAACAGCAAACAGGCTTGATTTAGAAGATTTCAAATCAATTGACTCTGTTGGAGAATCTAACCAAGGCTATATCGGATTGATGAATATCAGAGGTGCAAAGGGTACAAATGATGCAAGTTCTTATGCAAGCATAGGATGGGGAAGAAAATCTTATGTATTGAATAGGGACTTGACTTTTTTTGATTATTCAGATGTAGCAAAATCGAACCATTATAAGTTTACGACAAAAAAAGAGCCGAGCAAAATTTCAAATTTGAATATAAACACCTTAATTCAGACCAATTCTGAATCTGATTATGGAGCTATACCAGGAAACCTAGGTGAAATTGCAAACAAAAATAATTTAAAAATATCAGTTATTGGTAATTCAGACAAAGAAGAACCTCTTCTTTTTTCTGGTTCTATAGCCATGGATACTTTTGGAAGAATAAATTCTGGAAACATAGATGATATTAATATAGTAGATTATGAAGCGCCATATAGCATTAGAACTGACTATGATAAAATGTTAAATTTATTTAGAGAGCAATATAAGTCATCAGATATTGTAGTTATAGAGCTAGGTGATAGCTATAGACTAGATGAATATAAAAAAATGATGACAGATTCTGCCTATGAAGAATATAAAGGTACGCTCATTAATAGACTAGATTCCTTTATATCAAATGTAGAAAATGAGCTTTCTAAAAATGATTCGCTCATGGTTGTAAGTCCTTTTCCAAGCTTAGAAAATTACAAAGAAGGATATAGACTATCTCCGGTTTATATTTTGAATGAGAATGAAGAAGGTTTAGGAGTATTAACCTCGGCATCTACAAGAAGAGATGGAGTTATATCAAATATAGATATCTCAGCATATATAAATAATAGATTCGAATTAATTAATCCTGAGATTTCTGGAAAGACCATAGTTGAAAAGCAATATGAAAACCCGTGGACTTTTTTAGAAGCAGAGAATCAAAAAATAGTTTCTCTTTCAAGTGTAAGAATTCCAGTACTTTACACTTACGCAGTTTTTGAAATGTGTGTATGGATTTTGACTTTGATAATTGGATTATTTTATGCTAAAGTTCCTAAGATAGTTATAAGAGCAGTGAAATTTATTCTTAGAATTACTTTATTAATCCCACTAGTGATTTTAATAATCCCTATTTTTAATTTTGCTGATGTAATTTATTCTCTTATCATAGGCTTACTATTTCTAACAGTTGGCTATGCTATAATTTCAAAATTAATAAAAAATGATTTAAATACTATAGCTATTTTAAGTGGACTTACAACCATAATTCTCTTACTTGATATGGCTGTATTTAATCAATTTCTAATAAAAAACTCTTTGCTTGGATATGATCCAATTATAGGAGCTAGGTTTTATGGGATAGGTAATGAATATATGGGAGTTTTAGTTGGAGCTTCACTTATAACAATTAGTATAGTCTTTGAAAAATTTGGATTTAAAAATATCATTTTAGTACCTTTTGCATTAGCAGTTGTATTTATAATGGGAAATCCAATGATGGGAGCAAACGTAGGAGGAACAATTACTATATCTGCAGCATTTTTATTTTTAATATTAAAATCCAATGGCGTTAAAATTGATATAAAAAAAATTATAGGAATTTTTGTGGCAATAGTTTTAATTGTATCTTTTATGGCATGGATGGATTTTAACAACGAAAATAGAAGCCATTTAGCGAACACCATACTCAATATAATAAATACTGGACCATCAGCAATACTGCAAATAATCATACGTAAAATATCTATGAATATACAGCTTATTTCAGCTTCAATGTGGAGTAGGGTACTTATTCTAGCGATAATACTTATGGTTATGCTATTTTATAAGCCATTTGGAGTGCTAAAAAAGCTATGTCAAAAGCATCCATATATAGCTAATGGATGGATAGCTATATTGGTGGGAAGTGTAGTTGGATTTATGGTTAATGATTCTGGTGTTGTAGCTGCAGCGACAAGCATAAGCTATGTTGTTGTGCCTATGCTAGTGCTCTTATTAAATAACAGTGATGATATTAATTTCTTGAAAAAATAGAAGGTAAATTTATGGAGTATAATATTTTAGGAAAAAGTGGAATTAAGGTTTCTAAAATGTGTTTTGGAACCCTTACATTAGGTCCTCTTCAGAAAAATTATTCTGTGAGGGAAGGAGCAAATCTTTTATCTTATGCATATGATAAAGGAATAAATTTTTTAGATACTGCAGAGCTTTATGAAAACTATGCTCAAATTAAAGAATCCCTAATAAATAGACCTAGAGATTCTGTAAGCATATTTACAAAATCCTATGCCTATGATTCTAAAACTGCAGAATATAGTCTAGCTAAAGCTCTAAAAGAACTAAACACTGACTATATTGATGGATTTTTACTTCACGAACAAGAAAGTGAGCATACCTTAAGAGGGCATATGGAGGCTACAGAATTTTTTATTAGGGCTAAAGAAAAGGGATACATCAGATCATTTGGGGTATCCACTCATAGCGTTAATTGCGTACTTGCTTCTCTAAAATATGATTTTATCGATGTAATTCATCCACTTTTTAATAAAAGTGGAATTGGAATATTGGATGGAAGCGCTTCAGAGATGCTTTCAGCAATCAAAATTGCAAGGAATAAAGGTGTGGGAATTTACTCGATGAAGCCATTAGGTGGAGGCAATCTTATTAAAAATTACGATGAGGCTTTAGATTATGTTTTATCAGTTGATGAGATCGATTCTATAGCCATTGGAATGCAATCTACATTTGAGATTGATGCGAATTTTATGAGATTCAGTAACGAAATCATTCCAGAAAAGCTCAAAGAAAATCTAAGAGCTCAAAATAGACAGCTAATAATTTCCGATTGGTGTATTGGATGCAGGGAATGTGAAAAGGTATGTAAGCAAAATGCTATTAGTGTTATAAATGGAAAGGCTGTAGTAGATAAAGAAAGATGCGTTTTATGTTCTTACTGTGCTCCTAGATGTAAGGAATTTTGCATAAAAATAATCTAGAAGGGGTAGTTGATGAGAAGAATTTTAGGTCTTGATATAGGAGATAAAAGAATTGGAATTGCTGTTAGTGATTTGCTTGGGATGATGGCACAGCCACTATATACTTTAACTAGAAAATCTACTAAAGAAGCAATAAATGAGATAGCTGAAATCATACAAAAAGAAGATATAAAGCAAGTGGTTGTAGGATTACCTAAGAATATGGATTCAAGTGAAGGTATACAAGCTAAAAGAACTAGAGATTTTTCACAGTTGCTTTTAGAAAAAACTAATAGTAATATAGAAATAATATATTGTGACGAAAGATTGACTAGTAAAATGGCTAGGCAAAGCTTAAGTCATATGAAGCTAGCTAAAGCAAAAGAAAAAAAGTTGATTGATACAGCAGCAGCTGTACATATATTACAGGGCTATTTAGATAGCAAAAAATAATTTTGGAGGTTTATTATGAATAATGAAATTAACAATGATATTATCACGCTGATTGATGAAGAGGGAAATGAAGTTGAATTTGAGCTTGTAATGAGCATAGAAGCGAATGAGCATGATTACGCTATACTTGCGCCAGTTGAGGAAACTGAAGAAGATGAAGCTTATATATTTCGTATAGAATACGATGATGAGGACGAAATGTCATTAATTCCAATTGAAGATGATGAAGAGTACGAGATGGTAGTGGAAGTTTATGAAACACTGATTAATGAATAAATAGTAGCTTGTTGACTTTTATTAACAAACTGTTATAATATTAATTGATAGATGTTATTATTTGATAGCTAATTTATAATAGTGGGTGATCATATGGATACTTATGTAGAGCAATTGAAAATGAAACTAAAAGAAGAGGGCTTTAAGTTAACCCCTCAGAGAAGATGTATTGTAGAAACTATGGTATCATCAAAAGGGAAGCATTTGAGCAGTGAAGAAATCTACGATGAAGTAAAAAATGAATGCCCAGAGATAGGTTTAGCTACAGTATATAGAACTCTTCAAATGTTGGATAAAATTGGCTTCACAAATAAATTAAATTTAGATGATGGATGCGTTAGATATGAACTTAATTTAGATAAAGACTCACATAACCATCACCATTTGATTTGCAAGTCATGTGGAAAAGTTATTGAGGTTGAAGAGGATTTATTAGATCATCTAGAGGAAAAAATTGAGCGAAGCTATAAATTTAAAATCAATGATCACGATGTAAAATTCTATGGCATTTGTGTTGATTGCCAGTAGATTTAGCTTATATTAAATATGCTGCTCCCCAGTAATATTTGTTGGGGAGTTTTATATTTGATTGATACAAAGGTTAAATAGAAAGCAAGCAGTACCATAAGCACGATTACAATATTTTCTATTATATTAACAGAGTGTTGCCCTTTAAAAGGATTTAGCTTGAATCTGTGTTTTGATATAGGCCAGAATAACGGGATTCCTTGAGGAGTAAGAATATCTCCTAGAAATAGATGACTTAGATAGCTTAATGTAGCTATCATGTTAAGATTTTTGATTATAAAGCCCAAATTATTGGTAATAAAGTATAATATGAAAGCTGAAAAAATCGAATGTGAAAAGGTTCTATGTGAAAACCAAGGAATAAGTATAAAAAACAATAATAGCTTAACAATAGCTATATTTTTAAAAAGATTGTATGATAATATACAAATTAGTATTAAGAAAATGCTTATAATAAGTTTACGAATTATAGAGGTTTTAATTTTCTTTTTAATTGATATGAATAAAACTAGGCATAAAAAAAATAATATAGAATAATCAAATTTTTTTAAATATCCAAGGTAAAAAAGCATTGATAATGGAATCAGCATCATCATTGCTTCAATAAAGGACTCTATTTTTTTGTTTGAAAGCTTTTTTGAAATTACAGAGTTAAAATGATCTAAATCAGGAAGAAGAGAAAAAAATAAGCTTATAGCTCCTCCTAAAATAGTAAACTCAGTGTTACTTAAAATAGTGTAGTTGTAATATGTCAATAACCCTATGGATGCATGGGCTTTGCCCTTCAATATAATCACTTCCTTTGATTCGGATAAGATTTTTTAAGTCTATCAGTTTCGAATATAGTTGTCAATTTAAAAAGATTTTATTATTAGGTATTATAGATATGCCCTAATTAAAATAACGCCCGGAAAAAAATGAAAAGGAGAGATTAAATGGCAAGAAAAACATCAAAATTAAAAATAATTCCTTTGGGAGGACTTCAAGAAATAGGAAAGAATATGACAGTCATTGAGTATAAAGATGAAATCATAATCATAGATTGTGGACTTAGTTTTCCTGAAGATGAAATGTTAGGGATAGATATTGTTATTCCAGACATAACTTACTTGATTAAAAACAGAGAAAAAATTAAAGGATTGGTATTGACCCATGGACATGAAGATCACATTGGCGCGATACCTTATGTTCTAAAAAAATTAGATATTCCTATATATGGGCCTAATTTAGCAATCGGATTATTAGAAATCAAGCTCAAAGAGCATAGACTAAGTAATAACTCACTAAATGTAGTTAATCCTGGCTCAAAAATTAAATTAGGTAACTTTGAAGTAGAATTTGTAAGAGTTACTCATAGTATACCAGATGCATGTGCTTTAGCTATCACAACTGGCGTAGGCACGATTTTCCATACTGGTGATTTTAAAGTGGATTATACTCCAATCGATGGACAAGTAATGGATCTTCATCGTATAGCAGAAATAGGAAGCAAGGGCGTACTGCTAATGATGGGAGAAAGTACAAATGTTGAAAGACCAGGGTATACTTTATCAGAAAGCAATGTAGGACATACTTTAGATGAAATTTTCTCTGAGGCTACTTCTAGAATATTAATTGCAACATTTGCATCTAATGTTCATAGACTTCAGCAAATTATAAACGCAGCATACAAAAATGGTAGAAAAGTAACTACCTCAGGAAGGTCTATGGTCAATGTTGTTAATGTAGCTAGGAATTTAGGTTATTTAAATATTCCGGAAAACACTTTTATAGAATTAAAAGATATTAACAAATATCAAGACCATGAGCTTGTTATTATGACAACAGGATCTCAAGGAGAGCCTTTGTCGGCACTTACTAGGATGGCTTCTCAAGAACACAGGCAGATAGAAATTAAAAAAGGCGATTTAGTAATTTTTTCTGCTCATCCTATTCCAGGAAATGAAAAGCTAGTTTCTAGGGTTATAAATCAGCTTTTTGAAAGAGGAGCTAATGTAATCTATGAGAGCATATCAGATATCCATGTGTCTGGACATGCTTGCCAAGAAGAGCTTAAGTTAATGCACAGATTGGTTAAACCTAAATTTTTTATACCGGTGCATGGAGAATATAGACATCTAAAACAGCATATGGAGCTTGCAAAAAAACTTGGTATGCCAGAAGAAAATGTTTTTATGCTTAGCAATGGCTGTGTATTTGAGATTGATAAGGACCAAGGGAAAATTGTAAGCAAGATTCCTTCTGGAAATATTCTTGTAGACGGATTAGGCGTAGGAGATGTAGGAAACATAGTTCTTAGAGACAGAAAACATTTATCAGAAGATGGTTTGATGGTTGTGGTTGTAAGTATGTCAAAAGATACAGGTAAAGTTATTTCGGGACCAGATATTATTTCTCGTGGATTTGTTTATGTTAGAGAATCTGAAGATTTAATGGATGGAGCTAGAGAAGTAATAAAAAAATCTCTTGAAACTTGTGAAAATAAAAATATGAGAGAATGGTCTTATCTTAAAAATACAATTAAAGATGAGCTTAGAAACTATCTTTACGAAAAAACTAAAAGAAATCCTATGATATTACCGATTATAATGGAAGCATAATTTAAATACCCCGATATTATATCGGGGTATTTACTATAAAATATTTAAAATGTGATTATGACGACAAGGTGGAGAAATATGATAATAGATATGCTCACAATGTTACCAGGGATATTAATTGCACTTACTTTTCACGAATTTGCACATGGGCTAGCTGCCTATGCTATGGGTGATGATACTGCTAAAAATGCAGGTAGACTTTCTCTTGACCCTATGAAGCATATAGATCCCATTGGTTTTATTATGCTCTTTATTATGAGATTTGGTTGGGCTAAACCAGTGCCTATAAATGAAAATAATTTTAGACATGAAAGATTGGGTTTATTTTTTGTTTCAATAGCAGGAATTACTATGAACCTAATATTAGCACTTATATTTCAGATGGTTTTATTTTTTACTGCTGATATAGTACAGTTATCTGCATATGTGGATGTTATGAGAGGCATAGTTTGGATAAATATTATGCTTGCTGCATTTAATCTACTTCCGATACCTCCTCTGGATGGTTCAAAAATAATATATACTTTTTTACCAAGGAATTTAAGGTTCACATTTTATAAATATGAAAGCTATGGCAGTATAATTTTAATAATATTATTATTGACTGGAGGGATAAGCTTACTACTTAATCCAGTAATTAGTGCCTTGATTTCATTCCTCAATTCTATTATCCTGTTATTTAGAGGATAAAGGAGAGAAAAATAATGTCATATGAAATTTGCGTAGACTGTTATGAAGGTCCTATGGATTTGCTTTTAGATTTAGTGTCAAAAAAGAAGATAGATATTTATGATATTTCAATATCTCAAATAACAAAGCAATATATGGATACTATATCTGAGCTTAATGAAATGAATATGGATATAGCAAGTGATTTTATTTACATGGCTTCAAGATTGCTTGAAATAAAATCCAAGTATATGCTTTATGTAGGATTAGAAGAAGATATGGAAGATCCTAGAGTTGATTTATATGAATCAATAAAAGAATATGCAAAATTTAAAAATGCAGCATTAGAGCTCAATGAATCGCTAATGAAGGCACCCTCACGTTATTTTAGACCTAGTATAGAGATATACTATGAAGACGTTATTGATTTATCAAAAATATCAATTGATGATATTATTAAATCTTTCCCAAAATTTAAGCCTCAAGAAAAAGAGATTAAAAGAGATTTTACAAGAAGAATTATATCAATTGAAGACAAAATTAATGAAATAAAATCTATATTAAGCGAAAAAACATCTTTTTATTTTGATGAGATAGCTGGAGAAATTATAAAAGAAGAAAAAATAGCTTCAATGCTAGGAATACTGGAACTAGCAAAAGCTAAAGAAGCTTATCTTACCCAAAGTGATCATTTGGAAAGGATTCATATAGAAAGGTGGAAGGATATTGGATAAGCAATTTAATGTAGAGTCAGACGGACAAATCTATTTAAATCATCCAAAGTCTGATAAAATCAATAAAATTATATCTGTATGTGAATCGTTGATGTTTGCATATGGGGATTTGATATCCTTTAAGGATATACAAGCTATTTTCAAGAGTAAGAGTATAGATGTGTCTTTAAAGGAAATTAGGTATAGCTTAGAGCTTTTAAAAGAAAGATATAAGGAATCAGATAGTGGTTTAGAGCTAGTGATTATTGATGAAAAAATGCAACTTGCCACAAAATCAGATAACTATGATTACATTTCACTTTATTTACATCCTATTAAGAAAAAATCCTTAACACAAGCTTCTTTAGAAACTCTTTCTATCATAGCGTACAAACAACCAATCACAAAGCCAGAAATAGAAAGCATCAGGGGAGTAAAATGTGATAAAGCAATAGCTACATTATTAGAAGCAAATCTAATTGAAGAAGCTGGAAGACTTGATAAGATAGGAAAACCAATAATCTATAAGACCACTGAGATGTTCTTAAAGCAGTTTTCTATAGAATCTCTCAAAGACTTGCCAGTTCTTAAAGAAGATATGTAAATTATAATTAAAATGAAGGTGGAGTTGAAACCCAAATAATCTCAGCATTTGTTGTAGAATTATTTATTATATAGTGTTCTTTGTCAGGAGTAAAGTAGAAGCTTTCTCCTTTTTTTACTTTATACTTTTTATTTCCTACAACTAAAATTATTGAGCCTTTTAATACATATCCAAATTCTTCCCCAGGATGAGGTCTATCTAGTTCACTTATCCCCTCTGGTTCAATTTCGATTAGGATTGGTTCCATGGAGTTTTTCTGAGAATTTGGAATTAGCCAGTGAATTTTAGACTTGTTATGTTCATAATATGCATCGTAAATATCTTCTTTTCCAAAAACAATTTTGTTGTTTGAGCTTTCATTGAAGAAATCTTTTAAATCTGTTCCTAGAGCTTCTAGTATATCTACAAGTGTTGCTATAGATGGAGAGGTTAAATCCCTTTCCAATTTAGATATAAATCCTTTAGTTAAATCGCACCTGAGTGCTAATTCTTCCTGCGTAAGGTTGTTTAATATTCTTAATCGTTTAATTTTTTCTCCTATTACCATATAGTACATCTCCTTAAAGATATTGCATAGACAATTAGTTAAAATAGTAATTCAATTATTTTTTTATAGTTACATTTATGATATATACTTATTATAACAGTAAAATAGTAAAGAAGGGAACCTTATGAGGATAAACAAATTTATAGCTAGCTGCGGAATTGCTTCTAGAAGAAAAGCAGAAGAAATGATACAAGAAGGAAGAGTTAGAATTAATGACAGTGTAGTGAGCGATTTATCAACTAAAGTAAGTGAAATAGATATTGTAAAAATAGATGGAAAGATTATAAGTAAAGTTGAAGAAAAATATTATTATATGCTAAATAAACCCATAGGCTATGTTTCGACGGCAAAGGATCAGTTTGGAAGACCTTCAGTAGTGGATTTTTTTGATAAAAAACAAAGAATTTATCCGGTTGGAAGACTGGATTACGACAGTAGAGGCTTGCTACTTATGACAAATGATGGAGATTTAACCTATGCGTTAACTCATCCCAAGTATCATATTGAAAAAATATATGAAGTCATTGTAAGCTCAACTTTATCTAATAGTGAAATTGAAAAATTTAAATCTGGAATTGATATAGGAGGATATGTAACAGCTAAAAGCAGGATAACATTTATTGGTAATACTTCTTATGAAGTGATTATAAAAGAAGGCAAGAATAGGCAGATAAGAAAAATGTTTTCAGCACTTGGAAAAGATGTCTTAGATTTAAAAAGAGTCTCTATAGGTAAATTGAAATTAATGGATTTAAAAGAAGGAACATACAGAAAGCTAATAAATGAAGAAGTTGAATACTTAAAAAAAATATGTGAATTAAAAGGAGAATAATAAAATGATTCTATTCAAAAATTATGGTAAAGAGAAAAATGAAATTATATCTGCTTTATTGTCTGAGATACCATCTGAGTATGTAAATAACAATGTAATGATAGCTCAAGATGGAGATGAAATTATTGGGTCATGTTTTTATGAAATTGAAGGTCAATTTTGCAAGTTGAATTATGTACATATGATGACTGACGAAGAACTGATTAAAGATGGGTTAATTAGAACTCTCATCAACGCTATGGACATTCTAGAGGTAACTAAAATTATTGTGAAAATTGCAAGAGATGAATCATTTTATGCAAAAATAGGTTTTAATCCTTTATTTTTCAGTGATTTTATGATAGATTTAAAGGGAGAAGAATCAAATTATTTAATTTTGGACACAAAAGATTTCTTTGCAAATACATGTTGTAGTTCCAAATAAATTTTTTTAGGAGGAAAAAATGAAGAAGATTCGATTTACCGAAACAATACTAAGAGATGCTCATCAATCTCTTATTGCAACTAGACTTAGTACAAAAGAAATGCTCCCTGTTTTACAGCAGCTTGATAGAGCAGGTTATCATTCACTTGAGATGTGGGGTGGAGCAACTTTTGACTCTTGCTTGAGATATCTTGGAGAAGATCCATGGGAGAGACTAAGAACTATAAGAAAAGCTGTAAAGAAAACGAATCTTCAAATGCTCTTAAGAGGTCAAAATTTATTAGGGTACAAGCATTATTCTGATGATATAGTAGATTTATTCGTAAGAAAATCAATTGAAAATGGTATAGATATTATTAGAGTTTTTGATGCTCTAAACGACGTAAGAAATATAGAGACTGTAATTAAATCTGGAAAAAAAGAAAATGGTCATATCCAATGTGCTATATCGTATACTACAAGTCCAGTTCACAATGAAGACTATTATGTATCGGTTGCTAAGCAAATGAGAGATATGGGAGCTGATAGTATATGTATAAAAGATATGGCTGGAATTCTTCTTCCTCAAGATGCATATAACTTAGTAAAAGCAATAAAAGAAAACGTTGATTTGGATTTAGAAATCCATAGCCATTATACTAGTGGAGTAGCATCTATGATGTATTTAAAAGCCATAGAAGCTGGTGCGGACATTATTGACACGGCAATATCACCTTTTGCTATGGGAACGTCTCAGCCTGCTACAGAGTCTATGGCAGCAACCTTAATTAATTCTGGCTATGAAACTAATCTAGATTTAAAAGCTTTAACTGAGATATCAGATTATTTTAAAGAAATAAAAGAAAAGTACATTAAAAATGGTATGCTAAATTATAAAGTTACATCTGTAGACCCAAATGCGCTTATATATCAGGTTCCCGGAGGCATGCTTTCAAATCTTCTTTCTCAGCTAAAATTGCAGCAGATGGAAGATAAATATGAAGAAGTACTAAAGGAAGTACCTAGAGTAAGAGAAGATTTAGGATATCCACCTCTTGTTACTCCTATGAGCCAGATGGTAGGGACTCAAGCTGTTATGAATGTAATTATGGGTGAAAGATACAAAATGGTTCCCAAAGAGATAAAAGATTATGTAAAAGGACAATATGGAAAGTCTCCTGCTCAGATTACCCCTGAGGTTATAAGCAAAATTATAGGAAATGATAAACCCATAACTTGTAGACCTGCAGATTTAATTGAGCCTCAATTTGAAAAGTTTAAAGACGAGATTAAAGAATTTGCAACATCAACAGAGGATATTTTGTCGTATGCGCTTTTTCCAGAAGTTGCAAAAAAATTTTTAGAAGATAAGTGGTCAAAAAAATATAAGATAGAAACTACGCTATACAATTCAAAAGATTGCACACATCCTGTATAAAATGAAATATATGATGCGTTATAAGTCAAAATAAACCTTTTCTTTTGCAAAAACACCTAAATTTTTAGGTGTTTTTGCAATTTATACTGCAAATGAAATTAAAATGTATAGACATGAAATAAAACTTGCAAAATTTCAATAATTTTGCTAAACTTAAGCAGTAGAATCTTTTAGAATATACAGTATAAATCAATATTTGAGGAGATGTGACCATTGGATAAGAAATTGGTAATAAAGCCAGAATGGTGCAAGGGCTGTGGAATTTGTGTTGCTTTTTGCCCTAAGAAAGTTTTAGGATTAGAAAATGGAAAAATAGCTATATTAGATGGCGATTCATGTATAAAATGCGGACAGTGTGAACTAAGATGTCCAGATTATGCTATCTATTTGAAAGAGGTGTAATTATGAAAAAAAACATAAAATTATTGCAGGGTAATGAAGCCTGTGTTCACGGTGCGATATATGCAGGAATGAATTTTTTCGCTGGTTATCCTATAACTCCATCTACAGAAATTGCAGAAGTTTCATCAGAGCTACTTCCTAAAAATAAAGGTAAGTTTATTCAAATGGAAGATGAGATAGCAGGAATGGCTACTACAATAGGAGCTGCAGTTGCAGGAGCTAAAGCAATGACTGCAACGAGTGGTCCAGGATTTTCTCTTAAGCAAGAAAATATTGGATATGCATGTATCACGGAAATTCCTTGTGTCATAGTTAACGTTCAAAGACATGGTCCAAGTACAGGACTTCCTACATCTCCAGGGCAAGGTGACTATATGCAAGCTAAATGGGGAACACATGGAGATCATCCTGTAATTGCTCTTTCTCCTACTACTGTAAGAGAAGTATTTGAATTAACTGTAAAGGCATTCAACTTTTCAGAAAAATATAGAACACCTGTTATATTATTAATGGATGAAGTAGTAGGTCACTTAAGAGAGAAAATAGAAATTCCTGAAGCTGGAGAATTAGAAATAATACCTAGAAAACTACCAACGGTAGCTCCTAGTGAATATAAAGCATATGAGTTTACAGAAGATTTGGTTCCACCTATGGCAAATTTTGGGACTGGATATAGATATAATATCACTGGTTTAGTGCATGATGAGACTGGGTTTCCGACAAACAGTACTAAAGAAGCAGCTAAATTACTTGATAGATTAATGGCTAAAATCAATAATAATTTAGATGATATTTTGATTTATGAAGAAGGATATGCTCAAGAAGCAGAAACTTTGTTTATTGCATTTGGCGGAATTGTAAGATCAGTTAAAGAAGCTGTTACAACACTTAGAGAGCAAGGTCACAATGTAGGTTATTTTGCACCAAAAACTGTATGGCCATTCCCAGAACAAAGACTGCAAGAAATATCAAAAAATAAGAAAAATATTTTTGTTGCAGAAATGAATTTAGGCCAAATGATAGAACCGGTAAAGCTAGCTGTAGAGGATAAGAATATTGTTAAAGGTATTAATAAAGCTAATGGAGAAATCATATCTCCTGAAGAAATTATAGAATCATTTATGGAGGTTGTGAAATGTCCAGTGAAATAATCAGTCAAACTATGAGAACCGATAGACTTCCACATATTTGGTGTCCAGGTTGCGGACATGGTATTTTAATGAGAGCTATTGCTGTTGCAATTGAAGATTTAAAACTAGATAAAGACAAAGTGTGTATAGTATCTGGTATTGGATGTTCGTCTAGAGCAAGTGGATATATGGATTTTAATACTTTACATACAACTCATGGAAGAGCTTTGGCTTTTGCTACAGGAGTTAAGTTTGCAAATCCAGACCTTCATGTTATAGTTGTTACAGGTGACGGAGATGCATCTGCAATAGGTGGAAATCATTTAATTCATGCCTGCAGAAGAAATATCGATATAACTACTATTGTATTTAATAACAACATTTATGGAATGACCGGCGGACAGTTTTCTCCTACTACACCAAAAGGAGATAGAGGAACTACAGCACCTTTTGGAAATATTGACAAAGCATTTGATATATGTTCGTTAGCAAAGGGAGCAGGAGCGACTTACGTTGCAAGATCAACTGCTTATCATGCCAATAAAATGATTGAGTATATTAAAACTGGGATTAACCATAAAGGATTCTCTCTTATAGAAGGAATAAGCTCATGTCCAACCTACTACGGAAGAAAAAATAAAAAAGGTGGAGCGGTTGATTTATTAAATCATTTAAAAGATACCTTTGTAGATATAAAAGTAAAGGATAAATTATCTCCTGAAAAATTAGAAAATAAAATGTTTATGGGAGAGTTTCATAATTCTGTGGAACCAGAATATACTGCAGAATATGATAAAATCATAGAGCTGTTTTCTACAGGAGGAGAAGAATAATGAAAAAAGAATTGAGATTAAGCGGTTCAGGAGGCCAAGGATTAATTCTAGCAGGAATTATATTAGCTGAAGCAGCCATAAATCAAGGGCTAAATGCAATTCAAAGCCAGTCTTATGGACCAGAAGCTAGAGGGGGAGCTAGTAAAGCAGAAGTAATAATTGGAGATGAAGAAATATTCTTCCCAAAAGTTAGAAAACCAAATATATTACTTGCTCTTTCACAGAAGGCTTTTGATCAGTATATTCATGATTTAGATTCAAAGTCAATAATAGTTGTTGACGAAAGTATACAAACTAATGATAAAATAGAAGTAGATATGATTTATAAATTGCCTATTCTAAAAACTGCAAGTGAAAAGATAGGAAAATCCATGGTTGCAAATATTGTTGCTCTGGGTGTGTTAACTCAGCTGATACCTGAGCTTGAGAAGCAATCTGTATTAGATGCTATACTTCAAAGAGTTCCTCAAGGGACTGAAAGCCTTAATACAACTGCATTTGAAGAAGGGATTCAGCTAATAAAATTATAATTAAAGGGGATTTGCATATGGGTAGTGAATCGGAAAAAAAAGATTTAATATCATTAATCCAAGGAAAATTTTCTAAACTTAGCAAAGGTCAAAAAATAATTGCTCAATTTATATTAGTGAATTATGATAAAGCAGCGTTTATGACTGCGGCTAAATTGGGAGAAACCGTAGGGGTGAGTGAGTCTACAGTAGTAAGATTTGCCAATGCTCTTGGATATAGTGGCTATCCATTATTACAAAAATCCCTGCAAGAATTGATTAAAACAAAGCTTACAACTGTTCAAAGAGTTGAAATGTCAAAGGAATATTCAAGTGATTTTGCGATATTAAAAAAGGTGTTAAAAGCTGATATAGAAAATATAAAGGGAACCCTTGATGAAATCAATCCATCTTCATTTGAAAGTGTTATAAATCAATTGCTGAGCGCAAAGAAAATTTATATAGTAGGTCTTAGAAGCTCAGCTGCTATCGGAGAATACTTAAGCTTTTATCTAAACCTCATTTTGGATAACGTTGTTTTAGTTAACTATGGAATAAGTGATGTTTTTGAACAGATATTAAAGGTTGGCAAGGATGATTTAGTTATTGGAATAAGCCTCCCTAGATATTCAAAGCGAACCTTTGAACTATTGCAATATGCAAAAGAGCAAGGCGCAGAAATAGTATCAATTACTGATAGCCACTTGTCTCCAATTGCGACATTATCTGATGAAACTCTTATAACAAGAAGTAATATGGCTTCCTTCGTAGATTCCTTAGTTGCGCCATTAAGTGTTGCAAATGCTTTAATTGTAGCTGTAGGGATGAGGAAAAAAGAAGAAATTACTAGATATTTTGATAAGCTTGAAGAAATTTGGAAAGAATACAAAATTTATGATGAAAAATAAGTACAATGAGTAAAAGTGATTAAATAAATTTACATTAATCATTGTAATGGTGTACAATAAGTATTAAAAGAGAAATATAATATATTTCTCTTTTTTGTTGCTGAGATTTATTTTTAGTAAAGTGCCTCAAATTTTAAGCTACTATATTTTATTATTTTTATGATATGAGGGATAATAATATGAATACATACTATATCGTTAGACATGGAAAAACTGTTTGGAATACTGAAAAAAGAACACAAGGCCAAAAAAATTCGGAGCTTACGGAACAAGGGGTTGAGCATGCAAGACAATTTTCAAGAGAAATTTCTCATATGCATATTGATGAAGTATATTCATCGGATTTAAAAAGAGCTTATGAAACAGCTAAAATAATTAAACCTTCATCAGAAATTCATTTAGAAAAAGGATTTAGAGAAATTAACTTTGGATTATGGGAAGGCTTAACTATAGAAGAGATTCAAAAAAATTATTCGGAGTTATATTCAAGCTGGCAAACCTCACCAGAGGAAGTTGCTTTTATTGAAGGAGAAAAAATTATAGAGGCTTTTGAGCGTGTGAAACAAGCTTTTTGGGAAATTGATTCAAAACATGAGAATAAGCATATACTAATAGTTGCGCATGCTATGGTAATTAAATTGCTCTTAGTTGGTTTTTTGGATGCACCTATAAATAAAATATTTAATATAGTTCAAGGCAATTTGGCTATGAACGTAGTGAAAACTAAAAATAAAAAAGCTACAATAGTTACAATGAATGATACATCGTATTTAGATTAATTGATAAAGAGGTATTTGTATGATAATAGCTATAGATGGACCTGCAGGGGCAGGGAAAAGTACAATTGCAAAGAAAGTAGCAGATAGTTTAGGATATATTTATATTGATACAGGTGCTATGTATAGAGCTTTCACATATGAGCTTTTGACTTCTTCAATATCACTAAGCGATATAGAAGAAATTACTAAAGTGCTTGAAAAGACTGATATAGAATTCAAAAATAACGAGATATTTCTGAATAATTTAAATGTAACTAATGAAATCAGGAGCAAAAATGTAACAGCTAATGTATCAGTAGTTTCTGCGATCCCTCAAGTAAGGGAAAAGCTAGTTTATCTTCAAAGAAAAATTGCTAGTGAAAGCAATAGTATTTTAGATGGCAGGGATATAGGGACTGTTGTATTTCCTGATGCAGAGCTAAAAATATTCTTAACTGCTAGTGTAAAAATAAGAGCACTCAGACGATATAATGAATTAATAGCCAAGGATAAAAATATAGATATAAATGAAATCGAGATTGAAATTGAAAAAAGAGATAAGTTAGATTCAAGTAGAGAAACATCGCCACTTATAAAAGCCACTGATGCTATTGAAATTGATACTAGCAACTTAAGTATAGATGAGGTTGTAAATACTATATTAAAACTTGCAGAGGAGATTTGTGAGAATGAATCTTTATAAGTTATTAACATCTATTATTAAACCTATTTTTAATATATTGTACAAAGTTGAGATTAAAGGAAATAAAAATTTACCAAGCCAAGGAGCATATATAGTAGCATCAAATCACATACACAATTTTGATCCTGTATTACTTGCATGCTTTTTAAAAGAAAGAGAAATTCACTATCTTGGAAAAAAAGAACTATTCAAATACAATTTTTTTGCAAAGATATTTGATAGAGTCGGAGTCATACCAATAGATAGAAATAAAAATGATATAAATGCTATAAAAAAGGTGTTGAAGCTATTAAAAACAGGAGGAGTTCTAGGTATTTTCCCACAAGGAACTAGAGTGAAATCAGAAGAACAAGATTCTGCGAAAGCTGGACTTGGAATGTTTTCTTTGAAAACAAATACTCCAATAATACCTGTTAGAATAGATGGTGATTATAAGTTATTTAGCAAATTAACTATTAATATATTTGATATTTACGAGATACCTGACCAGTATAAGGATGTTCCTAATCAAGAAAATTATATGAACATTTCAAATGAAATTATGAAAATTATTAAATCATAATTAAAGGAGTAAACAATGAAAGTTTTATTAGCAGAGAATGCCGGATATTGCTTTGGAGTTAAAAGAGCAGTAGAGCTTGCAATAAAAACCGCTCAAGATAATGATAATAAAGTATATACACTTGGCCCATTAATACATAATAATTCTGCAGTAGATATGCTTAAAGAAAAAAATGTATTTTCCGTTGATGATATAAATAATGTAGAGGGAAACAATATTATAATAAGATCTCACGGTGTAGGAAAAGATATATACGATTATTGTAGCGAAAAAAAAATTAATCTTAATGATGCCACATGTCCTTTTGTTAAAAAAATACAAAAAATTGCTTACGAAATGTATAATAAAGGGTATAATATCATTATCATAGGAGATAAATCACATCCGGAGGTTCAAGGCATAAATGGTTGGTGCGATAATAAAGCAATTATAGGTAAGAATTTAGAAGAATTTTATCTAATTGATTTTAATAAGATTGAAAAATATGCAGTTGTAGTCCAAACAACCATGCCTCAAGATACATTTTTTGCTGTAAAAGAATATTTAATTTCATTAGGACTTACACTTGAGTTTTATAATACTATTTGTTTTGCTACTAAAGAGCGCCAGCAAGCAGTTTTAGATTTATCTAAAAAAGTTGATGCTATGCTTATCGTAGGAGGAAAACACAGTTCTAATACAAAGAAATTAGCAGAAATAGCAAAAAAAAATTGTGATACATTTTTAATTGAAACAGCAAAAGATATTGACCTAGAGAAAATTAAAACTTATGATATTATAGGAGTAGGAGCAGGTGCTTCTACACCGGACTTTATAATTAATGAAGTTATGGATCTTATTAACGAGCTATAGCTTTATAATTAATAAGTTAATCAATAAAGGCTTCAAGTAAGAAGGAGGACAAGTTCTTTTTTCTTAATTATGTTCACAAAATAAATTTTAAGGAGTTGGATTTAATGAGTAGCGAAATGGAAAAGCTATTATTGGAAGAAGAAAAGAATTATCAGGAAGTATACAAAGGAAGTATAGTAAAAGGCAGAGTAATGATTGAGAAAGATGATTCTTTCTATATAGATTTAAATTATAAAACTGACGGTATCCTTCCAAAGGATCAAGTGATAGATAGTGAAACAATAAAAGTTGGAGATGAAATAGAAGTTCAAGTGGTTAAAATTGATAAAAATACTGGAGATATTCTTTTATCTAAGAAAAGAGTTGACGAGTTTAAAGTATGGGATGAAGTTAAGGTTGGAGATGTACTTCAAGTTAAGGCAGTTGAGTTCAATGCAAAAGGTTTGATTTGCGTATACAAAACAGCTCTTAGAGGATTCATGCCACTTAGTCATATTGAGCTAAAGTTCATTGGAGAAGATGTATTAAAAAGCTACTTAGGAAAAACTTTTGAAGTAGAAATTATAGATATTGACCCTAAGAAGAGAAGATTAATTTTCTCTAGAAAAAATATTCTTTTAAAACAACAAGAAGCTCTTAAAACTGAGGTTGTTGAAAAAATAAAAGAAGGCGAAGTTTTTGAAGGAGTAATTAAGGATATTAAAGATTATGGAATTTTTGTGGATATCGGTGGATTTACTGGCTTAGTTCACATTAGCGAAATTTCATGGGATAGAAGCGAAAAAATTAAAGAACAATATAAAATAGGTGAAAAAATTAATGTTCAAGTTATTAGCTTTGACCAAGCTTCAGAGAGATTATCACTTAGTATAAAATCACTTGCTAGCCATCCATGGGATGAGTTTATTTCTAATAATAAGGTTGGAGATATTGTAACTGGAGAAGTTAAAAATATTAAAGAATATGGTGCATTTATTAATCTACATCCTACAGTAGATGGTTTTGTTCATATTTCAAATTTATCTTCTGACTTTATAAAAAATCCTAACGAAATTTTAAAGGTAGGCCAAAAAGTTGAAGTTAAAATCATTAGTATAGAACAAGAAAACAAGAAAATAGAACTTAGCTTAATATTAGAAGATAAAGAAGTGGCAGAAGAAGAAACTACTGAAAAGGAGTAACTTATGTCTCAATACGAGTCTTTTAAAGAAAAGATTTTAAAAAAAACAGGAATAAACTTAAGTCTTTATAAAGAAAAGCAAATGAAAAGAAGAATTGAATCTCTAGCTAGTAGAAATGGCTATTCTGATTTAAATTTGTATTTCAATGCTATAGATAAAGATATTGAGTTATTTAAAGAGTTCATAAATTATATGACAATTAACGTATCTGAATTTTATCGAAATCCTGAGCAGTGGAAGATTGTTGAAAGTGAAATTTTTCCTGCGCTTATAAAGAAAAAAGGAAATATTAAAATTTGGAGTGCTGCTTGTTCTACAGGTGAGGAACCATATACAATTACAATGATACTCAGCCAGCATTTGCCTTTATCTAAAATTAGTATTGTTGCAACTGATATTGATAAGGAAGCTATGGCAAAAGCTCAAACGGGTATTTATTCTGAAAACAGCTTAAAAAATGTTCCATCAGCTATAGTTAGTAAGTATTTTTCTAAAGTAACTGATAAAACTTACAGTATAAGTGACGAAATCAAGAAATGTGTATCTTTTAAGCAACACAATCTATTAAAAGATAAATTTGTTGAAGGCTGTGACCTTATTGTGTGTAGAAATGTTCTTATTTACTTTACTGAAGAGGCTAAGGCTGAGATTTATTCTAATTTTAGTAAGTCTTTAAATACAGAGGGAATTTTATTTGTGGGTAGTACTGAGCAGATTATTTCGCCTCAAAAATATAATTTAAAACCTATAAAAACATTTTTCTATACAAAATCCATATAGTCTAAACTATATGGATTTTTTTATTTCAAAAAAGTTGTAGGATTAATTATTTTGGGTATAGATTAATCATAGATACGGCTAACGTTTCTAATAGAGTATATAATATAGTTTGTAGCAAAGGAGGACTAATATGGAAGTTCTAAAGGTTTCTTCAAAATCAAATCCTAATTCTGTAGCAGGAGCATTGGCTGGAGTACTAAGAGAAAAAGGCTCTGCAGAAATACAAGCGATTGGTGCAGGAGCATTAAATCAAGCTGTAAAGGCAATAGCTATAGCAAGAGGGTTTGTTGCCCCTAGTGGTATGGATTTAGTTTGTATACCAGCATTTACGGATGTATCTATTGATGGTGAAGAAAGAACAGCAATCAAATTAATTGTAGAGCCAAGATAATATAAAATTGTATTATCAGAAATAAATGTATATAATTAAATTAATAAATTGTTTATTCATGATTATCGTGGGTAAATAAGTATTGGATTTATAATTTACTTTGAAGGAGGATGTTTTATGACAAAATATGTATGTACAGTGTGTGGTTATGTGTATGACCCTGAGGTAGGAGATCCAGATAATAATATCAATCCTGGTACATCTTTCCAAGATATTCCTGAAGATTGGGTATGCCCACTTTGTGGAGTAGGAAAAGATCAATTCGAGGAAGAAGCATAAGATTTAATACTTAATCTTAGATTTAATAAAAGAGAGAAAGCCTTCTCTCTTTTATTTTGTAAAAAATATTAGTTTAAAGGGTTGTGGTAGATATGATGACAATAATTTATATTTTTTCAGGTATTTTACTTGTTAGGGTAATATACAGAGCTTTTTTTACTGAATTAAAGACAGCAACTGACTATCATCAAAGGGCAATGAATTATGAAATATATTTTCAAAATAGATCAAAAGCTATTAAATTAATGGAGCAAGCTATAGAAAAACCAGAATTTACTCGAACAGAAAAAGGGAGTTTCGATTTAAAGATTGGAATTCTGTATTATAAGATGAAAAAATTAAACAAAGCTAAAGAGCATTTTGATAAGATTTTAGATTTTGTAAGAAAAGACAATTTTAAATATATGAAGGATATATCTGCCATTGTACTTACATACTATGAGTTAGGAGAAAAAGATACTGCAAGAAAAATATATCACTGGCTACGTGCAAAAGAAAAATTCGATCCAGATTTTGATAAATTAGATTATCTAGATTTATACATATGGAAATAGGAGTGGAAATATATCTATTAGTAAAATAAACCATAAAATAAAGTACTTGAAGACTTTTAATGCTCTGGAGGCTTGTAGTACTGAAAGTAAACATGAAAAAACCGCATCTGCGGTTTTTTTAATAAGTTATAATTTTTTTATCTTGGAATTTTGATGATTGAATAAGTTCTTGCTTACTTTCTGGGATAGATATAGTGGCTGGGTTTCCATCACTTATATATCTAAATTTTGTTCCCTGCTCATATGCTTTTAGCCAATCATAAAGACCAACTCCATCAACATTTGTTTCACTTGCACGTACCCTGCGGATTTTTGAAAAATCAAAGTCCTTGTGATATGGAGAAAAATATGGATCCCATCCAACAAGTAAAACTGCTATATTGTCATATGATATATTATCAAATAAACCTTTATAGGTTAGCGCATAATTTTCATCAGAAGGCTTTGCTCCATAAGGTAATGCTAATGTTTGAATATTTAATTCAGGATAAGTGCTCTCATGGGTAGACTTTAGCAATGCAATTTCTTTTTGAATGTCTTCAGGAGAGGCTTTTTTTAGGTCTAAGTGAGTTAAAGTATGGTTACCTATTGAATAACCATTTTGAGCAAGGAACTTTAGTTTGTCTACCTCTTGGCTTTTGCTTCCAAAAGCAAGCTGGTTAAGGAAGAATGTTGCAGTAGTATTAAAGTCTGGAAAATCTGCTTTAAAGCTTTCTAGTATTCCTATTGCGCAAGTAGGGTCAATTTCACCATTATCTAAATATCTGAAATTGTTTTCATTTCCATCATCAAAGGTTATAACAACTGGAGTATGACCTTTTTCTGTAGCTATATTTCCTAGAGCGTAGTCCTCTAAAGATATAGCTCTAAAACCGTTATTATATAGAGTTTCTAAATCGCGACGAAAATTTTCAGGTGTTCTTGTCCAAGTTGCTTCCGCTTCACCAATGTTGTGATACATAAGTACCATTACTTCTTGACTTTCATCAACTTTCAATGCCTTAAGCTCATCAGATTCAAGAATTTCAAATTCCACTTTTTCATCAACAGCATCTTCACTTGAAGTTACAGGCAAGGTTGTTGAGGCTGAATCAGAAATAGTTTTACTAGAAGAGCAGCCGGTAACGATAAAAGCGGAAAGCAAAATATAAATAAATAATTTTTTCATTATTATTGATTCTCCTTTATTTTGAAATAGTAAGTTATGATATAACCATTATATGATAAAATAAAAGAAATTACATATAAATAACGAGAATTTAAATATTTGCGCATGAATTAGCTAAAAAAGGATAATATAAATTATATAGTTTAAATTAAGAGGAGGGTGTCATGAAAAATTTTATTGAAGCATATGAAGTTAAATCTAATTTAGACGAATACGTAATTATAGACTGTAGATTTGATTTAGTTGAAACAGACTATGGAGTTAAGGCATATAAAAACTCACACATAAAAAATGCATTCTTTTTCGATTTAGAAGGTGATATGTCAGCAAAGAAGTCTGTTCATGGAGGAAGACACCCATTGCCAGATATGGCCATGTTTATAAATAAGTTAGAGGCGATTGGGATTTCAAATGATACAAAGATATTAGTTTACGATGACGATATTTCAGTTGCTGCAAGATTATGGTGGATGTTAAAATATATTGGAATTACGAATGTAAAAATATTAAATGGTGGGATTAATGCAGCGGCTCAGGCAGGTATTGAGATGGAAACTGGTGAACTAAATAAAAGTGATTATCTGAAGGGTAAAATCGATGCTAAAATAAATAACGATCTATTAATAGAGATGGATGAACTAAAAACCATAATTTCTAAAGGTAAGAACTATATTTTAATCGATTCAAGATCAACAGAAAGGTATAAAGGGCTAATTGAACCTTATGATAAAATTCCAGGAAGAATTCCAACTTCAATCAATATCTTCTTTAAGGATGTAATGAATGAAAATAAAATAAAAGAAATTGAAGATTTAAAAAAAGTATATAATAATATTGAATCTGATAAAATGGTAATTGCTTACTGTGGTTCAGGGGTGACAGCACCGATAAATATAGTAGCTATGGATGAGCTAGGATTGTATTCTAGACTTTACTTAGGCAGTTATAGTGATTATGTATCATATAAAGACAATGTAATCGAAAAAGATTAAATACGTGGAGGAGATAAAATGACGACTATTGGATTAAGTTTGAATTTGATTGTTCTATTCTTAGTCATTGTATATTTAATCCTCATTGCTAAGAACAGCTTGAATCTAAACAAAAGAGTTAACAGGCTATCTAGTAAAATCAATAATATATTAAATAAGTATAATCTATAGAAAATAGGTGTAGGAAACTATGGATACTAGACTATATAATTCTTTGCGTAAAAGCATTATATTTAAGGAAGTTTCTGAATTTAATTTTAATGAGATAGTTAACGAAATTCCGTTTAGAATTCTTGATTATAAAAAAAATGAAATACTATTTTTTGAAGGTGATGATTGCAATTCTATAGGGATAGTTATAGATGGAGAAGTGGAAGTTAATAAAGGCCTTACAATTGGGAAAAAGGTCAATATTACTAAAATTAAAGCTGGTGATATGTTTGCTGAAGCTGTAGTTTTTTCTCAATATCATAAATTTCCAGCTACTATTGAAGCTTCTTCTGACTCAAAGGTATTATTTATATCTAGGGAAAACATAGTGAAAATGTGTTCTAAATACCCTGATTTTATAGAGAAGTTTATGGGGATTTTATCAACCAAAATCAGTATTTTGAATAATAAGGTGTCTCTTCTTTCTATGAAAAGTATCAGACATAAGATATTATTTTATATTTCGAAAGAAGGAAAGCAAGATAAAAATGGGCATTTATCAATTAAGATAGCAAAACAGGATTTGGCAAATAAAATTGGCGTTGAAAGACCATCCTTATCAAGAGAATTGATTAAGATGCAAGATGAAAATATGTTAAATATGGATGGAAAAAAAATAACTGTTATTTGTGATATCAACGAATATTTAATATAAAGGACGAAATGCTATGAAAAAAGACAACTTAATTTTAAAACTTGGAGTATCTATAATAATTTTTAATCTGTTTTCTTCATCAGCTTTTGCCCAGACAAAAGCATTGGTTACTGCAGACATCTTGAATGTAAGAACTTCACCACAAATCAACTCAGAAATAATTGGAAAGATTCCAAAAGGAGAATTTGTTACGGTTCTTGAATCTGGGGAATGGTCAAAAATAGATTACTACAGCCAAGAGGCTTATGTTTCATCACAATATCTTACTTATAATGGTAATTCTATAGATATTATAAACGATGTTTCTACTCAGACTTATTTTGAAGAAAATTATTTTGATGATTTATCTAAAGTACTTTTTGACCATAATGCTTCAAACTCTACAAGCTATAATTTACCTAAAGAGGTAATGGACAATACTAAATATACTGAGCTAATGAAAAGCAATCCTTTATTCGAGTATGCCTTTAAGCAATTAGATAAACCATATGTTTATTCAATGGCAGGACCAGAAAGCTTTGATTGTTCTGGTTTTACCTACTATATTTATAAGGAAATAGGAATAAAAATACCTAGAACCTCTGAGCAGCAATCTCAAAAAGGGCTTAATGTTGATAAAAGTAGCCTTATGCCTGGCGATTTAGTTTTTTTCGATACTAGAAGTGTAAATAATAGTTTTGATATAACTGATTCCTATGAAGATAGTGAGCAATACATCGATATATTATTTCAAAATGAGCTATCGTCATTAAGAAATCAAAAAACTTCATCAAACTCATTTATTCCGGAGAAAGTAACCCATGTTGGTATGTATATTGGAGATAATAAGTTTATTCATGCCTCATCTGGAGGGAAGAAAGTAATTATAAGTGATCTTACGACTGGATATTATAAAACTAGATATTTATTCTCAAAGAGATATTTATAAAGGGATAATGCCATTAATTTATAGAACTGCGGAGGCATGCCTATATGTATAGAAATAATAAGATATTGTTAGATACTAGCGACGTTATTAATATTTTTAATGAAAAATTGAGACATATGTTAGATAAAAATTTTTATTTTGGATTGGACTCGAGATTGTCTGAAGTTTTACGCGAAAATATGTATGAAAAATTGGCATCAATTTTTACTTCTTTGATGAAAAATATAGATTTTTCGAATAATATTTTTTTAATAAAAAATGCTAACATTGATTTGTTAGAGCACAGCATTAACACAGCCTTATATTCGGGAATTATTGCATCATTTATGAACCTTCCAAATAGCAATATTAAAAATACTATTATGGGAGGGGCTCTTCATGATATTGGAAAAATTTTTGAAGAGGAAGCCTTTGGACTGAAAAATACAGTATTTTTTGATGAAGATGATGAAAGTATTTATACTCATGTTTTAAGAGGTAAACAGCATATAGATAGCTTTTCGGATATCAGCGAAGATGCAAAAAAAATAATATTAGAGCATCATGAGCATTATGACGGCTCTGGTCACCCAAATGGAATAGACTTTGAAAAAATTTCTTTACTAAGTAGAATAGTTTCAATTGCTAATGTATACGATGCAATGAACAATAAGAATGGAGAGAATGGAATTTTTGCTCCCTATGATTCTGTAGAGTATATTATGGCTTATTCAGGAACCATGTTCGATTACGACATAGTAAAGGTTTTTTTTAAGAAAATAATTCCATATCCTATAGGAACTTTAGTTAGATTAAGCGATGGTAGGGTTGGAGTAGTGGAAAGAATTCCTGATGGCTTCTTATTTAGACCTGTAATAAAAATAGTAAAACAATTAGATACAAGAATCATTATGGAAGAAGTATCTTTGATGGATAATCCTTCAATTACTGTTAAGGCAATTTTGGAAAAAACTCCTAACCCTTCAGTACAGTCATATTTAAAACATGGATTTAATTAAAGACTGAATCACTTTGCAAAGTGATTCAGTTTTTTAAATATATTTAAAAAATATCTAACTATATAATTAAATTTATATTTATAACCAAAACTTTATGATATAATTTTAATAGATTATCGCAATGTTAAAAAAATTAAATATATTTTGGAGGTAATTTATGGCGTTGAAACATGAATCGAAAAATGTTTGGAAAAATTTAAAAGAAAATGAACTTGACTTAGTTATGGATTATGCAAATCGCTATATGGCATTTCTAGATAATTCTAAAACTGAAAGACGTTGTGCTAATGAAATCATAAAATTAGCTAAAAATAATGGCTTTGAAGATTATAATGAAGTTCTAAAAACAGGAAAGATCGAACCTGGAACTAAGATATATCTCAATAATAAAGAAAAGTCAGTAGCACTTGTAGTTATAGGAAAACAAAGCTTAGAATCTGGAATGAATATTGTTGGTTCGCATATCGATGCGCCACGACTTGATTTAAAGCCATTTCCACTTTATGAAGATGGGAATATGGCATTATTAAAAACACATTATTATGGTGGAGTTAAGAAATATCAGTGGACATGCATACCACTTAGCCTACATGGAATAGTATTTACTAAAGATGGAAATAAAATAGATATTTCTATTGGAGAGAATCAAGATGAGCCAGTGTTTTATATTAATGATTTACTAATTCATTTATCAGCTGACCAAATGCAAAAGAAATTATCTGAAGGAATAACAGGTGAGCAATTAAATGTTGTTGTAGGCCATAGACCTATGATTTCAATTGACAGCGAAGAAAAAGAAATTAAAGACCCAGTAAAAGAAAATATTCTACATATACTTAATGAAAAATACGGAATAATTGAAGAGGATTTTATGCTTGCAGAGTTTGAAATAGTTCCAGCAGATAAAGCAAGACATGTTGGACTTGATAGCTCTATGATTTCAGCTCACGGCCATGATGATAGAGTATGTGCATATGCTGGTTTAGAGGCTATATTTGATGTGGAAATCCCTGAGATTACTGCAGTTTCTTTATTTGTAGATAAAGAAGAGATAGGCTCAGTAGGAAACACTAGTATGGAATCTAAATTCTTTGAGAATATGATAGCTGAACTTATTGCCTTACAGGGAGAATATTCTGATCTAAAGGTAAGAAGAGCATTTGCTAACTCTAAAGTATTATCTGCAGACGTTACAGTTGGATTTGATCCTACATTCCCAGAAGTTTTAGATAAAAAGAATGCCGCTATGATTGGTCATGGAGTTACAATTTCAAAATATACTGGAGCAAGAGGCAAGGGTGGCTGTAATGATGCAAATGCTGAATACCTTGCATATGTAAGAAAAGTGTTTGAACAAAACGAGGTTATCTGGCAAATTGGTGAACTTGGAAAAGTTGATCAAGGCGGTGGTGGAACTATAGCTTATATTCTTGCGCAATATGGTGCAGAAGTAGTTGATTGTGGTGTTCCTATGCTTAGCATGCACGCACCTCTTGAGCTTGTAAGCAAAGCAGATATCTATATGACTTATAGAGCTTACAGCAGTTTCTTAAAATAGGCACAATAACCTTAGCAATAAAAGTAATGAAGACTTGCTATAGAATTTAGCAAAGCTTAGTGCTTTTTCAAAATGAAAATTATTTTATTAAGAATAAAAACCTCTGTTTAGAGTAATCTATAATTAGATTTTCTAAATGGAGGTTTTTTGTTTTATTTTGAAGACAATAAGATTTTATATAACCATTTGAAATCTTTAATTTTTCTAATAGTTTTAATTCTTATGGGGATTATAATTTACTTGTAAATAGAAGAAATATAATCAATAAAGTTCTTTTCTAGGTGAGAAAAAATTCTTTCTTTTGAATAAACAAAATAAAAATTTCTTTCCAAATTCAAGTCAGCAACTTTATATTTTTTTATAAGTCCAAGCTTAAGTTCATTTTCAATAGCTTTGGATGAAACAATAGAGCAGCAAAGTCCAGCTTGAACTAAGCTTTTTATTGTTTGGGTGTTTTCTGCCATGGATTTAATTTTTAAATCATAGATACTTATTTTATGTCTTTTTAATTCTTTTGATAAAAGATTTCTAGTTCCTGAGCCTTCCTCTCTTAAAACCATTGGAAGAGTTTGCAAAGTTTCTAAGCTTACTACATCTGATTCATTATCAAAATCTACTGGAGTAATTAAAACAAGATCATCTTTCATAATAGGAAGGTATTCTAAAGATGAATCTTTAAAGAATGAGCCTGTAAACCCAAATGGAATCTTACAATCTTTTAATGATTCTACTATTTCAAAAGAATCTAGATGATTTACCTTATATGTAATATTTGGATAGAGGGAGCTAAAGTCAGTTAGAAGACTAGGAATTATGTATTGCTCTGGTATAGTACTTGCATTTATAGTAAGAGTACCTTCTATTTTTCCAACATATTCGCCTAGGTTATACTGGGCAGTGTCTTTTAAAGATAAAATCTTTTGTGCGTAATCATAAAATATTTCGCCAGCTCTAGTTAACGAGATTTCTCTATTTGTTCTATTGAGAAGAAAAGTACCTAGCTCTTTTTCTAAATTCTGCATATGATTGCTAAGTGTAGGCTGAGTCAAGTAAAGCTCACGGGCAGCCTTAGAAAAACTTTTATTTTTTGCAATAGCTATAAAAGATTCTAATTGTCTAAAGTCCATTATATTTCCTCCATCTATTTATTCTGTATTATATTATATCTTAGATTTAATAATATTGTTCCACTTTTTAGTATAAGATTATATTAATAGAAATTCAACAAGCTTAGTCGATTATATCTATTAATAAAAACTATTTATGCTATAATTTATATTGTTATTAATGATTATCAGGAAGGGTGTTGTCATGAATACCATAGATAACCAAAATAAAATATTTTTTTGTCTTGATATAGGAACTAGAAGCATAATGGGTATAGTAGCAGAGTTTATTGACGATAAGCTGAATATTATCCATAGTGTAACTGAATTTCATAAAGATAGAGTTATGCTTGACGGGCAAATTCATGATATTGAGGGCGTAACCAAAATAGCAAGATTAGTAAAAGAAAAGCTAGAATTTGAAATTGGATATGAATTAAAGGAAGTATCTATAGCTGCGGCAGGAAGATCATTAAAAACAATTAGAACAGATTCAAGTATCAAAATAGAGCCTGATGTACCTGTAGACAAACATATACTAAAGAGCTTAGAAATAGAGGCTATCCAAAAAGCTAGACAAATACTTGTTCAGCAAGATGAAAATAACCATAACTATTATAATGTAGGTCATACAGTTATAAATTATATGCTTGATAATTCAATGATAATTAACCCACTTGGTCATAAAGGCTCAAATCTGTATATTGAAATTATCGCTACTTTTCTACCTCAAATTGTAGTTGATGGGCTTTATAAGGTTATGGATAATATAGGTTTAGATGTGGGATTCATGACTCTAGAGCCTATTGCAGCCATAGAAGCAGCTGTGCCAAATAATATAAGATTATTAAATGTTGCACTTGTAGATATTGGAGCTGGAACATCAGATATTGCAATTACAAAAGATGGTACAATTGCGGCCTATGCTATGACCTCTACAGCTGGAGATGAAATTACAGAAATGTTAGCAAAGACGTATCTTTTAGATTTTGATACTGCTGAAGCTGTAAAATGTAATTTATGTAATAGCAGTGAGCAATCATTTAATGACATTTTGGGCATCAATCAAAGTATGTCATCAGCTGACATCCTAGATACTATAGAACCATCTATTGAAAGTGTAGCATCAGAGATAGCTGAAAATATAATAAAACATAATGGTAAGTCTCCTAGTGCAGTATTTTTGATTGGTGGAGCCAGCCAAATACCTAGACTGAATAATTTCATTGCATCAAAGCTGGAGCTTCCAAAAGAAAGAGTTGCAATGAAAACTATTGAGGCTATCCCAAATTTGATTGCATCAAAAGGTATGGTAAATGGGCCAGAAGGAGTTACCCCTATTGGTATAATTTTGTGCACATCAAAAAATAAGAGAAATGATTTTATAGAAGTAAGAGTCAATGACTCTAAAGTAAAAATGTTTAGAAGTAAAAAGCTCAAAATTAGTGATGCTATAATTTTAGCTGGATTTGATCCAATTGACCTTATACCAAGAAAAGGTAAGTCCTTAAAAATTTATGTTAATAATACTGAGAAGTTAATTACAGGCGAGTACGGCAAGGAAGCAAATATATTTTTAAATGGAAAAATTGCAAACTTAGATTCTGACATCAACGATGGAGATAGTATAATAATAGATCCTGCTATTCAGGGTAAAAATGCTAAGATTTATTTAAATCAAATTTTGGATGAAAAAGATGTAGTGTATTTAAAAAAAGAACCTAAAAATAGAATAGTAGATGTTACATTAAATGGCCAAAGCATAGATGCTTGGGATTGTGAGTTAAATGACAATGACAAGATAGATTATAAATATTTGTACTCAGTCAAAGACTTATTTGATTACTATAATATTGGTGAGATAGATAGCATATTAGTAAACGATAAGCTGTCTGAGCTTACATCTCCTCTTGTTTCTGGATGTGAAATAGATTTTACGAATGAGTATGAGAATTTACAAGCTTATGATATTGATGAAGAAGAATTAGAAGAAACTAAAGAAAATTATTTTGAGAACTTTACAATCGATATCAAAAGCGACAACATAACAGATCAACATAATAAGGTGTATAATGATATTGGGCAAACTAGAGATTTAGTATATTCAACGTTTAAGATTAAATATAATGATGAGCTAATAGAACTAGAGCCTAAAAAATCAAAATTACTATTTATTGATATTTTTGATTATATAGATTTTGATAGAACTAAGGCAAATGGAAAGCTGCTTTTGCTTCATAATGGAAGTCAAGCTGATTTTATGAAGGAGCTAAAAAATGGCGATGAAGTTGTTATAAAATGGATATAGTTTTGTTGTGAAGTAATTAGTTAGGAGTAAGATTTTATTGAAAGATTTAAAAACATATAGGGCCCAAATAGATGAAATTGACAAAAAGCTGATTGATTTGTTTGAGCAAAGGTTAGATATAGTAACAAATATCGATAAGGTTAAAAAAAATAATGATATACCTATTGTAAATGAGCTTAGAGAAGCAGAAGTGATAAGCCAAGCAATCTTTAACTTAAATAATAAGGCTTATAGTGATGAGATAACTGAGTATATGAAAGCTATAATTGCAATATCTAGAAAGCTACAACTTAAATCAAAGGATACAGGAAATTAAAATTATATTAATTATTTTAGGAGGCTGAAAAATGTTAAAGAGAATAGTTTTAAACCTAGAAGTTTTAGAGGGAATGCTTTATTTTTGGCAAGCAACAAAAGATAAGGAAAAGGTAGGAGAGGCATATATAATGAGCATAGCAGGAAAAGATGCTATGAAAGAAGTATATGATTCTGAGTTTGGTATGGAATCTGTAAGAGTAGTTTTAAGCGCTATATCAAATAGAGAGCTACTTAATAGCACAAATAAAAAAGAAAGAAGATTTTGGAATAATAACATGTGGATGCTTGAAGACATGACCCTAATGCAACAGATGATAGCTCCGTTAAAAAAATTAAATTTAGATAATGTAGCTAAAGAAATTAATGAAAGTAAAGCTGATTTTCCTTATGAAGAAATAGAGATTGTGTTTTTCCCTGGACATATGGATGCTAATAAGATTGAAAATAATAAACTATATTTAAATTTCTTTTTAGTAAAACCAGATTTATTTAATGAGGAAGTAGTTTTATTTGAAGATAAAGAAGTAAAGGATTATATTAAAAATTTAATTTTATCAATGAATTAATTTGACGGGGTAAGATAAAGGAGATTATATTGAAAAAGATAGTTATAATTGGCGCAGGACCATCAGGTATGATGGCTGCGCTTTATGCTTCGAAACAAAGTTCAAGTGTAACACTGCTTGATAAGAATAAAATTTTAGGTAAAAAATTGCTTATAACAGGTGGAGGCAGATGCAATATTACTAGCAATCTGCCTCTAAGTGATTTTTATTCTCATATTACTAGCAATGAAAAATTTCTTTATAGCTCATTTAATTTTTTTGGAAAAGATGAGCTTTTGGAAATGTTTAAAAGTGAAGGTGTTAAATTTAAATCTGAAGGGCAAAAAATATATCCAGTAAGCAATAGGGCAGATGAGATTTTATCTGTGTTAGAAAAGCTGCTCATTGAAAGTAAAGTAGATATTAAGCTAAACGAAGACGTATCTGACATAATAATCCAAGATTCCAAAGTATTGGGTGTGAAAACGGATAAAAATTTATATACTTCGGACTGCGTTGTTGTGTGTTCAGGTGGATGCAGTTATCCTTTAACAGGCTCTGATGGAAAGCTATTTTCTATTTTAAAAAAGCTAGGTATAAAAACAACTGAATTATATCCAGCTCTAGTTCCACTAAAAACTTCCATGACTTCAAACTTAGCGGGGATATCATTAGATGATGTTATACTAACTTCAAAGCATGGTAAAAAACTATACTCAACTAGAGGCTCTATGATATTTACTCATAATGGAATTAGTGGACCTGCGGTGTTAGATTTGAGCAGCTATATATCTAGCTATAAGCTAAGCGATATAAGTTTATTCATAGATTTTTTACCAGACATATCTAGCGATAAAATTACTGACATACTATATGAAAAGTCGAAGAAGAATCTTTACAATAGATTCAAGGGATATCTTCCAACTGAGCTTATTAAAACAATACTTCCAGATATAGATGCAGATAAGATTTTTAATTTGAAAAAAGCTCAAGCAAATGAATTAGTTGGCAATTTAAAATCATATAATGTCGAAGTAACTGGGTTTGGAAAGCTCTCTGAAGGGATAGTTACAAAAGGAGGCGTAGATTTAAAAAAAGTAAATCCATCAACCTTAGAATCTAGAATTGTAAAGGGTCTTTATTTTGCGGGAGAAGTGCTTGATTTAGATGCTAATACGGGAGGATATAACCTGCAAATAGCATTTTCTACAGGGGCACTAAGTGGTTATAGCGCATCAATTTGAGATTAAACCTTTAATATACTACACTAAAAAAATGCAGGTATTTGAAATTTCTATTTGTTGAATAAAATCTTTCTATTAGACGGGTATTTTTTTCTATCTTATGATTAGTATTGAAGTATTATTAATACTAGGAGGTTATTTAATGGAAATAAGAAAAGACTTACCAGAAATTTTTGAGGATTTTTCTGAAGCAAGAAGAAATGGATTTATTTCTGCAAAACAATTCAAAGATCAAAATAAACCAATGATTGGAACATTTTGTACATATATGCCTCAAGAACTACCACTTGCTATGGGAGCAGCAGTAGTTTCTTTATGTGCGACATCTGACGAAACTATAGCTGATGCTGAGGTTGATTTACCGAGAAATCTCTGTCCACTTATTAAGTCAAGTTATGGTTTTGGAAAAACAGACAAATGTCCATATTTTTATTTTTCTGATTTAGTAGTAGGAGAGACAACCTGTGATGGTAAAAAGAAAATGTACGAGCATATGGGGCAGTTTAAAGATGTATATGTGATGCAGCTTCCTAATACTCAGTTTGGAGATCAGGCATTTGAGCTGTGGAAAAGTGAAATAGTAAAATTAAAAGAGTTACTAGAGGAAAAATTTGATGTTGAAATAACTGAAGATGCAATAAAATCAGCTATTAATTTAAAAAATAGAGAGCGTTCAGCTCTTAAGGATTTTTATTCTCTTGGAAAACTAAATCCACCAGCAATTTCAGGAGGAGATATTTTAAAAGTTCTTTATGGTTCAACATTTAAGTTTAATAGAGAAGACACTATTGAAGAAGTAAAAAATCTTACAAGTCGAATTTTAGATGAGTATAATTCTGGGAAGAAGCTAGACTCAAAACCTAGAATATTAATTACAGGCTGTCCAATTGGAGGAGTAACTGAAAAGGTTGTAAAAGCAATCGAAGACAATGGTGCTTATGTTGTTTTCTTTGAAAACTGTATGGGAGCTAAAGCTATTGAAGAAAATGTATCAGAAGATAATAACGATGTTTATGCTGCTCTTGCTGAGAAATATCTTTCAATAGGCTGTTCATGCATGACTCCTAACCCTAATAGGATAACTATGCTTAATAAAGCTATAGATGAATATAAGGTAGATGCAGTTGTAGATGTTTTATTGCAAGCCTGTCATACCTATAGCGTTGAAACTCTTACAATCAAGCAATTTGTAAATAAAGAAAAAAATATTCCGTATATGAGTATAGAAACTGATTATTCTACATCTGATGTAGGACAGCTTAATACTAGAATGTCGGCGTTTATAGAGATGCTATAGGAGGAATTGATGTTAATTGTAGGAATTGATTCTGGCTCTACTACCACAAAAGGAGTTTTGTTTGAAAATAATTCAATTATAAAAACTCTTATTGAGCCAACTGGCTATAATCCAAAGAGTACGATGATGAGTATACACTCAGAACTGACTAAGGGAAAAGAAGCCTTTACTGTAACAACTGGATATGGCAGGAACTTACTTGAAAATGCCGATAAATCTATTACGGAGATAACTTGTCATGCAAAGGGTGCTGCTTATCTATGTAATGGAATTGATGCAGTAATCGACATTGGAGGTCAAGATAGTAAAGCAATCATGCTAAGCTCTGATGGCCAAGTTATAGATTTTCTTATGAATGATAAGTGCGCAGCAGGAACTGGCAGGTTTATTGAAGTAATGATGAAAATACTTCATAAAGACATTGGACATATAGATAGCTTTATCAAGGATAAAACTGCTGTTAAGATTTCGAGTATGTGTACAGTTTTTGCAGAGAGTGAAGTGATTAGTCTTTTAGCTAATAATAATGATCCAGGAAATATAGCAAAGGGAATTATTGATTCTATTTGTATTAGAACTTCAAATTTTGCAAAAAAAATGCCAATCAATTCTAAATCTAAAGTATTTTTTAGTGGAGGCCTTGCTAAGAGCAATGAAGTAAGATTACTATTAGCTGAAAAGCTAAATTGCGAAGTGGTGACTCATGAATATGCTCAGTATGTTGGAGCAATTGGGGCAGCTGTTATTGGCAATCAAAAAGCAAATAAAATAATAATGTAGTTTAGAACGTTAGTGTTAAAAGAAAAACAGGGCTATTGGAAATGAAAGTTCTTTATTTCCAATTAGCCCTACTATTTTTATTGAGACTACTAAAATCCTAATTGAATTTTTGTAGAAATTTGCTATTAAGATATTTTAAAAATATTTCTAATTTCATCAATATCATCGGTATATCCAAGTGCTACCATTAGCTTAAGTCTTGCTTTTTGACCATTTAGCTCGCCGCCTAGAACTACTCCCATAGAGGTCAAATCCTTTCCCCCACCTTCATATCCATAAGATTCCATAACTCTACCTGAAGGGCATCTAGATACTATAACTACTACTACATTATTTTTTAGGGCATACTTAACTCCAGCTAAGGCCTTTGGAGGCAAATTACCTCTTCCCATTGCTTCTATTACTATTCCTTTTGCTCCGGCATTTACAGCACAATTTATAAGAGAATCATCCATGTCTAAATAGGATTTAATTAGATAGACATTATTTTCTATGGTATCAGTATCGATAAATTGTTTTGTTACTATATCTCTATGTACGATTAAATCATTTGTATCAATTGTTCCAATTGCACCATATGGAGACTGAAAGGTATTAAGTGACAAGGTATTAGTTTTTGTAACTTCCATTGCAAGGTTAACTTCGTTGTTTAATACTACTAAGACTCCCTTGTTCATAGCAAGAGGAGATATCGCAGTACAAACTGCTGCAGCTAAATTGCTTGGACCATCATATCCAAGCTCTGAACTGTTTCTCATAGCACCCACAACAACTACTGGTTTAGGTGTATTAATCGTTAAGTCAAGAAAATATGCAGTTTCTTCAAGGGAATCTGTTCCATGTGTTATTATGACTCCACTTATATCATTTCTTTTCACTAAATCTTGAATCAATGAGCGAATTTCCATTAATCTATCTATAGTCATATGAGGACCAGGAATTTCAGCATACTCAATTACTTCAATTTCTGCTAGCTTGTCTATGTTTGATACCATAGAAAGGATTTGGCTACCAGTTAATGTAGGAATTGCTGCTCCTACTTTTTCGTCTACGGTCATAGAAATAGTTCCACCTGTAAATATAATTGCCACTTTTGGTTTCATTTAGTCTAACCCCTCTCGTGAATTTCAGCATAATAAAATTCTAACATTTTAAAGTTATAAAAGTCTACATAAATAGAAAAAAACCTCTGCATTTGCAGAGGTAAACGAAAAACTCGTTTCAAAGGGGTATTGGGAATAGAGATTTTGAGGTTATCAGGGGGGATAACCGTCTTTAATAGTATACCAAATAAATGTATTATCTGCAATAATTTTTTAAAAAGCTGCATAAAACATAATTATGATAGGTAATTTTTTTGTTTTAAGTTATAATAAATAATATATTATATAAAATTATCGTTAGAGGTGAGTAAAATTGAGTATAGATAATTTAATTAAAAATCTAAGAATAAGAAGATTTAAAGCAGAGTTCTTTGTAGATAGAGATGAATTATTTAAATACATCATGAAGGAAACAAATGAGGATGAAAAAATAGGATTTGGTGGATCAAAAACATTAGATGACTTAGGTCTTTATGAGAAGTTCATAGATCAAGGAAAAGAAGTTTTTTGGCACTGGAAGGCTGAGCCAAATGAGAGACTCGAAGTGCTAAAGAAAGCTCAGCACGTAGATTCATATTTTTCAAGCACAAATGCGATTACCTTAGATGGCAGACTTGTGAATATCGACGGTAATGCAAACAGAGTTGCGTCTATGATTTTTGGGCCTAAAAAAGTTTTTATAATAGCTGGAGAAAATAAAATTGCGAATGATTTAGATAGCGCTCTGAATCGTATTAAAACTATTGCATGCCCTCAAAATGCAAGAAGACTTGAAAGAAACTTGCCTTGTGCAGTGACAGGACAATGTACTGACTGTAGAAGTGATGAAAGAATGTGTAATGTAACAACTATAATTGAAGGAAATATCCCTACTACCGATATTAGGATATGTATAGTTGGAGAAAATTTAGGTTATTAGAGGTGAAAAATGCAAATATATTTAGACAATAGCTCAACAACTATACCGAATTCAGAAGTAATAGATGAAATCACATCAAATCTTAGGGAGTGCTTTGGCAACCCATCATCTATACACAAAATTGGAATAGAAGCTGAGAAAATTATAAAAAAATCAAGAAGCACTCTAGCTGATGCGTTAGGAGATGCAAAACCTAAAGAAATTGTGTTCACTTCTTGTGGAACTGAGTCGAATAATATGGCTATTGGAGGCGCTTTATCTGCAAACAAAAGAGCTGGTAAGCATATAATTAGTTCTTTTTCTGAGCATGACTCAGTATACAAAACACTAGAAGATTTACAACAAAGAGAAGATTATAAGGTGACATTTTTAAAGCCGAACAAAGATGGAATTATAACTGCAGACCAAGTTAAAAATGCATTGAAAGAAGATACTATTTTTGTTAGTCTTATGCATGTAAATAATGAAATAGGAGCTATTAATCCTATAAATGAAATAGGCCAAGTTATAAAATCATATAAACAAAGCATAGTCTATCATGTAGATGCTGTTCAATCATTTTTGAAGCTGAAAATTAATCTAGAAAATATAGATTTATTAAGCATAAGCGGACACAAGGTTCATGCACCTAAGGGGATAGGAGCTTTATATATAAGAGAAAAGACGAAAATCCATCCACTGCTTACAGGTGGAGGGCAGGAGATGCAATTTAGGTCAGGCACCGAAAATACTGCTTATATAGCTGGGTTATCAAAAGCAATAGATATACAAAAGAGTAGCTTAAGTGAGGATTTAAATAGAATAAAAAAACTTAGAGAAAAGTTTATTTTAAATTTAAAATCAGAAATAACGGATATTGTTGTAAACTCATCTGAAAGTTCATTACCTTATATTTGCAACATCTCTTTTTTAGGAGTAAAAGGAGAAATCCTACTTCATACTCTTGAACAAAAAGGTATTTTCGTTTCTACCGGCTCAGCTTGTTCTTCAAAAAAGAAAGGGTCAAGAGTTTTAGAATCCTTGAATTTAAGTTTAGGAATCAAAGATTCAGCAATTAGATTTTCATTTTCAAAAAATACCACTGATGACGAGCTTCAGTTTACAGTAGAAGTATTAAAAAAAGAAATTACAAAGCTAAGAAAATTATTGAATTATAAATAAAGCTTAGGAAGGAGCAAGAATGTACGATATTTTAATAATAAGAAATGGTGAGGTTGCAATAAAAGGATTAAATAGACCAGTTTTTGAAAACAAACTAATCAAAAATATAGAGTACACCCTATATCAATTCAAAAGCGTGAAAGTAAAAAAAGGTGATGGAAGGATTTATGTACATCTTAATGGTGAGGATCCTAACCAAATAGTTAAAAAAATTAAGAATGTTTTTGGAGTTGTATCTATTAGTCCAGCTATTGTTACAGAGTCTGGATATGAGAATCTTAAAGAGGGAATAAAAAAGCTTGTTGATGAAAAAACTAAAGATAGCAAGCTTATGACTTTTAAAGTAAATGCTAAAAGACTAGACAAAAGATTTCCAATGAAATCTCCTGAAATGAGCATAGATCTTGGAGGTTATGTTCTCAAGACATTCCCTCAAAGGTTTAAAGTTGATGTAGTAAATCCGGATTTAAATATTACTGCTGAGTTAAGAGCGGATTCTAATATAATATTTGCTGACAAGATAAAAGGAGTTGGAGGTTTACCAAGGGGAATAAATGGCAAGGGTTGTATCTTGCTTTCAGGAGGAATTGATAGCCCTGTTGCTGCCTATCTTATGTCTAAAAGAGGACTTTATATTGAAGCTGTTCATTTTCATAGCTTTCCTTTTACAAGTGAAAAATCACAGGAAAAAATCATGGATTTAGCAAGAACCTTATTACCATATACCGGTCAGATTAAAATTCATATGGTAAATCTTTTAGAAATACAGCAATCAATTGCAGAAAATTGTCCAGAGGAATTAATGACTATTCTATCTAGACGCTTTATGATGGCTATAGCTGAAAGAATAGCAACAGAAACAGAGTGTAATTGCCTTATTACAGGTGAAAGCATGGGTCAAGTAGCTTCTCAGACGGCTGAAGGGCTACTAGCAACGAATAACGCTGTAAAGCTGCTTCCGGTGTTTAGGCCTCTTATATCTTATGATAAAGAGGATATAATAACCTTAGCCAAAGAGATTGATACCTTTGATGTATCAATTATACCTGAAGAGGATTGCTGTACTGTGTTTCTACCAAAGAGGCCAGCTACAAAGCCGAAGCTTGAAAAAATATTAAAAGCAGAAGAGAACTTGAATATTGAAATGCTTATTAACAATGCTATAGATTCTAGAGTTATTAAGGAGATGAAAAAATTTGAGTAAATTTCTAGTCAGATGTTTTGTATTTGCACTTGCTCTGATGGCTACTTCCTATCTTTTAGGTTCTGTTGAGGTTACTGGATTTGTGGCTGCATTTATAGCAGCGATAATATTTGCTGGATTTAATACTATTATAAAGCCTATCCTTTTTATATTATCCTTGCCTATAACTATTCTTACATTTGGCTTATTTACTTTAGTATTAAATGGCATAATTTTTTCAATGGTGGCAGGGCTAGTTCCTGGATTTGAGGTTTATAGCTTTTCAGGTGCAATTTTTGGATCTATAATTGTAAGTATAATAAATATGATTCTATCAAATTTTTTAGATGTGAATGATAAATAAAAAAAATCCTAGAAGAAAATTCTTCTAGGATTTTTAATTATTGTAAATAGAATTAGGCTTAATAAGCCAAATATACATTAAGGGCTGTTATTATTTTAATGTTTTTAATAGTTCAACTAAGAATCCAAAAACTCTATCAGCTGAATTTATATCGAGATATTCATCAGGAGAGTGAACCCCATCCATATTAGGACCGAACGATAAAATATCTATATCGTTATTTTTTAGAGCATCTGCAAAGAAACCACATTCTAGACCTGCATGAATAGCTTTAATTATTGGCTTATTACCTGTTAAATCCTCATATAGCTTACATGCTATATCTCTTAAATCTGAGTTTGGCTTATATTGCCACTCAGGATAATCTGCTTCAGATTCAAATCTAAGGTTAAAAGCGTTTGCAATTATATCAAGCTTTTGAACCATTGCTGTTTTTAAGCTTTTTATTGAGCTTCTTAAGGAATTTGAAATAATTACTGTATTATCTTCAAATTTAACTACTCCTAAATTTTGAGAGCTGATTACAAAATCTTCTATATCTACGCTTTTATGATCTATACCAGAATGGATTAGTAAAAGTACATTAATTAATTTATCTGTAGATTCTTTATCCATAACAGCATCAAATTCATGATTTTTTTCGATACTTAAAGTTACAGAATCAGCAGAGCCCATCTCGTTATTATATAGATTTTCTAGCTCTTTAATCATTTTATTTAAATCTGATTCAAAGCTTTTATCAATATAAAATGCACAAGATGCTTCTCTAGGGATTGCGTTTATTTTAGAACCACCATTAAAATCAGCTAGTTCAAGGTTGAATTTTGAGTTTAGCTCAGCCAAGGTTCTTGCTAAAAGCTTGATTGAATTTCCTCTTTCTTTATGAATATCTGAACCTGAATGGCCACCTTTTAAACCTGAAATAAGGACTTTATATTTTGAATCCAAACTAGGCTTTGATTTCTTGAAATCCAAATACATGTGATGGTCAATTCCTCCAGCAGAAGAAATATAAAATACGCCTTCTTCTTCAGCATCTAGATTTAACAATCTGCTACCTTTTAAATTCTGTGGATTGAAAAATTCGGCTCCCTTCATAGAAGTTTCTTCTTCTGTAGTAAGAATTACTTCAATAGGAGGATGCTCAAATTCATCAGAAGAAAGTATAGTAAGTGCATATGCTATAGCAATTCCATTATCTGCACCAAGTGTAGTTCCAGTAGCTCTAAGCAAACCTTCATGTTCTGTAAGCTTTAATGCATCCTTAGAAAAATCATGAACTATACCTTGATTTTTTTCACATACCATGTCTAGATGGCCTTGTAAAATGACAGTCTTTGAATTTTCATAGTCTTTGGTAGCATTTTTTTTAATTATTACGTTACCAGTAGTTTCTTCAATAAATGCTTCTAAATTGTTATCTTTGGCAAACTTTATAAGGAATTCAGATATTCCCGCTTCTTCTCCTGAACATCTAGGAATTTTAGTTATTTCTTTAAACCAGTCCATTACAATCTGTCCATTTTTTGATAATTGCATAACAAAACCTCCATCATAAAATTTCTTTTATATATATAGAATATCATACATAATTTGTTATTAAAAGTTATATTAACTTAAAATAAATCTACTGCAGAATAGTTCTCATTTAAAACGCCGTAAATCTTGCTTAAGCTTAGAATTTTATTTGACCAAATTTTATTATTAATCTGCTCGCCATAATTTAATGAAGGTTCGTTTGAAGAATTGATACTAAGAGCAAGCTCATAGTCTTTCCTTTCAACACTATAAAGAGCGTTGACAATAGATATTTGATTTGGGTAAACGACTGTTTTGCCTACACAGCCATTTAATTTATCAAGCAATATCTCCCTTATGAAGCCATCTAGAGAAGGATCATGTGTAAAGGCATGATTATATATAACTTTGTTTTGGTCAAATGAATTGCTGCTTTTTGAAACAGTCTGAAAAGAAGTTATTTTTTTATCCCATGAAGATGAGTATATTGCTATATCTTCGTAACTTAAATTTATAAAGCTGTTTATTATGTCGTAAATTATACTAGCTGTTATTCCTACATCATAAATTGACATTGCTTCAAGTGAATTTACTCCAAGAACTGAATTAATATAAGAACCGCCAATTCTTATACCTAAAATCATATCTCTATACTCAAATATTGTTTTTTCTAGAGTAATTAATTCAGATATTCTAGAAGCTAGAGAAATAATTTCTTTGCTTTCTATTATTGGAAGTGCATATATATATTCTGAAATCAATCTTATTTTTTTTACTGTACTTAGATAAGCATCTGCGTTATTTGAGTTAAAGTTTGGCAAAAAAAATCCAGAAATATATGAAATTATGTCTTTTTCTTTAATTAAAATTTCATATAGTCTTTCGAATTGTAAAGGATCCCTAACGTGAATAAAAAACAAGGGAAGCTCATCTTTATTTATTCGATTTTCATTTTCAGCCATTTTTAAAGTCCTTAATGTATTGAGCAGAGTTTTTTCTGCAATATTAATATTTCTCTCTTCGATTAGATTTTCAAAGCACATTACGAAAGATGTAAGATGAGAATATCTTTTTTCTAGCAAATAGGGAGCAATATATTTAGTTGCTGGAAGGTATAAGGTTGCGCCTAGAGCATATCTTAACTGATTTTTCTTTGTTGTATTATCAAAGGCTTCTGGTTTTTTATAGAAAATTTTATTAAGTTCAGAATCTGATAAGTGCATATAATGTCTCATAGTAATTCCCCTTTCAAAGTTTATGTAATTAGCGTTAACCTTAAGGGAAAAGCTGATATTAGATTTATACTCATAATCTAGAACGTAGAAACATTATTTTATAATTGGAATTATTTATATAAAAAGGTTATAATGATTTTGTAACAAGACATTAAATTTATGGGTTGAAGGTGATGAAATGAAAGAAAACATGTTATATTTTGACTGGTATGTAGATGATAGAGTTTATTCGTTAGAATACGCAGGAATAGAAGATGATTTGGCTGTTTTTGAAACTGACAACTACATTTTGTATTTAACAATAGTTGGAGATACTTTAATTAAGAAAGATAATTTAAAATATAAAAATTACGATGATTTTCCTTTGGACTTGAGGGAGCTAATTTCTAAAAATGGAATACAAGAGGAGTATGGATCATATAAAGTTATAGAAAGCTGTTATTTTAACTATTGTGTAAGCAAAAAAATAGGAGACGAAGAAGAGTTTCTATGTTGCTTTAATACGTTTAACCAAATAGGGTCTCAAGATGAAGAAAAATCTAAAATGAATCAATTGATTAATAGTTATATCGATACAATTAATCAATAATATTCTAGGAGGATGGTATGGAGTTTAAACGTGCTTGTACTTTAGATTGTTTTGATTTATGTACATATGTGGCTAAAGTAGACGAAAATAAAGTAGTCTCTATAAAACCAGATAAAAATCATCCTTACACTAAAGGGTTTATGTGTTCGAAAGGGATGAAGCACTTAGATAGACTTTATGATAAGAATAGATTAAAAACGCCTTTATTAAAGGTAGATGGGAAATTTGAAGAAATCTCATTTGAAGAAGCTGTTAATATTTTTGCTGATAAAATAACAAAATATACATCGCAGTATGGCTCCACATCGATTTTAAGATATAGCGAATCAGGAGATTCGTCAGTTATGAAAAGCATAGCTTGGGAGCATTTTTTTAATTACTTAGGAGGAATAACTACTTCTAAAGGAGGGACCTGCTGGGCAGCTGGAATGGAAGCTCAGAAATGTGATTTTGGAGGAGCTTTAGGTCATTCGTTAGAAGATTTATTAAACTCAAATGCTGTAATTTTGTGGGGGAGAAATCCTGCTAATACATCGGTTCATTTAATGAAAGCTGTGTTAGATGCACAAAAAAATGGAGCGACGATAATAACAATAGATCCTATAAGCACAGAAACTGCAAAAAAATCTGATTACCATATAAAGCCAAAGCCTGGAAGTGATGATGCGCTTGCTATAGGAATCATTAAAAAACTTTTATTCAAAGACAAGTTAGATTATCAATATATAGATAAATATTCTCATAAGGCGAATGAGTTTATTGATTATATTAAAAGCATAGATATGAAAATCATATATGATAGAACTAGTCTTAGTGAAGAAACCTTTGATTTTCTTGCAGATATTTATATCAACTCTCCGTGTGCAACCTATATAGGATATGGAATGCAAAAATACAACAATGGCGGAAACTCAGTTAGACTTATTGATGCTCTTTGTTTTTTAAGCAAAAATATAGGAGTAGAGGGTGCAGGAGCAAATTATGCAAATAGAATTTATCCTTTGCTTTTGAATCTAGATCCTTTTAAGAGTGAAAAATATAAAAAAAATGAAAGGGAATTCTTTGTAAATGAATTTGCTGATTTTATTAAAGCCCAAGTAGAAGAACCTGTTAAGATGGCTATTATTTCTACTGCTAACCCAATGTCTCAATTTGCAGATGTACTTAAGTCTCATCAGGCATTTATATCTATTGATTTTACAGTAACCTTCGATATGTTTATGACAGATACTGCAAATTTATCTGATTTAGTTATACCATGTAGCAATACTCTAGAAACTGAAGATTTGATTTATAGCTCGATGAATTCCCCATATCTCAATTACAATGCTAAGGTAGTAGAACCTGATAATATTTTGATGGATGAATTCGAGTTTATAAAAGCGGTTTCAAAATTGATAGGTATAGATTTTTCAGATATACCAAAGGAAGATTACATTAATGCTGTAATTGAGTCTGTTAAATCACAGGGAGTAACGCTAGAATCTCTAAAGAATGATTATGTAAATTTGCAAGCTAGTAGTGTACCCTATAAGGATTTGATATTTCAAACTCCATCAATGAAATATGAGTTCTATTCAGAAAGAGCTAAAGCTTGGGGATATCCTATGGCAATGCTACAAAAAAATACAGAACTTGCTAAGTATCCATATAGGCTTATTACTCCACACAGAAAAGACTCATTATTTAGCCAACATCTATTCGACTATGAGGGAATACCAGTAGTTTATATATCTGAAAAAATTGCAAACGAAAAAGAACTAAAAAATGAAGATATAGTTATAGTCAGAAATGACAAAGGAAGTATAGAAGCCAAAGTTAGGGTACAAGGTGATGATGAAGTAGTATATATTTATACAGGCTATCACCAAAAACACGGAAATCCAAATATTTTGACCTCTAGCGAGAGCTCTGATATTGGAGGACAAGTCTCTTACCATGAAACATTCATAGATATTGAAATGAAAAAATAGACCCTTTAAAGGGTCTATTTTTTAGGGTTTTACTATGATTAGGTTTAGTCAGTTTGTTTAGTTAAATAAATGCTGCTTCTATATCTTGCTCATTATCTATTTCTTTGATGATTTTAGATATTTTACCATCTCTAGTAGCAACAAGAGCAGGGAAAGTAGTAACTCCAAGTCTGTTAGCAAGACCGGTTGATTTATATATATCTACTTTTGTCACTTTAACTTTGTCTTTATATTTTGCTTCAAAGTTGTCTATTATTGGAAGAAGCTCTCTACATTTTTCATCAACAGCATTCCAAATATAAACTACGCCTGGAAGGTCTTTGCTCATGATTTGAGTGTGGAAGGTCTCGCTTTCTGCAAGATATTTTTCTGCTGCGTAACCAGCAATAGCGCCATCACCAACTGCTGTTGCAACCTGCTTAAGGAATTTATCTCTAACATCACCAGCAGCAAAAACGCCTTCGATATTAGTTTCCATTTTTTCATTTGTAAGCATATAACCATTCTTATTCATATCAAGAATACCTTTGAATATTTCTGTGTTAGGAATATATCCAATGAATAAGAAACAAGAATCTACATCTATAGGAATAATTTCATTAGTTTTAACATTTCTTAAGTTTACTCTAGTTAGTCTTTCATCACCTTCAAAACTATCAACTACTGTATTCCATTTGAAATCCATTTTTGAGTTTTGAAGAGCTTCATTTTTTGCTATTTCGTTACAGTCCATCTTACCTGTATCATGCATTACAGAAACGATAACTTTTTTAGCGAACTTAGTTAAAAACATACCCTCTTCAATAGCAGCATCTCCACTACCAATTACTAATACTGTTTTATCTGTATTTGAAGCAGCGTCGCAAGTAGCACAAAATGAAATTCCTTTATCATATAGGAAAAGCTCCTCATTTTTAGCTCCAGTTAATCTAGGTTTTCCGCCTGAAGCAACTATAACGACTTTAGCCTCGAATATATTTCTAAATGTTTCTACTTTTTTTATTTCGCCTTCTAAATCAACAGATTTTACATCTGTAAGCTTGAATTTTACTCCAAATTTCTTTGCTTGCTTATGAAAGTTGTCCATTAAACCTAGACCTGTTGTTCCTTCTGGAAACCCAGGATAGTTTTCAATTTCATTTGTATATGTAGCAAGTCCACCTACTAAAGATTTTTCTATTACTAGAGTGTTTAATCTAGCTCTGCCGCAATAGATTGCAGCTGTAAGTGCAGCAGCTCCACCACCTATAACTACTACATCATATGATTCAACTTTTTTATTCATTTTGACCTCCTACATGAAGTATTTTACTAAAAGTTTGCTACCTAAAAAAGCTCCTATGAAAAGCGCTATTCCAAATACCCATCCAGATAATGATAGGGAAGCAATACCACTATAGAATGCTCCTATATTACATCCATAAGCTAGTCTAGCGCCATAACCCATCAAAAATCCTCCTAGAACGGCAGCTATTACTTGTTTCTTACTTTTTATTTTTTTGAATTTAAACTGAGATGCCATTAGCGTAGAAAAAAGTGCTCCAACAATTACACCTAAATTTCTTATTGACCCTGGATCATTTAAAAATCCAGCTTTTAAAGTTGCTTGAGCACTTTTTGTACTAAAATAGCTCCAGCTATCCACACTTCCACCAAATAATTCAAATACCCAAGCGCCCCAATTTGCAAATGGTCCACTAACACCCCATGGGTTACCAGTAACAGCAAAGGTTATTATTTGAAAAACTGAAAGTAATACAGCGCCCATAACATAAGTCATTGGATCCTTAAACCATAATTTATAGTATTTATTATTCTTTATATCCAAAGAGATTACCTCCTTAATTTTCGTTTGTATAATAGAAAAGGCATATTATGCCTTTTCTATTATTACTTCCCACTCACCGTCGTCTACTTCTTCGATTTCTACATTATGTCCTTCTTTTCTTGCCCACTCAGGTACGTTTTTCATTGCACAGCTGTGGTCGATTTGTACTATAAGTACATCACCAGCAGATAACTCTTTCATAGCATTTTCTGCTTTAACTAGTGGAATTGGACAAGCCTCGCCTAGACAATCTAATATTACTTCTTTCATTTTAGAAATCCTCCTTAAAATTTTTAATTAAAAATTAGTATTTTAATTAGCTTCATTGGTTTTTTTATTTTCCCATTTATCAGCTAAAATATACACACCTGCAATAATAAGTAACTGTACAACTAAGGCCCCGGCCCAGCCGAAAATATCTGGAAGGAAAACTGATGGTCCTTTAGAAATAAATACTTTATGCCACCAGCCAAAATTATTTGCACCAACCAAAGAACCTATTACAAAGAATACTAATGATAGCATTTGCATTTGAAATCCTTCTCCAACTCTCATTAGAGTTCCAGAAGCACAACCTCCTGCTATAACCATACCTATACCGAAAATTACTCCGCCAACTATAGTTGCAAAGCTTATTGGTACTATGTAACCTTGACCAGGAATAGGAAGCCCGTTTATATGTGCTCCGTATTTTATTGCTGTAAATCCAAGAGTAGCAATTGCTAAAGCTACCATTACAGCTCTAGTAACACTAGTGCTTCCGGTTAAAAGTGGGTCTCTCATGGAAGCTGTAAAGCAAAATCTTGATTTTTGAAGTATAAATCCAAAAGCATTACCCGTAATCCAAAAGAAAGCTAAACTACTAGATTTTGTTGATAGATAAATACCAAACAATACAATGAAGAAAAAAATTCCTATTCCAAAGGGAATCTGATTCTTCTTAGGTTTTCTGCGTGAGCTAGATGAAGCTCTACTACTTCTTCTTGAAGAAGCAGAAGTTTCTGTAGAATTAATTTCAGACATCTTTCGCACTCCTCTTGTTATATTTTTATTAATCTCTTTATGCTTTGATTATAGCATAAGGCAATAGGTATTACTTATTGCTTGTGATTATATAATATAAGTACTTTCTATGGTAGAGGTTTTGCTATAAGTATTGCTTATAATCTTATAACTAGATATAATATTTGTTAATAAAATAACTGTTTAGATATTTCATATAAATTTTGGATTAATAAGGAGATTACTCAAATGAACATTGAATATTTAAGATTTTTTTATGAGGTAGCATCAGTGAAAAGCATATCAAAAGTGGCTAATAATTCACATATTTCACAGCCTGCACTCAGCCAGCAGATACATAAATTGGAGGATAATTTAGGATATAAGCTTTTAGATAGAAGCAATAAAGGAGTTCAATTAACTGAGGCTGGTAAAATTGTTGAAAAATATGCAAAGAATATATTAAAGGTATATGAAAATATGCTAGTAGATTTAAATGATATAAGCAATAACAATAAAGCTATAAGAATAGATGCCTTTCCTACGATGGCAACTTATGCACTTCCATGTACTATATATATGATAAAAGAAAAATACTCGAATTATAATTACTATCTTAATTCCGACTACTCACAGAAGGTTGAAAGCAACATAATAAATGACGTTTGCGATGTGGGATTTATTGAAGGAGCACCTGATAATAATGATTTATTTTATTCCTCAGTTGGTAGAGATAGAATGGTGATTGTTGCAGGAAAAGATTATGATATACCAGATAAAATAGCTGTGGATGAGTTAAATAGGTTTCCAATGATACTTTTAATCGAAGAGTATAAAGCACAAAAAGTATTAGAAAAAAAACTTATGGATTTAGGCTTTGATATAAAAAAACAGAATGTGTTATTTAGTTTAGATTCTATAGAATCTATAAAAACATTATTGATAAAGAGCTTAGGAATATCGATTCTTCCATATAGCTCTATTAAAAAGGAGCTGTATCTTAAACAATTAAAAGAAATTAAAGTTTTTGATGAGAGCTTAGAATATGATGTAAACATAATTTATAAAAAGGATAAAGAGATGGATACAAGCGTAAAAGAGTTTATTGATTTCTTTAAAAAAGTAGGAGAAAAAAGCTTTTGTTAATTTACCTCTACAAAAATTTCCCATACACCAGTTATAACTTCATCAAAATAGAAAGTGTAGGGGGATTTTTGAAGAATATCTTTTATATTTTCTAAAACGCAGCTATGGTCAGTGATTAATTTTATAGTTTGGTTAGCAGAAGCAGTTTTAATTGCGTCTTTAAGTTTAAGGATTGGAACTGGACACATATCACCTAGACAATCAATCTCTATCATTTTTATTCTCCTGACTGTGGTTTGATTACTAAATAAAATTAATAATTAAGTTAACACTATAAGTATAACTCATACTTACACAAATAAACAATTATAAAAAGCAAAGAAGGTTAATAGTTATGGAAATACCTTTTCATAAGGAATATCACTTTGAACAAGAACTAGAATATGTTAAAGATGCCTTTGATATTGGAGTTACAGCTTCAGATGGAAAATATACAAGCAAGGCAAAAGCTTTATTAAAAGATAAATTTGGGTTTCAAGAAGTATATATGACAACCTCAGCTACTCATGCTCTGGAAATGGCGGCACTTATACTTGATTTTAAGCAAGGAGATGAGGTTATATTGGCTTCATTTAATTTCCCATCGGCAGCTAATTGCATAGTATTAAGAGGAGCTACTCCTGTTTTTGTTGATTTGGATCCAAAAACCATGAATATATCTCCTAAGGAAATTGAAAAAAATATCTCTAGTAAGACAAAGGCAATTATAGTTATGCATTATGCAGGAATAGCCTGCGATATGGATAAAATTATGGAAATATCAAAAAAATATAAACTACCTGTTATTGAAGATGCGGCTCAAGCATTAGGTTCAAAATTTTATGATAAAAATCTAGGAAGCATGGGGGATATGGCATGCATTAGCTTTCATAGTACCAAGAATGTCATAGCAGGAGAAGCAGGATGTTTAATTATAAATAGAAAAGATAAAGAGTGGCTAAAAAAAGCTGAAATTATAAGACAAAAAGGGACAAATAGACAAGATTTAATTAATGGAAAGGTGTCGAAATATGAGTGGGTAGATCAAGGATCAAGTTATTGTCCATCAGAAATTCTGATGGCAGTTTTGTGTAGTCAACTTGAAAACTTTGATAGAATAAATAGTAACAGAAAAAAACTTGCTGGCGTATATTTAGAAAGATTGAATAAAAAGAAATATAAAAACTATTTTAGACCTATGATTTTACCTGAGTATGCAAATTCCAATAATCATATTTTTTATATAATTACAAAGAACAAAATTATTAGAGATGAACTTCAGATTTTTTTAAAAAAACATAATATAGGTTCAGCTTTTCATTTTATTCCGCTACATAATTCAATTATGGGGAAAAAATATGGTTTTGATTGTAATAAGCTAAAGTATACTGATAATCTAAGCCAGCGCTTACTAAGGCTTCCGTTGTATAATTCTATTTCTGAGAAAGAGATTAATTATGTTTGTGATTATATAGATAATTTTGTTGGAGAACAGATACTATGAAATCCAAAATATCAATTGTAGTTCCTGTTTATAATAGTAGCTTAACTTTGATGAGTTTATTTAAAGAAATATATAGTGAGTTTTTAAATAAAAATAAAGACTTTGAAGTGATATTTGTTAATGATTCAAGCAAAGATGAAAGTTTAGATGTACTGAATAAAATCTACAGCGAATATCCAGATAAAACAACTGTAATTTCATTAAAGAAAAATTATGGACAACAAAATGCAATTTTGTGTGGGCTTAGATACTGTGAGCATGATTTAGTTGTTACTATGGATGATGATTTGCAAAATCCAGTATCTGAGATTTTTAAAATGGAAGAAAGACTCAACCAAGGCTTCGATGCAGTTTATGGTGTTGCTAAGCATAAGCAACATAGTTTATATAGAAATTTAGGTAGTAAATTGACAAATATTACATTTAATGTACTTATTGGAAAACCAAAACATATAAAAATAGGAAGTTTTAGAGTAATAAGAAAAAATATCATAGACGAAATAATAAAAACAGATAAAAACTTTATTTATATATCAGCTTTATTATTTAAAAGAACTAGAAATATAACATATATAGATGTAAGTCATAGACGAAGAGAAGTGGGGAAATCAAATTATAATATAAGAAAATTAGCTAGGCTTTATATAAATTTAGTTATTTATTATAGCAGATTAAATTTTGATACTTATATCAATAAAAGACCTCAGTATGAAATAGATTTTATCAAATTAAGGAGGAAAAACTCTTGAAATTAATGATATTAGGAGGAGGCTCATGCCAAGTCAATGCAATAAATAAAGCAAAAGAATTTGGTCATGAAGTTATTGTAGCTGATTATCTTGATAATCCACCAGGCAGAGAAATTGCAGATACTTTTGTTAAAGCGAGCACTTTTGATTATGGCAGATGCTTAGAGGAAGCGAAAAAACTTAATATAAATGGAATAATGACATTAGGTACGGATCAGCCAGTTTTGACTTGCGCAAAAGTTTCTGAAGAATTAGGGTTACCTTTTTGTATTGATGTAGAAACGGCAGTAAACGTTACTAACAAAAGTAAAATGAAACAAATATTTGAAAAAAATAATATACCAACTGCAAAATTCAGATTTATAAGTAAAAATTTTATGGAGGAAGAATTAAGTAATTTAAATCCTCCCTACGTTATAAAACCCATTGATAGTCAAGGACAAAGAGGAGTGTACAAATTAAATACTATAGAGGAAATAAAGACTGATATCGACTCAGTGTTGACATTTTCAAGAGATAATATAGCACTCATTGAAGAGTATTATGAATCAGACGAGATTACTGTAAGTGGGTGGGTCTATAATAAAAAGCTGAAAATACTTACTATAACAGATAGAAATACTTTTAGCTCAGGTAAACATATAGGTATATGCAAGAGCCATGTTTTTCCTTCTAAATATTATGATAAATATTATAAAGAAATACATGATATAAGTGAAAGAATAACAACAGCATTTAATATTGAAAATGGACCTATTTATTATCAACTGTTAATTGGAAATAGGGGAATAATTGTAAATGAAATCGCTGCGAGAATAGGAGGGGCTTATGAAGATATTTTTATTCCGATAATAACTGGAGTCGACTTTTTAGATTTTCTGATTAAATCGAGCCTTGGAGAAGAAATCGATATTTCTAAAATTGAGAACTATGATATAGATAAAAACAAAGAGTTTCTAAAGGTTATTATGTTATTTGCAAAGCCAGGTTTAATAAATAAAATGACTGATATAAATGAAATCTTATCAATAAATGGGGTTTTATCAGCTGGATATAATTATAAGGATGGAGATATACTTGGAGACATTCAAGACGCTAGACTTAGAGTTGGCTATGTAGTTATAAAAGGAGATAATAAAGCTAGCCTAGATGAAAATATTGATAAAGTTTTAAGTAAACTAAAAATATATAATGAACACAATGAAAATATTCTACTTGATTTAGAAAATTAATGATGTAGTGGGGGTAATTACGATGAGAATATATAATAAATTAAAAACGTCAGTTGTGATTTTGCTTGTATTAATAGTTTCAATGAATTTAGTATCGTGTTCTTCAAAAAAAGCCGAGAATCCAGATAATCTAGAGATTAATATAGGATATCAATTTGGAACTGCCTATTTTCCACTTGAGATAATCCAAATTAATAAAATTATAGAAAATAAATATCCTAATACAACTATTAGCTGGAAGCAGCTTGGAAATACTGCAGCAATAAGAGAAGGAATGCTCTCTGGTGATATAGATTTTGGATTTATGGCGATTCCTCCATTTTTGATTGGTTATGATAAAGGTATGAACTGGAAAGCTTTTACAGGACTTTCGAGTGTTCCTTCGTCGCTTGTAGTAAATTCGCCAAGTATAAATACTTTAGCAGACTTCACTGCTCAGGATAAAATAGCACTACCTCAGCAAGGGAGTGTACAGCACATTTTGCTTTCAATGGCAGCAGATAAAGCTTTTAATGAGCCGAAAAAATTTGATTCTATGCTACTTGCAATGAGTCACCCTGATGCTATGGATATACTTAGAGCTAAAAACGAAATAAAAGGACACTTTACAACACCCCCGTATACTCAGATGGAATTAAAAGACAAAGACATGAAAATAATACTGGAATCTAAGGAAGCTTTTGGAGAAGAATTCACATTTATAATAGGTGCTGGAAAAATTGAAAATGAAACAGATATAAAAAAAGTTAAAATCTTAAATGAAGCTATTAAGGATGCCCTTATTTATATTGAAGCTAACCCTGAAGAAAGTGCTGCTATTTTTTCTGATAAATACAATATGACAATACCCGAAAGCAAGGATTTTATGAATATGGAAGGGGTAAAGTTCAATCAGGAAATAAAGGGAGTAAATAGATTTAGTGAATTTATGAATAAGGTAGAGTATATATCAAAAGCTTATAACGAAAAAGAAGTAATATGGGATGGGTACTATGATTAAAATTAAATTTTTTTGGATTTTTATAATAGTAATGCTATGGTCAATAATGTTTAAACTTGAGATATTTAATCCAATATTATTTCCGTCTCCTAGCGCAGTTATTACTGCTCTAGGACACTCGTTTCTTCAGGAAGATTTACACATTAAATTAGCATATTCTATTTCATTTATTCTCAAAGGTCTTGCTTTGGGATTTTTAGTTGCATGTATATTAGTAATTTTTTCTTTGAATAACAAATATATAGAAAGCTTATCAGATACATTGGCTTCAATGCTAGATCCACTTCCTTCCTTAGCTATACTTCCTATAGTTATTTTGTGGTTTGGAACTGGGAAAAATTCTATTATTTTTATTATTCTTCACTCTGTAATTTGGCCTGTTATGGTAAATATTAAGAGTGGAATAAAAACTCAGCCTATAGTATATAGAGAGTTATCAGATTTGATTGGAATAAATAAGCTTCAGCGTTTTTTTGAAATTCAGCTAATCGGTGCACTGCCAAGCGTTATTACAGGGCTGAAAGTAGCTTGGGCTAGAGCCTGGAGAGCTTTAATAGGAGCAGAAATGATATTTGGAGCTATCGATGGAAAAAGTGGTATTGGGTACTATATATTTGAAAAAAGAGTTTTTATGGATACAAATGCTATGTATGCAAGTCTTATAGTAATTGTACTATTAGGTACTTTGGTGGATTATTTATTTTCAGTTTTTGAAAACAAAACTTTAAAAAAATGGGGAATGATATAATGAAGCCTATTTTAGAAATTAAAAGTTTAAATAAGTCATATAAAGGAAACAAAGTTATTTCAGATTTATCGCTTAGTATTATGAAAGGCGAATTTGTTAGCATACTTGGGAAATCAGGTTGTGGCAAATCAACTTTACTTAGATTAATTGCATCGATGGAAACAAAAGATGAAGGCTATATAGAGATAAACAATAGTGCTTATGATTATAAAGTATTTATGATTTTTCAGAATTTCAATCAACTTTTTCCTTGGAAAACAGTGCTTCAAAATGTTAGCTTTCCTCTTGAAAAGCATAAAAAATCTAAATTTAGAAAAAATGATATAGGCAGTCTGGCAAGAAACTATTTGTCACTTGTAGAATACGATGATGATTTAAATAAATATCCTTTTCAGCTTTCTGGAGGGATGAAGCAAAAGGTAGCACTGGCAAGAGCACTTTGTCTTAATCCAGCACTTTTTCTCATGGATGAGCCATTTGCCAGTCTAGATGCACAAACTAGAACCTCCATGCAAAATCTACTAGTCGATTTGAGTGAGAAAAAAGAGATGACAGTTTTATTTGTCACCCATGATATTTTAGAGGCGCTAAATATATCAGATAGAATAGTTGTTTTAGGAGATACTATTATAGACATTCCTCTAAACATACCTAAAGAACATCGATTAAAAAATAATGAGATTTTAGCTTTATACGATAAGATATATCAGTTAATTGGGTAATTAACTTTATAAATTGTAATGTCCCAATAATCCTTAACAGCCATGGATTTGTACTCTTCATAAAGGCCAGTGAATTTAACCATATGCATGGGATAAAGTCTAGATTTAATTTTTGAAATTATACTGCACCTTTTAGCTAAAAATGCTTCTAAATCTGGATAAAAATCTATATTGCCATAAACCCCATTATAGTGAGGCTTATTATTATAAAAAAAACTTAGATCTTCAGTGATTACTATATATTCAATTTTATTTTTTTCAATATATTCCTTAATGCTTAAATTATTTTCTTCAAGATATGGCAAATTTCTATAATCATAAAAATTTGAGCTTTGAAAATAATAGTGAGTATTTAGATTGCTTAATACTACACTATCCGATGGTATAGCATTTAAGACCTTTAGATATGAATTATATTCGAGATTCTTATATGGCATTATATTTATATATGAAAAATAGCTAGAAATAATTATTATGCTAATTAAGACTAGATTTTGGGCTTTAGAACTTAAGTTTCTGATTAATAACACGGCTAGGATATAATAAAGTGGGAACTGAAAAATAATACTTGTTTGGTTAAATCTTCCAATAATCATAGCTCCTAAATTTAAACCTGCTATACTTAAAATTATATATAATAAACATGTAAATTCAGCCTTTTTATTATTTATATGGTTTTTTACTAATTCAATCAGAGATAAAATAAAAGTAGTTATAAAAAATACAAACTGGAAATCCAGATTAGGTATGTAATATGTTTTTCCGTTTCGCTCTATAATATCCTTGTAAAATTTAGCAAAACCTTTTATTTTTCCCACAATAGATGAGTCAACCTTAAAACTTTTGCCATAAGAAAAGTAATGAGCTACAAAGTCACTATCGAAATAAAAGCTAATTAACACAAATGAAGCAGCGAAAAAAGAGACTGTTGTTAAAAATATAAAAATTTTATAATCTTTTTTTGGTTTATTGTAAAAAAATTCAAAACTATAAATTAAAAAAATAGGTAAAAATATTATAAAACTATTAGGATGAATTCCTATAGATACGCCAATTAGCGAGCCAATTAAAAGTGGCTCGCTTTTTATTGTAAAAACAGAAAGCTTATTAAGAAGCTTATTTAAATTTTGGTTTCTATATGGTGTTAAAGTTATATTAAATCTACAGATAAATAAAATGTATAGGGAAACTAAAAATATAAAAAGCAAGAGTATTTCTTGCCTTGCAAAATGTGAAGCATAAATAAATTGAATGTCTACAGCTAATAAAAGTGTGCCTAAATAGGAAAGTAAAGTTTTATTTGTAAGCTTTTTTAACAAAATATAAAATATAAATAGTGTCAATAGACCAAAAATAAGAGATATTAATCTCACTGAAAAAATATTATAACCAAAAAAGTAGATGAAAGGGATTTGAATCAAATGAAAAACTACTTTTAATGCGTGAGGATATCTAGGCATTAAATCAAAAAAAGGTTCAGTAACAGATAATGAGGTATTTTCGAGCATATTTTTAGATAAGCCGCTAAGCCATGGCTCATCAGAATGAACGAAAGGAAATTTATCTAGATAAATTATATTTAAGCATATATATGAAATTATAGTTATGGATAACAATATTTGATTTTTATTTATTTTCATTTTACTACTCCTAATTTTTTAACTTAATATATCTTAATATAGATTTTAATTATTGTCACATGTGAAATGTATAACAAAACCTTATGTAGTATAACTAATATATATTAGTTGGAATGAAAATTAGATGTTAATATTTAGTTAAAGATAAAACGTTAAAAAGATAACGTTAACATTAGGAGGGTATATAAATGAAAAGATTGAAATCAAAGTTTTCTGTTATTTCACTTGCATTAATTATGTCTTTATCACTTGCAGCATGTGCTCCATCTCAAGAGCCAGCTCAAGAAGCTCCTCAAGCACCAGTTGAGAGCACTGAAACTGAGCAAGTAGAAGAAGCGGATGTAGTTAAAGACGCTGCAAATGCATATTTTGCTAATATGCCTGAAAACATTTACAAAATTGATGAAAAAGAATTGGTTGAAAAAGTAAAAGCAGAAGAAGATATTTTGGTTGTTGACATTAGATCAAACGAAGACTACAACAAAGGACATCTTAAGAATGCAGTAAACATTCCTTGGGGCCCAGCAATAGCTGAAAATCTTGAGAATTTACCAGTAGATAAAGATATTTACTTATACTGCTATACAGGACAAACAGCTGGACAAGCTACAGCTCTTCTTAATATGGCTGGATATAATGTTCGTTCTATAAACTTAGGATGGAAATTAGGACTTTCAAATGTTGAAGGTATCGAGGAAGTAACTCAAACAGAAGCTGTAGAGCTAGTAAAATCTACTCCAGCAGATATTGCTCCAGAGTTAAAGGATGCAATAAAAGTGTACTTTGATGAGTTAGTAGCAGCAAAAGGAACTACTTACGAAAATCATAAGATAAGTGAAGATGATGCAAAAGCGTTATTAGACGCAAAGGATGAAACTATACAGTTCCTATCAGTTAGAAAAGCAGAAGATTATGCTAAAGGACATATTGAAGGAGCAATCAACATTCCGTTTGGAAAAGGAATGCAAGAATCATTTGGAACTTTACCAACAGACAAAAAAATTATTGTTTACTGCTATACAGGACAAACAGCTGGACAAGCAGTAGCAGGCCTAAGAATTTTAGGATATGATGCAGTTTCCATGAACTTTGGAGCAGGAACACCAGCAACAGGTGAAGGTGGATGGATTAATAAGGGATACCCTCTAGTACAAGAATAATAAAATTAAGAACTCACAAAAGTTTAGTCTTTTGTGAGTTTTTTTATGTTTGTTTTTAAGAAAAATGTTATTATATATAGAAATGACTAAACTTATTCTAATAAATTTCTAAACAAAACATAAGCTTAGGGCTATAATATAATTTTGAATATAATATAAAGCATTGAGTAAATTTGATTATTTTAGAAGAGGATGTTATAAATTGATAAAATTAATTATAAAAAAATTTGTAAAAAACTATAATGACGTAGAAAATAAATATGTAAGAGAATCCTATGGGATATTGTCAGGTATTTTAGGCATCCTATGTAATTTATTTTTGTTTGGACTCAAGCTGACTATAGGATTAATTATGAACAGTATAGCCATAATATCTGATGCATTTAACAATCTATCCGACATGGGTACCTCTATAGTAACTATACTAGGAGTGAAAATGAGTAATTCTTTACCCGATGAGGAACATCCATTTGGTCATGGAAGAATAGAATATATATCTTCTCTAATAGTCTCTTTTATAATCATGTTAGTAGGCTTTGAACTATTAAAAAGCTCAGTAGATAAAATACGAAATCCTGAAGAAGTAATATTTAATCCTATATTAATGTTGATTTTACTTATGTCAATTTTAGTTAAAATATGGATGTTTTCCTATAACTCTTATATTGGAAAAACTATAAATTCAAGTATAAATAAAGCAACTGCAGCTGATAGCCTTAACGATGTTATAGCAACTAGTGCAGTGATTTTATCTACAGTAATTCAGCGCTATGTAAATGCTCCAGTGGATGGGTTTGTAGGAGTCCTTGTTTCTCTTATAATAATCTACACTGGGTTTAATATATCAAAAGACACTGTAAATATACTTCTTGGACAATCACCATCAGAGGAAACTGTAGAGAAAGTATGTAGTTTCATCCAAAAAAATGAGTATATTATTGGAATACATGATTTGAGAATACACGATTATGGTCCAGGAAGATCGATAGGTTCTGTTCATGTTGAGCTGCTTGATTCACTTGAGTTAGTTCATGCTCACTCAATCGTAGATAAAATAGAAAAAGATATTATGAGCCAAACTGGGATAGATATAGTAATCCATGTAGACCCAGTTGGCAAAGTAAGCAAAATTTAATCCTCAGTGAGTAGAGTATCAATAGATTTCCCAGGAGGGACTATTGGATATGCTCCTATATCACTATCTAAAAGGCATTCTATTAAATTAATCTGAGATTTATCCTGAACTTTTAGGATTGATTCTAATGTATCTAAATCTGAAGCTTTATAATAGTTTATTCCATATGCTTTTGATAAAAACTCTAGGTTTAAGCCATCGTTTATATCTGTTTGAGCATACCTTGAATTGCAAAATAGATTCTGCCACTGCCTTACCATTCCTAGTGACGAGTTATTAAAAAGCAAAATTGTAATAGGGATGTTGTGCCTTGAAAGAGTAAGTAGTTCAGGGTGGTTCATTCTAAATGAGCCATCTCCGGTTATAAGCAGAACATGAGAATCTGGATTTCCAAGCTTTGCACCAAGAGCTGCGCCCATACCAAAACCCATAGTACCAAGTCCACCAGATGTTGCAAATTTCATAGGAAGCGAAAACTTCCAGAATTTAGCGGTCCAGATTTGATGCTGACCGACATCGGTTACAACTACAGTATTTTCTGGTACAGATTTTTGAGTTACAGTTAAAATATTTTTTGGATGAAAGCCTTCATAATCTTTTGCTAAATAATCATTGCTTCTAGTATGAGGGGATTTATATTCCATAAGCTTAGTGCTTATTTCATTCATGATTTCGTTTAAATCACCTAGAATTTCATATGAAACATCAATATTTTTACCTAGTTCAGTCTCATCAACATCAATGTGAACTATAGTTGAATTTTTAGTAAACCCGTTTCTATTACCTATAGCTCTATCAGAGAATCTTACCCCTACACCTAAAATTAAATCACTTTCATAGCAAAGCATATTTGCGTCTTTATCGCCATGCATTCCGACAATGCCATAAGATAGGTTAGAATTTCTATCAAAAGAACCTAGACCCATAATTGAGTTCACTACAGGAATATTGTGTTTAGTAGAAAGCTCATGCAAGCTATCCCAAGATTTACTTTTTATTACTCCACCACCAGCGTAAATAACAGGCTGTCTAGATGATTTAATTAGATTAACCACCTTGTCGATTTCAGCTTGATAGTTTAGATGTCTTTTATCTGTAGTTTTATCAATCTTATGATATTCCTTAGTCTCTATTTCCTGCATAAAAGCATCCTTAGATATATCTATTAATACAGGGCCAGGCCGGCCATTTTGAGCTATATAAAAGGCTTTAGAGACTACATCTTTTAAGTCATTAGCATCTGTTACTAGGAAATTATGTTTTGTTATTCCCATAGTCAAGCCAGTTATATCTATTTCTTGAAATGAGTCCTTGCCAAGTAGTGATTTTCCTACTTGACCAGTGATTGCTATAACTGGAACAGAGTCCATAAAAGCAGTAGCCAGCCCAGTAATTATATTAGTTGCGCCGGGACCTGAGGTTGCGATGCAAACACCAACTTTACCTGTAGTTCTGGCATAACCATCTGCAGCGTGAGAAGCACCTTGTTCATGACAAGTTCGAATTTGTATAAAATCCTCAGACTCATACAGGGCATCAAAAAGTGGAATCACAGCTCCACCAGGATAACCAAAAATAACATCCACGCCTTCTTTAGAAAGGCAATCTATCAGGTATTTTGCACCGTTCAATGTATTCATTCCTTTCTATTTATAAATTGCACCTTTAGAAGCTGATGATACTGAATCAGCATATCTTTTTAAGTATCCAATATTTTGTTTTGGCAATTTTAATTCAAATTCTGCAGAAGCTTTTCTTCTATTTAGTTCTTCTGTAGATAAATCGAGATTAATAGAACCCTTATCAATATCAAGAATTATAATATCACCATCTAAAACTAATGATATAGGACCGCAAACCGCTGCTTCTGGAGAAACATGACCAATTGCAGCTCCTCTGCTTCCACCAGAAAAACGTCCATCTGTGATTAGGCAAACTTTATCATCTAAGCCCATTCCACATAAAGCTGAAGTAGGGGATAACATTTCTCTCATTCCTGGTCCCCCTTTAGGACCCTCATATCTTATTAATACTGCATCATCTGGCTGTATATTTCCAGACAATATTTCAGTTACTGCTTCCTCTTCGGAATCAAAAACTCTAGCATTAAGAGTTTTATTGAACATCTTTTCATCTACTGCAGATTTTTTTACAACGCAGCCGTCTGGAGCTATATTTCCATACAAGACTTTTATTCCTCCTGTAGGTGAATATGGACTACTTATATCTCTAATTACTAATCCTTTTTTTATATCAGCTATAAGCTCGCCAAGAGCTTTATCGTATACAGTTTTTACATTTAGATTTATTAGATTTGCTTTAGAAAGCTCATTCATTACAGCATATATTCCACCACTGTCGTTGAGATCCTCTATATGAGCTTCACCAGCTGGTGATAGCCTACATAAGTTGGGAACTTTTTTGCTAACCTCATCAACCAAGGATAAATCAAAATCCACCATTGCTTCATTTGCGATAGCAGTTAAATGAAGGATGGTATTTGTAGAACATCCAAGTGCCATATCTACAGCTAGTGCATTTTGGAAAGCTTCCTTGGTCATTATATCTCTAGGAAGAATATTTTTATTTACTAAATCAACGACTAACTTACCTGATTTACGTGCCAATAGCTTTCGTTTTGAAAGTACGGCTGGAACAGTACCATTTCCTCTCATAGCCATACCTAAAGCTTCTGTAATACAGTTCATAGAATTTGCTGTGAACATTCCTGCACAGCTTCCACAGGTAGGACAAGCCATATTCTCTATTTCTAATAATTCCTCAGATGTGATTTTATTATCAGCAAAGCTTCCAACAGCCTCAAAGGCGCTAACTAAATCCAAATCTTTAGTAGCGGATTTTCCTTTAAGCATGGGGCCTCCACTTACTATTATTGAAGGAATATTAAGTCTGGCTGCAGCCATAAGCATAGCTGGAACAGATTTATCACAGTTTGGAATCATCACTAGGCCGTCAAATGCATGTGCTTTTACCATCACTTCTATACTGTCAACAATAAGCTCTCTACTTGGCAAAGAATATCTCATTCCCTCATGATTCATTGCTAAACCATCGCATACTGTTATGACAGGAAACTCAAATGGTATAGCTCCAGCAGCATAGATTCCATTTTTTACTTCTTGGGCTAGTTCTCGTAGATGGATATGGCCAGGGACAATTTCATTAAATGCATTTACGACTCCAATGAAAGGTTTTTCAAAGTCCTCATCATCAAGTCCCAGAGACTTAAGCAGAGCTCTATGAGGAGCTCTTGCATAGCCTTTTTTTAGGTTGTCACTATTCATTACTTATCACCTTCAAGTTTCATCATTGTTCTTAAGCTTTTGCCTGTATTAACAATAGGGTGTTTAAGCTCATCGGCTTTAACCTGGTTATAAAAAGGTCTACCTGTTCTATTTTCTTCAATCCACTGATTTGCAAATGTAGCATCTTGTATCTCTGAAAGTACTTTTTTCATTTCATTTCTCACTTCCTGATTTACTATCCTACGTCCTACCCTATAATCTCCATATTCAGCAGTATCACTAATGCTATAACGCATTTTCTCAAATCCACCTTCATAAAGTAAGTCCACAATTAGTTTCATTTCATGAAGACATTCAAAATATGCTATTTCACTTTGATAGCCAGCTTCTACTAAGGTATCGAATCCTGCTTTAATTAATTCTGTAACCCCACCACAAAGTACAGCTTGTTCACCGAATAAATCAGTTTCTGTTTCCTCTTTAAAGCTTGTTTCAATAGCTCCTACTCTTAATGAACCTAGGGCTTTTGCATATGCAAGTGCTTTATCTTTAGCATTACTGCTGTAGTCTTGGTGTACAGCAATGAGGGCAGGTACTCCGCTTCCTTTTTCATAGGTTCTTCTTACAAGATGCCCTGGTCCCTTTGGAGCAACCATAAAAACATCTACAAACTCTGGTGGAACGATTTGTTTATAGTGAATATTAAATCCATGAGCAAATACAAGTGATTGACCAGGTTTTAAATTTTTTTCAATCTGGCTGTCATATACTTCCTTCTGCTTTTCATCAGGTAATAGAACCATAACAACATCAGCTTCTTTAACGCAATCATCAACAGACTTAACAGTAAGCCCGCTTTCCAGAGCCTTTGACCTGCTATTACTATCTTCTCTAAGGCCAACTAATACATCAAGACCTGATTCTTTTAAGTTAAGTGCATGAGCGTGACCCTGGCTACCGTAACCAAGAATAGCTATTTTTTTACCTTTAAGTACATCTGCTTGAACATCATTTTCGTAATACATTTTAAATTCCTCCTAAGTAATATTTAAATTATTTTGTGAATATTGTATTTTGAATACAATAAAAATTAATTAACTAATACTTCTATATCTGATAGCTTGGAGAGCTGTGCTCTTACTATAGATTCAGTTTCAATAGGAATGATGAGGCTTAACGAAGTGCTATAAATAGATATCTCATAAAATTTGATACCCTTTCGTCTTAGCATAGTTACAGCTCTAAGAGCAGAATCAATTCCAGAAATTAAATTAACTTGTACATTCGTCTGCATTTTGTTACCTCCTATTTAAAATATAAAATAAAAAAACCTCCGTATCTATAAATCTAATTAATAGACTTATAGGGACGAAGGATTCGCGGTACCACCCTATTTATGGCGTTCATGCCATCACTTTATTCAGGTCTATCAACCTTAGCCTTGTTAACGGTGGCATCCGTTTTCTTCTACTTGTTTAATCTTTCGAAGAAACTGCTCAAGAGTGATCATTGTATTCTGCTATTGTCGGTTCTCAGCACTTCCGACTCTCTGTAAATAGCTAAGTGAATAGTTTTGTCTCTTTCAAAGCATTTAAATGATTGTTTTAGTTATTCTAGTATAAGAAATTCAACTTGTCAACACCAAATTCAATAAATTTTGAAAATTTTGCAAATATTTTTTTATTTTTTAGTAGGAAAAAGATTTCCTGGGTATAAATTGTAAAATAATTGAAATTTAAATAAATTTTACTATGATTACAATTATCATATAAAAAAAACTATCAAATTTAATTATTTTTTTATCAAAAATAGTTGTAAGAGCAACTAACTGATGATATACTTTATTAGTATATTATAGAACAGGAGGATGTATTAATGGAGAGAATTGTTGTCTTAGGAGCTGGATACGCAGGGGTTTTAACTGCTAAAAAGCTTGAGAAAAAGTTTAAAAAAAATACCGATATATCTATAAAAATAATCGACAAAAATCCATTTCACACTATGCTTACTGAGCTACATGAAGTAGCTGCAAATAGAGTTGATGAAGACAGTATAAAAATGAGTCTAAAGAAAATATTTGCTGGCAGAAAAGTAAATGTAGTAATGGATGATATAGATAATGTTGATTTTGAAAACAAAAAACTGGTAGGAAAAACTACTGATTATCCTTATGATTACTTGGTTATTGCAGCTGGTTCAAAGCCTACATATTTTGGTGTAGAGGGCGCTGAAGAATTCAGTCACAAACTATGGTCTTATGATGATGCAGTTAAATTAAGAGAGCATATACATGAATCATTTAGAAAAGCTGCACTTGAAACTGATGCACAGAAAAGAAAGTTACTGCTTAGCTTTTATGTAGTTGGAGCTGGATTTACAGGCGTAGAAATGATAGGAGAGCTTGCAGAATATGTTCCATTTTTATGTCATAAGTACGAAATTAATAAATCAGATGTTTCGCTAAATAATGTAGATATATTACCAAGAACAGTACCAATTCTTCCAGAAAAATTATCGGATAAAGTTGAAAATAGACTTAAAAAAATGAATGTAAATATGATTCTTGGTGCTGGGGTAGTTGGAATAGGCAAGGACTTTATAAAAGTTAAAATTAATGACAAGGAAAATGTTTTTCCAGCTGGAACAGTAATATGGGCTGCGGGAATTGAAGGGTCAGATATTACAAATGACGCTGCTTCAAAAATAAGCTCTGAAAGAAGAGGCAGAATTAAAGTAGACCCTTATTTAAGATCAATTGACGATGAAAAAGTATATGTTATTGGAGATAACATGTTTTATATACCAGAGGGAGAAGCAGCTCCGGTTCCACAGATGGTTGAAAACTGTGAACATTCCGCTTCTACAGCTGCACATAATATTTTTACTTCAATTACAAAGAGTGGTCAGCTAAAAAAATATAAGCCTGAGTTTCACGGAGTTATGGTTTCAGTTGGAGGAAGATATGCAGTAGCAAGAGTTGGTACTCCTAAAATGATGATGAATCTTCCATCTTTCTTTGCAATGATGGTAAAACATCTTATCAATATGGTTTATTTCATTCAAGTAATGGGTTGGACTAAGATATTCAGCTATTTAAAACATGAATTTTTTACAATTAGGAATAATAGAAGTATAGTCGGAGGACATTTCTCTAACGTTACTCCAAGCTTTTTGATGGTACCACTTAGAGTATGGCTTGGTATGGTGTGGCTATTTGAGGGTATAAAGAAAGTAATGGAAGGCTGGCTAGATGCACCAAAGCTATCTGGCTTCTTTGGAGGAGCAAATGCTTGGTATCAAAGTATTATTAATCCTGGAGCTTGGGCTGAGGCTGGAGCAGATGCTGTAAGTGCTGCAACAGGAACTGCTGAGGCTGCAGCTGATGCAGTTACAGCTGCGACAGGTGCTGGTGAGGCCCTAGGAGAAGCAGTTCAGGCTGCTGGACAAGCGATAATAAACTGGGATATATTTGGATTATTAAAAGTGTTCTTTGTAAGTGGAAAGCCTGTAGCTGAAGCTGGACTTAGTGATTTCGCTTTCAAAATTGACATACCTTTTTTAAATTCTATGTTAGATAAATTTGTAATATCAAGTGATGGTATGCAAGTATTTATGCAATCATTTATAGTTCTTGCGGAAATTGCAATTGGACTTGCTCTAATAGCAGGGTTATTTACTTTCTTATCTGCTGGGGCATCGGTAGTGCTTCAGATAATGTTTGTAACTACAACAGGATTATATTTAAATACTTTCTGGATGATATTTGCTGGAATTGCTGTGCTTATCGGTGCTGGTAGAACCTTAGGACTTGATTACTATGTAATGCCATGGCTAAAGAAAGCATGGAGAAATAATGGTTTTGCTAGGAAGTGGTATCTATATCATGATTAGTTTAGAATCAGCAAAAAATGAATTTAATAATAAGCTAGTAGAGGTTTTAAGGAAAACGCCACCTTCTATTAGAGAATGCACTTCGTATTTATCAAAATCACTAGGGAAAAATCTTAGAGGGAATTGTATTCTTATTGTAGCATCGGATGAAAATCAATTTGTTCACGAGGATGCGATTAATTTAGCAGTTGCAATCGAGCTTTTTCATTTAGCTACACTGGTACACGATGATATCATAGATGATTCCCCTAAAAGAAGAGGGATGGATAGCTTACAAAGTAGATTCGATAAGAAAACTGCAGTTATCTGTGGAGACTATATCCTAGCTATGGCTATTGAATTAGCTCTAAAAGTGGATATAAAAGATGAGTACAAAAAGTATTCACTTGCAAATTATGCGAAATCTGTATGTCTTGGCGAGCTTATGCAGGATACGAATCTATTCAATTATAATTTGAGCTTAAAAAGATATCTAACAATAATTAGAGGTAAGACAGCAGCGCTCTTTGAAGCCGCATTTGTCAGTGGAGCTATCGTTCTAGGAGAGCCAAAGTCCAATGTGGATTTATACAAAAATATTGGAAGATATATAGGAATGATTTTCCAAATGTCTGATGATTGTATGGATTATGAGCTTACTCAAGCTGAATCAAATAAACCGGTTTTATCTGATATTGCAAAAGGAGTCATTACTCTTCCGTTAATATATGCAATGAAGAAAAATGAAACTATTCGCGAGAAGCTAGAGCAAGGATATGATAAAAATATTCTAGCTAGAGAAATAATAAATTTTGGTGGAGTGGAATTTACAAAAGCTTTTAGTGACAGATATTATGACAAGAGTATAGTTTGCTTAGATAAGCTAGAAATATCTTCTGAAAAATATACTATGATAAAAAATGTTTTAGATGTAGCAGCAAGGAGATAAATATGGAAAAAAGCAGCACTACTATATCCAGATACTTTCAGTTTACTGAAATTAAAACTAAGATAACCAGCTTATTTCCTTTTCTAATATCAATACTGTATCTTATGTCTAAAAACCAACAAGTAAAAATATTTGAAACTATCCTATTTTTTATGGCTATGTTTTTATTTGATTTAGAAACAACTGCAATTAACAACTATATTGATACTAAAACCAATGGTGAAAGTATTCCATATAGCAGGAAAAAGGGCAGAACATTAATATATATAATGTTAGCAATTAGTATAGCTCTAGGATTAGTATTGGTTTACTATACAGATTGGATAGTTTTGGTTTTAGGAAGTTTATGCTTTGCCTTTGGTATTTTTTATACCTTTGGACCACTTCCTATTTCAAGAACTCCCTTTGGAGAAATAATTTCGGGGATATTCTATGGATTCTTTATTCCTCTGATTTTACTGTACATTAATTTTCCTGAGGGATATTATTTAAAAGTCTTGTTTACCGATACACACATTTTATTAGAGGCAAACTATATTAATTTAATTCATTTAGTATTATTGTTTGCCATCCCAACACTTACAACTGCAGGGATAATGCTTGCAAACAATACTTGTGATTTAGAAAAGGATATTTTGCAAAAAAGACATACTTTACCTTACTATATCGGTAAAAAAGCTTCAGTTAGTATCTTTAAATGGATATATATAATATCATATTTAATGATTCCTGTTCTTGTATTTATAGGAGAATTAGGAGTAATTTCACTAGTAGCATTAGTCGGAATAATTCCTGTGGCAAAAAAATTAAAAGAATTTGAGAACCAACAGGTTAAATCAGAAACCTTTATAGTTTCTATAAAAAATTATGTAATCTTAAATTTAGGATTAGTCATAACCATGATGATAGATAATTTACTTTAAAAAGAATAGGACTAAATATCTTAAGCTAAAGAATTTACTTTAATTATTTGTTTTTATTTTTGCTTTATGAACTTGGTTTAATGGAAGGTAGTTCATACCTATCCTTTAAATAAAAAATTTATTTTACAAAATAGGAGGAGTTTTGTTTATGAAGAAAAAAATGTTAGCAGGTTTATTGTCATTTGCAATGATCTTTTCACTAACAGCTTGTGGAGGATCAACAACTACTGAGGAGCCAGCACCAACTGAAGAGCCTGCAGTTGAGGAAACTGCTGAGCCAGCAGCTGGAGACGCAAAAACTGGTTTTGCTGTTATTTCAAGTGTTGCTAAATCTAAGGATGCAGCAGAAGAAGATGGTCTAGCTCAGACAGATTCTTTAGCGATTGCAGTTATCGTTGATAAAGACGGTAAAATTGTAAACGCAGTAATTGATAGTGCTCAAACTAAAATCAATTTTTCTAAAGAAGGAAAAATCACTACTGATTTAGCTACAATATTTAAATCAAAGGTTGATATGGGAACTGAATATGGAATGCAAAAAGCATCTTCTATCGGTAAAGAGTGGAATGAGCAAGCTGCTGCTTTTGCTGATTATGTAAAAGGTAAGACAGTTGAAGAAATAAAAGGTATTGCAGTTACAGAAGAAGGCGTGCCAACTGGTGACGACATTAAAGGATCTGTTACTGTTAAAGTTAAAGATTTTATAGCTGGTATTGAAAAAGCTGCAGCTAATGCTAAAGAAATCGGTGCATCTTCTACTGACAAATTAGGTCTTGCGATTGAAACTAATATTGCAAAATCTAAAGATGCAGGAGATGAGGCAGGACTTGCTCAAGCATATTCTACTTATGTTGTTACAACTACAGATGCTGATGGAAAAATCACTAGCGCTATGATAGATGGTTCTCAAGCTAATATTAATTTTGATGCTACAGGTAAAATCACTTCTGATTTAACAGCTGAGCTAAAAACTAAGCAAGAGCTTGGAGAAGGCTACGGAATGAAAAAAGCTTCAGCAATTGGCAAAGAGTGGAATGAGCAAGCTGATGCTTTTGCAGAATTTATAAAAGGTAAAACAGCCGATGAAGTAAAAGGTATGAAAGTTTCTGCTGATGGGTTAACTGAAGAAGAAGAACTTAAGTCATCTGTAACTGTACATGTTACTGATTTCATTAAACTAGCTGAAGCTTCAGTTAAAAAAGCAAACTAATCTATGCAAAGAAGTACTAAAATAGTGAAGATCATAATGATCTTCACTATTTTTTCAATATTAATTACTGGCTGTGTACCTAAAAAGCAATCCTATAGTGCAGAATTTATGATTTTATTTAATACTGTAACTAAAATAATATCTTATTCTGAAAGTGAAGAAGAATTTAAAAAGCAATCAGAATTTATTTATAAAGAATTAGAACATTATCATCAGCTATATAATATCTATGATGATTTTGAAGGTGTAAACAATATCAAAACAATTAACGATAATGCTGGAATTAAACCAGTAGAAGTTGATAAAGAAATAATTGATTTAATTAATTTTTCCAAAGAGATGTATAGTGAAACAGGTAAAAAGGTTAATATAGCTTTTGGACCAGTGCTTAGAATTTGGAGCAGATATAGGGATAATGGAGTTGAAGAACCTGAGAAGGCAGAGCTTCCGAAGCTTATAGATTTACAAAATGCAAATAAGTTCACAGATATAAATGAAATCATTATAGATGAAATAAATTCTACAGTATATTTACCTGACAAAAATATGAAACTTGATGTAGGAGCAATAGCTAAAGGCTATGCAACTCAAAAAGTGGTAGAGAAGGCTAAGAAAAATGGATTTGATAACGGAGTTATAAGTGTTGGTGGTAATGTATGCGCAATTGGACTTAAGGATAATAATAAGCCCTGGGGAGTAGGTATTCAAAATCCAAACAAGGATAGTGACGAGGATATAACAGGAACTTTATACTTAAGCGATATGTCGCTAGTGTCAAGTGGAGACTATGAAAGATATTATATGGTAGATGGAAAAAGATATCACCATATTATAGATACAAGTACGTTATTTCCATCAGAATATTTTAGACAAGTGAGTATAGTTGCTAAAGATTCAGGTATAGCTGATGCATATTCTACAGCTGTATTTAATTTACCTCTTGAAGAAGGTAAAAAACTAGTTGAATCCAAAGAAGGATTAGAAGCAATGTGGGTTTTAAAAGACAATAGTATTGTATATTCAGAGGGATTTAAAAACTTTCAAAAAAAGCCCTAATTGTTTTTGATAAAAATTATCAAAAAATGTAATGTTGATACTCTATTTTAAAATAATTAATAAATTATGCAAAAAAATATTTTTATGGAAGATAAATAGAAGATTAAGTGATATTATAGTAAAAATATCATTTAATCTTTTTTTATGGAGGTAGAATCATGTATGAATTAATTTCATTAACTAATAAAACCTATTATATTAACTCTCCTTCAAAGGTAGGATTATTTAAAATAAATGATAAAGAGATATATTTGATTGACAGTGGTAATGACAAAGATGCAGCTAGAAAAATTGACAAGCATATTAAAGAAAATAATTGGACCTTGAAAGGAATAATAAATACTCATTCAAATGCAGATCATGTTGGGGGCAATAAAATGCTTCAGGCAAGACACGACTGCGAAATTATATCTACAAGTATTGAAAATTCGTTTACTAAGCATCCAGTTTTAGAACCCTCATTTTTGTATGGAGGATATCCATTTAAAGCTATCAGAAACAAATTTATAATGGCAGAAGCAAGCAATCCAACCTCTGATATAGAAACAGCTGGAATCATAGGCTTATCTTATATTAAGCTTCCAGGGCATTTTTTTGATATGATTGGTATTATAACTGACGATAAAGTAGCTTTTTTAGGAGACAGTCTTTTTTCAGAGGAAATAATAAATAAGTATCACATATTTTTTATATATGATATTAAAGCATATATAGAAACTCTCAATATGCTAGATGGATTAGAGGCTGATATTTACGTACCATCTCACTGTGAGCCTACGAAAAATATTAAGAGCTTGATAAAAGCTAATAGAAATAAGATAGAAGAAATTGTTAATCATATTTTGCTATTTTGTGAAAATCCACAATTATTTGAAGATATTCTTCAGTATATATTTTCTGTATATTCATTAAAAATGGATGCTAACCAATATATACTAGTAGGAAGTACATTACGGTCGTACTTATCATATATGTCTGATGAAAATTTACTGACATATGAATTTTCTGACAGCAAAATGTATTGGAAGAAAATTTAATTCATAAATAAAAATAATCTTTTATCCTTGACAACCCCACTAAAAAGCTATAAGATCATTAAATCTTTATATTGAAAACATCTGTTTGTATAGTGAAGACAAATTGATTTAAGGGGGAAACATTGTTGAGTGAAATAATCGTAGCAAAATTTGGAGGAAGCTCACTAGCTGATTCTAATCAGTTTAAAAAAGTGAAGGATATAGTTTTTTCCAATAAAAAGAGAAAATATATTGTGCCTTCAGCACCAGGCAAAAGATATAAGGACGATGAAAAGATAACTGATTTGCTATTTCAATGCTATAATAGCATTGAAAATAAAGAGAAATTTATTGAGACATTCAAAATAATTGAAGATAGATATATACAAATATGTAATGAGCTTGAACTTGATTTAGATATATCAAGTTATTGTGAAGAAATTAAAAATACAGTCTATCAGAATAAGAGCCTTGATTACATAGTAAGTAGAGGAGAATATCTTAATGCAATTGTGTTAGCTGGATATTTAGGGTTTAAGTTTGTAGATGCAGCTGAAGTGATAGTTTTTCTTGAAGATGGCAAATTAAACTTTGATGAGACTCAGTCAAGGCTTTATAAAATGTCGCTAGACTATGATTATGCTGTTATTCCTGGATTTTATGGAGCTACTGATAAAGGGATTGTAAAAGTATTTTCAAGGGGGGGTTCTGACTTTTCGGGCTCACTAGTTGCAAATGGAGTTAACGCTTCTTTGTATGAAAATTGGACTGATGTATCTGGATTTTTAAAAGCAGATCCTAGAATAGTTGACCATCCAAGACATATCGAAAAAATAACATATAAAGAGCTTAGAGAGCTATCTTACATGGGAGCTTCTGTACTTCATGAAGATGCTGTGTTTCCAGTAAAAAAATCAAAAATTCCTATTCAGATAAGAAATACTAATAACCCTATGGATGAAGGAACTCTTATTCTAAGTGATTTTGAAAGCCCTAAATATCCTAAAACTATTACAGGAATAGCAGGGAAAAAAGATTTTACAGTTATAGCAATTGAAAAAATGCTTATGAATGAGGAAAAAGGATTTTTAAGAAAGCTATTATCAATAATTGAAGATAATGATATTTCAGTAGAACATATACCTTCAGGCATAGATTCTGTATCATTAATTATTAGTGATGAAGAGCTCAGAAATAAACTTGATAAGGTTATCGAGGAGATAAGGATTAAATTAAGCCCAGATTCTGTAGAGGTATATCCAAACATGGCATTAATGGCAGTAGTTGGTAAAGGCATGATAAGAACAAGAGGAATATCTGCTAGATTATTTACTGCCCTAAAAGAACAGCAAATTAACGTGAGAATGATATCGCAGGGTTCTAGTGAGATTAATATAATTATAGGAATAGAAAATGAAGATTTTGAAAGCGCAGTAAACGCAGTGTATTATGCTTTCGAGCAAGCTAATATTTAAAAATATTATCAAAATTTAGATTTTATTAGTTGTAAATCATGCAATAATACATCGAAGTAATTATAATTACTTTTAGATTAAAGTAATTAGATAGAAACTCCTTATAAATTATGAATAGGTATAAGACCTTTTAAATTAAGGAGTTTTTTGTTTTGAATTTGGAATAATTTCAGTATGCTAAATGAAGCTATAATGCTGAGCAGTTTACATAAATAATCTTTTAAATTTTTTTAGGATTTTAAAAAAACATTTGCTAAAAAGAAAAGCTATATCTCTAATCTTCTTTGTAATAATAATTGATAAAATTATTCCTAGCCAAATAGCCCAGACTAAATCAAGTTCAATATTGAATAGGTTATTATAGTTTGAATGCATATATTAATCACCTCAAACATTCTTAAAATTATATAGAGTTAATTATTGTTTAATTATAAAGTTAGATTTCAAGAAATGTAATACAATAAAGTAACAAGTTTTATATTTCCAACTTGAAAAATGTACAGATTGATATTTCTAATAGTTAAGTTAAACTATAAATCTCATAGAATCTTATTTATCTAAAAAAATAAGATTCAGACCATAGACAAAACACCTTTGAATTTTTAATAAAACTATAAATAATTTTGTGTATGATAATAATTCTGGATTTAGAAAAAATATAATAAATTTTTAAGTATCCTCAAGAGGTTAGAACCATAACTTTTACTACTACTACAATAGTAAGACTATATGATTTACCTAAATGGATTAAAGCCGGATATCATGGAGAGTATAATACTTATGTATAAACTAATTAAAAAAATAATATTACTTTTTCTTTTTATTATTATTTTCTCTAGTATCTTTTATTTTGCATATGCAAAGCAAAAGATACGTTCTGATGTAGCTTTACATGCTGTTCATAGTTTTCTAAAGACAACGGATGATTTTCAGTATATTGAAGACTCTTGGTCTGGTAGAGATAAAGTTTGGGGAGATAGATATATTGTAGGAGTTAAATTTATAGATGAAGAAGCCATAATATATGATTATAGATATTTTTGGGAATATCAAAGTTTAGTTGGCCCACCAAGAGTAATTTTAAATAACGATTCTCCAAAAGAAACTCTGATTCCAAAACACTTTAAGGATTATAAAGAAGCTCAGGCTAAATCTTATGCAACAAAGGATGACTATGAAAATGACATTTTATATGAATATACTTTTAATGATTACTATAAAGAAGTTAAAGTAAAAGGCTTGATTTCTGGAATATTTAATTCTAAATAATCCTGAATTTAAAAATTCATACAAACTATGTATGGGTTTTTTAAATTGTTTTTTAAATACTATATTTTATTTTATAAAAAGGAAGGTGGAATCAAATATGCTTATAGGATATGCAAGGGTAAGCGCTCAAGATTAAAATCTCCATAGACAAATTGCCCAACTCAATGAATCAAAATGAGAAAAAATATTTTGTGAGAAAATAATAAGAACGTTATTAAGACTTCTTAATTAATAATTAAATAGCCAATTAATATAACAATAGAAATTAAATGTCTCAATCTGTTAATTTTTTGTATTAAAATTTTAACAATATTTACCATTCTTTTTCGTATAATAATATTAATATAAAATTATTTTTTAATCGTTAACCTTTCACAGCCTTATTCAATTATTTAAAAATTAATTTTATATTTTATGGTATTAAGTATTTGTTTATGTTGTTAAGAACGTTTATTTATCCTAACTACGAAAAAGATTGGAAAGAAAATATGAAGTTATTAAAATCTTTATCTGTTCTAATTTTATTCCTTAATATCATCATTGTTAATATAGGAACATCCTATGCATCTGAACGATATACCTACGAAGATTATTTTAGAGACAAGAATGATGGATATATCGCTGAAGATGTTACTTTTGTAGACCTTATAGGCCCAGATGACATGACATTTGAAAATATGATAGAGTTTACAGAATAAAATTCGAACTTCACTAAAATTTACGAATCTGACAATATGGACTCAAGCCGGACATCATGGAGAGTATAATACTTATGAATAAACTAATAAAAAAAACTATACTATTTATTATCATATTTATTATTTTATCTAGCATCTTTTATATTTTCTATGCAAAACAAAGGATACGTTCTGATGTAGCTTTACATGCTGTCCATAATTTTTTAAAGGAAACTGATGACTTTGAGTATATTGAAGATTCATACTCAGGTAGAGATAAAGTCTGGGGCGATAGATATATTGTAGGAATTACATTTGTTGACGAAAAAGATATAACATATAGGTTCAAATATTTTTGGGAGTATCAAAGTTTAATTGGGACTCCATATATAACTATAAAAAGTGAAGCAATAAAAGATGATATGATACCAAAACACTTTAAAAATTACCAAGAAGCTATGGACAAAACTTTATCAACAGATGATAAAAAAGATGACATTTTATATGAATATTCTTTTAATGATTATTATAATGAAGTTAAGTTAAAAGGCTTGATTTCAGGGATGTTTATGCCAAATACAAATTAGCTTACGCTCAATTCAAAATGCTAATCCTTTGAATTTCTTACAGAAGGAGAACTCATTAATGAAAAAGAAGTATTTTCTAGGTTTGATTTTATTAATTGCTATTATTATTTTTATGAAATCTTTATATTCTCCAAATGCTTTCGCTAAACCAGATGTATTAAATGGAACCTATAATTGTGACGAGCTAAATTTTTCCTCTATAAGTTTTGATGAAAAAGATCAATTATATTATTACTATAATCATTTAGAAAAAGAAAAAAGTGATACGGACTTAGTCAGCAAAGGCAGCTATAAAAAAGTTGGCAAAGGTCTTTATAGCATTGAATCTAGTAATATTATTCCTGAGCAAGAGATTATTTGTAGCGATAATTCATTTACAATACTTATTAATGATGCAAAATATAATTTTTATAAAATTGATGATAACCCTATAATTAACATCAAGGATTCTCAGGATGATTAATTTAATCAAGGAGATTTCTACACTTATGAATAAACTAATTAAAAAAACTATAATTACTATTGTTGTTTTTATTATTATGTCTAGCATCTTTTATTTTTTCTATGCAAAACAAAAGATCCGTTCTGATGTAGCTTTACATGCTGTCCATAATTTTTTAAAGACAACAGATGATTTTCAGTACATTGAAGGTTCATGGGCTAGTAGAGATATAGTTTGGGGAGATAGATATACTGTAGTGGTTAGATTTATTGATGAAAAAGACATAATATACGAATTTAGATATTTTTGGGAGTATCAAAGTTTAGTTGGTTCTCCATATATTATGATAAAAAATGAAGAAATAAAAGATGATATGGTACCAAAACACTTTGAAAACTACCAAGAAGCTAAAGCTAAATCTTATGAAACAGTTGACAACAAAGATGACATTTTATATGAATATACTTTTGATGATTACTATAAAGAAGTTAAATTAAAAGGCTTGTTCTTAGGAATATTTAATTTTAAGTAAAATCAAATGCATTTGATAAGGTATGTATTATTTTTGCACGCTCAATAAAGAGAGTTATCTTGATGAAGGTAAGTGATATACAAAATATATAAAATAACTTGTGAGAATCCATCAAAAGAAAAAGACTTATCTATATTTAAGGCCGGCCTTAAATATAGATAAGTCTTTTTCTTTTCTAATACAATGTAATATTTATGCTAAAGAAATTGACTCTATAAGTTTGTGCGATGGAAAAAGTACGAAGCCTAATTTATTTTTTATGAATAATTTGGGTAAGTATACTGAATAAGAAAAATTTAGAAAATTAAATGGTTAAAAGTAGAAAAATCGAAAAAGAAAATTTCATGGAGTTGCTAAAAAAGCTATATTACCACTTTATCATATAGCCTTAAACCAAGGGTTTGAAATATAGATAATTAAAAAAACTGATGGTATAAAAAATAGCAAAGTTATCCTGATTGGATGAATTTGCTAAAAATGTTTGGAGAGAACTTTTTGAAGAAAGTGGTGCGGGTGAAGGGATTTGAACCCCCACATAGTCACCTATGGCGGATTTTGAATCCGCTGCGTCTGCCGTTCCGCCACACCCGCATATAGCACTTAATTATATTAGCATATGTTTATATAAAAATCAATAATGACTTGATTGGATATTTGACATTCTTTCTGATATAATTTCTTTAGGAAAATTACTTGAAAAAAACTTATTGTCAATATGACAAGATTTCCAAGAATTGTTAGCAATCATTGATTGCAATAATGGATGGAGCTCTTGTATCACTGGAGGATATAATGGACAAATTATTGATTTTGATAGATGGAAACAGTTTAATGAATAGAGCTTACTATGCTCTGCCTGAATTGATGAATAAAAAAGGACAGCATACAAATGCTATTTATGGATTTGCAAATATATTATTCAAAATAATGGATACCTATAAACCAAGCCATATATCAGTGGCATTTGACTTAAAAGCACCGACCTTTAGGCATAAGCAGTACGATGCGTATAAAGGTAACAGAAAAAAGATGCCGGATGAACTAAGAGAGCAGGTAGAGCCTCTTAAGAAAATGATAGATGCTTTCGGGATAAATAGAATTGAACTTGAAGGCTATGAAGCAGACGACTTAATAGGTACAGTTGCTAAAAATTTTGAGCAAGATGGTTTTGAAGTTTATATAATTACTGGTGATAAGGATGCTCTTCAATTAGTAAGTGATAAAATAAAGGTTTTATTTACTAAAAAAGGAATTTCAGAGCTAGATGAATATGATCCAGATAAAATGACTGAAAAATATGAGCTTACGCCTCAGCAATTTATCGATTTAAAGGGATTAATGGGAGATCAGTCAGATAATATTCCTGGAGTAGCAGGAATAGGCGAAAAAACAGGAATTAAGCTTTTGAAAGAGTATGGAAGCATAGAAAATATCTATATGAATATAGATGAGATTTCTAAAAGCGTAAAAGCAAAGCTTGAGGCTGGATATGATATGGCTTTTCTGAGTAAAAGCCTTGCAACTATTATGGTAGATATCCCTTTAGAGCTTAAAGTTGATGAGTTTGAAAAGAAGGATATAGACAAAAATACTTTAATCAGTTTGTTTTCAGAATTTGAATTTAATAGCTTGATAGGTAAGGTTGGAAATGATGAATCTGGTTTGATTGATAAAGTGCAAAAGGAGTATTTAATTTCAAATGATATTGAGTTATTAATAGATAAAGCAACTAGTTTGAAATCTTTAAATTTATTTTCTATTGCAAAATCTGGATTAGTTAGTGACAAAAGATTGATAAATTTATTTGTGAAGATAGATGAAGAATTTTTTAATATTGAAGAAAAGGATGTATTAAAGCTTAAGGATGTATTTGAGAATCCAGAAATAAAGAAGTATGGATATAATCTAAAAAATGACTGTTTAATTTTAAAGCCATATGAAATAAATTTGACAGGGCTTTATTTTGATATAGCCATAGCTGAATATCTAATTGATTCAACTAGCTCAAACTACGAAATCAAAGATATAGCGCTTAAATACAATCTTGGGGATGTGCTATCTTTAGAAGAGCTTTTGGGCAAAGGTAAAAGTAAAAAAGACTTTAAAGATTTATCAGATGCTCAGATATCAGGCTACGCATGTTCAGTTTTAGATATTGTTGATAAAGGAAAAGAAGCTTTAATCACTACTATTGAAAATTATAATATGCACAATTTATTTTATGAAGTTGAAATGCCACTAGTTGAGATTTTAGCGGATATGGAATATATAGGCATAAGCGCAGATAAAGAAGTACTTAATGAACTAAAACAAAAATTCGATATTGAAATTAAAACTTTAGAAGCAAGCATTTATGAATATGCTGGAGAAAACTTCAATATTAACTCTCCAAAACAGCTTGGACATATTTTATTTGATAAGCTTGGGCTTCCAGCAATCAAAAAAACTAAAACGGGGTATTCTACAAATGCTGAAGTTTTAGAAGCTTTATCAGATAAACATCCTATAATAGATAAAATTACCTTATATAGACAATATACAAAGCTTCAGTCCACATATGTAGATGGGCTTTTAAATATAATTAATCCAAAAACGGGCAGAATTCACTCATCGTTTAATCAAACTATTACAACTACTGGGCGAATATCTTCAACTGAGCCTAATATGCAAAATATACCAGTACGTCTAGAAATTGGGCGCGAACTAAGAAAAGTATTTGTAGCTCCAGAGGACATGTATTTAGTGGATGCTGACTATTCTCAGATTGAGCTTCGAATCCTAGCACACATTGCTAATGACGAAGGACTTATTGATGCTTTTTCAAAAGGTGATGATATTCATACAATTACAGCATCAGAAGTATTTAATGTACCCTTAGATGAGGTCACTAAAGAACTCAGGAGCGCTGCAAAGGCAGTTAATTTTGGAATAGTTTATGGGATAAGTGATTTTGGCTTATCAAATAATCTTGGAATATCAAAGCAAGTTGCTAAAGAATATATCGATAATTACTTTGCAAGATATCCATATGTAAAAAAATACATGGAAGATATAGTAGAAAAGGCAAAAAATGATGGTTATGTAGAAACTTATATTGGAAGAAGAAGATACATTCCTGAACTGGGTTCAAATAATTTTATAATGAAGAATTTAGGAAAAAGATTAGCTATGAACACTCCAATTCAAGGAAGCGCTGCAGATGTTATAAAAATTGCAATGGTAAAAGTATATGCTAGACTTAAATCTGAAGGGTTAAAATCTAAACTGATACTACAAGTTCATGATGAACTTATAATTGAGTCACCTGATAGTGAAAAATCATATGTAGCAGATTTATTAAAAGAAGAAATGGAATCCGCTGTAGACTTAAATGTTAAACTTACAGTTGATGCTAAATGGGGAAAATCTTGGTATGAAACAAAATAAAATGATTATTGGAATAACAGGTTCAATTGGAACAGGAAAGTCAACTGTAAGTAACTATTTAATATCAAAAGGTTATAGTGTTGTAGATGCAGACAAAATATCCAAAGGAGCCTATAATATTGGCTCAAATGGATATAAAGCTATTTTAGAAGTGTTTGGAGTAGAAATTTTAAATAGTAACGGAGAAGTAGATAGAAAAAAAATTAAAAAAATAGTATTTGATAATTCAAATATGCTACAAAGACTAAATATGGCTATTCATCCTATTATTATAAATGAAATTGAAAAGGAGATAGAAATACTGTTAGAGTCTCAAAACGTAGTTTTTCTTGATGCTCCTTTACTTATAGAAACTGAGCTTCATAAGAAGGTAGACAAGATAATTGTTGTTGTCTGCGATAAAAATGAGCAAATTAATAGGATAATAAAAAGAGATAAGATTACGGCTGATATGGCTATTAGTATAATTAATAGTCAAATGAGTATTGATGAGAAGCTTAAGTTTGCAGATTATATAGTTTACAATAATAGCACTATTGAAAATTTATATAGTCAAGTTGACGAAATTATTTTGGAAATAAAAAAGGAAATATCTGATGTTTAATATGAAAAGAATTATGATAATTTTATTTATTGGATTGATTTTATTTTTAGGATATAAATCTGAGCCTAAATTATTGTTGTTTATAAAATATCCACAGCAATATAAAGAGTACGTTTTCAAATACTCAGATTTATATCAAATAGAAGATGAACTTATTTTTTCAATAATTAAAGCAGAGAGTAATTTTTATCCTTATGCTAAATCAAAAAAAGAAGCTAAAGGATTGATGCAAATCATTGACAAAACCTGGAGTTGGGGATGCAGTGAACTTGAGTCTCCAACTATGAATTATTACAATATAGAGGATAATATCAAAGTAGGAACCTGGTATATGAGAAAGCTTATTAATGAATTTGGATCTGAGGAGTTAGCGGTATTGGCATATAATGCTGGCTCAGGTAATGTAAATGCATGGATATCTAAAGGATATTTGTCAGATACTGACTATACAAAATGGGAAATCCCTTTTGAAGAATCTAAAGCATATATAAATAAAGTAATGAGTTATAGAAACAAATATGCTTTAATATACGAATAGAATATTGACATACTGAGCGTTTAGATGCTAAAATCAATTGCGTGAAGATTGATGCGAGAGTGCTGGAATTGGCAGACAGGCACGTTTGAGGGGCGTGTATCTTAGTGATGTGTGGGTTCAAGTCCCATCTCTCGCACCATAGCTTGAATTGTATTAAGATTTAATAAGTATATTTATGAAATCCAACATTTAACGCTATGTAAAACGATAAAAGCTATATATATTGAATTAATTAAAACCTAATAATGGATGAATGAAAAACTTGTTTTATTCAAAATAAGAGCTGTCTAAATTTAGATAGCTCTATTTTTTATAGGATAAATCAAATTTATTGGGTAATATAATAATGTGAAAGGGTGATTTTAATGGTGGGATGAGAAATATTAAAACTGCTATTTCTGTTGTAATTTGTATTATTATATCAAATATACTGAATTTGAATAATCCGATTTTTGTAATTATAGGTGCAATTGTAAGTATGCAAGGAAGTATAAATGAATCATACAAAAGTGGAATAAATAGAATTCTAGGAACAGTTTTTGGTGCAATGGTAGGTATGCTATTTTATCAAATTAGCCCTAACAATACTTTATTAATTGGTCTTGGAACTATATTTATAATTCATATAAATAATAAATTAAAGTGGAATAAATCTATTGTTATTACACTTATTGTTTTCTGCTCAATTATGTTAAATACTGAAGAAAATGTGTTTGTGTATTCAGCTTTTAGGGTTATTGATACAACTATTGGAATTATAGTTGCTTTTACTGTTAATTTATTAGTGTTCAGACCAAAACATAAAGAAAAAATATCAACTATATTAGAACACTTGATTAGCTATCTAGATAAAGAACTCTATGAATATTTTGTGCTTAATATTCCATTTGAACTAAAAGAATATAGTGGTAAGCTTAATGAAATAAATCAATCCTACGAAATTTATAAGTCTGAATTTTTAAGTGGAGAAAAAAATTATAAGGAAGAGGAACTAATTATTAAATCTCTTATGTTGCTCGATGAAATTTATCACAATATTAATATTATTCAAAACTTTGACAAACAAATATCAAAGAGCACAGCAAATATTATAAAAAAGCACCTTGAAATAGATATTTACAATACAATATCGTCTGATGATGATTTATTCATGGTATATAATTACCATATTAAAAACATAATATTTGATTTGGTGAAATTAAAAGAATTACAAGGATACAACTTATAGCGAAAAGTGAAGTTGCAATTTAATTTGATTTATAGTATAATTTAAAAATGTTAACCTTCACAATGATTATTTAGGTATTAATAATTAGTTTTAACATGACAAAACAACTAAAACATATATAACTTACAAAATAGTAATTTCAATAATAACATAACAATTTAAAACGCTTGAGGGTAAATCAAATTTAAATTAGGAGGTATCCGATGAAAAAAGGATGGTTACTATCGTGCTTGTTTACTACAAGTATAATACTTTCATTTCCGGCAATAGCGGATGCAAATCAATACGAAAAAGCAGTAGTGGAATCACCTATAATAGATATTAGACTTGATTCAAACTCAAATTCAGCTGTAATATCTAGAATTTCTAAAGGGCAAGAAATTTTAATTGTAGGTGAAGAGAATGGATGGACTAAGATTAAACTTGGAACAGGAATAGAAGGATTTATTGAATCCTCAGATAGTCAAGTTAAAAAAATAGAAGACGGCTTTATCACTAATAAGGGCGTAAACCTAAGAAGAAATGCTACTACTGAAAGTGAAGCAATTCATATTTTGAATACTGGAGATAAGGTCGAAATAATTGAAAAAAGTGGTCAGTGGACTAAAGTAAGATTAAATTCACTGATAGGATATGTACATAGCGATTATATTTCATCTGATTTAAACAAGTCTGCTACTGTATCAAGAGGAGCTTCAAGAGATATTAATTCTCTGATTGAAGTTGCAAAATCAAAATTAGGAACTCCATACAACTATGGAAGTTCAGGACCAAACAGCTTTGATTGTTCAGGTTTTGTTTCTTATTCATACAAGACATCTTTAGGAATTGACCTACCTAGAACATCTACTTCTCAGAGCAAGCAAGGAACTCAAGTATCTAAAGAGGAGCTACAAACTGGAGATATTGTGTATTTTGACACAGGCGGTGGTCTAGACAGAGTTAATCACGTAGGTATTTATTTGTCAGACGGAGAATTCATTCATGCATCATCAGGGAGGAATATGAAAGTGATGATTTCATCTCTAGATGAAAAGCATTATCGAAACTCTTATATGGGTGCTACAAGGATTATTGAATAACCGCTTAAATAAGCGGTTATTTTTTTTAAAAAAAATATTGTTAATAAAATATTTAAAATTAAATTTTTAAAAAAATGTAGTATACTTTATAAGGACAAGTGTAAATGAATAAAGTATACATTTTATTGCTATTTTATTCATTTATTTTAAATAAATATACGAAAAAGATTAAGGAGGGAACATTTATGAAGCTATTAAGCTTTAAAGGAGGAATTCATCCTCCACATAATAAAGAACTGACAGAACATCTTCCGGTTGAAAAGGCTATAGAAACTAAAATAGTGTACATACCATTGGCCCAGCATATCGGAGCTCCATGTAGCCCAGTTGTAAATGTTGGAGATATTGTGAAGGTTGGTCAAGCTATTGGAGAACCACAGGGTTTTGTTTCTTCTCCAGTTCATTCTTCGGTATCTGGTAAAGTTATAGCTATAAAGCCTATGACTACGCCAGGTGGACAAATGACAACTTGTATAGTTATTGAAAACGATTTTAATGATGAAATCCATGAAAGTATTATGCCGTACGGTGAGGTTAAAGACCTTTCCTCTGAGAAACTTTTAGAGATAGTTAAAAATGCTGGTATAGTAGGTATGGGTGGAGCAACTTTCCCAACGCATGTAAAACTTAGCCCGCCTAAAGAAAAAAATATTGATGTTGTAATATTAAATGGAGCAGAATGCGAACCTTATTTAACAGCGGATCATAGATTGATGCTAGAAACACCCGAGGATGTTGTAAATGGATTATTAGGAATAATGAAGATTTTAGGTGTAGAAAAAGGATACATTGGAATAGAAGACAATAAACCAGATTGTATTGCCAGTGTATCAAAGGCTGCTCAAGGGATTAATAGCATTGAGGTAGTTGGACTTAGGACTAAATATCCTCAAGGAGCTGAAAAACAACTTATATATGCATGTACTAATAGAGAGGTTCCTAGTGGGGGTCTTCCTATGGATGCGGGGGTAGTGGTTAATAACGTTGCTACAGCTGCTCAGCTTGCTAAAACTATAAGAACAGGTATGCCACTTATTGATAGAATATGTACAGTTACGGGTGGGGCAATTTCAAATCCTAAAAATATTCTAATAAAAATAGGAACTTTATACAGTGAAATAATTGATCAAGCAGGTGGATTTAAAACCCAACCAAGCAAAGTTATCAGTGGCGGCCCGATGATGGGAATAGCTCAATTTACTTTAGAAGTACCAGCAACTAAAGGTTCTTCTGGAATATTATGTTTTACATATGATGAAGCAAAGGCAAAAGAAGTTCAAAACTGTATGAGATGTGCAAAGTGTGTAAATATTTGTCCGGCTAATTTACAGCCGTTATTCATAAGCGCATATTCTTTAAAGAATGATTACAAAAAAGCAATGGAATTTAGAGCTCTTGATTGCATTGAATGTGGATCATGTTCATTTGTTTGTCCTTCAGCAAGGCCGTTACTACAATCAATTCGTGTTGCTAAACGTGAAATTTTAGCTCAGAAAAGAAAAGAATCTAAATAAATTAGGAGGGTGATATAAATGGAAATGCCAAAACTAACCTTGTCATCATCTCCTCATATACAGACTAATGAAAATGTTAATACTGTTATGAGAGATGTTATTATTGCACTTTTGCCAGCTACAATTGCAGCGATATATTATTTTAGATTTGGAGCAATTGTTAACATACTAGTTGCTGTTTTAGGAGCTGTAGCTGCAGAATATTTAATTCAAAAATTAATGAAAAAGCCAATTACAATTAAAGATTATAGTGCAGCAGTGACTGGACTTTTATTAGCTTTCAATGTTCCGTCAACTTTACCTTGGTGGATGACTCTTATAGGAGCAGTTTTTGCTATTGCTGTTGTAAAACAGCTATTCGGAGGTCTGGGTCATAACTTTATGAATCCAGCGCTTGCAGCTAGAGCAGTGCTATTAGCTTCTTGGCCAGTAGAAATGACATCTTGGGTTACTACAGGAACTGACGCAGTTGCTACAGCGACACCTTTAGCAGTAATTAAGGGAGCGGAAGCAGGAGCAGCTTCAGCATCTATGTTTGATTTATTAATTGGAAATGTTGGGGGATGTATTGGGGAAACCTCTGCAATACTACTTATAATCGGTGGAATATATCTGATTTATAGAGGAGTAATAACATATGTAATACCAACATACTACATAGGAACTGTTGCTGTTTTAACGTTTATTTTTTCTGGGTTTGATATTTCTATGTTAAGCTACAACATTTTAGCTGGAGGCTTAATTTTAGGAGCATTTTTTATGGCCACTGATTATACAACATCTCCTGTATCAAAAAAAGGTCAAATTATTTATGCTATTGGATGCGGTCTACTAACTGCAGTTATAAGATACTACGGAGGATATCCTGAAGGAGTTTCTTACTCAATTTTATTAATGAATGTAGCAACTCCACTTATAGATAAATATATTTCACCAAGAGTATTTGGGGAGGTGGCAAAATAATGAAAAATGAAATCGTAAAGTTGGGAATTATTTTGTTAATTATTACGGCTATTGCAGCAACATTATTAGGATTTGTAAATCAAATAACATTTCCTGTAATTGAAGCTCAGATAATTGAAGCGAATAATATGGCAAGAAAATCTATACTTTCTGATGCTGATAGCTTTGAGTTAATCCAAGATGACTTTGGAGGAGAGGTTTTAGAAGTATACAAAGGCTTAAAAGGCTCAGACATAGTAGGATATACTATAAAAACTGCTCCAAAAGGATATGCAGGAGCAATAGAAGTAACAACAGGAATTACTGTAGATGGAACGATATCTGGAGTATCTATTGGTACTATGAATGAGACCCCTGGTCTTGGAGCAAAAGCAAAGGACGAGGCTTTTATTAGCCAATATAATACGAAAATGACAAATGAAAATCTAGTTGTTATAAAAAATGGTATGCCAGCTGAGAATGAAATTGTAGCAATATCTGGAGCTACAATAACATCGGCTGCAGTTACAAAAGGTGTAAATACAGCAATTGAATTATTTAAAAATAACATACAATAGGAGGTGCTAAAGTGAATTTATTTAAGATAATTAAAAACGGAATTATAGATGAGAACCCAATTTTTTCACAAGTTCTAGGTATGTGCCCAACTCTTGCTGTTACAACCTCGGCGATGAATGGTTTAGGAATGGGTCTTGCAACAACTGCAGTATTAACAATGTCAAATTTAGCCATATCTCTATTGAGAAAAGTGATTCCTTCAAAAATAAGAATTCCTGCATATGTTGTTGTTATTGCAACATTTGTTACAATTGTAGGAATGTTATTAAAAGCATATGTTCCAGCTCTTGATAAGTCGCTTGGCTTGTTTATACCACTTATAGTTGTAAACTGTATAATCCTAGCTAGAGCCGAGAGCTTTGCTTCTAAAAATTCAGTTGTATCAGCAGCAGCAGATGGTATAGGTATGGGATTGGGATTCGCATTGTCGCTAACTTTGCTAGGATCTGTTAGAGAAATATTAGGAGCAGGCTCTATATTTGGGCTTATGCTTTTTGGTGAGGCTTTTAAGCCAGCAATTATCATGATACTTCCTCCAGGTGCTTTCCTAGCTCTGGGTATGATGCTAGCTATGTTTAAAAAGATTACTAAAGGTAAAAAAAATAAAAAACAAGAAATTCAATCTGCTAGTTAGGAGGAATAACTATGATAAAATCGATTTTGATTATAATGCTTAGTTCAATACTTGTTAATAACTTTGTATTATCAAGATTTTTAGGGATATGTCCATTTTTAGGAGTTTCTAAAAAAGTTGAAACAGCTCTTGGTATGGGGATGGCTGTAACCTTTGTTATGGTTTTAGCGTCAATATTTACATATTTAATTCAAAAATTAATTCTAGTAAATCTTGGGATTGAGTATATGCAGACCATAGCATTTATTCTAGTAATTGCATCACTCGTTCAATTCGTAGAAATGGTAATTCAAAAGACAAGTCCTACTTTATACCAAGCTCTTGGTGTATATTTACCTCTTATAACCACTAACTGTGCAGTTTTGGGGGTAGCGATTCTAAATATTCAAAGTGAGTATAACTTGATTGAGACTATATTTAATGGATTTGCTGCAGCTGTAGGATTTACACTTGCAATTGTTCTGTTCGCTGGAATCAGAGAGAGGTTGGAAATATCCGATATTCCTGAAATTTTTCAAGGATTCCCAATTGCTCTTATTAGTGCAGGTCTTATGTCAATCGCATTCCTAGGCTTTAGTGGCTTAGTAAAATAGGAGGTCAAACTATGAGTTCTATCTTAAATTCAGTATTAAGTCTTTCAGCTATGGGATTGGTTTTCGGAGCAGGTTTAGCTTATGCATCTCAGAAATTTGCTGTAGAAGTTGACCCTAAAGAAGAAGCGATACTAAACGCTTTGCCAGGTGCTAACTGCGGCGGATGTGGATTTCCAGGATGTGGAGGCTTAGCTACCGCTATTGCTAAGGGAGAAGCTGCTACTAATGCTTGTCCTGTAGGTGGAGCAGAGGTTGCAGAAAAAATCTCTGAAATAATGGGTGTAAATGCTTCAGCTGGAACTAAAATGATTGCAAATGTCATATGTAATGGAACTAATTCAAATGCAAAAAATAAATCTCTTTACAGCGGGATATTGGATTGTAAAGCTGCGTCATTGGTTGCAAATGGTCCAAAATCATGTTCATATGGATGTCTTGGGTTTGGTACATGTGAAAATGTATGTCCATTTGATGCTATTCACGTTTATGATGATGGAATAGCTCATGTGGATGAGGAGAAATGTGTAGGTTGTGGGAAATGTATAGAAGCATGTCCAAAAGCTGTTATTCATTGGATTCCATATGGACAGGAAGTATCTATAGATTGTAATAGTAAGGAAAAAGGTAAAGATGTAAAGGAAAAATGCAGTGTTGGTTGTATTGGATGCCAAATATGTGTTAAGAGTTGTCCTTTCCAAGCAATAACTTTTGAAAATAACTTAGCAAAAATAGATTATTCAAAATGTACTCAGTGTATGGTTTGTGTTGAAAAATGTCCGACAAAAGCAATTAGTGGAGATTTATCAAAAAGAAAAACTGCTAGAGTAATCGAAGATCTGTGCATAGGATGTACAATTTGTGCCAAAAATTGCCCAACAAATGCAATCGAGGGTGAACTAAAGGCGATACATAAAGTTGATCCAGATAAATGTATAGGTTGTAAAGTTTGCTATCAAAAATGCCCTAAAAAAGCTATAGAAATGATATAAGATTTAAATTTAAACAATAAGACCTTTGGTTTTATTGTTTTTTTTTTAATTGAATGATACACTAAAAAGAGTGCAATACTATGAAGTAAACAAATTAGGAGGATGAATATTTGGACATAATACTTGCTTCTGCATCTCCAAGAAGAAAAGATATTTTAGATATTTTTAACAAAGATTATATTATAAAGATTCCATGTGCGGATGAAACAATAAATAGTAAATTTCACCCTGCTATAAATGCTATGCATATTGCTTATTTAAAGACTAAGAATATACTAGATAATAATCCAAAAGCAACTATAATATCTGCAGATACTGTGGTAACCGTAGGTGATAAAATTTTTGGTAAGCCAAACAGTGCCAAAGATGCTTTTGATATGCTTACTCAGCTAAGTGGAAAAAAACATTCTGTTATAACTGGATTTTGCATAGCCAATTCTGAAAAGAATATTATCTACACTGACTATGTAAAGACTGATGTTACTTTTAGAAACATATCAAAAAAATCTATTGAAAGCTACTTAAGTTCAAATGAGTATGTAGATAAAGCAGGTGCATATGCTATTCAAGGGAAAGCGAGTGTTTTTATAGATAAAATAGAAGGAGATTATTTTAATATTGTTGGGTTGCCTATTTCAGAGATAAATAAAGTACTGACTGAGTTGTTTTCTTATAACTTGATTTAGAGATTAGGGGGCTAATATGATAGGTGGTAATCTCATAAAAGATATTATAAAAGAAGAAAGACCCAGAGAAACTTTACTTAAAAAGGGAGAAACCTATTTATCTGATTCTGAACTCTTAGCTATTTTGATTAACAATGGCACGAGAGATAAATCTGCGATTACTCTTGCTCGTGAAATCATAGAAACAAGTGATGGAATAAGAAATTTGTCAAATATCACAGTCGAAGAATTATCAAAAATAAAAGGCATTGGTCTAGCCAAGGCTTGTAGAATAATATCAGCACTAGAACTAGGCAGAAGAGTTTCTGTAGCTTCTGAGATGCAAAAATTTAAAATTTCTTCACCACAAGATATAGGTAATGTATATATGGAAGAACTTAGATACAAGAAAAAAGAAATTTTCAGAGTTGTACTCTTAAATACAAAAAATGTAATAATTGGGTCTAAGGATATTTCAGAGGGTAGCTTAAATGCATCGATTGTTCACCCGAGAGAAGTTTTTTTAGAAGCAATCAAAAAAAGTGCAAATAAAATGATTTTGATGCATAATCATCCATCAGGAGATCCTACACCAAGTAGTGAGGATATAAATATTACAAAGCGTCTTATTAGCGCAGGTCAAATTGTAGGGATAGAAATTCTCGACCATGTAATAATTGGAGATGGGAATTTTTACAGTTTTAAAGAGAATGGACAAATATAGTTTAGGAGATTATTTTATGCCTAATAAAAAAAAATATAGCAAAAAATTATACATTTATCTTGTGTTGATTTTTACACTGATAACTAGTCTTAGCTTATCAGTAAAAAAAGGGAATGACAATTTACTAAGTAGAATCGGGTTAGAATTGCTAGCTCCCCCGAATAAAATGATTTCGAGTATAAAAAACTCTTCTGTAAATTTTATGGGGAGTGTAATACCAAAAAACGATAAAGATAAGAAAATAGAAGATTTAGAAATAGAAGTAGAAAAATTAAGAACACAACTTATAAAAAATACAGTTACAGAAAGTGAACTTAAGCAGTTAAGTGACTTAAAACAAAGCTTAAACTTTATTGAAGAGGATTACGAAAAAAACTATGTTACAGCATCTATAGTGGGCAAAAATGATGGGAATTATTATACATCATTTACTATATCAGCTGGTAAAAATCAAAATGTTCAAAAGGATGGTATAGTTTTAACAGGAAAAGGTCTAGTTGGAAGAATTTATGAAGTTTCTGATAATTATTCAAAGGCCATATCTATTTTAGATAGTAAATCTTCTGTGAGTTTTCAGGTTTTAAGAGAAGAAAGATATACTGGAATAGCTAGTCAAAACGTAACTATGGATTATGAATATAAAGATTTTGAAGGGTATATTAAAGGCTATCTATTTGATATAAATTATAAAGTTTTGCCGGGAGATATTATTATAACTTCTGGATTAGGATTATATCCAAAAGGAATTCCAATCGGAAGCATTGATAAAATAATTGAAGATAAAAATAATCTTTTAAAATATGTTAAAATAAAACCTTATGTTAACTTGAAGAAAATTGATAAAGTAATGATTCTAAATCCTAGAGATTTTAATTAAAAGAGGTATAATTGTGAAAAATATTTTATACTTTGTAATTGGTTTACTATTAATAGTTTTTTCGAATACAATTTTAAATGATATAGATTTAATATTCTTTTCTTATAGACCAAATCTTATGTTAATATATTTGGTATTTATATCCATATATATAGGAGCAGAAAAGGCATCAATAATTGGTTTAGCGTTAGGATTGATTATTGATATAAGTGTTGGTAAGTACTTTGCCTACTATGGACTATTATTTATTTCTATAGGTTATTTGTATGGGAGTTTAAAAGAAAAGGTATTTAAAGAGAATATTTTTACAGTTATACTTCTTGTAGTAATTGCAACAATTATAGATAATTTGTTAATTTCAACTATTGTTGGATTTAGAGGTATAGAGTTAGGAATGTTTTTATTAAGAATAGTAGAAGCTGTATTTATAAATGGCATAATCTCAGCTTTTTTATTTTATCCATTAAATATCGTACTCAATAAGGTTGAAGAACAGTGGTGAACAAGATGAAGTTAGATACTAATAATAGATTTCAGATAATGTATGCATTTATATGCATAGTTTTTGTTGGATTATTTGTAAGAATGTCATATATGACAATAATTCAAGGTGACGATTTTTATTCTGTTGCTGAAAATAAAGTTTACAAAAAAATCGAATCTCAAGCTCCTAGAGGTGAAATCAAGGATAGAAATGGGAAACTTTTAGCTGGAAATCGACCAAGCTTTACAGTTTTGATTTCTCAGAATGAATTAGTAAAAGAAAAGATAAATGATACAGCCTTGAAATTAATGGAAATTCTTAGAAATAATAACGAAGCTGTTAGTGATGATTTTCCTATAAAAAATAATGGAACAGAATTATTTTTTGCTTTTGATGAAAAAATAAGCCAATGGAAAGAAAAAAACGATATTGAGACTAACAAGGATGCGAAAGATAGTTTCTTTACTGTAGTTCAGAATGCAAAAGACCAGGGTTTAATTGAAGTCACAGAAGAAGAGCATGCAGTTGATTTGCAAAAAAAACTCAATGACGCAGGGTTTTATCCACCTATTTCAGTTAGTAGATGGGAGTTTACAGAGGAGATTAGAAAGCAGGAATGGTTAGCAAAATATAAAATTAAGGATAAAAATATAGATGCAAGTGCAGCTTATAAATTAATTAAAGAATACTATGAGATACCAGACAATCTAAATGATACAAAAGTAAGGGATATTTTATTAATAAGAGATATGCTCAAATCAAAAGGATATTTTCAATATGAACCTGTGCAAATAGCTGTCGATGTATCTAAAAAAACTGTATCTACAATTGAAGAGCTTTCTATTGATATCCCAGGAGTGACTGTTCAAATCAATCCTATAAGATATTATCCAAATGGAAGTCTTGCATCCCACATACTCGGACAAATTGGAAGGATTTCAACACAGGAAGAAATAGCTAAATACGTCAATGAAAAAAAATACAATAGCTCAGATATAATAGGAAAAACTGGAATAGAAAAAAAATATGAGGAAATTTTAAAGGGTAAAAATGGTTACAGAAGAGTTCAAGTAGATGCTTTTGGAAGGCTTATTAACAGCATAGATTATGAAACGCCATTATCTGGAGATACGGTTTATTTAACCATAGATTCAGATTTGCAAAAAGTTGCGGAGGAATCACTTAAAAAAACTCTGGAATTAATTCAAACTGGAGGAACTTATGAAAGTGAATGGGGAAATGTAAGATTAAGAAAGAATAATAAAATTTATAATAAAGCTGCATCTGGAGCGGTTGTAGCTTTAGATGTAAAATCTGGAGAAGTTCTAGCTATGGCTAGCTACCCAGATTATGATCCAAATATTTTTACTACTGGAGTCTCAGCAAGCGACATGGATAATTTAATGCCAGAAAATTTAAATGATCCTTTATCGCCAAAGCCATTATATAACATTGCTACAATGACTTCAGTACAACCAGGATCAGCTTTTAAAATGATAACTGGACTAGCTGCTCTTGAAAGTGGGCTTGATCCAAACTATAGAATTAAAGATGAAGGCTTTATAGAGATGGGTGGAAGAAGATTCGGTTGTTGGTTTTGGAATGATTATGGTGGGAAACATGGCGAAGAAGATTTAGTCGCTGCACTAAGAGACTCATGTAATTATTATTTCTATAGCATAAGTGTAGGTTATGATTATGCAAAAGAGAAACCTCTGCCTGTTGAGATGAATTCTGGAAAAATCCTTGATATGGCGAAACTATTTGGTCTTGATGATTTTACTGGTATTCAAATTGAAGAGGTTTCTGGTAAGGTTCCAGACCCTAAGCAAAAGCTAGAGGAAACTAGAAAGGCTTTATACTATTCTATTAATGCAAAGATGAGAAATTACTTTACAGATATTACCAGCTCTAGTCCGTTATATGAGGAAAGAATAAACAAAATTGTTTCATGGATGGATGAAAACCCATCTAGAACAGAATTGATAAATAGAATGAAAGAGCTAAAGGTAAAGGAAGATTTAGCAGTTGAAATTGCTGAATACGTTAAATACAGCTATTACAATCAAGGAACCTGGAAAACTGGAGATACCTTTAACCTATCTATTGGACAGGGAGCCCATGCTTATACACCTCTTCAAATTGCCAATTATATTTCAGCTATTGCAAACAATGGATACTTAAACAGAGTAACTGTAGTTGATAGAATAGAGAAATATGATAAATCAGATATTGATAAAATTGAGAGAAAATCTGAAGAAATCCCTGTAAACAAAGATAATCTTGAGTATTTAAGAAGAGGGATGATTGATGTTACGGATGAAGGAACTGCAAAGGAAATCTTTCAGAACTTCCCAATAAAAGTTGCAGCAAAAACAGGCACAGCGCAAAAAAGTGGTAAAATCCCAGCTGTTGACGAAGAAGAGTATTTACTATCACATATGAGAGACTATAGAGTAGATAAGACTCAAGCAGTTAATTTAGCAAACAAACTCAAATCGGAATCAACAGAAAATCTTGCATCACATAGATATCTTAGAAGAGCGATATTGGAATTAAATCCTAGTCTATCAGATGAAGATATAAATAGGTTTAAAGACAACTATGACAATTTTGCGTGGTTTGTATCGTATGCTCCGCATGACAATCCTGAAATAGCTGTAGTTTCCCTGATATTTCAAGGAGGCAGTGGTGGCTATGCAGGTCCGGTAGCAAGAGAAATAATTGCTCAGTATTTTGGAATAAATAATCAAAATGAGGACATTACGACTTCAGAGCAAGAGCAAGTTGATGAGAATAGTACAAATTAACTAAACAATTGATAAAGTTTATAAAGAATAATTTTATAATATAGTATATAATATTTGGAGGACTAGTTGATGAAATCTTTAAAAGATACAATAGAATTTAAGGGTACTAAGGATGGATTCATTATAGTTATAAATAATGAAGCTGACTATGAAGAAGCTAGAAAAAATTTAATTGATAAAATTAATTCTAATTTATTTTTTTTCAAAGGCTCACAATTTTGTGATATTTATGCTACAAATCTAAACGAAAAAGAAAAGCTAGACTTAATCAATTTTTTAAAGGAAAAATATAATATTAATTTTTCAAAAAAAGAAAAAGCCATCATCAACAAGCTCTCTTCAGACACTATGTATTATAATACAAATGGAGAAAAGCCTACAAAATTTATAAAAAATACCATTAGATCTGGAGCTTTTGTAGAATATGAAGGGAATATAGTGGTTTTAGGGGATGTAAACCCAGGAGCGCAATTAATCGCAGATGGGAATATAGTTGTAATGGGAGTGCTTAGAGGGATAGCTCATGCTGGAAGCAAAGGTGATGAATCAGCTTTTGTTTCTGCTATAAAACTTAATCCTATACAACTTAGAATATCTTCAGTAATTGCAATATCTCCAGATGACGATACATATTCTTCAAATAGCTTGCCTCAGATTGCATTTGTACATGATGGACATATAGTTATCGAAAATTACCCTACAAAAATATAAAGATGATTTATTAGAGGAGGCACAAAGTATGTCTAAAGTTATTGTAATAACTTCAGGAAAAGGAGGAGTTGGAAAGACAACTTCTACAGCAAATTTAGGTACAGCTTTAAGTCTAGAAGGCAAAAGAACGATAGTGATTGATGCAGATATTGGACTTAGAAATTTGGATGTAGTTATGGGACTTGAAAATAGAATAGTTTATGATTTAGTTGATATTGTTGAAGAAAGATGCAAATATAAACAAGCAATGATAAAAGATAAAAGATTTGAAAATTTATATTTTAATCCCTGCAGCTCAAACAAGAGACAAGGACTCTGTAAGTCCTGAACAGATGAAAAAACTATGCGATACTTTAAGAGAAGAATTTGATTTCATACTGATTGATTGCCCAGCAGGTATAGAAAATGGATTTAAAAATGCTATTGCAGGTGCTGATGAGGCGATAGTAGTTACAACTCCTGAAGTCTCAGCTGTTAGAGATGCGGATAGAATCATAGGGCTTCTAGAAGCAAGTGAAATACATAATCCTAAACTTATAATTAATAGATTAAAAATTGATATGGTTCAAAGAGGAGATATGATGAATATCGACGATATTCTAGATATTTTGGCCATAGATTTGATTGGTGTAGTTCCTGATGATGAAAATATAGTTATTTCTACAAACAGAGGAGAACCTGCTGTTACAAATCAAAAATCATTAGCGGGGCAAGCATATAGAAATATTGCAAAGAGAATCCAAGGTGAAGAAATACCTTTTATTGACCTAAATTTAAACGAAGGTTTTATGTCAAAATTAAAAAAACTTATTGGACTAAAATAGTGAGGAGGTGCTATCATGCTTGATATCTTTAAGATTTTTTCAAACGACAAAAATTCTAGCAAAAATGTTGCTAAAGAAAGATTAAAGCTTGTCCTGATTCATGATAAGGGAAATTATTCTCCAACTGTTTTAGAAGCATTAAAAGGAGATATTTTACTTGCAATTGAAAAATATATGGAAGTGGACGAGGAACATATCGAAGTTAAGATGATAAAAACTAAGAGCCAAGATAACTCTGAAATGGTTCCAGCTCTTGTTGCAAACATACCTATCAAAAGAATGAAGTAGTCAAGATATTGAATGGAGCATTAATATGGATTTAAAAAAATATAAAGATTTTGACTTTATATTGTTTGTAATTGTTTTATTTCTTTTTAGCATTGGTTTAATTTTAATTTCCAGTGCAACTGGTGTTAATGAAGGTGGAAGCTACAAGAGGCTAATAATTCAAAGCGCATCATATATTATGGGCGTATTCTTTATAGTGTTTTTCATGTTTTTCGATTATAATGATTTTAAAAATTATGAAAAGCAATTGTATATTTTGGGGATAGGACTACTTCTTCTTGTATATATCCCAGGATTAGGAAAAGCACAATTTGGAGCTAGATCTTGGATTGATTTGAAAATAATAGATTTTCAACCTATTGAACTTGTAAAACTCACTTTTATTTTGGGTTATGCAAAATATCTAGAAGAAAGAAAAGATATGTTATATGATTTAAAAGAAATATTTTTAGCTGTTTTATATCCTCTTCCAATTATTATTCTCGTTATGTTGCAACCAGACCTTGGAGGAGCAATAGTTTTTTCTTTTATAATATTTGGGATGCTTTATATCTCAGGATTGAATTTGAAAGTAGTTTTATATGCGATATTGGGTGCGCTTGTCTTCTCTCCAATTATATACAACTATATTCTTAGACCTCATCAAAGAACTAGAATTGATGCTTTTTTAAATCCAGGAGATCCATCTTTTGAAGGAAATTTTCAAGTTATTCAATCGATGATAGCAATCGGTTCAGGAAAAATATTTGGAAAAGGATTATTTAATGGAACTCAAAATCAATATGGATTTTTACCTGTAACAGATAGCGATTTTATTTTTGCTGTTTTAGGTGAAGAATTTGGTTTGATAGGGATGTCAGTTGTTCTAATATTATATTTTGTTTTTTTTAAAAGGCTTTATGCCCTTGCAACTTCAGCTAAAGATTTTTATGGTACTCTTATCATAGTCGGTATTACTTCTATGTTTTTATATCAATTTGTTCAAAATGTAGGAATGACTATGGGAGTAATGCCAGTAACAGGGGTAACATTGCCATTTGTAAGCTATGGAGGGAGTTCTATGCTTACAAGCATGATGGCACTTGCTCTTGTATTTAATGTATCTGTCAAACGAAGGAAAATTAATTTCTAAATTAGGAGTGTATATTATGAACGTAGCATTAATTGCACATGACCATAAAAAAGATATTTTAATTAATTTTGTTCTTGCGTATTCAGAAATATTTAAAAAACATAATTTATTTGCGACAGGAACAACAGGACGATTAATAGAAAAAATGACAGGGTTAAGTGTTCATAAGTTCCTATCAGGTCCTCTTGGAGGAGATCAACAAATAGGTGCTAAAATTGCTGAGAACAATATGGATTTGATTATTTTTTTAAGAGATCCTCTTACAGCTCAGCCGCACGAACCTGATGTACAAGCTTTACTTAGATTATGTGATGTTCACGCAATACCACTTGCTACAAACCTTGCCTCTGCTGAGTTGTTCATAAATGGTTTAAAAAGAGGAGACTTAAATTACAGAGAAATAGATTAATTTTTAAATTTTTTAAATTTTCCTTTATTGACAATTATATAACTAAGGATTATAATCAAAATGAAAATTATAAAAATTCGTAAATAGAGGTGCAACAAGAAGGTAATACAATTATGCTAAGAGTAAGAACACTCGATGAATTGTACTAATGTCTTTGTTGCCGAAGAGACTTATTCGTTCTTGGATATTTCTTTGGTGGTAATGTTCAGCACTTACCATTGCCATGTTAATCATGGAGCGCTATTTACGTCATGCATGTCATGACGTAAATAGCGCTTTTTTAGTTTAATTTATTTTTTAAGGAGGCAATCAAAATGAAATCTGTACTTAAAATTAGAATGAGTGCTCATGACGCTCATTATGGCGGTGGTCTTGTAGATGGGGCGAGAATGCTTCAACTATTCGGAGACGTAGCAACTGAACTACTTATAATGAATGATGGAGACGAAGGACTTTTCAAAGCGTATGACATGGTTGAGTTTATGGCTCCAGTTTTTGCTGGCGATTACATAGAAGTTGAAGGAAGCATCACAGAGCAAGGCAATACATCAAGAAAAATGATTTTTGAAGCAAGAAAAGTAATTGTTCCAAGAACAGATATAAATGATTCAGCATGCGATGTACTTGAGACTCCGATTGTAGTATGTCGTGCTAGTGGTACTTGCGTAGTTCCTAAGGATAAACAAAGAAAGTAGGGATAAAAGAATGGAAAAGTTAATTATAACAGCTGCAATTTGTGGAGCAGAGGTTACAAAAGAACACAACCCAAATGTTCCTTATACAGTGGAGGAAATAGTAAGAGAAGCAAAATCAGCTTATGATGCTGGGGCAAGCGTTATCCACCTTCATGTAAGAGAGGACGATGGTACTCCAACTCAATCAAAAGAAAGATTTAAAATGTGTGTTGATGCGATAAAGGAAGCCTGTCCAGATGCAATAATTCAACCTTCAACTGGTGGAGCTGTAGGAATGACAGATGAAGAAAGGCTTCAACCAGTATTTCTTAAACCAGAGATGGCATCATTAGACTGCGGAACATGTAACTTTGGTGGAGATGAAATCTTTGTAAACACAGAAAATATGATTATAAATTTCTCGAAATATATGATTAAAAATGGTGTAAAACCAGAATGTGAAGTTTTCGATAAGAGTATGATTGATATGGCAATTAGATTAGCTAAAAAAGGTCATATCCAAACTCCAATGCACTTTAATTTCGTTATGGGTGTAAATGGAGGAATAAGCGCAACACCAAGAGATTTAGTATTTTTAATTGGAAGCATTCCAAGTGAATCATCATTTACAGTATCAGCAATGGGAAGAAATCAATTCCCAATGGCAGCGATGGCTATTATTACAGGTGGTCATGTACGAGTTGGATTTGAAGACAACGTTTACATAGAAAAAGGTGTTCCAGCTAAAAGCAACGGCGAGTTAGTTGAAAAAGTCGTAAGATTAGCTAAAGAATTTGGAAGACCAGTAGCTACTCCATCAGAAGCAAGAGAAATACTAGGAATTTCTAAATAGTTTTAAAAATATAAGTATAAAAAGTATAATAAATAAATCTAAATAATATAGTTAATAATAAAATTAATTTATATAACAATTGGAGGGATTTGTAATGAAAGGCTGTAAATATGGAACTCATCGTGTAATTGAACCAAAAGGATCACTACCACAACCTGCACTTAAAATTTCTAATGATATGAACATCTTCAGTAATGAGATACTAATAGATGTACAAGCATTGAATGTTGACTCAGCGAGCTTTACTCAAATTGAAGAAGAAGCTGGTCATGATACAAAGAAAATTGCTGCAAAAATTTTAGAAATCGTTGGAGAAAGAGGTAAAATGCAAAATCCTGTTACTGGTTCAGGAGGAATGCTGATTGGAACTATTGAAAAAATCGGTGAAGATTTAGAAGGCAAAATTGATTTAAAAGTAGGAGATAAAATAGCTACATTAGTATCGCTTTCACTAACTCCACTTCAAATAGACGAAATAATCGATATTAAGCCAGACATAGATAGAGTAGAAATTAAAGGTAAAGCTATATTATTTGAAAGCGGTATATATGCAAAGCTACCAACTGACATGAGCGAAACTTTAGCTCTTGCAGCATTAGATGTAGCTGGAGCACCTGCTCAAACAGCAAAGCTTGTTAAACCTGGAGATTCAGTTCTAATTCTTGGAGCAGCTGGTAAGTCTGGAATGATGTGTTGCTATGAAGCTAAGAAAAGAGTAGGACCAACAGGAAGAGTAGTTGGCCTTGTAAGAAATGAAAAAAGTAAAGCAAAACTATTAGAAATGGGTATAGTTGATGATGTAATAATAGCAAGTGCTCAGCTTCCAGTTGAAGTTTTAGAAACAAGTTTAGCAGCAAATAACGGGAACGAATATGATATATCAATCAACTGCGTAAACGTAGAAAATACAGAAATGTCTTCAATACTTCCAATCAGAAATGGCGGAACAGTATACTTCTTCTCAATGGCAACAAGCTTTACAAAAGCAGCTTTAGGGGCTGAGGGAGTTGGAAAAGACGTTGATATGATAATTGGAAATGGATACACAAAAGGACATGCTGAGATAACTCTTCAAATACTTAGAGAATCAGAAATAGTTAGAACTACATTTGAAAAGATGTATCTATAATTTACTAAGGTATTAGTTTATTGTTTATTATTTATTGTTTATTAACAAGGAGGTCTTGCTATGAGTTTAAAGGATAAGTTTTTTTCACATGTAAGCCAAGAAGATTGGAATGATTGGAAATGGCAAGTAAGAAATCGTATAGAAACTGTTGAAGAACTTAAAAAATATATTCCACTTACTCCAGAAGAAGAAGAAGGGGTAAAAAGATGTCTTGATACATTAAGAATGGCTATTACTCCATACTATCTATCGCTAATTGATGTAGAAAATCCAAATGACCCTGTAAGAAAGCAAGCTGTACCTCTTTCTTTAGAGCTACATAGAGCAGCGTCTGATCAAGAAGACCCACTTCATGAAGATGGAGATTCTCCAGTTCCAGGACTTACACATAGATATCCTGATAGAGTTCTTCTTTTAATGACTGATCAATGTTCAATGTACTGCAGACACTGTACTAGAAGAAGATTCGCTGGTCAAACAGATTCTGCTGTTGATACGAAGCAAATAGATGCTGCGATTGAATATATCAAAAATACTCCACAAGTAAGAGACGTTCTACTTTCAGGAGGAGATGCTCTATTAATCTCAGATGAAAAGCTTGAGTACACAATCAAAAGACTTCGTGAAATACCACACGTTGAGGTTATTCGTATAGGATCAAGAGTACCAGTTGTAATGCCACAAAGAATTACACCAGAACTAGTTTCTATGCTTAAAAAGTATCATCCAGTATGGTTAAATACACACTTCAACCATCCTAATGAAATTACTGAAGAGTCTAAAAGAGCATGTGAGTTACTTGCTGATGCAGGTATTCCTCTTGGAAATCAAAGTGTGCTTCTTGCAGGTGTAAATGATTGCATGCACGTTATGAAAAAACTAGTAAATGATTTAGTTAAAATAAGAGTAAGACCTTACTATATTTATCAATGTGACCTTTCAGTTGGAATTGAGCACTTTAGAACTCCAGTTGCAAAGGGAATAGAAATAATTGAAGGCTTAAGAGGACATACTTCAGGATACTGCGTTCCTACATTTGTTGTGGATGCACCTGGTGGTGGAGGAAAAACTCCAGTTATGCCAAACTATGTTATTTCACAAAATCACAATAAAGTTATTTTACGTAACTTTGAAGGTGTAATTACAACTTACGATGAGCCTGATCATTATACTTTCCACTGTGACTGTGATGTATGCACTGGAAAAACAAATGTTCATAAGGTTGGAGTAGCTGGACTTCTTAATGGAGAGACAGCGACACTTGAACCAGAGGGTTTGGAAAGAAAACAAAGAGGACATCACTAAAAAATGTCAAAAGTAATAAGTAACTCTCGCTCAACAGCAATAATTGGAATGGATAAAAACGTGGGCAAGACTACTGTATTAAATTATATTCTTAGTAAGACTAAGGGCAGTGATGTCCTTGGTCTTACTTCTATTGGAAGAGATGGAGAATCTGTAGATAGAGTTACTCACACGCCTAAGCCTAAGATATATGTAAAAAAGGATACTATACTTGCGACAGCTAAGATATGTATGTTTCAGTCTGATATCACTAAAGAAATTCTTGAATCTACAGGTATAAATACTCCAATGGGAAATATTGTTTTTATTCGTTCTAAAAGTGATGGATATATAGATTTAGCAGGACCATCTACTACTTCACAAATGAAAGAAATCGTAAGTAAGCTAAAAGAATACAAAGCAGATCAAATTTATGTTGATGGTGCTATTTCTAGAATGACTCAATGTTCACCTGCTATTGTTGATTCTGCTGTACTTTGTACTGGAGCTGTACTTGGAAATAATATTAAAACGGTAGTGGAAAAAACTGCTCATGTTGTAAAAATGCTCAGCTTACCAAGACATGAATTAAGTGATGATTTAGGAAAATTAGAATTATTACCAAGTCACAGGGCAGTAATTATAGCTAATGACCAATCCAAAGTGTTCCTTGAAGCGCAGACATCTACTGAGGTTGCTGAAAAAATAGATAGCTTTCTTGATGATAAAATTGAAACAATATATATTAAAGGAGTACTATCTGAAGGTCTTTCTAAAAAACTACTTTCAAAAAAACATAAAAATAAGGCCATAGACGTTGTTGTAGAGGATGGTACTAAAATTTTTATAGGAGTAGATGTTTATAATCAGCTGAAGAGGCACTCAATCAATATATATGTTCAGTACCCTATAAATTTAAAAGAATTATATTATAATCCCACATCTCCTACTGGAGCTAGTTTGGATGATGAAGATTTAAGAAAAGCATTGCAAGAAAGTACGGGACTTAATGCAATTAATGTATTTGGGAGAGATAGTTATGTATAAGCTGAAAAAAGAAGAAATAAGAGATATAGGCTTGAATTTTGTCTTTTCTCAAATGAAAATACTAACTCCTATGGGTAGAAATAGAATTAAAAATCTTGAAATATTTGGAAAAGATAACAAGGAAAAACTATTAGTTGAATTTAGTAATATATCGTATTGTTTAGATAATATAATAAATCGTAAAGAAGTTTACACACAGTTTGCTTCAATTTTAAGCAAAATTAAAGATATTTCTGGAACTATAACCAATTTAAAAAATCAACGAACTTTAGACATTGTTGAACTTTATGAAGTTAAATTATTTTCTTACTATGTAAATTCTTTAATTAAAGCCGTCCATACCAATAATATTTCAATTCAAAATTTTGAACTTGAAAGCCTTAATGATGTATATGCTCTTTTAGATCCTGAAGGTATGAAATTACCAACATTTATGATTTATGACGATTATTGTGAAAATTTAAGTAAAATTAGAAAAGATAAAAAAAGACTTGAGCAGGAAATCAGAAATGAAACAAATAGTGACTTAATTGAAAAAACCTTATCTAAACGACGAGATTTAGTTTATCAAGAAGAGATACGAGAGCAAGAAATAAGAAAAGAGCTTACAAAGAAGCTAGGACACTTTGCTTATATTATTGAAAAAAATATTAATTTAGTTACCTATTTAGATTTGCTTATCGCAAAAGCAAAGCTTGCTAAGGATTATAAGTGTAACTGTCCTAAAATAACGGATACATATGAAATTCATTTGGATAATATGAATAATCCGTATTTTAATAGTATTTTAAAGGAAAAAGGAAGCAGCTATGTTCCCGTTGGTTTAAAGCTTCAAGAAGGAGCGACTGTTATAACTGGAGCAAACATGGGAGGGAAGTCTTTAACACTTAAAACCTTGCTTCTAAATGTTACTTTAGCTCAACTAGGTTTTTTTGTTTTTGCGGATTATGTAAGTCTTCCGGTACTTGACTATATTTATATGATAATGGATGATTTGCAGTCTGTTAATAGAGGCTTAAGTAGTTTTGGCGCTGAAATTAAAGCTTTAGATGAAGCTATAGATTTGTCCCTTAGCGGGAGAGGCCTTATTGTCATGGATGAGCTTGCAAGAGGAACAAATCCACAAGAAGGAAAAGCTATTGTCAATGCAGTAGTGAGATTTTTAAATGATAAAGATACATTTTCCGTGATTAGTACTCACTATGACAGTATTGATTTAAAAGATGTGGTTCAGTATAGAGTACGAGGATTAAAAAATATAGATTTTGATAAGCTATCAGTTAGTAGCATTAGTGAATCATCAAGTAATCATGAGCTACTTCAGCAACTTATGGATTATACTCTAGAAAAATGTGAAGATGAAGCAGTTCCCAAAGATGCTTTAAACATCTGTAAATTTTTGGGTCTTAATCAGGAACTTTATTCTATTATAAAAAAGTATTATGAGGAGTGATATCTGTGGAAAGTAAATTAAATTTGGATTTTAATCTTGTAGAAAAAGCAAGAGCAAAGGCAAAAGCAATTGCAATTGATACACAGGAGTTTATTGAAAAACATACTACAGTTACAGTTGAACGAGCAGTTTGTCGTTTGCTTGGAATAGATGGAGTGGATACTGATGAGGTACCACTTCCTAATATAGTAGTAGATCATATAAAAGAAAACAATGGATTAAATCTTGGGGCAGCAATGTATATAGCAAATGCTGTACTAAATACTGGAAAGACACCTCAAGAAATAGCACAAGCAATATCAGCTGGAGAACTTGATTTAACAAAACTTCCAATGAAGGATTTATTTGAAGTTAAAACTAAAGCTCTTTCTATGGCAAAAGAAACTGTTGAGAAAATAAAAAATAACAGAAGTATAAGAGAATCACGTTTTGAAGAATATGGAGATAAATCAGGACCATTATTATATGTAATAGTTGCAACTGGTAATATATATGAAGATATAACTCAAGCTGTTGCTGCTGCAAAGCAAGGAGCTGATGTTATAGCAGTTATAAGAACTACTGGACAATCTCTGCTTGATTATGTTCCTTATGGAGCAACAACAGAAGGCTTTGGCGGGACTTATGCAACTCAAGAAAACTTTAGACTAATGAGAGAGGCTCTTGATAAGGTTGGAGCTGAGGTTGGAAAATACATTAGACTTTGTAATTACTGTTCTGGTTTATGTATGCCTGAAATTGCTGCTATGGGAGCAATTGAAAGACTAGACGTAATGCTTAATGATGCATTATATGGCATATTATTTAGAGATATTAATATGCAAAGAACTATGATAGACCAAAATTTCTCAAGAATTATAAACGGATTTGCAGGAGTAATAATCAATACGGGAGAAGATAACTACTTAACAACAGCAGATGCTTTTGAAGAAGCTCATACAGTACTAGCTTCTCAATTTATTAATGAGCAATTTGCTTTACTAGCTGGGCTACCAGAAGAGCAAATGGGACTTGGGCATGCTTTTGAAATGGATCCTGAACTAAAAAATGGGTTCCTTTACGAATTATCTCAAGCTCAAATGGCAAGAGAAATTTTCCCAAAAGCTCCTTTAAAATATATGCCTCCTACAAAATTTATGACAGGAAATATATTTAAAGGACATATTCAAGATGCCTTATTTAATATGGTAACAATAATGACTAACCAGAGAATTCATCTTCTTGGAATGCTTACAGAGGCTCTTCATACACCATTTATGTCAGATAGAGCTCTTTCAATTGAAAATGCTCAATATATATTCAATAATATGGAATCTATATCTGAAGAAATTCAGTTTAAAGAAGATGGATTAATACAAAAAAGAGCTGGATTTGTTTTAGAAAAAGCAAATGAACTGCTAGAGGAAATAGAGCAACTTGGCTTGTTTGATACATTAGAAAAAGGTATTTTTGGTGGAGTTAAGAGACCTAAAGACGGTGGAAAAGGTTTAAATGGGGTAGTTAGCAAGGATGAGAATTATTACAACCCATTTGTAGAATTGATGCTTAATAAGTAATTCATTGTATGGGAGGAAATTGAAATGAGCTCAGGTTTATATTCTATGGAAAAAAAGGAATTCGATAAGGTTTTGGATTTAGAAAGAGTTAAGCCTTATGGAGATACTATGAATGATGGAAAGGTGCAGCTTAGCTTTACTTTACCATTAAAAAATAATGAACGTTCGGCAGAAGCGGCAAAGCAAATTGCATTAAAGATGGGACTTGAGGAGCCAAGCGTAGTAATGCAACAGTCTTTAGATGAGGAGTTCACTTTCTTTGTGGTTTATGGAAATTTTGTTCAGTCTGTAAATTACAATGAAATCCATGTTGAAGCTGTAAACTCTGAAATCCTATCTATGGAAGAAACAGATGAATATATAAAAGAAAACATAGGAAGAAAAATTGTTGTTGTAGGTGCAAGTACAGGAACAGATGCGCATACAGTAGGAATAGATGCGATAATGAATATGAAGGGCTACGCAGGACATTACGGGCTTGAAAGATATGAAATGATAGATGCATATAATCTAGGAAGCCAAGTTGCCAATGAAGACTTCATAAAGAAAGCAGTTGAACTTGAAGCCGATGTACTTTTGGTTTCACAAACAGTAACTCAAAAGAATGTACATATTCAAAATATGACACATTTAATTGAACTATTAGAAGCAGAAGGACTTAGAGACAGATTTGTACTTCTTTGCGGAGGGCCTAGAATAAATAATGAAATAGCAAAGGAATTGGGTTATGATGCAGGTTTTGGACCTGGAAGATTTGCTGATGATGTAGCTACTTTTGCAGTAAAGACTTTAAATGATAGAATGAATAGCTAACTCTTTAATTTTAAGCCGATATATCTTTGGGTATATCGGTTTTTACTATCTTACTAGATATTTAGTCTATAGACAGTTTTTATAAAGTTAAGGTATAATGAAAAGCTGTAGTTAAATTATATTTCTTGAATTTAGGAGGGAAAAATGTCTATAAATTATAGAAGATTATTTGATAAGGTTGAAAAACCAGGAAGATATATAGGAAAAGAACTAAATAGTGTAATGAAAAACACTGATGATATAGATGTAAGGTATGTTTTTGCATTTCCGGATTTATATGAAATAGGGATGAGCCATTTAGGAATGCATATTCTTTATGGTGTATTAAATAGCATAGATGGAGTTTGGTGTGAACGTGTATTTTCAGTAGCTACTGATATGGAAGAAAGGCTTAGAGCTAATAATTTACCTTTGTTTTCTTTAGAGTCAAGAACTCCACTTCATGAATTTGATTTCATAGGATTTACTCTTCAGTATGAGCTTTCATATACAAATATACTAAATATTATGCAGCTAGGCAAAATTCCTCTTCGCTCTTCTGACAGAGACGAAAACCATCCAATCGTTATGATGGGGGGGCCATGCGCATATAATCCAGAACCTCTTGCTGATTTTGCTGACATGATTCTTCTTGGTGAAGGCGAAGAAATAATGCAAGAAATTATGGAGCTTTATAAAAAACATAAGAAGGCAAATTACTCTAAAAAAGAATTTCTTTTGGAAGCAGCTAAAAGTATAGATGGGGTATATGTACCAGCATTTTATAGTGTTTCATATAATGATGATAATACTATTAAAACTGTAAGCCCTTTGCATGCTGACATTCCGTCAAAAATAAAAAAGCGTATCATTAAGGATATGGACGGTGCATTTTATCCTGAAAATTTATTAGTACCAAATATTGAGATTGTACATGGAAGAATAATGCTTGAAATATTCAGAGGGTGTACAAGGGGATGTAGATTCTGTCAAGCAGGTATGATTTATAGACCTATTAGAGAGAAAAGTATAGAAAAGCTACTTGAACTTGCTGACAAAATATTTAAAGCTACAGGATATGAAGAAATGTCTTTATCATCACTTAGCAGTAGTGATTATTCTAAGTTAGGAGAACTTCTAGATGAATTGAATGATAAGCATTCTTCAAATATGACTAGTATTTCATTGCCTTCACTAAGACTAGATAATTTTTCTGTGGAGATGGCTGAAAAAGTCCAAAAAGTAAAGAAATCTGGACTAACATTTGCTCCTGAAGCTGGAACACAAAGGCTTAGGGATGTAATTAATAAAGGTGTAACCAATGAAGATTTGATGGAAACAGCCCATAAAGCATTTTCAAACGGGTGGAATAGGATAAAACTGTATTATATGATTGGACTTCCTACTGAAACCTATGAAGATTTAGATGGAATAGTTAAAATGGGCTACGATACGCTTAATGTGCATAAAACTATAAATAATGGGAAAATTCATCCTAGAACTGCCATTACTATGAGTTCAGCTTGTTTTGTACCTAAACCTTTTACACCGTTTCAATGGATGGCTCAAGACGATATAGAAACGTTAAGAGATAAGCAAAGATATCTTAAAGATAAGTTTAGAACTTCAAAAAACATAAGCTTTAACTATCACGCACCATTAACTAGTAGCCTAGAAGGGGTGTTTGCAAGAGGAGATAGAAGACTTGGAGCTGTAATTGAAGCGGCATTTAATAAGGGCTGTAAATTTGACGGATGGGATGAATTTTTCAGCTATAATAAATGGACAGAAGCATTTGATGAATGTAATATAGACATGAATTTCTACTCTACAAGAAAAAGAGAATACGACGAAATATTGCCTTGGGATCACATCGATTGTGGAGTTTCAAAAGAGTTTCTGATAAGAGAAAATGAAAAGGCTTTAAAAGCTGAAACTAGCCATGACTGCAGAAATGGTTGTTTAGCATGTAATATTAATGTTGATATTGCAAGGGGGTTATGCTAATGCTAGTAAGAATAAAATACAGTAAGCTAGGAGATATTAGCTACATATCTCACCTAGATATAATAAAGCTGATGGAAAGAATCGTAAGAAGGACTGGCCTTAAATTATCATATAGTGAAGGTTTTAATCCTCATCCTAAAACTGCATTTTCTCCAGCACTGCAGCTAGGAGTTCAAAGTCATTGTGAATATTTAGATATGGAATTTGACGAGGCTGTAGAAGAAGATTTACTTATTCAAAAATTAAACGAAAAAACAGTTGAAGGAATAAATTTTATTGAAGCTAAAATTTTAACTGATAAAGTAGATTCTTTAGTGGCATTTATAACTCATAGCAGGTATGAGATCGCAGTAGATGAGGAAGATGAAAACAAAATATCAAAAATTATATCTGCTATAAATAAAATAAACAATACAAATGAGATGCTTCTAACTAAAAAGACAAAAAAAGGAAACATAAAAGAATACAATGTAAAAGAATATATTGGAACTATTGATCTTGAAAGAAAATCTGATGGTCTTAGTATCTTTGTTGATATTTGCAGTGGCTCAGTTAAAAGCATTAATCCTAAAAAAATTATCGAACTAGTTGAATCTTTAGAAGACTTAAGTGGAATTGAATATGATTTAATTAAGCTTGAAACATACCATATAGATGAAGACACTGGAAAAAAATCTAATATTATGTAGAGGATATTTTAATGGATTTTATTATAGAAAAAGGAAAAGCATTTGATAAGTTAGCATGCATATCAGATGAAAAGCTTATAAGAGTAGATTTTGTATCTTCATCAGACTCCATTACAGAGGGAAATATATACAGATCAACTGTAAAAAAAATAAACCAGAATTTAAATTCAGCTATTGTTGATTTAGGTATATGTGAAGGATACTTGCAGGACAATTATTCTCTAGTGGGTTTGAAAAAAGGAGACGAGCTACTGCTTCAAGTAAAACGACCTGGAATAAAAAATAAAATGCCTAAATTAACGAGAGAGCTAAGCTTGATGGGAAGATATTGCGTCATGTTTCCTTATGGAAAGGATATCAATTTTTCAAATAGGATAGAGGATGATAGCTGGAAGCTCGAGCTTAAAGCTTATCTCAAGCAGAGCATAGGAACTTCTGTAGGCATAGTGATAAGAACCTTAGCCTATAATGTAAGTGAAAGTGAAATCAAAAGTGATATTGATAAGTTATTCGATATTTGGAATGAAATTGAGAAACAATCCAAGCTAGGATTAAATAATAAACTTATATACACTCAGTATGATCCTATAGAGCAATTCATTTTTAAGTCAAACCCTGAAAGTATTGATAAATTAATATGTAACGATAAACAGCTTTTAAAGCATATTGAAAATTCGCTAAAATCCAAAATTCAGATAATTACTCCAACTTTTATCGATACGGAGTTTTTATTTGATTACTTGAAGCTCACCTCTCAGATTAGAAACTTGTTTCAAAAGAAAGTTGAAGTTAATAATAATATATCTTTATTTGTAGAGAGTACGGAAGCATGCCATATAATAGATGTAAATAGTGGTAATGCTAACTATAAGCTTGGATTTGAGAAAAATGCCCTCGAAATAAATTTGATTGCTGCTGACGAGGCAGTAAGACAAATACTACTAAGAGATTTATCGGGAATTATTTTAATTGATTTCATGGATATGAAAGAGAACCAAAACAAAATTAAACTAATTAATAAGGTAACAGAGCTTTTAAAAAAAGATGGGAAAAAATCCTCAGTAACTTCAATAACAGAGCTTGGGATTATGCAGATTATTAGAAAAAGAGATAAAGAAAATATCTATGAGAGATATACTAAATCTTGTCCATTATGTGATGGACTCGGAAAGGTTTTAACCGATGAACTATATTTTAACCAGTTGTTTATAGAGCTTAGCAACGCTACTAAGCACACAAATCAAAAGCAATTTAAGATTAAGATACCATATATATTAAATGAAACGACAAAACAATATTTAAATGATATAGAAAACGAGCTTAACATAACTATTGAGGCTGAATTTATAGACGTAAAAAAATTGACTTTAAAGGCTCACTTTTAGGTTAATTTTCGTTGACAGCTCTATGGTCTTATGATATCATAAATATTTGTAAGAAGCCGCTCATTTGAGGTATTAATTTTCAATTATGAAAAACCTTACGTGGCGAGACTGGAAATAGGAGGTGCTGTATGTACGCAATCGTTGAGACTGGTGGAAAACAATATATGGTTAAAGAGGGAGATACTCTTTTCGTAGAGAAGCTAAACGCTGCTGAAGGAGATGTTGTAACTCTAGACAAAATTGTTGCTGTTTCTAAAGATGGTCAAATGATGACTGGCTCTGATGCTGCTGCTTATAAAGTGAATGCTAAGGTTTTAGCTCAAGGTAAAGCTAAGAAAATAATTGTATTCAAATATAAAGCTAAAAAAGACTACAGACGTAAGCAAGGTCATAGACAACCATATACTAAAATTACTATTGAATCTATAAACGCTTAATATGGTGAAAATAGTATTAAAGTTTAAAAAAAATGATATTAATGGTGTTGAAATTAGCGGACATGCTAACTCTTCAGAATATGGACAAGATATAGTTTGCGCATCAATATCTGGAATAACTCAAACGATTCTACTTGGGTTAATAGATATACTTGATGGAAACATTGAGTATAAAATTGAAAGCGGATACTTATATTTTAAACTTCCAGATGATTTAGAGCCTAGTATGCTTGAGAAAGTTCAAGTTTTAACTAATACGCTAAGATTAGGGCTAGATAATATTAAGGAAAACTATTCGGATTATATATATATAAGAAAAGAGGAGGTGTAATTCATGTTTAAAATGGATCTCCAGTTATTTGCAAGTAAAAAAGGGGTAGGTTCTTCTAAAAACGGTCGTGATTCTGTATCTAAAAGACTTGGTGTTAAAAGATATGACGGTCAAGAAGTATCTGCTGGTTCTATACTTGTAAGACAAAGAGGAACTAAAGTACATCCTGGAAACAATGTTGGAAAGGGTGGAGATGATACACTTTTCGCTCTAGTTGACGGAGTTGTAAAGTTTGAAAGAAAAGATAAGAAGAGAAAGCAAGTCAGCATATATCCTGCTGTAGCAGAATAAGAAACCAACTAATTTAAGTGATTTTAAATTGCTTACTTGGTTAGGGAACCTTGTTGTATACACATAAGATACTTATAGGAGTGCTTTTAAGCACTCCTAATTTTGTATATAGAAGAAAAAAGGTGAGAAAATGTTTGTAGATAAAGCAAAGTTATATATAAAAGCTGGAAATGGTGGAAACGGCGCTGTTGCTTTTAGAAGAGAAATCTATGTACCAGCAGGTGGACCAGCAGGTGGAGATGGCGGTAAAGGTGGAAATGTAATAATTATTGCAGATTCAAATTTACGTACTCTAATGGATTACAGATATAAAAGTAAATATGTCGCTGAACCAGGAGAAGACGGAAAAGGCTCTAATATGTTTGGAAAACATGGAGAAGATTTATATCTAAGAGTTCCAGTTGGAACAATTATTAAAGATGAAGAAACTGGTCTTGTTATGGCGGATTTGAAAAATGATGGAGATGAGTTTATTGCAGCAAAAGGTGGATATGGCGGAAAAGGAAATACTCATTTTAAGACGTCAGTAAGACAAGCCCCAGGATTTGCAAAAGCAGGCAAGGATGGAGAGGAAAAGAACATTATATTAGAGCTTAGACTTATAGCTGATGTAGGGTTAATTGGTTTTCCTAATGTTGGTAAATCAACATTCCTTTCAATAATATCTAAAGCTAAACCTAAAATAGCCAACTATCATTTTACAACTCTTACACCAAATTTAGGAGTGACAAAATTAAAAAATGGCGATAGTTTTGTGGTTGCAGATATACCTGGAATCATAGAAGGTGCAAACGAAGGGATAGGCTTAGGACATGACTTTTTAAGACATATTGAAAGAACTAAAGTTCTAGTTCATATTGTTGATATATCAGGAATTGAAGGAAGAGATCCTTTAGATGATTTTGAAAAAATCAATACAGAATTAAAAAAATATAATGAAAAATTATCATCTAGACCTCAAATAGTTGTCGCTAATAAGATGGATATTTTAGATGATATTGACATATATAATAATTTTAAGGCAGAATTAGAAAATAGAGGTTACAAGGTTTACAGCATGTCTGCTGCTACTCTAAGCGGAGTAGATGAAATTTTAAATACTATTTCTCAGATGCTAAAAGATGCAGAGGAAGTAGACTTATTTGATGAAGAAGATATTTACGATGAAACAAAGGTTATCTCTCAGAATATTGATGAAATTAAAGTCTATAAAGAAAATGACATTTTTATAGTAGAAGGTAATAGACTTGAAAAACTATTATATTCAGTAGATTTTGAAGACATGGAGTCTATAAGATATTTCCAAAGTATCATGGAAAAAACTGGAGTATTTGATAAGCTTCGTTCTATCGGAGTTCAGGATGGAGATACGGTAAGAATTTATGATTTAGAGTTTGAATATTATGAGTAGGTGATGAAATGCTAAAAGGAAAACAAAGAGCGTATTTAAAATCTTTGGCAAATAACTTAGAAGTAATGTCTCATATTGGAAAAGAAGGCATTACAGATTCTGTCAAGGCTTCTATAGAGGAAGCGCTTGAAAAAAGAGAAATACTAAAAATAAGAATATTAGAAAATTCTGGACTGGATACAAAAGATACAGCCAATACATTAGCACAAGAAATTAATGCTGAGTTTGTACAAGCTATAGGTTTTACATTTACACTCTATAAGAAGTCAAAAAACAATCCTAAAATCAAGTTGCCTAAATAAACTGTAAAGTTTTCGTTAAGAAAAATATATTTGACTTCATTTAAACTACCCGTAAGGGTAGTTTTTATTCTAGCTTGCATTAGAATTCCTTATTCTAGGAGTAAAGGTTGGTAAAATAAGATAATTAATGTATAATATATAGGTTAGTATAGATTATATTGATGAAACAGGAGCAATCAGATGAAAAATAAAAAAATAGGTATTATGGGTGGAACCTTTGATCCTATTCATAATGGACATTTATTTATAGCTGAACAAGTTAGAATTAAGTACAATTTGGATAAAGTATTATTCATCCCTTCTGGACAACCACCACACAAAGATGGGCTAAATGTCTCAGAAGCAATTCATAGATATAATATGGTTAATCTAGCTATCGCAAGCAATGATTATTTTTTTTCATCATTAATAGAAATAGATAGAAAAGGCAATACTTATACCATAGATACATTAAAACAACTTAAAACTGTTTACTTAGATAGCGAGATATATTTTATAGTAGGTTATGATACTATTGAAACCATTCATACGTGGAAAGATTATGAACTGCTCCCTGAATATACAAGATTTGTAGTTGTATCAAGAACTACTCAAAGTGCAGGAAATTTAATCAATTTGACTGAAGATTTTCTTGATAAAGTAGATTTTTTTGAAACTCCTGTTATTGATATCTCATCTACTGAAATAAGACAAAATATATACAATAATAAAAGTATAACTTACATGGTGGACAATCAAGTAGAGAGATATATTTATAAGCACAATCTTTATAGAGCTAGGTGATATATGGAAGATATAATGATAGAGCTAAAAAAGAATGTAAGCGAAAAAAGGTACATACATATATTAGGAGTAATCGATTCTGCAGATGAGTTAGCTGAAAAATTTTCAGTTTCAAAAGAAAGAGCAAGGCTAGCAGCAATATTTCACGATTATGCTAAAGGGATGAGCAAGAAGAATATGCTTGAATTTTCTAAAGCTAATAAATTAGACTTTGATGATATTGAGTATGGCAATAAAGAGCTAATGCATGGTAAAATTGCAAGACATATAGCTCAAAACAATTACAATGTTAATGATAATGATGTGTTAAATGCAATTGAGTTCCATACTACAGGAAGAAAAAAAATGAGCGAGCTTGAAAAATTAATTTGTTTGGCAGACTATATCGAAAAAAATAGAGACTATCCTGGTGTAGATAAAATAAGAAACTTAGTAGATATAGATTATAATTTAGCTTTATATACTGCCTTTAATGGAACAATTATACATCTAATTGACGAAAATAAAATTGTTCATACTAGGACAGTTGAAGCAAGAAATTATCTTTTAAGTATTCTAAATGAGAAAGGAGTCTGTGTGTGAAACATTTTCTAAAGATTTTTATAAGCTTTTTTATGATATTTACCTTAGTATTTGGAGCTGGATTTTACTTCTATTTCGAAAAAGATGAAGTTGATAAAACTATAGAAGCTGCAGTTAAAACTGAAGAATTGGATACAAAAGTAAAAAAGGAAAGAGTAAATATTCTTATGCTGGGAATTGATGCTCTTAACGGTAAGTATGAAGCGAATACTTCAAGAACAGATACTATGATGCTACTAAGTATTGACCCGAAGACTAGCACAGCGTTTATTTTATCGATTCCGCGAGACAGCAGGGTTAAGATTAGAGGAAGACAGGGTATGGATAAAATAAATCACGCTCATGCTTATGGAGGCGTGGATTTAGCTTTAAAAACAACAAAGGATTTGCTTCAGATTCCGATTCATCACTATGTTAGAGTGGACTACCAAGCCTTATTTAAAACGATAGATGATATAGGGGGAGTTGAGATTGATGTTCCTATGAATATGAAATATTCTGACCCTTATGCCACACCACCACTTAAAATAGATTTAAAAAAGGGAAGACAAATATTAGATGGACAAAAATCTATGGAGTATTTACGTTTTAGAAAAGGATATGCGAACCAAGATTTAGGAAGAATTAATGCTCAGCAAGAGTTCATACAAGCCGTACTAGAAAAAGTTATGTCACCTGCATCGATAATTAGAGTTCCTCAGTACATAGAAACTTTGTTTATGTATGTAGATACTGATATGAGCAAAAAAGATATGCTTGATTTAGCGAAAGAAGGTTTGAAAATAAAACCTGCTGAAATTCAAAAATCTGTTGTGCCAGGTGATGCTGCTACAATTAATGGAATTTCTTACTACAAAATAGATGAAGAAACTTTAAAAAGTGATTTGGAATTTCTAATGTCAGGAAATTATCCAGAAATTTTAGATGAAAATAGTACTGAAGAAAATAATTCTGATTCAAGTACGAATTCAAATCAAGCACTAGAAACACCTGTTGTTAATGAAAAAGATGCTCAGATTATTATTTTAAACGGGTCTGGTAAAAATGGAGTTGCTACACGTGCATCTGATCTTTTGAAGATTGAAGATTTTACTATATCAAAAACTGGAAATGCTGATAAATTTTCATATGATGAGACTATAATTTATTATAAGGACAATAAAAAATTAGCTAATACAGTCAAAAAGATTTTAGGCAAAGGTAAAATAGTACAGAAAGCTGAAAAATATCAAAATATAGAGCCAGATGTATTGATTGTAATTGGAAAAGATTTTTAGAGGAGGAATTAAATGAATATTGAGGAAAGCATAAAATTAGTTTACAAGGCAATTGATGATAAGCAAGGTGAAGATATAAAAATATTAAAAATTGGTAATATTTCATCGCTTGCAGATTATTTCATTATTACAAGTGCATCAAATGAAAGACAGGTTAAATCAATAACTGATAACATTGAAAAGGAACTTGAAGAGCATGATATTTTCGTAAGAGCTAAAGAAGGAACTTCTAGCTCGAACTGGATACTTTTAGATTATGGAGATTACATTATACACGTATTTAAAACAGAGGATAGACAGTTTTATAATTTGGAAAGACTATGGAAAGATGCAGAAGAGATTACTGTAGAAGCTATATAGTCGAATAATTAATTAAAATATATTTCAGAGGTGTTTTATGAAAAAAATAAGTGTATTTGATATTATAGGACCTATTATGATAGGACCATCTAGCTCCCATACAGCTGGAGCTTTGAGAATTTCTCTAATTGCCTATAAAATATTTAAAGGAACAATTAAAGAAGTGAAATTTACTCTTTATGGTTCATTTGCAAAAACCTATAAAGGGCATGGTACTGATAGAGCCTTACTAGGTGGAATAATGGGTTTTGATACTGACGATGACAGAATTAGAAATTCATTTGAGATAGCAGATAAAAATAATTTGAAATATTCTTTCGTTGAAGGAGAAACTACACCTGAGATGCATCCAAATACAGTTAGAATTGATATTCTAGGTGAGAACGCTTCTATGAGTTTGGTTGGAGAATCAATTGGAGGAGGCAGTGTATTAGTAAGACAAATAAATGGTATAGATGTTAAATTTACTGGAGAATATGCTACTATAATGGTTCAACAAATTGATAAACCAGGAGTAGTTGCTCATATAACAAAAGTTTTAAGTGAAAATAATATTAATATAGCTTTTATGAGCCTGTTCAGAGAATCTTTGGGAGAAAAAGCTTTTACTATGCTTGAACTTGATGAAAAGGTATCTGAAGATATATTACTTAAATTGAAGGAACATGAGTATATAATTGATACTTTTTTAATTTCTATATAATGTAGTATTTTTTAAAGAGGAGAGATTGTATGAAATTTAATAATGGAAAAGAATTATTGGATTTATGTAGCAAAGAAAATCTAATGATTTCTGATATTATGATTAAGCTTGAAATGAATAACTATAGTAAAACAGAAGATGAAGTCTTTGCTCAAATGCATAAGTCATTTATTATTATGAAGAATGCAGTTCACAAATCTTTAACAGAAGATATAAAATCTATGGGTGGATTAATAGGTGGAGAAGCAAAAAAACTTATTAAGCAAATTGAAAACAATAAAAATATAAGCGGACTTACAACGTCGAAAGCTATGGCATACGCAATGGGAGTGTTAGAAGTAAATGCTTCAATGGGTCTGATAGTAGCGGCACCAACAGCTGGTTCGTGTGGTATTATACCTGGAGTTTTAACTGCAATTCAAGAAGCTCATGGTTTTACTGATGAACAGATGACAAAAGCTCTATTTACAGCTGCTGGAATAGGAATGGTTGTAACTATGAATGCAACTGTTGCTGGGGCCGAAGGAGGTTGCCAAGCTGAAACAGGAAGTGCTGCAGCGATGGCATCTGCTGCAGTTTGTGAACTTATGGGTGGTACACCAAAGCAGTGTCTAGATGCTGCAGCAATATGTATCAAGAATATTATGGGATTAATATGCGACCCAATTGCAGGCTTAGTTGAAGCACCTTGCCAGAAAAGAAATGCTATTGGAGCTACAAATTCTCTTATTAGTGCGGAGATGACTTTAGCAGGTATCGATAGTATAATTCCTTTTGATGAGGTTGTAGAATCTATGTATAAAGTAGGAAGAAGCATGCCGGTAGAACTTAGAGAAACTGCTCTTGGAGGAGTTGCTGCAACAGCTACGGGTTGTACCTTATGTTCGAAAATATTTAATTAAAAAAATATTTAATAACCTTCATAACTAAAAAAGAAAAAATAAAAACACTTCTAATTTGAAGTGTTTTTATTTTTAAAATTATAAACTTACCTTTTCATAGTTATGAGAATATTTTTGAACTTTTTCTAAAACAGCTTGGTCATAAATGCTAGCTGAAATGATAATTTCAAACTCATGTTTATCTGATAATTTATCAATACCGTCAATAAACGATATTAAATCAGCAGACAAAGGATTAATTATCTTATCTAGACCGTCGATAAAGATTTTTTCAATATCGTAATTCTCGCTGACCAAGCCACAAATAAAGCCATAAATTGAAGAAAAAGTATCAAGATTAAAATCTTGAGTGGAGATAAATCGAATATCTCGATGAAGTTGATGCATATGCTTACTGCTTGATTCAATATAAACTAATTCGCCTTTTACTAACTCAATCGATTCATTTGCCATTTGAATCATTGCTTTTGTTTTACCACTACCAGCCTCACCGATTAATAATTTTACCATTGGAATTACCTCCTTGTAAAATTGGTTAAATTTTTTAAATATTGTGCTTATATATATTAAACCAAAAAAACGCAGAAATTAAAAGCCTTAATATAGTTTACGATAAGATTTTCTTTTTAATCTTTTTTTTCTCTTGCAATAAACATAATATCTAAATCCAATAAATAGAACAAATAAGCTTGATAATGAATAACCTAAATATTTTAGTATACTTGAAGAATTATATGTAAATATCTGTTTAATAAAGTTGAAATTAAATATAGACTCGACATTGTTAAGGGCAAAAAGAGTAAGTTCGTTTGTAGATTTATCATTACTAATAACTAGTTTTCCAACAATATCTCCCTTAGAAATAGGTAGTTTTAAATCATTTAACATAATTTTAGTGTTATATACTGGTAAACTAGACTTAAGATAAGGAACCACAAAATTTTCTTTAGTACCATATTCCAAGCTTCCTTGAGAGGAGTAGTTTATAGGCTGACTCCCGAGCACAGTATCCTTTTTTATAAGAGTTTTTTTCTCAAAATTATCAAAGCCATAATCAAGTAAAAGTCTAGAATCTCTGTAAACATCGTATCCGGAAGCTTTAAACACTACAGAAATTACTCTAATATCATTTTTCTTCCCACTTGAAACTAAACAATTGCCAGCTTCTCCTGTATAGCCGGTTTTAATACCGTCAACTACCTCATATTTTATTGGTATGTATTCGTTGTTATAGATTATTTTACTCGTAGACCATAAAAACCTGTTTGTATTTCTAAAATATCTTTTTTCTGGGGTTTGAGGCGTTTCATTAAGAGTTACATTTACTTGTGATACAAGCTCTCTAAAAGTAGCATTTTTCATAGCTTCTCTAGCTATTAAAGCCATATCATGTGCGCTTATTGTATGGCTAGGGTCATGAAGACCATTAGGGTTTGCAAAGCTTGTATTAGCACAGCCGATATCTTTTGCCCTTTGGTTCATCAAAGTTGCAAAGCTTTGAATATCACCTGATATAGTTCTGGCTAAAAGGACTGCAGCATCATTTGCTGATTTAACTAATAAGCCATCTAAGAGTTCTCTAACAGTGAATACTTCTCCAGGGAGCAGATACATAGCGCTTCCATCTGCTGGCCCCATATCTTCAGGGACTGTAATTTTATCTTCTAAATTTAAATGTTCAAGAGCTAAGAGTGCTGTCATTATTTTTGTAGTTGATGCTGGATACATTGGAGCATTAGCATTTTTTTCGTAGAGAATTTCTCCGCTATCTATCTCAATTAATATTGCTGCTTCAGCTGATATATCAGGCTCAATGGGAGATGCGAAGCTAGAGCTAATAAATAAGTTGAGAAATAATATAGTAATAATTCCATAAACAAAGCATAATTTAGTTTTCATTAAATACCTCCAATAACAATTACTAGAATTTAGTATAACATACTATGATAATTTGATTCTAGAACTAGAGAAAAAATTTAAAAAATAAAGGAGTTTTTGATTTTATGAAGAAATGTTTAACTATAAGAATATTAAAAGGGAGATTATTATGAAGAACAAAAATAAATATCTTTTAATAACTATTATTTTAGTATTTACTTTACTTACAGTTATGGTTATAAACCTTAATGCCAATAGCAAGGAATACATCATTGGAGATACTGATAGCTCTATAATGCAAGATGAATCTATAGCTGATGATACTGAAGAAGAAAATTATGAGCAAGAGGAAAACAGCAATGTAACTGTTTTTGTAAGCGGAGAAGTTTTAAATCAAAGAGTTGTTGAAATAGAAAAAGGAAAAAGATTAATAGATGCAGTAGAAATATGTGGAGGCCTTACGGAAAAAGCTGACTTAAATGCTGTAAACCTAGCTCTAGTATTAGAAGAGGAAGGACACTATATAATTCCTGCAATAGGAGATACGAATGTACTTAATGTCACAAATTTAAACCAGATGAATTCATCGTCTAACCTTGTAAATATAAATTCTGCAGATATTGAGTTATTAAAAACACTTCCCGGTGTTGGAGACGTCCTGGGGCAGAGAATATTGGATAAAAGAGATGAACTAGGCAAATTTACTTCAATTAATCAGCTTAATGATGTATCTGGAATCGGAGATAAAAAATTTTCTGATATTAAAGATAAGGTAACAATAGATTAGTAGCTTTTTTACTCTTAAATATAAACTAAAACTTCAATTCGTATTATAAATTTTTACTTTAGTTAATCTATGTAACTTTTATAAGTTTAATATTGATTATTTGGGTATATAAGATTTAGTGTGATAATTTAAGCATTTAATCATATTATCAAAGAAGGGAAGATTATAATGAATAAAAGACAAAATATAGTAACAATGAAAGGCAATCCTATAACTTTACTGGGAAACGAAATAAAAGTGGGAGATAATGCTCCAGATTTTACAGTAGTAGACAATGATTTAAATCCATTTGTTTTTAGTAGTGAGCCAGCTAGTGTAAAAATAATTAGTGTAGTACCATCTCTAGATACTTCAGTATGCGAATTTCAAACTACTCATTTTAATGAAACAGCTTCAGAATTAGGAGATGTAAAAATAATAACTATAAGTGTCGATTTACCATTTGCTCAGAAAAGATTCTGCGTAGGAAAAGGCATAGATAAAGTCAAAGTGTATTCGGATTATAAGGATTTATCATTTGGTTTAAATTACGGGTTTGTTATTGAAGAGCTTAGATTATTAGCAAGAGGAATAGTGGTTATAGATAAAAATAATAAAGTAACATATGTGGAATATGTAAAAGAAGCAACTGACCATCCAAATTATGATAAAGCAATTGAAGAAGCTAGAAAATTAATATAAAATCCAGACACCCCATTTATGGGGTGTTATTTTATATGGAGTTTATGATATATTATAAACGTATAAGTTTGAATATTGTTAAGAAAGTGAGAGAACAATGAAAAGTGTAAAATTGACTCAATTAACAAAATCAGCTGGCTGAGCAGCTAAAATAGGGCCAAAGGATTTGGCAAAAGCATTAGAAAAAATTCCACAAAAATACCATGAAAATTTAATCGTAGGCTATGAGCATTCTGATGATGCAGCTGTTTATAAAATAGATAATGACAAGGCATTAATACAAACTCTGGACTTCTTTACTCCTGTAGTTGATGATCCATATCTTTTTGGGAGTATAGCTGCGGCAAATTCATTATCCGATATTTATGCTATGGGAGGCAAGCCAATCTTAGCTATGAATATTGTTTGCTTCCCAAACTGCTTAGATATGGAGATTCTAGGTGAAATCTTAAGAGGTGGATATGAGAAGGTAGCAGAATCTGGAGCTATTTTAGTGGGAGGTCATTCTGTTGAAGATGATGAACCGAAATATGGTCTTTCTGTTACAGGAATGACAAATCCTAAAAATGTACTTACGAATGCTGGAGCAAAAGAGGGAGACCTACTAGTTTTAACTAAACCTTTAGGAAGCGGTATACTAAATACGGCTATTAAAGGAGATATTATAGAAAAATCTCATTATGAAGAAGTAGTTAAAATAATGAGTTACTTAAATATGTATGCAGCTATACCTTTTGAGAAGCTAAAAGTGCATGCTGTAACAGATATAACAGGATTTGGGCTTATAGGACATCTTGTGGAAATGGCTAAAGGTTCAAATACTACTATTGTTATTGAAACAAAAACTATTCCAGTCATTGATGGTGCCTTTGATTATGCGAAAATGGGAATTATTCCAGCTGGAATGTACAACAACAGAGAATACTTTGAGCATGAGGTTATATATCAAAATGATAAATTTAAGTCATCTATTCTATGTGACATTTTATATGATCCTCAGACATCAGGAGGACTTTTGGTAAGCTTGCCGGAGAGTGAAGCTATAGAGTATATGAAAATTTTAAATTCAACTCAAGCAATAAAATGCGAAATAATAGGTAGAGTAACAAGTAAGAAAGATAAATATATAGTACTGGAGTAGAATAATGAATAAAAGCATAGATAAAAATATTCTTATGAGAAATTTACCATCCATTGATAAATTGCTTCAAAGCTCAATTGCTGTAGATAGCATAAGTATAAATGGACACAATCAAACAGCTATATTGATAAGGAACACTTTATCAGCACTAAGGGATGACGTACTTAATGATAGAATAAAAATGGTGGAAGAGCTTGAACTTGAAAAAATATTATTAAGATTTGAACAACAGTTAAAGCAATATGAAAATAAAAAATTACAAAAAACAATTAATGCAACTGGTGTAATACTGCATACGAACTTAGGAAGAGCTCCTTTGTCAAGATACGTTACTAGATCAGCGCTAGAGACGATTGAAAACTATTCCAATCTGGAATTTGATATTGAGACAGGTAAAAGGGGATCTAGACATGACTATCTAAGAGATATATTATGTAGGCTTACAGGAGCAGAAGATGCTGTTGTTGTTAATAATAATGCTGCTGCTGTTTTGCTTATATTATCAACCTTTGCTAAAAATAAAGAAGTGATTGTTTCAAGAGGAGAGCTTGTTGAAATTGGAGGGTCATTTAGAGTTCCTTCTGTTATGGAGCAAAGTGGAAGTAAACTAGTTGAAGTAGGAACAACCAATAAAACTCATGCTTATGATTATGAAAATGCGATAACTGATGACACTGCACTACTTATGAAGATACATACAAGCAATTTTAAAATAATGGGCTTCACCCAAAGTTTAGAAATCAAACAGATTAAAGCAATAGGGGAGAAATATAATATACCTGTTGTGGAGGATATTGGCAGTGGAGTTTTGATTGATTTAAGAAAATTGAATATGCCTTATGAACCAACAGTTCAAGATTCTATTAATCAGGGGGCAGATATAGTTTCATTCAGTGGAGATAAGCTACTTGGAGGTCCTCAAGCTGGAATTATTGTAGGGAAGAAAGAATATATTCAAAAAATTAAGAAAAACCAGCTTCTAAGAGCGCTTAGAATTGATAAAGTTATGATATCTCTTCTTTACCATACCTTATTAGAATATGATAAGTTTGAACTGCCATACAATTCTATTCCTATACTTGATATGATGTCTAAACCGATAGATGAATTAAAACTAAAAGCCCAAGAACTGTATAATGTTTTATTAGAAGATATTAATTTTGATGGAATAGCAGAAGTAACGATTAATGAAACCAAGGCTCAGGTAGGAGGAGGCTCACTTCCAAATGAATATATAGATAGCTATGCTGTATGCTTGAAGCCATTAAAAATAAGTGTAGCAAAGCTAGAAGAGGATTTGAGAAAAGGGAAATATCATATCATATCTAGAATCCAAAATGATATGCTGATATTAGATGTAAGAACGTTATTTGAAGATGATTTTGAAAAAATATCAGCTGCCCTAAAGCAAATATTGTTATAAGAGGTATAAAAATGAATAATATAATAATTGGAACAGCGGGACATATAGACCATGGAAAAACAACTTTAATAAAAGCTTTGACTGGAGTAGATACCGATAGACTTAAAGAAGAAAAAAAGCGAGGGATTTCTATAGACCTAGGTTTTACAAGCTTTAAAATTAATCCTAATAAAACTGCTGGAATAATTGATGTGCCAGGTCATGAAAAATTTTTAAAAAATATGCTGGCTGGTGTTGCGGGCATGGATATCATTCTACTTGTAGTATCTGCTGAAGAAGGTGTTATGCCTCAAACTAAGGAACACCTAGATATATTAAATTTGATTGGTATAAAAAAAGGAATAATAGTATTAACTAAAGCTGACAAAGTGGATGATGAATTTTTAGAAATGGTAAAAGATGATTTAAGGGCTCATGTAAAATCATCATTTTTAGAAGATGCTGAAATAATTCCAGTAGATTCTATATCGAAAAGAGGAATTGATTTATTAATTAGCAAAATAGATAAGCTAACTGAAGAATTTGAGCCTAAAAACTTGAATGTTGCACCTAGATTGTTTGTAGATAGAATTTTTTCTATTAAAGGTTTTGGAAGCGTAGTAACAGGGACTTTAATTGAAGGCATTTTAAGAGTTGATGATTTGGTGTATCTATATCCTAAAAAAATTGAAAGTAGAGTAAGGGGTTTGCAAGTGCATTCTCAAAAAACAGATATTGCTTATGCGGGACAAAGAGTAGCAGTCAATCTAAGTAATATTTCTTTAGATGATGTACAAAGAGGAGATATTTTATCCTCTAATCAAAATCTTTCTGTCTCAATGATGCTAGATGTAAAAATTACTATGCTAAATGACATATCAAAGGACTTAGAACATTGGGACAGAGTCAGAGTCTATCATGGAGCTAGAGAAATTCTAGCTAGAGTGGTTCCTTTAGAATCTGATGTACTTGCAAAAGGGAAATCTGGGTATGTTCAATTAAGGTTAGAAGAGGAAGTGTCTTGTAAGGAAAAAGACCATATAATATTAAGGTTCTATTCTCCTCTTGAAACTATTGGAGGAGGCATAATCCTAGATTCTGACCCTGAGAAGCACACTATTAATACTTTAAATATAGTTGAAAAACTGAGTTTGAAGGAAAAAGGTACACTTTCAGATAGAATATTACAATTAATTCAAAGTAAATCAGTATTAGTTAACAAGGAAATATTAATTAAGGAGTTAGGAGACGAAGCATCTAAGATAGAAAATGAAATTCATTTAATGCTTGAAAATGAAGAGCTCATAGAAGTTGCTGGTCTTCTTATAGATACAAAAGGCTTAGATACTATAGTTGGCCAAATTCAAAAACAACTTAAGTATTATCACAGCAAATTCCCATTTAGAGCTGGAGCTAGTAAAGAAGAGTTAAGAACTAAAATAACATTTAAATTAAAACCTAAAGAATTCGATGCTCTAATGAACTTTCTGGAGAGCAAAAATATAGTTAGTATGAATGATAAATATGTTTCAAGTTACGGCTTTGAAGTTTGTTTTGATGATAAAGCACTAGCATTAAAAAATGAAATTGAGAGCTACTATATTAATAATAAAACGCCTTTTCAAACGGATAAGGTTATTGGCAATAGTTTAGAAAGTCTTGAAATGATTCATTACCTTATTGGTAAATCACTAATTAAACTAAGTGATGATTTGTTTTATGACAAGCTACTTATTGAAAAATATCAGAGTATAGTTAAAAAATATTTGGATAAAAATGGAGAAGTAAGTATAAAGGATTTAAAAGATGAGACAGAATTAAGCAGGAAATATTTAATAGCTATAATGGAATATTTTGATAGAATAAAATTCACAAAGCGAAGCGGTGAAGTTAGAATATCATATGATAGAAACTAAGAGGTGAGTTCATGGCAAATATCCTTGTCGTTGACGATGAGCCTTTGATAGTAAAAGGGCTGAAGTTTTCACTTGAACAAGGAGGTCATATAATTGATACATCATTTGATGGAAATGATGCGCTTGAAAATATTAAATCAAAGGATTATGACATTATACTTTTGGATTTGATGCTGCCAATTATAGATGGATTTGAAGTATGCAAAAAAGTCAGAGAAACCTCTGATGTTCCAATCATAATTTTAAGCGCTAAAGGAGAAGACATTAGCAAAATCAAAGGTCTAGAAATAGGTGCAGACGACTATATAACAAAACCATTTAACATAATGGAGTTAAAGGCTAGAGTTAATGCAATACTGAGGAGAATGGAAAAATCGAAAAAAATAGTTGCTCAAAAACATTTAGGGGATATTACTTTAAACTATTTAGACAGAAAAGTAACTAGAAACTCTGAGGAAATAAATTTGACCTCGAAGGAATTTGATTTGTTGTTTTTATTAATGGATAATCCTAATAAGGTTTTTTCGAGAGAGGCATTGCTCGAGAAGGTATGGAAGTATGAACATTTTGGGGATTTGAGAACAGTTGATGTGCATATTAGAAAATTAAGAGAAAAAATAGAAGATAACTCCTCGAATCCCGTTCATATTATGACAAAATGGGGTGAAGGATATTATTTCCAATTTAAAAAAGAATAGCATCATCATCAATATAATACTATCTTATATATTAACTTTGTATTTATTGTATACATTTACTAGTCAAAAGCAGTTGATGTATTCAGCGATAATTTTTATAGTTATACTGTTTCTTTCGCTCACTTCATATAATTATTTTATCAATAGAATATATTTAAATGATTTGCTAAGTGTAATGTCAAATATTGCAAATGGAAGATATGAAAAAAAATCTTTGGATGAAAACAAGCATACGGAAATGGATACTCAGCTTAACATGATATCAGCAAGAGTTGAAACCTTGGAAAAGCAGAAAGATTCCTTTATATATGATATATCTCACGAGCTTAGAACGCCACTTAGCACTATCAAGATATTATCTCAGAGTATACAATATTCTCAAAATGATGAAGTGGATATTTATAAGGAATTTTTTTCGGATATCGTAAACGAAATTGATAGAATGGATAATATAATAACTGATATGATGCAGTCTGTTGATTTAGATCCTAACAGCTATATAGTTAAACTAAGGCTTTCATATCTAAATTATTTATGTGAAAGCATAGTTAAACGATTACAGCCAATAGCATTTAAAAAAAATATAACGATAGAGTTTGTAGCTCTTTCTAATTTGCAGATTTATATTGACCCAACGAAAATAGATAGAGCAGTTTCCAATATAATTGAGAATGCTATTAAGTATAGCGAGAACGATTCCAAGATAGAAGTAACCCTATATCAAGAAAGAAACAGAGCATGTATTAGCGTTAGAGATGAAGGAATTGGAATATCTCAAAGTGAAATAAATAGGATCTTTGAGAGATTTTATAGAGTAAAAAAAGATAGAAGTAGAACTACAGGAGGAAGTGGTCTGGGTTTATATATTACTAAAAAAATTATTGATATGCATCAGGGTGAAATTGACATAAAAAGTATAGAAAATATAGGCAGTATATTTACTATAAAGCTTCCAATGAATCTATATTCTCAAACTATTTTTAATAAAAATAACTAAAATTTAAATTTTCTATTTAAATTTGATAAAAATATGATATAATTCAATAGTGTTTGAATGGGAGTAGATGGGTGCTGGTGTGTCCTCTGGTCTTCAAAACCAGTTTGAGGGGTTAGGAGCCTCTTAGGTAGGTTCGATTCCTACATACTCCCGCCAAAAATTATTGATGAATAATTATGTTATAATATAATAAAAAAATAGGGGGAAGAAGCATGAATGTACTTGTTATTAACTGTGGTAGTTCTTCATTAAAGTATCAATTTATTGATATGACATCTGAAGAAGTATTAGCAAAAGGGTTAGTTGAAAGAATTGGTATTGAAGGATCTATATTAAAGCACCAAACTACAGGAAAAGACAAAGTATCAATTGAACAACCTATGCATGACCATAAGATTGCTTTACAATTAGTTTTAGAAGCACTTATGAACTCAGAATACGGCGCAATCAAGGATTTAAAAGAAATAGCAGCAGTTGGACACAGAGTTGTTCACGGCGGAGAAGCTTTCTCGCATTCAGCTCTAATTGATGAGCATGTTAAAAAAGCAATTGAAGATTGTATTGAATTAGCACCACTACATAACCCACCAAATTTAATTGGTATAAATGCATGTCAAGAAATTCTTCCTAATGTACCTATGGTTGCAGTTTTTGATACAGCTTTCCACCAAACTATGCCAAAGTCTTCATATCTATATGGATTACCATATGAGTATTATGAAAAATATAAAGTTAGAAGATACGGTTTCCATGGAACATCTCATAAATATGTAGCTCAAAAAACTGCAGAAATCCTAAATAAGAATCTTGAAGATATCAATATAATTACTTGCCACCTAGGAAATGGAGCAAGTGTTACAGCAGTTGAAAAAGGCCATTCTGTAGATACTTCTATGGGCTTTACACCGCTTGAAGGACTTATCATGGGAACTAGATGTGGAGATATTGATCCAGCGATGGTTACTTTCCTAATGGAAAAAGAAAATTTAAGCACAGCACAAATCAATGATGTAATGAATAAAAAATCTGGTGTTTTAGGAATTTCAAAAGTAAGCTCTGATTTTAGAGATATTGAAACTGAAGCAGAAAAAGGAAATGAAAATGCTAAAATAGCACTAGAAACTTATTATAAAAAAGTTAAAAAATACATTGGAGCTTATATGGCAGAAATGGGAAGCGTTGATGCTATAGTTTTCACTGCAGGATTAGGAGAAAATTCATCTTCTGCTAGATTAGCGATTTGTGGTGGAATGGAAGGCATTGGCATAGAAATAGATGCTAAAGAAAACGATATGCGCGGAGAAGAAAAAGTAGTTTCTAAGCCTTCATCAAAAATATCTGTTTTAGTAGTTCCTACAAATGAAGAATTAATGATAGCTAGAGACACTTTAGAAATAGTAAAATCAATCTAATATGATTTTAATTTTGAAGCAGGGGGCTTTTGTCACCTGCTTCTATCAAGTAATTTTACTTGACAAATTTGCAATGAATTTGTATAATAAGCCTTGTTGATTATTGAGGTGAATGGTTATGATATCAATAAAAGATTTTAGAATGAGTTCTCAAAGAAATAAAGAAATAGATACGACACTTCCAATCTTAAAAAGAGATTTGGGGTATATCGATTTTCAATTTTCAGAGTTTCCTCATATAGTTGGAAAAATATATAAAGATTCTTCTGAAGTTTATGCTGATTTTAATGTCAGTGTATTTATAAAAGAGAATTGTTCTAGATGTTTAAAAGACATGATAGTTCACCACTCTGTTTCTATCAGTGGAGTACTTTCCAACGATGAAATTATGCAAGAAGATGAAGATGTAATTTTAACGCAAGAAGATATGCTTGATTTGGAACATATTTTAGATATGGCTCTAATAGATTACGCTCCTTCTAAGTTGTTATGTAAATCTGACTGCAAAGGCCTTTGCAAGAATTGTGGAGCCGATTTAAATACCACGACTTGCAGTTGTAACATTATGGATGAGAATATAGATCCGAGAATGCAAATACTAAAGGATCTTTTAAAAAAATAATGAAGGAGGTGCACTAAATGGCAGTACCAAAGAGAAAAACGGCTAAGTCAGCTACTCGTTCAAGAAGAGCAGCAAATATGCAGATAACAGCAAATGGTCTAGTTGAATGTCCTCAGTGTCATGAACCAAAATTATCTCATAGAGTATGTCCGGAATGTGGACATTACAAAGGAAAAGAAGTAGTAGCTAAATAAAAGAGGCATGTAGAAAACTACATGCTTTTTTTTTACCATAATAGATTGTATTGCTTGATATAAAAGGATCTTATTTTTCTCTCAAAAGTAGATTATATTCTAAGAGGGGAAATTATTTTGCATAAAAAGGAGTGATAATGGTATGAAAATTGCGTTGGATGTCATGGGTGGAGATAATGCTCCAAAATCAAATATTGATGGTGCAATAGAAGCGATTAAAGAGCTTAATGTTGAGATAATTTTGCTTGGAGATTCAGCTCAAATTCAGGAAATTATGCCTAAGGATGAAGCTGTAAGTTCAAAAATGACAGTAGTTCATTGTGATGAAACTATAACCTTTGATGAAAAACCTGTAAAAGCAGTTAGAACGAAAAAAAAATCATCCATTGTAGTTGGACTTAATATGCTTAAAAATAATGAAGTAGATGCTTTTGTTTCAGCAGGCAGTACAGGAGCAATATTAGCTGGAGGATTGTTTGTAGTTGGGAGAATAAAAGGTATTGATCGACCAGCACTAACAGGAGTTTTTCCAAACGAAAATGGCGGAAGCTTGATTATGGACGTAGGAGCAAATGCAGATTGCAAACCTAAAAATTTAGACGAATTTGCAATGATGGGTTCTATTTATGCACAAAATATACTCGGAAGAAAAAATCCTAAGGTAGCATTAGTAAACATAGGCTCAGAAGAAGGAAAAGGCAACGAACTATATAAAACTGCTTTTGAATTAATGAAAGCGAACGCCGATTATAATTTTGTTGGTAATATTGAAGCTAGAGAAATACCAACTTCTAATGTAGATGTCATTGTTTGTGATGGATTTACAGGTAATATAATTATAAAACTGACAGAAGGAATTGCATCAAGATTTTTTGACATGTTAAAAAAAGTTATGTTTGAAAATATTAAAACAAAGTTTGCAGCTTTGATGCTAAAAAAATCTTTGTATAATATGAAGAAAGAGTTAGATGCGGATGAACAAGGCGGTGTTCCGCTTTTAGGAATAGATGGAATAATAATAAAAGCTCATGGAAGTTCAAAAGCTAAGGCTATAAAGAATGCTATTAAGCAAGCAGTAAAATTTCATGATAGTAATTCTTTAACTACAATAAAAGATTATGCAAAAAAACACGTAAACAATGATATAATTTAAAATATAGATAATCTATTTTTAAGAACATTTTTGGAGGTATAAAATATGAATAGTAAAAATATTGGTCAAGTAAAAATATCTGAAGATGTTATATCGATAATAGCAAGTTTAGCTGCAACAGAAGTTGAAGGCGTAGCGCAAATGAGTGGGAGCATCACTGGAAATATTAGCGAAATTTTAGGCAAAAAAAATCATTCAAAAGGTGTAAAAGTGCAAGTGGCTGAAGATAAAGCAGAGATAGATGTATTTGTACATGTTGAATACGGAAGCGTGATACCAGATATTGCAAAAAAAATTCAGGACAATGTAAAGACAACAGTTGAAACTATGACTGGACTAGAAGTAACATTGGTAAATGTGTATATACAAGGGGTTACAACTAAGCATGAAAAAAATATAGAAACAAAATAAACAACCCTCTATTTTGAGGGTATTTTCTATTTGATAATATAGGAGGAAAAATGAAAAGAAAAGAGCTTAGAGAAGCGGCTGTAAAGCTGTTTTATGAAATGGATATTCAAAAGACTTTTGAACATAAGTTTTATAAAAATTTTTTGGCAGAAAATGAATTAGTTGCTTTAAAGGATAACTACCTGAAGGAAGTGTTTGATAACTTCTTATTAAATAGAGATAATATTGATGATATAATTCAAAAATCTAGTACTTCATGGGATATCAAGAGAATTGCTAAAGTGGATTTAAGTATTTTAAGAGTTGCAATAACTGAAATTTTATATCTTAGTGATATACCAGATAAGGTTTCCATTAATGAAGCAATAGATTTAGCAAAGAAATACGGAGATGAAAATTCATATAAATTTGTCAATGGACTTTTGGGGAAAATTGTCAAAAATGAAAACTAAAGTTTATTTAGGTTTGGATACAAGTTGTTATAGCACCTCAATTGCTGCAGTTGATATGAATAAAAATATAATTTTTAATAAAACTATTTTGCTTGATGTTAAAGCTGGGGAAAAAGGGCTTAGACAATCTGATGCTATATTTAAGCATATAAAAAATTTTACAACTATTGTAGATAAACAAAATATAGAAATTTTGGCTGTATGCGCATCTCAAAAGCCTAGAGATGTAAAAGGCTCCTATATGCCTGTTTTTATGGTTAGTGATTCCATAGGCCTTCTAATTGCCAATTTGGTAGGAGCGAAATATATTCCTTACTCTCATCAAGAAAATCATATTTCTGCGGTTTACAATCATTTGAATTTAAATCAAGATAATTTTTTGGGAGTTCACTTATCGGGTGGAACTACCGAGATACTTAAATGCAGTAAACATGATTATAAATACTCCACGGATATTATTTCTGCTACAATGGACATAAGCGCTGGGCAGCTTCTTGATAGACTTGCTGTTTCTATGGGATATTCATTTCCAGGTGGTAAATATATAGATGACTTAGCCTCGAATGTGTCAAATGTAAAAGAGCTATCTGAGATAAAAAAGAGAATTAATTTAAATATAAGTCTTAAAGAATATGGATTTCATTTTTCAGGGATAGAAACTAAATTAAAAAAATATATTGATATCTATAGTAACGAAGTAATTTCTAAGCTAGCAATAGATATAATAGGAGAAACTTTAGTTCAAGGCATAAAAAAAATGAATTGTTACATAGACAGTAGCATTATTTTTTTTGGTGGTGTAGCATCTAGTAAAGTTTTAAGAGAATATATTTTAAACAATGATACTTTCATTAACACAACTATTCATTTTGCTCCTAGTTATATCTCAAGTGATAATGCATTAGGTTGCGCCTTTGCAGCGAATGAATATATGAAAGGAAATTACAATGAAAATTAAAACTTTGTCAGTTACTGAATTAAACAATTATATATCTAAAATAATAAATTCTAATCCTCTCCTGCATAATTTTTCAGTATCTGGAGAGGTATTTAATTTAAAACAGACACAATATGGATATATATTTTTTTCTTTGAAGGACGAAAATTCAAAAATTAATTGCATTTATTTTTCTGAAAATAAAGTTACAATTTCAGATGGAGATAAATTAGTGGTTGAGGGAAAGTTAAATATTTATGAAAAAAATGGAACATACTCAATAATTGTGAAGAAATTTAATTCGATTGGATTAGGAGATTCTTATCTGGAATTTGAGAAAATAAAAAAAGCGTTAGAGGAAGAAGGCTATTTTGATAAATCAAATAAAAAACCACTTCCCAAACATCCTCAAAAAATAGGTATAGTAACTTCTATTTCAGGAGCAGCGATAAAAGATATTATTAAATTGGCACAAAAGAGATATCCAATAATTGAAATAGTAATATATAATGCAAAAATGCAAGGACAAGAAGCTGTAATAAATATAGTTGAAGGTATAAATATGTTAAATAATATAGAAGATATTGAGTTGATCATTTTGACGCGAGGTGGAGGGTCTTATGATGAATTGAGTATCTTTAATAATGAAATGATAGCAAAAAGTATTTTTGAATCAAAAAAGCCAATTATTTCTGCAATTGGACACGAAATAGATTTTGTAATCTCAGATTTTGTAGCTGATGCTAGAGCATCAACACCATCTTCAGCAATAGAGAACTTTCTACCGGATATAAATCATATTGAAACCTATATAATGCAATTAAAGGAAAAGATAGACTACTCTCTAAACAGAAAGCTTGAGTTTCATAAAATTAATTTGGGGAATATTGTTTCTATTCTTGAAAAATCAAATTTTAGTTATAAACTTGCCAATAATAGGAAAGATATATTTAATATGAAAATTAGATTAGATTATTCAATATATAAATCGGTTAATAAAGAGAAAAATTCAATTGAAAAATTTGGAGACAAGCTGAGTAGTTTAAATCCTATAGAAATAATAAACAAAGGCTATGCTATTATCGATAAGGATAAAGCTATAATAACTACTATTAATCAGATTTCAGTTGATGATATTGTAAATATAAAACTTAGCGATGGAATAGCTACAGCAAAAATCATATCAGTAAGAAATGAGGATAGAAAAAATGAAAAAAAATAAGGACTCCTTAGAAAGTTTAATGAAACAGTTGGAAACTATAACCAAGGAATTAGAAAGTAACTCCCTCAATCTTGAAGAAAGTCTAAAAAAATATGAAGAAGGTATTCGAATATATAAGCAATGTCATGATATAATAAATAGTGCAGAGTTAAAAATTAAAGTACTTAATGACGATAATTGTGATGGAGGCATCTAAGACATGAATTTCAAGGAATTAATGGAATTTGATAAGCAAATTGTAGAAAAGTATATGGATGAACTTTTATCTATAAATGTTATTTACGAAAAAAAATTAATTGAATCAATGAAATATAGTGTACAAGCAGGTGGAAAAAGGTTAAGGCCAATTCTATTTTTGGAAACTATAAAATTATTAAATAAAAATCCTTTTGATTTTATAGAAATAGCATGTGCTATAGAGATGATTCACACCTACTCCTTGATTCACGATGATTTGCCAGCCATGGATAATGATTCGCTTCGAAGAGGAAAGCCGACGAATCATGTGGTATTTGGCGAAGCTACTGCCATATTAGCTGGAGATGGGCTTTTAAATTTAGCTCATGAAATTATGATAGCTTTTGTATCAAAAAAATTGACTAAGAATAATATAAATGGGATAAATATAATTTCAAAAGCTGCAGGGATTAATGGAATGATTGCAGGTCAAGCGGTTGATATAGAGTCTGAAGGAAAAAGTATTGATATTGACACAATGAAATTTATACACAGCAATAAAACAGGTGCTTTAATTGAAGCCTCAATTGTTGCAGCAGCCGTCATGTCAGACGCAGATGATACAAGGATAGCTGCTCTAAAGACTTATGCGAAATATATTGGCTTAGCATTTCAAATTACTGATGACATACTTGATATAGAAGGAAATGAAGCCGAATTAGGGAAAAAAATTGGCAGTGATGAGCTAAATGATAAAGCAACCTATCCTAAATATTTTGGATTAGAGAAATCGAAGGAATATGCTAAAAATACGATAACAAATGCTATTGAAAGCTTAAATGTATTTGAACCTAGAGAAAAAACATTTTTCGTAGAATTAGCGGATTATATAATTTGTAGAAAAAAATAGGAGGTAAATCTTGAATTTTTTTAATGGAATAATTCATAATCAAGTTTTTATAGCTTGTTTTTTAGCTTGGTTTATAGCTCAATTGATTAAGGTTGTACTCACCTATTTTTTTGAAAACAGATTCGATGCTTCTAGATTTGTTGGGTCAGGAGGTATGCCTAGTTCTCATACTTCATTTGTTACTAGCTTAGCAACTGCAGTAGGTTTAGTTTCTGGATACGAATCTTCTGAGTTTGCACTTTCGCTAGTCCTTGCACTTGTAGTAATGTATGATGCTGCGGGAGTAAGACGATCAGTAGGAAAACAAGCTCAAATACTAAATGCAATTATTGATGATTTTCAAAAACATAGAAAAGATCCTCTAAATGAAGAGAGATTAAAAGAACTGATTGGACATACACCGATAGAAGTATTTGCTGGGGCTATCTTAGGTATTTTGATTGCACATTTAGTAGTTTAATTTAAAAGTTATGAAAGAGAGAGTAACTATGTATAAATATCTTGATAATATAAATAAGCCTAGTGATTTAAAGAGATTATCTTTAATTGAAATGGATGAGCTAGCAAAAGAGATACGCAAATTTTTGATAAAATCTGTTTCAAAAACAGGTGGACATTTAGCATCTAACCTAGGTGTAGTTGAGTTGACGCTTGCTCTTCACAGTGTATATGATACAACTAAAGATAAGATAGTATTTGATGTAGGGCACCAATCATATGTCCATAAGTTACTTACTGGGAGAAAAGAAAAATTCTCAACCTTAAGGCAATATGAGGGTCTAAGTGGATTTCCTAAAAGAAAAGAAAGTGTACACGATTGTTTTGAAACTGGCCACAGTTCTACCTCTATTTCAGCTGGACTTGGAATTGCACTAGGAAGAGATTTTTGTAAAGATAAATTTAAAGTAGTTTCAGTAATAGGGGATGGAGCGCTAACAGGCGGGCTAGCTTTAGAGGGGCTAAACCATCTTGGCAGTACAAATACTGATATGTTAGTTATTTTAAATGATAATGATATGTCTATATGTGAGAATGTTGGAGGATTATCAAATTCTCTTTACAATATAAGAATGACAAAAGCTTATAGAAAATTCTCTAAAAACATGATTAATTTTATTAGCTCTGTACCTGTTGTAGGAGTAAAGGCTACAAATGCTGCAGTGAGGATTAAAGATAGCTTGAAGCATATGGTAATGCCAGGAGCTTTCTTTGAGGAAATGGGTATAAAATATTTTGGTCCAGTAGATGGACATGATTATAAATCAATTGTACATGCTTTGAAGGAGTTAAATAATATAGAAGGACCTAAAATTCTTCATGTTTTAACTACGAAAGGAAAAGGGTATAAATATGCACAAGATAATCCAAGTGACTATCATGGTGTAAGCAAATTTGATATAGCAAAGGGAGTAATCTCAAGTTCTCAGCTTACATATTCAAGTGTAGCAGGAAATACACTAAATAGTATTTTTGAAAGAGATTCAAAAAGCGTTGCTATTACAGCGGCTATGATCAGTGGTACTGGACTTGATATATTATTTGAAAAACATTCTAAACGAGTGATTGATGTAGGGATTGCTGAAGAGCATGCTGTGACTTTGGCTGCTGGACTAGCAACCTCTGGGATAAAGCCATATTTTGTAGTTTATTCGACATTTTTGCAAAGGGCCTATGATCAAATTTTACACGATGTGGCTTTGCAAGATTTGCCTGTTACATTATTGATTGATAGAGCAGGATTAGTGGGAGAAGATGGAGAAACTCATCATGGGGTTTTTGATATTGGCTTTCTTTCGACTATACCTAATCTCACAATTATGTCGCCTCGAGATTTAATAGAGCTTCAAGATATGATAGAGTTTTCGCATTCATATAATCATCCTCTTGCTATAAGATATCCAAGAGGCAAAGCTGTGAATCTGAGTAGCCATGTTAGAGATTCAAGATTAATGAAGTGGGAATGGATTTATGAAGAAACCAAAATAGCAATTGTGGCTATTGGTAAAATGGTAGAAACTGCTATAAAAATAAGAGAAAGCATGGCTTTATTAGGAATTAAAATTGCTGTAGTAAATGCTAGATGCATAAAGCCGATGGATGATTTAAGTATTCAAAAATTATCAGAAACGATGGACTATATATTTTCACTTGAAGATCATGTTTATTCAGGTGGTTTTAGCTCAAAGTTAAAACAAAAGCTTTTCGATAGTGGATATATAGGAAAATTTAAGTCTTTTTCATTACCAGATGAGTTTATTGAACATGGGAACACTGAAATATTGCTATCAAAATATGGATTAGACAATAATACTATACACAAAAATATAATTGAGTGCATAAGATATAATGAAGGTTATGAGGAAATTTCATGAAAAAAAGATTAGATATATTATTAGTTGAAAAAAATATATGTTTGACTAGAGAAAAAGCAAAGCGAAATATAATGGCTGGAAATGTATATGTAAATAATTTAGTTTGTGATAAGGCTGGAACTTTAATAGATGAAGATGCAAATATAAATCTAAAATCTGAAGCATTGAAGTATGTAAGCAGAGGTGGATTAAAGCTTGAAAAAGCTATTGCTGATTTTGACATCGACTTAAAAAACAAGGTGTGTATAGATATAGGTGCTTCAACGGGAGGATTTACGGATTGTATGCTTCAAAATGGAGCGCAAAAAGTCTATTCGATTGATGTAGGTTATGGTCAGCTAGATTGGAAACTTAGAAATGACTCTAGAGTAGTTTGTATGGAAAGGACTAATTTTAGATATATAGACACTAATTTATTTGAAAATGAAAATGTTAATTTTGCAAGTATAGATGTATCTTTTATTTCACTAAAAATAATTCTACCTGTCTTAGTGAAGATAATATCAAAAGAACAATTTGATATTATAGCTTTAATAAAACCCCAGTTTGAAGCAGGAAGAGAAGAAGTTAAAAAAAATGGAGTAGTAAAAGATGCTTCAGTCCATAAAAGAGTCATACAAGAAATATTGATGTTCGCTCAAGGGATTGGGCTTGAAGCGCAAAATCTAGCTTACTCACCTATTACTGGACCTAAAGGAAATATTGAGTTTTTAGTACATTTTAAAGCTAGTTGTGAAAATAATAAGGATATTGATATTGATGATGTAGTAGGTATGGCGCATAACCAATTACTATAATTACAATAAAAATAAAGGGGGGAGCAATTTGAAACAACAAAGACATGCAAAAATACTTGAGATTATTGAAAATAATGAAATTGACACTCAAGATGAACTAGTTTTTGAATTAGGAAAAGCAGGTATTCAAGTTACCCAAGCTACTATATCAAGGGACATCAAAGAACCAAAACTTGTTAAGGTTTTAGGAGGAAATGGAGAATACAAATATGCATCACTAAGAGAATCAGATAAAAACTCATTTGATAAGTTAGTTAGATTTGTTAAAGAAGTATTATTATCTATTGACTACTCAGAAAATATAATTTGCCTAAAAACTGTTGATGGAGCGGGAAATTTAGTTGCTAAGGTAATTGATTCTTTAGAGGAAAAAGAAATTTTGGGGACAATAGGCGGAACAGATACAGTGTTTGTGTTAATGAAAAATAGAGAAGATATTCCAGGCTTTGTAGAAAGATTTGGAAAACTTCTTTAATCAGGAGACTATTCATGTTAAAAGAGCTATGTATAAAAGACTTTGCATTAATAGATTATTCTAAAATAAATTTTTTTGAAGGCTTTAATATTTTTACTGGCGAAACTGGTGCAGGAAAATCAATAGTCATAGATGCACTGCTTTTCGCACTAGGAAAGAGAGCTGATAAATCATTTATTCGAAAAAACAAATCAAAGACGACTATTGAAGCTATTTTTTATTTAGAATCAAATAATAAAGATGCTATAAAAAGTCTTTTAATCGAAGAGGGTATCGATTTAGATGAAGATATGATTATTCTAAGGAGAGAGATTTATGAAGATGGAAAAAGCACTTGTAGACTAAATGGCAAATTAGTTACTAGGAGCTTTTTAAGTCTAATTACTTCACTTATGATAACAATTCATAGTCAAAATGAATTTTCCGAGATATTGACAAAAGAGTCTCAGCTCAATATATTGGATGATTTTATTAGCTTAAAATCTGATGATGTTTATAATTCTTATAAAAAAATTTTTTTGTCATATAGACTAAAGCAAGAAGAGCTTAGCCAAATTTTAACTACTTATGATAACGCATTTATGCTAAGAGAGCTAGATATTATAAAATATCAAATAAAGGAAATTGAAGAGGCAAAATTAAATAAAGGGGAATTTGAAGGCCTTGAATCTAAAATAAATTTATTAGAACATTCAGAGGAAATTTCTTTGCTTATAAATAATATTTATAATGATTCTTATTCAAATTCTGATAACATACTCAAAAAGATAGATTTATTTAAAAATTCTTTAAGTAAGTTTTCTAAGTCTGATGAACTTATTAATAACTGGTATGAAGGTTTTAACGAAGTATATTATAAGCTTGAGGATATTACACTTACGATTAGGGATAATCTAGACAAATTCAGTTATGATTATGGAAAACTTGCAGATTTAAAGCAACGTTACAGTGACATTAATAAAATTCTTTTAAAATATGGCAAGGATATCGATTCGGTATTTGATTATCTTGGCGAAATGTACAGTAGAAAGAATTATTTAGAAAATATTGACTCAAATATTATAGATCTTAAAAAAGAAATTTCATCTCTTGAAATAGAACTTGAGAAATATTCAAAAAAAATATCTCAAAAGCGTTTAATTGGAATTTCAGAGCTTAAAAGCGCCATTGTTGATGAGCTAATATCACTCGATATGATAAATTCAAAATTTGATATCAAACTTGAGAATACAACTGAATTTGGAATAAATGGAAGAGATTCAATTTCTTTTTTGATATCATTCAATAAGGGAGAAGACCTAAAACCTTTTAACAAAATTGCATCAGGAGGAGAAATATCTAGATTCATGCTTGCGCTGAAAAAGGTGAGTGCAACATTTGATAATATTTCAACTATTGTATTTGATGAAATTGATACTGGAATTAGCGGAAAAGCTGCCAAGGTAGTGGGAGAAAAGCTAAAAGAAATATCAAAACATAGACAAATCATTTGTATTACACATTTGCCTCAAATTGCTGCAAAAGGAGATTATCATTTTGCAGTACAGAAATTAGAAAGTGGCGATAATACACATTCATTTATTACTCAGCTAAGCAAGGACGAGAGAATATCTGAAATAGCAAAGATGATTAGTGGAGATGATACTTCTACTACTTCCTATAAGTATGCAAAAGAAATGATAGAATTAAATTGAATTACTTATATAAACTCCTTAATAGGAGTTTTATTTGTTATTTTTTCTATGGAGTAATGTGATATAATAAGCTTTGAATGCAATTAATATATGCATAGTTTATTGGAGGCAATACATATGTTGTTTAAAGGAAATATAGCTAAAGATAAGAGAACTAAAGATTTAGCAAAAAGAATAAAGCCTGGTGAAATTGCTATAATTGACCACAAAGACTTAGATGAAATAGCGGCAAACTCGCTTGTAAATTCTAAAATTAAAGCAATAATAAATCAATCTCCTTCAATTAGCGGAAAATACCCTAACAAAGGACCTAGTATTCTTTTAGATAATGGAATATTTATTATAGATGTTGACTTTGATTTGATGGATAGGCTTGATGAGGGTGATTTAATCGAGATTGATGAATATGGGAATATTTTTAAGGATGAAGAAAAAATTTGTAACGGATTGATAATTGATAAAGAAAAAGTTGAGAGTTTGATAAAATTTGCATATGAAAATATTTCAGAGGAACTTGAAAAATTTATAGATAATACTATTGAATATGCAAAAAAAGAAAAAGGAATGATATTAGGTGATGTAGTTATTCCACCACTCAAAACGAAGTTTAATAATAAGCATGTATTAATTGTAGTAAGAGGGCAAAATTACAAAGAGGATTTATCTACAATAAGATCTTACATAGACGAAGTTTCTCCTATATTAGTTGGAGTAGATGGTGGAGCAGATGCTCTACTGGAGTTTGGGTTAATCCCTGACTTAGTTGTTGGTGATATGGATAGTATTAGTGATGAATGTTTAAAAAAGTCAAAGGAAATAGTTGTCCATGCTTATCCTGATGGAAGGGCTCCTGGTCTTTCTAGAATTGAAGAACTTGGATTAGAATCGGTTGTACTTCCTTCGCCTGGAACAAGTGAAGATATTGCAATGCTAATAGCATATGAAAATAATGCAGAGCTGATTGTTGCTGTAGGTACCCATTCAAATATAATTGATTTCTTAGAAAAAGGCAGAAAGGGGATGTCAAGTACATTCCTAGTTAGACTTAAAATAGGATATAAATTAATTGACGCAAAAGGGGTTAGTTTGCTTTATAAGGGCAGTTTAAAACTAAAATACGTTTGGTGGCTTTTTATAGCAGCTATGTTTCCAATATTGATTCTTATATATCTGTCTCAGCCTATGCAGCAGATAATAAAACTGTTGGAAATACAGCTTAAAATTTTATTGAATTTTTAATGGAGGATAAAATATGTTTATCAATATAAAATATTTTATTGTAACTATTGCGGCAGTGTTTTTTTCACTAGGCATAGGTATAATGATAGGCTTTAATCTCAATAATTCAGAAATATTTACTCAACAGCAAATAAAATTAGTAGATGATATGGATAAGAAACTTAATGAGCTTAGAGTAAAAAATGACGAAATGAACAATCAATTAGTAGAAAAGGATAAATCTATAGAAATTTATAATGAGTTTGTAAATTCTTACTATGAAGATTTAATTAAAGATAGATTAGTTGATAAGAACCTTCTAATAATTCAAACAACAGGTGATTATTTCTTTTCTGATATATCACAGTGGGCAGCTATATCCGGAGCAAATATTCATACCTACCTCACTATTAATTCAAATAATTTTAATAGCTTAACTATAGCTCAATACCCAGATTTGTTCACTGAAGACAGTCTAGATACTGAGAAGATTTTTAATTACATAATAAACTTAACTTCAGAGAACAACAGTTTAAAACTAGCTGAACTTGAACAACTGGGGATACTAAAGATAGTTTCAACTTCGAATAATCAAGAACCATTCAATCAAGTTATTTTACTAGGTGGAGAGCTTGAAGAAAGTAAAGAAAAAGTTGAAAAAGTAGATTTAGCTTTAGCAAGAAGCATTTCTTCTAAAAACATTCCAATAGTTTTTGCAGAAGAATCAAATGCAAATTATTCTTCGATTGAACAATTTAAAAACCTTAAAATTTCAACTGTTGATAATGTTGACCAAGCTATAGGAAGAATATCGTTATCTGTGGTTTTATCAGGGGTAGATGGAAACTATGGTATAAAAGATACTGCAAGTAAACTGTTTCCAACATACAAATAAATAAAAAAGGTGAAATTATGAAAATAGCAGTGTTAGTTCCAGCGTATAATGAGGAAAATCAAATTAGAAATACAATAAAAGGAATAATGGACATACCTTATGATATAGATCTATTTGTAATAGATGATGGTTCAACAGATAATACAGTAAAATATGTTCAGGAGTTTAAAAACGTTAACTTGCTTACTTATGAAGCCAATAAAGGAAAAGGGTATGCGCTAAATTTTGGACTTAAAAAAGTAATTGACAATTATGATATAATTGGTTTTTTAGATGGAGATATAGGTGAAACATCGTCTGAGGCTGAAAAGCTCATAAAACCAATTTTGTACGACAATATTGATGTGACTATTGCTCAGTTCCCCTCTGCAAAGAAAAAAGGTGGATTTGGATTTGTAAAGAGATTGTCCTTTTCGGGAATTAAATATTTTACTGGAAAAGAAATTTACAGTGGGTTATCTGGCCAAAGATTTTTTAAAAAAGAAGTGCTTGAAATTATAGAAGAGATTCCGTTTGGCTATGGAGTCGAAGTAGGAATGACTATTGATATTTTAAAGAAGGGCTTTACAATTAAAGAAGTTCCTGTTGTAATGACTCACAATGAAACAGGGAGAAATATTTCCGGTTTTATCCATAGATTTAAACAATTTTATCATATTATATTGATTCTTATAAAAAAATCGCTTAGGAATTAATTAAAGAAGGTTTATAAGGAGAGAGATATGCAATACGCTATTATAGGATTTGTTATAGCAGTGATGACAGGAAAGTTTTTTCTTAGTCAAATTTATAACATACTATTTGATTCAAATATGCTTCAAGAAAATTTCAAGGGAGAAAAAATACCCATCGGAATGGGACTTTTCTTTATACCATCATTAATTATTTTTTCTATGTTTTTTCAATTACATTATAACGATACTGGCATAAATCTGATTTTAGTAGGATGTATTTTGATGGCTTTTGTAGGATATTTGGATGATAGTACAGTAGATAAATCTAACAAAGGATTAAAGGGACATATAAAGCAGCTCTTTAAAAATAAAGTTACTACAGGAATGCTGAAAGCTTTGGCAGGATTTGGCATTTCATTATATATATCTCTTAGCATTTCCAATAGCCTACAAGAGATTATTATAAATACTTTACTAATTTCATTATTTACTAATTTTATGAATTTGTGGGATTTGAGGCCAGGAAGAGCTACTAAAGTGTTTATATTAATTGCAATTATTGGATTCTTTTTATCTATATCTTATACGCAGTACTATTTTGCATTATTTATATGTTTAAGTCTTATATATATAAAAGGAGATTTAACTGCAAAGTATATGCTTGGAGATACGGGCTCAAATTTACTTGGTATATTTTTAGGAATCTGCTTTGCCATTGATTTAGCATTTTATTATAAAATTGCTCTTGTAGTCTTCCTTATTGTGATGCATATATTCGCAGAGAAAGTGTCCTTTTCAAAAATAATTGCAAAAAACAAATTATTAAACAAAATTGATATGATGGGAAGATAGAAATGAATAGTATATCATGGAACGAAGGTATTGTAGTAGATATAATTAAATCATATGAGGATTATCAAGAAATAAATGTAAAAACAGATTTTGGAGTTAGAAAAGCTATTAATTATACTATATTTACGGGAATTGTAAATATAGGAGATCAGATAACAGTAAATACTACAGCGGTAGAACTAAGTCTAGGTACTGGAGGCTATGATTTTGTAGTGTTTAATCATTCTCTCAAAAACAAAGCATTAGATAAAGCTCCTGGGCATATAATGAAGCTTAGATACACTCCGTATCAATTCAAAACATTGTCTGTTGAAGAACAAGATAGTGATTATCATTTAGAAATAGAGAAATTTAATACTTTAAATAAATTTCCAATTGTTGTTGGAACGCTTCACAGTCAAGTATCGGTTTTCTTTGAATCGTATAAACATTTATCGAAGAAGGATACAACTGCAGTTTATATAATGACTGATGGAGCAGCCTTACCTATCCAGCTAAGTAACAATATAAGAGTACTGAAGTCTGAAAAAATAATAGACTATACTATTACAGTTGGCAATGCGTTTGGAGGAGATTATGAAGCTGTTAATATATATTCTGGAATAGTTTTTGCATATGAAGTTTTAAAAGCAGATATAATTATGATATGTATGGGACCTGGGATTGTTGGTACAGGAACGAAATATGGATTTTCTGGGATTGAACAAGGATATATTTTAGATGCAATAGAAAAGCTTGGAGGTACACCTATTGCTCTGCCTAGAATTAGCTTTTCAGATTCTAGAGATAGACATAAAGGACTTAGCCATCATAGTATTACAATTTTAAAAGATATTGTAAATGCGCACTGCATCATACCGTATAGTATTACTGATTTAGATAAAGACAGCTTTATAAATAATCAATTTACAGACAATGGGTTAGATTTAAAACATACTATTATAAATACTAAAGGCTATAACTACAATGAAATTGTTAGTGAATTTATAGTTAAACCAAAATCGATGGGTAGGACTTATACGGATGAACCTTATCTATTTGATGCTTGTATATCTGCATCAGAGTTTGTCTTAGGAGGAGAAGCTAATGCAAAGTATGCCAGAGAAAACTGTCTCGACTAAAGATATTTATACTGGAAAAGTAATTACAGTTAAAGTGTCTACAGTTGAAATTAAGGATCAAAAATATTCTCAGCGAGAAATAGTTACCCATCCAGGGGGAGCTTGTGTTGTTGCAATTAATGAATCTAAAAAAATAATATTGGTGAGGCAGTTTAGGAAACCAATTGAAAATTATACAATTGAACTTCCAGCTGGGAAATTAGAAAGTAATGAAGATCCGAAAAATTGTATAAAAAGAGAACTTCATGAAGAAACAGGGTATATATCACATGACATTAAATTCATACAATCTTTTTATACTTCACCAGGGTTTTCTACAGAGAGAATTTATATTTATTTTTCTAAGGTAAAAGAAAAGAATGAGCCAAATCCTGAAGATGATGAAATGATTGATGTGCTAGAAGTATCCTTAAATGAAGCTCTAGATATGATAAAAAGAAATGAAATTTCAGATGCTAAAACCATTATTGGAATAAACTGGTTAAAGGATAATGAAAATGAGCTTCTCTAATATTAATCAGTTACTAGATGATTACTATCTTTATCTATCTAAACAAAATATTAAGAATAACACTGTTTTAGCTTACTATTTTGATTTTAAAAATTATTTAGAAACATCAGAGCCTGTGGAACTTGATAATCTATTTAGGGTTGACCATCTGATAGAATTTATTAGTCAATCCTCAATTAGTGAATCGACTAAAAAAAGAAGACTAGCTTCAATAAAAAAAGCATATTATTATTTAATTCAAAATAATATTGTAGCTAATGATATAAAGTTTCTTTCGAATTTAAATTCTATTAATATTGAAAAAAAAAGTATAGTATCTAGCGATAACATACTTTCTGAAGAAGAAATTGATATATTACTGAATACGCCTAATGATTCTATTTCACTTAGAGATAAGGCTATTATAGAAACAATATACACATTAGGATTAAGAACATCTGAAATAGTAGAACTGAAAGTGCGGGATATTGATTTGAATCTTAATCTTATTAGTATTTATAGAAATTCAATAAAAAAAACATTCTCTCTCGATAGTGATATTAACTCATCATTAATCAACTATTTGAATTATGAAAGATTAGAATTTAAATTAGAGACGAATTATTTGTTTTTAAATAAGAATAAAGAAAAGCTATCAAGGCAGAGCGTATGGAAAATAATTGCAAAGTATGCAGAAAATCAAAATATTGAAACAAAAGTAAACCCTAAAATACTTAGGAAATCTTTTGCACTACATTTAATAAAAAATGGTGTTTCAATAAATACTGTTTCTGAAATTTTTGGTATTGATAATTTAAACTTTTTATTAAGAGAAGCTGATAATAAACAATCTTATATTGAAATAAAGGATTTTTTTAAAAATAAATAATTCTTTTTATAAAAGAGGTGCTATATGAAGGCTATAGATATTATAAGAAAAAAACGAGATGGACTAGAACTGACTAAATCAGAAATAGATTTCCTAATCGATGGCTACACTAATGATTTGATTCCTGATTATCAAATGTCAGCATTACTGATGGCGATATATTTTCAAAAGATGAGTAAAATTGAGACGGTATATCTAACTCAAGCCATTATAAATTCGGGAGAAAGAATAAACTTAGACCAAATTGATGGAATTAAAGTGGATAAGCATTCTACTGGTGGGGTAGGTGACAAAACTACTATAGCACTTGCACCTATTATTGCTAGTTTAGGGGCTCCTTTGGCAAAGATGTCTGGAAGAGGACTGGGGCATACTGGTGGAACACTAGATAAACTAGAATCTATTCCGGGATTATCTACAGATTTAGAAAAAGAAGATTTTATTAGAAATGTTAATGAGTCCAAAATAGCCATAGCTGGTCAAACTGGAAAAATCACACCTGCGGATAAAAAATTGTATGCGTTAAGAGATGTAACAGCGACTGTAGATAATATTTCATTAATTGCAAGCAGTATTATGAGCAAAAAACTAGCATCTGGTGCAGATGCAATAGTTCTTGATGTAAAAACAGGAAGTGGAGCTTTTATGAAAAGCTTACATGAATCCTTTTCTTTAGCAAAGGAAATGGTTGATATAGGAAATGAAATGGGGAAAAGGACACTAGCTGTAATAACAGATATGGATCAGCCACTTGGAAATGCAGTTGGAAATTCACTAGAAGTTATAGAAGCAATTGAGACTTTAAAAGGCAATGGACCGAGTGATTTTTATGAATTATGTGTTAACTTAGGTGTTCATATGCTAATTTTAGCTGAAATAACTGATAATATTGATGATGCAAAAAAAATGATTGAAAATTCGATTTCTAATGGTTCAGCTTTAAGAAAGCTAGAAGAATTAATTGAAAACCAAGGAGGAAATCCAAAGGTTGTTAATGATTATAGCTTATTTAAGCAAGCAGATTATAAAACGGAGGTTAAATCAATAAAATCAGGTTACATTAAAGGGATAAATGCAGAAATGATAGGAAGAGCAGCATTAGCAGTAGGAGCAGGAAGAGAAACAAAGGAATCGAAAATAGATTTAAGTGCTGGAATAATCCTTAATAAAAAAATTGGAGATATGATAGATTTAGATGAAAGCTTGGCGGTTGTTCATCATAATGATATGAGTAAATATGAAGAAGCTAAAGAGTTAATTCTATCAGCATATATTATTTCGTCAGAGAAAACGGCACCGAAAAAATTAATTCATGGTTTAGTTCTCAAGGATGAGATTATTAGATTTTAGAGGTAAAGGTGACTAAATGAAAAGTATTATTAAATTTTTGTTTTTGGGATTGGTTTTAATTTTTATTATAATTGGAGGTATATTCATTGGATATAAATCCTTGATTTCTCCAGTATCAAATGATACTTCCTTAATTGAAGTCGATATATCTGACGGAAGCAGTTTAAAAAGTGCTGCGAGACTTTTAGAAGAAAAAAATCTTATTAAAAACGAAACAGCATTTTTAATTTATGCAAAAATTAATTCTCTTGAGAATATAAAAAGTGGAAGCTATTCTCTTAATAAGTCCCAAAACGTAGAGGAAATTTTGCAGATTCTGAATAAAGGCTCTAAACCAATAGGGATAAAAATTACAATACCTGAAGGTTATGAAATTAGAAATATAGCTGAAAAACTAGAAAGTGCTGGGATAACTGATTTTGATTCTTTTATTAGTGATACAAGTAATGTAGATTTATATAAGTCGCAGTACCCTTACTTAAACCTTCCAGAAGTAAAATCATTAGAGGGTTTCTTATTTCCGGATACCTACTATATATCTAAAGAGGCTACGAATGAGCAAATAATAAAAATGTTTCTTGATAGATTTAGTGAAGTATATGAAGAGCAGCAGTTAGAATCTAAAATACAAGAAAGTGGTTTGAATATAAATGAATTTATTACCTTGGCATCAATTGTTGAAAGAGAAGCTGTAAAAAAAGAAGAAAGGCCAATTATAGCTGGTATTTTTTATAATAGGCTTAGCATTCAAATGCCACTACAATCTTGTGCTACAGTACAATATATTTTGAAAGAAAGAAAACCGGTACTATCTATTGCGGACACGAAAATTGATTCTCCATACAACACTTATTTAATTAAAGGCTTGCCACCTGCGCCAATTGCATCTCCAGGATTAGATGCTATATTGGCTACTTCAAATCCTCAGCAGACTAAATTTTTATATTTTGTTGCTAAAGGAGATGGGGGACACGAATTTTCTGAAACTTATGAGCAGCATTTACAAGCTAAGAAGAAATATTTAGGTGAATAATTTTTATTCACCTATTTAGATTAACAGGAGAGAATAATGTATATATTAGATACAATAAACCCTAGAATAGTAGACGATTTTATAAATAATTTATCATGTAATAAAAGTAATTTAATTCAAGATTTGCACCAATATGCAATTGAAAATAAGGTTCCAATAATTAAAGATGATGTATCTAGTTTTATTAGAAATATTCTATTGACAAAGAAACCTAAAAGAATTCTAGAACTTGGTACAGCAATTGGATACTCAGCTATATTAATGGCTGAAACTTTATCTGGAAATTGCACCATAGATACTATTGAAAAGAACAATGATATGTATGATATTGCTGTAAAAAATATAAAAACCTCTGGATATAAAATAAATCCGATACATGGGGATGCTTTGGTTGAGATAAAGAAGCTCGAAAATACTTACGATTTTGTATTTATTGACGCAGCAAAGGGTCATTATAAGGAATTTTTTGACCTTATTATTCCGAAGCTAAATAATGAAGCAATAATTATTGGCGACAACATTCTTCATAAGGGGTTAGTCTGTCTTCCACTTAATGAAGTTCCAAGGAGACAGAGGACTATCGTTAGAAACATGAAGGCATTTATTGATTATATTTACGCTAATGACAATATAAGAACAAGCATACTCCCAATTGGAGATGGATTAATGGTTAATAATATTTTAAATACTTTATAAGTTTAATTTGAAAGGTTATAGGTGATTTTTTGAAAAGAGTTGAATTATTAGCACCTGCAGGAGATTTAGAAAAATTAAAAATGGCCATTATTTATGGTGCAGATGCAGTTTATATAGGTGGAGAAAAATTTGGGTTAAGAGCAGCATCAAAAAACTTTACTGAAAGCGAAATGATTGAAGGGATAAATTTTGCGCATGAACATGAGAAAAGGGTTTATGTAACATGCAATATAATTCCACATAATGAGGATTTAGATGGAGCTTCAGAATATTTTAAGTATCTTGAAAGTATAGGGGTAGATGCAATTATTATTTCTGACCCTGGGTTTTTATTAATTGCAAAAGAATCTGTCCCAAGCATGGAGTTACATTTAAGTACTCAGGCAAATACTACTAATTTCAGTAGTGCTAAATTTTGGCATTCACAAGGAATAAAAAGGATTGTAACTGCAAGAGAGTTATCCTTAGGTGAGCTAAAGGATTTCAAAAATAATATTCCTTCAACGCTTGAATTAGAGGCATTTGTTCATGGGGCAATGTGCATTTCATACTCTGGAAGATGCTTAATCAGCAATTATTTTACTTCTAGAGATGCTAATAGAGGCGAATGCGCACAACCTTGCAGATGGAATTACGCTCTAATGGAAGAAAAGCGTCCAGGACAATTTTATCCAGTAGAGCAAGATGATAGAGGAACATATTTCTTTAACTCCAAAGATTTGTGTCTTATAGAATATATCCCTGAACTAATTAAATCAGGGATAGATAGCTTAAAAATTGAGGGAAGAATTAAGACTTCATATTATGTTGCAACTGTAGTTAGGGCATATAGAATGGCCATAGACGCATATTACGAAGATCCTGAAAATTGGAAGTTTAATGAAGCTTGGATGGATGAGCTTATGAAAGTGAGCTATAGGGATTTTACAACAGCATTTTTTGAATCTGACGATACATCTGAATCTCAAAACTATGGTTCAAGTTCATATATAAGGAATTTTGATTTTGTTGGTTTAGTTAAAAGTGGCACTAACCAAGAAGGCTATGCACTTATAGAACAAAGAAATAAGTTTTCAAAAGGAGAAATTGTTGAGATTATAGGACCTGATAGTAACTCGGTTTTGCTTTCTCAAATATTGGAAATTAAAGATATTAAAAATATCACACTTGAATCCTCAAATGTTCCGAAACAAGAGGTCTATGTAAAACTAGAAGCTAATGTGAAAGAAAATTATATTTTAAGAAGAGCAGTTGAGAAAAATGATTAGGACTATAGGAAATGGATTGTTAATGCTTTAAAATAAAAAAATACACTGCTAGATTTATCACTATTGTGAGTAAACTACAGTGTATTTTTTTATAAAACAATTTTGAAATCTATGGATTATCAAATATTGGAACTATATCCTCTCCAGCTGGTGGTGGACTTTGATTATTTTGATTACCATTATTTGAATTTGGATTATTATTCGGATTTCCATTTCCGTTGTTTGAATTTGGGTTATTCAAAGAATCATCATCTTCTTGGTCATCGTCTAAAAGCTCATCATCTGGGAATAAATCTTCATCAGTTAACTCTTCTTCAATAGGGGTATTTTCGTCATTATGGATTTCGCAATATTGTGTAGGAGCACTACCTGATTTAAAGAGCTCTGTTGTAGCAGTTCCAGCTCTACTGCATGCTTCAGTAAGTAAGCCGCCAGACAGCTTGCAGATAGATACTTCTGTGATGCCATTTGGTCTAGAAAATTCTTTATTATTTAAATCCTTATGAACCTGCTCCATAACATTTTTCCAAAGCCGAGCAGACATAGCACTTCCATCGGAGAGTTCTGTTGGCATATCTGTTCCAATCCATGTAGCTGCGGTATAGTAAGGAGTAAAGCCTACAAACCAAGCATCTTTTTTGTCTGATGTGGTTCCTGTTTTTCCAGCAGTAGTAATATTTGAAAGCTTTGCTTGCTTTCCTGAGCCATTTAGTACAGCAGTTCTTAGCATATCAGTTAAAATGTATGCAGTCTGTGAATCTGTAATTTCTTTGTTAATATTTTTGTTCTCAAAAATTATATCTCCGTTAGAATTTTCAATTCTAGTGAAGAATATTGGTCTAGACTGATTACCTTGATTAGCAATAGCAGTATATGCAGAAGTTATTTCAAGAGGGGTAAGTCCTTTTGTCATACCACCAAGAGTAAGAGATAAGTTCTCATCATTGACTCTTGAATTTTGATCTCTAGTAACTATGGTTGTGAACCCCATTTTTTGTAGATAGCTAATCATTGTATTAATTGATTGTTCAGGCGAAGAAGATAAACTCTCTCCTATTTTAACAGCACCTACATTCGAAGAACGTTCAAGTAATTGCCTAACAGTTGAAGGGCCGTAATATGAGCCAACGTTTTTAGGCCAGTATCCACCTTTACCATCTTCTCTTGGAGAATCATCATAGACGTCTGCTGCTGTAATACCTTTTGATAATGCTGGAAGGTATACCGCAAGAGGTTTTATTGAAGAACCTGGTTGTCTAGGATTAAGTGCTCTATTATAAATCCTATTTCCACCAATTCCTCTTCCTCCAACGAGACCTCTAACTTCTCCTGTGTATTGATCCATTATAACCATTGCGCCCTGAGGCTGAATTATGCCATTTTCATCGGTATATGAGCCTGGAAAATTGCTTTTGTTTTCGAATTCTTTTTCTAATATTTTTTGGATGTTAGTATCTAGTGTGGAATAGATTCTTAAACCGCCATTGTATAAAATATCAATTGCTTCATCTTCTGTATATCCTTTTTGCATGAAAGCTGTAATTACATCTTGTTTTAGCTTATCCATGAAGTAAGTCGAAATTCCTTGTTCTTTTTTCTTACCGATTTTTATTACTATTTCATGATTAATTGCTTCTTGGTATTCTGAGTCAGTTATATAACCTAATTCATTCATTTTAAAAAGAACTGTTTCTTGTCTTTTTTTAGACTCAGGATTTAAAACTGCTTTTCTTAAATATACATCGCCTTTTTTTAACAGGTTGTATTCAAAATTATCAATCTTTCCTATATTTAAAGCTTTTTCATATATTAATAAATCATTTTCTGTTGGAAGAGGAGTTTCCTCTGTGCTTGGCAATACTACAATTTCGAAAGCCGATAACTCATCAGTAACATCAATAGTTGAGGTTACGTATGGTGAAAACTTATAAGGATACTTAGTTATACCGGCTACCATAGCACATTCAGCTAAATTTAGTTCAGATACGTCTTTTGAAAAATAAGTTTGAGCTGCAGCTTGAACCCCTATAGCCCCTCTACCTAGAGACATAGTATTTAGATAAGCATGCAAAATTTGATCTTTATTAAGCTGTTTTTCTATTTCTAGAGCATAATATGCATCCTTAATCTTTCTGGTTATATCTTTCTCTGGAGATGTATAAAGATTTTTTGCTAACTGCATAGTTATGGTTGATGCACCTTGAGCTAAGCTTCTAGTTTTAATGTCATATAGAAGTGCCCCACCTATTCTTTTTATATCAACTCCTGGATGCTTATAGAATCTTTCGTCTTCGATTGCTATTACAGCTTCTTGTAAATGTTTAGGGATTTGATCTAAAGGTACAATTGTTCTATAGTTAGAACCATGAACTTTTTCAATCAAGTTGCCACTAGAATCATATATAAATGAACTTTCATCGAGCATATTTTGGATACTAGCAGCATTTATTGGTTGAGCTGTTTTTACGACTGCAAACAGTAATCCAAGGCCAAGTGCTGAGCCAATTATAAAAAAAGATAAAAAAACTAGTATTATTACTCTAAAAATACTAACTCTTTTTTTCTTTTTATTTTTGGAGACATTTTTAGCTTTAGTCTCTGTATTTTTACTACTCATATATTACCTCCTTAATTTCATCCAATATATTATATCATAAGTCTTTTCGTATAATATAAATTTTTATAAACTGTAACATTTAATAACTGTTGACTATAGGTTATAATATAAAAAACACTACTAAAAACGAGGTAAATCAAATGGAAGATAATATGAATAAATTAGAAGAAAGAATGATATTAGTTGGATTAAATGTTACAGACTATAAGAAGAATACATCTTCAACCAAAATTGAAGAATCTATGATTGAGTTAGAAGAACTAGCTAAAGCAGCTGGCGGTAATGTACTTGGGAGTATAATTCAAAATAGAGATAACTACGATGTTGCATATTATCTTGGCAAGGGAAAGGCTGAGGAAATAAAAGAGTATGCAAATAATATGCAAGCAAACTTAATTGTTTTCAATGAAGAGCTATCTGGAGCTCAAATTAGAAATCTTGAAGAAATTATTGGGTTGGATATTATAGACAGAACTGCGCTTATTTTGGATATATTTGCAAAAAGGGCTTTATCTAGAGAGGGAAAACTTCAAGTTGAACTTGCACAGTATAAATATCGACTTCCAAGGTTAATTGGTGTCGGGAAAGAAATGTCAAGGCTAGGAGGGGGAATAGGAACTAAAGGGCCTGGAGAAAAAAAATTAGAAACTGATAAAAGACATATAAGAGAAAGAATTTATGACATTCAAAGGGAATTAAAGGAAATAAAAAAAAATAGAGAGATTCAAAGATCTAAAAGATTAAAGTCAAATTTGCCAATAGTTGCACTGGTTGGATATACAAACTCTGGAAAATCTACCTTATTGAATAAATTGATTCAATCACACAGAGAATATAGCGCGGATAAAGATGTATTTGTTAAAGATATGCTGTTTGCGACTCTAGATGTTTCGCTTAGAAAAGCTATACTCCCTTCTAACAAAGAATATCTTATAACTGATACAGTGGGCTTTGTATCAGATTTGCCACACTATTTGGTAGAAGCATTTAAAGCTACCCTTGAGGAGGTAAGTTATGCAGATTTATTGTTACATGTAGTAGATTCTTCTAATGAGCATTTCAATTTGCAGATCGACACTACATTAGGTGTTTTAAAAGAAATTGGTGCTGCTGACAAGCCTATGATTTATGTATTCAATAAAGCTGATAAAGTAAACTATGAACTTGATTATAAGCCTAAGGATGAATATGTATTTATTTCTGCAAAAACTGGATATAATAATGAGCAATTACTACAAAAAATAGAATGTCATATTAATTCAAATTTAAAAAAAGTTAAGCTTTTGATTCCTTTTTCTAACGGAGAAGTTATAAATTCTTTACACAAGAAATATAATTTTGAAGAAAACTATTCTGAAGAAGGAATACTTGTTCAAATAGATATTACCGAGGAAGATTATGGCCGCTACAAAAAATATATTGTAGAAGAGGTTTTATAAAATGAAATTAGATTGGGAAAATATCGAGAACTTGAGTGATAATGAAATATCCTATCTTTTGTATTTAGAAAATAAAAGTATTTACCAAATATCGAAGATTAGAAACTTGGGCGAAGATATAGTCAAACTTCATATTTATAAAATAAAAAAAGACTTATTGTTGTCTGAAACGAAAATAGCGGATATTAATATACTATCGGAATATCTATCTCTTTCAAAACCAGAAAGAGAACAATATTTAGAATGCATTGATAAAGAAAACGAAAAATGTCTGTTAGATGAATTTAGCAAAACAATGATGGACATAGATAATATTGAAGACCTAATGGTGATAATATGGACTATTGGAGAACTTAAAACAAACTCTTTCAATGATAAACTAAAATTTTACGCTAGTCACCCGCATGGCAATATAAGAAGAATGACATACTCTGCTATGGGGAAAATAGGAAGCATGGAATTTTTACCATATTTATCAAATGGAATGAAGGATATAAAACCTCAAGTTAAGCAATACGCAATTATAGCTTTTGGAAAAATTGCTGATAAGGAATATATATATAAACTAAATGAGATATACACAAACAAAAATGAAAAAGAATATGTAAGAAGAGCAGCAAAACAATCAATTGAATTAATTTTAGACAGAATTAATAATGAGAGGTAATAAAATTGAATGAATATAAAACTGTTTTTGAATCAGGAGAATCAACAATAATTATAGAAAAGTCAAAATTTATTGGTTATAGTAGACATGTTGAAACTGAGGAAGATGCATTGACATTTATTAACGAGATAAAGAAAAAAAATAAAGATGCTACCCATAATGTTTCGGCATACATTCTAGGTGAAAAAATGAATGCACAAAAATATTCAGATGATGGAGAACCATCTGGAACTGCAGGAATACCTATTTTAGAACTTATGAAAAAGGAAGAATTAACTAACTCTGCTATAGTAGTGACAAGATATTTTGGAGGGATAAAATTAGGGGCAGGAGGATTGGTAAGAGCATACTCAAAATCAGCAAAATCCACCCTTGAAAACTCATTAATATCTCAAAAAAAAATATTTATTCCGATTGAAATTTTATTTGATTATAGCTTTTTAGGAAAAATTCAAAATGATATCAGTACAAGAAATATTCTCACTTCAAAGCCTGATTTCGAAGATGTGGTGAAATATACTATTTATGTTGATAAAGAAGAAATCGATTCGAGCATTAATCATATTAATGATTTAACCTCAGGTAATGTTATAATAGATATTAAAGATGAAGTTTTGTTAGATTTTGTAAATGATAACTATATATTACTTTGATTTGAATTCATTTAGGAGGAATTGATATGAATATGAACGAAATTAAAAAAACAATGTTAGAGAGCAAAAATTGGGCAATTTATGGAGCTACTCCTGATAAAAATAAATTTGGATACAAAATACCTACTAGAATGAAAAATCATGGCTACAATGTATTTGGGATTAATCCCAAATATAAGGGCGAAACTGTGAATGATGTTGAAATATACTCATCTTTAGATGAAATCAATGAAAAAATTGATTGTATAGATATTGTAGTAAATCCTAAAATAGCTATGATGGTTATAGATGAAGCAGTAAAAAATGGAATAAAATATCTTTGGTTTCAGCCTGGAACCTGGGATGATGAGGTTATAAAAAAAGCATTGGATAATAATTTAAACATAGTTTATGGACACTGCGTATATGCTATTCTTGGTATGGAGGAATAGTTAATGGAAGCTATGTTTAAAAAAATAGATTTGACTGTGGATTGGTTAAGGGAGAAGGTTAATGAATCAAAATCCAAAGGTTTAGTTGTAGGAATATCTGGAGGAATTGATTCAGCAGTTGTTGCTTATTTAATAAAAAAAGCTTTCCCAGAAAATTCTCTAGGAGTAATTTTGCCAATTAAGAGCAATCCGCAAGATGTAGAGCATGCTAATTTATTAGTTAACAAGTGTAGGATTGAATCTATGAATATCAATTTAACTAAAACTCACGAACTTTTATTTAATGAAATAAAAAATACAATGTCAAGTGACCAATTATGGAATCCAACCTATCAAAAAATATCTGATGCAAATCTAAGAGCAAGACTGAGAATGAGCACATTATATACTATTGCAAATAATTTAGGATATATGGTAGTAGGAACTGACAACAAGGCGGAAGTATATACTGGTTATTTTACGAAATACGGAGATGGCGGAGTAGATTTATTGCCTATAGCAAATCTTCTAAAGAGAGAAGTTTACGAGTGGGCGAAAGTACTTGGAGTTCCAAATGAGATAATTAATAAAGCTCCATCTGCGGGTTTGTGGGATGGCCAAACTGATGAACTTGAAATGGGGACAACTTATGATTATATCGATGCATATATAAGTGGAAATGAAATCCCTGAAAAAGACAGAGTAATTATTGATAAACTTCATATATCATCTGAGCATAAAAGAAGTGCTATTCCTACCCCACCAATCTTTTAGCTACAAAAAAAATCAAACCATTTACTATGAAATTTATTTATGTTAAAATTTTATAGTTAATTTGATTTAGCTTATTCAAGGAGGATTGAATGTGGGACGTATAGGAAACATAATCAACAAAAAGGGAAAACAAGATGCAAAACGAGCTAAGATTTTCACAAAATATGCTAGACTTATTTCGGTAGCTGCTAAAATGGGTGGAGGAGACCCTGAATACAATGCCAATCTAAAAAATGCAATAGAAAAAGCTAAAAGTGAAAATATGCCCAACGACAATATTGAAAGAGCAATAAAAAAAGGAATAGGCTCAGGAGATGGAGAAAGCTATGAGCATATAACCTATGAAGGCTATGGACCTGGTGGTGTAGCAGTTATAATAGAAACTCTTACTGACAATAAAAATAGAACTGCTGGAAACATGAGATACTATCTTGATAAAAATGGCGGAAATCTAGGAACTGCTGGATGCGTTAGCTTTATGTTTGATAGAAAAGGCCAAATTATAATAGAAAAATCTGATGATATATCTGAAGATACGCTTATGGAACAAGCTTTAGAAGCTGGAGCAGAAGATTTTGTTACTGAAGAAGATTGTTTTGTAGTTTTAACTGATATCGAAAGCTTCTTACAAGTTAAAGATGCATTATCTAGTCATGGCTATTCATTTGTTACGGCAGATATTGAAATGATACCTCAAACATATACAGCTATTTCTGATGACCAAAAGAAAAGTATGGATAAGATGATGGATATGTTAGAGGAAGATGATGACGTTCAAAATGTATACCACAATCTTGAAGATTAAATAATTTACTAGACAAAAAGTTTTCTTTGAATTACTATCAAAGAAAACTTTTTTTATTGTTTTGTATAACCAGAAGGGAGTATATAAAATGGGGAAAATTAAAAAAAATGATTTGCTTAAAATGAAATTTTTGTCTAATTTATCAATATCGCCTGATAATAAATATCTAGCAGTTTCTGTCTCTCAAGTAGATAGTGAAACAAAGGGATATGAAAGCAATATTCATATATATGATATTGAACAAAATAAGTGGGGTCAATATACTGGCAGTGGATTAGACAATAGTTTTATTTGGGATATGAATTTACCTATAATATATATAAATTCCTTGAGAGATGTTAAAGACAAAGAAAAGAGAAAAAACGGCTATGAAATATCAACAATTTATCAATTAGATCTGTTTAAGGGTGAAGCTATAAAGAAATATATTATTCCAAAAAATATTAAGTCTTTTAAACAGATTTCTGAATTTAAGTTTATATTTTCAGCAGACTATTTCCTTGGTACAAAAGACTTTTATTTATTATCGGATGAAGAGAAAGAACTAGAAGTAAAAAAAAGAAAAGATAAGGATGGTTTTGAGGTAATTGAAAATTTGCCATTTTGGGAAAATGGATCTGGGTTTATTCACAATTCTATAACTAAAATCTACACTTATGATGCAGAAAACGATAAGATTAAAAATATATCTGATATTTTGGGAGATGATATAGATGTATATGACTTCCAATTAGATCCAACAAAATCTAAAGTAGTTGTAATCTATGGAACTAAATTAGGTAAAATGGATTTAAAAAACAAATTAGCTATAATAGATATAGAAAATAAAAAGGTTATCTTTGATTATTCAGATAAAAAATACAATATAAGCAGTGCATTTATGTTTGATGAAAATAATCTTATAGTATCGGCAACTGCTATGGAAAATTATGGCATTAATGAAAATCCTAAATTTTATAAAGTCAATTTTGATACACTTGATTTTGAATGCTTGAACTCTGATTTTGACATGAGTTTATGGAATTCAGTTGGTACGGACATTAGGCTATATTCTTCTGAAAATTTAAAGCAGACTAATAATAAACTATATTTTATATCCACATTGGGTTATTCATCTAATATATTTGAACTTGATTTAAAAGGTAATTTAAAGCAATTGACGAATAATACAGGGTCGGTCGATGAATATGTAGTAACTGATAAAGGAATATTTTTCATAGGCTTAAGAAATATGGTGCCTCAGGAGATATATAGAGTTTCAAATTCTGAAGAAAAAATAAGTAATTTTAATGATTATATATCTGAAAAAAGAGAAATTATTTATCCAAACCATTTTTGTGTAAAGGATAGTGATAATTATAGTATTGATTACTGGGTTATGAAACCATATAAATTTAAAGCTGATAAGAAATACCCTCTAATCATAGATATTCATGGTGGTCCGAAGACCGTATACGGAGAAGTATATTATCATGAGATGCAGTATTGGGCAGCAGAGGGATTTGCAGTATTATTTTGTAACCCTAGAGGTTCAGATGGAAAAGGAGATGAATTTGCTGATATTAGGGGTGAATATGGTAAGGTTGATTATGATAACATAATGCTATGTTTGAACCAAGCTATAAAAACTAATCCATTTATTGATACTGATAAGATGTATGTAACAGGTGGATCGTATGGCGGATTTATGACAAACTGGATTATTGGACATACTGATATTTTTAAAGCAGCAGCTACTCAAAGAAGTATATCTAGTTGGACAAGCATGTATGGAACGACAGACATAGGTTATTATTTTGCTACTGATCAGACGGCATCTGACCCATGGAATAGCTACGATAAAATGTGGAGTCAGTCTCCAATGAAATTTTATAATAATATAAAAACACCTACTCTTATTGTTCATTCTGATCAGGACTATAGATGTTGGTTATCAGAAGCACTACAATTATTTACATCTTTGAAACACAATGATGTAGATAGTAAATTAATTATTTTCAAAAATGAAAATCATGAATTGACCCGTAGCGGAAGACCTGACAATAGAATTAAAAATCTAGAAGAAATAACTGAGTGGTTCAAAAAATATTTATAAGCATTTTGACTAAGTTTTACTTAAAACATTGTTCATATGAACAATGTTTTTTAGTTGCATTAGCAACTATCATATTGTATAATAGTTCATGCTTATGAATGGAGGAAACTGTAAATGAAGAAAACCTATGATTATCATGAGTTTAATCCGGGAAAATATATATCTATGCTATATAGGCATGGAAGATGCTATATGGATACTGCTATGAGTAAGTTTGAAATTGGAAGTGGACAATATACATTTTTATTTTATTTATATAAGGATAATGGTGCTAGCCAAGACGAAATAAGTAAAGCGCTTGATATAGATAAAGCCACTACAGCAAGAGCTATTACAAAATTAGAAGATAAAGGATTTATAACAAGAGAATCTGACGAGAGTGACAAACGTGTCAATAGGATATATCTTACAGAAAAATCTATCGAGATAAAAGAAGAAATGATAAATTTTTCTAAACAATGGAGTGAAATTATACTAGAGGATATATCTGAAACTGAAAAGGAAAATTTAAGAAGTCTACTGTATAAGATATCAGAGAATGCTTCAAAATATAAAAAAAATAGATGTAGAAAAGGTGAAAAAAATGACTAAACAATTAGAGCTAAAAGACGAAAAGATATGGAAGCTATTGCTTAAGTTCTCTATACCAGCAATAATTGGAATGATGGTTAATGCTTTATATAACGTTGTAGACAGGATGTATATAGGGCGTTTAGGAGCTTTAGCTATGACAGGTATAGGACTTAATTTGCCATTTATGACTATTTTGATGGCTTTCGGTATGCTCGTGGGTATTGGATCTGGAGCAATAATTTCAATCAGATTAGGCCAAAATAAGAAAGAAGAAGCAGAAAAAATTCTTGGAAATGCAGTTACATTGATTTTTATAATAATATCAATTGTTGTAGTGCTTTCTTATATTTTTAAAACAGATTTATTATATTTATTTGGAGCGAGCAGTGAAACTATTGGATATGCCGATGACTATATTTCAATTATCCTAGCGGGAGCACTTTTTCAGGGCTTAGGTTTTGGTATTAATAACATCATTAGAGCCGAGGGAAATCCTAAAATAGCAATGTATACAATGCTTATAGGCGCAATTATAAATATAGTTTTGGATCCTATTTTTATATTTACTTTCAATATGGGGATTAAAGGAGCAGCACTGGCTACTATAATATCTCAGTTTGTATCAATGGTTTGGGTATTTAAACATTTTTTATCTGAAAAAAGTAATTTAAAATTAAAAATTAATAATTTAAAACTAGATATGAGTATAATAAAAAATATTTTTGCAATAGGGATGGCCCCTTTTTTCATGCAAATAGCAGCTAGCCTTGTAACTATTATTTCTAATAATGCATTAAAGACTCACGGTGGAGATATGGCAATAGGAGCAATGACGGTGATAAATGCGATAGCAATATTTTTTCTAATGCCTATTTTTGGCATTAATCAAGGATCACAACCTATAATTGGGTTCAACTATGGTGCTGGAGAATATAAACGAGTTAAAAGCGCACTAAAGCTTGCGGTAGCTGCGGGGACAGCAGTTGCGACCTTAGGATTTATATTAACTCAGTTTTATACTGTAGGCTTGATAAAAATATTTAACGATGATCTTGAGCTTATAAAATTTACAACTACAGGAATGAAAATATTTTTAGCAATGCTTCCGTTAGTAGGTTTTCAAATTGTAAGCTCAAATTATTTTCAAGCAGTGGGAAAAGCTCCAAAATCCATGTTTTTAAGTTTGCTTAGACAAGTTATAGTTTTAATTCCTATGCTTATTATCTTACCTAAGTATTTAGGGCTTACTGGTGTATGGTTAGCTGGACCGATTTCGGATTTTACAGCTTCAATTGTAACTGCAGTTTTTCTTTACAATGAAATGAAGCATTTGAATGATTCTCATGAAAATAAAATTAAATCGGCGAATAGTATGGAAATTCCAAGCATATAGATATATAATATTAGTATATATTGAATAAAAGACTGCCTAGGCAGTCTTTATTTGTTGAATGGAGAATGCTCGATGATTGTTTTAGGAATTGACCCGGGAATAGCAATAGTAGGGTATGGAATTATAGAATATATAGGTAATAAATTCAAAGTTTTAGATTATGGAGTTATAAGAACAAAATCTGATTTATCCTATCCTGAGCGCTTAGAACTTATATTTAATGGACTGAATCAAATTATTTCTTCATATAATATAGATGAAATAGCAGTAGAAGAGTTATTTTTTTGCAAAAATGTCAAAACGGCAATTGATGTAGCTCATGCAAGAGGAGTAATTGTTTTATGTGGTCAGTTGAATAAAAAACCTATATATGAATATACTCCTCTTCAAGTCAAACAAGGAGTATCTGGTTATGGAAAGGCTGATAAAAGACAAGTACAAGAAATGGTAAAACTTTTGCTAAACCTAAAAACTATACCAAAACCCGATGATGCAGCAGATGCTTTAGCAATTGCTATATCACATTGCCATACTTCAAAAATAACAGGTATGTTTAGAGCATAGGAGCTGAAAATGTTAAATTATATAAAAGGAATTTTGGAAGAAAAGGCAGTTGACAAAATTGTCGTAGAAAATAATGGCATAGGCTATGAAATTTTAACTTCACTAAATACAATAGAAGAAATAAACATAGGAGAAAAGATAAAAATTCATACCAAGCTGCTAGTCCGCGAGGATGATATTCAACTAGTTGGATTTACAAGTAAAGAAGAATTATCTATCTTTAATTTACTTACATCGGTTTCTAAAATAGGACCAAAGCTTGCATTATCTTCTCTTTCAGTTTATAAATCCGAAAAAATTAAACTTATGATAGTAGAATCAGATATAAATTCTCTTGTTAAAATTCCTGGGATGGGTAAAAAAACAGCAGAAAGAGTAATATTAGAATTAAAAGATAAAATAGGAGTAGTTTATTTTACAGATTTAGAATCTAATAGTGAACCTCAGCTAAATATAGGACATCAGGCTATAGAGGCTTTAGTTAGTCTCGGATTTTCAAAAAAAGAATCTGAGGATGTAGTTAAAAAAATCATTAAGAGCGTAGGTAATGATACAGAATCTTTACATGTTGAAACATTAATAAAAAATGCGCTTTTTGAGCTGAGATAAAATAAGGATGGTGTATTATCCATGTTTGATATAAATCAAGATAGATTAATCGATTCATCATTAAAAATAGAAGATGAATCAGAGGTATCATTAAGACCACGGAATATAAGTGAATATATTGGTCAGACAAATGCTGTTAACCAATTAAATATTTTTATTGAGGCTGCTAAAAAGAGAAATGAAACTCTAGATCATGTTCTTTTATATGGACCACCAGGACTAGGAAAAACTACTTTGTCTCATATAATTGCTTCAGAAATGGGAGTTGATATTAAAGTTACGTCAGGACCAGCTATAGAAAGAGCTGGAGATTTAGCTGCAATATTAACTAATCTCAAGGATAAAGATATACTTTTCATAGATGAAATTCATAGGATAAACAGAAATGTAGAAGAAGTACTTTATCCTGCTATGGAAGATTATTGCTTAGATATAATAATTGGAAAAGGTCCTTCTGCTAGGTCTATTAGATTGGACATTCCTAAATTCACCCTTATTGGAGCTACAACTAGGACTGGTATGCTTACTTCTCCACTTAGAGATAGATTTGGGGTTATCTTAAATTTGGATTTATATTCTGTAGAGCAGCTACTTGAAATTGTTACTAGGTCCGCTAAAATATTAGATGTTCCTATTAATAATGATGCAGCTATAGAAATTGCTAGGAGATCTAGAGGAACCCCTAGAATTGCTAATAGACTTTTAAAAAGAGTGAGAGATTATGCCCAAGTAATGGGTGATGGGAAAATAACCCTAAAAATTGCTAAAGAATCTTTGCTAGTATTTGAAGTTGACGAAGAAGGACTTGATAAAGTTGACCAGAGACTACTTCAGTCAATAATTAAAAATTTTGCAGGGGGACCAGTAGGTCTAGATACTTTAGCAGCATCGATAGGAGAAGATAAAGAAACTATTGAAGAGGTTTGCGAACCTTTTCTCATTCAAAAGGGGTTTCTAAATAGAACTCCAAGAGGAAGAGTAGCTACGGATTTTGCTTACAAGCATTTTAATTGTAAGAGATAGGAGCTTGGTAATATGAAGTTGATAAATAAAGTATATATCATTATTGCAATTACGCTTGTTTGTTTGACATATTCACAAATTCCTGCCTTCTCAAATCAGTTGGCAAATCAAAATATACGAATTGGATTATTTTTTAATTCTACGGCATTGTCTCAGGCCAACCTTAAAGCATCAAATTTAAACATTTTAAATGAAAATAATTCTGTTTTAGGAACAATATTTGGAGATGCTTCATATACTATTAGTCCTGTAAATAAAGAAATTATATTACTTGATAAAACCTACTATGATTTAAACACAGCTTTAATTGAAATACAGACTTCTGGTGGCTTATTTAATAATAACTTCGTATACTTAACATCTGATGGGTATAAAACGGCTACTTACTCGATTCAAGCGGACAATATTTCTTCTATGATTAATAGCAAAAATATTGGATTGTTTTCCTCAGCTGGTAATCCAATTATAGTTTATGATAATTCAATGAAATTAAAATTTTCAAATTCAGACTATCAAAAGCATATAGAAATTCAAAATAAACCGTATAGAGGAAATATTAGCTTTCAATTAGATAGCTCAAATAAACTTACAGTTATAAATACACTTCCTATTGAGGATTATTTATATGGAGTGGTTGCAAAAAGAAATGCCTGCATCTTGGAATAAAGAAGCTTTAAAAGCTCAAGCTATTTCAGCAAGAAATTATGCAATTAAGAATTTAAATAAATACAAATCTTTAGGATTTGATTTATGTACTACTCAAAATTCTCAAGTTTATGGCGGTGTTGATGCTGAGCATGTTGATACAAATAAAGCTGTAGACGAGACTAGAGGGATTTTAGCGTATCATAGTGGAAATGTTGCAGATTTATTCTATCATTCATCAAGTGGAGGGAAAACTGAGAACTCAGAAAATATTTGGTCGAATGCAGTACCCTACCTTAGAGGAGTTGAAGATCCGTATTCACTAGGTTCTCCGAATGATTACTGGGAATATAAAATTTCAAAATCAGAAATAGAAAACCTTCTAAGAAGTAAAGGTAAAAATATAGGAAATTTTCTAGGAATAAGAATCGATAAAATTTCTGAAAATGAAAGAATTCTAAAACTGACCTTTGTTGGAGATAGCGGTGAAACAACCATTGAAAAGGAAGCGATAAGAGGTTTGTTTGGATATTCCAATTTAAAAAGCAATTGGTTTACAATAAACAGTCAGAACACAAAAAATACTCAAAGTATCGTAAGCGATTCTTATATTGCTGCTCTTAACGATTTACAGCTGTTTTTGAATAAATCAGAATCAAATAAAATAAATGGCTATTCAAATCTAAGTAATAATGATATTATTACTTCTCAAGATTATTTGTTTCAAGGCAAAGGCTATGGACATGGACTAGGTATGAGCCAATATGGAGCAAAAAAAATGGCAGAACAAGGTTACACCTTTGATGAAATTTTAAAATACTATTTTAAAGGAATAGATGTATATTAGAAAGGAAGAAATTATTGAAGACAAATGATTTTTACTTTGACCTACCTGAAGATTTAATAGCTCAGGTTCCACTCAAAAATAGAGATGAATCAAGATTAATGACATTAGATAAAAATACTGGAGAAGTTAAGCATAAAACCTTTAGAGATATTTTAGAATGTTTGAATGATAATGATATTCTTGTTTTAAACAATACACGTGTTATTCCAGCTAGATTATTTGGATTTAAAGCAGAAACCAATGCAGAAATTGAAATTCTTTTACTTTCCAGAAAAGATATAAATACATGGGAAGCTCTAACCAAGCCAGCAAAGAGATTGAAGCTCGGAACGAAGATAATCTTTGGAGATGGGTTACTTATTGGAATAGTAAAAGAATTACAAGAAGATGGTATAAGAACTATAGAGTTTGAATATGAAGGTATTTTTGAAGATGTTTTGGATAGACTTGGTAATATGCCACTACCTCCATATATACATGAAAAACTAGAAGATAAAGAAAGATATCAAACTGTATATTCTAAAGTTACTGGCTCTTCTGCTGCCCCTACCGCAGGGCTTCACTTTACTCCTGAAATTTTGCTGGAGCTAAAAAATAAAGGAGTGCAGATTGAATATGTAACACTTCATGTTGGATTAGGGACATTTAGACCAGTTAAAGCAGAGTCTATTTTCGATCATACAATGCATAAAGAATATTTTGAAATCGCAGAGGATGTTAAAAATAGACTAAATGAAGCTAAGAAAAATGGTAAAAGGATAGTGTGTGTAGGAACAACGAGTGTGAGGACTTTAGAGTCGTCTGCAAATATTTTAAATAATTTAGATAGAAATTCAGGATGGACGGATATTTTTATTTATCCATCATATGAATTTAAATTTGTTGATGCTATGATTACAAACTTCCATTTGCCAGAGTCTACTTTGATTATGATGATAAGTGCTTTTGCAGGGAAGACTTATATTATGGATGCTTATGAAGAAGCAATAAGAGAAAAATATAGATTTTTTAGTTTTGGAGATGCAATGTATATATTCTAATAGAAAGTGTGGTTTTTTAATGTCGGCAATAAGATATGAATTAATTAAAACATGTAAACAGAGTGGTGCTAGGCTGGGTAAAATTTATACTCCTCATGGAGTAATTGATACACCTATTTTTATGCCTGTTGGTACTCAAGCAACTGTAAAATCTATGACTCCAGAAGAATTAAAAGTAATGGATGCCAGAATAATTTTATCCAATACATATCATTTATATATGAGACCTGGTCATGAGCTTATTGAAAAAGCTGGAGGGCTTCATAAATTTATGAACTGGGATAGAGCAATTCTAACAGATAGCGGAGGGTTTCAAGTTTTTAGCTTAGGACCTCTTAGAAAAATAGTAGAAGAAGGTGTACATTTTAGATCTCATCTTGATGGCTCAAAACATTTTATAAGTCCAGAAAAGGCAATAGAGATTCAAAATTCATTAGGTGCAGATATAATTATGTCATTTGATGAATGTGCACCATATCCTTCTGAATATAATTATGTAAAAAAATCTCTAGAAAGAACAACAAGATGGGCAAAAAGAGGAAAAGAAGCTCATAAATATCCAGAAAAGCAAGCTTTATTTGGAATTGTTCAAGGTGGCATGTACAAAGATTTAAGAACTCAATCAGCAAATGAGCTAATGGAAATAGATTTCCCAGGATATTCTATTGGTGGGCTATCTGTAGGTGAACCTAAACCGATAATGTATGATGTTTTAGAGCATACTACGCCTCTACTTCCAAAAGATAAACCTAGATACTTGATGGGTGTAGGAAGCCCAGACGATTTAATTGAAGGAGTAATAAGAGGAGTAGATATGTTTGACTGTGTACTTCCTACTAGAATTGCGAGAAATGGAACGGCAATGACTAGCCAAGGAAAGGTTGTTGTTAGAAATGCTACTTATCAAGAGGACTTTACTCCACTTGACCCTAATTGTAATTGTTATACTTGCAAGAACTATTCTAGAGCGTATATTAGACATCTTGTTAAGGCAAATGAAATTTTAGCTTCTAGATTAATTACTAACCATAATCTACATTTTCTTTTAAATCTAATGCACGAAGTTCGTACAGCAATAAAAGAAGATAGGCTATTAGATTTTAAAAAAGATTTTTATTCTAAGTATGGCTTATAATTTTTTTATTAATAAAAAAGTGGATGAATTATTAAAAATAAGATATTATAATACTTGGAAAACATTCTCCTATTAGGAGGTGAAATGTAAATGAATGTTCAGCAATTAAGCAGTTTAGTTATACCTTTTATTTTTCTAATCATATTTTATTTATTGTTGATAAGACCTCAGCAAAAAAGGGAAAAATCTATTAAAGAAATGAGAAATTCTCTTAAAGTTGGAGACAATGTTGTAACAATAGGCGGTATGGTAGGGAAAATAGTAAAAATCTTTGAAGATGAAGTCACCATAGAAATCGGATCAGACAAAACTAAGATAACTCTTGAAAAATGGGGTATTGCGAGAGTAAAACAATAATTTTGTAGTCTTCCACTTCTAATAGACTAGTGGAAGATTTTTTTTGACATATAATAAATTCAGATATAAAAGTTATAAGAATTTTTATCATGTCAAACCATGCATATAAATATAAAAAGTAAGGAGGATATTATATGAAATTTAAAAATGTAAGTCTTTTTATATTAATAATATTAGTTATAGCTGGTTTTAGCTTTACAGCAATTAATGGACTAAATATTGGAAATATAAAACTTTCGCCAGTAGGAACACAAATTAATCAAGGATTGGACCTTAAGGGAGGAGTTTTTGTTGTATATGAAGCAAAAACTGATGCTAAGGGAGAAGAGTTAAATAAAATTATTGACCAAACAATTGAAGTTTTTAGAAAAAGAGTAGATGGTATGGGATTAACTGAACCTGTAATTGTAAAAGAGGGCGATAATAGAATTAGAATTGAGCTTCCAGGAGTAAATGATGCTCAGCAAGCTATAGAAACTATAGGGAAAACTGCTCAGTTACAGTTTATTTTGCCAGATGGAAATGTAGTAGTTTCAGGTGCGGAAGTTACTAAAGCTGATGTTATGATTGATAGCAGAAATAATCAACCATTTGTATCTTTAGAGTTTAATAGTGAAGGAAGTAAAAAGTTTGCAGAAGCAACTAGAAGCTTAGCTCCTACAAATGAGCCGATTTTCATAGTACTTGATGGTGAAGTTATATCAAGTCCTAGGGTTAACGAAGAAATACCTAATGGACAAGCTCAAGTAACTGGTAATTTTACAATAGAGAGTGCTTCAGAATTAGCCGGATTAATTAGGGCAGGTGCACTACCAGTAGATTTTGAGGAAGTTCAAAGCTCTACTATAACAGCTACTCTTGGTGAGGAAGCTTTAGATAAAAGCATATATGGAGCAAGCATAGGAATTTTATTGGTAATGCTATTCATGATATTTTACTATAGACTTCCTGGACTTGTTGCAGCTATTGCACTTGTAGCATATGTATTAATAGTCATATATACATATATAGGAATAAAGGCAACTTTAACTTTACCAGGTATAGCAGCAATGATTCTATCAGTTGGTATGGCTGTTGATGCGAATGTAATAATTTTCGAAAGAATTAAAGAAGAAATAAGAAGTGGTAAATCTATAAGAGTATCTGTAGATTCTGGTTTTCAAAAAGCTATGTCTACAATCATAGATTCCCAAATAACAACTTTTATTGCTGGTGTAGTGCTGTATAACTTTGGGACAGGAAGTATAAAAGGATTTGCTATAACTTTAATGATTGGTATTATGGCCTCAATGTTTTCTGCTATAATTATCACTAGATTTTTATTAAAATCTGTTATTGGAATTTCAAATATTAAAAATACAAAATTTTTTGGAGTATAGGAGGGAAAGCAAATGAATATCATAAAAAATAAGAAAATTTGGTTTAGCTTATCCCTAATTGTAATTATAGTTGGTATGTTACTTGGAATGATTAGAGGATATAATCTAGGTATAGATTTTACTGGAGGAACACTGATTGAAATTCAGATGAAAGACTATGTTGAATCTACTGAAATAAGAGAAATCACAGATGAAATTGATAAGAATGCTACCATTAATCATATTGGAGAGACAAAAGATATAATTCAAATAAGAACTACCGAAAATTTAAACAATGAAGCCAGAATGGAGCTATTTAAATTATTTAAAGAGAAATATAGTTTGGAAGAGAATCAACCACTTAGGTCTGAGCAATTTGGTCCAGCAATTGGTAAAGAAATTCAAAACAAAGCTATGCTATCAGTTATTATAGCAACTATTGGTATGCTAATATACATAACTTTTAGATTTCAGTTATCATATGGATTATCAGCTATACTAGCACTTGTTCATGATGTTTTATTTGTACTTTCTGTTTATGCTATTTTTAGAATTCCACTTAACAGTCCTTTTGTTGCAGCAATGCTTACTGTTGTGGGTTATTCTATTAATGATACTATAGTAGTATTTGATAGAATTAGAGAAAATATGAAGCATGCAAAGAAAAATGCTTATGAGGAAGTTGCAGAACTATCAATAAGACAAACTGTATCAAGATCAATTAATACTTCCTTAACTACTTTGCTTGCTATTGTTGCATTGTATGTTTTTGGAGTAGAGTCAATAAGAGAATTTACTCTTCCTTTGCTAACAGGTATAATGATTGGTACTTATTCATCAATTTTTATAGCAAGTCCAATATGGGTTTTAATTAAGAGTAAAAAGGGCAATATATAAATATTGCCTTTTTTTTTCGAATATTTTCTATAAATTAGCAAAATATATATTTGAATAAGAACAGTTAATCTATGATTATAAAAGTTTTCTTCAGGAGGTGTATTAATGAAATTTAAGTATTATAATCCTAAATATAATAACTTAAAAAGAACTTCAGAAATACTTCAGATACTTGGGAAGTATGGTTTTACTTTTTTTGCTGAAAAGATAAACCTTGAAGAAGTTTTTGGAAAAATTAAAATACCTGCTAATAGTAATATAATGAATATGTCGACTGGAGAAAGAATTAGATGTGCTTTTGAGGAATTAGGGGTTACTTTTATAAAATTAGGACAAATTTTATCGACAAGAAGTGATTTACTGGATTCATGTATTCTAACAGAATTAAAAAAACTTCAAGATGATGTAAATCCAAATTCTTACGAGGACTTAAATTCTGTATTTTTTAGTCAATTTAATAAAAATATAGAAGATAAAGTTAAGTATATTAATAAAAAACCATTAGCATCAGCATCAATTGGACAAGTTTATTTTGCTATATTAGAAACTGGAGATAAAGTAATAATTAAAATTCAAAGACCTAATATAGAAAATACTATCAGAATGGATTTAGATATTCTTAGAAGCATTGCTAGATTACTTGATGATCATTTAAATTATTCTGGAATAAGCTTTATTCAAATTTATGAGGAATTCTCGAACCAGATATTAAGAGAGCTAGATTATAATTTCGAAGCAAGAAACTGTGATAAATTTAGAGAAATTCATAAAAATGATTATAAAATTTATATTCCAGAAATAAATTGGGAATTAACTTCTCAAAAAGTATTAACTATGGAATGGATTGATGGAATAAAAATTAATGAAATTGAAAATAATGATAAATATTACAATAAAATTGAAATAAGCCAAGTTTGGATTAAAGCAATTATGAAACAAGTTTTTATACATGGATTTTTTCATGCTGACCCTCACCCTGGAAATATATTGATATTAAAAAATAATAAAATTGCTTTAATTGACTTTGGAATGGTTGGATTTATTGATAAAAACACTATAGAATTTATATCTGAAATCTTTATAGCTTTAACTATAAATGATACTCAAAGTATAGTAGATGCTTTGTTTGAAATGGATGCAATATCTATGGATGCTGATGTTCAAAAAATATACCATGATTTAAATATTTTTATTCATTACTATTATTCATTATCTTTAAGCAAAATAAACATTACAGAGCTGTTAACCGAGTTCTTAAGGTTCTGTAGAGAAAACAATCTTAAGTTACCTAGCCAAGTTTCACTACTTTCTAAAACATTAATAACATTAGAAGGTGGAGTAAGAGAAATAAATCCATCGATAAGCATATCTGAAATTTTAACAGAGTTTGCAAAGGATTTTTATAAAGATAAGTTAAGTTTGAAAAATATAGCTTTAGAATCAAAATATTCAATAAAGGGATTTTTATCTGATTTTAAAAGCTTGCCTAGACAGTTAAGAATTTTACTTAAATCAATTGAAAAAAATAATATAAAGATTGCTATTGATGATAGCTCTTTTGTGAAAATAGACAAGACTCTTAATCATGTAACAAACATAATATCTATTAGCTTAATAATAGCAGGTTTAATAGTAGGATCTTCACTGGTAATTACTACCAAAGTAGAACCTACTCTTTGGGGATATCCAGTTCTAGGGATAATTGGATACTTAGCCTCTGCTATCATGGGACTAGTTCTGATTATATCAATAGTAATAGTACAACGTAAGAGGTGAAATAATGAAGAATAAATGGCTGCTTAGAGAAAAAGGCCAAGAAGAAGATTTAAAATCTCATTTATTAAATGTAAGGCAAATAAATATTGAAGAGTCAAAATCATTTTTGAATCCAACAAAAGCGGATTTGATTTCTCCATATCTTTTAAAAGATATGGAGAAGGTTGTAAATAGGATAAATACAGCAAAATACAAAAGTCAACTAATATGTATTTATGGAGATTATGATGTGGATGGAATATCCTCTGTTTCCATTTTACTTAAAACTTTTAATTTCTTAGGTATTAATTCAATATTTTATATACCAAAGCGCATAGAAGAGGGATATGGAATTAACACTCAGGCGATAGATACAATTAAAAAAATGGGAGCAGATTTGATTATTACAGTGGATTGTGGTATTACCTCAGTCGATGAAATTGAGTATGCTAAAACTATTGATTTGGATGTTATAGTTACAGACCATCATGAATGTAAAGAAATACTACCTGATGCAATTGGAATAATTAATCCAAAGCAGGACGAATGTGAATATCCGTACAAACATTTATGTGGTGCGGGGATAGCTTTAAAAATTGCTCAAGCGTTAATTGAGGATAATGATAGCGCATTATTTGATGAACTAATAGAAATTGCTTGTATTGCGACTATTGCTGATATAGTTGAACTAAGCGGAGAAAATAGAGTTATAGTTAAAAACGGACTGTTATCTTTAAAAAAGACTATAAATATTGGATTAAAAGCATTGATGGAAGTTTCAGGAATAAATTCAAGCAATATTAATTCATCAAATATTGCTTTTATATTAGCTCCTAGAATAAATTCTACAGGTAGAATGGGCACTCCTGAATTAGGGGTAAGCTTGATTATAGAAGATGATTTTGAAGAAGCTGTTATTATGGCAAGAAAAATCGAAGAGCTAAATCGCGAAAGACAAACTGTTGAGCTAAAAATTTTTGAAGAAGCTGTAGCTCTTATAGAGCAGAAATCAAAAAATAATAAAATATTAATAGCCTCGTCAAAGAATTGGCATAGTGGAGTAATAGGAATAGTAGCTTCAAAGCTTACGGAAAAATATAATAAACCCACTTTTGTAATAGCTATCGAAGACGAGAATATTGGCAAAGGATCAGCAAGAAGCATTGATGGATTTAATTTATTTGAAAATCTATTAAAATTGGATGAATGCTTAATTAAGTTTGGGGGGCATAATCAAGCAGCTGGAATAACAATCCATGAAGATAGAATTGCCGAGTTCGAATTAATGATAAATGAAATTGCTGAAGAAATTTTAAACAAAAATCATTTCCAAAGAATAATTGAAATTGATTCAAAACTTAAATTGAAAGATATTAATTCTAATACCTTAAAAATATTAAACGAATTAGAACCGTTTGGTATTGGAAATAGAAAGCCTTTATTTTGTCTAACTAATTATAAATTATCAAATTATAAATATATTGGTAAAATGAAAAAGCACTTTAAAAGTGAAATTAATGATGATATAGAAATAATTGGATTTAACAAACATGAGCTTATTAATAATATAGATTTGAATTTTCCAGTAGATTTTGTATTTGAGTTAGAAATTAATTCTTTTAATAATAAAGATAAAATCCAATTATTATTAAGAGATTTAAGAAGCTCTTATAACTATAGTGAGGCACTTAAAATCATGCATGATTATATATTGAAATTCAAGGCTTTGACTCTAGCTAAGAATCAACTAACAAAAACAGATAAAGATAAAAAAATAAATTTTGATGAGATGTTATGTTTGTATGGCAAAAAATTACTGATAGTAAACACCTGTGAGAGTTATTTTAGCTTAATAGAAAGATTACATTTTTATAATATAAAGCCTACTGTAGATTTCGAAAATTCCATAAATGACTATACAATAATACTATCACCAATTATTGATAATTTAGACCTTTCAAGATATAATAATATTGTTATATATCAATCAGATAGTTTCTTATCTTCGATTAATATTGAAAGTCAAAATATTAAGGTTTTAAGTATTACAGATAAAATTATTCATACTAAGGATATAGTACCAAGCAGAGAAACTTTTATAAGCCTATATAAAGTGATAATGAATAAACTTAACATAAAGTTTTATATATTTGAAACCTGCGAATACTTTAGAATTTCTGAGTTAAGTTTTTTCGTAATCCTAGAAGTTTTTAAAGAATTAAGAATTATAGATTTTGAATTAAATTGCTCAGATGGATCTGTTAGTGTAAAAACTATAAATAAGTTGATTGGTAAAAAAAATTTAGATGAAACAAAAACTATTAAATCATTGGATTTTATTAATCTTTATGATAAATAATCTATTTTCTTAGGAGGAAAACAAGTGGATATAAAATCGAGAATTAGAGAAATCGAAAATTTTCCAAAAGAAGGAATTAATTTTAAAGATATAACAACTTTACTTAAAGACAGTGATTATTTTAAATACTCTGTGGATAAAATGGTAGCTGATCTAAAAGATAAAAATATAGATTATGTTGTTGGTCCAGAAGCAAGAGGATTCTTGATGGGAGCAGCTGTGGCTTATGCTCTGGGAGTTGGATTTATTCCAGTAAGAAAACCGGGTAAATTACCAGCAGCAACTGCTAATATAGAATATGAGTTAGAATATGGAGTTGATTCTTTAGAAATACATGTAGATGCAATTGAAGAAGGACATAAAATAGCTATTGTAGATGACCTACTAGCAACAGGTGGTACAGTTCAAGCTGTTGCAAAACTTATAGAACGTCTTGGCGGAAAAGTTGAAGCAATGGAATTTTTAATAGAACTAGAATTTTTAAATGGTAGAGACAAGCTTTCTGAATATCATATTAACTCTTTAGTAAAATATTAGTTATTTTAGAAAATATATATACTAGATATGTTATTATAACTTATCCTAATAAAGGATAAGTTATAATTTTTGTACCTAGGTGATTATGATATAATTATTATATTTAATAAAGCTCAATTTATGACTCTTATGTTAGTGGGTGATTTTATGCTTGAAAATTTATTATTGATGATAGAACAATATAATCCTGATGCAGATTTAGATATAGTTATTAAAGCTTACAACTATGCTTATAATGCTCATGAGGGTCAATATAGAAAATCTGGTGAGAAATATATTATACATCCGTTAGAGGTTGCTAAAATTTTAGCTGAACTCGAACTGGATGTTTTTACGATTGCCGCAGGATTAATGCATGATGTAGTAGAAGATACGGAGGTTTCGTTTTCCGACATAGAAAGACTATTTGGAACTGAAGTTGCAGAGCTTGTTGATGGAGTAACAAAATTAGGGAAAATTGAATATAAATCAAAAGAAGAAACTCAAGCAGAAAATCTCCGAAAAATGTTCATGGCTATGGGAAAGGACATAAGAGTTATTTTGATTAAGCTTGCTGATAGACTTCATAATATGAGAACTCTAAAGTATATGTCTGAGGAAAAAGCAAAGGAAAAAGCAACCGAGACAATTGAAATATATGCTCCAATTGCACATAGATTAGGAATATCCAGAGTAAAATGGGAAATGGAAGACATAGCTCTTAGATATTTAGATCCAGAGGGTTATTATGATTTAATTGAAAAAGTATCTAAAAAAAGAAGAGAAAGAGAAGCATATATTCAAGGGGTAATTGATTTACTTAAAAATAAATTAGAAGAAGCTAATATTGAAGGCGATATAAAAGGAAGAGCTAAACATTTTTATAGTATATACAGAAAAATGAAGTATCAAAGCAAATCTTTTGAAGAAATATATGATTTAATGGCTGTAAGAATTTTGGTAGACTCACTTAAGGATTGTTACGGGGTAGTAGGTATAGTTCATACGATATGGAAACCTATGCCTGGAAGGTTTAAAGACTATATTGCAATGCCTAAACCGAATATGTATCAATCACTTCATACTACGGTGCTAGGGCCAGATGGTGAGCCTTTAGAGATACAAATTAGAACTAAGGAAATGCACAGGACTGCAGAATTTGGTATTGCAGCACATTGGAAGTATAAAGAAGGAAAAATTGATCCTAATGAATCAGATATGGATAAAAAACTTTCTTGGCTTAGACAGATGATGGAATGGCAAAAAGATGTATCTGATCCAACTGAATTTATGGAATCATTAAAGATAGATTTATTTGTAAATCAAGTTTTTGTATTTACTCCAAAAGGTGATGTTATAGAATTGCCTGCTGAATCTACCCCGCTTGATTTTGCATACAAAGTCCATTCTGGAGTTGGAAATAGATGTATAGGAGCTAAAGTAGATGGAAGAATAGTTCCTCTTGATTACAAATTAAAAAATGGAAATATAGTTGAAGTTATGACCTCATCAAATTCCAATGGACCTAGCAGAGATTGGTTAAATATAGTAAAAAGCTCTCATGCTAAAAACAAGATTAGGCAATGGTTTAAAAAAGAAAGAAGAGAAGAAAATATTGAAAAAGGCAAAGAAATACTAGAAAGAGAAACTAAAAGACAAGGGTTTCCTATTGGAGATTTTCTAAAACACAAGTATTTAGTTCAAGTCGCAAAACTTGTAACACAAGGAAGCGAAGATGATTTATATGCTGCGCTAGGATACGGTGGAATCACACTTAGTCAAGTAATGCCGAGGCTTAAAGAAAAATATGAAGCAGACAACCATAAATTAAAAGAAGAGAAAATTCAAGAAAGAATCCAAGAAAAGACAATTCAAAAATCAGCGCAAAAGAAAAAAACTGGTAATCAAGGAGTTCATGTAAAGGGAATTGACAATATTTTGATTAGGTTTGCAAAATGCTGTAATCCTCTTCCAGGTGATGATATTGTAGGATATATTACAAAAGGTAGAGGAGTTTCTATTCATAGATCTGATTGTCCGAATACTTTAAATGACGATGATGCTTCAAGAGGGAGACTAATAGATGTTGAGTGGGATATTGATAAAAACAAAAATAAAAATTTCGAAGCTGAGATTCAAATTAAAGCAATTGATAGAAGAGGCTTATTTACAGATGTAAGTAGAATACTAGCTGATGAAAAAATAACAGTAAATGGAATTAATGCCAGAACTAGCAAGGATGGAACTGCGATTATGAATGTAGTTCTAGAAGTTTTAAGTAAAGAGCAGTTAAAGAGTATAATGAATCAAATTAGACGGGTAGAAGGAGTTATCGACATATTTAGACTATTTAACTAGGAGGTATAAATTGAGAGCTGTAGTTCAAAGAGTTAAAAAAGCGAGTGTTAAAATTCAAAATACTTCTGATGGAGATTATATTAATGGTGAGATTGACAAAGGTCTTTTAGTATTTTTGGGAATTACCCATGAAGATAATGATAAAGACTTAGACTATATCGCAGATAAAATATCAGGTCTTAGGATATTTGAAGATGAGCAAGGAAAGATGAATTTATCAATTGATGATATAAAGGGAGAAATTCTTTTAATTTCTCAGTTTACATTATATGGAGATTGTAGAAAAGGAAGAAGACCTGGATTTACAGATGCAGCAAGGCCAGAGATAGCAATACCACTATATGAAAAAATGATAGATACTTTAAAATTAAAAGGAATAAAAGTTGAAGTCGGTATATTCGGTGCAGATATGCTCGTAGACATTCAAAATGATGGACCTGTTACAATTTTATTAGACTCAAGTAAGTTATTTTAGGAGGAAGTACATGTTTTTGGAAAAACTAGAAGTAGGCGTCTATAGGGTTAACTGTTACGTAATTGCGGATAAAAATTCGATGAGCGCAGCTGTGATTGATCCAGGTGCTGATTTTGAGAATATAAGAGATATAATTGAAGACAATGGTTTTGATTTAAAATACATTATCCTAACACATGCTCATGGAGATCATATTGGAGCAATAAACTATTTAAAGGATACTTATAATCCCAAAATAGTAATTCATTATTTGGAAAAAGAAATACTTGAAAACCCAGACTATAATTTTTCAAAGCAATTAGGAATGAATTCAGTTTCTTCTAATGCTGATTTGATGCTCCACGATGGAGATACTTTGGAACTTGGGGATTTAAAGCTGGAAATTATGCATACACCAGGTCATACAAAGGGAAGTATGTGCATATTGGTAAATGAAATAATGTTCAGTGGAGACACATTGTTTGCTGGATCTATGGGAAGAACAGATTTATATAGTGGGGATTCCGATAGAATGAAAGCTTCGCTGAAAAAACTAAAGCAGCTTACAATAAATTATACTGTTCTTCCAGGACACGGCGCCGCAACAACTCTAGAGTATGAAAAAACCTCAAATCCATTTATGAGAGATGAGTTCCATGATTATTAAAGTTGACAATCAAAGTGTTGAATTTGAAGTAAAGCAACTCTTAAATTCATTTCATATTAGTGATGAACTTGAAATTGAAATGTTTAGGAGTGCTAAAGATATTTCAACTATTATAAAAAATGATGGCGAAAAGCTATGCTTTATAGAAAAAGTCGATGATGGCTTTAAAGAAACTATATCCTATAAAAAAGCGTTATTTAAAGCTCTAAAAAGTATTTATCCTAGTTCAAATCATCCTTGGGGGATACTCACAGGAATTAGACCAGTTAAAATAGCTCAGGATTTAATAAAGAAGAACATAGATAATATAACAATAAAAAAAATGTTGAATGAAATATATTATATTTCTGATGAAAAAATAGATTTGATGTTGAGAATAGCAAAAATTCAATCTAAATATCTTGATGATATAGAGAAATCATATTCAATTTATATAAGTATCCCATTTTGCCCTTCAAGATGTAACTATTGTTCTTTTTTTTCATGTAGCTTAGATAAAGAACAAAATTTAATAGATCCATATCTAGATAGCTTAGAAAAGGAACTGAAATTCTTTTATAGTAATAAGGTTATTTATGATAAAGAATTGTTGTCGATTTACATTGGTGGGGGTACCCCTAGTACTCTATCAATTAATCAATTTCAAAGACTTATTAAAATCCTTCAAACTTATGTTCCGCTTAAAAACGTTAAAGAGTTTACTTTCGAAGCAGGAAGACCTGATACTTTGGATAGGGAAAAACTCGAAGCTATCAAAATGTCGCCTGTAACTAGATTATCGATAAATCCACAGACTATGAACGACGTTACTTTAAAAAAAATTGGAAGAAATCATACAGTAAGTGATATTATAGAATGTTTTAAAATTTCTAGAGATATAGGCTTTGATAATATTAATATGGATTTGATTTTAGGATTAGAAGATGAGTCTATAGAAAATATAACTAAAACTTTAAGTCATATAAAAGAATTAAAACCAGATAGCTTGACTGTCCATACTCTAGCGATAAAAAAAGCTTCAACATTAATTAATGATTCGCAAGGGGCGTTAGATAAGTTAAGGACGTATAATATTGAAGACTTCATGAAGATATCCGCAGATGCAGCAGATTACTTAGGTATGAAACCATATTATCTATACAGACAAAAAAATATGTTATCAAATTTAGAAAATATAGGATATGCATTAGAAGACAAAATATCTCTATATAATATTGCAATCATGGAAGAAAAGCAAACAATAATTGCTTTTGGTTCTGGAAGTGTTTCAAAATTTACATATCCAGAAGAAAATAGAATTGAAAGAGTATCCAATATTAAAGATGTAAAATTGTATATAGATAATGTTGAACAAGTTATAGCAAAGAAAAATAAGGAGGTAGAAAAGTGGATATAAAGAGGCCAAGAGGAACTCAAGATGTACTGCCTAAGGATATAAATAAATGGAATTATGTAGAAACCTTATTTAAAAAAGTATGCTCGGATTTTGGTTATGGAGAAATAAGAACTCCAGATTTCGAATATACAGAGCTTTTTAAGCGTGGAGTAGGAGATACTACTGATATTGTTCAAAAGGAGATGTTTACTTTTGAAGCAAAGTCAAAGGAAAGTATAACTCTAAAGCCAGAAGGAACGGCTCCGGTTGTAAGAGCTTATATTGAGAATAAACTATATGCAGATCCACAGCCATCCAAATTTTTTTACATAACACCTTGTTTTAGATATGAAAAGCCACAAGCTGGTAGACTCAGAGCTTTCCATCAATTTGGAATTGAGATTTTTGGCACAGATAGCTCTTCAGCAGATGCAGAAGTTATTTCTTTAGCAGTAGAATTTTTTAGACGACTTGAAATTGATGATAAAATCGAGCTGAGGATAAATTCTGTAGGTACTTTAGAGAGTAGAAAAGAATATAATAAAATCCTTAGAGATTATCTTAAACCAAATTATGATAATCTCTGTCAGACTTGCAAGGATAGATTTGAAAAAAATCCAATGAGAATCATAGATTGTAAGAATGAAACCTGTAAAGAAATATCACATGATGCACCGCTAATGATTAACCATTTGGATGAAGAAAGCAAATTACACTTTGAAAAGCTTAAAAAATATCTTACTGCAATGAAAATAGATTATACAATTGATCCACATATTGTAAGAGGCTTAGATTACTATACAAAATCAGCTTTCGAATTTGTATCAAATGACATAGGCAGTCAATCTACAGTTTGCGGCGGAGGAAGGTATGATGGTTTAATAGAGGAGCTAGGTGGTCCTAAAATCCCAGGCGTAGGTTTTGGATTAGGGATAGAAAGATTAATATTGCTTTTAGATAATCTAGAAAAAGATATAAATCAGCAGCCAAGCTTAGATGTGTTTATAGCTTCTATGGGAGAAGCTGCCGAAATCGAAGCATTTAAAATTTTATATGATTTGAGAAAAGTCGGTATAAGCTGTGAAAAAGACCATGTTGGCAAGAGTATAAAAGCTCAGTTTAAATATGCTGATAAGCTAAATAGCAGATTCACTATTGTACTGGGTGATGATGAAATAAATAATCAGATAGTTACTGTGAAAGATATGTCAAATTCTACCCAGACTCAAATTAAGCTAGATGACATAGTAAATTACTTTAAAAATTTGAAATAAAGATAAATATCGGAGGGATAATATGAAAAGGACTCATTATTGTGGGGATTTAAGAAATGAACATATAAATCAAGAAGTTGTGTTAATGGGATGGGTGCAAAGAGCTAGAAATCTTGGTGGTTTAATTTTTGTCGATTTAAGAGACAGAGAAGGAATATGCCAAATAGTATTTGATGAAGAGATTGATAAGCAAGCATTTGAAAAAGCAAGTAAAATTGGAAGTGAATATGTAATTTCAATTAGCGGAATAGTAAGGGAAAGAAGTTCAAAAAATAGTAATATTCCAACTGGAGATATAGAAATTTTTGCTAATAGTATAGATATTTTAAATGAAGCAAATACTCCACCAATTTATATTAAGGACGATGATGATGTTTCTGAAAACTTAAGACTAAAATACAGATATTTAGATCTTAGAAAACCCAAAATGCAGAAAAATTTTATTTTAAGACATAAAGTAACTCAAATTGTAAGAAACTTTTTGTCTCAAGAAGGATTTATCGATGTAGAAACACCTATGCTTACTAAGCCTACTCCAGAAGGTGCTAGAGATTATCTGGTACCAAGTAGAGTTAGCAACGGTAAATTTTATGCACTTCCTCAATCTCCACAGCTATTTAAGCAACTTCTGATGGTATCTGGAATGGATAGATATTACCAAATAGTTAAGTGCTTTAGAGATGAAGATTTAAGAGCAGATAGACAACCTGAATTTACCCAGATAGACTGCGAAATGTCTTTCGTGGATATGGAAGATGTAATGCAAATTATGGAGAGATTAATAGCCAAGGTATTTGATGAAGCGCTAAATGTAAAAATAGATTTGCCATTACAAAGAATGACTTATGATGAAGCTATGTCAAGATTCGGCTCAGATAAACCAGATGTAAGATTTGGATTTGAAATAGTTGATTTAACTGAAGAAGTCAAAGATTGTGGGTTTTCAGTATTTGAAACTAGTGCTATGGAAGAAGGTAAAAGTGTAAGAGCAATAAATATTAATGGATATGAATCTAATTTCACGAGAAAAGGAATAACGGCTCTTGAAGATGTAGCAAAGACTTATGGAGCAAAGGGATTAGCATGGATTAAGCTTACTTCAGAGGGAGTTAATTCACCTATTTCTAAATTTATAAATGATGAAGCGATGAATAGAATTTTATCTAAAATGGATGCTAAAACTGGAGATTTAATCTTATTTGTTGCAGATAGAGATAAAATAGTTTTTGATTCATTAGGTCATGTAAGAATAGATGCAGCTAAGAAGTTGGATTTATTAAAGAAAGATGAATATAAATTACTTTACGTAACGGAATTTCCTCAATTTGAATATGATGAAGACAATAATAGGTATGTTGCTATGCATCATCCATTTACGAGTCCTCTTGATGAAGACATGGAGCTACTAGAAAGCAATCCTTCTAAAGTTAGAGCAAAGGCGTATGATATGGTTCTTAACGGAGTAGAGCTTGGTGGTGGAAGTATTAGAATTCATAATTCTAAAATTCAAGAAAAAATGTTTACGGCTCTTGGTTTTAGCACAGAAGAAGCTTGGGATAAATTCGGATTTTTATTAGAAGCTTTTAAATATGGGACACCTCCCCATGGCGGAATTGCATTTGGACTTGATAGGTTAATCATGTTACTGGCTGGAGAAGAAAGTATTAGGGAAGTAATTGCATTTCCAAAAACTCAAAATGCTTCATGTCCACTTACTAATGCTCCATCAGAGGCTGATAACACTGCGCTTTTAGAACTGGGAATTGGTTTACTTGATAATTAATATGTTTGGAGGCAGTAAATGCGAGAAGTAGGTTTAGTGGTTAATGTAGAAGCTAACAACGCATATGTACAAATTGATAGAAAAACAGCTTGCGAAAGCTGTAAAGCATGTGGTTTGGGTACTAGTGATGAAAAATCAATTATAGTCCAAGCAATAAATAATATAAAAGCTCAAAAAGGAGATATAGTTGAACTTGATTTAGAATCTCCAGATGTTCTTCTAGCGGCATTTATTATTTATGGAATACCACTACTTGCACTTATTTTAGGGATATTTGTTTCATATGTTGTAATGAAAGCTATTAACTATAATTCTGAGATATTAATGCTACTAACTGGAGTAGTATTTATGATAATTTCTTTTATAGTAATTAGACTATATGAGCCAAAACTAAAAGAATCTAAAAAATTTAGTTCAACTGTAGTAGAAATTAAAGGTAAATCGTTAATATAATTAATGTTTATATGGCTATGCAATAAAGCAGGATTACTTTTGTGATGAAGTTTCACAAATATAATCCTGCTTTTTTAACTATTATAATATGTTCTAATATAATCATAAAAAAATTTAGGTTTAAATTAACTAAATTCTTGGCAAGGTCATTGGCTTTTTTGTATTTTTTCTTTTCAAGATTTTTGCTATTGAAGAAACTAGAATTACTCCTATTGCTATAGCTCCTGAATTGAAAATAGTATTTAGACCTAGAGACAATCCTTGCTCTAAATTATTTTGAAGCAAATTGAGCATTGTACTATATATACCGTATCCTGGAACCAATGGTATTATTCCAGGTATGACAAATGCAGTAACAGGGTTTTTATTTATTCGAGCAAATAGCTCTCCTAACGCAGCAACAGAAATTGCAGCAATTAAGTTTGCGGGAGCTGGTGAAATTAATGATTGAAGAGCCGTATAAACAGTCCAACCAGTACCGCCACAAAGACCACCGTAAATAAGGGATTTCTTTGGAGTATTAAAAACAACAGCAAAACCAACTGTAGCAAAAAAAGAATATATAAAATGTAGTATTAGTGACATTAGATTACACCCCCAAGCATTATCAGCAGTTTAAGAGCGCTACCTATTCCTACAGCAATAGCAATGGCTGTAAGCAATGCTTCAGATACTCTAGATACACCAGAAATAAGATCACCAGATATGAAATCACGTATACCATTGGTTAAGGCAACGCCTGGAAGAAGAGGCATTATAGAGCCAACTATAACCATGTCAAGACTGTGACCAAACCCTATCTTTCTAACTACTATTGCAAGAATTCCTATAATGAAGCTAGCAGCAGCGTTTGCTAAAAATGATGTTTCTGAAAGTCGCTCTAATTTTTCAAAGCTAATCATGGCAATCATAGATATGAAAAATGCTACTATAAAATCGCTGATTTTACCGCCAAAAATAAGCGCGAACATTCCCGAAGCTAGACCTGCCCAAATCATTTTAGTAAGAGTTTTATATGAGGGAGCTTTGTCTATTTTTTTTAATTCCTTAATGCCTTCCCATATATCTAAATCATCTAATATAAATTCTCTTGAAAAGTCATTTATCATAGCCACTTTATTCAAATCAGTATTTCTAAATTTAATTCTTTTAATAAAGCTGTATCCATCAAATCTATCATCAGATACGATAATTACGGTAGGCGTAACAAAAGCACTTATATGCTTAAGTTTTTTTGATTTACAGATTCTTGTAATCGTATCTTCCACTCTATAGGTTTCAGCTCCATTTTTAAGCATGATTTCGCCAGCATATAATGCTAATCTTAAAATTTGTTTTTTTTGCATGTCATTTAGTTGAGTCATAACTCCACCACCTTATTTATTGTCCGTATAAAAATTATACAACGAAAACTACTATAAAAAATAAATATTTTTATATATTTCCATTTTTTTATGGTATTATATTGTTGAACAAGTCAAAAAATTTAAAATATTCCAAGAGGTGATAACATGAATTTTGAAAATTTAAAGAAGTTTGATCCAGAAGTCTATGAAACTTTAAAAACGGAATTAGAAAGACAAAGAACTAATATTGAATTGATTGCTTCGGAAAATATCGTGAGTGAAGCAGTTATGGAAGCTATGGGAAGCTATTTTACTAATAAATATGCAGAAGGCTATCCTGGAAAAAGATACTATGGTGGTTGCGAGCACGTAGATGTAATGGAAAATTATGCAATAGATAGATTGAAAGAATTATTTGGAGCAGAGCATGCTAATGTTCAGCCTCACTCTGGTTCACAAGCAAACATGGGTGTGTATTTTGCATTCTTAAAGCCAGGAGATAAGGTTATGGGTATGAATCTATCTCAGGGAGGTCATTTAACTCATGGATCTCCAGTTAATATATCTGGACAGTATTTTGATTTTACTGAGTACGGTGTAGCCAAAGAAGATGGCATGATTGATTTTGATGAAGTGAGAAGATTAGCACATGAAATTAAGCCTAAAATGATTGTTGCTGGGGCGAGTGCGTACCCAAGAGAAATTGATTTTAAAAAATTCAAAGAAATTTCAGATGAAGTGGGAGCATATCTAATGGTAGACATGGCTCATATTGCTGGTCTTGTTGCTGCAGGTATTCATAATAATCCTTGCGAGGTTGCAGATTTTGTAACTAGTACTACACATAAAACTTTGAGAGGTCCACGTGGTGGAGTAATTTTGTGTAAGAAAGAATATGCTACTAAGATTGATAAAGCTATTTTCCCTGGAATTCAAGGTGGTCCTCTAGAGCATGTAATTGCAGCTAAAGCAGTTTGCTTTAAAGAGGCACTTAGCCCAGAGTTTAAGGAATATCAAAAGAAAGTAGTTAAAAATGCAAAAGCTCTTTCAGATGCATTAATTAAAAGAGGATTTGATATAGTTAGTGGTGGAACTGATAATCATATAGTACTTCTTGATTTAAGAAGTAAAAATGTTACTGGTAAAGATGCTGAAAAATTATTAGATGAAGCACATATAACTGTAAATAAAAATTCTATTCCGTTCGACCCAGCTAATTTCTTAATAACTAGTGGTGTAAGACTTGGAACACCAGCTGTTACTACAAGAGGTATGAATGAAGAGGATATGGAAACTATTGCAGAAATAATTGAAGTAGTATTAGGTCAAAAGGATATCGAAAAAGCAAAACAAATGTCTAGAGCTCTGACTGATAAGTATCCTTTATACAAAGATGCAGTATTATAAAAAATTTATGTTAAAATAGGGTTAGAATTATTCTAACCTTATTTTTTTTGGAGGATATTAATTATGAAGAGCAAATTCCAGCAGATAGTTATGCAAAAAATTTTGCATCACATACAAGAAGGGGTACATGTAATAGATAAAGAGGGAAATACAGTAGTTTATAATGAAGCAATGGCTAGGCTTGAAGATATGAAAGAAGTAGATGTAATTAAAAAACCGTTGCTTGAAGTGTTTAAAGGAATGAAAATTAATGAAAGTACATTGCTTACTGCTCTGAACAATAAAGTTGACATTATAAATAAAAAGCAAACTTATTTAAATAAGGATGGTAAAGAAATTACTACAATTAATACAACTATGCCACTTCTTAATAATAAAGAGGTTGTAGGAGCGATTGAAATTGCTAAAAATATAACTGAAATTCAGGAAATGTCAGAAACTATACTTGAGCTTCAAAAAGAAATTAATACTCCAAACAGACGAATAAAGAAAATAAAAAAATATACATTTGAAAATATTTATGGCAAAGATTTAGAGTTTTCAGCCTCATTATCAATTGCTAGAAAGGCAGCAAAAACTACTGCATCTGTATTTATTTATGGAGAAACAGGAACTGGAAAAGAGCTAATTGCTCAAAGTATTCATTATGAGGGACCAAGAAAGGCTATGCCATTTTTGGCACAAAACTGCGCAGCTCTTCCTGAGTCTCTACTAGAAGGAATTCTTTTTGGAACCTCTAAGGGCGGATTTACTGGCGCAATAGATAGGCCAGGATTATTTGAACAAGCAAATGGAGGGACTTTGCTATTAGATGAAATCAATTCCATGCCATATGAGCTTCAAGCTAAATTACTTAGAGTGCTACAAGAAGGATACATAAGACGTGTAGGTGGAATGAAAGATATTCCTATCGATGTGAGAATAATTGCTACCACAAACGAACAGCCATCATTACTTGTAGATAAAGGAATACTCAGAAAAGATTTATATTATAGATTGAATATTATCCCCATTAATGTGCCACCACTAAGAGCTAGAAAAGTGGATATTGTTCCACTTAGTGAGAGATTTATAAAAAAATACAATGAAATATATGAGAAAGAAGTATGGCTTATATCTGATAAGGCAAAGGAAAAATTAATCAACTATTCATGGCCTGGCAATGTAAGGGAATTAGAAAATACCATAATGGCAGCACTATCTATGATTGATGATGAACATGTTATAAACGAAAACAATATTTTGCTACCTGAAACTGACAATAGTTTTGTAGGAGCTACTGCAAAACAAATTGATATATCTAAGAAAAATTTAAATCAAATTCTAGAGGAAATAGAAATGAGCTTAATAATGGATTCATTAAAGAGAAATTCTTTAAATATAAGCAAAGCTGCTAATGAACTAGGGATAAAACGACAAACCTTACAGCATAAAATTAAAAAATATAAAATTTAGCAAAATAATTTGCACCAAAGTGCAAATTATTTTGCTTTTTTCATATAAATACAATAATTTTATTCAAAATTTTCGGATTTTTTAAATAATAAATAAATGTCTTATTATAAGAATAGTCTTGAAAATGGCTTAATAACCACCTAAGACGTTATTAATTTTAAATAAAATTAGCAAAATTATAAATAATAAAATATTGGCATTGATATTGCTATTAACAAAAGATGTGTGTTAAATATGATTATTTACTTATATAAGGAGGAGGAAATTAATAATGGAAAAAGTTAAAGTAATAATAATGGGTCTAGGAGCTATGGGCGGAGGAATGGCCGATATGCTATTAAAGAAACAAGGAGTAGAAATCGTTGGGGTTGTAGGTAGAGGTAAAATGCTAGGAACTAGCATGTATGATCATATTTCAACTCCAAGAGGAGATAGAGAAGATGTAATTGTTGGAGCTATGGAAGATGTTATAACAGAAAAAGCTGCGGATGTAGTTTTACTTTGCACAGATTCATTTACAAGAAAAGCATTTGATAAAATAAAATTTATAGTAGAAAAGAAAATTAATGTTATTTCATCTGCAGAAGAAATGGCATATCCTATGGCACAAGAGCCAGAGCTAGCAAAAGAAATAGACAGATTAGCAAAAGAAAATGGAGTATCTGTTCTTGGAACAGGAATTAATCCTGGTCTTATTATGGATTTACTAGTGATACTTATGACTGGATGCTGTGAAGAAGTTCATTCAATTTTATCAAGAAGAGTAAACAGCCTTTCTCCATTTGGACCTGCTGTAATGGAAGAGCAAGGAATAGGAATTACAGTTGAAGAGTTTAACAAAGGAGTACAAGAAGGAACTCTAGCAGGTCACGTTGGTTTCCATGAGTCTATTGGAATGATTGCAGATGCAATTGGATGGAAGCTCAGCGCGCCAATTACTCAAAGTATGGAGCCAATTGTAACTGATGTAGATAGAAAATCACCATATGGATTTGCTAAAGCTGGCAATGTTGCTGGATGCGCAATGAAAGGATTTGGATACGTTGATGGTGAGCTTAAGATTGAAATGGATCATCCACAACAAATCGAGCCAGAGCAAGTTGGAGTTCAAACAGGCGATTATGTAATTATAAACGGTGTACCAAATATAAACATGGTTAACTCACCAGAGGTTCCAGGAGGAATTGGAACTATAGCAATGTGCGTTAATATGATTCCTCAAATTATAAATGCAAGACCAGGTCTTCATACTATGATAGATTTACCAGTACCAAGAGCAATCATGGGAGACTTTAGAGATTTAATATCTGAAGAAGCTAAAATCGTAAAATAAAAATATATAAAAAAATAGGAAGTGACTAAAATGGCAAAAAAAGGTGATTGGGTACTAATCCATAAGATAGTTCTTTCTCCTGAAGAAAGAGCGCCACAAGTTCCTGATGATACTAAAAAAGTACCTCTTGAGATGTGGATTAAAGGCTATCTTAATGAGGATGCTCAAATCGGAGATCAAGTATCAATTACTACAAGAACTAAAAGAGTAGAAGAAGGAAAGCTTTTAGAAGTGAATCCATATTATACTCATGATTTCGGAAAATTCGTTCCTGAGCTTTTAAAAATTTCTGAGCAGGTTAGAGAAATTACTTTTGGAGGTGAAGGAAATGAGTAAGGACATGTCATACAGTGGCGTTATGTCAAGAAGAAATGAGATAATGAAAAATGCTATTGGCATAGATTATACTACTTTTGAAAGTGGCTCTTTATCTTTCGACTATGAAAAAATGATGAGAGAAACTGGATACACCTTAGAAGAAATGCAAAAAATCCAATACTCTACAGGAGTAGGAAGAACTCCAGTTTTAGAGCTTAGAAATATAACAGCATTAGCAAGAAAATATGCAGCGCCAGGAAAAGGAGCTAGAATATTTATAAAAGATGAAGCTGGAAATCCATCTGGAAGTTTTAAAGCTAGAAGAGCTGCTAATGCTGTATATCATGCAAAAAAATTAGGATATAAAGGTGTTATAGCTGCCACAAGCGGAAACTATGGTGCGGCAGTTGCTTCACAAGCAGCAATGGCAGGATTAAAGTGTATTATTGTACAAGAATGCTATGACTCAAAAGGAGTAGGCCAGCCTGAGATAATCGAAAAAGCAAGAAAATGTGAAGCACTTGGTGCAGAGGTAGTTCAGCTATCAGTTGGTCCAGAGCTTTTTTATAAATTCTTATCGCTTTTAGAAGAAACAGGATATTTCAACGCTTCATTGTATACTCCATTTGGAATAGCTGGAGTAGAGACTTTAGGATATGAGCTTGCAGTTGAATTTAGAGAGGCTTATGGCAAGGATCCAGATGTAGTTGTTTGTTCAAATGCGGGTGGAGGAAATCTTACAGGTACAGCTAGAGGTCTTATTAAAGCTGGAGCACAGTCAGAAGTCGTGGCTGCAAGTGTAAATCTCCAAGGGCTTCATATGGCGTCAGATACTCAATTTAATAAGAAATCCTTTACTACTAGCCATACTGGATTTGGTATGCCTTTTGCAACATGGCCTGATAGATCAGATGTTCCAAGATCAGCGGCGAGACCACTTCGCTACATGGATAGATATGTTACGGTTAATCAAGGTGAAGTTTTTTATATCACAGAGACACTTGCTAGTTTAGAAGGACTTGAAAAAGGACCTGCAGGGAATACTGCATTAGCAGCAGCTTTTTCTTTAGCGCAAGAAATGGATAAGGACCAGATAATTGTAGTACAAGAAACTGAATACACTGGTGCTGGTAAGCATATTCAGCCTCAACTAGCTTTTGCTAGAGATAATGGAATAGATATTAAATTCGGTAACCCAAAAGAAGAAGTTGCTGGAATAAACATTATACTTCCAGAAAATCCTGGCATGATAAAAGCAGTTGACCATGAAATGAATAAACTTAGAAAATCACTGATAAAAAATGCATTAGCTAATTATCCTGATGCAAAATTAGATGATTCTGACATTGATTTCCTAGTTAAGGAAACTAAATCAGATACAGAATTTGTTAAAGCTACTATTAAAGAAATAAAGGGTTAATAAAATAGTTTTTATTTTAGGGAGGATTAGAATGAAAAGAGCAGACGATTTTCAACAAAGAAGAGCTCATTTAGCTAACTTAAGCGACGAAGAGCTTCAAACAAGATTTTGGGAAATGGCAGAAAAAATAGTTGATCCATTACTGGATTTAGGGAAAAAGAATACAACTCCTTCAATTGAAAGATCTGTACTTCTTCGTATGGGATTCTCATCTTTAGAAGCTAAAGCAATAGTAGATAAAACTATGGATAGAGGGCTTATGGGAAAAGGTGCTGGTCATATAGTTTACAAAATAGCGAAAGAAAAAAATATCTCTGTTAGAGAAGCTGGACTTGCATTAAGTGAAGGCAAGTACTGGGATGATGCTATTCAAATTTTCAAAGGAGGAGTAAAATAATGGAAAAAGATCTACAGTTAAGAGTTAATGAAAAACTTGACGTTGAAAATATATTAAAAGACCTTGATAAATATACTCCAAAAAGAAGAGGTTGGACATGGAGACAGCCAGCTGAAAATCTTCAAATGGGACCTTTTATTTATAAAGATGCTTCTACTCCTTTAGAAAATAGTGTTGCACTACCATCAGCAAAATATTTTGGTGATATCGATCCACAACCACTTCCAGTAATCACAACAGAGATTGCTTCAGGAAGATTTGAAGATGATATTAGGCGTATGAGAATGGCTGCTTGGCATGGAGCTGACCATATAATGGTTATCCGTACAGCTGGACAATCTCACTACGATGGTTTAATTGAAGGAACTCCTCAAGGGATTGGTGGAGTACCTATAACTAGAAAGCAAGTTAGAGCTCAGCGTAAAGCCCTTGATTTAATTGAAGAAGAAGTAGGAAGACCAATTAACTATCATTCATATGTTTCTGGAGTTGCAGGTCCAGATATAGCAGTTATGTTTGCTGAAGAAGGAGTTAATGGAGCTCACCAAGATCCACAATACAACGTACTATACAGAAATATTAATATGATTCGTTCTTTTATAGATGCTTGCGAATCAAAAACTATCATGGCATGGGCTGATATGGCTCAGATAGATGGAGCGCATAATGCAAACGCTACAGCTAGAGAAGCTTGGAAAGTAATGCCTGAACTTATGGTTCAGCATGCGTTAAACTCAATATTCTCGCTTAAAGTTGGAATGAAAAAATCAAATATCTGCTTATCTACAGTTCCTCCTACTGCTCCACCAGCACCGTCTATGTATTTAGATTTACCATATGCAGTGGCACTTAGAGAGATGTTTGAAGGATATAGAATGAGAGCACAGATGAATACAAAGTATATGGAAGCATCTACTAGAGAAGCTACTGTAACTCATGTTCTAAATCTTCTTATATCTAAACTTACAAGAGCAGATATTCAATCTACAATTACTCCTGACGAGGGAAGAAACGTTCCTTGGCATATATACAATATAGAAGCTTGCGATACAGCAAAACAAGCTCTAATTGGGATGGATGGATTAATGGATATGGTTCAGCTTAAAAGAGAAGGCGTTCTTGGCGACACAGTAAGAGAGCTTAAAGAAAGAGCTGTTCTATTTATGGAAGAAATAATTGAAGCTGGCGGATATTTCAATGCTGTTGAGCAAGGATTCTTTGTTGACTCAGGGTACTATCCAGAAAGAAATGGAGATGGAATCGCAAGACAAATAAATGGAGGAATTGGTGCAGGAACTGTATTTGAGAGAGATGAAGACTATATGGCTCCAGTTACAGCTCACTTTGGATACAACAATGTTAAGCAATACGACGAGGCATTAGTATCTGAACCTTCAAAGTTAATCGATGGTTGTACTTTAGAAGTACCAGAAAAAATTGTATATATCGATGAGCTAGATGAAAATGATAACGTTAACGTTAGAATGGAAGAAACTAAAGAGTTTAGACATTCCTCAATGATTAAACCTGAAGTTGAGTGGCAAGCAGACGGTACAGTTCTTTTAACTATGTTCCTTCCAACTAGTAAAAGAGTAGCAGAATTTGCCGCTATTGAATTTGCTAAAAAGATGAACTTAGAAGAAGTCGAAGTTATTAACAGAGAAGTAATGCAAGAAGCTGAAGGAACTAGAATAGAGTTAAAAGGAAGAGTTCCATTTAGCATAGATATCAACAGCCTTGTTATTCCTCCAGAGCCAGAAATACTTTCTGAAGATGAAATAAGAGAAGATATCGAAAAAACTCCACTTAAAATAGTTGCGGCAACTGTAGGAGAAGATGAGCATTCAGTTGGTCTAAGAGAAGTAATAGATATTAAACATGGCGGTATTGAAAAATATGGTGTTGAAGTTCATTATCTAGGAACATCTGTACCTGTTGAGAAGCTAGTAGATGCTGCTATAGAATTAAAAGCAGATGCTATATTGGCTTCAACTATTATCAGTCATGATGATATCCATTATAAAAATATGAAGCGCATTCATGAGCTAGCTGTAGAAAAAGGTATCCGTGATAAGATTATGATCGGATGCGGAGGAACTCAGGTTACTCCAGAGGTTGCAGTTAAGCAAGGTGTGGATGCGGGATTTGGTAGAGGTTCAAAAGGTATTCATGTTGCAACTTTCCTTGTTAAGAAAAGAAGAGAGATGAGAGAAGGGAAATAATGAAAATCGATGTTTTAGTTGCTGAAATAGGTTCAACAACGACAGTCGTAAATGCCTTCAATAATATAAATAGTCCTGACCCAGTTTTTCTGGGTCAAGGACAAGCACCTACTTCAGTTTTAGAAGGTGATGTTAGAATTGGCTTAAATAGTGCTATTGATGATTTGGCGGGGAGTTTAAATGCTCAGTCAATTGAATATACAGAAATGATTGCTACCTCTAGTGCGGCTGGAGGACTTAAAATGACAGTTCATGGACTTGTATATGACATGACTGCAAGGGCAGCTAAAGAAGCTGCGCTTGGAGCCGGGGCAATTATTCATCAAGTTACTGCTGGTAAACTAAGACGTACAGATTTGAAAAAAATCGAAGAAATTCATCCAAATATAATTTTGCTAGCAGGTGGAGTGGATTATGGAGAGAGAGATACAGCTATTTATAATGCAGAATTATTAGCAGGCCTTAATTTGCCTATTCCACTTATTTATGCAGGAAATGTTGAAAATCAAGAAGAAATCAAATTAATATTTGAAGGTACAAATTACAAACTTTATATTGTGGATAATGTATATCCTAAAATAGACGAGCTTAATGTTGAACCTACAAGAAAAGTTATTCAAGATGCATTTGAAGAGCATATCATTCATGCACCAGGTATGGAACACGTTAGAGACCTAGTTAATGGTCCAATTATTCCAACACCTGGAGCAGTAATGGAAAGCTCAAAATTATTGTATGAAAAAATTGGCGATGTAATGGTTCTAGATGTAGGAGGAGCTACTACAGATTTGCATTCTGTAACTAAGGGTTCGGAAGAGGTAGAAAGAATACTTGTGAGTCCAGAACCTCTTGCAAAGAGAACAGTTGAAGGCGATTTAGGAGTATTTGTAAATATGCCTAATATTGTTAAACAAATTGGCAAAGAAATACTTGAAAAAGAACTTAGTTTAAACATTGACAATATAATGCAAACCTATAAGGCTATACCTAAGAACCCTGATGAAGTGAAATTTGTCGAAAGATTGACAAAAGAAGCTGTTTTAAGAGCGGTGGAAAGACATGCTGGCAAAATCAGAAATGTTTATGGCCCTTCGGGTAGATCATCTCTGGCAGAAGGTAAAGATTTATCGGAAGTTAGGTATATTGTAGGAACAGGTGGAGCATTAACTAGACTTCCTAATAGAGTATCAATAATTGAGTCAATCGCTAAAAATAATCACACAGGTCTTTTACTATTTCCTACTGCTGAAGCAGAAATATTAATTGACAATCATTATATAATGGCATCTTTAGGGGTTCTTTCTAAGGTGCACAAGGATGCTGCATTTAAGCTTATGTGTGATAGCTTAGAAATTGACGAAAAATACTTTTTAAAAGGAGAAGAAGATGTATCCTAAAATTACAATAGATATTAATAAGCTAAGAGATAATGCTACCTTCATTAAAAATCTTTGCGAAAAAGGTGGATGCAAAACAGCTTTAGTAGTAAAGTCTATGTGTGCAAATCATGACATAGTTAAAGAGCTAGATTCGGTAGAAGTTGACTATTTCGCGGATTCGAGAATCCAAAATTTAAAGAAACTTAAAGATTTAAAAACAAAAAAAATGCTACTTCGCATTCCTATGCTTTGTGAGGTTGAAGATGTAGTTAAGTATGCTGACATAAGTATGAATTCTGAATTAGATACCTTAAAGGCTTTGAATAAAGCTGCTAAGACTCTTAATAAAGTACACTCAGTTATTATTATGGTAGATTTAGGAGACTTAAGAGAAGGTTATTTTGAAGCTGAAGATTTGAAAGAAAACATTAAAGAAATTATAAAGCTAGAGAATATAGAAATAAAAGGAATAGGAGTTAATCTCACTTGTTATGGCGCCGTTATTCCTAAAAATGATAATCTATCTAGATTATGTGATATTGCAGATGAACTAAGAACAGAATTTAATCTAGAGCTTCCAATTGTTTCCGGTGGAAATTCTAGCTCTATTTATCTTATTGATAAAGGCGAGCTTCCTGAAGGAATTACAAATCTCCGCGTGGGAGAGTCTATGCTTCTAGGTAGAGAAACCGCTTACGGCGAAGACATTATCGGTATGAATAACGATGTCTTTGAACTTAAGTGCCAGATTGTAGAGCTTAAAGAAAAACCATCACTTCCAATTGGAGAAATTGGTGTTGATGCTTTTGGAAATAAACCATATTACGAAGATAAAGGAATTAGAAAAAGAGCTATATTAGCCATTGGACAACAAGATACAGACATTTCTTCGCTTATGCCAATAGATGATAAGCTTGAAATTCTAGGAGCTAGCTCTGATCATTTAATAGTTGATGTTTCTGACAGCAACACTTCATATAAGGTCGGAGATATAATAACTTTTAGAATGGGTTATGGAGCTCTTTTAAAAGGATTCACAAGCGAATATATTGAAAAAGAACTTCTTTAAGATAAAAAAATTACAAATAAAAAGACAAGAGCGATTCTTGTCTTTTTATTTTGAAAATATAATGAAATATTAGTTACATCCACTACAGCTTGAGCAACCACTTTGCTCGCCAGTATTTGAAGGCTGAACAAAGATACCAGTATTTCCATTTTCATTGAAATATTCTATTTCAAATGTTCCAAATTGATCGTTTAAAGACTTTTCAACTAAAAAATTAAAATCTTCTACATTAGTTACTAAATCTTCATCTTTTTGCTCATCCAGAGCAAGGTTAAATGATGGGCCGCCTCATCCCATTCCAGATAGAAATACTCTTATAGAGTTGCTTTCTAATTTTTTTGATTGAAGTATATTTCTCAGCTCAGTTAGAGCTTCGGTACTAATACTGATTGCTTTCATAAAAGACCTCCTAATCGATAGATAAGATTAATTAAAATCATAAAATAATTTTATAGCAAAATGAATAAAAAGTAAATAGTTAATATTACTAAATATTAAAATATATAGATATAACGATATAAATTAAATTAATGGGGTTGGGTTATAGCAATAAATTTGATATGATAAAGATATAAACTACAAGGAGGAGATACGATGGTTTTTAGAATTTTATTGTATGTTTCTTTAATGTTTGTGGGCGTACTAGTTGGTAGGAGTGGAAAGTTAAGCTCTAAAATCCTGAATAAATTAGATTTAATACAACTCATTTGTCTTTTATTCTTATTATTTGCTATGGGTATCAGCATGGGAACCAATGAAAAAGTAATGAGTTCATTTTCTACTATTGGACTTAAATCAGCTGCATTTGCTGTATTCTCTATAATTTTTAGCGTTTTCTTTGTACTAATTTTCAACAAATTGCTTACATTAACGTTTTCTAGCAAAAAGGAAGTTCAGAAAGCAGGTGAAGGCTTTGACATTTAAAATAATAATTGCAGTAGTTTTAGGGATTTTTACAGGTAAATTTTTTGCAGGTGATTCTGTAGGACTTATAACAAATTTTATGGATATAGGATTATGTGCTTTATTATTCTTCGTAGGGATAGATATTGGAAAAAATAAAGATGTAATTTCACAAATAAAAGAAATCGGTATAAAAGCTATATCTACTCCAATACTTGTTGCATTTGGCAGTATTATTGGAGCGGTAGTATGTGGACTAATTTTTGGATACAATGTCAATGAATCAGCGGCAATAGGAGCTGGTTTTGGTTGGTATTCTTTATCTGCTATTATAATAGCTCCATATTCATCTGAGCTTAGTGCTTTATCATTTATGACAAATGTCAGTAGAGAGATTTTGGCAATTATGAGTATTCCACTTGTTGCTAAATACATAGGATTTAATGAGGCAGTAGCTCCAGCTGGTGCAACTGCCATGGATACGACTTTGCCAATTATATCCAAAGCTACTGATGGGAAAACTGCAATTATTGCTTTTGTAACAGGGTTAATACTTTCGATACTAGTTCCTATTCTTGTTCCGATTTTTATTGGGCTTTAATATATTGATTAAAATAGAAAAGGATAATTTCTATTATGATTAATTAATCTATAGAAATTATCCTTTAATTTATATTACTCTTCTATCCTGTACAACAAGATTTCCATTTTTATATACTTCCTTAACATGGTTAACACCAAAGTGATATAGTATATAGTCTATATTTGGAGCATCGAAGACTACGATGTCAGCGTTTTTACCAACTTCGAAGCTTCCAGTTTCATGTCCTCTTCCTAAGCTATGAGCACCATTAATTGTTACTGCATTAAATACTTCAATTGGACTCATTTTCATAGCAAGGCTACCTAACTGCATTATAAGCTGGATGTTTTCTGTTGGACAGCTTCCAGGATTGTAATCAGTTGAAAGAGCAACAGCCAAATTATTTTCAATCATTTTTCTAGCATCGGCATACGATGTTTTCATTAAACTGAAAGTAGTTCCTGGAAGAAGGTTAGCAATTACATTATTTTTTGCCATTAAAGAAATGCCTTCATCAGAAGCTGCCATAAGATGCTCAGCACTGTGTGCTCCCATTTCAGCAGCAAGTTCTGCTCCACCAAGCGACACTATTTCATCTGCGTGGATTTTTATTTTTAGATTATTTTCTTTAGCGCACTTTAGTATTGTTCTAGTCTGTTCTACACTAAACACTCCGTGCTCACAAAATACATCACAGAATTCTGCTAGTGAATGTTTTGATACTTCAGGAATCATAAATTCTGTAAGTTCTTTTATGAACTCTTCTGGATTTTCTTTGAGCTGAGTAGGAATAGCATGTGCTCCCATAAAAGTTGAAACCACTTCTACTGGATGATCTTCATTTAATTTTTTTGCGACTTTAAGTTGTTTTTCTTCAGTTTCCCATTCTAAACCATACCCACTTTTTGCTTCTACTGTAGTAGTACCATGAATAAGCATTGTATCTAAGCTTTTTTTAGCTTTAGTATACAATTCATCAAAGGTAGAAGTTTTTGTAGCATTTACTGTACTTAGTATTCCGCCACCTGCAGCTAGGATATCGAGATAACTTACACCGTTAAGCTTCATACTAAATTCATTTTCTCTACTTCCGCCGTGAACTAAATGTGTATGAGAATCTATTAATCCAGGAGTAACAGTAAGTCCTGATAAATCTCTTTTTTGGGTTTCATTAGAAATTAGAGATTCTGGAACCTCACCTTCACCTATAGCTTGAATTTTTCCAGCTTTTATAGCGATATACGCATTATGCATTATTTTAGCTGTGTTCATAGCCTGTCCTCTTAGAGGCTCATTATTATCAATAGGGCAGAACAATTCTCCTATATTATATAAAATTAAATCAGCAGACATTATATTCACCTCGATTATATTTTAAGTCTATCGTGAATTGATACCAATACTTCGTTTTTAAGATTTGTAACCTCCGACAATAATTGATTGCACTCTAGCTCTAATTTTTTCGCTCTTTCAATATCCATTACAGAGCCTAGATTAATTTTTACATTTAAAATTGCACCCTCGGCTCCAGTAGCACACATTAAATACCCTACACCTACATCAGTCAAAGCATTTTCGTTGCCATATTTATATATAGGATACATTTTTTTCATTGCTTCTAAAGAGAGTACTGCAACCCTATGAGGAACATCTATTGATTGCCATGTTGCATTATCGATAGCATCTTTTCTAAGAGCTTTTTCTTCATCAGTCTCTTTTGGCATTTTCATTGCTTTTACAACTTCATTAAAGGCTTCAGTATCTTTATCTACCAGTGATAGCATCTCATCTTTAATTTCTTTAAGAGCTTCAAAGCTGGTTTTTACCTCTAATTTTATGTTTTCTTCATTAAGCTCATATTTCTTTTTGCCAAAGCTTAAGTTAGCCATCATTCTCGATAAGCATATTCCGACTAGTGAACTATATGCTGAACATGAACCACCACCAGGGGCTGGAGATAATGATTCGACTTCATCTGCAAAATCTTTAAGATTCATATCTATAAGCTTCATTTATTCCACCTACTCCCATATTCTTGTTTCTAAAACTTGATCCATAGAGAAGTTGTCTAACTTAAGATGATAAATAGCTGTATCTATAAGTGCTTTCATTGGAACTAAACCAACTATCTCAGAGTCAGTAACGCTAACGCCGTAACGATGAGCTTCTCTTTCTACCATGTCAAAAACTCTAAAAATAGTAGTGTAATCAGGATTAACTAAGTTCATTGATACTTGAGCTTTTCCTGTTTCTTCAATTAGAAGACCCATTGCTTTACAAAATACAAATCCACCTTTAGCGCTTCTTATTACATTGGCAATATTCTTTGCTATTTTTACGTCATCTGTAGATAAGTTAATATTATATGCAATTAGTGGAGGCCTAGCTCCAACTGCAACCATTCCAGCTTTTGGATTGAATTCATTAGGTCCATAGTCTGGAATCCACATATCCTCCTTAATTTTTTCAGCCATAACCTCGTACTGACCTCTTCTTATATCGGCTAAATTTTGTCTATGTGGAGCTGAAGCAGAGTTTTCGTATAAAGTAACATGCATGTTGCATTCATTTGCTATACTTTCAGCTAATTTTTTTGATAACTCTATAGTCTCTTCTATAGTAATGTCTTTGATAGGGATTAGCGGCATTACATCAACCGCGCCCATTCTTGGATGGCCACCGGTATGTGTTGACATATCAATTAATTCTGTTGCAGCTTTTGCTAGCTTTAAAGCAGCTTCTGCTACAGCATTAGGCTCTCCTAAAAATGTTATAACAGAACGATTGTGATCTTTATCAGAAGAGTAGTCTAAAAGCTTAACGTCTTTTGTTGTTCTGATAGCATCTACAATTTTTTCAACTTTTTCTAAATCTCTTCCTTCGCTTATATTAGGTACACATTCTAAAATTGCTGGCATATTATCACCTCATAAATTTTTATTATCTGCATATTTAAATTAACATAAAACCCAAAAAATATAAAGTATAAATAGCAGATTAGGAAAGAAATATTTTATTATTATAAATTTTCTGCAAGATAAATGTCATAATATTTTATATATTACAATAATTGCATAATCGTATAAAGTATTTGTTTATTAACCAATATAATGATATAATCTCAAGAGAGTAGACTGAGCAGTCGCGTGATTCACTTCACGAGGAAAGTCCGAGCTCCATAGGGTAAGGATGCCAGGTAATGCCTGGTGGAGGCAACTCCAAGGATAGTGCAACAGAGATAAACCGCCATTATGGTAAGGGTGGAAAGGTGGGGTAAGAGCCCACCAGCAGTTAGGTAACTAACTGGCTATGTAAACCCCATCCGGAGCAAGACCAAGCAGGGGCCGATATAAAGATAACCCGTCTTTGTCCCGTAGGTAGGTCGCTAGAGGCTACTGGCGACAGTAGTCGTAGATAGATGACTGTTCAAGACAGAACTCGGCTTATAGGCCTGCTCATTTTAAGAATTACACAAGGAATATGATTATTGCTTGTATAGGGGCCTGAGGTTATGTATCAACTAGAACTTAGTTTGTACATACTTACAGGTCCATTTTTCTTATCATTTGAGCATTGATAAGTAAAAGTCTATACGGGGCATTTTTTAGAATTAGCCTGCAACTTTTACTATTTGATACTCTTAGCATTTCACTAAATTGAATAGATTTTCAGATGGGAAAAAGAATAAAATAAACTATATCTAGGTTATATACCCAAAGCAAAAAAGATGTAACATAAAAGTTACATCTTTTTTTATGAAATATTATACCATAGATTGTATCAATTAAAAGATTTTATGATTCTAATTAGATTCCTTTGAATTTAATATTATAAATTCAAACAACTTTTTTTCTTCCTGTAAAAATTCTTTTACAGTCATATTCCTTATATTGCAATAATGCTGTGCTAAAATTTCTGAAAAACTAATCTTAAAAGCCTTTTTAATTTCTTCCTTATTATTTCTACCTTCAAACTCTTTTCTAAAATCACAAACATATGGATTAATCAAATCCTCTTCACTTAAATCTCTTTGGCAAAGATAATTATAAAAAAAATTCTCAAGCCCTTTCTTATCTTCGATTAAAAGAGCTCCTTTAAAATATACACTTGAATAATCAATTCCTCTTTCCTCAAATTTAGAAAAATCATTTGCCATAATAAACTCCTCCATTTATATATACCACGCAAATGAAATTTCTTTTTTGTTACAAGATTATTACAATTTCATTACGGAGTTGTTTTTAGTTATTTTATTTTTAAAATGGATATTGAATTTATATATTATTTGGGAAAGTTTTTTATTTAAGGAGGTGTACTATAATGAGGGCTTATTTAAAATCTATACATCATATAAAAATCAAATATTTTATTAAACTATCAGAAAAAGCACAGTATTTGAGTTTTGAAGAAGATTCTAAAGCCTCAAAAGCTCTAGTTGATTCTATTATTCAAATTTTAGAAATCTATTCAAAACTAAGAAAAGTTATTAAAACAAGAAATGTGTTGCACATAGATAAGATAACTGAGGAAGAAATTATAGTCTTCGAATTTGATGCAGCTAATAATATAGAAACTCTTTGCTTAATACATGAGGATAGTTTGGGATATAAGTATATAAATGTTCCTGAAGCTTTTTTGAATAAAAGGGAAACTTGTTTTGAAACTGAAAATTTAGGTTCATCATTTATCCCTGAACTTGAAGTTACTAATATTTTCTATGATGCGGATGGGTTTATAATAGGTTAAGATGTGACAAATTTCGACAAATTTTTTAAAAATAAAGGAAAATATAAATAAAATTTTAATTTAAGTTATCCTTTTTTATGAGTCTTGAAAAGTATATAATATAGGTATATGTAATCATGAGTAAAAATAATTTATATTTCCATATTAAGACAAATTATGTCCATCTAATTTAATAAACTATTGTCATAGAAAAAAATAGAAATATGGCAGTTAGATTAATTAAATTAATATTATTAAAATAGAGTTGGGGGGGAGAAATGAGGGACTATAAAGAGAACAAAGGATTTAGGTTACTTGATATATATGAAAGGTTTAATAAAGGGGAAATTTTGAACAAATCAGACCTATGTAATCATTACAAGGTTAGTGAAAAGACTATTCAAAGGGATATTGAAGATCTCAGAGTATATCTTCAGGAAATTCACTATAAGCTTGATGAATCTTCAATAATTTATGATAAAGATAAAAGAGGATATAGACTAATAAAATATCAAAGAAATTGGATCACAAATGAAGAAATAATGGCACTTTGCAAAATACTATTAGAAAGTAGAGCATTTTGCAAGGAAGAATTAGATTCACTAATAGAGAAATTGCTTGAACAAAGTTATCCAGAAAATAGGAATGTAATTGAAAATATAATAGGAAATGAAAAACTAAACTATGTCCCATTAAAACATGGACAAAAGTTACTATCAAAAATATGGGAACTATCTGAAATAATTACAAATAAAGAAAGAATAGTAATTCATTATATAAGGCAAGATAAGAAGGAAACTATAAGGGATATAAAACCAGTATCCATAATGTTTTCAGAATTTTATTTCTATTTAATTGCATATATCACAGAATCAAATAAAGATATTCCAATAGTATATAGAATAGATAGGATACAAAAAATCGAAAAAACAAATGAAAAATTTATCATCCCATACGCAAATAAATTCCAAGAAGGGGAATTTAGAAAAAGAGTACAGTTCATGTATGCAGGGGAGCTAAAGAGAGTAAAATTTGAATTCACTGGCCCATCTCTAGAAGCTATACTTGATAGACTTCCAACAGCTGAAGTAGTAAGTAAAGAAGGAGATAAATATATAATCACAGCAGAGTCATATGGCAATGGAATAGATATGTGGCTTGGGAGTCAAGGGGAGAAGGTGAAAGTGCTTTAAGGAGAATCATTTTAACTTAGGAGGGTTTTTATGAGTGATAATAAAGAAATAAAAAACACTATAGAAATTATGAAAAATAAATCTATTATCAACCAAGAGTCTAATGAAAATTTAGGATTAACTAAAGAATACAATAAAATAAATAGAGATAAGCTATGGGATTGCAATAAAGCAAAAAAAAATTATAAAGAAAGTACTTTTGAAAATAGGAACACATATTTGGATCCTATTAGCAATAAAGTTCTTCATAAAAATCAAAAATCAGCTCAGAACAAGTACCACATGAAAAATAAATCAGGTGAAAATATTTCTACAAAATGGTCAAGTTATTCTGCTGAGGTTGATCACATAACATCTCTTAAAGAAGGTCATAGTTATGTTAAGAACAATCCTTTTTTATCAGACTCTGACTTTAAAGAAATTATGAATTCAAAAAATAATTTCAGAATTTTATCAAAGAGAGACAATGTGATTAAGGGCGAAAAGAGTGATTGGCATATAATAATGGATAAAAAGAATAATGTACCTATAAAAGCAAGAGTCTATATAGCAAAACAAAAAATAGGTTCTGACATAACGCTAAAGAAAAAATTTACAATAAGAACTGCTAAGAATATGGGGACTGAATTTTATTCTGGGGCAAAAGAAGCCTTAATTATGTCAGCTATCCCTCTAACCGCAGAAGCTGTTAGAAACCTTTCGAAAGTAGCTATGGGCAAAAAAAGCTTTGATGAAGCGGCAAAAGATATGGGAAAGACAATAATAGATGTATCTATGACAGGAGGAATGACTAAATTAGCAGCAGACTATATAAATAACAAATTAAAGGATAGTAAAAATGAAACTCTTGCAAACCTTGCAAAAAACAATAAATTATCACAGGTTTTTGTAATTGCATCTATAGCAAAAGAATCAGCTATGAAGTATATAAATGGTGAGATAGATGAGATTGAATTTATAAATGAAGTAGGAGAAAAAGGATTAACTATCATGTCAGGGATGATAGGAGGGGCATTCGGAAGAGAGGTTGGAATGTTATTAGGGGGAGCGATTGGTACAGCAATTAATCCAGGTACTGGAACTTTTGCAGGAATGGCTTTGGGGAGAGCAGTGGGAGAGTTTATTGGTGCTATAGTTGCTTCAGCAGCTTGTAGTGCAGTAATTTCTGGCATTAAAGCTGCTAAGTATTTAAACAATTATAAATTAAAAGAAAATCAACTAAATTTCTTGGAAAATCAAGCAATAAAAGAAATAGAAAAACAAAGAGAAACATTTAAAAATCTAGTTCAAGATGAATATAATTATTGGGACAAAGAAATTAGTGAAGGGTTTAATATGATGTTAGGATTTGCTTGTGAAGAAGCTTTTAATTTAGAAGGAGTAACAAACGGTTTAGATAAGATACTTCAAATATTTGGAAAAAGTGTTGCTTTCAAAACAATTGATGAATATGAAAATCAATTGGACAAACCGTTAAAGTTAAGTTTTTAAATCTTATATAAAAATATTACGAAAGGAGATATCTAGACAATGGTTAATGTTTAGATATAGAATTATGATTATTGGATCTTTAGCAGCTGGAGCAGTAATTAAAACATTCTACAATGTAGATAAATGCATTAAATTGGATGAAAAAGCTTTAAAAAAATATGCAAGTGCTTTTGAAATAAGCAAGGAAGCAGAGTTGGCAGTAATTAAAAAAGCTGAATTTACAGACAAAAGACTTATGAATGTTGCAAAAAAGAAAAGAGCCATAATTGAAGTTAGTATTCCTAAATTTATACAAGTCTATGAGAACATTCAAAAAATAGAAGTAGAAAATAAAGTCTTGATAAATGAACTAGAAATTCTTAAGGATTTCGACAAAGTATACAAGTTAGAGGTTTTTTCGCTATCCACAAAAAAAAGCTTTACAGACAAGGAATTAATTTGTGGTTTAGCAATGAAAGGATTGAGTAAAATGTGGGTAATGGATTCAGAAAGAAACTTATCAGCGGCAAATAATCAATTGAGCACTGCAAATGTACTTCAAGCTCAAGCTGAATCTATAGTTTCTATGTATGATGCTATAATAGCCCGTGCAGATAGATTATCAAATCTACTCATGGCGTTAAATGCATTATTTATAAAATCTATCCATGAAACAGATTGTACAATAAGAAAAAATGGTTTAGATATCAAAATCTATACTGATTATGAAAAAGGCGTATTGATGACATGTGTAAATATTGCAAAAGGACTATCAGAAATAATTGATGTAGCTGTTGTTGACGAAAATGGAAAGATTTTCCAATCGGGTTTAGATCTCATAATTAAAGGAGAAAAGCATTTAAATAGCATGAGAACAATATTAAATTCTTGAAAATCTGTTTAATGATATCAGTATGAAACAAGTAGTTATAAAAAACAAATATATTTATAGAGGAGAATTTTCATGATAAAGATTATTGTTAAGGATAATTGTAATGGTTGTGGATTATGTATAATGAATTGTAATTATTTGGAAGAAAATGCTGAAGGGAATGCCCAAGCTGTATCTGGTAAAATTATAAAGAATTCAGATATTGATAATTTGAAAAAAGTTATTTCTGAATGTCCAAATAAATCATTAGAATTAATTGACAAACAATTTACAAATAAAAAAGGTTATGACGGACTGAGTGATTTATTAGAAGTTTTAAAAAGAAAGTGCGATAATTTTAATGTTAATAAAGTTACTAATTTAGATGTTAAGCTTAATGTCAACAACTATGATATTAATACTCCTTTTTCTCCTAAAGAATATAGTTATTACACATCTGAAAGCTCTGCAAAATCAACAGCTAGAGATGAGTTTGACCGTCTTTGTTACTCACAATCAGCTTATAGACCAATATTGAAGAAACTATTTGTAGAATACAAAATAAATGTGCTTAAACCATTTTACTCATTTCCTGATGATTCAGAAAGTATATATTTCAAATATGTTGAAGAAATAAAGGACTTATTATCAGATATATATTCAGAGATTCAAGAGCAATTAGAACTTGGTAAAAATATACCTGAGGACTGGAAAAACTTCAATGTCAATTTTACTGATAATGATTTTTTTATAGAAAGACTTAAGGGGTTTGAGAATCGTAGTACAAGTTCTGGAATTATTGATGATTTTAAAAGCAGAGGAAAATACACTAGCTTAGGATGGTATATTGATAGGTTAGACATAGACTACCATGAAAATTATGCGGGAGAAGGACTTTTTGGAAGAACAAAATATAAAAAAGAGTGGTATTTCAGAGGATTTGAAAAAATTGCAAAAGAATATATAGATGACCTAAAAAATGCAATAAATTCTATGTCAAGAGATATAGAGGATGATGCAATTGATACAATAAATTATGGATTAGGCACATTTGAACAGAGGATAAAAGACGAATTGAAAATTAAGATATCCGAATTAGAAAATTATTACAAGAAGAGATAAAAGACAAATTGAATGCAAGTATTGCTTTACTTGGATTTAAGTCAGAAAATAGAGTGAAATACCAAAGGGGTTTTAATATTCCAATAAATTATGAAAAATAGAAAACTTGTAAATACTACTCCCACTGAATATCGAATTAATTGGAAAAGGGTTAACTGAGATATATGAATGGAAGAATTGTTATAATTTTAGGAATATTTGAATTGTTTGAGCGTGCATAAATCAAGATAATTATAAATATAGATAATTTGAGTACCCAGTATATTAGTGATCTAGAAACTAAGACAAGTTTACTTTATATTTAATTAAAAGGGGGTAATTTAATGACAAAGAATGAATACAGACAATTTATTACGGAAATAGAATTTGTTGGAAAAGATAAAAAATTTTCTGGAATTATAGATAAAATAGGCAAATCGATGAGTTTCAAATCTGCAAATAAAATTTTGGGAGATAAAAAAAAGGCATATGACTTTATGATTATTAATCTCTTTAGCAAATACAGGATTGATAAACCAGATTTATGTGATGATTTAGATAAAATATGGAAACAAGTTTATTGTGAAGACAATAAAAAAAATAGTAAAAAAAATAGTGGATTAAAAACTGGAATGAGATTAGCTACCTTATTGGGGCCAGCTGGAATGGCTTTTGGAGCTGTGACTGGACTAGCAATTAGTTCAACGGAGATAGCTAAAATGCAGATAGCTATGGATAATTATATTAAGAAAACTAGTGAATTTTGCAATGAATGTGGGAAGGATTATATCGATGAATATTAATGAAGAATTTAATACCTTATCTTCCAATTATATAAGAGAATTCGCTTATAAAAATGGCAATGAGATATATACATTTATGAATAAGAATAAAATAGGATACAGTTCTTATGGAAGGCTTATGGATAGTGCTGCAAAAGGGAAAGGGGTGATTGCCCACAGATTATATGGACACCATTTAGTATATGACTTTCCAATAAACAATTTAAATGAAGTAGCTCCGTTTCTTGAACACTTATTATCGGATTTATTTACAAAGCAAGGACTTCCTATTATTCCAGGAGAGATTCTAGAAAATTTAGGATTGCTTAAGTGTTGTGACAGTATAAAAAGAAGTTGGAATTTTGTCAATGGATTTGATATTTTAGCTGGTACAATAGCAATTTTTCAAGGTATAGATGATTTTAAGAGAATGTTTAAAGAAGGACATTCAATTGATAGTATCGAAGGTGTTGCAAAAACAATTGGAATTGGAGCTGTAGAACTTGCAATAGCGATGTCTACAGCTAATCCGTTTTTGTTTATTGGAGGCTTATTAAGCTTAACATCAGGATTAAAGGGCATGATGAACGATGGATCTGTAGTCTACTTTACCAACATTAATAAATGCTTATCTATCGAGTTTTCTGTAAATACATTGAACTTGGAGGAATATAAAAAAAGATATTCAATCGAAAATTCTCTAAAAAATTTATCTATAGAATCAAGCATAGCAAAAAATACATTTTCATATAAGTTTTAACTAAATCTCATATCGATTTTTGACCATATATAATTGTTTTGCCTGTTTTAATGAGTTTAGTTCACCAATATTTAAATAAAGCTTTAGTTATTGAAATAAAATCTACAATAAATTATAACCACCGTAAAAGGGTTAATTTGCTTTAACTCTACTAAAAAGATATGATGTCTATCATATCTTTTTACAATGAATTTTAGATAGGTGAAAATGATTGAAAAAATTAAAAAAAAAGAGCCTTAGAAGTCATTCTAAATGCTCTCTTTTTTGAGAAAAACTTACTGCTTTTTATTTTACACTTCTTCAGTAACTTCCAATTATAGGATAGTCTTTTTTTATGGAAAATAAGTAAATGTAGATGTTATAAAATTATAGAAAATCCTTATTCTTTAATATTCTTTTTTAGCAGTTTTGAAATTTCATTTATCAGCCTCTAAAGTGTTATTAATATTAGTATATAAATTAAGAATAAAAGCCATGTAGACTCTAAGGTTGATACAATATTTTACACTACTCAACTAACTGATGCATAAATTATTTTTCAAGCTCCTTGTATGCGTCAAGATTCTTAAATAGCATCTTTTTGCTTACTTCTTCCCATGTCTTTTCTTCTTGATTATTTTTTTCCATTTTAGAAAACTCTTCAAAATCTATAATGAGATACTTTGGTTTGTTTTGCTTCAAAACAACAACTATTTTTTCTTCATCAACAATTTTAGCAACTTTTGAGAAATTTTGATTGGCCTCAGTTATACTAACTTGGATTTTTGGATTATTTAACATATTTATGACCTCCTATATAATATATTATAAGGTAAAAATAGAATTACTTATACCTACCTTAAAAAGGAGCAAGAAAAATCAAAATATATCTGTATAATAAAAAGTAAGGTGAGATATAATATAGTTATACCATCAAAAATATAAAAATCATGAAATCCAGTTAAAACTATTTAAAAGAAATTTATATTTTTTGAAAGTATATTTAGAAAAAAATACGAACACAAAAGATAAATAGTACTGGAGTGAATCATATTGAAAAAAGAGAACTGGGCAACAGATTTTCTTACAAATCTAGCAAAAATTTATGCTGATGATGTAGATGTACTTGAAATAATAGAAGATACTATTGATTCATATGGAAACTATGTGACATATGTTTATAAAATGGAGTCACTAAGGTCTATTTTAAAGATAAAATTAGAGGCAGAAGAATATAAAGATACAGTTGAGGAAATGGATAAAACTAGAACTAAAATCCATAACTCAGCCATAGCATCAACCAAAATAATTAATAGGATGTGTGAATCAAGTGAGATTCCCCTTTTTTTTCAGGGGAATATAGAAGATAGAGTAGAAGTAGCAGAATTTATAAGGGATATAGTAGTTAATGTGTTTCAAAACAGAAGAATATAGTGAACTCAGTGCACAAAATTAAAAAAGAGAGGAAGATTGTTCAAACCTCTCCTCTCTTGCTATAATCTTAATATTAGCTTGAGAATATTTCAATTGGGACAAGATTACTTATGCTTTTAGCTAAGTCTGGAAGATAATGTAATGTAGCTTCATTGAGTTTTCCTTTTATAATGTGTTCACTAAAATCTTCAAAAGCTTTTATTTCTCTTCTTCTTATATCTATATACAGATCATCAGTTTTGTGCTCTTTGATTATTTCAAATGCCGCTTTTTTCAAAATCGCTTCCTCGCATTTATTTAGGTAATTAAATATAAGCAAGTCTGGGTTTTGAAATATAAATTTTCTTGAATCTATTGCTAAATAACAGCCCTTTGAATTTTTTGTTTTATTTATAGTAGTTCTAAATCTAATAAATCCACGAGTGCTCTTTTGGATTAAATTATTTATATCACATGCATCTTTTGAAGAAATATCTTTAAGTATACTCTTGATAAAACCTGAACTATTGTAAATGAGTGATGCTTCAATAACTTTTAAAATATTATGATTTGAATTAATATCAAATTTTTCAGAAATAACTTTCTTGATTCTTTTTAGCTCTTCTTCACAATTTAATTCTAATAGAGAATATAAATATCTAAGTTTAAAGTCAGCAAATTTATAAACTTTATACTCTTTCGATTCTAACTTTGTTCTATCTAAAGTTGATATAGTATCTTCTATATATATTGTCTCATGAAGATTTGAATTTCTTTTCATTATATTTTTTATCATGCAGTTAAAGTCAGCGAAATTATAATCACTTTCATTTTTTTCAGCTAAAGCTATTTTAGCTAAAGTATTTATATCAATAGTTTCAATTCCACTGATTTCTTTTATTGAAAACGCTAATATATCATATTTCTTTATTATATTTATATATTCTTCATTTAAATCTAAGCTCTCTTTCATATTTACTGTTCTAAATATATTAATAGAATTTATGAATACAAAAGAGGTTGGACACTTGTCTATGATAGCGTTAGTTTCTTTTACAATGTAAGCTATAAATAAAGAATACTGTCTAAAAGTATACTTATCTATTCTCCTCTTTAGTTTTTTATCAAGGTTTCTGTACTCATCTATTCTTAGAAAAAATAGTCTGAAAAATAATTCAATTCTCTTTTTATCATTTTTCAATTGGACTAGAACTCTTTGGTTTATATATCTATCAATCTCAACATTTCTTTTAAGAATATCTTCTTTTGATACAAAAGAATTGTGCAAAACCTCAAAAATACCTAGCATTTTCTTGTTTTTCTCATCCACTTTAAAACCTCCCTCTTGAATCTTTATATTAATTACACTATTTAAAATATTTATTTCAAATAAAAATATCTAGCTGTCGCAAAATACTATCTCGTGCGATAACTAGATATTTTTTTGTTTTTTATTTCATCTTAAAGCTTGTAATTAATATTACAAATCGTAGGAGGCATAAAAATGAGAACAAGTATAGAAATTATTGGAAATGATGATTTAGAAAAAATGTTAGAAGAAAGATCTAGGGAATTTGATGGAGATAAAGATTGTAGAAAAACTAGTTTAAAAAAGAAAGTGGATTTTATAAATGAAAATTTGCAAATGAAAGTTTCTTATAAAGACAGAACTGGAACGATTGAAAATTTTATTGATGAACTATCAAAAGACTTTAATAAAGCAGTAGAAGAGGAATTTAAGAAAAGGTTTAAAGAAAAGACTTTTAGCTATGAAGTTGAGTTAAGCAATCCAGTTTTCTTAAAAACATATATAGATTTATTAGAAAAGTTGCTGAAAAACGGATATATAAACTCTCTTTATATATCTACAGCAGCATTTAGAGTTGTAAATAGATACTACTCTAAAATTATTGAAAATAAAAATTTACTGAAGAATTTTTTCATACTCGAAAAAGAAAAAACTCATGATCAATACTTTGAAAGAATGGATATAAAAAAGGATTTCAAGTATTCGATTTTTAGCAATTATCTTGATTTAGAGGCACTAACTCACAATGAAATTAGATTTCTTCAGCTATATCAAGATTTAGATTTCCCTGAAATTATTTATAGCAAAGGCTTTGCAAGAGAACTAAATGTTTCTGAAAACACAATAGTAAGCATTAAAAAAAGACTTAAAGAGAAGAGGAGAATGATTAATGGAAAATAAAGTGAAAGTTATAGTAGAAAAAGTTACAACAATAAAACAATTTGATTATTTGATACATCTCAAGATTTTAGATAGAAAAGATATGGAAAAATTGAATAAATTGAGAGTTACCATCAAATTAGAAAGGTTAGACTTAGAAAAAAATGATGTACTTGAAATAAAACTTAGTGAAAATCAATATAACTTTAAGCATTTAAAAATAGAAGACTACAAAATAGTATCAAGAAACTCAGATGCTGAATTAGCAATTATTTTATGCAAAATTCTTAATATTTCAAAGCAATCAGCTCAAAATATTTCTAGAAGTTGTGAAAAGAATGTTTTTGAAAAGATTATAAATTCTAAATATTTGGAACATGATTTTGGGATTGATAAAAGTGAAGCTGAGAAAATTGAGGAAAATAAAAACAACTTAGAAGAGTTTTATGACTTATTAAACAACATAATTTTATTAAACTTAAGCTTTTTAGAAATTTTTAAAATGTATGAAAGATTTCAAGAAAGCACAAAAGCTGTTCTTTTTTCAAATCCATTTGTTTTTATAGAAGAAATTGGATATGATAAAGCTCTAAATATAGCTAAAATTGTTGGATTTCCTTTAAATTCTATGGAACATGCAATTGCTCTTCTTATTAATTCATTAAAAGAAGAGGCGAAAAATGGAAATTTGTATATGGATTTAGACAATCTTGTAGAAAAAATGAAAGAAAAAGAGCTGTCAATTGCGATGATTAATAAGGCAATTAAACATGCATACTCCAAATCTCTTATTTATATTTCAAAAGATGGGAAAGTTACGCTAATACAAACATATAAAACAGAAAAAAATACAGCAGCTCTACTAGAATATAAAATAAATAATACAAATATAAATATTATAGACTCTAAAAAAGTTGAGGAGTTTATATCAGAGTTTGAGGAGTCAAACTCTTTTAGTTTTTCAGATGAACAAAAAGATGCAATCAGAATGTTTGCAAAGAGTCCCATATTTATTTTAACAGGAGGCCCAGGAACAGGAAAAACTCAAACCGCAAAAGCAATAGTTGAGCTTTCTAAAAGATTTGGATATACTTTATCCCTTGCTTGTCCAACAGGGAAAGCTTCTGCTAGACTTTCAGAGGTTGTTGGGGAATATAGCTCAACCATTCATAGAGCACTTGAGATTGGATATTTTTTTACTGAAGCTAATAGGGAAATACAAGAGGATATAGTTCTAATAGATGAGATGTCAATGGTTGGTTCATTTTTATTTTATGAACTAATAAAAAATATATCAGATAACAGCAAAATAGTTTTCATAGGTGATGTGGACCAAATAGAATCAGTTGAAGCTGGAAATATACTTGAATCACTTATAGATTCAGGGAAAATTCCAACAACTAGACTTAAGAAAGTATTTAGGCAAGCAGAAGGGTCCAAGATAGTTGTAAACGCCCATAAAATAAAAAATAATGATCCAAACCTTGAATATGGGGATGATTTTAAGTTTGTAAGAAAAGAAACTGATGATGAAATCATGGCCCACATCCTAAAATCATATAAATATCTTAGAGAAAAACTTGGTTATGAAGCAAAAGATATAGCAATACTCTCTCCAACTAAAAAAACATCCATTGGGACACATGAACTGAATTTTCAAATTCAAAAACATTTTAATAAATCAGATGATTTCATAATATCTCCATCTGGAATAAAATTCTCACCCGATGATCGGATTATGCAAAATGAGAACAATAATGAAGAGGGGATATATAATGGAACAACTGGAAGCATAGCTTTTATAAATGAAAAATCAGTAACCCTTGAATTTGATGATGGAGCATGGGTTGACTACTTCAAAGAAGAGTTTTTCAATACAGTGATTCATTCATATGCATCAACAATTCACAAATATCAAGGTTCTGAGGTAAAGGTAGTGATTGTTCCCCTTTCATTTGCAGATAAGAATATGTGGAATAAGAAACTTTTCTATACTGCACTAACAAGGGCTAAGGAACTTTTTATAATGATAGGAAATGAAGAAATATTTAAAGATTACTGCATGAGAGAGCCTGAAAAAAGAAGGACACTTTTAAAAGAATTTCTTTAAAATATATAAGACCTAGACTATTCAAATCATGTAGAAATGTTTTGAAATAGTTTAGGTTTTTTTAAGTATATTAAATTTTATATTGCAAAAAATACTATATTATCAATATAATTAAATAAAAACAAAAGGGGAAAAAAATGGAATATGGATTAAAAGATTTGCTATATCAAGCTAATTTTTCTCTAAATTATACTTTTTTAGCTCTAGAAAAAACAAAAAATACAAGTGATAAATATCTTAGTATTTCGATTTTAGATGAATCAAAAAATCCATTTGGTAATTTATATATAAATTTTCCAATGAGAATTAATTCTAATGCTAGATACATTGAAAAAATTTTAAATAATAAAGACTCCATTGAAAATTTTTTTAGTATTTTCACTTCAAAGTTTCAAGCAAATTTTAAGATAGAGTTTTGGGAATTAACTGAATACATATCTTTAGATAATAATTGTAATATCATTTATTTTAGAGAATCCGAAAAAAAATATGTTAAATCACACAAGGTGAATACTAAAGAAAATTGTATAAGAATTGGAATCAACAAAAATTATGAAATGGGACTTTATACACTTACATGTGTATGTACTATAAATTTAAAGGATGTATACAAGAAGCAATTTGATGAAGAAAGAGAAAAAATCTTAAAAGAAATAAAAGAAAACATTGAAGCAGAATTATTAATTAAGAAATTAGATTTTAAAGAGCCTTTCAATAGAGTTAAAATAATACAAAACGATATCATTCAGAATGTTTTTAATAAAATTAAAAACAGCAAAACAAGAAGCACTGTTCAATGGGCATATAGTCCTGTAAGCGATTTTGCTTTTCAAGAGTTTGTTTTTTTGACAAGAAGAAATAAATATTATAATAAATATGCAGCTGATTATATTAAAAATATAATTAATGAAAAATTTACTTTTAAAAATAAAGAGCAGTTTTATGAAGAGAAATTCAATTATTCAAGTGAACATTTTTCAATTTTATACAATCAAAATTGTGATATTCTTAAAGCAAAAGTTATTTTAGAGATGCTTCGATTAAATAGAGATGATATAAAATTACATAGTGCTAGCTTTGAACTTGAAATAAAATTTTCTATTTTTGATGGTAGTGAGAAAAGAGAATCACTGCAATCTGATTATAATCTTAAAAAAATGTTTTACAAATATTTAGCTGAAGTAGAACATTTTAATAAATTAATTCAATTTTTCACTTATGGTGAGCAGGAACTTCAAATTGACTTTCAATTAAACAAAAGAAAGAAAACGGATGAAAATAAAAGAAGTTTAATAATTAAGAGTATAAAAAACACCTCCTAGAGTAAAGAGGTGTTTTTATTGTTATCATGATTTTCCTACATGAATATATAGTTTTATGCTAAATCTTTTTATATACTTATACTCTTTTCCCACTTGAATCTGAATAGTTCTTATTATTGATTAAATTTAACAATTTCTTTTCTCTTAATGTTTTTAATATCAATTTCCCAACTACTATTTTTCGTATTTTTCTCTAGAAATTCTTCAAATGTATTCGCATCTTTCATATAAGATAAAATTCTGCTTTCTTTTTTTCCAGCCATCATTAAATTGCTTTGATACATTTTTACCGCTACTTTTAAACTTTTAATTAGTAATTCCTCCTTGAATTTCCGAATTACTAATTACACTTTTTAAAAATAAATATAAAATTTAAAAATATCTACATATCGCACGCTTGATAAATGATATAATTTATATGAAAAATAAATAATATCGGAGGAATAGGGATGACAGCTTTACAAAGGCAAACAAATATTAATGTCCAAGAAAAAGCAGATATGATTTGGGGCATTGCAGATATAATAAGGGGGACTTTTAAACCTCACGAATATGGAAAAGTAATACTTCCAATGACGCTACTAAAAAGATTAAATGATACCTTACTAGAAACAAAAGAAGGTGTTTTAAAGAAATACGAAGAAGTAAAGAATTTTGAAGTTAAAGATGGTTTTTTAACTAAAGCTTCAGGGTATTCATTTTATAATATAAGTCCATTTACATTTGAAAACTTACTGAATGAACCTGAACATATAGAAGAAAACTTCAAGACATTTATTGCTGGATTTTCAGAAAACATCCATGATATAATTAAAAATTTTAAATTTGAAAATACCCTTAATGATTTAGTTGGGTCAACTAAAGAAGAAAGTAAACTATTTTATGTTATACAAGAATTTAATAAACCGAATGCGTATATGGGTGCAGATATTATAACAACTACAGATATGGGTTATATTTTTGAAGAATTAGTAAGGAAATTTTCAGAAAGTTACAACGAAGAGGCTGGAGCACACTTTACAGCAAGAGATATTATATATACCATGACAGATTTACTTATTGCTGAAGAAGAAAATGTTTTACAAGAAGATGGTTTAGTAAAAACTGTATATGATATGGCTATGGGTACATCTCAAATGCTTACCTCTATGGAAGAACGATTAAAAGAATTAGATGCAGATGCAGAGGTAACGGTTTTTGGACAAGAAATAAACCCTGAAACTTATGCAATAGCAAAGGCAGACATGATAATTCGTGGAGGAAATGCAAGTAACATGAGGTTTGGTGATACATTATCAAATGACAGATTTGAAGATTATGAATTTGACTATATTATTTCTAACCCGCCTTTTGGGGTAGATTGGAAAGCACAAAAAAGTGCAGTTGAAAAAGAGCATAAAAAGGGATCTAATGGTAGATTTGCACCTGGACTACCAAAAATTTCCGATGGCCAAATGCTATTCACACTAAATGGTATAAAGAAATTAAATGATACAGGAAAAATGGCAATAATTCACAATGGCTCACCTCTTTTTGTAGGAGATGCTGGCTCTGGACCTTCTGAAATAAGACGCTATATAATTGAAAATGATTTATTGGAAGCCATTGTGCAGCTACCTACGGACCTATTTTACAATACTGGAATTACAACATATATTTGGCTGATTTCTAAAAATAAATCAGCAAGGCGTACGGGTAAAGTTCAATTGATTGATGCATCGAATATGTATATTAAGAGGAGAACCTCTTTAGGGAATAAAAGGGTAGAGCTTGATGAATGTTGTAGAGAAGCAATTGTAAATGCATATGGAGATTTTGAAAATAAACACTATGAATATGATAAAAAGAGTGTAGAGTCCAAAATATTTAATAATGAAGATTTTGGATACTACAAGATTGTAGTTGAGTCACCACAAGTAGATGAATACGGAAAGATTATCCTTAAAAAGAAACAATCTGTTGCTGACCCTTCTAAAAGAGATACTGAGAATGTGCCTATGATTTTAGGTAAAGACCAAGATGAAGTTATTAAAGAGTACTTTGAGAAAGAAGTCTTGCCTTATAATCAAGATGCTTGGGTTGATGAAAACAAGACCAAAATTGGTTATGAGATTCCATTTACAAGACATTTCTACAAATATGTTGCACCTGAGAAGTCAGAAGTGATTGCTGAAAGAATTAGTGCTATTGAAAATGATTTGATGGGATCACTTAAATCACTGTTTGAGAATGGCGGTGAGTAGTATGAGAGAGATGAAAGATAGCGAACTATTGTGGTTAGGTGAGTATAATGAAACATGGGATTTAGTCCCATTAAAGCACTTAGTAAATATTACAACAGGCAAAAAAGATGTGAACCAAGGGCACCCAGATGGAGAATATCCGTTCTTCACCTGCTCGATGACACCTTATCGGAGTAGTAATTACTCTTTTGACAGTGAAGCATTACTTGTTGCAGGGAATGGTATGGTCGGATTTACACAATACTATAATGGGAAGTTTGAAGCTTATCAGAGGACATATGTTTTATCAGACTTCAAAGAAATTCATCCACTATATTTAAAACACTATATTACAGAACTTTTACCTAAGTACTTGACCGATAAGTCAGTAGGTTCTGTAATTGACTTTATAAAATTGGGCGATTTAAAATCATTTGGAATCGTTCGACCTTCTATTACTGATCAAAAAAAAATCTCATCCTACCTCGAACAAAAGGTAGCTCTCATTGACAATATCCTTGAGAAAACTAAGCAGTCGATTGAAGAGTACAAGAAGTACAAGCAATCGCTAATCACAGAGACCGTCACTAAAGGATTAAATCCAGATGTGAAGATGAAGGATATAGGGATTGAGTGGATTGGAGAGATACCTGAACAATGGAAAGTGTTGAAACTAAAGTGCATTTTCGAGATTTCTAAGCGAATTTCTGGGGAACTAGGCCATAGTGTTCTTTCAGTAACACAGAATGGTCTTAAAATAAAGGATTTAACCTCAAATGAAGGACAATTATCATCAGATTATAGCAAATATCAATATGTTTATAAAACTGACTTTGTTATGAATCATATGGATTTATTGACAGGATGGGTTGATTTGTCTCCATATGATGGTGTCACAAGCCCTGATTATAGAGTATTCAAAATGAAAGATGGATTGAAATATTCTAAAGAGTATTATCTATACATTTTTCAAGTTTGTTACTTGAATCAAATTTTTTATGGACTTGGTCAAGGGATATCAAACTTAGGTAGATGGAGATTGCAAACGGATAAGTTTATAAATTTTTCATTGCCAGTGCCACCAATAGATGAGCAAAAAAAAATTGCAAAATTTCTTCAAAACAAGCTAGGTGAAATTGAAAAATTTGTAAAGACAAAAGAAAGCCTGCTTAAAGAACTAGAAGCCTACAAAAAATCACTCATCTACGAAGTAGTAACGGGGAAAAAAGAAATTATATAATTGAAGAATTTGGTGATAAATAATGATAAAAGAAACTATTTTGGGAAAAATATTTGATGTAATATTAGGCCAAATATTAAAATTGCTTAAAAAAAGCATTTACTTAAGTCTAAATATTGAATATTTTAGGACATATTTTATAATAAAAAATACCAGTATGTCTCCAATTATTATAAGTGAAATTGGCTTTTTAGAGGATAAAAGGATGTTCAATTTAAAAGCAAAATGTCTTTATAGTATAAAAGTCAGAAAAAAAGTAGCTAGTAATGATTTTGCATCAATTGGTGTTAATAGCTATCTTATTAAAAACGCTTTATTAAGTAGTGAAAATACTTCTAATATATTTGTTATACCATATGTCAAGGACCATCAAGGGAAACTATATAAAATGAAAAAAATATATATGGATTTAAACAAATTAAGTGATAGATCGTTATGTAAATCAGATCTTGGACTTTAAATACTCTAAAACTATACAAAATGTAGGGGAGGGAGCTGGCTTGGATTACAAAGAAAAACGATTTGAGGAAGATATAGAAACTTATCTTTTGAATCATGGGGGATATATTCAAAAAAATATGGTGGGGTTTGATAAAGCCAACTGCATATATTTAAGTGAACTAATATACTTCATAAGAAGCACCCAAGAAAATGAATGGGAAAGATATGAAAAAATATATGGAGTAGAGTCAGAAAAGAAATTTTTGAAAAGATTCAATGAAGAGGTAAACACACACGGAATACTTCATGTACTAAGAAATGGTATAAACGACAGGGGAGTAAAGCTTAAAGTCTGTTACTTTAAGCCTGAATCAACTCTTAATCAAAAACTTGTAAAAAACTATAATTCTAATATTTTATCAGTAGTTAGGCAGTTTGCATATTCAGTTGAAAATAATAATACTATAGATATGGTTCTCACATTAAATGGAATTCCTTTGGTAGCACTTGAATTAAAAAATCAAATTACAGGACAATCAGTAGAAAATGCTAAAAAACAATTTATGTATGATAGAAATCCAAAAGAATATTGCTTTCACTTCAATAAAAGATTCTTAGTTTACTTTGCTGTTGATTTATTTGAAGTTTTTATGGCTACTGAATTAAAGGGTAAAGATACATTTTTTCTACCTTTTAATCAAGGATCTGGAGGAGCTGGGAAAGTTGGAGGTTCTGGGAATCCTGAAAATCCAAATGGTTATAACACATCGTATTTGTGGGAAAATGTTCTATCAAAAGACTCTTTTCTTAATATAATTCAAAGATTTCTTCATGTAAGCGTAGAACGAAAAAAGGTTCTAAAAGACGATAAGGAAATTATGAAATTAAGTAAGAAATTAATATTTCCAAGATTTCATCAACTTGATGTTGTAACAAAACTTATTGATGATGTAAAAATAAATGGCTCTGGAAAGAATTATTTAATTCAGCATAGTGCAGGATCGGGTAAATCAAATTCAATTGCCTGGAGCTGTTATAGACTAGCTAGCCTCCATGATGAACACAATAATTCCATATTTACTTCTGTAATTGTTGTAACAGATAGAAAAGTTTTAGATAATCAGCTTCAAGACACTATAAGTAGTTTTGATCACGCATATGGTCTTGTTGAAACAATAGGGGATGGGAAGTCATCAAAAGATCTTAAGGATGCTATAAATGATGGTAAGAAAATAATAGTCACAACACTTCAAAAATTTCCAGTTATTTATGAAGAAGTTGAAAATAATAAAGGCAAAAGATTTGCTATAATTGTAGATGAAGCTCATTCTTCCCAAACTGGTAGTAGTGCCCAGAAGCTAAAAACAGCCCTAGCCGACAATGAAGAGGCATTAAGAGAATTTGCTAGGATAGAAGGGGAAGAAGAAGCAAATATAGAGGATTTTGAAGACAAATTAATAAAAGAATTGCTTACTCATGGAAAACACAAAAATTTATCATTTTTAGCATTTACGGCTACTCCAAAACAAAAAACATTGGAAATGTTTGGAACTCAGCATACAGACGGAACATTTCATCCATTTCACATCTACTCGATGAAACAAGCAATAGAAGAAGAATTTATTCACGATGTTTTAGCGAATTACATGACTTACAAGACTTGTTTTAAAATAGCTAAAAGTACTCCAGATAATCCCGAGCTTCCAGAGTCAGAAGCAAAAAAAGCTATCAAGCGATATGAGTCATTACATCCATACAACTTGCAGCAAAAAACTGCGGTTATGATTGAATATTTCAGAGATGTAACTATGCATAAAATAGGTGGAAGAGCAAAAGCTATGGTTGTTACGGCATCTAGACTTCATGCAGTGAGATATTTTCTTGAATTTAAGAGGTATATAGATAAAAAAGGGTACAAAGATCTGGATGTTCTTGTTGCCTTTTCAGGAAGCGTAAAAGACAAAGACGAAGAATATACAGAAACTGGATTAAATATAACAAAGGAAGGTTCTAGAATCAGCGAAAAACAACTTCCAGAATTATTTAGTACAGATGAATTTAATATATTAGTTGTGGCGGAAAAGTATCAAACTGGGTTTGATGAACCTTTGCTACACACTATGTTTGTAGATAAAAAACTCTCTGGAGTAAAAGCTGTACAAACTCTATCTAGATTAAATAGAACAATGCTTGGAAAAACAGACACTTTTGTAATGGATTTTGTAAATGAAGCTGAAGATATAAAAGAAGCATTCGAACCTTTTTACAAAGAAACTGTTCTAGATAAAGAGATAAATGTAAACCTTATTTACGATACTAAGATTTCTATTAGGCAGTTCCTACTTTATAATGATTCAGATGTAGAAAAATTTAATAATATTTATTACAAAGAAAAGCAATCTAGCACTGATTTAGGAAAAATAACATCTCTATATACTCCTATATTAAAGCAATATAATAATTTGTCTTTAGAAGAGAGGTTCATGTTTAAAAAATCGGTTAGAAATTATGTTAAGTGGTATGCATACATTGTCCAAATTACAAGAATGTTTGATAAAGATCTTCAAAAGGAATATAACTTCTTGAAATATATGGATAAAGTGCTACCAAAAAATTCTCAAGAACAGGTAGACTTGGAAGACAAAATAAAACTAGAGTTTTATAAATTGGAAAAGTCTTTCGAAGGAGAAGTTATTCTTGGAAATGATGAAAACAAAGGCGTTTTAACAAATGTAGAAACAGTAGATGTTAGCAAGGGTAAAGATAAAAAAGATGAACTTTTGGAGAATATAATTAATCACATAAATCAAAGATATATGGGGATTTTTTCTGAAGGAGATCGGGTAATAGTTGAAACAATGTTCAATAAAGTAAAATTAGAGGATAAAAAACTTAAAAAGTATGCTAAAAAGAATAATATGGAAGTCTTTTCAGAAAGTATTTTCCCAAAAGTTTTTGCTGATGTTGCTCAGGAGTGCTATGAAGAGCAAATGGGTGCTTTTAAAAAGCTTTTTGAAGACAAGTCATTCTACACAGCTATAATGAATGAAATAGCTAAAGAAACATATAGAGAATTAAGAAATCAATAAATATTTTAAAAATAGTCTTGATATAAAATTTATCACTCCACCATTAATGCTAGTGAAAATTAGCCCTAATGGTGGAGTTTTTCAATTCATAACAATAATTAAAAATTTCATCAGATAGAATATAACTATTTTCACTTATCCATAAATTAATTCATAAACTTTAAAAATAACATATTTTTTTCTAAAAATCAATTTTTATGCGTGTAATGTATGTAGCAGCTAAATATCTTGGATAAGTCATTCAATTATCTTAGATAAATCATTGAAATATCATTGTTGCTACATAAATACATCATAGACAGGAGGGTAGAAGCTAGGTATTGCTAACACATAAAATTGAAAATTTTTTAAGGAGGACTTAAAATGAGCAAAGTAAATGTTTATGAAAGAGAAGAATATGAGAGAAGTATTATAGCGAGAGTAGAATATAATAACAATCTAGATTTTTGGGATGGAAGAAATATGTGCAATGGAGGAGCTGGAAGACACAAAGGAATCACAAAACTTAGAGATGGAAGATTTGTGATAATAGATGGAACAGATTGGCAAGGAGAAACCACCACAGCTTATGTTGTAAGCGATAGAGAAGCTTTAGAAGAAATTCTTGAAAGTGGAAATGTATACCTGCTAGAAAGCAGAAGATTTAAAAAACTAAAAGAAATGAGCGAGGAACTAGATGATATGGAAGAAGAGGATGAAGACTAACATATAGGAAATATATCAAATATTAATCATTTATTAATCATACAGCAAGCATATATCAATCATATATATAACATATATATGATATGTATCAATCCAAAATAGAGCATAGGTATATGCTTGTTGTATAAATAAATCCCTTAAAATTTAGAAGGAGTGATAAAAATGAAGTTTGATTTAAGAAAAGAGCATTTAGAAATACTAACTAGCCTTAAAGAGCTTGGAGCTACTAGTTTTTTAGACTCAGTTGCTGTAAAAGAAATTCAGGAAAAGATGAATGAAAAAGATATTAAAGCTAGTTCTCAATTTCTAAAAAAATATATAAAGATATTTGAAAGTTTAGAGATTGTAAAAAAAGGGCTATTAGCAAGGGGAAATGCTAAGACTTACTACCTGGATTTAGAAAATCATGAAGAGTTTTTGGTTAAAGTTAATGAAAAATACAACAAATAAAAGGAGGAAGTTTTTATGAAGAATGAAATGTTAGTACTTGGACTTGGTCAAGCAGGTGGGAATATGGCAGAAGAGCTATATAAAAGAGGATTTAATGTAATAGCAATAAACTCATCGACAGATGATTTAGATTCTCTTGACATAGAAAAAGAATTTAAGTTTCATATCAAAAATGGGGACGGAACGGCAAAGAACAGGACTTTATCTAAACAGCTAGTAAAATCTGTAGCAAAGCAGATTATAGATTTAATAAATCAAAAATACACTTCTATGAAGTACATCCATATTATGAGCTCTCTAGGTGGTGGAACTGGTGGAGGCTCTGTGGCAGGAATAGCTAATATGATGCAGTCTGTTTTTACAGATAAGCACATTTCTGTTTCAGCAATTCTCCCATCATCTTTTGAAAACATAAGACTAAAGAATAATTCTTTAGAAGCTTTTGCAGAGCTTGCAGCTATCCAAGATAAAATTGGCCCTTTTTTCCTTCTTTCCAATGAAAATGTAGAAAAGTTTAGGGTAAATAAGATGCATGCAGAGGTTTTAGATGATCTTGTTAATCTTAGAAGTTCTAATAAAAAAGGTTCTTTAGATGCTAAAGAACTAGAAGAGATAATGACATCTAAAGCAATACTTCTTCCATGCAAAATAGAGGAAACGAATGAAGGGAATAAGCCAGTTTTAATAGATTGCTATGCGAAAGTGGAGGGAAATGCAAGGCTAACAGCTCTATCGCTGTCTAAAAACTATAGGCAGGAAGAAATAAGCAAATTTGAAACATATAAAGGAATGAGCATTTCTAGCGTTGCAGCAAGATTAGATGATAAAAATTATGCATTTTACTGCTCAATAGATTTTAATGATTCTGCTATAAAAAATATAAATAATAGACTAAAAGAAGAAATAGAGCTGATGAAGAAACAAGACAATAAAGCTACAAGTTTAGAAATAGAGACATATGATTTATCTCATTCAAACTTAAAAATTGATACTAAATCAAATAAGACCACTATTTTTAATCACAAAAATCAAATTCAAGATGAAAATATTATTGAGGATGCTACAAATAATAAAAATAAAAAAGAGATGAATTTAGATATTTTTTTCAAATAATTTGACAATTTTTACAAAATATTGACATTTTTTAAAAGCCTTACAAAAATAAAAATGTCTGTGATATAATAAGCCAACTACTTAATTCCCCCCAGACTTAAGTAGTCTGGAAGAGAAAAATTCTTTTCCCATAAAGAATATGCAATACCCCAACCCCTAATCCCAAGTCCTTATTATGGCTTGGGATTACCCTTTTTTAAAAAAAGTATTCTATGGGGCTTTAATAAGGTTTCAAGCTTTCCAAGGACATATATAAGAAGACTTAAGTGATTTAAAAAGACTTTCTTTAGAAAAAAATAGTAATTGATAAAATAAGTCAAACTAATGAGAGTCTTAAATAAACTTTATTCAATATTTTGAAATGATATATTAAAGAAGTTTTTTCTGGAGTTGTGCTATGTTAACAGATATTAAAAACGAGGCTCATTTATTAGCTATAAAAACAGTTATGGAATTAATTGTTAAATTTGACAAGATTCTTATAGATGCAGAAAATATCGTAAAAAGTAGCAAAAGGGAAGAGTTTATCGTCCAAAATCCTATAACTCTCCACGAATCTGCTTATAATTGGGCTGTAAAATTATTAACAGAGATTGGAGATCTAGATACTTTAGAGAAATATTTGACATAAAAAGCATTATCAAGGTATTACTGCTTTTAATCTAAAAAGGATAAAGGCATTCATTCATTAGGAATTATTTTAACTAAAGAGATAAGAGAAATGGCAATATATAATAGTGTATGTATATAGAGGCATCGGAAGGATGGATTTAAAATCAAATTAGGTATTGCTTATTAGCTATATTTTATAAGTATAATTTTTTGTTTTTTTTATTTAAAGAAGGTTTTTAATTTTTCTTTTATAGTAGAGGAATCTTTAAACATTTAAAAAACCATTCATTTTTGCTTCAAGATAAACCTTATACAAATGTATAAGACATATTTCCCTAATTTTATACAAGAATATATGATAAAATATTATTAAAATCCAGTTAAAAATTTAGCCAATTAAATAATTCCATAAGTTTTAAAAATATAAACTTGAAATGTATATGAATACACATAATAACTATTATTTAGGAAACAGAATTAAATAAACAAGAGAATTATCTTAAAATTATGATTGGAATTTTAAGGTTTTAAGAAGATTTCTAAAATCTATAAATATACAGATTATCATATGCTATAATTATTCAAAAGAAAAATAATTCTAGACTTATTGTATACAAAATATTTAAAAGGGGTGAGGATAAATGGATAAGAAGAAAACCTTATCCTCAAGTATAATTGGGGAGCCAGAAAATAAAAATGTTAAAAATTTATTTCATGAAAATGATTTAATTTTAAAAAAACCAAGAGAAAAGAAAAAACCGTATATGGATAATTCCTTTATGGAAAATACAGTGCAAACTATTCTAATACTACTCATAATTTCGTTATTCAAAATATAAATAAACCTATAAATAAAAAAAATAATTATTATAAGGTTATATGTATACTTAAGAATATTCTTCAAAGAGGATGCCCTACAAAAGCCTCTCAATATTTAATTGAAAATCTAGGTGATATATACACTACAAAAGAATTTAACACTCCTTTATATTTAATATCAGATGAAGAAGCTCTATGGATTAAAACTATTAAGGGTGATGATTCCAAGGGTGATTACCCAGCACTTGTTTTTTTTGAAGAAATTATACCTAATTATCTTGGTGAATATAGTTTCATCCAAAATTTAATAATACCTGAAGTATCTTTTACAGAAATAATAATAAATCAAAATGAAGAGAATGAATCTTTTGTGAACCAACAAGTGGATTTTTATCTTGAACAAGCTAAACTAGTAATAGAAATTGATGGACAATCTCATAAGACTGATAACAAAACTCGTATAAATGACAAACAAAGAGACTTGTACCTTGCTAAAAACGGCATAAAAACTATTAGAATAGATGCTAAAGACATTAAAAGAAAAACTGAAATTTTGTTAAAAAAAATACATGAAATAAAAAATCATTTATCTTCACATGAAGAGAAATTATATAAGTACAAGTTTTTTTTAGAACTGCAAAAAGATATAAATACCTTTCGAAATTATGAATCTATATTAAAATATACAGCCATTATTAGATTTCAAATTTTAATACTTTCTCTTTTAGAAAAAGACATGCTTAAATTAAATGATAAAAATTGGATATTAAATATAATAGAAAGAGATATTAAAGATTTTGAAGAATTAGCATTAAATGACTTATTTATCTGGTTAGAACATTTGTGCAAATTAAATAAGCTGGAATTTAATAGGCCTATTATAAAAATATATAAAAGTACTAATGAAAAATTAGTTTTAAATAAAAAAGCTATAAATATTGATTTTTCCCTTTTTAAAAGATGGACAGATGAAAATGATATAGATGAAATTGAACGCAATAAAATATATGTTAGAAGCGATTATTTTGACGAAAATAATTATTTCAAAGTAAGTACAGATAAACCAATTAAATATCCTCTTGAAATTGGTGGAAGTTCTGGCGATTTAAAGTCATTAAAATTTATTTTAAAAAATATATTTGGATTTGATAATTTCAATGACGGACAACTTCCTGTAGTAGTAAATTCATTGAAAGGTGAGGACACATTAGGTCTTCTTCCTACAGGTGGAGGCAAATCGTTAATTTATCAGTTTGTAGGACTGCTACAGCCTTGTATCAGTTTTATAGTGGTTCCTATTAAATCTCTAATGAAAGACCAAAGAGATGGACTTGATAAGAAATCTATTCATAATACAAATTTTATTAATAGTAGCCAAAATGCATCTGAGAAGAATAAGATACAAAATGAATTAGGTTCAGAGAAATATCAATTCGTTTGGATTTCTCCAGAGCGATTTCAAACTGAAGAATTTCGCTTAAAGCTACAAAAAATAAGTAATTTTTCTAATTTTGGTCTTGCAGTTATAGATGAAGTTCACTGTCTTAGCGAGTGGGGGCATGATTTTAGAACATCTTATTTAAATTTAGCCAAAACTATTAAAGAGTATTGCAAAGGAACGAGAATTTTAGGATTAACTGCAACTGCATCCGTAAATGTGCTGAAAGATATAATGGTAGAATTTGATATCCCAAAAGAAAATGTTAAAACTAAATTGTCTTTTACGAGAGAAGAACTTAATTTTCATATAATAAATGATGATGGGAAGAATAAAAGAGGAAAATATAATGAATTAATTAAACTATTTAAAAAACTAATACATGAGAAAAATGACAATAAAGGCTCAGGATTGATATTTACACAATTTGTAAACAACGGCTTACTAGGTTGCTTCGAGCTTTCAGAATCTTTAAAAAAAGAATTTAAAATAGATGTGCAATGGTACTCTGGTTCAATTCCTAAAGGTTTGAAATATGAAATGAGAATGGATAAATTTCAAGAACATCAAGAACAAGTACAAGAAAGGTTTATAAATGATGAGTTTGATTGGCTTGTAGCGACTAAATCCTTTGGAATGGGGATTGATAAACCTAACATTCGAAATACTATTCATTTTGGAATTCCAAGTTCCCTTGAATCGCTATATCAAGAAGCTGGCAGAGCTGGAAGAGATAAACAAAAAGCTGATTGCTATATATTGTTATCAGAAGAATTTAAGGGGAAAGATTACTTTGATGATATTTTTACAGGAATTCCTAAAATTGAAGACATAAGTTCTAAATTAGAGGAACATAAGTATAATTCTAGAGATGTATTCAATAGCTTGTTCTTATTTACTTCAAGTGCAAAAGATATAAAAGATGAATTTAATATAATTAGACATATTTTCCACAGTTTTGCAAAACCAAACTATGAAGTATCAATTTCTGGAGTAGAAGATATATTAAAAAATAAAAAGGGATCAGAAGATAAATTCCTACTAAAAAAATCAGATTTAGAAAAAGCTATATATAAATTAAGTATTATAGGGATTGTAAAAGATTGGATAATAGAGAGTTGGGATGAACATCACCCACAAATTAAAGTAACTTTTGAAGATTATAGTCAAGAAAGTATAGAAACTAGCCTGATTAAGTATGTCAATAAATATGACAAAGAATTCAATTTTAAAAATAGTAACAAAGTTTCTTCAAATAAATATTTTCAAATCTATAAAAGGGAAAATTACTCTCATATAAACAAAATGATTCATATACTTCTTGAGTGGCAATATGAGAATATACTTTATCATAGACTACAATCAATATATACAGTTTATACTCAGTGCTCTAAAAATCAGTCTAAGGAAGAATTTAAAGCTTATATGGAACAATATTTCAAGTTTGACGAAGGTGTTTTTAAATTTGATTATATTTCTGAAGATCCTGAAAATAAAGATTTATGGTTTTCATTAATCTTTAATGAAAAGAATGAAATATTGAAAAAAGAAGAGCTTGAAAAATTAGATATATCACTAAGAAGGTTTTTGGAAAGTTTCAAAAACAACACAGGATTAAATTTTTTGTCAGGAATTATAAAACTATTAAATGATGATTATTTAAATGTAGACGGAAAAACTCGGTTGGAATCTTCTTTTGAAGAAATTCAAAATTTTCCTGAAAAAGAAAAAGATGAAATATATGAAAAATGTATATTGATTAGCAAACATTTAGACAATAAAAATAAAAACTATATTTCAGAATTACTGCATTTAAAGCTGAATAAAAATCCCATTAAAACATATAAAGCTATTAATGATGAATATAGCTTAAGTGAAGTATTAAAAGAATCTACAAAAAGAATACGAGCAATTGAGGGGGAAAGATTATGGTAGAAGTAGAGAAGCTTAATAGCACTATTGAAGAGTTTGAAGGGTATGTTTCAAATATAAAAACTGTTTCTCAAACGCTTAGTGAAATAGAACAATTATATCAACAAACTAAAATAAATAAACAAAATCTTGATAATACGATTAATTCAATAATAAAGATAGAAGATATGCTACAAAATAATTTAATGCATTATAAATTAGATACAACTAAAATAAATCAAGAATTAAGTAATTCTACAAAGGAAATGAAAGCGAAAATTGATGATTTATATACAGAAATAGACGATAAAAATTCATTTATGTTCCATAATATAATCAAGGAAAATAAAAAAAATATGGATATAGTAGAACAGAATATAATTCAATATATAGATATAGAAAACAAGTCTATAAAATCAAAGATAACAGACGAAATCCAAAGAATAAAATCAGAAAATGAGATTTTAAGTAATAAGTTATTTCGTAATCAAATTGTTAATTTAGGTTTAAGCATAGCGATAATAGCTCTAGTATTGTTTTTAAAATGATGATTATTTTATACAGATAAAATGGATGAAATATTAATTAAAAACAGGGGGAATTCATGAAAAACTTATCAAAAATCTCAATTTTATCCTTAATTATTTTCTTTTCATTTGCAGTTATTTCTTTTGCATCCACAGCAAGAGTAGACCTATTCGTAAACAACGCACAGGTTCATCCAGATTCACCAGCCTACATCTCTTCAACAAACAGAACGATGGTGCCAATATCGTTCGTATCTCAGGCATTTGGATTTAACACAACTTGGAATGGAAAGACTCAGGAAGTGAAAGTTGAAGCAGATGGCACAGTTGTAGTTCTTACAATTGGAAGTAAGTATGCAGTAGTTAATGGACAAAGGGTTGAAGTTGATCCAGGAAAAGGAACAGCTCCAGTTATAAGAAACTCAAGAACCATGGTTCCAGTTTCTTTTATCGCAAGCTCTTTTGGGGTTGAGGTAAAATGGACTGCTTATCCAGGTTCTGGGGGAAGGGTAAACTTTATTTCTAAAGATTTTACTCCTCCAGTAGTACCGCCTACTAATCTTCCAACTCTTCCAAATGGACAAAAGTTTGAAGAAGGAAAAGTGCTAACGCCAGACCAGCTTCAAGGAGCACTTGCACCACTTCCAGGCAATGACCCATCTGAATACAACATTACAGCAACAAATGCTGATGCTGTAAGGGTTACTTCCAGACTCACTCTTTACCCAAAGGACATCTTTGTTGCAAAAGCTGGAACAAGCGGAAAAGATTTCATCTTTATGAGAGCATCAGGTGGAGGAGCTGCAACTATGTATGCTTATAAAGGTGATGAATTAAGAAGCATAAATCCAGTTGGGGATAACTATAGTGGATGGATGATGATGGGAGAGAAAGAGGATTTTGGAAAGCTAGATTATCTTCTGTTTTACGGAACAGAACATAAGCTAGTTCCAATGCCAACAAGAGATATGTGGGATGGTGTAGTTTATCTTTCCATAGACGCTGCTAAAAAGGCTTGGACTAATTAAAGACTAAGGCTAAGAGTTAATCTCTTAGTCTTTTTTTATTCAAATATTACAAAATCATCACCTTGCCCCTATATACTGTGTCAGAATTTGAAAGTATGCCATATCGTGTGTTATAATAAATTATGGTTAAGTTCTCCCCTGAAGTTAGCCGTAAAAACTCCATTTTTTCTTTTTTCCCCAGAGCATAAAGAGCCTGGGGTTTTTTGTTTTTATTTTTCCTATAATTAGTTATAAATCTTACAGGTGAGCCGTCTTTCTTTTATAGCTAGTTCGTTTAGGGTTGTGGTAAAACGGACTGCTTATCCAGATTCAGGAGGAAAGGTAAACTTTATATCTAACAGATTTATTCTTCTAATAGTGCGACCTATTTTATGAAATTCAAAAAGAAATTTAAAGGCTGAGAGAATTAATTTATCTCAGCCTTTTTTAATAAAGGAAATAAAACTTATATATTTTAATAGCATTATTAAAAAGAGTTCTCAAATATATTATTATAACTTCTTTGAATATTAGTGAAAAAGCTCAACTATGAATTGAAAATAGGTTCTATATCGTATTTTATCATAACTTCATCTATGAAGTTAATATCATAAATATTTTTGTCAAAAAACCAAATTAGAAGAGAGTCCTTATTATTATTAGTAAAAGAGTGTCCAGCTTTCTTTAGAAGATTATTCATTTCTTCACAATCAAGATTCAGTGCTAACCCTATTCTTATCATTCTATACTTTGAAGGATTTTCAATTCTATTATTAATTAATTTATTCCAATAATCTTTAGATAGATTAGCTTTCATATATATGATAGGATCTCTTTTTCCTTTTGATTGCACAAGTCTTTGAATATATAGACCTAAGGATGTATTGTCTGATTTTTTTATCACTTGTTCAATTTCTGCTTTATGAGATAACGAAAGAGTAAGGTGGAAAACACACTTTGTCTTTTCATATTTGGATAAGATATTATCAATAAAGCTCTCTTTATCTTCGTTTTCAATAACTTCTCTTAGCAATTCCACATATTCCATAACATTCAACTCAAGATTCATAAAATCCCCCTTTTTAAAAGTAGCCTAGCATTCAACCTGGCTTATTTAATTTCACTGTATAATTTTATCCATAGTTAACTTTCCTAAACAAAAAATTAGAAAGGAATGATTTGATGAAAAATTTCAATTTATAAACTTTGAAATTGATGGGACTAATGTAAATAGAAAATAATGAAATTTCTAAAAAACTAAGGAGGAAGTAAAATGGTTAATATGAATAGTAACTTAAATTTTTTTGATGCTCAAGTGGAAAAGAACTGGCTAAATTATATTAATTTAGATGGAATAACTAAAAGGTATTCAGCAAAAGAGTTTTATGAAGAGATGCAAATTGATCCATCTGAAAGAGTAAGAGCGATTAATTTAATTAATTCTAAAGTACTTTCAACACTTACAGTGGGAAGCTTATTTAAGGGTGGTTTTACAAATTATTTTATAATCTGTGATCCTGCTTATGGAATTATATGTGAAAAATGCAATTCATATGGAGCAATAATATTGCTTTTAGATCAAAATTTGAAGTCAAATTTTGAGAATAAAATATTTCTTCCAGCAACGGAAAATTATATTAATTTTAGCACTGATTTATATTGGTTAATACTGCATCATTATCCTGCTATACCTGTAAATTACAAAACTGATTATTGGTACTGCCCTTACTGCAATGAAATGCATGGATTTGAATATGATAGCGATTACGGTCTTATGTATAATCAGGATGTAGTGAAAATTCTAGAATAAACTTTCATATATTACAAATACTATTTTCAATGTATTCACAAATTTAAAGTAAAAATTCAAGGAGGATATTTCAACATGATAAAAATATTAAACAAAATCACAAAGAATCAAACTATAGAGGCAAATAGCTTATTTTTCTACAGTATAGATAAAGAAGAAGTTAAAAAGAAAGATTTTAAGAGATTAGATGATGCAATAAAATTTTTTGAAACTGCAGGAGTAGATGCAAGAGGCAAGCTAATTATTACATTTAGTGGATATATGGATAATCCTTTAGAGATTTATCAAATAGATGAAATTAGAGATTATGTAAAAGAATTATATCAAAAGCATAGTAATTTATTTTATTTCTTGTCTGATTATATCACTACTAATCAATATATATGGTTATGTCTATGCAATATACAAGAGACCAGAACATTATCAAATTCAAGTATAAAAGCTTCAGAAATTAACATAGGAGAGAATTTTTTCTTAATAAACAGTGTGTATGATTCTTTTGTCAATTATGCAGATTCAATATTTGATTATAGTTATGAATCTAGCTTGTTATTAAGTAGTATAGGCTTTCTAGATGTAGATAAAGTAGTATTTTTCAGAAAAGCACAGAGAGTTACTAGATTATAGGATAGATATAACTGTAGTAACTTATTTTGGAAATTTTAACATAAGTGTAAACTTAAAAATAAAATTAAAGGAGAATATAATATGAATATATATCAAGTAGGTTCAAAGTATGATGAGTTAGTTGGAGAAGAAGGAATAAAGATTGATGTAACTGATAGCGGAATAATAATGAATGTGAAATTTTGTAATCCAAGCTCCCAAGAAATCAAAAATATAAGCAAGGATAAAGTTAAATTGGAACTTGTTAAGAGAAATGGAATATTATTCTTTGTTATAAAATTTGGGAATATGCAATGGATGGATGCTCCATATACTCCACATTTATCAAAAAACTTATCGCATATTAAAGAAATAAGTCAAAATCAAGGATTTTTATTAAATATAATTCTTTCAGATTCTAGGAATGGTGAGATAAAAAGCATGAGAGCAATTGGAGTAAGCAATTCAAAATCCGTTATGCTTAAAGAAATTATCGAAGATGAACTAAAGGAAGAATTTGACATAAGATTATATGATTTAAATTTGAGGAAAGTATATTCTAGATATTCTACTAAAGACTTATTAAAATATAAATTACAATAATTTAATGACAATGGACCCCTATATCAAACTATAGAGGTCCATTTTAGTTGCTGGAATATAAATGCTGTTTTCTATTTTTTGCTGTATTTCGTATATGAGAATCTAGAAAATCTTACTCCAAAAATAAATAAGATAGTATATATTCTACTGTTTTGAAAAATCTGATAATATATTGTATCATAGGTTTTAATCTATTCATACGGTTTATAAGCAAAATCAATTATTAAACTTTTTCTTCTAGAAGATAGTTTTTAAATTATTATTTAACGACCCCAATTTTTTAAAAAATAAAAATGTATAAATCTCTAGGTGTTGGTATATAAGGGCTTAAAGCATATAGAAAGTTGCGGAAAAGAGGTTGATATGCATGAAAATGTATAATTATAACATGGAATTTATAGTATCAAAAAATAAGAATATATGCTATAATAGTTGCAAATGCTATATCAATTGTTAAGATGGGTAAGAAACCACATTCCACTAAAACAAGGATTGAAACACGACAAAATGATATATTAGATAATAATTATCATTTTGAGTAAGAAACCACATTCCACTAAAACAAGGATTGAAACCAGAGTCCTTCTAATCGTGACTCTCTGTCACAATTAAGTAAGAAACCACATTCCGCTAAAAATATGATTAAAAACTAAAAACCTCTATAAAAAATGCAATTAATTTCACTTATCCATAAAGATAAATTTGATAGTCTGATAATTTGAATGAAGAAGAATTAGAAATAGATGCTGCCTAAGCATCTATTTTTGTATTTAATTACATCTTCCCATGAAAAATTCCTTTATTATGGTATAACTATAGTTAATAATTCAGAGTGTAAAAAAACACCTCTTTAATCTAGTAGGTGTTTTTTGTTTCAAAAACTATTTTTTTAATTTTATGTTAATTTCCAATTATAAAGTCAAGTGAACTATTATCAACAACATCTCTTAGATTATCAGCTTCAAAAACAATATATTTATTTAAAACATCTAGGGACTTATGTCCAGTATGCCTTTGTATATAAGCATCTTCAGTGTTTTTTATAACACTATTAGTAGTAAAAGTATTTCTAAGTGAATGTAAGCAAATATTCTCATCAATGCTATTGAGCTCTCTTATATTCTTAAAGTTTTTACTTATTGTAGATCTGTGTATTTGACCGTTTTGATTTTTATCCGATGAAAAAACCCATTCGCTTTTTCTATCAAGCTTATCAATTTGTCTCATATATTTATCATCAATCTTGAATACTTTAGCATCATTTCCTTTTTTATTGTTTATATAAATCTTATTTTCTTCTAAATTTACATCTTTCCACTTTATGGATAGAACTTCAGATATCCTAAATCCATACTCATGTTTAAGTAAAAGTATGAGCTTTTTCTTATTATTATTTTCAAAAGCTTTTAAAATCAAATTAAAATCTTTATCTTTTATGACTCCTCTTTTATTTTTAATAGTTCTTCTGGTAGAAATAATATGATTTATAAAATTCCTTGAAATAGAAATATTTTTTTGATTAATATATTGCATATCAATAACAAACATTACAAATTTTTTAATTGCATATAATTTAACTCTTATTGTCTCTGTTTTTTCATTTTTTTCAAATAAATGCTCTGAAAAATCAATAATTATATCGTGCTTGAGTATGCTGATAAATTTAGCCTTTTTATATTTAACTTTTATAAAATCAACTAGTTCGTCAATTGTTGCACTGTATTTTTCCTTTGTACTTTCAGCGAGATCTTCGCATTGTAAGAATTCCTTATATTCTTTAACTACTGTTTTTATTGTTCTCATGCATTTTCCTCCATAATTTATAATTTTATGCTAAATCTTTGTATATACTTAGAGAATCTACTCTTTTATGTCCAGTAAATTCAGCTATTTTGTGTAAACTTATGTTTTTTTTCAAATTTTCTATTATGAATGTAACTTGAAAGGCTTTTATTCCTCCAGTGATATTGATATTTTTAGAATTATTTTTATAAATTGATTTTAATGAATTTATTGACATAGCTTGATTCGGGTTATTTATAGAATTAAAAATATATATAGAATTAATCTTTTTTTCTTTCTGTAGGATATAATAAGTTTTAAGCTGATTCGCTAAGGATAAAGATATAGGAAGTTCAATTAATTCATCTCTTTGTATCTTGATGGTTCTCTTATTAAAATCCAAATCACTCCATTTGAGCTTAATTACTTCCTCAGCGTTTATTCCGACGAGCAGCAAAATAGAAAAAATTGATGTATTTCTAATTGAATCATTGGTTTTCCTAAGCTTGTCAAAAAACTCTAGAAGTGATTCTTGAGCAATTATTTTTTCTCTCTTAGATGTTTTAAGTGCTACAATATCTTTTTTCTTCCCAAAAGCTTCATTCAACATAAGATTTTCAACTTCAAACTGCTCATTTAAAAATTTGTAAAAAGTTCTTAATGAGTTAAATATTCTTTTTACGCTTGTATCTGAATAGTTCTTATCTTTTATTAAATATTGCTTGAATTTAACAATTTCTTTTCTCTTAATACTTTTAATATCAATTTCCCAACTGCTTTTTTTCATATTTTTCTCTAGAAACTCTTGAAATGTAGTAGCATCTTTCATATAAGATAAAATTGTGCTTTCTTTTTTTCCAGTCAACATTAAATCGCATTGATACATTTCCACCGCTACTTTTAAACTTTTCATTAGTAATTCCTCCTTGAATTTCCGAATTACTAATTACACTTTCTAAAAATAAATATATAATTTGAAAATATCTACCTATCGCAAATAGCGATAATTGGTTTAATAATTGTTTAAAGAAAGTTATTTCAAATAATGCAAATATAACTGATATGAGTAGTAGGTTTGATAAATCTAAAGATTCTTTATGGGAATCTTTTATGTGCAAATATCATTAATGTTTTTTCTTAATTTAAGAGGGGTTTTTAATTTTTCTTTTATGGTAGAGAAATCTTTAAACATTCAAAAAACCATTTATTTTAGCTTTAAAGATAAACCTTATAATATATAAGACATTTTTTCTTAATTTTATACAAGTATATGTTATACAATAATAAAAGTCTTGGAGTCAAATAGACTGATTATATAGGTCAAAGAGTATATGCATTAAAAAATCCTAGATTATTCTATTGGTTTACATATCTGTAAACTTTTAAATTGTCTAGGATTTCTTAAATTTACTATTTATTTTTGAGATAATACCAATTTCTCACAGTATCACCTTTAATTTATGCAATAAATTATGTTATCTTTAATATCTTTAATGAACTTTTCAAAAGATTTATTATTAGTTTCTTTGTTAACTTGAGTCATAATATCAACTGACTTATTAAAAGAATTTGTAGTACCAATTAATTGTGCACAGTATTTATTGTTATTTAGTTTAATTAATCTAGATTCATCATATTTACTTCTTGAAGAAATAGGTGTAAGCCTTAAAAGAGGATATTCCCTATATAAACAGTATTTGTCTTTAATAGAGTCTTTTTTTATTCGATCATTTAAAGATACATATTCATTAAACATTTTATTTTTTGAATTATCATAAAAATGAGAATCCAAATCTATTTCTATAATTAAAACAATGCTTTCATAATAGCGTAGAGCTAAATCAAATCTAAGTGGTTGCTTTGACTTACAATCTGGAAATTGAAGGTTTTTAGCTATATTTAGAACAAAATCGGGGTCAGGATTAAATCCAAATTCTTGAAAAGCATGCTGAACTATAGTTTCGTTTTTAGTAGAAATATCAAAAGAAATAGTATTGTTATGATGAATTATATTTTCGTACCTATTTGACTTAGAGACTTCTTTTGTTTTAGTATTTTCAATTACAACCTTATCTTTGGTAGTTCTAATATAGCTAAACCTTGCAACTAAATCTTGGTTATTTTCCTTTAATTTTTCGTTTAACTGATAAATTTTCAAACTTGACTCTTTTTTTAATTTTTCAATAGGATTACAACGAATGCATTTAATATTCTTTTTAGAGGTATAATTTAAATCAAATTCTGTATCGCAACTTAAATGCCTAATTCGCAGTGTATTATTTTTATGATTTAATAACTCAAAACCATTTTCATCTAAAAACTTTGATATTTTTATAATCGTAGATTCTTTCATTATTATTCCTCCTATTAAATTAAATGTGGGATAATGGGTGCTTATCTACACTATCTCTTAGATTATTCATATTTAAATGAACATATATTTTAGTACTATTAAAATCACTATGTCCCATTAGCTCTTTCACTATAGAAATATCTACACCTTGCTGAACTAAAAGAGAAGCATAGCTATGTCTTAACTTATGCAGAGTGTATCCTTTTCCAGATAGTCCAGCTCTTTTTATATATTTTTGAAATAAATTGTTCATACCTCTAAAATTTACTCTTTTATTATTACTAGTTATAAATAATGCTGTATTAGTAATGGGAAGGGAATTATTCATATATGCCAATAAGTCCTGATATAGTGTTTCTGGCATGGGAAGTATTCTCTGTTTTTTTCCTTTTCCCATAGTTACTTTTATTGTTTTTTGTCCAAAATCTACATCTTCCCAATTTAGATTTATTAACTCCATCCTTCTTAGTCCAGTCATTGCAAATAGAGATATTATAGCTTTATCTCTAATTGCATCCTTGCCGCCAGTTTTCATTATAGTATCAAGTAGAGTTCTAATTTCTTTCTCACTTAAATAAATCGGTAGTTTTTCTTCCTTTTTAGGTGCTCGGATTTTTGACATGGGATTTTTATCCATTCCTATATATTCATTTTCTACTAAAAACTTAAAAAAAGATCCTAGGGCATATATTTTTCGTCTTATCGTTTCATTTGTATATTCTTTCTCAAGTCTTAAAAAGTGAATGAAGGTCCTAATGGTTGCTACATTAAGTGTTTCTATGCTCACTTTCATATTTCTTTCTTTCAGGTATTCTTCTAAAATTCTAAAGTCACTAGTGTATGAAGAAATAGTAAATTTTGAAGCATTTCTTTCTACAGTCATATAAGCTAAGAATTCATCAAAATATTCTAGCTTTATTTTTTCTTTTTTTTCATGAACAAACATAAAATCATCTCCTAGTTTTCTTGCCTCTTGTGTTATAATATTTATGAAATAAAGTTTTTTAATAACACATAATCTGTGTTATAGGCATAGTCTATTTTATAGTGAGGTCAAGCTACTTATAGGTCTAAGAATGGATATGGCAAACTTCCAAGTATAGCAAATAGAAGTACTTGAAGGTTTACCACCAGAACTCGGCTTATAGGTCTACTCGTATAATTACAAAAATAAAAATCCATTAAGAACAGAAAATTTCTGCTTCCGTAATGGATTTTTTTATGCTTATTATCTTAAATCTAAATCTATATAGTTTATGTTTTTGTCTATGCTTTTGTAAGCTGGCCTCATTATTTTTTTGTCACTTATGATTTGTTCGATTCGATGAGCACACCAACCAGAAATTCTTGATGTAGCAAATAAGGCGGTATACAAATCATATGGGATATTTAGCAGCTCATATACAAAACCTGAATACAAGTCTACATTTGCAGAAATTACGGCATCTTCGCCTTTAAAGGTTTTATATATTTCTTTTGAAAGCTCTTCTATATTAGTGTAAAGTTCATATTCTTTTAAACTATCTTTTTCGCATGCAAGTTCTTTGGCTTTCTTTTTCAATAATTCAGCTCTTGGATCCGAAAGAGTATATACTGCATGGCCCATGCCATAAATTAGACCGGAATTATCAAAAGCATCTTTTTTTAGAATTTTAACTAAGTAATCCTTTAATAAGTTTTTATCTGACCAATTAGTTACATTTTCCTTTATATCAGCTACCATATCTCTTACTTTAAGATTTGCTCCTCCGTGTTTTGGCCCTTTAAGAGAACCGACTGCAGTAGCGATAGCTGAATATGTATCAGTTCCACTTGAAGATACGACATGAGTAGCAAAGGCTGAATTGTTTCCTCCTCCATGCTCAGCGTGTAAAACAAGGCTTAAATCTAGAGTTTCTGCTTCTGTTTTTGTATACGTGCTATCGGGACGAATCATATGAAGTATATTCTCAGCTGTGCTTAAATCTTTTCTCGGTGAATGGATAAATAAGCTGTTATCATAAAAATAGTGTGATTTAGCTTGATAGCCATAGGAAATAATAGTAGGAAATTTTGCTATCAAGTTTAAAGATTGCTTAAGAACATTTCTTACACTTAAGTCTTCAGGATTATCATCGCTTGAATATAAAACAAGGACACTTCTTTGCAATTTATTCATGATGTTTGAGCTAGGTATTTTTAAAATCATATTTTCAGTAAAGTGTTTCGGAAGACATCTCATTTCAGAAAGCAATTTGTTAAAATCATCTAGCTCAGTTTTGTTTGGAAGTTTTCCAAATAAAAGCAAATAAGTGGTTTCTTCAAAACCCATACGATTATCTTTTTGAAATCCATCTACAATCTCTTCGACATTGATTCCTCTATAAAAAAGTTTACCTTCTTTTGGGATTTTTTTATCATCAATAAGTTTATAACCTTCCACAGAACCAATTTTAGTAAGCCCTACTAGAACTCCAGTGCCATTTGAATTTCTAAGACCTCTTTTTACATTATATTTATCATAAAGCTCTGGTTCTATTAGGCTATTACTTTCTGTTAATATAGCTAGTTTATCAATTGCTGTTTCCATTTTTATTCCTCCAATTAAATTAAAGAGTTTGAATTGTTTCTATAACTTTTTGCGTAAAATCCGATGTTGATAGGTTGCCACCTAAATCGTATGTGAAATTATCTTCATAACATAAGACCTCATTAAGAGCATTCTTTAATTTCTTTGCTGCTAAGTTTTCACCAATATAATCTAGCATCATAGCTGCGCTTAGTGCTAATGCTGTAGGATTAGCTTTGTTAGCTCCTGCTATATCTAGAGCACTTCCGTGTACAGCTTCAAATAATGCAATATCTTTTCCTATATTTGCACTTGGAACAAGGCCGAGGCCTCCAATTAAGCCGGCGCATAAATCTGAGAGAATATCGCCATACAGGTTGGATGTTAAAATAATTTGATATCTAGAAGGATTTAAAACTAACTGCATACACATATTGTCAATTAGCAATTCCTCTAGCTCTATATTTGGATAATCTAATGCCACTTCTCTGACTGTATTTAAAAATAGACCATCTGTTAACTTCATTATATTTGCTTTTGTTACAACAGTAACTTTGGTTTTATTCATGCTTTGAGCATATTTGAAAGCTTCATGTGCAATTTTAAGTGTTGCTGATTTAGTAATTATTTTTAAGCTATGGCATTCATTATCGCTTATTTTTTCTTCTATTCCAGCATATAAATCTTCAGTGTTTTCTCTAAATATAACCAAGTCAATATTTTTATATTTGCTATCTATAACGCCTAGATTTTTTACAGGGCGGATATTTGCATATAGATTATATTTTGTTCTAAGAGTTACATTGATGCTTTTGAATCCATAGCCGATAGGTGTAGTTATAGGACCCTTTAAAACAATTTTATTTGTTTCAATACTGTTTAATGCAGATTCTGGCAAAAGTTCACCTGTATTATTATATGTATTAAGCCCTGCACTAACTATTTCCCATTCGATTGGCAAATTAAGTGAGTCAACCATCTGAATAACACTTTGAGTAACTTCTTCTCCTATTCCGTCTCCAGGAATAACTGTAATTTTGTACAAGGCAATCCCTCCGTTATATATTTCATTTAGATTATTAGAAATGATTATATTACTATAAAAATTAAAAATCAATACATTTTTTCGTAAAATTGCAATTTATATTATTCGATATGCAAAATTTATTTTTTATGATTATTCTGTATACACAACGATAACATTATTATTTGTTTATATTTAACGTATAAACCTAAAATTAATTTATCTGAATAACGAAAATTTAATATTAATAAATGCAATTATTGATTTAAAAATTGCATTTATTAAATTTTAAAATAATATTGTATACAAGAATTAAGTATTAAATTCTTTACTCATTTCAGTCTTATAATGTTATAATCTATCTATTATGTTATATAAAATAATTTATTAATTTATAGTGAAAATAAAGAGTTTCTAAAGGAGAATTGCCATGATTGAATTTTTAAAATCACATAATGTAGATGAAAAATTAATAGAAGACTTACTTCATTTTAGAAAATTTTATGATAATAAAGAAGAAAACCTTTTAAGAATCCCAAAACCAAGATTTTACTACTATGGAAGAGAAGTTTGGAATATGGCTATAGCTGCATTGTTAGAAGGAGAGCATATTTTAATTAGTGGACCAAAAGCCACAGGTAAGAACGTACTTGCTGATAATCTTGCTTGTGCATTTAATAGGCCTGCGTGGACAGTTTCTTTTCATGTTAATACTGATAGCTCGGCATTAATTGGAACAGATACCTTTGTAGATAATAGAGTTGATCTTAGAAAGGGTTCGGTTTATCAATGTGCTGAGAATGGAGGATTTGGAATTTTTGATGAAATAAATATGGCTAAAAATGATGCAGTAGCTGTACTTCACTCAGCGCTTGATCACAGAAGAATAATAGATGTGCCTGGATACGATAAGATATATCTTAATGAAGCTACCAGATTTATTGGGACTATGAATTATGGATATGCTGGAACAAAAGAATTGAACGAAGCTCTAGTATCTCGTTTTATGGTTATTGACATACCGCCTATGACAAAGTCTAAATTAACGAAAATATTACTATCTGAATTTCCTAATCTAAATGAAGAATATTTAGAGCAGTTCAGTGGATTATTTTTGGATTTACAGCTCAAATCTCAAAATTCTGAGATATCAACTAAAGCAGTTGATCTTAGAGGTTTGATAGGAGCGTTGCGAACAATCAATAGAGGACTCGAGCCATTGCTTGCAGTAAAAATGGGTATACTTGGTAAAACTTTTGATGAGTTTGAAAAAGAAATTATTTCTGATGTAATTGAACTAAGAATACCTAAATCCTTGGGAAAAGAAGATATTTTTAGGTTGTAGTAACTGTGAAAGAGGATGAATTATGGAAGATAATAATTTATTGAGACGAGAATCTGAAGAAAGGTTTTCAAATGTTGTATGGACTATTTCTGAGAAATATTCTATAGACCCTGATTTTACACTTGTAAAATTCACTGGAGATAGGAAAATAGATTTATATAATAATACTGTTTTAGGCGGAATTTATAGATTCTTTGATTATGAGATGATATATTCATATATTAATAAAATTAAGGTTGAAATTTCAGATCCTAAACCGTTTTTTCAAATTGCGGTACTTGTCTTAGAAGAAAATGTAATTAGTAATATTGAAATATCAAGACCCGCTATAAAAAAACTAAAAGAAGATGTATATAAAAAAATATTAAGTAGTTTCTTTTTTAATAAACCAAAGGATTCAGCAGATGAAATTAGATTTGCTTATTATTCTAGGAAGATTGGAAAATCTCCAGCAGTAAATTCAAAAGTATATAAGTTAGTTAAAGAAATTGATAAAGGTAAATCCATAAGTTCTACTATTGAGCTGATTGAATTTTTAAGTAAAATATTTCAAGACTACTTCCATTTTGAAAGCTATTTTGACAATGAAAATGTAGCTCCTGAGGAAAAAGAAGCATTAAGTGATAATACTGATACCACAACTAAGGATTCGCCAAATTCATATTTATATGATGAATTACAGGAAGAATATGTTTCGGCAGAATATAACCCAAATGCAAGTAAAATAGACCCTAAGGATGGATACGAGTTTGAAGATAATAAAATGAACTTTAATATTAATCCAGAGGTATACAACAAACTCACAGATAAAATTGAGCAGTATTACGGGGCATCAATAGTGTCTTTTGATGAACTTAGAAAACTAGAAAAAAAAATCTGTACTGGAATGCATAAAGGATGCCATATTCACATAACAGATGGAAATTTTAAGCTCAGTCATATTAATAATTACAGAGTCAAGTATGTAAAAAAACAAAAAGAAAAGAATATGATTGATTATAACGATCACTATAGAGTTTACAACAGAAATATAAGTAAGTTAAAAGATATAATTCAAAGAACCATACTAAGAGATACTGAATATAGTAAAAATATATCAGATAATGGAATGCTTAGAGGAGATATAATATGGAAAATTAAATATCTAAATAATTCCAAGGTGTTTGAAAAAGAGGTCAAAGAGGATATTGGAGATTTTGCTGTGGACATACTTCTTGATTCAAGCGGTTCTCAAATGGAGCGCCAAAGCCGAGTAGCTTCACAAGGGTATGTTATCTCACAAGCTCTGTCTCTTGTTAATATACCAAATAGGGTGCTAAGTTTTAATAACTTTTTAGATTTTACTATTATAAGAAGATTCAGAGACTATAATGATCCAATTATAAAAAATAAAAATATTTTTGAATACTATGCCACTGGAAGTAACCGAGATGGATTGGCTATAAGAGCAGTAGTTGAATCATTAGAAAAAAGACCTGAGGAGCATAAAATTTTAATTGTACTAAGTGACGGAAAACCAAATGATGTAAAGGTTACTAAAACCTCTTCTTTAGCTTTTAATAGAGATGCAGATTATAAAGGTATAAAAGCTGTAAAGGATACTGCTCATGAAGTGAGAAAAGCTAGAATGAAAGGTATAGCAGTGCTTGGTGTATATACTGGTGAAATAGAGGATTTGGACGCAGAAAAATTGATTTATGGCAAAGACTTTGCATATATTCATTCTATTGATAGATTTTCTGAAATAGTAGGGCTATATTTAAAAAGGCAAATTAATAATATGATTAATTAACTGATTCAATATTTATTATTGTATGGTTGTCATTTTTACTGATAACCATATTTTTTTTGGCTAAGTCAATATCCATATTTACAAAGCTGGAAAAAATATCTATATCCTTAAGCAGGTGTATGCAAATTGTCATGTTCTGATTTGTTATTCTTAGTAAGATGGCATAAATATGAGTAAATTGTATCCTATCGAAAATTTTAAAATCAGATACATTCAAATCTATAAGTCCGTTTTCGATAGGGATGATTATATCTTGGTCCATACCATCTTCTCTAATTATTCTATAATCTACTTTTATATTAATGTTTTTATTATACATTTGGCTCTCCTTAAAATTTTAGGTGTATTATATCATAGTATATTAACTATTCACATATAAATATGAATTTTGAAAGATAATAATCATTTTTTTAATATAATGATAGAAGTCTTGTATATTGTTGAGAATATAGTATAATGAAATTATATCATAGGAGGAGGTATTTATTAATGGAGTATTCTAAGAAGTATTCGGCTATTGAGCCCTCAATAACATTAGCTATAAGTGCGAAAGAGAAAAAAATGAAATCTGAAGGGATAGACATTATAGGCTTTAGCGTTGGAGAACCTGATTTTAAAACACCAGAAAATATTAGAAAAAAAGCAATAGATTCTATAGAAAATGACCCAATAGGTTATACTGCAGCAGATGGAATGCCAAATTTAAAAAAATCAATTATTAAAAAATTAAAAAATGACAATGGATTAGATTATGAACCTGGACAGATTGTGGTTTCAAATGGAGCAAAGCATTCTTTACATAATGCAATTGAAGCTATTGTTAATCCTGGGGACGAAATCATTGTACCTTCTCCATACTGGGTGAGCTATATTGAGCTAATTAATATGTCAGGAGCAAAGCCTGTAATAATTGAAGGATTAGAAGAAAATGAGTTTAAAATAACAGCGGCTGATATTTCTTCTGTGATATCTGATAAAACAAAAGCTATTATAATCAACTCCCCATCAAATCCTACAGGTGCACTCTATACTAGAGATGAGCTTATGAAAATCGCTGACTTAGCTATTAAAGAAGATTTAATAGTGATATCTGATGAGATTTATGAAAAATTAATTTATGATGGTGAGCATATTAGTATTGCATCATTTTCTGAAGAAATAAAAGAAAGAACTATTGTTATAAATGGTATGTCAAAAGCATATGCGATGACTGGATGGAGAATAGGATACACTGCATCAAACAAAGAAATTGCATCAATTATGAGCAATATGCAAAGTCATGCTACATCAAATCCTAATACTGTAGCTCAGTACGCTAGTATTGAAGCTTTAGAAGGAGATACTTCATCAATCGATAATATGAAAGCAGAGTTTAATTTAAGAAGAGATTTGATGGTTTCACTAGTTAATGAAATTCCTCTATTAAGTTGTAAAAAGCCTAAGGGTGCGTTTTATGTTATGGTCAATATTTCTAATGCTATTGGTAAAAAAATTAAAAATATAGATATAAATGGATCCATGGATTTTGCAAATTTATTGCTAGAAGACGCTCAAGTAGCAGTAGTTCCAGGTATAGCATTTGGAGTAGATAATTATGTGAGACTATCATATGCAACATCACAAGAAAAGATAAAAGAAGGTTTAAATAGAATAAAGAAATGCTTAGAATAATATAATAAATTTAGTAATTAATTATTTCTTAATTAAATATAGCCTTGTAAGCCTGTAAAGCTTATAAGGTTTTTATTTTTTAATTTAATAATAACGAATATTAAACTTTTTTTAGTGTTTATTATTTGATATAATACGAATATAAAAATAATTTTATTGAATAATTACTGTAATTTTGAAGGGAGAATAATATGATTAATAGGGAAGTATATCAAAATCCATTAAACGAGCGTTATTCAAGCAAAGAAATGAGTTATATTTTTTCAGATGAAAATAAATTTAAAACATGGAGAAAATTATGGATTGCACTTGCTGAGAGCCAAAAAGAATTAGGACTTAATATTGATGATAATCAAATTCAAAATATGAAAGACTTTGAATCTAATATAAATTATGATATAGCAAAGCAAATTGAAAAAGAGACAAGGCATGATGTAATGTCCCATGTAAAGGCTTTTGGAATGCAAGCTGAGCTAGCAAAAGGCATTATTCATCTAGGTGCAACAAGCTGCTATGTAGGGGATAACACAGACTTAATTAACATGTTTAAGGCTTTGGAGTTAATTGAAATAAAGCTAGCTTCAGTAATAAATAATTTATCAAAATTTGCAATAGAATATAAATCTGTTCCAACTCTAGGATTCACACATTTTCAAGCAGCACAATTAACGACTGTTGGTAAAAGAGCGACTTTATGGCTATATGACTTGTTGATGGACTTAGAAGAAGTCACTTATAGAAAAAATAAAATATATTTAAGAGGGGTCAAAGGAACGACTGGAACCCAAGCATCTTTCTTAGAATTATTCAATCACGACCATGATAAAGTTAAAGAGCTAGATGAAAAAGTCTGCGAAAAAATGGGTTTTAAAAAGTCGTATCCAGTTACAGGGCAAACTTACAGTAGAAAAGTAGACTCATATGTACTTTCATCATTATCATCGATAGCCCAAAGTCTTCATAAAATGACAAATGATATAAGATTATTGCAGCATCTTAAAGAGCTAGAAGAGCCTTTTGAATCAACTCAAATAGGATCCTCTGCAATGGCCTATAAAAGAAATCCAATGCGTTCAGAAAGAATATCTTCGTTATCAAAATACATAATAAATTTAGCTCAAAACCCAGCTTTAGTTCATTCTACTCAGTGGTTAGAGAGAACTTTAGATGATTCAGCAAACAGACGATTAGCAATTGGTGAAGCATTTTTAGCAACAGATGCTATTTTAGAAATTGCAATTAACGTTACCAATGGGCTTGTTGTGTATGAGAATATGATAAACAGACATATAAATGAAGAACTTCCATTTATGGCTACAGAATATATTCTTATGGAGGCTGTAAAAAAAGGTGGCGATAGACAAGAGCTACACGAAAAAATTAGAGTTTATTCTATGGAAGCAGCAAAAAATGTAAAAATAAATGGTGGACATAATAATCTAATAGAATTATTAGCAAATGATGCTGAATTTAATTTAGACGAAGTTGAGATAAAAAATGTACTTAAAGCTGAGAATTTTATAGGAAGATCAAAAGAACAAGTTGAAGAATTTATTTTAAATGATGTAAATCCTATACTAGAAAAATATAAGAATCTAGTTAAAGATGTAGAGTTAAATGTATAAAAAATAAAAAAATGGCCCTTAATTATAGAAAAATTATGTTAGGGGCCTATTTATTTAAGGATTCAACTAGTTTTTAAATGTATATTTAGGGAATAGTTTGAATGGATTTTTACTTACAGTGCATTTTAGCGAATTATTACTATTCTGTTTAAATCTAGCTTATAATATACTTGTCACCTTTTACTGGTCTAAAAAAACTAACTTAAGCTGGAGGTTTATTTCATGGTAAAAATACATAACAAATCTGACAAACCAGATAATATTGTTGCCAAACAACACCATATAATAGATAAATGTATAGAAATCGAAACTGCTCTGCCTCATTTTATGAAGGATTATTTTATATATTTAAAAAATGCAGTTTCTTTATCTACAAGGCTTGCATACCTCGAAGATATTGAATTTTTTTTAAAGTATTTAATCAGTAATGATGAATCATTCATACACTTGAACAATTTGTCTGAAATTACAATAGAACAATTTTCTAAGTTGAAAGCTAGAGATATTAACTATTATATTGGAGAATACTGTACAAGATATTTAAAATCAATAAATGGAAATGATTATTTATTTAAAAATGACAATAGATCTTTAGCTAGAAAAAAATCCTCTCTATCCTCTTTGTTTAAGTATATGTATAGAAATAATCAATTGGAAAATAACATAACTGATGGTTTTAATCCAATAAAATTGCCAAAACCTCAACCAGATGCTATAAAGAAGCTAGCAGTTGACGAGGTTGCCATTATGCTAGATATTGTATCCACAGGAGAAGGATTGACAGACAAAGAAAAAATATATTGGGAAAAGACTAAATTAAGAGATAAAGCTATTTTGCTTTTATTTGTAACCTATGGACTTAGATTGTCAGAAATACAGCAATTGAATTTGTCATCATTTAATTATGGTCGTGACGAATTTAAAATTTACAGAAAAAGATCTAAAGAAGCGTTAATGCCACTGAATTCAACAATAAAAAAAGCTTTAGATGATTATATATCCTGCGAACGACCAAATTCTGACTTACTTGATGAAAATAATGAGGATGCTCTTTTTTTATCCATACAAAATAAAAGGCTAACAATGAAAGCTATCAGAGAGCTTGTAAAGAAATATACTTCTCTTGCTATGGGTACTACTAGGGATAAAGGGTATAGTCCACATAAATTAAGAGCAACTGCAGCAAGCTCTCTTATTGACTATGGGTTTTCTATTTATGATGTTAAGACTTTACTTGATCATGAAAATATAACTACTACACAATTATATTCAGCGCAAAGGAAAAATTTAAAAAGAGATATAATAAAGAATTTTGAATGGAATGATGAAAAAAAATAAAGCCGCATGGCTTTATTTTAGTTGAAAGTACTTTCGATTGGAATAAGTAATTTTTGTCCTGGAATTACATTTAAAGATGTTAATTGATTTGCCTCTACTATCTTTTCGATAAAATCTCTTGTATCATCGCTCGGGTTTTTATATCTAGTTGATACATCCCATAATGTATCTCCTGATAGTATAGTGTAGGTAGAATATGATATTTGATTTGCTTCATTATTCTCACCTAGTGAATATATGCTAAAAACAGTGGAAATTAATATTATTAACAATAATATAGTTATGTTAACTTTGCTATTTATATAATGTCTATTTTTTTTTCTTCTAGTTTTCATTTTTATCCTCCTTAGATATAAAACGTATACGAACAGATGTTCTAATATCATTATACTAGAACGTCTGTTCGTTAGTCAATAGCAAATGTGAACAGATGTTTGTTTTTTTTGTTTCATATGTTATAATTGTTACTATAACAAAGACATGGAGGATGATATTATGTATTCTAAAATAAATCAGAAGCAACTAGAAATATTATTATATATAAAAGAAGAAATTCAAAAAAAGGGATATCCGCCTTCTGTAAGAGAAATATGTTCTGCGGTTGATTTAAAATCCACCTCTACTGTACATTCTCATCTGAATAAGCTGGAAGAGTATGGATACATTAAAAAAGACCCAACAAAACCAAGAGCAATTGAAGTTATTCTTTCGGATGATGAAGAAGGCTTTTATAGAAGAAGCTCAGTTGATATACCATTGCTAGGCGTAGTTACTGCAGGAGCTCCTATTCTGGCGGTAGAAAATATAGAAGAATTTTTGCCCATTCCTTCATCTTGGGTAAATAATGGAACATATTTCATGCTTAAGGTTAAAGGAGATAGCATGATTAATGCTGGAATATATGATAAAGATACTATAATTGTAGAAAAAACTGAATATGCTAAAAATGGGGATATTGTAGTTGCTCTTATAAATGATGATGAAACAACTGTTAAACGTTTCTTTAAGGAAAAAAATAGGATTAGACTGCAACCTGAAAATGAAGCATACTCTCCTATTTATCCTGAAAATATCTCTATATTAGGGGTTGTTAAAACACTTATAAGAACAGATGTATCTTAAAAATAAAACAAGTAGCTTGTAAAAAAATTCTATAATAAGAGCTTCACGTCTAAGGATAAAATAATTTTGATATAATCATAATAAAAAATAAACCCACCTTGTTTTGGTGGGTTTATTTTTTATTCATGAACTAAATACTTCTAAATTCAATAATACGCGTATTTTGATTAAAACGTTATATTGGGATAATCTAGAAGATGTTCTTTTTATATGCTAAATAAAGCTCTTTAAGTAATTTAACTTTATCGCTCATAATTTTTTGCAAGTTTGAAACTTCGTTTAGGTCATTGAGAAGGATTTGACTTCTAATATTAGTAAAGATAGATTTTTTATCTACACTATCCTTCATTAGCTCCCATCTCAAAGTATTAATTCTATTCCAGTTAACAATATCTAAATCCGAAATTTCGTCATCATGAACCTTAGCACAATTTCTCACTAAATTCATATTGTCTTCTATTATTCTTCCTCTAAGCTCGTTAATCCACATATCGATTGTTGAGGTTTTGTATGAATCAATAATAGCTTTTGTAAAAACCTCGCCCTCTATTAAAGTTTCAACTTTTTCAGGATAACTATCAAAAGCAATCACATTTTCATATACAGTAGCAGGAGGCTTTCCAAAAAGCTCAGATCTTTCAGATTCTGTGTAATGCTCAAATACGTCAAACTCGCTTCTGTACTCTCTATTTTTTTCTAAGTAAATTGATTCATCTCCAACTTTTTTTGAAAATTCCGCTTCTAATTGCTTCAAGCTATATTTTCCAGCAAGTTTGGATATACCATCAAGCATACATTGATAGCAGGAAGCTAATACTAGATAAGTATTAGAGTTAGGATTTGGAGCTCTAAGCTCAAATCTTGTTGATAAAGGTGTTTCTATATCTTTTATTAATCCAACTAGGATAGATCTATTTCTAGATGGAAACTCTGGCGAATGTCCTAGAGAAGATACAATGCAAACAGGAGCTTCGAAGCCTGGCTTTAATCTATTTAATGCGTCATTTGTTGATGTAACGAAAGGATTAATAACTTCGTAATTCTTTAGTATTCCCATTAATGATGAAAAGCCTATCGAACTCATATATTCTTCTTTGAAATTTTTATGAGCAAATAAGTTTACTTTAGTACCATCTTCAAGCTCTGCCATAATTCCTAGATGAGTATGCTCTCCACTACCAGCTACACCTTCTATTGGTTTGGCGGCAAATGTTACTTCTAAGCCATGGCTGTTAAATACGTCCAGAACTAAATGTCTTATAAAGTGCTCATTGTCTGCGCATTGAAGAGTGTTTGTATATTTCCAATCTATTTCAAGCTGCTCCATAATATGGCTTTGCTTTCCGCTTACATTGATTTGAGGTCTTACTCCTCCTACTTCTTTATGACCCATTTCTGGCTCGAAACCATATTTTTCCATCATCAATATGGTTTTTTCCATTGCAGTTCTTACGGTTCCTTCTGTACGTTTCCAGTATTGCTCCTTAAGCGTTTGAGAAGTTGATAGTTTTTCTTCGTCTGCTTTGTCTTCTGGTGTTTGAACCCAAAACTCTAGTTCAGTTGCTGAAGTCATGTGTATAGTTTTTATTTTTTTATCTTTAATGCCAAGCTCGTCTTTTAAAGATTCGCTATTTTCTATGATTTCAAGACAATTATTTTTAAATCTTTTAACTGCTTTTTTTAGTATAGATCTAGAACAAACCATTTTGTTATTATGAATTAAAAAAGCTGGTATTCTAAGCGTTCCGATAGGTAAACCAGTTATATGGTCTAAATGTCCGAAATTATAATCAACATGCCAATTTACCTTTAAATCTGGTAGAATTATAACTTTAGCATCATTTAAAGTAGCTATATTATGTAAAACAACACTTGAACCGTCAGTTTGAATTCCTAGGCTGAAGAAACTTTCCATGTCATCAAGCATGGATTGTATAGGGATTCTTTCGTCAGTACCGTTGCCTTTTAGATCCATACCTACTAATGAAACGAACTTAATTTCAGGGTGGTTGCTAAGTAAAGTTTTTAAATACTCAAAATCATGGTTTTCTTTTTTTATTACATAAAGCAAATTGTCCAAAGGTAAAAATTTTATTTCACTAGGCATCTAATCACTCCTTGATTTTTTTTATATTATTATAAGCCATTAAAGCTCCCAGCTTAGAATGTTCGTATGTAATTCCACCTTGAAAATATACAGTAAAGGGTTCTTTTATAGGCGCATCAGCGCTCAGTTCTATTGAAGATCCTTGTATAAAAGCTCCAGCAGCCATAATCACCTTGCTGTCATAGCCAGGCATATCCCATGGTTCTGGTGTCACATATGAATCCACAGGTGCGGCAGCTTGTATTGCTTTGCAAAACTCTATTACCTCCAGTTCTGAATTCAGGCCAATTGCTTGTATTATATCGCTTCTTGCTTCATCGTACACTGGATAAACGTCATAGCTGCTATCTTGAAAAAGCTTGGAACAAAAAATTGCTCCCTTTAGAGCTGAGTTTACAATGCTTGGAGCTAAGAAAAGGCCTTGTAGTGTCAATCTGTTGGTATTGAATGTAAGTCCGCATTCTTTTCCTATGCTCGGGCAGGTTAATCTTTGGGAAGCGAGCTCCACATAGCTTTTTTTTCCTACTATATAGCCTCCGGTTATAGCTAAGCCTCCTCCTGGATTTTTTATTAAAGATCCAGCCATTATATCCACGCCGACATCTGTTGGTTCACGAGTTTCGATAAACTCTCCATAGCAATTGTCAAGCATGATTATAACTTTGTGATTGATTGATTTTATCAAGTTACATATTTCTTCTAATGCATTTATAGTAAGACTTTTTCTTCTGCTGTATCCTTTTGATCTTTGGATATAAATCATTTTAATATTTGAATTAACTTTGAGGTGACTCACGATTGAATTTTTGTCAAAATTACCACTAGGAAGCAAATCTATTTGCTTGTATTTTATGTTATAGCTTTTTAGAGACAGAGGATGATTTGTTATTCCTATTACCTCATCTAAAGTATCGTACGGTTTCCCTGATATGGAAAGCATTGTATCGCCAGGCATAAGCAGAGATTGTAGACAAGTTGATAAAGCGTGAGTTCCATTTACTAATGTAGGTCTTACTAAAGCATCTTCAGTATTAAATACATTGGCATATATTTCTTCTATTTTTTCTCTTCCTGCATCATTGTAACCATAGCCTGTGGAAGAATTGAAGTGGGAATCGCTTAACTTTGTATCCTGCATTGCTTTTAAAACTTTTAATTGGTTAATTTCTTTAATTTTATCTAACTTGGAATAAATTTTAGAAAGACTTTTTTCTATTGATGAAGCTTGATTAATTAAGTCATTCGAAATTCCAAAATAGCTATAATAATTATTCGATGATATATACATTGTGCCCTCCTATATAAGTAATGATTTTAGTATTAAATGTATGAAATTGCAATAAATTTTTTGAAGGAAATCGATATCAGAATGAAAGTTTTCTTTTTAGTATAATTATGATATAATAAATTCAAAATTAGTTCGCATAATATGTATTATGCGAACTAAACCGGAGGGTTACATGGATAAAAATTTTCTGATACAAATTAATAACAAAATAGATAAAGAAATACCAAATGCTTTTAAAATGTATGTAAAGCTGTTCACGAATGCTCTTATTTCATCAGGAAAAAGCAACAACACTGTAGTTTCTTATTATTTAGATATAAAAACTTTTTTTGATTACTGTAGCATAAGCGAAATCCTTTCGCAAGAAATCACAGATATAAGGCCAATACATATAAATTCATATTATACTCATCTCGTTTCTGTTAGAGACAATAATTCAATTTCAATAAAAAGAAAAAAATATGTCATGAAATTGTTTTTTGATTTTTTAGAGGAACAAAATGAGATTAATAAAAATCCAATACCTAAAGATAGCGTTATAAAAGCAAAAATTAAAAATCCATATAAAGCGCCTACTTATTTAGAAATTGAAGAAATAAAAAAAATAAATAAAGCAATATTAGATACCAATAAAAATGAATTTACAAAAATAAGAAACTTATTCATATTCAATCTTTTAATCCACACGGGACTAAGAATAAACGAAGCTCTAAATTTAGATTTAAGCGATTTTGAACAAGGTATAAATACTAATCGTCTCTATGTAAAAGGTAAGGGCGAAAAAGAAAGATATTTGCCAATAGAGCTAAATTCCACTTTTTTTCAAATATACGAAGAAGGATTTGTTTATAATTTTGCAGAAAGATATTTTACGTTAAGAAATAAAACTAAAACTTCTAATTGTGCGCTGTTTATCTCTAAAAGAGGAGATAGATTAACAAGTCGTTATGTACAAAAAAATTTACAGGAATTAAGATTAAGTGCTAATTTAAATAAAAATGTAACTCCTCATAAGCTCAGACATACTTTTGCTACCCACTTATTAAAAAATGGCACAAACATAAGATTGGTTCAAGAATTGCTAGGTCATAGCTCTATATCTACAACCCAAATCTACACACATTCAAACTCTAAAGACTTAGATGAGGCTATAAAAAAATTCACAATAAAATACTAGGCATCTTCCTAGTATTTTATTGTGAATAAATTGAAGTCTCAATTATGTGAAGCTTTTTCAGTTAATTATAAAGCAAGTGAACTTATTCTTCATCTCCTACTTTGAAAGTAAGGACTTTAGCTGGGATTATAGTAGATACAGCATGTTTATATACTATATTTTGCTTGCCATCTGAGTCTAGCAAGATTACGTAATTGTCAAAACCCTTTATAGTTCCTTTGATTTGAACTCCATTAACCAAGAATATTGTTAGAAATATTTTTTCCTTCCTTGCTTGATTTAAAAGTTGATCTTGAAGATTTATTGAATTTTTCAAAATTAGCCCTCCCTGAAATTTTATTTTATATTTTATTATGTTAATACCTCATTACGATTTATTATAATCATTAAGAATCTGCTCTGTCAATTTTTCAATATCTTGCGACTCTACGTCAAGCCATTTCGCATCTTTATATTTTTTAAACCAAGTAAATTGTCTTTTAGCATATCTACGGCTATCTCTTTTTATTAAATCAACAGCATCATCAAGTGATAAATCATTAGTTAAATATGAGATGATTTGTCTATAGCCTATCGCCTTCATAGATTGATGCTGGTTAGTCAAGCCTTTCGAAAGCAAATCTTTTACTTCATCGACTAATCCATTATTTATCATGGTATCCACACGTGAGTTTATTCTATTATAAAGTATTGATCTTTCGAGAGATAAAATATAGATTTTACTATCATACTTAGAATATTTATTTTGAGCATTTTCAAAATTTGAAAAGTCATCTTTAGAATCTAATATTTCTAAAGCACGTATCACTCTTTTAGTATTATTAGGATGAATTGAGTTAGCTGCCTCAGGATTTTTTTTAGCTAAAATAGAATATAAATATTCAGGTCCTTGTTCCAAGAGAATAGTATTATATTGATTTCTTATTCCTGTATCAGGAGCTGAATTATTAAAATCCATTTCGAATACTATAGAATTTATATATAACCCAGTGCCACCTACTATTATAGGTACTTTACCTCTAGAAAGAATGTCTTCAATTTTTTCTCTAGCAAGTTTAGCATAATCAGCTACAGTGAAATCGTCTTGTGGAGATACAATATCGATCATATGGTGAGTTATTCCAGATGATTCAGAAGCAGTGATTTTAGCTGTTCCAATATCCATCTGCTTATAGATTTGCATAGAATCAGCCGATATGATTTCTCCGTTAATTCTTTTCGCTAAAGATACAGAAAGTGCTGTTTTTCCTACAGCAGTAGGTCCCGCTATAATTATTATTTTTTTATTTTTCATATTTACCTCATTATACAATTCTTTTAAACATTTTCTCGAGCTCGTATTTACTAAGTTCTATAGTTATAGGTCTTCCGTGTGGGCAAGAGTACTTATTTTCACAAGAATCTAAATCACTTAGTATTTGAGATATCTCAAGTCTAAGCAATTTATCATTTGCTTTTATTGCTGACTTGCATGCTTTAGATGCAATTTTTTCTTTTAGTTCATCAGATAGATATATTTGTTTTGAAAAATTATTAATAAGCTCATTAGCTAAATTTATTGCTTCATTTTGATTAAAAATATTTGGAATGGCTCTAATAACCAATGATTCTTGAGAAAATGGCTCTGCATTAAAGCCGTAATCATTAAGCAAATCAATTATATCATGAATATAAACTGAAACATCAAATGATATATTGATAGAAATTGGTATTAATAGATTTTGAGAGGATATTTTATCATTCTTGTAGGAGTTGAGATATTTTTCGTATAATATTCTCTCATGAGCAGCATGCTGGTCAATCACATATAGAGCTTCATTGTATTGTGTAATAATATATGAATTTATAAAAACACCAATAACGCTAAGATCTTTATAATTAAACTGATGGTTAGAATTAGAAGTAGTATTTAGATTAGTTTTATTAGAGCTAGGTTTTGAGCTTAAATCATAGTTATTATTTGGATTTTCATTAATAAAAAGATTGTTTTCGGCATTGGGTTTAGTATTTATTATGAAGTTTTCTAAATCATGAGATTTATCGTTTGTTGGCATTGAGTCTAATGTGTAATTATTAGAAGCTGGCTTCTTTACAGCATCTTGAGGAAACAGATTAGTCTCATTTATAAATAAATCAAAATTTATATTTTGAGGTTCGTCTTTTTTAACCTTATCATATTTTGAACTTAGATTTGATTTAGGAATCATTATAGATTCTGATAGCTTTGATTTAATATAATTAAATAAAATGTCTTTAAGCTTATTTTCGTTAGAAAACTTAACCTCTAATTTGTTTGGATGGATATTAACATCAATAAGGGCAGGATCTACGTTTAAATTAATTAAAAAAATCGGGAATCTATTTATAGTTATAAACTGACTATAAGCTTCTTCAACTACGGAAGTTATGAGCTTGCTTTTTACAACTCGTTTATTTACAAAGATATACTGATTTTTTCTATTATGTGACATAATAGAATTATCACCTAAGAAACCCTCAATACCATAGTCATCAATGTATTCGATTGGAAGTTCTTTGATAGATTTATCGTAGGCGTTATTATAAATATTATTCATAGACTCTGAAAAGGTTAAATTACTAGACGTTGTTAACATAACTTTATTATTGTTTATATATTTGAATTTTACAGAGTTATTAATAAGTGCTAGTCTCTCTACAATGTCATTAATTTTTGAAGTTTCTGCTTGGTTGCTCTTTAGAAAATTTTTTCTAGCAGGAGTATTATATAGCAAATCTTCAATTATAATAGTCGTACCATCTTTTGCTCCAACTTTTTCCTTTTTTTCGATTATACCACCTGTAATAATCAATGAGGTTCCTAAAAATGCTTCTTTGGTTTTAGTTGTAATCGATACTCTTGAAACTGCAGCTATACTTGCTAAAGCTTCTCCTCTAAATCCATTAGTATACAAATTGCAAAAATCAGTAAAAGATGTAATTTTACTTGTAGTATGTCTTTTGAAAGCGAGCTCAACATCAGCTTCGTCGATTCCAAATCCATCATCAGTTACACGGATATAAGATTTTCCACCATCTCGAATTTCTAAAACTATACTTGTAGCCTTTGCGTCAATTGAATTTTCTATAAGCTCTTTTACTATTGAGGCAGGACTTTCAACAACTTCCCCAGCTGCTATTAAACTAATAGTTTTGTCATCTAACTGTTTTATTTGATTTTTGTTCATCATACATCATCCTAACTTATTTTTTAAATTATTAAGTATAGTAAGAGCTTCAAGTGGAGTTGTATTATTTAAATCCAATGTTTTTATTTCTGAAATGATATTATCATAAAAATACTGCTCTAACGATAACTGATGATTTTCTACCTCAGAGCTTTTCTTAGTAGATTGAATTTTAGGTTTATAAACTGAAACGTTTGATTCTAAGCTTTCTAGCGTATCTTGCGCTAAATCAATTATTTGCGAAGGTAAGTTGGCTAACATAGCAACGTGAATGCCGTAGCTTTTATCAGCTTTGCCTTTTACTATTTTTCTTAGGAAATTTACATTGTCATTTACTTCTTCTACAAGCATAGAGTAATTTTGGATATTTTTTGATGAGTCTTCGAGTGATGTTATTTCGTGGTAATGTGTTGAAACTAAAGTTTTGGCTTTTATTTGATCTTCTATATATTTGATTACTGCAAAAGCTATACTCATACCATCGTATGTGCTAGTCCCTCTTCCTATCTCATCTAAAATAATAAAACTGTTAGAAGAAGCATTTTGAAGAATATTTGCAACCTCTATCATTTCAACCATAAAAGTACTTTGTCCCTGAGATAAATCATCGCTAGCTCCGATTCGAGTGAAAATCCTATCTATTAAACAAATTTCAGCTTTAGAACATGGTACAAAGCTACCGATATGAGCGAGCAGAACAATTATAGCTACCTGTCTCATATAAGTTGACTTTCCGGCCATATTTGGACCAGTAATTATTTGAATTATTCCATCTTCGATGGTTGTGTCGTTAGGGACAAACATATAATCAGATGTCATTTTTTCTATAACAGGATGTCTTCCGTTTTCTAATTTAATATATCCCTTATTATTAATTTCTGGTCTTACAAAGTTATTATTATTAGCTACAGTTGCTAAAGATTGATAACAATCTAAAATAGCAACTACCTTTGAAGCTGATAGTAGATTGTTTATATGGTTCTTTAGCTCCATTTTTATATTTTCAAAAATATGCTTTTCAAGTGAATCTGCTTTATCTTTAGCTGTAAGTATTTTCTCTTCCAATAATTTTAATTCCTCACTTATAAAGCGTTCTCCGTTTGTAAGTGTTTGTTTACGAATATAATCTGAAGGTATATCAAAATTCTTTAAATTAGCATGGGTTATTTCTATATAATAGCCAAAAACTTTGTTATAGCCTATTTTTAATGTTTTAATCCCAGTTCTAAGTTTTTCTCTTTGTTCTACACCTAAAATCATTTCGGCGGAGTGGTCAATTAAATTTCTAAGTTCAGATAATTCGTCATTAAAAGAAGATTTAATTATATATTTTTCTTTAGAATTAAAGTCCTTATTTATTATAGATGAATCAATTAGCTCAAAAACATACTCTAAATCTGGAATCTTTAAATAAAAATCTCTTAATAGCTCAAATTCGCTCATAGCCATAAATTTTTTTAATTCGATTATCATTGAAGTAGACTCTTTTAACCTAAGTATGTCGTCAGTTTTAATAGAATCATACGATAATTTCTGGCATATTCTTTCTAAGTCAGAAATATGATTTAAAATATTTCTCATTTTTAATGTAAAATCAGTGTTCTGAAAGAACAAATCAATATAGTTTAAACGAGAGTTAATAAGAGTCTCATTCTTAAGCGGATACAATAACCAATTTTTTAGCATTCTAGCTCCCATGGCTGTTTTTGTATCATCTAACACCCAAAATAAGGAACCTTTCTTTTTTGAACGTCTAATAGTCTCTATTATTTCAAGATTTTTTAAAGTAAAATGATCTATAATTAAGGCCTCGCCATTATCCTTTTTAGTCATGTTTAGATTAATAGATTTTTGAGTATGGTTGATATATCTAAATATTTTATATAGAGAAAGAGATATATTAGTATCAAGCTTATTATTGAGTAACCAGCTTTCATCTATGAGCTCTTCTGAAATATTCATAATAATATTATTTTCGGAAATATATGAGTTTATTAATTTAATATTTTTGTCTAAATCAGAATCTAGAATCTCTTTGCTACTTGCATTTGTTATAATTTCACTTGGATTTATTTTGAAAAATAAATCGCTTAATTCACTTTTGTTAATAACTGTAGTACTTAGTTCGCCAGTAGAAATATCTATATATGAAATATCAACATTAGTATTATTGATTAAAAATGATAATAGGTAATTGTTTTTTTCTCTATCTATAATATCCTCATCTATTATAGTTCCCGGAGTCACTATTTTAACAACTTCTCTTTTAACAATCCCTTTTGCTTGAGAAGGATCTTCTACTTGTTCACAAACAGCAACTTTTTTACCAGCTAGTATTAGTTTTTGAATATATCCTTGAGAGCTATGATAAGGGATTCCACACATAGGAGCTCTTTCTTTCAAACCACAAGCTTTGCCTGTGAGGGTTATATCTAGTATTTCGGATGCTGTTACTGCATCCTCAAAGAACATTTCATAAAAATCTCCAAGTCTAAAAAATAAAATACAATCCTTATGGTTTTCTTTTATTTCAAGATATTGCCTCATCATAGGAGTAAGCTTTTCCAAGAATATCACCTCTAATCTATTTAAAATAGCACTCTAATCGAGTGCTATTCCATTTAAAGAAAAAGACTTTGTCTCAGTAACCTTTACATTTACTAAAGATCCAATCATAGACTCATCGCCTATAAAATTAACTAATTTATTTTGTCTTGTTCTACCCATCAATCGGGTTTTATCTTTTTTGCTGAAGCCCTCTACTAAAACCTCAACGATTTCGTCCATATATTTGGAATTTTTTAATTCAGCTATCTCGTTTGCTTTAGAAAGAAGTCTATTAAATCTATCTTTTTTTACGGATTCATCAATGTGATTGTCCATATTTTCTGCAACAGTACCTTTTCTAACAGAGTAAATGAACATAAAAGCAGAATCGTATTGAACTTTTTCTAATACGTCTAAAGTATCTAAAAAATCTTCCTCAGTTTCGCCAGGAAAGCCTACCATAATATCTGTAGTTAGAGCTACATTTGGAACTTTAGTTTTAATCTTATTAATTAGCTCAATATATTGATCTTTTGTATAGTGTCTATTCATTTTTTTGAGCACAGCTGTACTGCCAGACTGAACAGGAAGATGTATACTTTCGCAAACTTTATCGAGATTTGCAACAGCATCTATGAGTTCTTCAGAAATATCTTTAGGATGTGATGTCATAAATCTTATACGCTCAATCCCTTGAATATCATTTAACATAGTAAGTAACTTAGCAAAAGAAACCTTGTTATCAAAATCATTGCCATATGAATTAACGTTTTGGCCGAGTAAAGTAATTTCCTTTACACCGTTTCTTGCCAAATCTTTTACTTCATTAATAACATCTTCTGGATTTCTGCTTCTTTCTCTACCTCTAGTATATGGAACTATGCAATATGTACAGAAGTTATTACAGCCGTACATTATATTTACAAAAGCTTTTAAGTCATATCTTCTAGCGGAAGGCAATCCTTCAATTACATTTCCGTCTATATCCCAAACATCAATTAGTGTCTTTGAGTCTCCAGACAGATATTTCAAAAGCAGCTCTGGAAATTTATATAAATTATGAGTTCCAAAAACTAAACTAACATGAGGAAATCTTTTTTTAATTTCATCTACAACGTGATCTTGTTGCATCATACATCCGCACACAGCTATTATCAAATCTGGATTTTTTACCTTTAGTTTTTTTAAAGCGTGTAAATTGCCATAAACCTTTAATTCAGCATTTTCTCTTACAGCGCAGGTATTGAATATAATTATATCAGCTTCTTCCATAGAATCAGCTAAATCTATGTTCATCATATCAAACATTCCAGCTAAATTTTCTGAATCGTGTTCATTCATTTGGCAGCCAAATGTTTGAATAAAATACGATTGATATCTGCCGTTTTCTTTAAAGAAATCTTCGTTCATTTGTGATAATGAATTTATATTATATTGTTGCATTAGTATCTCATCTTGTGATATTTGTTTTGCTTTACTTCTTTGCATTAACTTCAATCTCCGTTCTAATACATTAATTATTTAATTTGATTTAAGTGGTACTACTTCTATTTGGGTTTTTGTTGCCCCTAACTCTTTTCTTAACTTAAAGATAACACTGTCCTTTTCGTTTTGAAGTCTAGTTTCTCCTAAAATCATATAATCAATGTCATTTTCAATAGCAAATTTTGATAATGTTTTTAGAATATCATTAGATTTTAAAACAGTTACACTTGCACCGTATTTTTTTGATTCTTCAAAAATATATTCTAGTTCTTCAGCTGCTCTAGGATCTTCGATTACTTTTATATCTTTAGTTGCAACATGTAAAACAAAAATTTCTGTATCATTATCTTTAGTTAATTCAATTCCTTTTTTTATAAGTCTTTCGCAGGTTTTCTGTTCAGTAACACAAACCATAATTTTTTGCTTTATCATGATTTACTCCTTTGATAATAGTTCACATTTGATTATAACATAATAAAAGGACTAATACTAAATTAATCCTCTTTTCTATTTCTATTTATTTTATCCATAAGTAATACAAATAAATTATATCATATTAGTTAAATTTTATCTAGACAAAGCAACTTGAAGGCATCAGCTTCCTCTTTATAGCCTAGTTTTTTAAAAACGCACAATGAAGGTGCATTATTTTCCCTAACTAAAGCAGTTGATAAAGTTATACCTTTATTTTTAAATTTTTTTATAACTAGTTCAAGCATATGTTTTGCTATACCTTGATTTTGATATTGCTTGCAAACTGCAATTAAATCTATCCAAATACCTGAATAGTGGGGATTTTGAACTTCAAGAAGCCCTATGTATCCTACTGGGACATCTTTTATATATTGAATATATATATTATAATGTGTGTTTTTTTTCAATCTCATAGAAAGCTCTTCTGCACTATAAGGTATATCGTTAAAGGATTGTTCATCAATATATAGTAAATCACAAGACATTTGATGAGAGTGGTCATACTTTTTAAACATTATAAGGTTTGCCTCCTTTGTATTGTCTCTAAATCCCTATTTATTTAATAACAAAAAAACAGTGTAAATTATATCAATATATAATTTACACTAAAATTACATCAAATTATTTGATATTTTCATCATCTACCCATTCTTTTGCTTTTTCGACAGCTTCTTCTGTAGGTATATCTACATTAGTTTCTTTAATACGACACTTTATACTATCATACACATCTGTAGCAGGGGTTGTAGAGTCTGCAGTTTCATTTTCACAAATATCTGGATTTTTTTTGATTTTATCTTTATCTGACATAACTATTCCTCCTTATTATAATATAAATATTATATTAGCATCTAATTAAATAATTACCCTTATTTGATAAAATCAATCATTAATGAAATCGTAAATCATAATTTTAGATCTAAATATTTTTCCATGTTAAATTTTTTTATTAGACCTTTGTCATTCATATATCTTATCTTTCCAAAGATTTCTCTTTCTTTCCATGGTCTATCATGTTTACCATAGCACCATGCTATTCCAGCATATCCGTTTGCATCTCTTCCATCTATACTATATCTGTCATTTAAATAAAGAGCTTTTGAGAAAGCGTCATTTATAGTCAATGACCATTCAATTATTTTCTTCCCCCAGTACATCCTCATATATCCATGCATTTTTCCTGTAATAACCATTTCTTTTTGAGCTTTATTCCAAAACTCATCATGAGTTTTTGCATTTTCTAATTCTTCAAGCGAGTATAAATAGTCTTTTAAATCATTCTGATGAGATATTAAGGAATCATATGCCCAGCTTGGCAAAATTTTTTCAATATCACTATCATAATTTTTATTATAATATATATAGTTGATTGCAAGTTCTCTTCTTGTTATGAGCTCTTCAAGAAAATCTTTTTTAGATTTAATGTCACTTTTTATTATTTTAAGAGCTATATATAGAGGAGAAATTTGTCCGAAATGCAAATATGGACTTAAATTTGAAGAATAATTCATTCCAGGATGATTTTTTAGTTCAGAGTAATATTGAGCTTTATTTTCTATAAAATCTTTAAGATATTTTTCTGCTTCAACTGATCCACCCTTATAAATTGACTCATTAATACTTTTATCGATTTTCAAGCTATCAATAAATGAGTTTAAATCAGAGATATCCTCTGACTTAATAGGATAATCAATCGATGATTGCATTACTAGTCTAGAATTAAGCTCGATTAAATACTTGTCAATAATTTTATTAATTTTGGGACGAATGGTATAGGCTCCATATTCTTCTTTATTAGAAGTAACCTCCACAGGGATGATTACGTTGCTTTCCACACTGAGCATAGAGCAGTTTAATTGCTGTGCAATATTGGATTTCATAATAATCTCATGCTTTAAATAACCAAAATCAGTTATCAAAATTGATGCATTTTTAGATAGTTCATTTACTATAGGAAGAGCCTCACCTTTTCTAATTACCATTTTGATTTTACGAGATTTTAGCTGATTCATGACATCTTCTATACCTTCTAGCATGAAACGAAAATGACGAAAATTTGCTTTAGGAAAATCCTCCATTATAATAAAAAGAACTATAAGTGGAAGTTTAAGTTTATTTGAGTATTCAATTGAGTATTCCAGTGCATGATTATATTCAGATCTTTGCGATGCTTGCATCCAATATAAAACATAGTCTCCATTATTTATTTTCTTATGATTTAAGTTTTTTATTCGCTCATCGTATATCATATTTTCAACTCCTAAAATTTAATAAGAGAGCTGTTTGATTTTTTTCATTAATTTCAAAAAAAGCTATATCCAAATCAGAAAAAAATCTGATGGATATAGCTTTAAATGGGTAAATTATCTTTGAGCTTCGAAGGCTCTTAATAGTTTTACAAATAATTCAGGAATCTTTGCCATGTTCTCAGGAGACTCAACAAAAGAAATTCTGAACTGTGTGCTTCCAGGGTTAACCTCCCCTGCTTTTATATCATAGAAGCCTTTCATTGGAGCTACAAGTAAAGTAGTTTCTACTCCATCAATATTAATTGAGCCTTCTTGAGCACAATATAATACGAAATCTATAGCATCAAATCCAGGTTTAACAACGTTTCTAACGTCAATAACTGAGTAGATAGAAGCGTCAGGGCTAGAAACTATAAGTCCTGGCTCTTGTTCTTTTAAACCATTATATACCATCATGATTTGTTTTTTGTAGTATTCACGTAATTCTGAACACCAAGCAGCAATTTGCTCCTTGCTTTCATGAGCTAGAGCAGCAAATATGTACTGTCCGATAACGTTTGCACAAAGATTAGCAGTATATTCTGCGATTGATCTATTATTGAACTCAGCGCTATCAGTTATTACAGCACCAATTCTAAGTCCGCAAGCATTCCAAACTTTTGAAGCTGTTTCTATACTGATTCTTCTTCCTTCGATTCCAGGAACATCAGCATCTGTTAATCCCCAGATACTTACTAGAGGCTTGTCTTCTTGATAATATAACTCGCGGTATGCTTCATCACTTACCATCCACATATTGTACTTAACACAAAGCTTAGCAAGATCTTTCATGTTTTCATAATCATATAGCTGGCCAGTTGGATTGTCATAAGGTATTACTAGTAGAGCTCCAGGATTATGCTTTTGAATCATTTCTTCGATTTCGCTTACTTCAGGAAGAGTGAACTTACCATTGTCTTCCATTTTACGCTTAATTGTTACGGTTTTTCTTCCAACTCTTTCTGCAAAAGAAATGTAGTTTGTATAAGCTGGGTCAATCATCATCAAAGGTTTTTCGTCAGTACCTGCAGGACCACAAGTTCCAATTAGAAGAAGCTCCATTCCTGAAGAACCTCCATCTGTAACCTGAACATGCAATTTGCTAGTATCAAAGCCTTCGCATTTTAATATGTTTTTAAAAGCATCTTGGCATTCTGGAAGTCCAGCTGTACCTGAATATCTAATAACTCCATTTGCAAAAGGACTATCTGGCGCGTTTAAATTAAACATTCTTTTTTGCATAGCAGGATTTGTAGGCAGAGAAACATTACCAATACCTACATTGATAACTGCTTGTGGCTTAACTTTTCTCTCATCGTATTTCATTTGTGCTAAACGTACATCTGATGGTGTTCTTGACTCAAAATGAGCCGATAAAACTGGCTTACTCATTTTTAATTGACTCCCCTCTTAGATAAGATTTTATTTAATTTAATTAATCTAGAACTATAAATATACCAAACTAGGTACATTCACCCTTATTTTAACACTATATATAACTTATTTCACTAGTTAATTCTCAAATATGTCTATAAAAAAATAATTATATACATTTTATAATTAAAAACTTCCATAAATGATGTCTAATGACAAAATTACGGAAGTTTTTTGTGTATAAATAGGTTTTTGTATTTAAATAGCTTCTTTATAAATAGGTTTATTATATAACATCTGATTTATATCTAAACTCTCATATTTATTGTTGGAATAAACAACTGGAGATACTCTTCCAGATTTTACAGCTTCTATAAAATCTTTTTCATCTCTGATATTACCAGGGATTAAAGTAGCATATTTTCCTATAGCATCTATTGTATGAGCATCACTAGCTCCTAGAGCTGGAATACTGAGTTCTGATGATAAGCCATATGCATATAGATTATGATGTGGGAATGTACTTCCATTAAATGCCTCAATTCCTGATAAACCCTGTACATTTTTTATAAATTTTCCCATTCCTCTATTATTATGTCTAAATGGATGAGCACTTATAGCAACTCCTCCAGCTTTTAATGTAAGATCAATAAGCTGTTGAGCATGAATCTTTTCTTTTGGTAAATCATCTAACCCAAAAACAGTTATGTCTCCCTCATGCGTTAGTACTTCTGCACCTACTAGGATTAGAAATCCTGACTGCTTTGAAAATTGATGAGCAAAATCCTTAATTTCATTGCTTTCATGATCTGTAATACAAACGCCATCTAAGCCCATTGATTTAGATTTCTTAACTATATCTTCTAATGATAAAAAACTATCGGATGAATAAGTTTTTTCATGCATATGTGTGTCTATAATCATATGAATTCTCCTAATTGTAAATATAATCTAAAATTAAACTCTATAATAATAATATATTTAAAACTAAGAGTAATCCAATAGATTTGTTTTATATATTATATAAAGATAATCTATAGGTTAACATAACTTATATTATGTTTCGCTTAAAAAAGAAAACCATTCGTTTTCTTTAAAACCAACCTTAATTTTATCTTTATAAACTAGAAAAGGTCTTTTTAATAACATTCCATCTGAAGCAAGAAGTTCAAGCTTCTCATCAATTGTCATTTTATCAATATTATCTTTTAAATTTAGGTCTTTATAAACATTTCCAGAAGTATTAAAAAGCTTCTTAATATCTATATCACTATTGCCATACCAGCTTGCTAATTCTAGCTTACTAGGATTTTCAGTTTTAATATCTCTATATAAATATGTGTATTGATTTTCTTTAAGCCATGCCTCGGCTTTTTTACATGTTGTTCATTTAGGATAGCAAATTAATATCATATAACTCTCTCCTTCTTTTTTCTTTTAAGTATAACACGATTACGTATATATAATTATATATAAGAAACTATTTTGAATAGGATAATAGTCTAAACGCAAAATATATTTGATTTATATAAGTTAATTTTAGTGTTTTGTTAGCTTGTAGATATCTAGGCTAATAATATATAATTGTATAAAATGATTAAATATTCTGTAATTTAATTTTATGAAGCTTGAATAATTCATTTATAAGATTTACGAGAAAACAAATAGTATAATTTTATGATACAAATATATTCTATTGGGGGGAAAGTAAATGAATGAAGGTAATCATAATTTTGAAAGAGTTTTGTCAAAAAAAGACATAATCGCATTGGCTTTTGGAGCTATGATTGGGTGGGGATGGGTAGTACTCACTGGAGAATGGATAATGATGGCCGGAACACTAGGTGCAATACTGGGGTTTGTATTTGGTGGAATAATGGTTTTGTTTGTTGGTTTAATTTATGCAGAGCTAACTTCTGCTATGCCGCAGTGCGGAGGAGAACATGTTTTTAGCTATAGAGCTTTGGGTGAAAAAGCTTCATTTTTTTGCACCTGGGCAATTGTTTTAGGATATATTTCAGTAGTAGCATTTGAGGCAGTAGCTTTTCCTACTGTTATTGAATATTTATTTCCCGCGTATCTAAAGGGATATATGTATTCAGTTGCTTCCTATGACATATACTTTACTTGGGTTATTGTTGGCTCAGTTAGTTCAATTATTATAACATCTGTAAATTACATAGGCGTGAAGCCTGCAGCATTTTTTCAAGGAATAGCTACAATTATGATTTTAATAGTAGGATTAATGCTTTTTACAGGAGCAATATTTAGTGGACACTCAGGAAATATTACTCCTTTATTTTCCAATGGTAAAAGCGGAATATTAGCAGTAACTTTAATGACACCTTTTTTATATGTTGGATTTGATGTTATTCCTCAGGCAGCAGAGGAAATTAATGTCCCCTTTAATACCATTGGAAAAATTATAATATTATCTCTGGTTATGGCTATAGCTTGGTATACAATGATGATTTATAGCACTTCGGTTGGCTTATCTTATGAAGAATTATCACAATCAAAGCTTGCTACTGCAGATGCAATGAAAAATATTTACAACAGTCCTATCGCTTCAAAAATAATTATTATAGGAGGAATTGGAGGTATTTTGACAAGCTGGAACTCTTTCTTTGTAGGTGGAAGCAGAGCAATATATGCGATGGCAGAATCAAAAATGTTACCTAGTTTTTTAGCTAAATTTCATCCAAAGTACAAAACACCAGTTAATGCAATTTTACTTATAGGTTTAATCTCCACATTATCGCCGCTTTTAGGCAGAAGAATGCTTGTTTGGCTTACAAATGCAGGATCTCTAGGAATAGTAAACTCATATCTAATGGTATCAATCTCATTTTTAGTATTAAGAAGAAAAGAACCTAATCTAGATCGTCCTTATAAAGTGAAATATTATAAGCTTGTAGGAATAATGGCAATTATACTATGTTCTGCTATGATAATTTTATACTTGCCAGGCCAGCCATCATCACTAATTATGGCAGAATGGGCCATAGTAATCGGATGGATAATCTTTGGAATTATACTATATACTTATACTAAAATCAAAAATCGTAAAGCAAATTTATCCTAATTTTTCGATTAATCTAGCCAAATATTTAGACTGAAAAGTTTCGCTCACTAAAAGCTGGTTAACAAGAGGTAATTTAAGAAAAGCTCCAGTAAATGCAGCCATGAACTTATGGCTAAGCATAGCCTGATTATCAAAAATAAGGTTATGTAAAGTATTAGTTTCAATTGCTTCTAATACTAGCTTATGGACAGTGTTTACTGGGGTAAAAATTTTAACATCTCTCTTGCTCATTTCTATTGCATTAATGGAGCATACTCTTTGGCACACTCCACATCCGAGACAAAGCTCAGAATTCAGCACTACTTTATCTTTGTCATTAAAAACCTTAATTTCAAAGCATCCAACTGGACACACGGATACACATTTTTTACAGCTAATGCAGTTATCTAACTGATTTGCAATAAAGTTTGAGGAAGATATTGTTTGAGGAATTCCCATTTTTTTAACACTTTTTAGTGCTACACAGCAACAAGCGCAACAGTTACAAATAAAACCTACATCGTCCTTAACGTTTTCAGCAAATTGAATTAGATTATTATTATAAGCTGTTTTTAGTATTGAGAGAGCTTCATCATGATCTATAAGTCTTGCATACCCGTGCTTCGCTAAAGAAACAGAGAGGTTGTTTAGAGATAGACACACCTCCTGTGGAGCATTGCAATGCTGATTAAGGTGTTCAGCTTTATGTCTACAGTAACATCTGCTTACACCTATGCTTGTAGCATTGTTTAGAAGGCTAGTCGCCTTTTCATAATCTAGAACATAAACCTCATCAGTCTTATTAATAGCTTCTTCATTTATAAGAATTCTGCCTATAGGGGTCTTTAACGATAGAAGCTTTCTCATAAACTCTTCTTCAGTTTCGATATATTGATAAAATAACTCGCTTAATAATTTTTGATTAAAATGTCCTCCAGTTCTCATAAGAGCAAACTCAAAAAAACCTATCATAGGTGGTGGCATAACATACATTTGTTTTTTATTGTCATTCATATCTAATAATAAGGCTTTGCTTGCCAGATTTTCAAGAATTAATAAAGTTTCGTCCTGAGATTTATTCCAGATTGTCGATGCCATTTTTACATCAAAGGGTTTGATAGGCAGCATAGAAACTAATTGAGCTTCTTCCTCTGTAAAAAAGACTTTCAATATCTCATATAGAGTTTCAGACTCAGGGGCTCCTTGTGGAAACTTATTATATCTATCAATTAAGCTTTTATAGCCAGTTCTTCCTGTTAAGTGCGCCATTATACGTAATCCGCCTTTCATAATAAAGGTGCTATAGATAATAATATGTTATTTTAATCTTTTTATTATATTAATGCAATCATAAGAGGAATAAATTTTATTAATTAGAAAGACCACTTTTAGATTAACATCCATCAAGTGGTCTACTTATAATTTTTTAAAATATTCAGGTTTAATAAAAAAATTGAAGCTTATACATGCCAAATTTCCTTAGCATAGTCTTGTATAGTTCTATCAGAACTGAACTTGCCTGCATTACACATATTAATATAACATTTTTTTCTAAACTCATATTTGGATGAAAAATCACTATTTACTTTAATTCTTGTCTCTACATATGACATAAAATCATGTAGTAGGTAGTAGTGGTCAGCCGTATGCCAACTAGCACCTTTTAATATAGAATCGTAGAGCTCCTTAAAGCCTTTAGTTTTACCGTCTTTAAGGGTACCATCTATAAGCATATCTAATACTGCTTTAACTTTAGGATTTGATTTATAAATGTCTATAGGACTATATGATTTAGAAATGCTACTTATTTCATCAACAGTTGATCCAAAAATGTAATTGTTTTCCCTGCCTGCTTCTTGGACGATTTCGACATTTGCACCATCCAATGTTCCTAGTGTAACTGCACCATTAAGCATAAATTTCATATTTCCAGTTCCACTAGCCTCTGTTCCTGCTGTTGATATTTGCTCAGAAATATCAGCTGCAGCAACTAATTTTTCAGCATAGGATACATTATAGTTGCTAACAAAAACAACTTTGATTTTTGAACTTACTAGCGGGTCATTATCAATGAGATTGCCAACTTCATTAATTAATTTGATTATACTTTTAGCTCTCTTATATCCTGGAGCTGCTTTAGCTCCAAAAATAAAGGTTGTTTTATAAAAGTTATTCAAATTACCTGATTTAATTTCATTGTACATATATAAAATCGTTAAAATATTTAGCAATTGTCTTTTGTATTCGTGTAGCCTTTTAATTTGAATATCATAAATACTTTGAGGGTCAATTGCAATACCTTCTTTTCTAAAAATATAGTCAGCTAATTGGTGTTTCTTTATTTGCTTAATATTTGAAAACTCTTCAATAATAGAAGTGCTCTTAGAAAGCGGTTCTAATTTCTTTAAATCAGATAAGTTTGTTATCCAGTTTTCATTTCCAAGATTATTACTAATAAAGGAAGATAATTCTCTATTACATAATGCTAGCCATCTGCGTTGAGTTATTCCGTTTGTTTTATTTTGAAACTTGGAAGGATATAATTGATAGAAGTCTTTTAGTACATCACTTTTTATTATATCTGTGTGAATTTGAGCCACTCCATTTACATAGCTAGAACCGTAAATAGCCATATGAGCCATATGAAGTGTATTTTTATTTATTATTTTTGTTCTATTAGATAAAGCTTTACTAATAATTTTATTTTTTACTAAATCCTTTTTTTCTTCTTCAAAATTATTGTGAATTTGTTTTATAATTTCATAGATTCTTGGAAGGAGTTCTTTTATTAAGCCGATATCCCATTTTTCTAATGCCTCTTGCATTATTGTATGATTGGTATATGCAAAGGTTTTTTTACAAATATCAAGCGCAGATTCAAAACTAAGTTTTTCCTCATCAACTAAAAGCCTTATAAGCTCAGGAATTGCAATTGTAGGATGAGTGTCATTAAGCTGGATTACGTTATACTTAGCAAAATCTAATAAATCCTCAGAATGATTTCTTTTAAACTTTCTAATTAAATCCTGTAGTGAAGCACTACTGAAAAAGTATTGCTGTCTAAATCTTAATTTTTTTCCATCTAAAGTATCATCGTTTGGATACAAGACTCTAGAAATATCCTCAGCTTTATTTTTTTCTTTTACAGCCAAATCATAGTTTTGGTCATTAAATAAATTAAAATCAAATTCATTGACTGGCTCAGCTTGCCAAAGCCTTAGGGTAGAAATATTATTTCCCTTATACCCTATAATAGGTATATCATAGGGAACAGCAATAACGTTTTGGTCACTAAACTTTACTAACACTGAGTCTTCATATTTTCTTAATGACCATGGATCACCATATTTTGACCAATCATCAGCTTTTTCAATTTGAAATCCATCTTGAAATTCTTGTTTAAATAATCCAAACTTATATCTTATTCCATATCCGTCTAAAGGAATATCCATAGTTGCAGCACTTTCAATAAAGCAAGCAGCAAGTCTACCAAGCCCCCCGTTACCTAGAGCAGCATCTTCAATCTCTTCTAAAATTCCAAAATCAACATTAAGATCTTTTAGTTTATTGTTTATTTCATCAAGGATCCCTAAATTTAACAAGTTATTTTGAATTGAACGGCCAATTAAAAACTCGGCAGAAAAATAATATGCTTTTCTATTTTTATCACTCATTATTTTTAATTCCTGCCACTTACCGCCTATTTCTTCCCTTATTGACTCTGAAAGTGAATTGTGAAGCTGCCAAGCAAGGGCGTTTGAAAGCTCTTTTCCGTATTCAATTTTACATTTATCTTGTGCTGATTTAATCACTTTATTTATATCCATATATTTACCTCACAGCAATTGCGTTCTCAGTTTCAATATCAAAAAGATGAACATTTGTAGTATTAATTCCTAGGCTTACAACATCACCAATTTTTGCATTTGTTCTTGGAGGAATTTTGGCGATTGCTTTTTCATTATTTATATCAAGATATAAATAAACTTCGGAGCCCATAGGTTCGCTTAACTCGACTAAAGCATTAACAAAGCTTAAGGTTTCTTTAGCTTGAGTACTTTGCTCATCGTGTAATTCTTCAGGTCTAATGCCCATTAAAACCTCTTTGCCATCATAATTGCTCAAGTTCTTTGACTTATCAGTGCTCCAATTAATTGGTATCTTATAATCTCCCAATCTAGCTATAAAATTCTCATTATTCTTTTCAATCTTAACCTTAAAAAAATTCATTTGTGGAGATCCTATAAAACCTGCTACAAATAAATTTACAGGATAATCATATAAATTTTGTGGAGTATCAACTTGTTGAACTAAACCATCCTTCATGACTACGATTCTATCTCCCATTGTCATAGCCTCAGTCTGGTCATGAGTTACGTATATAAAAGTAGTTCCAAGTCTTTTGTGAAGTTTGCTTATCTCACTTCTCATTGCTGTACGTAGTTTTGCATCGAGATTAGAAAGTGGCTCGTCAAGAAGAAAAACTTTAGGATTTCTAACCATAGCTCTTCCAAGTGCTACTCTTTGTCTTTGACCACCAGATAAAGCCTTTGGTTTTCTTTCTAATAAATGTTCTATATCTAGAATCTTTGCTGCCTCGCGTACTCTTTTATCAATTTCGCTTTTATCAACTTTCTGTAAAGTTAAAGAAAATGCCATATTTTTATATACACTCATGTGAGGATAAAGAGCATAGCTTTGAAATACCATAGCAATATCTCTATCTTTTGGAGGAACATTATTTACTAATTTATCTCCAATATAAAGTTCGCCTTTTGATATATCCTCTAGACCTGCAATCATCCTAAGAGTAGTTGATTTACCACAACCAGATGGTCCAACTAGAATTATAAACTCTTTATCTTGAATTTCCAGATTAAAATCCTTTACAGCTGTAACATCTCCTGGATAAATCTTATGGATGTTTTTTAGGGTTATATTAGCCATAATTTTCTCCTATCTTTTTGTTATCTTAATTAAATTTTCTATTTTGTGTATTAAATCATCACTGATTTGATTTGGTAATAATCTCCAGCACCAGTTTCCACCAATGGTTGATGGAACATTCATTCTGGCAGAATTATCAAGCTCTAGATAGTCTTGTATTTGGAATATCACAGTATTTGCTTTTGATTTAAACCCAGATTCAATAACTTTCCACACAAAAAATCTATTCTGCTTAATATCAAGCATTTTTCTAGCTTTAGCTCTGGATTTAGAATCTAGGTTTTGAAAATATCCTCTAAGAGTTTCATTATCGTGAGTGCCACCGTAAACAACAGAGTTCGAAGGACAATGCTTAGCTAGATTCTCGTTTCTAGCATCTGAATCAAATCCAAATTGTAAGAGCCTCATACCTGGATAACCACTATCTTTTAAAAGCTGCTTAACCTTCTGGGTAACAACCCCTAGGTCTTCAGCAATGATTTTTGAACTTCCAATTTCTTCATTAATAGAATTAATTAAATCATGACCTGGGCCATCTTTCCAAAAACCATTCATAGCAGTTTCTTCACCATATTTTATAGAATAATAATGAACTATTCCAATGAAGTGGTCTATCCTTATGATGTCGTATAAAAGAGCTGAATATTTCATTCTTTTACGCCACCAGCTAAAGTTATCGGCTTTCATATAATCCCAATCATAAAGTGGATTTCCCCAAAGCTGGCCAGTTGATGAAAACATATCTGGTGGAACTCCAGCTACCATAGTTGGTTTTTTGCTCTCATCCATTTGAAACTCTTTTAAATTTGCCCAAACATCGGAACTGTCAAGAGCAACATAAATTGGTATATCGCCGATTATAGTTATATTTTTATTATGTGCATATTTCTTTAATTGATTTAGCTGAACAATGAACTTGAATTGTAGGAATTTCCAAAACATTATATCATCTGATAATTTTATTCTATAGTTTTCCAAAGCATCCTTATCTCTGTTTCTTATATCCTCTGGCCATTTAAGCCATTCTACACCTTTGAATAAATCTTTTATAGCCATATAGTCACTATAATCATCTAACCAAAAGCTATTAGCATCACAAAATTCAATAAAGGATTCATCAGATGTATTGAAATTTTTAAAGGCAACTCTTAAAACACTGTATCTATTCTCATATATCTTTCCATAATCGATTAGGTTTGGGTTATCTCCCCAATTTATTTTTTCGATATCCCTAATATCTAAAAGATTTTCTTCAATCAAGAAATCAAAATCTATAAAATATGGATTTCCAGCAAATGCAGAGAAACTTTGATATGGACTATCACCATAACCTGTAGGTCCAATAGGAAGTACCTGCCAATATTTTTGGCCAGATTTATGTAGAAAGTCAACAAAGTCATATGCGGCCTTACCAAATGTTCCTATTCCATAGTTAGACGGCAGACTTGCAACTGGAAGCAAAGTACCTGCGCCTCTTTCAAAAGGTTCTTGTATTTTATTTATCATGTATTTCAATTCCTTATCTTAATATATTATTTTAATTAAATCCGAATTACACTTTCACCTTCCATAAGTTTGAACGGAAGAACTTTATGAATAGGATCTAGATTTTTTTCAATTTGAGAAGTTATTATTTTAACTGCATTTAATGCTATTTGATCCTGTAACTGAAGTATAGTCGTTAATTTTGGATTGTAATAATTAACAAGCTCTATTCCATCATACCCAATTACTGAAATGTCGCTTGGAATAGAAATTTTTGAATCTGTCATTGCTCTCATTGCTCCTATTGCCATAACGTCACTCATTGCGAAAATAGCAGTTATTCCAAGTTTTTTGTTAATAAGTCTTTGGCAAGCTTTATAAGAGCTTTCAAAAGAATATCGAGCTGGTTCAAAATGTGATGAAATATCAAAGTTGATTTTATGTTTATATAATGTTTTTATAATACTTTTTAAGCGTACCTCACTAATATTAGAAGAATCAGCATTTCCACCTATGATTCCAATATTTGTATGGCCTTTTTCAATTAAATATTCAATAGCGAACTCAACGGCTTTTTTGTCATTCGTGGTAACGCTTGATAAGTTGCTAAAATTCAATTGACTAGCTGAGTTTGTAACTAAAATAGATGGAATATCAATTTTTGAAAAATGATCTTGAAAATTTTTCAGATTCCCACCTAAGAACATTATCCCTTGAGGTTTTTTTTCGTTACAGAATATTCTAGCTTGCTGAACCTCATTTTCATCCTCATCCAAATAATTCACTACAGTGATATAACCAGAATCTTCAATAAGAGGTTGAATTTTTTCTAAAATAGAATGGAAAAGAAAATTGAATGTTCCTTTAACAAATATTCCAATTGTATTAGTGTTTTGTTGCTTTAAATGCTTGGCATTACTGTTGGGCACAAATTTTCTTTTTTCAATTATATCTAAAACCTTTAATTTAGTTTTTTCACTGACATCAGGATGATTGTTCAAAACTCTTGAAACAGTGCTAACAGCCACACCTGCTTCTTTTGCTATATCTTTTATAGTCACCACTATAATCACCTACTATCCTTTAACTGCTCCAGAAATTACTCCCTTTATTATATACTTTTGCGCTGATAAATAGAAAACTACTATAGGAATAATAGCAAGGATTAACATTGCCATAAGTGATCCCATATCTCTTGAACCATATCCTCCTTGTAAATACTGAATTGCAACAGGAAGAGTTCTATACTTGTTTCCTATAACTAAATAAGGAAGCAAATAGTCATTCCAAATCCACATAGTATTTAATATTGATACTGTAATTGCTGTAGGTTTTAAAATAGGAAAAACTACCAAAAAAAATGTTTGAATTGGATTACAGCCATCTATCATAGCCGCCTCTTCAATTTCTAAAGGTATACTTTTAATAAATCCAGCAAACATAAAAACCGAAAGACCTGCACCAAATCCTAAATAAATGAGTATCATTCCAACTGGATTATCAAGTCTTAAAACATTAACCGTTTTAGACATGGTAAACATAACCATTTGAAAAGGTACTATCATACTAAAAGCAAAAAGATAATACATAAGTGATGTTATTTTACTTTTCACCCTTGTGATGTACCATGCAGTCATTGATGTACAAATAGTAATCAGCAAAACAGAGCCGACTGTAATGAAAAGGGAATACCCAAATGCTGAAAAAAAGTTTATTTTTTCTATACCATTTAGATAATTTGTAAATCCAACAAAAGTTTGCTCGGTCGGGAAAGAAAATGGAGCATCCGATATAAAAAATTGTCCTTTAAAAGAATTCATTAATACAATGAAAATTGGAACTAAAAATGTAATTGCTAAAATCGTCATAAAGAAAAATAATACGTTATTGCTCTTTTTTTGATTTTCAACCATCTTAACTCTCCACTTCCTTTCTTCTTGTGATATAAAGCTGAACAAAAGCTATCAATGCGACCATAATAAAAAATACAACGGCTTTTGCTTGTCCTACTCCCTCGAAACCTATTCTGCCATAGAAAGTATTGTAAATATCTAGTGCAAGCATAGCAGTTTGCTTTGCAGGTGCTCCACCAGTAAGTGCAAAGTTTTGGTCAAATAATTTGAAGGAATTTGTGAGTGTTAAAAAGGTACAAATTGTAATTGATGGCATTACCATAGGAATAGTTACATTCATAAGAGTCTGAAATGAATTTGCACCATCGATTTGGGCGGCTTCCTTAAGGTCAGAAGAAATATTTTGAATTCCTGCAATATATATAATCATCATATATCCTGCAAGTTGCCAATTCATAAGAACTACTAGCCCCCAAAATCCATATTTAGCACTAAAGGTTATATCCACTCCAAAGTTTAAAAGCACACCATTGATGATTATTTGCCATATATAGCCAAGAACTATTCCACCGATAAGGTTAGGCATAAAAAAAACAGTTCTAAAAATATTAGTCCCTTTTAATCCTCTGGTTAGAAGAAGCGCAAATATAAAAGCTATTAAATTTATAGAAATAACTGAGACTACAGTAAATTTTAATGTAAACCAAAGTGCATTTAGAAAATCAGGGTTTCCAACAAATGCCTTTTTATAATTTTCAAACCCAACCCAAGTACTATTAGTTACAGTAGTGAATTCTGTAAATGAAAGATAAATTCCTAAAAAAATGGTATTAAAAATGAAATTGCAAATGCAATTAAGGTTGGAAGTGCAAATATAACAAAATATTTTTTTAGTGCCCTTTCCATATTTTCTCCTTTATAGTTTAAATTTGTGTAAAAAAAGCCCCTGAGCATAAAACAGGCAGGGGCTAAAGTGAATAATAGTATTGAAATTAGTTACTGCTTTCAGTTTTCCAATCTGCAACAACTTTTGTTACTAAATCATCCCAAGACATACTTCCTTGAGCATACTGTAGTAATGAAGCTCCGAAATTATCTTTAAAAGTCTGGTTAGGGAAAACTGTAAAGTTCCAAGCTACAGAAGTAGTGCCTTCTTTTTCCATCCACTTAATTACTTCTTTTGCAAGTGGATCAGATGGTTTTTCTGCATCTGTAAATGTATCAAATGGAGCAATAAAATTTAATTCTTCAACTACAAATTTTTTACCTGTATCACTAGAGAATAACCAGTAAATAAAATCTGCTGCTAGCTTTTGATCTTCTTCAGAAGCTTTAGCGTTAATTGCATAGAAGTTTTCTGTTCCTGTGCATAGTCCTTGATTTTCTTCACCTTCCATACCAGTGTATATAGGCATGAATTTAATATCTTCTGGCTTGACAACGTTTCCTGCTACTTCATTGATTTGTGACCACGCCCAGTTACCATTTTGAACAAATACACATTGACCAAGTGCAAATTCAGCCATAGAATCAGCAACTTGCTTACTTCCTAATAGCTTTGGTTCTGTAACAGAATTGTTTATATATAAATCAAAAATATTTTTATAGTTTTCAGCATACTCAAATTTAATTTCTTTTGTAGCATCACTTGCTAAATCAATATTATTATTTTTGAATTCATAATAAACTGGTACGTTAGCTAAGTGTGTTTGCCATCTCCAGTCTTCACCTGGTTTTAGAGATGTGCTTGCAAAAGCTCCTTTAACTCCTAGTTCATCTTTTTTAGCTGTTATATCTTCAACAACAGCTTTTAATGTTTCAAAATTATTAATTTCATCAACAGAAGCTATTTTAGCTCCAGGTAGAGCAATATATTTGTTTATTAAAGCGTTGTTGTATATAATTCCGTATCCTTCAACTACATAAGGAATACCATATACTCCATCACCATCAGTTACTGCTAAGCTTTTGTCAGTAAGATGACTGTATAATTCAGTATTGCTTAAGTCAGCTGTATATTCTTTCCAGCTTGCGTAGCCTTTTGGCCCGTTAATTTGGAATAATGTAGGAGCGTCAGCTTTTGCCATTTCTGATTTTAAAGTTTGCTCGTAAGTTCCTGATGCGGCGGTAACAACATTAAGTTTAACTCCAGTTTCTGCTTCATATGCTTCAGCGATTTTTTCATATACTGGAGCAATTTCAGGCTTGAAATTTAGATAATATATTGAGCCGGTACTCTTGCCTTCTCCGGAATCTGCTGATTCAGCAGGTTCATTTGTGGAACCACAAGCTGCTAGAGAAAATGTCATAGCTGTCAATAATAAAACGGATAATAATTTTTTCATACTTTTCCCTCCTGTATGTTTTTTACAACAGGAATCGTTTCTGGAAACGTTTCCTGATATGTATATGTACATTTTACTACTATTAATTTTTTAAAGTCAAGAGATATTTTTTTATTCTAAGTATTCAAAAAATATTAAGCTTTGAAAACGTTCTCATTCCAATAATTACCCAATTTATTATTTTAAAACCAAAAAAGAGACCATCCAATATTTAATAAGGAATAGTCTCGAAAATAATATATAATCTAATATATAAATTACAAAAGGAGTAAACTAAATTTCTATTGGTTTTCCATCGCAATTAGGAAAGCTAATTCCTAGCAATCTAGCTATAGTTGGCGCTATATCAACCATAGCTAGATTTTCTAAGGAAGTATTATTTTTAATCATTTCCCCTGATATTAACAAGTTGCATTTATAATTATCTTTATTTTCTCTATAGCCATGAGTAGAATATTTTTTTCTTTGTGACTCTAAGTCTTCAATAGTTGTATTAGATATTGATTCATCAAAGCAATATCCTCGTTTTGCTTCAACCATATATTTAATACTTTTATGAATATGAAGCTTATCTAAGTCAGTTCTATCGTATAAATCTTCAATACCGTATTTTCCAACTGATAAAATCTCTTTTATTTTATTTAAAGTTAGCCTTTCTGCTTCTTGATCGTCTTTTTTGATATGGAGATAAGCTGAGCCGCCATTGCATTGAAAATATGCTCTCCATTTCATGGTTTTCCGATCCTCATAGATTAGACCCATTTCTTTCAATATATTGTTTAGATGCACTTTATATTGAATATCAATATGGCCATGGTCGCCAATAACCATAAAAGCGGTGTCTTTTTTAATTCCAGCTTCATCTACTGCTTTTATAATGCTCCCTAACCTTTTATCCATACGCAGCATTGCATTATTAACTTCGGTTCCTTTTGTACCGAAGTTATGCTTAGTATCATCTAAATCGATAAGGTGAAGTAAAAGTAGATTAGGTTTTTTCGATTTTATTGTATCGACTGCACACAAAGTCGAAAAATCATCTAAATTTGGCTGATTTACTCCATCCAAAACTTTTCCATACTTTAGGCTGAGTTTTGCACAGAAAAATGGGCTTCCATTTTTTAAAATTTTAAAAGCTTGATTTTCACCGTTTATTGCAACTACTTCAGGTAAATTATAATCTATCTTAGCTTTGCCAGTTACAGGCCACAATATTGCGGATGTAGTTAAATTTGCTTCTTTCGCAGCATCATAGATAGTCGTAGCATTGATATCTTTTCTATACCAAAACCACTCCTGATTTTTTTCGGAGATAAATGGCTGAAAAGGATTGTTGTGTACAATTTCATGTCTATCAGGATATACTCCAGTTACTAATGTAGAATGTACTACATATGTTAAACTAGGATAAATGCTAATTAAATCATTTGAATAAACTCCTTTTGATATTAATAGTGATAAATTTGGAAGTGAACTGGCAAAATCCCAATTATCTTCAGAAAAAGCATCATAAGAAATTACAATAACATGCTTTGCTCGCTTAGAACTAAAATCTTCCATCTGAGCTCCTCCTATACGATATCTCTTACTATATGCTCTTTAGGTAAAGTTATAAGAACTAACAAACCAATAATGAACAGAGGAATAATAGATAGAATACTATACCTAGCATTACCAGTAAGTGTAGTTGAAAATGCCATTACGGCTGGTCCTATTATTGCAGAAAATTTTCCAAAAATATTATAAAATCCAAAGAATTCATTGGAATTTTGCTTAGGGATAATTTTTGCGTAATAAGATCTACTTAGAGCTTGGATTCCACCTTGAGCAGAACCTATTAATGCTCCAAGTACGAAAATATGCCATGTATAAGTAATATAAAATGCTGAAATACAGGAAATAATATAAGTTATTATACCTATGATTATCATTAATCTAGCAGAATATTTCTTTGCTAGGTTACCGTAAATTATAGCACATGGAAATGCTATAATTTGGATTACTAGTAATATTCCAAGTAGAGTAAAGGTGTCGAGTGAGTCACTCCCTAAAATAGATGTAGCATAAGGTACTACCATTTTAATGATTGTATCAACTCCATCTATGTAAAAAAAGTATGCTATTAAAAAAATAGCAACAGTTTTGTATTTCTTGATATTGATAAATGTTGATTTAAGTCTGATAAAACTATTTTGAACTGGTCTTGGTTCTGGATTTATGAAATGAAGCTGATGTACGTTTTTTATAATGGGTAATGTTAGTAGTCCCCACCATAAAGAGGTAATTATAAAGCCTAGCTGATAACCAATTACTTTGTCCATTCCTAAAAAATATATAAAACCAAGACTAATTCCAAAAGGTATAATACTAGCTATATAACCAAATGCATAGCCTCTTGTCGACACTTTATCCATACGTTCATCTAAAGTAACATCGACTAAAAACGAATCATAAAAAACATTTGCACCAGAAAATCCAATAGCAGACAAAATATAAAATAATACTAAAATCTGCCAGTTTCCATTCTCGGGAGATACAAATGCTAGAGAAGTTGTAGTGAGCAGACCCAATAATGCAAAGAAAATAAAAAATCGTTTCTTTGTATCCTTGTAATCGGCTATTGTCCCAAGTATAGGACTAAGAATAGCAATAATTATGCTTGCAATTGAATTGAAATAACCTAAATCCATACTGCTACTAACATTATCAAACATACCAAAAACTATAGGTAAAAGGGATGTAGTAACCGCCATAGAATAAGCAGAGTTACCACAATCATACAGTATCCATGATTTCTCTTGTATAGTTAGCTTCATCCCTAACCTCCTATAAAATATTAGCTTTATAATTTATATATATAGATTTAAACTAGTATATAATAATGAGTATTTTAAATAAAACATATACGATAATTAAAAGAAAGTAAGGATGGATATCATGAATATTATTATTACTGAAAAGGCAAAAAATATACTTATAAAATTATACTCTAATAAAATACATCGTATTATGCCTAAGGTTATGACTTGAGCAGGAATAACATATGTGTTAGTTCAGGATGAACAGCAAAATGATGATAGCTTATATGATATAGATGGTTTGTTTTTTATTATCAGTAAAGAAGATGAAAAATATGTCAAATATATAGAAATTGATTATATTGATGATTGGTCAGGTGCGGATTTTGTAATCACCGCGGGATTTTAATTGAAGGATACAAATTTTATATTATAATTATTATCCTATTATATATAATTGACACATTAATTTATGTTAAATCACCAAGCGCCTTTGTAACCTAAAGTAATACTACTGCTAAGCGCTCCGTTTTTCATGCAACCTTCTATAGACACGCCGTTTAGAAGACTCATAAGAAAACCAGCGATATAACTGTCTCCCGCTCCCATACTGTCTATAACTTTACAATCAAAGATCCCAAATTCGAAAAAATTGTTTCCATCATATGCAATGCTTCCTTTAGTTCCCCTTGTAAAGATGACTATTTTAGGACCAATTTTTTTAATATTTTTCATTGCATTCTTTATATCCTCATCTTTGCTAAAATCGTCAGAAAAAAAAGCATAATCAACCCATGGCAGTGCTATTCTAGATATTTGATGGTTGATTTTATCTGCAAAATCGAAAGCTATGGGTACGTTTTTTGCTTTAAGCTTATATAAATCTGATTCAATCATTCCCCATATACCTGACACAACTAAATCATGACTACATAAAAAGTCAATATCTTTGTTTGATAATTTGAAATCAGCCATTACTCCTTCGTCATAATCACCCAGTATTCTATCACCATTTTTTATTTCTACATGAGTAACAGCGGTATTTCCAGGAAGTACTTTTAAATGAGATATATCTACCCCTTTTTTTGAGAGAGAATCAACCATGAACCTTCCAAACTTATCAGTACCAACAACACCTGTATAGGAAGAATTACCTTGCATTCTTTTTATATATACTGCAACATTAACTGGATTTCCTCCAGGAAAAAATTCTCCTGTATTATCATACAAATCAATACAGTTATCACCTACAGTAGCAATGTATATCTTTTTATTCATTTTAATCTCTACCTTTTTATATTTATTTTATTATATTTTATTTCTTAAATTTTCGAAAAAAACAGACTGCCTCAAGCTTGAGAAGCAGACTGTTATAAGTAAGAATTAGAAGTTATTAATAATCAAGTTGTCTGTAATATCTTCTAATTTCCATAGGATGACAGTTTAATTTTTCTAAATGGACATCTATTCTTGAAGTTATTACTCTCATCAGAAGATGAGATAGATGACCTCTAAATTTTTCACTAATCCCTTTTAATTCATAATCTTTTGTATCAATAATATTGTAATTAGCACAAATTCTTGGCAAAAAGTTCGCAACTCTTTCACTGAGTTTTCTTTGAGAGTCTTCGCCTATAAATACTGTAACTGCTGTATCTCTGTCTATTATTTCAAACATACCGTGAAAAAATTCTGCACTATGAATGGATTTTGTTCTTATCCAGTGCTGTTCTTCCCAATAGCACATTGCGTATGAATAAGTTGCCCCATACTGATTACCAGCACCTACAAAATAATGTATTTTATCATTCATATGCTTTTTAGCTATGAGTTCACCTAGCTCATCAGCTGATTTTTCCACTTGAACTAGGCATTGCGCCAGATGTTCATCGAGCTCATGATAGAGTTCATAATACTCATCAAATTCGCCAGCATTATACATAAATCTATCAGCAGTCATAAAAAATTTAAGCTGTTCATTTTTAGGATATGAAATCAGATAGTCAGACAATTTAGCAAGTTTAGTATCAGGATAATCAACAAACCCTATCACTTTTGCACCTGCATTCTTGGCTTTAATCACTCCATCAACCATTTCTGATGTGCTTCCAGTTACAGAAGATATAATTACAATGGTACCTTTACCAACTTTTTTATTACCTGTATGAATATACTCAGCAGCATTTTCAACAAAAAAGTTTAAGGCGGAATACTCTTTCATATGTACCTCAGCTTGTAAACAAGATGCATAGGTTCCGCCTATTCCTAGCCAGCATATATTCTTATATCCTTCATTACATATTTCATCAACTATTTTCTCAAGTTCTAATCTAATTGCCAAAGCTCCATTTACACTGTTTAACTCGTTTTTCTCGTCAAATTTTAGCATTATATTGTTCTCCTAACAAATTAAATTATTCTCCAACTTTTAATTTTTGATAATAATCATTATAAATTGTCATTGCTTCTCCAACATCTTTTTGGAAAAAAACGTTTTGCTTATAATCAAAATTTCTTGCAGGATCGTTCTTATAAGTATCAGAAGCCACCTCAACAGCTGCATCGTTAGGACATGAATACGGATATTCTATAAGGTTTTGTGCCATTACTTCAGGATTTGTAATATAGTTTAAAAACTTCTCAGCAAGATCCACATGCTTTGCCCCTTTTGGTATTACATAAAGATCAAATCCAAGTTGAACAGGATCTTTATCAAAATCAGCTATAACAAGATTATTTTTATCCCCTAATTCAGCCATTGCCCATGAAGCGTTTCCATCATAAGTAAAAGCTACAGAGGCAGTACCATTTGTAAGATTTTGCTCAGCATTTCCATATGCTACAACGTTTTCATTATACTTTACTAGCCACTCATATGCCTCAGCAATTTCGTTTTCATTTGTAGAGTTTGGGTCGTATCCAAGAGCAACGAGAGCTATAGGGAACAGATTTCTAGCTCCATCGATAGTTGCAATTTGTCCTTTTAAGGCTGGATTGATTAAATCATTATAGCTTTTAATTTCGATTGGAGATGTATCTTTATTGTAAACAACATAAATATAATTCATAAGGTAAGGAACGCAATATTCTTTAGCTGTCCAGTAAGATTCGTTAATATTTGAAGCATTAGGGATATTATCAAAGTTAAGCTTTTCTACATACCCACCCTTTACGAGAGATTCCATATAAGCGTCACAAGTCATTATAAGGTCGTATTCTTGACCTCCACCTGCAGTTAATTTGGTTATTGCATCTGCATTGTCACTCATGTATGAGAGATTAATTTTTACATTATTGTCCTTTTCAAATTTTGCAATTAAATCATCTGATATATATTGCTGCCACATGTAAATATTTAATTCTTTGCTTGAAGCTGTTTGGTTATCCTCATTGTCTGAACTTGAAGTGCTGCTTTTACAACCTACAAACGCACTAGAAACTAAAATCACAGTCAAAAAAATTAAAAAAGCTTTTTTCATAGTATTCCCTCCACTTTTCTGCGTTTTTTTAACGCATTATTAATTTTATTATTCAAAATCATTGCTATTACAATGATAAGAATCATGATTGTGGTTAGTGCATTAATATCTGGAGTAACCCCTGATTTATTCATTGATAGAATTAGAACCGGGAGAGTTGAATTCTTAGCGCCTGAAAGCATATTGCTCATTACAACATCATCTATTGATAATGTGAAAGATAAAAACGCTGCACTTATGACTCCTGGAAAAATAGAAGGAAGAGTCACATTAATAAATGTTTGAATTCTACTAGCACCTAAATCCATCGATGCTTCTTCTAAACTATAATCATCTCCACTTATCCTGCCTTTTATGGTTACAACTGCATAGGGTATACAAAATGTGCAATGACCAATAAGTATACTTCCCATACCAAGAGCAAATCCAACTTTCATGAATACAATAAGAAGAGCAACAGCCATAACTATTTCAGGAACTATTATAGGTATATAGAGCATGTTATTAATTGCTTTTCTCCCTTTAAATTCATATTTTCTTAATCCAAGTGCGCCAATTGTGCCTATGGTAACGGATATTAAAGTAGCCAAAACAGCAATTATTACTGAATACCATAAGCTTCCAATTACCGTAGAATTTGTAAAAAGCTTAGCGTACCATTGAGTAGTAAAACCATTCCAATAATAGTTATATCTTTGATTGTTAAAAGAAAAAATCATCATTACAAGAACTGGTATATATAGCACTGTATATATTGCTAAGGAGTAAATCATTCCTATTAAATTAGATAGGTTATTTTTTTTTCGAAGTTTAGAATTACTCACTTACAGCACCTCCATATCCTCAATCTTTGCAAATCTTGTATATATAAATATAAGAAGCCCTGTTATAACAATTAATAATACAGATAAAGCAGCACCAAGAGGCCAATTTCTTATTGCTCCGAATTGATTTTTTATTATATTTCCTATGTATAAAACTTTGCCTCCACCCAACATATCTGTAACTGTGTATATACCAAGTGATGGAATAAATACAAGAATGATTGATGATATTATTCCAGGAAAAGTAAGAGGAAGTGTTATTTTGATAAAAGTAGTTATTCTTGAGGCACCTAAATCAGCTGAAGCCTCTAAAAGAGATTTGCTTAACTTTTCAATTGAACTGTACATTGGAAGAACGGCAAATGGAAGCATGCTCGTTATAAGTCCAACCATTACTAATCCATCAGTGTAAATTAAGTTTAGAGGAGATTCAATAAAGCCTATATACTGTAGAAATTTATTTACAGGTCCGCTAGTTTGAAATAAAAGTAGCCAGCTATTTAATCTCATTAAGGAATTGGTCCAAAAAGGAATCATAATTAGCATAATAAGCTTTGATGCAATTTCCTTTGGTTGCTTTGCAATATAATATGCAAATGGATAACCGATTAATAAACATAATATAGTTGATATCGCTGCTGCTCGTATAGATTTAATAATAACTTTAAAATAAGTACTATCTAACAGAGTTTTATAGCTATCTAAAGAAAATTCATAAACAACTTCTCCAAAGACACCTCTAGACATAAAGCTTATATAAATTATATAAAGCATTGGCAAAGCTACAAATAAAATCATCCACAAAGATACTGGCCCAGCCATTGCTATCGCTGGAAGTGTTTTTCTAGTAAAGTTTGATTTTTGGTTCATAAACTCCTCCAAACTAAATTTGTGTTTTAATAGCTACGGCTTTCTCTGGATTCCAAAAGATATTTACAATATCACCTTCACAAAGCTCATCATCTTTTTCAAATCGGCTATATTTTATTTCAGAGTGATCTTTTAAGTCAACTGATGTTTTTACAACTGTACCCATATAAATAAAATCTTTTATTTTTCCTTTTAAATCAAATCCATCTATTATTACTTTACTTACTTTTATGTACTCAGGCCTAATAGAAACATAAATACTTTCGCCTATTTCAAAACCCTTACCTTTTGCCTTTATTATTCCAGACGAAGTTTCCACTGTTAAGATTTCGTTACTCAAATCTATAACTTTACCATTGAAGATATTTGATTCTCCAATGAAACCTGCAACAAATTTTGTAACTGGATGCTCATATATTTCTTTTGGCGAATCAATCTGCTCAATGATACCTTGATTCATTATTGCAATCCTATCACTCATTGTAAGAGCTTCTTCTTGATCATGGGTTACATAGATAAATGTAATACCAAGCTTTTTTTGAAGCCTTTTTAGCTCAACCTGCATCTGCTTTCTTAACTTCAAATCAAGAGCTCCTAGGGGTTCGTCTAAAAGCAAGACTTTGGGATTATTTACAAGAGCTCTAGCAATTGCAACTCTTTGTTTTTGCCCTCCAGATAAAGCATCAGGCTTTCTATATTCATAGCCATTTAATTGCACTAGTTCAAGCATCTCTTTAACTTTTTTTGCAATTTCATCTCTTGGCTTTTTTTTGATTTTGAGTGAATAGGCTATATTGTCAAAAACATTCATATGAGGGAAAAGAGCATAGTTTTGAAATACAGTATTAACATCTCTTTCGAATGGTTCTTTGTCTTCTACGCGTTCGCCCTGAACCATTATAATTCCAGAGGTCGCTTCCTCAAATCCGGCAATCATTCTTAGAGTAGTCGTTTTCCCACAGCCAGAAGGGCCTAAAAGTGTTAAAAATTCTCCTTGCTTTATTTCGATATTCATTTTTTGGACAACTTTATTTTTTCCAAAACTTTTTTCAACATCAATTAAAGTAACAATAGAATCAGACATCATTTCACCTCATAAATAAATGTTAGACTAGTTTTTATAATCAAGCATTTGGCCAAAGTTCTGTATAGAAGGTTGTTCTATCACCTATATTTAGAGACCTTGTAACCTCTACTATTTTGTCATTCGTATCATAGGATATTGATTCAAGTAAAAATGCTGGTGTATGTTCATCTACATCAAGAATTTTTGCTTCATTTTTATATAAAGTTGTGATTTTAATCCATTGCTTTGAATATTTAAACTTATAATTGTAAACGTTTTCAATGACCTCGTATAAAGATGTGTTTTCAAAGTCATATTGTAAAAGATTTTCAAATAGGTTTATAGGTAGATAAGAGTATTCAAGTGCTAGTGGTATATTATCTCCATATCTAACACGAACAATTTCATAAACTTTGGTTCCAATGGTTGTATCTAGAAGGGAAGCTATTTTTTTATTAGCCTCAATAATACCTAGTGTTATAACTTTACTTCTTGGCTTTATACCTTTAGACTTGAGCATATGTGAAAATCCAGTTAACTTAACAAAATCTCTTTCATAATTTGGAATACTTACAAAAGTACCCTTGCCTTTTACTCTATATGCATATCCAGAATCAACTAGCTGAGTTAATGCATTTCTAGCGGTCATTCTACTTATACTGTAGGTTTCACTTAGATCTCTTTCCGATGGAAGCTGACTGCCACTTTCTAACTCTCCTGAATTAATTTTTTCAATCAGGATATCCTTTATTTGGATATAAATAGGAGGAATATATTTTTTGTTCATAATAAAATCTTTCCCTTCATCAATGGTATAGTTGTATATACCACTTTAGTTATATTAACATAGTATAAAATTGTTGGCAATTAATTTATTGAATTTTTAAAAAATAATCAGAATAATATTTATTTGTACTTATTTAAAATCCTTTCATTAATAAACTCAGTAAGTGATTTTTCATAAATTAAATTATCGTTTTCTGAACGTTTTTTATGTTTTGGCCCTCTATTATTTTGCATCATTGAAACTTTATTATGATATCGTGTATCAAGTATAAAATCTATATTAGAAGGAGTTATCTCCTTTCCATTTTGATTAATACAAAATCCTTTCTTTGCGAGGACCATAGCAGCTAAACCATAATCCTGAGTAATAACTAAATCGTAGGTGCTAATGTTATTTGCTATATAATAATCTGCTGAATCTCTAGCTATATCAACGGTGACTATTTTAGCGTAATCACTTTTTAATTGCACGGAATAGTTTTTAACTACTATAACTGGTATAGAATTTTGTTTAGCAATATTGATAGTTGAATTTACAACAGGACATCCATCTGCGTCTATCCATATAGTAAATTGATTATCAATTTTATCATTCATATTTGAATCCTCCTTAAAAATTTGATGAGTTGTATTTACAATAAAAACTCTCATCTTTTAATATAATAATTAAAGGATGAGAGTTTATTTACTTAAACTAAGGAGTAAGCCATTCTAGCAATGCTTTAAAAAATAGCCTTAAATTTTCTAAGAATCCTTTGCCTTCTTCTGATGATAAAAATTCTGTAGCTTTATTACCGATGTCTTCAATTTGATTAGATACTCTATTCCAATCAATGTCCAGACTTCTCATTTTGCCAAAAAGTGATACTAGCTGCTCTATTTGTTCATCGGTTAAATTAATATTATAATTATTTACTATAATAATAATTATATCTCTCACTTCTTCAGTTGTCTTAGGGTTTTGCTTAGCAATTTCTTGTTTTATTTTATTAAACAATTCTACTGCCTTATCGTTTCCTATTACTTCCCCTATTTCAACAGTTCTTATCATCTCTTCATTAGCTGCTTTTTTTATACTATCGTCAATAACCTCTCCTGAAGATACCTCATATGCTTTCATAATACCAGTTAATGCTGCTGTTCCACTTGCATTTCTTGGAGAAGTAACTTTTATGTCTGCATCTTCCACTCCAGCAGTAATCAAAGCATTTATATAACTTTCATCAGTAATATATGTGATTTTGTCACTAGTATCTACCTTTAAACCGCTTCCTTTTTCAGTATAAGTTATCATAACCGATGATATAGCAAAATTTCCAATCTTGCTATTTGGAACTACTCCACCTAAATATTTATGTTCCTCTGCATTTGTTGTAACTATTTCTTGAACATTTTCTGGTGGATTAAACTCCTTAAATATTGAGTCCTTCTCACTTTCCGAAAGATCTGCACCAAATGAAATAATACTATCACCTACAGCGACATCTGCAAACGATGAAATTGTAAAATTTGCAGCAAATAAAAATAACAGCAAAAACATACTAAAAAACTTTTTATACATTTATTTACCTCCAAAAACTTTGGCAACGCCAATATAAAATTAACTCGGGTATCAAATGAGATACCTCACGAATTACTATTATATCATATTAATAAAATATAAGCTTTTCACATATTAATGGAAAGTTACTTTAAGCTTTTTTTGAAATCAAATAAAATATGAATCTGTTCAAATGATTCATTTGAGTTAAGTTCAAACACAAGAGGGAAAAATTTCAATCTATTTCCCATTTGCTTTGAATCATTAATCATCTGTTTAACCGTATTATTAAGTGGAAGGCTAAATAAATCATCACGAGCTTTTTCTGGGATATATATAGTTATTTTAAAGAAACCCTCCCAAATAGAAAGCCAAAAGACTGTAGTCACCTTTTGACCTCCCCGAACGCCTAACCATTTGTAGAGTCCTTTTCCTAACCAAGCTTTGCCGTCAGTATAATATCGCCATTCTAGTTTAATGTCTTGGTTTGCAAGTTCATTTAAAAATTTTATATAACTATCATTTGCATCTTGGAGTGCCTCAGCTATAATGTCACTTGTAGGCTGTATGTCTGGATTTCTAAGCAATTGTTTGTAATTAGATTTCATACTACATACCTCCAAATAAATAAGTGTAATCTAAATTGTAAATTCAACATTAGTAAATGAATCCTTAATTAGAGTGTATAAAGATATTTCCATATTATCTTAATTAATTTCATAGGCTCTTATTATATGCTCTTTAGATTTTTCAAAATCCTCAACATTTTTTATTGTAATTTCTACATCTCCAGTTCCCCAATGTCCGATGTTACTTACGTCTCTTGTAAATCCATTTTCAAATTTAAAATCATCAGGATTCAATCTTAGATATAGCATTATGCTTTTTACTCTAATTTCTATACATGCAATATTTTTTATTTTTTTAAATGCGCAATATAACTTCAACTTATTTTCAGTTACATCGTCGCCAAGCGCTAAAATGTAATCTCTAATAGAATAGTATAGTTCTTTTAAATTACCACTAGTTGATTCTAATTGTTCGTCAAATGTTTTATCTGTACTTTGCCTAACTATCTTTTCTGTAATACCTTCTTTAATTGGAGTAGCCACATTTGAGTTAATTAAATCAAACAATAGTAATTCATTACCAAATTTTTTATATCTGATAAGATCTATATTTCTATTAATTTGTTTTACAGCATATTCATCATATTTAGTAAAATCCCCAGCAATACAAATGAGGCGTGGCATCGTCCAATCGAGCTTATCAGAATACTCTTTGCCTAAAGTTTTCATTACCAAAAGTTCAAAATCAGCTTTATGGTCTAAAAGCCAATCCAAATAGAATAACCCTTGATTTATTACATTTTCATTGCTAGCCCTTTTATATTCAAAAATAACAGGACAATTATTATCATCTATCTCTAAGCTATCAATACGCCCCCCATTTGATGTTACATATTCAGTTTTAAGAAAGGTAACCCCAAAAAATATAGTCATATTCTTTTCAATTATTGTTTGTAGCTCTCTTTCAAGTGATACCCATGAAGCTGGTAATTCTTCCACACCAGTATCTATTTTAAATAACTTTATATCAGCCATTTAAACCTCTCCCAATATAATTAATTTTTATTATCTTTGAAATTAATTATATCACTTTCATAGATTCCTTACTATTTAATCTAAACTATAGATTTTTTTTAATAAGAAAAGAACCTTGATTTTTCAAGGTTCAAAGAATACTATTTTTGTAGTTTAACAATAGTTTCGCAATGAGGAGTGTTTGCAAATAAATCTACTCCCACTACTTCTTTAATTTTATATCCTGCGCTCTTAAGAACTTTTAAATCATGCATAAGAGCTTTGGGATTACATGATATATATAGTATTTCTTTAGAGTTAAATGATATGATATCTCCCATCGCTTTTGGATGTATCCCTGCTCTTGGAGGATCAAGTAATATTAGTTCAGGATTTTCTGATATTTTTGATACTTCAGTAGCTACATCACCAGCTATGAATTCGCAGTTTGTTATATTATTTTTCTTAATATTTTCTTTAGCTGCTTCTACTGCTTCTTCGATTATTTCTATACCCACAATTTTATTTGCTTTATCTGATACTGTTATTCCTATTGTTCCAGTTCCGCTATATAAATCAAATATTATATCTTTTTTATCTCCTATCATGTCCTTTACAGCAGAGTAAAGTACTTCTGCGCCATGAGTATTTGTTTGAAAGAAAGAAAACGGTGAAATATTAAATCTCTTATCTAGTAATATGTCCTCAAAGTCAGTAACGCCGTATAGCAGATTGATTTTCTCTGGAATAACAGCATCAGAAAGCGAATCGTTAAAAGTATGAAGTATGCCTTTAATTTCTCCGTTAAGAGTTAATTTTGTAAGCATATTCGCATATGTATCCATATCGAATTCAAGCTGAGTAGTAGTTACAATATTTACTTGAATATCTCCAGTATTCTTACCTTTTCTTAAAACTAAATGTCTTAAATAGCCTTCATGAGCGAGTACTCTATAGTGAGGAAGATTTGCATTTCTAAAAAATTCAGTTGTAGCAACTAATATTTTCCTATAGTCTTCATCTACAATCATGCAAGAATGAACATATTCTATTGACATTGGAGAATTTTTTGCGTGCATTCCCAGCATTAGTTCTCCGCCTTTTTCTTTATCTCCAAATGTAAATTCCATTTTATTTTTATATTCATATGGACTTGGGCTTTTTAAAACCTCTAAATCCGCTACTTCAGTATGTCCAGCTTCATTAAAAAGCTCAATTATCTGATTTTTCTTGATGCTGATTTGCTCATCATATGGTACAGAAAGCATACTACATCCACCACATATGCCATAATGGGGACATGTAGGAGACGTTTCTATTTCCGCTGGTTCTAGAACTGAAAGAATCTTTCCTTCTGCTTTAGTTTTTCTTACTTTTTTTACTAGCATCTTTACTTTTTGACCAGCAATTCCGCCTTTGTAGCTTAGTTTTATTCCATCAACTACAGTAGTTCCAGTTCCACCAAACTCCATATTTTCAACTTTAATCTCTAATATATCTCTTTTTTTCAATTTAGCACCTCTTCGTAAGTTTATTTACATATAATCATTAAGCATCTGCATTTCTTGCTCAGTTAACTCTCTATACTCGCCTAGCTCCAAATTTTCATCCAATTTCAGCGGACCCATGGTTAGTCTTTTTAAATAGGTAACTTCTTTTCCTATTGCTTCAAACATTCTTTTTATTTGATGAAATTTACCTTCTTTTATTGTCACATATGCTTTAGATATATCATTTGAATCTAAAATTTCTAATTTGGCAGGCATACATTCATACCCGTCATCTATAATTATATTTCCTGAAAAAGCATCTATATCTTCGTTTACTAGATGTCCGATAACTTCGACATAATATTTTTTCTCAACATGTTTTTTAGGGGAAAGCATGTTATGAGCTAGCTTGCCGTCATTTGTCAGTAGTAAAAAGCCTTCAGTGTCTTTATCTAATCTGCCAGCAGGGAATAAATCAAAATGAAGATATGAAGGGTCAAGCAAATCTAGCACAGTGTTTTGATATTTATCTTCAGTTGCAGATATTACTCCTTGAGGTTTATTCATCATGATATATACAAATTTTCTATATGATATTTTCTCTTCATCAAATATTATGTCATCATCTAAGTTTATAATAAGCCCATTGTCAGTAATATATACTCCATTTACCATTACACGCTTATTTTTTATATATCTTTTTATTTCACTACGGCTCCCAACACCCATATTAGCAAGATATTTATCAATTCTCATTTTTTCAACTTGAGCTTTCATTAGGTCATCCTCCAGTTTTTATTGTAGCCATTTTTCAGCTTACCATTTTGCAGCTTTCCATATCCCAGTGGATAGCCATTTACTCCTACTCCATAGAATCCGTCATCTTTATTATCTACAAATATAGTTTCACCTTTTAGATATTTTATAATCTGAGAATCGCTTGTATCAAATTCTAGATATTTTTTAAAATCGGATTTAGATAAAGTCATAATAAAGGCTTGAGATGGAATGAATTGTTCTTTCTTTATTTCTCCTACAAATAATCCATTTCGAATTACTTTAAAGCCTTTTATTAATTTTTGAGTATAAACTTCTTTATATAACTTATTGTCAGATATTATAAAGCTACCATCTAGCTTAATATTCAAATTTTCTTTCTCAAAATTAAGATACTGATATGGAAGCTTATCCCTAAGAAAATGAAATTTTGTTATTGGCTCAGCATTTTGAACTGAATTTGACTCAGGGGAAGAATTATCCTTATATGCCTTTCTTAGTAGGCACAGGAAATGCCCTTCTCCGTTAAGTTTATGAGGAAGTAGTCTAGCTGACTGAGGTAGTATATCTCTTGAAATCAAGCCATTGCATTTTGGGATTTCAATACATTCAAAATTATCATTTCTAGCTAAAAAATCAAGTATCTGTTTTTCGTTTTCATCTTCATTAAAAGTACAAGTTGAATAAATCATGATTCCACCGGGTCTTAGCATCAAAGCGCAGGAATCAAGAAGCTCTTTTTGAACTGGTATAGTTTCTATCACTGATCTTTCCCAGCTTTTTATAAGGTCTTCATCTTTTCGAAACATTCCTTCTCCAGAACATGGAGCATCTAGTATAATCCTATCAAAAAACTCTAGGAATACTTTTTCTAGCACATGATGATTTTCATTTGTAATTAGAGCGTTTGAAACTCCATAAAGCTCTATGTTCTTTAGTATAGCCTTAGTTCTTTGGTTATTTATATCGTTGCTTACAAGGAGTCCTTCTCCTTTTAGCTTTGAAGCTATGTTAATAGTTTTTCCTCCAGGAGCTGCACATATATCTAACACCTTCATTCCAGGCTGTATCTCGATATTATTAACGACTGCCATAGCTGACGGTTCTTGAATATAGTATAGTCCTGCATGATATAAAGGGGATTTAGCAGGTCTTTGATTTATGTCATAATAAAAGCCATCCTGACTCCATGGTATTTCTTCACCAATAAAATCAGCTATAGCTTTAAGTTCTAGCTTGGATATTTTTAAGGTATTTGCTCTTAGTCCATAATAACTTGGATTGTTATATGTATTTATGAATTTATCGTAGTCTTGTTTAAATAGTACCTTCATTTCGTCTAGAAATTTTTGAGGCAAGTTTTTCATTAGTTTACTCCTTATATTAATAAATACTATTATACTTTTTTTGCTTAGAATATACAAACTTAAAAAAGTTTAAGATATTATTATTAAAAATAGGGTAAATTTAGTATAATAATGCTAAAATAGTTTATGCATGTATATGAATTATTAATATACTTAGCACAATTTAAGCAAGGAGGTAGTGTAATGCCATTAGTTAATACTAAAGAAATGTTTAAACATGCCTATGAAGGAAAATATGCTATTGGGGCATTTAATGTCAACAATATGGAAATTATTCAAGGCATAGTAGCTGCAGCTCAAAAAGAAAAGTCTGCTCTTATTCTTCAAGTTTCTGCAGGTGCTAGAAAATACGCTAGTCCTATATATTTAAGAAAGCTAGTAGAAGCTGCAATTGAGGAAACTGACCTTCCAATAGCTCTTCATCTAGATCATGGTGATAGCTTTGAAATTTGCAAGCAATGTATAGATGATGGTTTTTCTTCTGTTATGATAGACGGTTCAGCTCTTCCATTTGAAGAAAATATAGCTTTAGCAAAAAAAGTTGCCGAGTATGCTCATGAGAGAAATGTTACTGTAGAGGCTGAGCTAGGGAAACTAGCTGGAATAGAAGATGATGTAAATGTATCTGCTGAGGATGCGAAATTTACTGATCCAGATCAAGCTGTAGAGTTCGTAGAGAGAAGTGGTGTTGATTCACTTGCAATTGCTATTGGAACAAGTCATGGAGCTTACAAGTTTGCAGGAGAGCCTAGACTTGATTTTGCTAGATTAGAAAAAATATCAGCTTTACTTCCTAATTATCCTCTAGTGCTTCATGGAGCATCTTCAGTTATACCTAAGTATCTTGAAATGTGCAACCAGTATGGCGCTGCTATTCCAGGTGCAAAAGGTGTTCCAGAAGATATGCTAAGAGAAGCTGCAAAATGGGGAGTATGCAAGATTAACGTTGATACTGACCTTAGAATGGCTATGACTGCAGCTATTCGTAAGGTTTTAGTTGAGCAACCAGCTGAGTTTGATCCTAGAAAATACCTAGGTCCAGGCAGAGATGCTATTGAAGAAATAGTTCAAAATAAGATTAAAAATGTATTTGGATGCTCTGGTTCAGCTTTAAAATAATTTAATTTTCCAATTGCAATTAAATTCATTGGAGTTATGAGATTCTATGGTTTAACTCTTTGATTTATAAAATAGAAATCCTAGATTATTCAACATTATCTAAAAAGTGATGTTTGAAATAATCTAGGATTTTTTAATTTCTTAGTTAAAATATTTTGAGGAACCAAGTAGCTGTCTTTTTGCAGTTATTCTAGTCAAATCAGCTAGCTCTTGACTACTGATATCCTTAAATGAAATTGACATTACAAATTTTATATCTGTAAAGCTTTCATTTAAATCATATATCTCGTGAGTCAGCTTTATTTTTTCAAATTTATATACTTCTCTCAAATCTTGCTCTATATCATCTGTTAGCTCATGGAGATACTCATTAATATCTTCAAAAAGTACTTGGTAATACTCCTCATCAATTTCAAATTCTTCATAAAGCTCTTCATCAAGAGGTTCAAACTTAAAAATGAAGTTATCGAGCTTGCAATCAAATATCATTACATCTTTTTCTTTAAGGGAATCAGATATATCACTGATAGACACTATATCAGCCATGTTTTTTAAAAGTTGCTGTACATTATCACTAGAAATGCTTTTTTTCCCAGTTTTATTTGTGAAAGTGATTTCTACCATTTTATTCCCTCCTTACTGCTTACTCAATTTATCAATATGAAGCTTAATGTCATTCCAATTCTGAACCCTAATGATATTTTTATGTGACAAGGTCTTATTATAATTAGTATCCATTAATAGGACTTTTATTCCTGATTCTGCAATTTCTAATGAGTTTTGTGGATTATCCTCTATAAAAACATCACAATTAAGCTCTTTTGCTTTATCTACTTTATAATAGCTTCCAAGTGAATGAAGCTGAACTTCAGGGATATCATGCTTTTCAAGCCATTCCTTAGTTATTTCTGCCATTCTCTCACTTCTAGCAGTTACTATATACAGGTTATGATAGTTTATTAACTCATCAAATACCTCTTTAACTTTAGGAAGGATAGTAGCATTTCTGTGCATATGTTCCCCTTCTTTTTCATAGAATATATCCATTTCTTCTCTATGAAGCTCATATAGCTCATCGATTCTATGAGTAGTGCAATCGTCTTGAGATAAATCTTTATTAAAATATTTATTAAAATAAGGCATAAAATAATATGGATCTGTCATTGTTCCATCAATGTCTATACAAATATTTAGTCTTTTCATTTATTCCTCCATCTTTCAGGCTATCTATATCAATAAACGTATTTTTCCATAGTTGGGCTAACATTAAATAACTTTTTAATATTATTATATTCTTCTCTAGCTTTTTCATTTGAATTAGATTTTTTTATAGCTCTAATCATAAGATTTTTAGGCGTGTCTATTGGAGATACATATTCTAAAGGTGTAACTTCATAGCCATGAGCTTCAATGAACAATGCTCTAAGCGAATCAGTTAAAAAATCGTTGAATCTAGATTTGAATATTCCATGCTTAATAAGTGGATCTATAGGAGAACTATTAATTTGATCTTTGAGTTCTTTATGACAGCAAGGAACTATCACAAGTGATTCGGCTTTACTTCTCATAGCTAAAGCTATTGCATAGTCTGTAGCTATATCACAAGCGTGAAGACTTATTACCATATCAATATGTCTATTTGGCATATAGGTTCTTAGATCCTCTTGGATGAACTCCATATTTTTATATCCGAGCCTGTTTGCTCTTTCTTTTGATGACTTAATTACATTTTCTTTATAGTCCACTCCTATAAAGTAACAGTTTTTCTTAAGAACTTCTTTTATATAGTAGTTGAGAACAAATGTAAGATATGATTTTCCGCATCCAGAATCCATTATGGTGATTGTTTCTCTATCGCTAAAGCTATTTAAAATTGGGTCAACTACCTCTACAAAATGATCTATTTGATTATATTTTCTAATCATATCATTTTTTATTTTTCCATCCTTGGTCATGATACCGATCTCTTTTAAAAGAGGTCCTGATTTAGATGACTTTATATAATATTCTCTTGAGTTACTTATCTGACTATCTGCATCAAACTCCTCAGAGGCGTCTTCATTTCTTGTAGTAACTTGCTTGTCATTTGCTTCTATAACCACTATTGTACCTCTTTGAATATATCTAAAGTTCAAAGAATCATATAGAGCTGCTTCGGACGTTAATTTATTTAACATATCCTGAAAACTCATACTTTGGCTTTCACCCTTAAAGATATATCTAAGCTCATCATTTATATTTACATACTCGCCTTTAAACTGCTTTGTTCCAGATGTAAAGGTAAATTCAGCTTTAATAAAAAAATCTTTTTGCTCTAAATATCTAGAGTTCATTCCCATAAAAAATAATTTCATTTTATCTAAAGCTTGCTTTTTCAATATTTTTCACACTCCAAAACTCAAAGTCTTTTTATTATATCAGATAGCAATATTTGATACAACAGTATATATGAGTAGATTATATTATAAAATTAAAACTTATTAGTGAGAATAAAAATATTACTAATAAGAAAACGGAGTTTTCAAAGCTGAGATTAAAATGTCTTAGCTTATATAATATCTTATGTTCTTTTTCTACATAATTTTTATTAATAAAAATCGCAAGTACTACGAAGATAAAGTATTCAAAAATCATAATTATATTTGGATTTCCAAAAAAATAATCAATTTTTATCATAAAAATATTTTCAATAAATGTAGGATTAAGTCCTAAAATCAGTGCTGGTATCAGTAAAATTAAGAAGGAGATTTTAGTTTTAATATTTATGTTATATTTTGTTCCTTTTCCTTTAAATATCTGGAAAAACTTTAAAGTGTAAATTAAGGTTCCAATATTTATAAATGAAAAAAGCAGATAAGCTATACCAAAATCCTTAACAGAGTATTTGACAATATCTTTGCTTATGTAACCACTAAACATAGGTAGGCCTATAAGAGAGAACAGACTTAATATCATAAGAATACTCATAAATGGCGAAGATTCATAAACTCCTCTAATTTCATTTAATCTTCTTTTGTTCGTTTTATTGATTATAAGACCAACAGTTAAGAAAAGTAAGCTTTTTGCAAATGCATGTGAAAATATATGGTAAACTCCACCGACTAGTCCATATCCAGATAATCTACTGATTGCCATAAGCATTATTCCTATTTGAGAAATACTGCTAAAAGCAAGAAGCTGCTTTATATCTTTTTGAGCTATGGCAAATATTGTTCCTGATAGAGAGGTTATTAAGCCTATATATAATAAGTATTCTTTTAGCAGCCATGGTTGAAATACTAAACCAATTTTTATAAACACATAAAGACCAGATTTTACTAATAATCCTGATAATAGTGCTGACACTGCAGCAGGAGCTGCCCCATGCGCTTTAGGAAGCCAGTTGTATACAGGAAAAAACGCTGATTTTACGCCCATAGATACTATTATAAAAATATATGACATTTGAATGAAGGGATTTGAAAACATAGAGGGTAGAATTTCTTTAGCGAGAGTCATATTGAGCGTACCTATAGATTGATAAATCACTGCTACTCCTATAAGGTAAAACATCATACCTATGCTATTAAATAAAAGGTAATAGAACCCCGCTCTAAAAGAATAACTATCACGTTTATATACTATTAAAATAGTTGAAATTATTGTCATTAATTCTATAAATACAAATATCGTAAAAAAGTCATTGGCTTGCAAGAATCCAAGAAAAACTCCCTCTAAAAAAATAAGAAAGAATCCAAATCTTAAATCATTTTTAATTTTATCGTAATTATAAAAAATAAGTGCCCACCATATGATAATAGCAAGGATACTAAATGCAAGTGCAATTCTATCCATTTTTAATTCTATTCCTGAAACTTTAGAATAGCCTCCAAGTACAAATGCAAATCCTTGACTATACCCAATTTTAGTATATGTATCAATAATTATAAATGTAATCGATGATTGCATTATTAAAACTAATTTTTCGATATGCTTAACTTTAAAGGAATAAATTGTTACAGCTGTTATAATTGGTAAAAAAATTAGAAATAGCGTTTGAGTCATAGATTAACCATCCTTTTCCATGATTTCTTGCCAGTTAAGAGTTTCATAATGATGATAAATTTTTATGCTAATCATAAGAGCAAGAGCTGAAATAGCACTTCCAATTATAATAGTTGTAATCATAAGGGCCTGAGGAAGAGGATCTACCATATTTGTAAGATTTCCAGGATGTATAGGAGAAATACCATTCTTTTTATCTGCAAAGGAAAGATATAAAAGTACGATTGCACTTTCCATTATTTGAAGGCAAATTATAGATTTAATTATATTTTTACTCATGGCTAAGCCATATAAACCCAAGGCAACAGTTAATAAAGACATAATAATTCTAAAATCCATCGTCTTCCTCCTCAATGAAGCTTTCTACTATACATATTAGACCTACACATACCTTTGCAGCTATTATAAGATTTAATAAAATAAAAAAAACTCTTTTTGAAATCATGCTATCGTTTAATATTGGATTAGTAAAGTAAACATCTTTTGATAGTACGCTTAAAAATCCTGCTATTATTAGTAGAAAAAATAATACCTTTTCAAACTTTACCCATTTAGTTAAATCTATATTTTTATCTTCTGAAATAAAATAAAATGCTAAATAAGCAGTGGTTAGTATAGCTCCACCTTGAAAACCTCCTCCTGGTGATACATCGCCAAAGGAAATAATATAGATGCCAAATAACATCATAAAAGGAAGTAAAAGCTTACTTATAGTTTTTAAGATAATTGAGGTTTTCATAATAATCACCTGCTAAAATTGTTCAAATTTTGATAGGAATAAAATTCCACTTACGGTTACTAGTAATATACTAGCTTCAAAAATTGTATCAAAATATCTATAATCTAAATATATTCCTGTTACTATATTTTTTGCTCCCACCTCATCTAAGGCATTTTCAATATAATATTCTCCAGATGAATTGCCGTTGTGATGAGGCATTTGATCTGATATCTTAAAAAAAACTAAAATAATAATAACTACCATTGATATGAAACTTACTCTTTTAATCATACTCCACCTCTTTTAAGCTAGTATAATTCTTTTTACTACTTTCATTTTCATCAATATTGGAGGCTGATTTTGAGTGCTTTGATATCGAAATAATATAAATCAAAGGAACAATAGCGCTTCCTATGGCTGCTTCTGCTAAAGCAACGTCAGGCGCATTGTATAAAAAATATAAAATAGCACATATAAGAGAAAATACTGAGCTATATATGACTATTTTCAAATTTTCTTTAGAAAAAATAATAACTATTAGTATGATTATAAGTAAAGCATGAAAAAAATATGTCATTTAATCAGCTCCTTTGTTTGGATTATAGCCCTGAACATAAGCTGAGTTTGCTATTATATGGTTGCTAACAGGACCAGTTAAAAGTACAAAAATAAGTATGAAAATAAGCTTAATTAGGGATTCTGAATTATTAACTCTTAGCATTAAGGCTATAAGTGTAGTAATAGCTGCGACAGTATCTATTTGGCTGCTTGTAAGGAGCTTTGAATAGGCATCAGGATATCTAAAAATACCTATAATTCCAAAGCTTATATATATTACCGATAAAACAAGAAGAAAATCAGATAAAAGAATTAATATCATTTTTGAAGTCCTCCTTTAAGAACAAACCTAGCTATGATAATTACTGTTAAAAAACCTATTATTCCATAGATTAATCCTATATCAAGAGACATGGAGTTTTGTTTATAGATTGCGTAGCTACATATAAGTAGAATTGTTTTTACAGAAATGAGATTAAGAGATAAGAGTTTTTCCCATACAGTTTCTCCTATTATAAATTTAACTAATATTGCAGCTATTGATATGCATAAAAAAATCATGAAAAATACTAGCATAGACCTCTCCTTATCCAAATATCTTATTATAATCATTCAAAATAGCTCTTTTGCTATGCTCTGGGTTACTATCAGAATCAATATCCAAAACAAAAAGAGTGCTTTCTTTTATATCAACAGTGATAGTGCCAGGTGTTAATGTTATGAAGTTTGCCATCATAGTTAAAATTACAGGATTAGTTGTAGGAAGAGTAATCTCAAGTATATGAGGATTCGACTGTTTTTTTATGATTCTTTTTATATGCAGATATGCATCTTTATATATAGCAGGAAATAGTAGTAAAATATATTTTATAATAATTTTTAGCCAACGAAAAAATCTATATACTTTATTTTTCATACCTCACCCCATTTTTGATTAAATTTAAAAAATGCAAATTTATTGGTAATCATTCATTTTATTATAACTTATACTATTATTTAATTAAAAATAAAGCGAAATCTATTATTTAGGATTTCGCTTTATTTTAATTCTAGTTATTTTTTTCTGGTTCGTTCTCTGAAGAGTATATATTTACAATCTTACTGTCCTTATATGCGAATCCATTAAAGCTTTTAATATAGAATAAATCTGACTCCACTAATATATCATTATCACCATCAGCATCTACATCTGAAATTTTTAGCTGTGGATTACTTCCTCCATCCATATCTTTGGGAAATCCAGTGTAGTATGCTCCTTGGCTATTTCCTATTAATATGAATAGTTTGTTATATGTAGTATCCGTATAATTTGATTTGCTTCCTATAAGTAAAATAGAATCGCTCTCACCGTCACCTGTTACATCTGAGCTAATTCTTTGAATCACTGTTGGTCTATCACCCATTTCATAATTATTTGGGTTATCATAGTAAGCAAGCCTAGCTTCAACCATTAATTTATCACCACTAGTTGTAAGCTCATAGCTTACTGAATCTTTAATCCAAAATGCTCTAGGCTTTTTCTCGTCAGAGTCTGTAAAACTATCAGAAAGAGGCTTTCCAAGCCACTTATTCATCTCAGCATAAAGTTTATCCTTATCATCTTGATTATATGTCAATACTGTTTTATATACCCTTTTTTGCTTACCATAGTAATATCTTGTATCAGCTTCGATAGAAAACCATTTTTGTTTGTAGTCAATATACTTTGTATCATCGCTCACACCTTCTCCTTGGCTTCCTTCACCAAATAAATCGATTATATTTGGCTTTAAGGTTGAATAGGCTATAAAAGGCTCAATAGGCGAGAAATCTGATTCCATAGAGGATTGATTTGTTTCTTTTTTTAATTCTCCAAAGCTATTGTAATAAAGTAGATATGCTCCACCTAAAACAATGGCTATTACTATAACAGAAATTCCAAGCAATTTAGTAAATTTATTTTCATCTAACATCAAGCTCACTCCTATAAAATATCATATATTAAGTCAAAATATATTAAACCCGTTGTTAATCAATCTAGGCTTATAATTATAGCATAATATTTTTGTTGATGCACTTTTGGACATCAAGTAAAAATTCGCTAGGAAAAGCTATTTTTCTTTTGTTCATGGATAAATAGCTTATATATAAATTTTTTTTAGCTCTTGATATAGCAACGTAAGCTAGTCGTCTTTCTTCTTCAATATCATTGGCACGAATATGGGGGAACTGGTCTTCATTTACAGATACCCAAAATATATTATCTGCTTCTAGTCCTTTGCTAGCATGTGCTGTGACTAATAAAACGTCACAAGATGAAATAGAATTGTTCAAAGAGGATATAATTTGACTTTTATATTCTTTTTCAAGCATATTAATCCCAGCTTTGATGCTAGTTTCATTATCAACTAAAGAATAAAAAACTTCAAAGAACTCATAAAGATATTCAATATCTATACCATACTTTTTTGAGTAGCTTATTAAGTAGTTATCGTAGCCTATAGTAGTTCTTATACAATCTACAGCATCGATGAAGCTAAGGTTTTTTAAATTTGAGATCTGATTTTTAAGTACACTTAGTTTTATTGTTTTTTTAATTTTTGATACAGATATACATCTAAAGTCATCATCGTTATGGATATAGTTTAGACCTCTGTCAGGTTTATTTCTAATTCTATTTATTTGATCCAATGAATAGTTTTGAGATAATTTTAAATATGACATTATATCTTTAAATATAAAATTAGAAAAGAAATTGAACTCTTTATCTTTTATCTTAAACTTTATATTATAATCTCTCATTGATTTTATGAAAGGCAATATTTCAAAATTAGTACGAGAAATAATCATGTTGCTAGTACTTTTTGACTGCTTAATTTCACTTGCGATATTCTTAGCTTGCTCGATTACATCGGTATATTTTATAATCCTAACAAATCCCTGATTATTTTTTCCTGATTCTATTGTTTTGCTAGTTCTAGATTTATTTTTTGATATTAGTTCGTTAGCAACATTTAGAATTTCAGGAGGACACCTATAACTTTTTATTATTGGATATATCTTTGCATTTTTAAAATAATTTGTAAAATTTACCATAAATACAGGACTAGCACCCCTAAAACCATAAATAGATTGGTCTTCATCTCCTACAACAAATAAATTTTCATCTGAAGATAAGAATAATCTTATTGTATCAAACTGAACTTTGTTAATATCTTGAAACTCATCAATTATAAAATACATGTATCTTTTTCTAATTAAATTTAATATATGAGGATTAGATTTTACCAGATGGTGAGTTTTGCTTAGAATATCATCAAAATCTAGTTTATTATTATCCTCTAGCCAGCTATTATACTTAATATATATTGTTTTAATAAAGTCATTTTCAAAATTTATTTTAGCATTCCTATTATCAAAATCATAATTTGAATTCTTAATTTCTGATATTTTTGAAGATATAATATCTAGAGCTTCATTTGGTATATAATTAGAGGATATAATATTAGATATTATATTTATTATGAGGTTATTTTTTTCTTCATTGCCTATAACTGAATCTTTAGGGTATGAAAAGTAATCTTTTAAAATACTTAAGAAAAAGCTATGAATTGTTCCAAAAAATACACTGCCTAAGCAAGAATCTTTTATTATTGTTCTTTGCTTTAGTTCACTCGAGGAATATCTAGTAAAGCTAAGTGCTACAATGCTCTTAGGGTCTATATTCAAAACATTAACCATATTATATATTCTTTCTGTAATTACACTTGTTTTTCCACATCCAGGACCTGCTATTACAAGAGCTGGTCCACTACTATGATATATAGCTTCTTTTTGTTCAAAATCCATATCAATCACATCCTTTGAATCAAAAGTATAGGTTTTGTACAGTTGTTTGAACGTAATTTGCTAGGAGGATTTATGCTAATAAAAGATTATTTTTTAATAAAAAATGATGAATACAAGATTTCAAAGAAATCTTTTTATTTTGACATTGAAACTACCGGATTGAATTCTAAGTATGATAGCATTATATTGATTTGTGCAGCTTTTTATTATTCCGATAATGAAATATTAATTAGACAATACTTTGCTGAGGACATTAAAGATGAAAAGAGTATTATATTATATTTCCTTGAGGATATTGCTTCTATGAGAAGATGCATTAACTTTAATGGAAATACCTTTGATTTGCCATTTTTAAAAAAAAGAATAAGTAACTTATCTATTAATGAACCCATACTTGATAATATGGAATCTATTGATATATTATCCTACCTCAGACCTTTAAAAAAAATATGGAATTTTGAAAACTTAAAACTCAAAACTGTAGAAAAATTTTTTTCAATAGAAAGGCAAGATACAATTTCAGGCAAAGAATCAGTTGATATGTATAAATTATATCAAAAAACAAAGAATGATAGTTTAAAAGAAAAAATACTGCTTCATAATTATGAAGATGTTAAGCATTTAATTTTGCTTGAAAATAAGATTAATAATGAGTCAAAGAAAAGAAGTAGAAAAATAAGTTCAAATTACGGAGATTTTTATCTTCATTTGTACGATTATAAAATAAATAAAAACAAAATAGAATTTATTTTCTCATCAGAGGAGCCTATTCCTAGTATGAACATTTTTAGTGATAATGGAGATAGTGTAATATCCTATGGTAAAACTCTTAGAATGACATTACTGGTAATGACAGGACAAAACGAAAACAATCAAGAAGTGGTATATTTAAATTTATTTGGAAAAAATATTCCTATTTTTATCGATAAAAGCTTATTTGAGGACGGTATTTTTTATGCACTAAATAGCTTTTTTAATGCTTAAACCCTCTATTATCGGGTAGATAAAATATGTGAGTTACTTATAATTTAATGGAGGTGTACTATAATGAAATATAACAAAAGAATGATGAAATCCAGACCAGACTATGATTTATTCAGAAATGATACCGAGGAAAAATATGAAATAGATTGGAAAAAAATCTTTTTTGGTTGGGTAATTGTGGATGTAATTGCAAGTGCTACTTTGCTCACATTATTTTTTAAAAAAAGAAATGAAAAACCTATAGACAAATATAAAAAGGATCTTTCTAAGTCCTATAAAAAATCAAAAAAGAAATTTTCAAAAAAAGCTGATAAAATACTGAAAAATTTAGAAAATACCGCGGAAGATGTTTACGAAAAAGCTTATGACCATGTTGATAATACAACTGCTAAAACAAAATCCTTTAAAGATAATACCCTCGAAAAAACTAAGCACACTTTATCAGAAATAGCTGATTCACTTGAGCAGATTTCAAATAAATTAAGAAAGCAAGATTAAGCTTGAGAAAATTTAAAAAGCCGACTAAGTTTATTAATAATCACATAATAACTTAGTCGGCTTTAATTAGTGTAAAAATAAATTATTATTCTAAAATGAGAATATATTACTAAATTATGCTAAATATAAGCATTAAGTTTTATAAAATATCTATAAAGATTTTTTTGCTTCCAATAGCATTTCGTTTGCCTTATCCATAAATTCTATTGCTTTTTGAATATAGGTTGCTGTTTCATGCTTTTGCATTTCATTTGCTTTATCTACCCATTCCTTGAATCCATCTTGATGGCTATTATTATGATCTACCCAGTGAGCAAGAAGAATCCTAAGGGTTTTCTCTTCTTTGCTTATACCTTCTAAATCATGCTCATGGTTGTGAGGATGATCATGATGGTGCTCATGAGTATGAATATGTCCATCTCCATGGTCATGCTCATGGATATGATTTGATGAATCATGGTGATTATGTGGTTTTTGACTTGAATATTTTGCTTTCATGGCTGTGACCTCCTAAAGGATTCGATTTATTTTATTGAAAACTCTTTTTTTATAATATCGATGGCGTCTTTTATCATTAAAAGTAGTGGTTTTGCCTCAAGTCCAATTACAGAGTAATTTTCAGGAAGTATTGGCAATATAATCTTATAAGCATCACTTTGAGTAATTGACTCTGATATTGATAAAGTTACTTCTCCCATCATGCTATCAGGAATAAGTAAAGAAAATGGACAAATAATAATATTAGCGTTTTTACTAGAAACTCTAATAGCATTTTCTCCAGTAGCGCCTTTATTTGCCTTTTGCTTCATCATTGCAGAGGTTGCTATAGCATTTGTGCCTAGTGCATATATATCTATACTCGAGGGCAGTTCATCTCTAAGAGCGTGAACTACTTGAGAGCCAATGCCTCCACCCATCCCGTCAATAACAGCTATTATCATAATGTCACCTAATTGCTTTCTATGATTATTTTATGAGCAATAAGCTTCATCTCTTTTATAGTGCCTTCAACAATTTTTTGCTCTCCAAGTAAATCTTCTAGATATACCTTACCGTTTTCGGGTTTAACAAAAACTACATTATCCATTATTTTTTTTTCACCTTCTGCAGTTAATAAATATGCTTGTGATTCACACATAACTTTATCCTCCTTAGTTTTACATCAGTGTCATACAATGCTTTATATTTCAAAACTAATTATAACATATATGAACCGTTGAATAAGCACATTTCAATGATTTTCTTTTTAGCCAAGAAGACTTGAAAGACTTGGAAAATCATCTGTATTTGTATGAGGCAAGAAGCAAGCTGATACAAACTCATCCATATATGAAGGATACACCGAAAGTTCTATATAGGTCATTTGTGATGCAATGCACTCCATTTTTTTTCTAGCATCTTCACTCATCAAAGTTAAATAAGACCCGATTAAAGAGCTGTTTCCAATATAGGAAAATTTATCTCTAGGTATGTCTGGGAGCAATCCTATTATAATAGAATTTTCAATATCCAAGCTGTTTCCAATTCCACCAGCAATCATAACTCTATCTAGTTCACTAAAGCTCATTCCAAGGCTTGAAATAAGTGTCGCAGCACCACTATATACAGCTCCTTTAGCTCTTATAAAGTTATCTAAATCAACTTCTGTTATACATACATCCTCATTGATATCTGGCCACTCTTCTTTGGAAGCAACAATATAGCTTCCAATTCCATGCTCGTCTACTTTTATTCTAGGATTTCCGTTATCTTTTATCAACTTTCCTCTTCTATCAATAATTTTATTTTTAAACATCTCTGCAATTAAATCAATTATACCTGATCCGCAAATTCCCTTCGGTGATTTTTCTCCAATTATTTTTATGATAGGAGCTGAAAATAAATCATTAATTTTAACTTCTTCAATTGCACCAGGAGCTGCTCTCATTCCAGAAGATATTTCGCCGCCTTCAAAAGCTGGTCCAGCTGAGCATGCACATGTCATAAGAAAATCTTGATTTCCAAAAACAATTTCTCCGTTGGTTCCTAAATCTATAAAAAGTGTATTTTGTGAATCTGCCCAAATGTAAGATGCTAGTACTCCAGCTGTAATATCTCCTCCAACATAAGATGCAATGTTCGGTGCTATATATATAAATGTCTCGGGATTTACTTCAAGACCTAGTTGTCCTGCCTGAATAAATGGTGCTCTTAAGAAAGCTGGAATATACGGCTCCATCCTTAAGAAATCTGGATATACTCCCAAAAATAAATGTGTCATAGTTGTGTTTCCAGAGGCAACAAAAGCGATTACCTCCTCCATATCAACATCTGCTTCTTTATACATTTTTTGAAGAAGTGGATTTATAGTGTCCTTGATTATCGCTTCATTTAATTTATCTAATCCTTCTTTTTTAGTTGAATATATTATTCTGTTTATTACATCAGCTCCGTATTTCATCTGAGCATTTCCTGCTGATGCACGTCCTATTAGCTTTCCAGAATATAAATCTACCAACGAAGCTGCTACTGAAGTAGTTCCTATATCTAAGGCTATTCCAAAAAGCCTATCTAAAGTGTTGCCTAATTCAATATTTACAACTGTTGTTCTTTTTCCCCGTGGTATATGAGTAACAGTAACTTTAAAATCACCATTTCTTAAAATAAATGGCATTTTTCTGAGCATTGGTAGACGCATAAAAACTTGAGAATATCCAAGCTTAGTTCTCATTTCTCTTTTTAGTCTATCAAAATCAGATATATTATCATCTAGATTTGGCAATCCAATTTCTATATAATCTTTTTTTACATATGTTCCAAACTCCATATCGTTGTCTATGAGTTGCTTTCTTGAATTCTCAAATATCAATTGGTCTCGCTCTGTTGAAATAGATTGAATTTGCATATTATTTAAAGCTGAAGACTCAATATTTATTAGCTCTACAGTTATGTCTGAAGATTTAATTCTAGTATCACATGACAAAACATAACCATTATCTATTTCTTCTTGAGTTATATGTAAGTTTTTTTGTGTATAGACTTCACCTGAAGATATTCTTACTTTACATTTTCCGCAAGTCTTACTTCCATTGCACGGAGCATCTATGAAAATATCATGTTTTCTTGCTACTTCAATTAATAAGTCTCCTTCGGTCGCTATTACCGTTTTATTTAAAGGCAAAAAAGTGACTTTTGGCAATTTACGTCCCTCCTTAAAGGAAATCCCCAAGGATATCCTTGGGGACTATTTTTCATTTAGAAAGCTAAATTATAATGCAGCTTTATAAGCAGCAACATCCATTAAGCCTTCAACTTGACTATCATCGCTTATCTTAACTTTAATAATCCAGTTTGCATAAGGGTCTTCGTTTATAGCTTCTGGCTCATCTTCTAATGCTTCATTGATTTCAAGCACTTCTCCATCGATAGGTGCTATTAAATCTGATGCAATTTTTGAAGACTCAGCAACACCAAAATCTTCGTCCTTAGAAATTGCATCTCCGATTTCAGGCATTTCTACATATAGTAGCTCGCCTAATTGAGATTGAGCATGATCTGTAATGCCTATAGTTGCAACATTACCGTCTACTGCTACCCAAAGATGTTTATCTGAGTATTTTAAGTTATCTGGAAAATTCATGCTTCTTCCTCCTTACATTAATGGATCTAAGCCAAGTGCTGGATGTCCTTTTTGAGAAAGGAAATCTATTAACGCCTCGCCATCAGCAGCAATAGTCTCATCTGCGATCATATCTGTGAAATTATCAATATCATAAAGCTCTTTTGCAGTTGCATTAAGCTTATCTTGAACATACTCTTTTAATTCTTTTGGCATCCATACTATTCTTTGGATTCCGCCTTCAGCTCTCATGAACTTCTTAGAAGAAATAAAATGTCTTCCGTGACCCATGAAGCCTGGAGTTTGAACTCCTCCACCTGTCATAGATGCAAGCTCTCCAAATGTCATACCTATTGGAGTAACTCCACCAAACTCTCTATTTACGATTACAACACCGTTAGACGCAGGCTCTATACCACAGATACACTCAAAGCATCCGCATGAAGTCATAGGGTCTTCCATGATTGAATATAAAGTTACACTATTTACAGCTCCTTGAGAAATTTCTGATACTGTCTCATTTACTTTTTCCCAAATTCCTTTATTTTCATCGATTACGCCTTCTTTAAGTATTGGTTGACAAGGCCCTGTTGCATCAAGTTCTTTAGTAGCTTTAGCATCTAACCAGCTTACTGCTCCACATAGTCCAAGTCTTTCAGGAGTAACTACGCAAACGTGAGCAGGTGCAAATGACTGGCAAAGGTTACAGCTGTAGAAAGTATCTACTGATTCATCAGTAAGAGAAGCAAGTCTTTCATCTCTAGCTTCATATTTAGGAGTTGCAATCTCGCCTTTTAGTGCTTTGATTTTTTCTTCATCAGTTATTATAGTGATTTCGCACTTGTCAACAACTGTATCAAACTCATCCATCATCTTAGCGTATAATACTTCTCCGATATGGTTTAATCTGAAGCCTTTTTCATATGCTTCTTTACCTATTCTTATCCATGTAATATCTCTTTGTCCTACGTGCATTACGCCTTCGATATAGTTCATGAAGTAGTGAATTCTTCTTTCAAGAACTGGTTCAAAGTCTGTTTGCATTGCTTTTCCAGCTATTTTAACAATAACTGCAAGTGGCATTCTTCCAGGAACATCAGTAACTGTATCAATATCTGGACCAATGATTTCTATCTTATGATCTTCAACCTCAGAAGCATCTTTCATAAGAACAATCTCAAATGACTCAGATTTTCCTCCACCAAATTCAACGAACATGTCACCTTTTCTGATTCTTTCACCTTCGAAAGCTGCTGCGAATGAAACTGGTATTGGAATTTCAGTTATTTTAATCTTAATGTTTCTAGCCTCTAATGAAGTAGCAACAAATTTATCGTAATCTTTTTGAGTTATTAATCTAGTAGGTACTTCCATTACATCTTGGTCAGTAATTACAGGGAAACCAAGAGCAATCGCTCCAGCTCCAGCAGAAACTACTAACTCAGAAAGAGGTCCAAAAGCATTTACAAACGCTGGCACTCTCTCAAGTGTGTACTTAAGAAGTCCGTCAAGATTTCCTGGCTCTAAGCCTCCAAATATAAGTGCTGCTCTAACAGCTACAGAAACAACGTGAATAACTGAAGTTACATCATAGCCTAGTGGAATAACTCTAAGGTCAAGGCCCATTTTTACATTAGCTTCAGTAGCTTGATCAATTACTTTTCCAACTAGGAAAGTAAGTAAGCCTTTTGATTGGTAATCTTTAATAACCTTAGCAGCAGTTTCAGCATCTGGGCACTCTCCAAGTACAACTGCAACACCTGGAATATCACCAGTTACAAGAGGTACTCCTAGAGAACGGATTATTGGGTCACTTATATGTCCTGCAAGAGGCGCAACATAAGGGGCTTCTTCTACAGAATATTTTGCTGCTTCTATAATTTCAGCAGCTAAAGCTGTTCCAAGTCCAGCATTTAAACCATTTTCTAATCTTTGCTCTTTTACTAAAAGACTTTCAACTATAGCTATAGCTTCTTGAAGTTCTCCTAGATTAGATATCTTTTTACCTGTTGCAGCGTAGATAACTGGTAGCGAATAAGCTGTATCAGGAAACGCAACTTTATGTTCTTTGCCTTTATCAGCAACTGCTTTTTCAACTACGGATTTTGCAGCTGAAAGAGCATCTGAAGTTCCTTGAAAAATAATATCAAATAAAGTCATTATATTACCCCCTACTTTAATTAGAAATAAAACCCCATAAATATGCTCAATGATTTTAAATTATAACTCTAAATATGAATCTGCATAAAGAGTATTGTTTTTGATAATATCAGCTGATTTAATAGTCTCCATTAATCTAACATCACATGGATTGATAATAGCTGAAGATAATCCGTTTTGCATTGCCATAGCGCACCATACTGCGTCAAGGATAGGTCTGATGTGCTTTGGAGCTCCATTAGAGATATTTGATAATCCTCCAGTAGTTTTAAGTCCCATATCGCTCATCATTTTGATAGCTTCAAGAACCTCTTGTTGTTTTTCTTGCATTCCTTTGATAACAAGCATTAGTGGATCGAAAAGTACATCTGTAGGCTCCATACCTGCTCCTAGTGCTCTTTCAAGCATTTCTGTACAATAAGCCATACGCTCATCGTTATCTCTTGGAATACCTTCTTTAGCACAAAGACCGATAACCATACATCCATACTCACCAGCAAGATCAATCATTTCGATTCTTGGTCCAGCATCAGCAGAGTTGATTATTGCTTTTCCATTTTCACTGTTATACACTTTTAATCCAGCTTCTATAGCTTTACGGTTTACTGTATCTAATGCTAGTGGAATATTATTGAATTTTTGCTGAATTGATTGAACCATCCAAGTCATTACTTCCTCGCCGTTTCTTTCAGCAGGTCCGATATTAACATCTACGTAATGTGCCCCAGCATCTATTTGCTCTTTAGCTCTGTGGAATATTGGCTCAAGATCTTTTTCTTCAATAGCTTTTCTTATTACAGGTGATATACAGTGAATTCTTTCTCCAATAATCATAAATTTATCCATTTACAATAACCCCCATCATATTATTTTAAAGAGGGAGATAACTCCCTCACTATATTTATGCGTTTTGATAAAGATCTTTTAGGAATTTAGGAAGTTGCATTGATTCGTTTGGTCCTACAACTACTTCCCAACCAGGTAGAGAATCCTCTATATCTCCCTTAAGTACAGCAACTTTTCCTGGAATGATTAGTTTTCTTGATTTTGTCTTTTGCTCTACTCCGCTTTCTTTTACAAAGTTAGCGATTATAGATCCACTGAACTTACCAGCAGCCCATGCTGTAAGAACTGAATATCCTCCAGCATCTGGAATTAGTAACCAAGTAGGAACCTTAGATTTTTCAATTTCCCCGTTAATAATGAAATAAGTAAGAGCAAAGTCAACTGTACAAAGTACTGGAGATTCGTCATTAGCATTGTTTACAGAGTATGCCTTAGGCTCAACACGCATTGGTCTTTGTGGGTCAGTGTAAATATTTTGTCTAAGAGCCCATACTGAATGTCCTCTAGCAAAATCCATATCCTCAATAACTAAAATTGAACCATATTTAATTGTAAATATTGAGCTAAGAGCTATTTCCATGAATTTGTTGTCTTTAGCTAAATCATTTACAAATATAATACTTGGGTATCCAAAAGTTCTATCGCCATCTTTAAGAGCAGTTCTTCTGATTTGAATTGCGTTTGTATATGCTTCCTTAATTGTTTTACTTCCAGCATCTAGAAGTAGCTCTTTATAATCTTTTGATTGAACTTTTGAAGTTAATTCATATAAATCTTCTAAAGAGTCAGCTCTAAGTCCAAGTGCATATTTTCCAGCAGCCGCTACATCAACCATTTGCTCATAGTTTGCAGCTGTCGCTCCGTGAAGAATAGGATTAGTGTCTTTTAATAGCTCTAATGCTTCTTTAGCAACTGCTACATCTTCACAAACTACCATGTATGCTAGTTCAGCTCCTGAAGCTAAAACTGCTTTAATATTAGCTATGTAAGCTTCTTTATTTCCAGTATAGATAAAAGCAGCAAATTCAGCTTTCATTCTTTCTCCGATTCTTTCAAAATCAACTTTTTTAATGTTTTCTATTTTGCTGTTTACTACATCAGCAGAATCAGTGTCTTTTATTGCAACTGCAAAACGGTTTCTGTTAACAAGAGTTTCTTCATGTCTAAATAGAACTGTTTCTCCACCTAGCTTGTACTCATTAGCTCCAGCTCCTACAGTTAGCGCTTTCATTGGAGGCGCAGTAGATTCTGAAAGTTTTGAAAGATTTTCTTCACTCATATGTGGACATTTTTCTATTTCTATTCCACCTGCTGCAACTTTCATTGAAAAAGCTAAACAAGTTGGGAATCCACAATCTTTACAGTTTTTCTTTGGTGTTAACTTAAAAATATCTAAGCCTGTTAATGCCATTTTAATTTCCCCCTAACCTCTGAATTGTTCTATATTAATTGATCAACTAATGTTCTAATAGTTTTAACACTCTCTGGATGTCTAAGTACTATAGCGTTAGCTCCAGATACTAGTACTGCAGATGCCGTAGATACCTCAAGAGCTATTCCACGATCCTCTCTGCTACCCCATAGAGGCTCATCTTCCTCAGAAGCTAGTGACTCTTTAACATTCCAAGTTTCAAAAGAAACAGGTGTAATTATAGGCATTTGAAGAGTTTTATCATTTTGTCCAAATGCAGCAAGTCTAATTCTATCAAATGTTGATGATACATATTCAAATCCATATCCAACAGCTGCGCAACCAACATGCATTACTATATTTTCAGGTTTAACACCTAGTTGTGTAAGTAGAATGTTTAATTGCTTTGCAAGGTTGATATCAACTGAAGACTCAGCTCCAACTTTATGGCTATAAGCCATTCCGCCTGCTGCTCCAACAGCTTTATAGTTATCTTCTGTTGCTGCCATTAATAATACATTTTTTCCATCTGTAGCAGCTGCAACCTTTTCAAATATTTTTGCATCTTTTTCATGGTTGTTTGTTCCTGCTACAACAAGCGGAATCTCAATAGCATCAGCTACTTTTTTTGCTATTTCAGCACAATCCTCAGCTGGTCTATCCATTCCGTTTGGATCTGCTCCTTCAAATCTTAAGCAAATAAAGTCAGGTGCATAAGTATCTTGAACAAATTTTGCCCAAGCTGCAGTATCAGAATAAACGTCTTTATAAGCTGTCTGAAGCTCATCTAGCCATCCTTCTGGAGCAACGTCAATAATTTCCATTCCTACTGCAGTTTTGTTTCCTATTTCCCCGTCGAAGCTATAAAATGGTAGTGTATTTTCTCCACCGATTTTTACTGCTTTTTCTCCCACTCCAAGTGTTACTTCTCCGATTCTACCTTGATATTTCTGTACTGATGTTTTAAATGCCACTAAAATCGCCCCCTAAAAATTGCGGTTTATTGTTATCATATATTTAAATTTGATAAAATTTCATGGAAAGTCTTCTTTGATGGAGAATCAATTGGTAAATCAACTAATGGTTTTCCATTAGAATCATATTCGTAAATATTATCATCCATCGGAACTACGCCTAGCAGGTTAAGGTTGTATTTGTTGATCTCTTCCATTATCCCATCATTTAACTGACCATTAGGAGCTTTGTTTACGATTAAATACAAATCACCTATTTTGAGTTTAAGTTCTAATGCAAGATCTCTTATTCTGGCAACAGCTTGTATACTTCTTCTAGAACAATCACTTACCAGAAGAAGTACATCTACTGATTTAGATGTTCCTCTAGAAAGATGTTCCATTCCAGCCTCGTTGTCTATTACTAGATAATCATAACTGTTTGAAATCGTATCTAGCTGTTCTCTTAGTATTCCATTGACATAACAGTAACAACCTGTACCTTCAGAACGTCCCATAACTAGTAGGTCATATCCATCACCTTCTGAGATAGCAGTGCTTAACCTGTACTTCATATACTGTGCTTTTGTCATTCCCCCTGGAAAACTATTCCCATCACGTTCTCTTCTATTTACATCTTCCTTGATAGCTCCAAGTGTTATATCTATTTTTTCACCCAGAACTTCATTTAAATTTGCATTAGCATCAGCATCAACAGCAATTACCTTGCCGCTTTTCTCTGTTGCTAAATAGTTGATTAACAATCCTGTTAAGGATGTTTTTCCTGTTCCACCTTTACCTGCTACTGCAATAGTCTTTCCCATGTTGTTTTGTCCTCCTATTATCTATTACACTTTATGAACACATTGACCATGAACATCATGTAGAGCTTCCATAAGTGCTTCTGATAGTGTAGGATGAGGATGGATGACATCTCCAACCTGAGCTGCTGTAAGTTTAAGATGAACTGCTAAGGTTAGCTCTGTTAATAAATCTGTGGCATGTGGTCCTACAACTGAAGCACCTACTATGACGTCGTTGTCATCTGTAAGCACTTTAACTGAACCTTGAAGTTTTCCAATTGCTTGAGCTTTCCCTAATCCTCTGAATTCAAAACTTCCCACATGATAAGCAATGCCTTTTTCTGTAAGTTCTCTTTCTGTCTTTCCAACTGCTGCTACTTCAGGATCTGTATAAACGCATCTTGGAACTGCATCATAATTTACAGATGATTTTTTGCCAACTGCATGGTCTACTGCAACTAATCCTTCTTTTGAAGCTACATGAGCTAGCATTGGTGAATTAATCACGTCTCCGATTGCATATATTCCATCAACGTTTGTCATCATATTTTCATCTACAATCAGTTTGCCTCTTTCAGAAGCTAATCCAAGCTCCTCTACTCCTAAGTTGTCAAGATATGGTCTTCTACCTACAGAAACTATCATAAGCTCTGCAGTTAGAGATTTTCCACTACCAAGTTCAGCAGTAACACCATTATCATTAACCTCAACCTTTGTTATACTATCGCTTGTCATGACTTTTATCTTATCTTTTTTAAATGAACGTGCAAGTTGCTTTGCAACATCATCATCTTCAAATGGTAGTAAATGATCTGCCATTTCAACAATAGTAATTTCTGTACCAAGTTTTCTGTAGAATTGACCAAACTCACATCCTATAACTCCACCCCCAACGATAATCATTGATTTTGGAATTTCAGTTAGGTTCATCGCTTCATCACTTGTTATAACCTTAGTTTTATCATAAGGAAACATAGGTGGAACTATTGGTGCAGAACCAGTTGCTATAATTATTTTATCAGCTGGTATTGTTTGAGTATTATTATCTTCATCAGTTACAAGCACTTCAGTTGAAGATAATATTTTTCCATGACCTTTTACTACAGTTATTTTCTTTTGTGCAAATAAATGCTCTATACCTTTTACAAGATTTGTTACTATCTTGTTTTTTCTATCCATTATTTTATTAAAATCAACCTTGATATCTGAGCCTATTTCTACACCAAAATCTTCAGCTTCTTTAACCATATCTATACGCTCAGATGCAGCAAGAAGTGACTTAGTAGGGATACATCCCCAGTTTAGACAGGTTCCACCTGGCTTATATTTTTCAATTACTGTTACTTCTGCTCCAAGTAAAGCTGCCTTAATTGCTGCGACATATCCTCCAGGACCTGCTCCGACTACTACTATTTTCATTTTATTTCCTCCTTACAGTCCAGCTGCATCTAATATAAGAGGAACATTTTCTTCAGCGCCAATCGCCATAATATGTACACCGTCACATAGTCCTTCTTCTCTTAGTTGTTTGATGAACTCTCCAGAGATTTTAATACCTTCCATAACCATAGCTTTGTTCTTTTCTTTCTTATCTTCTATTCCTTCAGCACTTGCTTTAAGTCTATCGATAAGCTCATCTGGAACAAAAATTCCTGGTACATTGCTGTTCATGAATTTAGCCATTCCTGGTGATTTTAGAGGTATAATACCAGCCATGATCTTGCAATCCATGTGCTTAGTTTTTTCTCTAAAATCTCTCATTGTTTCAATATCAAAAACTGCTTGAGTTTGGAAGAATTTTGCACCTGCAGCAATTTTCTTTTCCATTTTGAATATCTGAGCATCTACTGGATCAAATCTAGGAGTAACGCTTGCTCCAAGGAAAAAATCTGGTGTTCCTTGTAGTTCATTTCCTGCCATATCTTTTCCAGATTTAAGTATCTCAGCAGCTTGAAGAATTCCAATTACATCTAAATCATAAACTGCTTTAGCATTTGGATGATCTCCTACTACAGTATGATCACCAGTCAATGCTAGCATATTTGGGATTCCAAATAATCCAGCTGATAGCATTTCTCCTTGAATTGCTATTCTATTTCTATCTCTTCCAGTGATTTGGATTACAGGCTCAATTCCTTCTTCTTGAAGAACTTTACATGTTGCAAGTGAAGTTGCTCTCATAACAGCTGATTGAAAATCTGTTACGTTTGCGGCATGAACTCTTCCTTTTATTAGCTGAGCACAATGTCTAAGATGAGCAAAATCTATTCCCTTTGGAGGAGCCATTTCAGATGTTACAGCAAACTCTCCATTTTCAAATGCTTGTTTAAGTAAACCCATTTACATAACCTCCCCCAATTTTATCTAGTTAATTCTATTCTCTTTGGATGAACATTTTTTTGGAAATCTTTTGGTGGTCTGTTTTCAGTGATGTTACTTAATCTGCCTTCATCCTTTAGCTTGTTGTAAATTAAAATCCAAGCACAGTCATTTTCAGCATTAACTTCACATTTTCCGTTTTTAGCTCCACCACATGGGCCATTCATAAGGCTTTTTGCACATCTTGTTATCGGACAAATTCCCGCTGTCCATCCAAGCTCGCAATCTCCACATGCCAAGCAGCTTTCCTCATATTGTCCAACTCTTTCTATTTCACCAATAAACATTGTGTTATTTCCTGGGTAAACAGGTTTTGAAACGACTTTTGCTAATGTTTGAGTACCATCTCCACATGCTAGAGATACTATTGCATCAACTTCAGGCATTTGCTCTTTAAAAACCTTCATATCTTTTCTGGTTTTTAAAAGATTACAAGCTGGATCTAAAACTAAAGTACCTAGAACATTTTTCCCTGCTGCCTCTAGCTCAGTTTTAAGAGCTGCAATTTCTTCCTCTCCCCCAACTTTACATGTAGAAGCACATAAACTACATCCTGCAATTAAAACATTTTGTGCATCTTTTATAAAGTCCATCAATTCTTCTTTTGGTTTTGCCTGAGAAATAATCATTTTTATCCTCCTCCAGAATTCTAAGCTCAAAACTCTATTTATCTATTTTTACATCTAAGAAGGCAACGCCTCCTTAGATGTAATTTTTCTATAGCATATTCATTACCTTTTCGCTAATTGAGTCAGCTATAGAAATACCCTCTTTGACAAGCTCGCTTACCTTATTTTCAAGTTCTAAAGAATAGTTTTCATCCTTCATCATGCCAGTGTTAATTAGAACATTCATTTTTCCGCTAATAAGCGCGGCTCTTAGAAATTCTACCCCCACACCAACATCACTTATTGCAAGCTTTGAGCCTTTATCCATAAGCTCTAAATGAAGTTTTATTCCTTCATATGAACGTTCAACAATTTCAACTGGTACTTTGCATGCTTCCTTAAGTGCATCTTCCATTACTTTAGCTTTTTGTATTTTTTCTTCATCGGTATTAGCTGGAAGACCATATGCTTTTGCTAGAGGCGTGAAGTTGATTTTGTCTTCTTCAATCATATCTAAAAATCTTCTCTGAAGAGAAACGGAAGAATCTAAAATTCTTTTTAATTCTTCTTCAAATTCAGCATATTTTTTCTTTCCGATTGTCAGATTACAAACCATAGCAGATAATGCACATCCTTGAGCCGCTGTAAGAGCTGCAGCTCCACCACCACCTGGAGCAGGAGCTTTAGATGATAAAATCTCTACAAAATCTGTAAGTGACAACTTAGAAAGATTAGTTTCTATTTGTACTTCTTGAGTAATGTCCATACATACCACCTTAGAATAATCCTGCAATTTTTCCTGTGCTATCAACATCTATTTTTTCAGCTGCTGGTGCTTTAGGAAGTCCAGGCATAGTCATTATTTCACCAGTTAAAGCTACAAGGAATCCTGCTCCTGCAGAAACTTTAATGTTTCTAACAGTTATCTTAAATCCTGTAGGTCTTCCTAATTTTGTTTGGTCATCAGTAAGAGAGTACTGAGTTTTAGCCATACAAATTGGAAGCTTATCATAACCGATTTTTTCGATTTCTAATATTTGTTTTTCTGCATTTGGAGTGTAATCAACTCCATCAGCTCCATAAATTTTTGTTGCAATTGCATTTATTTTTTCTTTGATTGATTGATTTTCATCGTAAGCAAATTCAAATTTGCCTTCGTTTTCGTCAATTAGTCTAAGTACTTCTTTAGCTAATTCTTCTCCACCTTCTCCACCTTTAGCCCAAACTTCAGAAAGTGCAACATTAACTCCTAATTCTTTACACTTATCTTTTACAAGCTGAAGTTCTGCTTCAGTGTCTAGTGGGAACTTGTTAATAGCAACAACTGCTGGTAACTTAAATACCTTAGTTATGTTCTCAACATGTTTTAGTAGGTTTGGAAGTCCATTTTCAAGAGCTTCAAGGTTTTCATTGTTAAGTTGATCTTTTTTAACTCCGCCATTGTACTTAAGCGCTCTAACAGTAGCAACTATAATAACTGCATCTGGTTGTAAACCTGACATTCTACATTTTATATCAAGGAATTTTTCAGCTCCAAGGTCAGCTCCGAAGCCTGCTTCAGTAACAACATAGTCAGCGAAGTGCATAGCCATTTTAGTTGCTATTACTGAGTTACAACCATGAGCTATATTTGCAAATGGTCCGCCATGAACAAATGCTGGAGTACCTTCTAAGGTTTGAACTAGGTTAGGCTTAAGAGCGTCTTTAAGAAGTGCTGCCATTGCTCCGTTAGCATTAAGCTGAGCTGCAGTAACTGGCTCACCTTTTCTAGAGTATCCAATTATTATTCTTCCTAATCTTTCTTTAAGGTCTATAATATCTGATGCTAAGCAAAATGCAGCCATAACTTCAGATGCAACTGTGATATCAAATCCATCTTCTCTTGGGAATCCATTAGCTTTTCCGCCTAGACCATCAGTAATGAATCTTAGCTGACGATCGTTCATGTCCATAGCTCTTCTCCAAGTTATTCTTCTTGGGTCTATATCAAGTGCATTTCCTTGATATATATGATTGTCAATCATAGCTGCAAGTAAGTTGTTTGCTGCTCCTATAGCATGAAAGTCTCCAGTAAAGTGAAGGTTGATATCTTCCATAGGTACTACCTGAGCGTATCCTCCTCCAGCAGCTCCTCCCTTAACTCCAAATACTGGACCAAGTGATGGTTCACGAAGTGCAACTAAAGTATTTTTTCCAAGTTTTGCTAATCCGTCAGCTACACCTATAGTTGTTGTAGTTTTACCTTCTCCAGCTGGAGTAGGATTAATTGCTGTAGTAAGGATTAGCTTTGCTTTCTTACCTGTTTCTCTTTTCATAAGGTTGTAATCAACCTTAGCTTTATATTTTCCATAAAGATCTAAATCTGCTTCTGACAGATTTAATTTCTTAGCTATTTCCCTTATATCTTGGACCACTGCTTCCTGTGCAATTTCTATATCACTTTTAAAACCCATTTGAACTCCTCCTTAAATGATTTTTATTTTATTATACTATGAATCGTTTCTAACTGAGGACTCAATTGCATTTTTAATAATTTTTATTTCTTCTTTTAGATTTAGGTCTGCATCATATGCAGATTGATTGTTTCTATCAGAATCAATAACATCCTTACTATAATGGATAAATCCTAGTAAACTGTCCCCGACATTGTCTCTGATAAAATCCTCATCTTCTTTATTTCTAATCTTATTTGCTACTACTTTTATCTCCGATACCCCAATATCATTAGCTAGTTTTTTTACTTTTTCAAAAGTTTGAAGACTCCTAACCCCAGGTTCAATAACTACAATAAAAGCATCTACACCTGAAGCTGTACCTCTGCCTAAATGTTCAATTCCTGCTTCCATGTCCATGATTACCACATCTTTGTTTTGCAGCACTAGATGTGATGTTAATCTTTTTAAAAGAACATGCTCAGGACAAACACATCCGCTACCCCCTGTATCAACTGTTCCCATGGTAAGTAGTGATACTCCATTTAATGTTCTACAATATCTTTCAGGTATATCATCAACTTTAGGATTCATTTTGAAAAAGCTTCCGATACTCCCACTTTGAGCGCCAGTTCTTTCTGCTATTAAATCCTTTATCTCTGATATAGGTACTATCTCATCTATTTCTTTTTTGGTAAATCCTAAGGCTAAAGCTAAGTTTGCATCGGGATCAGCATCTACTGCCAAGACTCTATACCCTTCATCAGCATACAATCTACTTAATATTGATGATACAGTAGTTTTTCCAACTCCGCCTTTTCCAGTAATAGCAATTTTCATAGTCATTCTCCTAACTCTATATTCCTAGTGCTGTACGTTTTGCTTCTATTCTTTCAAGAACCTGCTCTGATAATTTAGCTGGGTCCATTTCAACTGTAAATTTAGCTCCAACGATATCTTCAACTCTATTTGTTAATAAATCAACCATTTCAGCTGAACCAGTTACTTGTGGATATACTCCAAGGAAAGTATCGATACCACTTCCTATTACATAGTTTCCTATAGCAACAGCTTTCTCGCTCATCCACTCAGGAGCTATACCTACAACTGGAAGCTTAGGAATATCCATGTTTAGATGTTTAGCTACAGCATTTACAAGTAAAATAATTCTACTTATATCTACGCATGAACCCATGTGAAGAACTGGTGGTATATCAACAAGCTCACAAACAGTTCTAAGTCCTTGCCCTGCAAGATTTCTAGCTTCTTTATCAAGAAGACCAGCTTTTGCTGCCGCTTGAGCCGCGCAACCTGTAGCAACAACTATTACGTCATTTGCTATCATGTTTTTGATAATTTCTATATGTGAATAGTCAGGTCTAACTTTAGGATTGTTACATCCAACAATACCAACAGCTCCTCTAAGAACCCCAGATACTATACAATCAGCAAGTGGCTTAACTGTACCTGTTTTATCTACGTGAGAGTTAGTAACTAAATCTAACTGTTTAATTATTGCTTCAATAGAATATCCAGCCATTGCTGTTTGTTTTGAATCTGGGATGTAAACTTTAGCTCTATCTCTATTTGCATAGTTATCTATAGCTTCTTTTACAATACCTTTTGCTGAATCAAAAGCATGATGCTCATCAAACTCAATATGAGTTGCTCCTGGGATTTTCGCTTTTGGTGATGTAGTTATAAATTTAGTATGGAAACAATCAGCAAGAGCTGCCATAGCTGGGAAGATACATTGCACGTCAACTATAACTGCCTCAACAGCTCCAGTTAGTACAGCGTTTTCCTGTTGTAGGAAGTTTCCTGCCATTTTAACTCCATGTCTCATTGTAACTTCATTTGCTGTACAGCATAGACCAGCTAAGTTTATTCCTTTAGCGCCTTTTTCTTTAGCATATGCAACTAGCTCAGCATCTTCAGATGCAAGCACTATCATTTCTGATAATGATGGGTCATGACCGTGAAGAACTATGTTTACCATATCCTCTTCTAAAACTCCAAGGTTACTCTCTGTTTGTGTAGGCGTAGGAGTTCCAAAAAGAATATCTGTAAGCTCAGTTCCTATCATTGAACCTCCCCAGCCATCAGATAATCCAGTTCTAATTCCCATTCTTACTAGTGATTCTGCTTCTGCTGTACATCCGATATGAGTAGAGTGCATTATTGTTGCAATCTCTCTATCTATAGCTCTTGGAGCCACTTTTTCTTTTTCCCAAGTTTCTTTTCTGCCATCTACAGCTCTGTCTAAAAATCTTAATGTTCCAAATGGCTTACCAAATTCCATAAGAGCTACTTCTGCAACTTCATGAGCTACATCATATAGATCTTTTCCTTCTGTTGATACTCCCCACTCGCCAGCAAGCTTATAAAGTTTATCTTTGTCTTTTACTTTATAGCTTCCATTTTCGCTTGACATATGTAAAACGTGTGCAATATCTCTTGCATGGTCAGAGTGAGCAGCAGCTCCAGCAGCAACCATACGAGCAAAGTTTCTTGCTGCTATAGTGTCAGCATTTGCTCCACAGATTCCTCTTGGTGCTTTTGGTGTAATTCTGCATGGTCCCATAGAACAAATACGGCAGCATACCCCTTCTTCGCCGAATTTACATGAAACTTTTTGTGCTTCTTTTCTGTCTTGCCAAGTTTCTGCTCCTGCCTCAACAGCTTTTTGTTTTAGCAGCGAATTAATCTCTTCCATTTGCTCGATGGATAAAAGTGTTTTTTCCATAGCCATTCCTCCATTTTTCCCACTTGTTAATTTTTAAACAAATTTGCTAAAAAAATAATTTTGCATAAATATGCAAAGTTGATAGGTTTTTCTTAATTCCAATTATAACATAAAGATAATGAATATAGTAACATAATATTAAATTAATTCTAAAAAAAATATTGGATTTTTTTATGCATGTAAATTCAATATTTATTTAAGTAAATAAAAAAACACCACAATATATACATATATCATGGTGTTTATATTGCTATTTTCAGAAAATTCACTGTACTATAGCTGTATTTTGTTAAAAAATAATTCTGCTAATATATTATTTAACAAACAATTTCTCTGATTTATTTTACAAACTCAATACCTTTATTTATTGCATTTAGATTTGAATCAAAAGTTTCTGGTCTTTTACTAGTAAGTTTTTTTATAGCATTTTCAATTTTAGGTAAATCTACAAGATTTAGACTAGGAATTAAAGCTCCAAGGCATACCATATTTGCAATACTTGAATTTCCAAGCTCATTTGCAATTTCTGTAGCCGGAATTTCTACAATCGTTATATCAGTTCTAGGATTTTCAATTTTTGCAAGCGATGAATTAACTATAAGAACTCCACCTGGCTTTATTCTAGATGAAAACTTTTCATAAGCAGGCTTATTGAGAACTATAGCTCCATCTGCTTTATCAATTACTGGCGAATGTATTTCCTCATCAGACAAAATAACAGAGCAGTTTGCTGTTCCGCCTCTCATCTCAGGACCATATGAAGGAATCCAGCAAAGTTCAAGATCTGATCCCATTCCAGCATAAGCAAGAAGTTTTCCTAGGAACATTACTCCTTGTCCGCCAAATCCAGCAAGTATCACTTTATCCATCATAAGCTTTTTACCTCCTCAGTTACCTTTAATTCTCCAAGCTCATAAATAGGCATCATATTATCTCTTAGCCACTGCATACTCTGCGCTGGAGAAAGTCCCCAGTTTGTAGGGCAGGTTGATAATACACTTACAAAAGCAAAGCCAAGACCAGCTTTTTGAACCATGAAGGCTTTTTTAATTGATTTTTTTGCTATGTTTATGTTTTTAGGCGAATCTACAGAAACTGATGCAACATAAACAGCTCCTTCAAGATTTGCAATTATTTTAGGAAGGTCAATAGGTGATCCTGTAAGCATCTTATCTCTTCCAAATGGACTTGTAGATGTTTTCATTCCTTCTAAGGTTGTAGGAGCCATTTGTCCTCCAGTCATACCATAGATTGCATTGTTAACCATTATTGAAGTTATATTTTCTCCTCTAGCAGCTGTATGGATTGCGTGCTGAGTTCCAATTGATGCTATATCTCCATCTCCTTGATATGTAAATACCATTTTATCAGGAAGAGATCTTTTTATTCCTGTACCAACTGCTTGAGCTCTACCATGAGCCGCCCCTACAAAATCACAGGTAAAGAAATTCTGACAAAAGCCTGCACATCCAACTGGTGATACTCCTATAGTTTCTTCTATTATATCGAGTTCTTCTAATGACTCAGCAATCAGTCTCATTATTATTCCGTGGGTACAGCCTGGACAAAATGAAAAAGAAACGTCTGTAAGCCCTTTTGATCTTTTAAATATCTGCTTTTCCATAAACTATACCTCCTTATCTGAGTTTAAGTTAAATTTTGATTCCACAAATTCTAAAATTTCAAATTCTGTTGGAAGCATACCACCTTGTCTTCTAAACAGATGAGTTTCTGGTTTGCATCTAACTGCAAGCTCTACATCTTCAATCATTTGCCCTGTATTAAGCTCTACAGTAACAATTCCTTTAACTTTGTCCATAAATGGTGCAAAGGCTTTCTTTGGGAATGGCCATAGAGTTATAGGTCTAATAAGTCCTAGCTTAATGCCTTTTTTTCTAGCCTCAATTACAGTACTCTTACAAATTCTGCCTGTAGTTCCGTAGCTTACTAGAAGATATTCTGCATCATCAGTTTGGAATTCTTCCCATTGTTGTTCTTGCTCTTCTATAGCTTTATATTTAGCTTCCCATCTTAAATTGTTTTCTTCACCGATTTCATTTGTAAGTGAATAGCTTGCTATGATCCTCTTTTCTCTTCCCTTTGCTCCATTTACAATCCAGCTTCTGTCATATTCTTCACTTGCAGGTTTTTCTTTTAAGATTACTGGTTCCATAGTCTGTCCTAGAAATCCATCACTTAAAATCATTACAGGGTTTCTGTATTTTTCTGCTAGATCAAATGCCATCATAGTGTAGTCGTAAAGCTCCTGAGCCTTAGAAGGTGCAAGCACTATTAATCTATAGTCTCCATGACCGCCACCTTTGGTAGCTTGGAAGTAATCTGATTGCGCTGGCCCTAGTCCACCTAGTCCTGGTCCACATCTGTTTACATTTACTACAACCATTGGAAGCTCAGCAGCAGCACTATATGAAAGTCCTTCTTGCTTTAAGCTTACCCCTGGGCTTGATGATGCAGTCATTACTCTATTTCCAGTACATGCTGCTCCATAGCACATGTTTATAGCTCCTATTTCATCTTCTGCTTGAACAATAGTTCCACCTACATCTGGAAACTTAGCTGATAAATACTCTATTACCTCGGTTGAAGGGGTAATAGGATAACCGAAAAACAACCTACATCCTGATCTTATGGCAGCTTCACCGATAATTTCATTTCCTTTCATCAATACTCTTTCCATATTTTATCTCTCCTTTGGCTCTATTTGTAAACTTCTATAGCTACATCAGGGCAAATAGTTGCGCAAAGCCCGCAACCTATACATTCATCCTGGTTAATACATACTGCAGTAAAATAACCTTTGTCATTTGCTGTGTCACCTATAGCTATTATCTTTTTAGGACATACTTCTATACATAGTCCGCAGCTCTTACAAAATTTCTCAATTACATTAATTCTTGGCAAGGGAATCTCTCCTTTTCTATTTACATTTGCTTGCAATATGTGAACCTAAAGCTATTGAATACAATTTAGTTTCATAATCGTCAGCTCTAGAAACTAGCACTATAGGTACTTTTGCTCCCATAATAATTCCAGCTGAGGTTGCTCCGGCTAAATAAGTAAGTGATTTTCCAAGAGCATTTCCCACTTCGATAAATGGTACTGCTATTATATCTACATCACCAGAAATTTCACTTTTAAAATTCTTCACTTTTGCAGCTTCACTTGAAAGTGCTAAATCCACTGCAAGAGGTCCTTCTACAATTATTCCATCTCCAAATTCATTATTATTGCACATATCTTGAAGTTCTCTGGCATCCATTGTTGCTGGCATTTTTTCGTTAGGTTTTTCTTTAGCCGCAATAACAGCCACTTTTGTAGTTTCTATACCTAGGGATTTTGCCACTTCGTGAGCATTTTTAATTATCATGGCTTTTTCTTTTACTGAAGGAGCTATATTCATTCCTCCATCTGTAAGAATTAATAATTTATGGTATGAAGGAACATCATAAAGCATAACGTGACTGATTAAATTTTCTGTCCTAAGACCGGTTTCTTTATTTAAAACAGCCTTTAATAAAATTGATGTATCAAGAAGACCTTTCATAAGAAAATGAGCTTTTTTTTCAACAACTAGCTCAACAGCTTTTTTTGCGCTTTCCTCTAAAGAAGTAGTTTCTATGATTTCATCATGATTTATTTTATAGTCTAGTTTTTCGCAAATTTCTATTATTGCTTTTTTATCTCCTATTAGTATAGGCTCTACTATATTATCCATAGATGCTTGTTTTAAGGCTCCAAGTACATCTTCATCCTCAGCTGCTGCTACTGCTAGTTTTAGTTTAGGGTTATTGGCAACGTTTTCCAACAATTCTGATAAGCGTTTTATCATAACATGCCTCCTTGATTTAAATTCAATATGTATTTACCTTATTTTTAAATTATACAATATGTAATAATTATATACAATATGTTTAAGTAATGTATACAAACATTTCTGAAAATATAAAAAAATCTTACTAAGTAGTACTATCCAGTATCTACTTAGTAAGATTTTTATTGTTTTTAATCCTTATATATCAATTTAATGCATTCCTGAACAATATCGTCATGGGGATCTATATTTTCAGCTAGATTAATATAGTATTTAGCTTTTTCAATATTTTCTAAATTATAATAAACCATTGAAATATTACATAATATCTCTATACTCTCAGAATCTAGTTCAAATGCATACTCAAGAAGCTCCAAGGCCTGCTCGAAATCGCCCAAAAATGCAAAACACAGAGCCATTTCATTAATAAGCTGAGGCTGAGAAGTATCAAGTTTATATGCAAATTCAAAATAATCTATTGCTGATTCATACTCTCCTTTTAATCTATTTATATAGCCTAGATAGAAATATGCTTCATATGAAGAAGTATCTTCATCAACTATTTCTTCTAAAATAGCTAGGGCTTCATCGTATTTTTCACTTTCAATGAGCTCACTAGATAGACTTATTTTTTCTGTAGTCTTAATTTTGACTAGATTATCCTTAGAGTCGTTTTCAAGAGAATCATCGAGTCCAAGTTCTATAGCTTTTTCAAAACATTTTTTTGAGGTACTTAAATCTCCATGCTGTAATGCAAAATATGCTAAATAATAATATGGCTTAGAAAATTCCGGATATAATTTGACTAGTGCATTAAAGCAATCCTCACTTTCAAGTTTGAAATCCACCTTTTTGCTATCTTCTAAAGCTTGCTCAGAAATTTCTTTACATAGCAGCGCATAGTTGAAGTATAAGTTCATTTCTGGTTCAAACATAGATAGATACCCTCTTGCAAATATCAAGCTCTCAATTAGATTGCTTTTTTCATATGCATCTCCAGCTAAGCTACTAGCTAGAGCAAGTGGATTTGAAGATAATTTTGTTATTATTGCTTTGTATTCTTTACTGTACTTAAAATAAGGGTCTATCCCTTGTATGAAAAGCATGGCACTTAATATATCTATTGTAGAAATTCCTTCTTTTTTTGAATTAGCCATGTCTATAAGTACAGATGAAAATACTGGAACCTCAATATTTTTATTAATGTTTATTCCTTCAATTTTTTTTAGAATAATATCATCTAAGGTTATAAAAACCAATTTATTTGTTTTTTCCAGTAAATATTTCTCAATTCTTGATTTGTTCATACAAACCTCCAGTAAACGTTACTTTATTCATAAAATCTTTCTCTCCACTATAATTAAACGCTATTATAGCTTTATGGTTTTTCAAATTCCCTTTGGTTTTTATATAGTCGATAATATCAAATTCAAATAGCTCAACATGAATTTTTTTTATTATTTCCATAGGATGTGAATTAGGATAACCAAGTTCAGATTTAATATAATCATTTGAAATCCAAGCTACAGCTTCTTCTCTTGTAATACTACTTAAATCATTTCTTAAAAATAAAGGAATAACTCTATTTCTTCCCATTCTTAAATAATCAAATCTAATTAGCTCTTTTATTTTATTTGTCTCATCTGAGCAAATCCTACTATAAAATTCATGTAAAAGTTTATATAGATCATCTCTAGATAAGGTTTTATTTTGGTAATATTCGTTTTTATATGCAAGTAAATCAGAAAATAATTTAAATCCATTATTATTGTAGTTATTGATATAAATATATTCTATACTAAGCATAAACATCCCACTGTTATAAAACAAGTCCACAATCTCTTCGATTTCTTTAAGAAATAAAATTTCGATTGCTGAAATGAATTTATTTGAAATCACTTCATAAGGTGGATAATTGCGATATCTATAATCAAATAACTCTACTTGACTCTTTATAGGACTACCCTTGAGCATTTTCAAAAATCCTAGTTGAAGTGCCTCAGGAAGTAACGCAAATACATCATTAAAGGATTTTTTAAAGCTCTCTAAATTTTCATATGGAAGTCCTGCGATTAAATCTAAATGCTGATGGATATTACCATATTTTTTTATTTGATTCACTCTTACAGACAATTTTTCAAAATTATCAATTCTATTTACAGTTTTAATAGTTTTACTATTTGTAGACTGAACTCCAATTTCAAATTGAAATAAACCATACCGTGCTTCTTTAATCTCTTTCATAAACTCGTCATCAAGCATATGAGCTGTAATTTCAAAATGAAAATTAATTTTGCCATTATCGATTTCCTTTAAAAATTTTATTAAAGCTAATGTAATTTCTTTATGGGAATTAAAGGTTCTATCTACAAATTTAATCTGTTTTGCATTTAAGACTACAAGTTTTTTCAAATCCTGCTTTACACTTTCTAAAGGAAAAAATCTGACTCCTTTTAGAGTTGACGATAAGCAATAAGAGCAATTAAATGTGCACCCTCTTGAAGTTTCAAAATAAACTATTTTATTTTCTATTTCCTCTTCAGTCACATAAAGATATGGGCTTTTTATCTGAGATAGATCAGCTATAGGAGGTGTATCCTTGTTCTCTATAAAATATATATCTTCATGTGTATTGTATCTATAATCTGAATATGGTGGTAGTTCGTTTGATTTATAAACGACTCCATCTATTTCTATATGTTTCTTAAATTTAGAAATAGAGTCAATAAGTTTTGGAAGAACTAACTCCCCTTCTCCTTTAATTATATAATCAATATATGAATGCTTATTAATAAAGTTAAGTGAATCAAAGCTAACTTCAGGTCCTCCAAGTATTATAATTAAGTCAGGATTAGCTTCCTTTAGTGTAGAACATAGCTTAAGAGTCTGCTCAACATTCCAAATATAGCAAGAAAAACCTACAATATCGTAATTTTTTTCGTAAATATCAGCGTATATCTTATCCAAGCTTTCATTTATAGTATATTCTTTTATATATGAATCACAGGTATCTTTTACACTAGAGTATAAATACCTTATAGATAGACATGTATGAATATATTTGGAGTTTAAGGTTGTTAATAATAATTTCATAATTTCTCACCATCTTCTTTTGATTTAGACTCATATTTTACCTATTTTATTAAGTTTATTCAACTATAAATATTATTTTAAAAATCCATTTTATGTTAATTTATTACTAATTATTGTAATTTATATAATAATCTTGTAAAATGGAATATGTAAGTTTTATTTAACTGCTAATTATATTTTTTATATATTTTGAAAGGGTGTATCTTTTGTTCATACCAACCCATAGAATTATAGCTAATCATATTTACGAGAATTTAAAAGACAGCTTAGATTTTAAACTTAGCAAGCCTATGCTTCAGTACGGAAATATGAAACCTGACGTGGCTCCAAGTTTAAAATCAAAAAAACATTATATGAATCCAACTTTTGATTTTGTTTTAGATGAAATTGTTAAGCTTATCGATGATGGACTACACGAAGATTTAATATCTATAAATGCTTTTTCTGTGAGATTAGGTGTAATCACACATTTTTTATCTGATTTCTTCTGCTTGCCACATCACGATAGAACTTATTTTTCTGACAAGTTAAAAGAGCACATGATTTATGAAAAAAATCTTCACTACAAATTCAAGGAATTTTCGGGATTAGACAAAATAACATTGCCCAGCTTAAAAACTTTAGATAAAGATGGAATTAAAGCTCTAATAGAAGAACTTCATCACGACTATGTTAATAGACCTAAAGGTTACGAAAATGATATAGTTAGTTCTATAAATGTGTCCTCTGCAATTGGTCTTCTAATTGTAGAAAACTCTATTTTATACGAGCCACAACTTATTGCAGTTTAATAACTCTTTTTATTACCCTAGTCCTTCTTTATTATGGTATAATATATTGTATTAAGAATATGGGCTAAGGAGTGGGTTTAAAATGATTAATTTTGATAAAATCTCTATAGATCAGATTTCCAAAAGAGATCTTCTGATAATAATACAGGCTCTTGATTATACTTACGAGAATACTAAAATAGAAGATTTTTCCAAATTGAAAGATTCTCTATTAGAGGAATTAAGATTACTAGCAGAAGTTCCTACACAAGATGAATTGATTAAAATTCTAAGTGCATAAAATATAGCCTCTCACTTGAGAGGCTTTTTTCTATGCTTTTTTAAATCTAAAAGTGTAGCTTTCAGATTTTGAAACAGCTTCAATTAATAAGATATTTTCATTGAAATATTTTTTTATAATTTTTATATTTCCAATCAGTGGTATTGTATATTCCTTATTAATTTCCATTTGGATGATATCAAGTGGATTTATCTTACCCTCATAAGCTTTTCTTTTAATTTTCATATTCCTTAGATTCAAGAGATAATCACTTAATACCTCTATATTAGAATTAAATTCTATTGTCTCTAAAGCATTTGTAAGCTTCTCTTTTACTATATCCCTAAGCCTAATAATAAGTTCTTTTTCTTTAATATAAAAACTTTTATCTTCCAAATTATAGAGGTTATTAAGAGCAAAAGTAAGAATTTTATCGTCATCGTCTAACATTAGCAGATTTATCTTGTATCTTTGGAATTCTATAATTTCTGATGAATCCTCCAGATCATTTTGATAAGCAATCAAATTTGGTTTTATCTGCTCATTGAGAATATATAATATAATTACATATATTGATAATGCAGTAGAGCTTGAGTTCTTGTACATTATATTATATGCAGTTACCGCCTCATTTAAAATTTCATTGATGTCTCTGTTTGCTATGATAATAGGAGCTAAGCATACAGCTAAGCTCCTATTATTCTTTATATCATAGTAATACTTCATTAAATTCAGTTCATCTTTCCATCTCGCCTTATCAACTTTGACACTGACAGTGGATGTGTCTGATGAAAGACTACGAACCAGAGACTTTAGCAAATAATTGTATTCATATTCAATTAAAATAGAAATAACTATATTTGAAAAAGCTTTGTCAACTATTAGCATTACATTCTCTCCGGCGCTTCCATTCCTAAAAGTTTAAGCGAATTCTCAAGTCCTATTCTCACTGCTTCAACTATAGCCAATCTAGCTGCTTTTACTTTTTCATCATCAACTAAAATTGGATTATCATGGTAAAATTTATTAAAGGCCTGAGCTAAATCCAAAATATATCTTGTTATATGATGAGGCTCATTTTTATCTGCTGCTCTTAACAGAACTGATTTAAAGCTGCCTAGTACTCTAATTACTTCCATAGCATCATTATTGTTGCCTAGCATTGAAAAATCTATTTCTGAACTAGGTTTCAAATTTGCTTTTCTAAGAACAGAGCAAGCTCTAGCATGAGTATACTGAACATATGGTCCAGTTTCACCTTCAAAACTAAGTGTTCTTTCCCACGAGAATGTATAATCTTTTATTCTGCTGTTTGATAGCTCTTGAAACACAACTGCTCCAACTCCAATTTGCTTTGCTACCTTATCAATATCTTCTAAGTTAGGATTTTTTTCAATTATAACTTCCTTAGTTTTTTGTATAGCTTGATTTAATACATCTTCAAGAAAAACAACTCTTCCTTTTCTAGTTGATAAAGTACCTTCCTCAAGACCAACCATTCCAAACTGAACGTGCTCACAATCATTCGCCCATTCAAATCCCATTAAATCAAGTATCTTCATCCACTGCTTAAAATGAAGAGCTTGCTGAGAGCCTACAACATAAATGTTTTTATAAAAATCATAAGTTTTCTTTCTATATATAGCTGCCGCTAAATCTCTAGTTATATAAAGAGTAGAACCGTCTCTTTTTTTAATAAGTGCAGGAGGCATTCCATAAGGCTCTAAATCAACTATATGAGCGCCTTGAGATTCTATAAGAACACCTTTTTCTTCCATTAGCTCAATAACTGCTGGCATTTTATCTGAATAAAAACTTTCGCCAGCATAAGAATCAAATGAAATTCCAAGCATATCATAAACCCTTGAGAATTCTTCTAGAGAAACCTCTCTAAAAAATTTCCATAGGCGAGTAGCTTCTTCATCGCCATCCTCTAATTTTTTAAACCATTCTCTTGCTTCATCCTCCATTTGTGGATTTGCTTCAGCTTTTTCATGATATTCTATATATAGCTTTAATAAGGTCTTAATTGGAGCATTTTTAACCTCCTCTTCATTTCCCCATCCTTTGTAAGCAACAATCAGTTTACCAAACTGAGTTCCGTAATCACCTAAATGGTTGATTCCAATTGTGTTATATCCTAAAAATTTATATAATTTATACAGTGAATTTCCAATAACTGTAGTACGTATATGACCGATATGAAAAGGTTTAGCTATATTTGGAGAGGAAAACTCAACAATTACATTCTTCCCACTTCCGATATCCATCTTTCCAAAATCTTCTTTTTTTTCAAGTACTTCTTTTATTACTTGAGAAGATAAAAGTATAGTATCAACATAAAAATTAACGTATCCTCCAGCATTTTCAATTGATTTTAAATATGAAGGTCTATTTAATTCTTGCGCTAATTCCTGTGCGATAATATTAGGCGATTTCCTGTATGTTTTAGCCAACTTAAAGCAAGGAAATGCAAAATCTCCCATTGCTGCATTTGGTGGAATCTCTATCATAGATAGGATTTCTTCATAAGAAAAATCGGATATTTTTTCTGATAATATTTTACTTACTTCAACTTTAAAATCCATAACTGCCTCCTAATATTATGTAGAATACAAAAAACTCTCGTCCTTGTAAAAAAGACGAGAGTAATCTCGTTTTATATATATAATAGCATAACTTATATAGTTTGAGAACAAGAACCTTAGGATTTGGTTGATGCACAATGTTTACAGATACCTCTTACAGTTAGTTCACTTTGGATAATTTCGAACCCTTCTAGATTATCTAGCTTAATATCAGAGTTATCTACTTCGAAATCAAAAATCGATTTGCATGAAAGGCAGATAAAATGTCCATGGGAATGTGAATTTACATCATACCTTGCTTCATTTCCATCTACGCTAAAGCTTTTTACAATATCATTTTCCACAAAGATATTAAGTGTATTATATACTGTAGTTTTAGATAGCGAAGGTATCTCATCAATAAGATCTGTGTATATATCATTTACTGTAGGATGATTTTTGTCAGCTAAAAGTCTTTCAAGTATTTTCACTCTCTGATAAGAGGGTTTGATTCCTTTTTCAGAAAGGAAATGACTTATTTCTTTAACACTATTCTCAATTTTCATTGTCATTCTCCTTTCATACCAAATTTGAATTCTTTACAAAATTATATCATATAAGTATAGTTTTTTAAAGAATTAATTAAATTAAATATCAAAATTATATGAAATCATATCTGAATTTATTTCGCCTATATTGTTTGCTCCGGTTAATATCATTGCTTGAATCAATTCATTTTTTAAATGGTTAATATAACTAGCTACACCTTCACTGCCGCCTCCAATTGCTCCCCAAATAATAGGTCTTGCGCAAAGCACGATGTCAGCCCCAGCTGCTATATATTTAAATATATCCCTTCCCGATCTTACACTTCCATCAGCCATAATAGTTATCTTTCCTTTTACTGCCTTAGCAATCTCAGGAAGGACTTCTATTGGAGCTAAAGTATCATCTAATATTCTTCCACCATGATTAGATACAACTATCGCTTTGGCTCCTATTTCTACAGCTAAAAGAGCTTCTTCTACTGTCATAATTCCCTTTAAAATTACAGGTAGATTTGTAGAGCTAATAATTTCTTTTAGTTCAGCCTTAGATTTTGGTCCTACAGGTTGCCCAAGTAAAGCCATAGTTACTAATCCTGCTCCATCTATGTCAACTCCTACAGCTAAAGCATTAGCTATTTCTGCTTTTTTTATATTTTCAATTATTTTATTATTTTCTCTTGGCTTGATTATTGCAATACCACATCCGTTTTCCTCTGTAATTGCATTTAAACCATCAATATAAAACTGTGGATTTCCACTATCTCCAATCATAGCAAAAGTATCGGCCATTTTTGATCCCGACACTACAGCTTTACAATAATCAGCTTCTGATAAATATCCACCCATATTTATTTCACTACCTGTAACAGGTGCACTAATAAGCGGAAGAGATAAATTTTGATTAAATATCATGATATTAGTCTCGGGCTTTTTTGCCTCATGAATAGTTTTTAGATTAAGCTTTACTTGAGAAATTTTTTCGTAGCTACGTTTCATAGCTCTTCCACTTCCAGTTCCACCCATACCTGGAACTTGTCCACTACAATAAATACCATTGCATTCACTGCATAAATTGCAAACACCTTTCATTCTGTCCTTTGCTAAGCTTCTTATCTCTTTGATATCCATTACAGCCTCCTATTAGCATTTATTTTAATTCAACTATAGTAACGCCCATTCCACCTTCACCATAGCCGCCATCTCTATAGCTTTTTACATGCTTATGACTTTTAAGCATAGCTTTTATACCATTTTTTAGAACTAAGGTTCCAACTCCATGAATAATTGTAACTCTAGGTAGTCCAGCAACATATGAGTTATCTAGATACTTATCTACTTCTATTCTTGCTGTTTCTAAATCCATACCTCTTAAATCAATTTCTAGCTCTGCAGTAGCTGTTTTATTTTTCATTATCTTACCAGCACCGCTAGATTTTACTATATCTTCATTTTGCTTTAGCCTTTCAAGAGATGAAAAAGGAAGATTGAGTTTCATTATTCCAATTTGAACTAAAGCTTCTTTTTTATCATTGTCGACTGAGACAACTGTAGCATTTTTTGAAAAACTCGGAACATATACTTCGTCTCCAGCAACTATTATATCTACTGGATTAATGACATCTTTTTCTGTTATTAAATCCTGATTTTTATATCCGTATTTATCCAGAGATGTTTTAATCTTTCTTCTAGAAGCTTCAATTTCTTTATTTATATTTTGCTTTTCTGCTCTTTTGCTCAGCTCTCTTAGCTCTTTTATAGCTTCATCAGCTTCTTCTTTTGCTTGCTGAAGTAATTTTCTCGCTTCATTTTTTGCTTCTTGTATGATTTTATCCTTTTGTGTATCTAATTTACTTTCTTTTTCTTTAAGACGTGTCTGAAGCTTTTTAGCATCTTCATATATGATTCTAGATTGTTCTCTTTCAGTCTCAATCTGTTTTCTATTATCATCAATCTCTTTTAGAACATCCTCCATTGAGATAGAATCTGAATCTAAATGATGCTTTGCTGCTAATATTATTTCTTCCTTAAGACCAAGTTTTCTAGATATTTCAAATGCATTTGATTTGCCTGGTATCCCTATCAAAAGTCTATATGTAGGACTTAGAGTCTGCACATCAAATTCAACAGATGCATTTTCTACTCTATTTGTTGTAAGAGCATAGTGCTTAAGCTCGCTGTAATGAGTTGTAGCGACTGTTATTAATTTGTACTCTCTTAGCCTATCTAAAATCGATACTGCAAGTGCTGCTCCCTCTAGTGGGTCTGTCCCCGCTCCTAATTCGTCAAATAAGACTAAGCAATTGTCTTTAACTTCGTCCAATATGTTTACAATATGTGTCATATGAGATGAAAACGTAGAGAGGCTCTGCTCTATACTTTGCTCATCTCCGATATCAGCAAAAATATTATCGAAAATACAAATTGATGTACCATAATCAGTTGGAAGGTGGAGTCCACTTTGAGCCATAATTGCAAATAAACCAATAGTTTTTAAAGTAACTGTTTTACCACCTGTATTTGGGCCTGTTATAACTAAGGTATCAAACTCTTTTCCGATATTTATATTTGATGGAACTACATTTTTAGGATCGATAAGAGGATGTCTTGCATTTTTTAAATTCATTACAAGATCAGAGTTAATAAATGGCTCTTGTGCTTTCATCTTAACTGATAGCTTTCCTTTAGCCATTATGAAATCTATTTCTGCTATCATTTGTTCATTAGTTCGTATTTCATGGTAGCTTAGACCTGCCATAGCTGAAAGAACAGTAAGAATTCTTTCAATTTCTTCTTGCTCTTTAACTTTATATTCTCTAAGTTTATTATTCATTTCCACAACAGCCATTGGCTCTATAAAAAGAGTAGCTCCAGATGAAGATGAATCATGAACAATCCCTGGAACATTTGAACGATTTTCAGCTTTCACTGGAACCACAAATCTGTCTTGCCTCATCGTTACTATTGCTTCTTGCAGATATTTCGAATACTGAGATGAAGAAACGATAGATGAAAGCTTTTGTCTTATTTGTTCTTTAGTATTTGTTATACTTCTTCTTACTTTGCTCAGTTCAGGACTTGCATTATCTGAAATTTCTTCTTCTGATATTATTGCATTATCTATTTCGTCTTCTAAATCTTTTAATATTGTTATGTTTTCACTTAATTGCTGAAGAATAGGGGTATTTTCTGAATCTCTTAAGAAATTTTTAACTTTCCTACAGATTCTTAGAGTGTCAGAAATTTTTAATAGCTGATAAGGCTCAAGTATAGCATCTATAGATGCTCTCTTTGCATATTCTGAGACTTGACCAAGAGCAGATATTGGCACATTTCCCCTTGTTAATATTATTTTTTGTGCTTCACTAGTTTGTTTTTGACTAAAAATTATATTCTCTCTACTCACAGATGGATATAAATTTTCTACATGCTTTTTCCCTAAGGTTGTAACTGTAAAATCCAGTAGCATGCTTTTTATACTATCAAACTCTAGTACTTTTAAGCTTCGTTTATCCATAATGTTTCCTTTCATATATTTAAAGATAGGATTCTAATATATTAATTGTTTCATCATATGATTCATTTAATAATTCAACTCTAAATTTACTAAATCCTTTATCTATAAAATTATTTACAGCGTTAATATTTATGTGCTTTGGTTTAGAAGGATATAGTATAGTTTTACAATTTATTGATTTTTTTAGTACATATTCATCGCTTTGTTTACTTGTTATTCGTGTATGCTCAAGCATACACTTTTTATATTTACAAGCTCCAGCATCATTTTTATGCGGACAATATTCAGTTATCATAAGCTTTGGATATAAATAAACCGGCATTTCCACCATTTGTATATCGTCAATATAATCTAAGCTACCACCGATTGAAAAAATCATCTCGGGTGTAATTGTAGTTTCACATGACTTCTTATGCATAAGATTGTGAGAAAATGAATTAAGTAAGTTTAGAGGATAGTCTAATACCACGTTCTCAAAAATCTGTGATTCAATATATCCTAGTGAAGAATGAAGAACTTTGATGTTGGGATTACTTTTTAGCATTTTATCAATTATGCTTATATCACTTTGTTTTATAACAGGTGGAAGTGCGTAATAAATGTTTTTATTTGGATATTTTTTTGATAGCAAACTATAAAGCTTATATCCATGAACATAGACTCTATCTACATTAAGTTTAATTGCAGCCTCAAACTGTTCTTGTTTATGAATTAGAACTGACCATTTTAGCTCTTTTTTTGATTTTTTAGAATGATTTATTTTAGCTGGATTAAATTCACTTTTAGATGCAATAACTCTTTTATTTGAATTAGACTGGGATTCAATTAAAAGTGAAACAGCCTCTCTCCTAAGTAAATTCAATGTTTTTATTGGTATAAATATATTCTCATCAATAGAAACTTCTATGCTATCAACAAAGAAAGGAGTATCTCCCATTTTTTGAATCTGGTCAATGATTGATTCTCTTGTTGTTGGTTTATTTAAAGCAGTAGCAGTATACTCTTCTAATTTATACTCGCCAGTGTTCCCTTTATAATCGTTCAATATTAATGTTGGATAGTTATTATTCCTAATTTCTACAAATGCTTTTATAGGTTTTTTCTTTTCTCTAGACATCCTGCTACTAACATCGTCCATAAAGATTTTATCAAATGTTTTATATACAATAAAACCAGGTTCAAATTTCTTTATAGAATCAATTGCTACTATTTCGCCTTTATCTGCACTTTTTACAATCGCATCTTTTTTTAGAATTCTACCTACAAATTCACCTGTATTAAGACCATCTCCTTTTGTAAGAGTATCAAGTAACTCTAGAATCAATCGTTTTGATTTTCTATCATACTCAATTACCTTTGCAACAGGCTTTCCAACATATTTTTGAAACTTATGGTTCATTATTTTACTACCCTTATCTTGGCCGATATAGCCTTTTGTAAAATCTCTATTAAATACTTTATCAAGCTCCAAAGCACCATAATTCATATCTAATGAAGATATACTAGGCTCATGTTTCATTATCGTATTATCAATCGCTTGTCTATAAGCACTAGTGACAGCAAAAACATATTCGCTTCTTTTCATACGACCTTCGATTTTTAATGAATCTATGCCTGCATCAATTAAATTTTCCAATATATCTAAAGTATTTAAATCTTTTGTACTAAAAACATACTCTTTATCAAGTAGGGGTTTATTTTCAACTGTTGCTTTATATGGCTCTCTGCATGGCTGAGCGCACATTCCTCTATTGCCCGATCTCATGCCATTCATACTGCTAAACAGACATTTCCCACTATAAGAAACGCATAAGGCACCATGCACAAAAGCCTCAACTTCAACATTTGTTTCAGTTTTTATAGCCGATATTTCATCGTAGCTGAGCTCTCTTGATAAAACAACTCGAGATACACCTAGTTCCTTTAAAAACAATACATCTTGAGCTGTACTTGCTGTCATTTGAGTAGATGCATGCAATTCCAAATCAGGAATTCTTTTACTTATTATATTGATCATTCCTAAATCTTGTAATATAACTGCATCTACACCAATCTCATACAAAAAATCAATATAATTTAGAAAATCACCTATTTCTTCATCCTTAATAATAGTATTGGCAGTAATATATATTTTGACCCCGATTTGGTGTGCGTAATCGACTGCATCTATTAGCTTATCGTCCTCAAAATTTCCTGCAAAAGCCCTTGCTCCAAATCTGCTTCCGCCCATATATACGGCATTTGCTCCTGCCATTATTGCCGCTTTTAATGCTTCTTCATCTCCTGCTGGAGCTAAAAGCTCAATTTTTTTCATTTAAACCTCCAATAAATAAACTAAATCATAATAGCAATCCTGCAAATTACTAATGGTATAGAAAACCTTACTATACTAATAATAACGTTTGTTAAAACTGCAAAAGAGCCTTCATTAATAATTATGAAGGCTAATTTGAATTAAAATATTCTATTGTTTTATTTTTTTTCCTCTAAGTCTACTATCTTTAATTGTAGCTCATACAGTCTATTTTGAAAGTCATTAACTATTTCTTCTGCCTCTATCAGTCTATGCTCAGTTTCGATAATATTAGATTTTAAGCTCGCAATTTCATTGTCTTTTTCAGTAGCTAAAACTTTCCATTCCTCTATTTTTATGTCTTTTTTCCCAAGCTCATCATCTTTAAGTGCAATTACTCTTTCAAGGCTTTTAATTTGATTCTGACAATCCTCAAGCTCCTTAATAGGCTCGCTAAGAGTTTTTTTGAATTCCAGATTTTTTCTTACTTCAGAATAATATTCATCCGCTATATTAATCGAAGTAAGTACGGCTGTCATAACCTGACTAAGCTTTGGATTAGCTTTGGCAGTAGCTTCAATCTGTTCATCCACATGAGCTGCTAGCTGTAATAAATATTCTCTCTTTTCTTCTCCAACTATAGTATATTCGTGATTCGCTATTTTTACAGTTACTTTGTTCATGAAAAAACCTCCACTGTTATTGTATCTTATGAGTTTATTTTACTATATTTGAAGAAGAATACAAATAAAAACTGCATAAAAACTAAATTTCTCTAAGATGCGCTCCAAGTTCATCTGCCAAATGAGTTAAAATCTTTGATTGTACTAAGTTTATTTCCTCATCTGTAAGAGTTCTATCTAGTGCTCTATAGGTTATTCCATATGCAACTGACTTCTTCCCTTTTGGAACTTGATCTCCCATATATATGTCAAATAATTCAACTTTCTCAATTAAGCTATTTCCTTTAGAAATAATTAAGTTTTCGATACTTCCTACTGCTATTTCTTCAGATACAACAAGAGCAATATCTCTTTTTATAGCAGGAAACTTAGGAACCTGCTTGTATAGCTTCAGCTTAGTTCTTATACCTGATATTATATCAAAATCTAAGGTAAATAAATAAACTCTTTTTTTAATGTCAAATTTTTCAGCAATAAGAGGGTGAACTTCTCCTATAAAACCTATTTGTTCATCTCCGGATGAGATTTGAGCACATCTCATAGGATGATATAACTCATTTTCTGAAAATGGCTGATAACTTCTAGATTCTATACCAATATAATCTAATACTCCTTCTAATCTTGATTTCATAGTAAAGAAATCTTCTTCTTTTCCATAAACCCCAGCCACTATAGCTCTCTTTTGAACAGGAGCATCAGGGTTAGAAAAAATATTTCCTACCTCAAAACCACTGAAGAAATCTACTTTTCTAGATAAATTTCTAGATAAAATATCTAGCATAGCTGGAACTAAACTAGTTCTCATAACCGAGGTTTCTTCACCGAGAGGATTAATAAGCTTAACTGCATTAGAAAGATTTTCTCCAATTTTTTCTAAAGATGTCGGGCTAACAAATGAATATGTTAAAACCTCTGTTAAGCCGTTTGACATCATTGCATCCTTAATATAATCTTCAAATATTCTATCCTCAGTTTTAACACCTGAAGTAAGCTCTCCAACTATATTTTGTGACAATATATTATTATATCCATATAATCTAGCAATTTCCTCTACAATATCTGCTTCCATATCTATATCTAATCTAAACTCTGGAACTTCAATACTTAGATTATTGCCTTGAATCTCAGTTTTGAATTTGAGTTTACTTAGAATTTCAGACATTTTTTCAGGGCTAAGCTTCTCTCCAAGCAGTTTATTAATTCTATCAATACTAACAACTACAGTTTTAACTTCAATCTCATTTTCTAAAGTATCTTTTTTTCCTGATAAAACCTTACCATATCCGTAGTAATCTATAAGATGACATGCTCTATTAATTGCTTCTTCAGCCCTAGATAAATCTATTCCTTTTTCAAATCTTGCGGATGCTTCCGTTCTTAAATTAAGCTTTTTTGAAGTATGTCTTATGTTATCTGCATTAAAATTTGCACTTTCAAGAACAATGTGAGTTGTTGTATCACTTACATCTGAATTTTGACCACCCATAACTCCAGCTATACCAATATTCTTTTGTCCATCAGTAATCATGAGCATTTCAGAATCTAGTTTTCTTTCTAAATCGTCAAGCGTGTAGAAAGAATCATTGTCACTTGCTCTTTTAATTACAAATTCCTTTGTCGAAAGTTTCGATGCATCATAAGCATGCAGAGGCTGTCCATACTCAAGCATTACAAAATTCGTAATATCAACTATATTGTTTATTGGTCTAATGCCAGACTCAATCAAGCATCTTTGCATAAAATAAGGTGAAGGCTTTATTTCAATATCTTTAATTTCTCTAATAATAAATCTAGGACATAAATCCTTATCTAAAACCTTTACTTCATACTCTATAGCCTTATCAATTTCCCTAAAATCACTCTCTGGTAGTTTTACATCCTTGTCTAATGTTGCAGAAACTTCATGTGCAAGGCCAATGATAGATTGGCAGTCTGGTCTATTTGATGTAAGCTCAAATTCAACTATGTAGTCATTTAACAATAATGCTCTTCTAACATCATCTCCAAGGGTATATTCTCCTCTTAAAAGCAATATTCCATCTCTAGATTCAATATCTACATACTTTTCGTCTATACCAAGTTCTATTGCCGAACAAAGCATACCTTCAGATACCTCTCCTCTTAATTTACCCTTCTTAATTTTGATTCCTCCAGGTAAAGTCGACCCGTGAAGTGCCACTGGTATTATATCTCCTACGCTAACATTTTTTGCTCCTGTTACTATCTGAACCTCTGAGCTTCCTGTATCTATTTTAGTAATGATTAGCTTATCGGCATCTGGGTGTGGAGTTATGCTTGTTATTTTACCAATAACAACATTGCTTATATCTTCTCCTACTTCTTCATAACCCTCAACCTTTGTTCCTGACATGGTCATAGCGTCAGAAAAAGATTTTACATCAACATCTATATCAACATATTTTTTCAACCATTTTAAAGGTGCTTTCATTGTTCATTCCTCCTTAAAATTGACTTAAAAATCTCATATCATTTTCATATAAATATCTAATATCATCTATTTCGTACTTAGTCATTGCAATCCTATCAACACCCATACCAAAAGCAAATCCGCTGTATATTTCTGGATCAATTCCACAGTTTCTAAGTACATTTGGATGAACCATACCCGCGCCTAAAATTTCCATCCAGCCTTCTCCTTTACATGTAGGGCAACCACTTCCTGAGCATTTGAAACAGCTTATATCCATTTCAGCACTCGGTTCAGTAAATGGAAAGTTATGTGGTCTGAACTTTGTCTTTGTGTCCGGTCCAAAAAATTTATAAGCAAATTCTTCTAGAGTAGACTTTAAGTTCGCAAATGTTATATGCTTATCTACCACTAAACCCTCTAACTGATGAAACATTGGAGAGTGAGTTGCGTCTGGAGTATCACATCTGAAACATCTACCTGGAGATATTACTCTAATTGGCGGAGTATTCTCTCTCATTGTTCTAACTTGAACAGGTGAAGTCTGGGTTCTAAGAAGTAAGTTTTCACTTATATAGAATGTGTCTGACATATCTCTTGATGGGTGATTTTGTGGAGCATTAAGCGCATCAAAATTATTCTCAATAGTTTCAATTTCAGGCCCTTCTACTACAGAAAAACCCATTGACATAAAAATCTGTTCCATTTCTCTTACAACCTTTGTAATAGGATGGATTTTCCCTACAAATTTTGTTTTTACTGGGATTGTAACATCTATCGATTCTGTTTTAAGCTTCTGGTTAATTACAGCAAGCTTTAGAGACGATTTTTTTTCTTCTATAATGCTTTCTATTTCTCCTCTAACTTCATTTGCAATTTTACCAATTACAGGTCTTTCCTCTGCTGATAGCTTTCCCATTTCTTTTAATATATTTGTTAGCTCACCTTTTTTCCCCATATATTGAACTCTTAAATTTTCTAAAATATCCATTTCCTCAACTGCACTTAAAGATTTTAAAGCTTCTTCTCTAAGCTGACTTAATTTGGTTTTCATTTTTACACCTTCCTTTGATAATTTAATGTATAAAAAAAGACCTTTAATAATCAGGGGCAATTAAATTGCGGTACCACCCTGAATCAAAGGACTCTCGTTGATATTTTATCGCTTTTTCTTGCGAAAAGCCTACATAATATTTTCAGCTTTTAGCTCAGAAGTGAACTTCTTCATTAACAGTCATAAGAACTTTCAGCAACCGTTCTCTCTCTGAAATGCTATTAATAAATACTTTTCTTCGTCATAGCTATATTTTATTTAGATATTTAAATATATTATCATAATTATTAATCTAAAACAACGTTCTTTCTTTAAGTTTGTACATTAAAATTCCTCCAGCTATTCCTACATTGAGAGATTCAGCTGCTCCATATAAAGGAATTTTAACCTTTATGTCAGAGAGGTTTAATAGTTTATCATCTATGCCATTAGCTTCATTTCCAAGCACTATAGCGACTTTAGACTGTATGGTGCTAAGTACATTATAATCTAATGCATTCTCTAATGATGACGAAATAATTTTATAATCATTTTTTTTAAGAATATTTAGGCTTTCATAGTCATCAATGAACAGAATTTTTAAATGCATAAGTGAGCCCATAGCAGATCTAACTACCTTTGAAGAATATATATCCGTTGTCCCTTTTGTGCATATTACAGTACTAATCCCTGCGGCATCTGCTGTTCTTAAAATAGTTCCAAGATTGCCGGGGTCTTGAATTTTATCTAATATAAGTATATCGTTATTAAAATCAATATCGTCAATCATAAAGCTTTCAAAATTGCATATGGCAACTATTCCTTGCGAGGTAACGGTATCGCTAATCGTCTCCATTAATTTACTTGGAACAACAAATGATTTATCTCCCGTATTTTTTATTATATTAGAATATCTAGGTTCATTTATCCTATCTTCTTGAATAAATATGAGATAAATTGTCTTAGGATTCTCAATAGCGAGTTCAACATTTCTTAAGCCTTCAGCTAAAAACATCTGATTTTTTTTTCTATATTTACTTTGCATAAGCGACATAGCTAGTTTGTATTTAGGATTATCAAAAGATTCAATACTTTTCATATTAGCCTCTTTCTTCGACTTTATTAATTTGTTCATTTTTTCCTATTACAACTAAGATGTCCCCAGGTTTCAATACATCATCAGCCTCCGGAGAAATATTAATCTGCATTCCATGCTTTACTGCCATAACATTTATTCCGTAATTAGCTCTTAAATCTAAAGTCCCTATTGTTTTTCCTATCCATTTTGAAGGAGCTACTATTTCAGCAATAGAATAATGTGGGTCAAGTTCAATGTATTCCAAAACATTTTGAGATACTAAATTGTGAGCTACTCTTATACCCATATCTCTTTCTGGAAAAACAACTCTATCCGCCCCTATTTTATATAATACTTTTGCTTGAAGCTCGTTTTGAGCTTTACAAAGTACATAATGAACACCCAGCTCTTTAGCTATCAAGGTAGCCATTATGGAGGACTGAATATCAGAACCTATACTTATTACTGCAACATCAAAATTTCTAATACCTAAAGATCTAAGCACATTTTCGTCAGTACAATCAGCTTCTACAGCATGAGTTACTTGCTCAGCTATATTTTGAACTTTTTCTTCATTTTTATCTATCGCCAAAACCTCATGGCCTAAACTATATAAGGTTTTTGCAACCGACGAACCAAATCTACCGCATCCAATTACAACATAGTTTTTCATATTAATATCTCCTAACCGACAATCACTTTTTCTTCTGGATAATTATATAATGATTTCTTTTCATTACTTGCTAGTGCTAGCAATATTGTCAAAGATCCTACCCTGCCAATAAACATAGTAAATATTACCAATATTTTACCTATATTGCTTAATGAAGATGTCATCCCTAATGACAACCCAACTGTTCCAAAAGCTGAAACAGTTTCAAACATTATAGTTAAAAAGTCCTGCGCTGGTTCAGTAAGTGATAATATCATAGTGCCACTTATAACTACAAATATTCCTATGAAAACTACAGCCAAAGATTTGTTTACCGCTCTATAAGAAATTCTTCTACCAAATATCTCAACATTTTCTTTACCCACAATTAGAGTTCTTACTGCAAGAATCAAAATTGCAAGTGTTGACGTTTTTATTCCACCTGCTGTTGAGGCTGGAGAGCCTCCGATAAACATAAGTATAATTGTTAATAACTTTGAGCTGTTTTCCATACCACCTAAATTAATTGTATTAAAGCCCGCTGTTCTTGGTGTTACTGACTGAAATAATGATGCTAGTACTTTTCCCTTAATAGATAGATTTTCCATAGTATCTGGATTTGAACTCTCCATTATAAAAAATAAAACAAACGATATAGCAATTAAAACAAAACTTAATGTAATAACTATTTTTGAATGTAAGTTAAGTTTTCTGAAACTTCTTTTAGCTACTACATCAAAAATTACGGTAAAACCAAGCCCACCTAAAATAATAAGTAACATTATAGTGATGTTAACAACACCACTATCTACAAAAGGAATTAGAGACCTTCCTCCGCCAATTAAATCAAATCCAGCATTACAAAATGCAGATACTGAATGGAATACTGAATAAAAAATACCTTTTTTAAATCCGTATATAGGAACAAACTTTAATGAGAGCATAAGTGCCCCTATAAACTCTATAAAAAAAGTACCATATAGCATTTGTCTAGTAAGTTTAACTACCCCTGATAATGTACTTTGATTCAATGATTCTTTTATTATAAGTCTTTCTCGTAAAGATATTTTTTTACCAAGTAGCATAGCTCCAAGAGTTGCAACTGACATGAAACCTAAACCCCCAATTTGGATCAAAAGCATTATTACTATTTTTCCAAAGGTTGTCCAGTAAGTTCCCGTGTCAACCACTACGAGGCCAGTCACACAAACTGCCGATGTAGCAGTAAATATAGAATTTAAAAATCCTACATTCTCATTATTTATAGAAGCCATAGGTAAATTCAGTAGAATTCCTCCAATAAGAATTACAATTGCAAAACCTATAACAATAATCTGCGATGCAGAAAATTCATATTTATGCTTATCTTTTGGTATCCTAATCATATCGTTCTCCTTTTTTTGTTAACACATTATATTATAACTCAAACAATATATATTTCAATCATGCTTTGAAAGTATTTTTATTTTTTGAAGAACTTAAATATTAATCTAAATAATCTGTAGAATACTCTTTCTTTTCATAATAATTTCATTATTAATCTGTATTATTATTTTTATCTATATAATTATTTTTTTATAGAAATACTTTATAGTCTGAAAATTAGCAATATGTTAAAATGAACTTGCAGTTTAATTTTTTTTACATTTGAGGGGGTTTTTCATTGTGGCAAAAAATCGAAGTCTGGTCAACAAGGTATTAATAAGCAGTCTATCTTTAGTAATTTTAGTTTTTTCTGTAACTTTTTATTTAAATATTAGCTCAAATATCAATTTTTCTAAAAAAACAGTTGAGCAAAACTTAATTTCGGAATCTTCTTTAATTTCTTCTTCAATAAATCAATTTTTTGAAAAAAGTGGTGCTTTAGTTATCCAAGGAGCTACCAATAGTACATTTAAGGAATTTATGAAAATAGCCGAAGACAGGGATCTGTTATCTACATATCCTGGCTACGCTGATGTTCTAAACGAGCTGAACATAATAAAAAGTTTAGATGAAAATATACTGTCTATTTATGTTGGTCCTATAAAAGCAAATACTATTTTGGTTCAAGATGGCTGGGTAGGAATGGATGATTTTTCGCTTAAGGATCGCGGATGGTTTAAGCAAATGAAGGAAGCTAACAAACTCATATATACAGATGCTTATGTAGATGCAATCACAGATAAAATGGTTGTTACTATTGCAACTCCAGTGTATGACAATGGTGAGCTACTTGGTGCTTTTGGAATAGACCTAGCTATAGATCAATTACCTTCTATAATTAGTCAACACACAATTAAAAACGAAGGCTATGCATTTTTAGTTGATACACAAGGGTTAGTATTATATCACCCTAATGAAGAAAAAATACTAAATGAAAATATAACAGAAATAAGTGGTAACCTAGGTGAAATTGGCAAGCAAATGATATCTGGTAATACAGGTATAGGAACTTATGATTATGATGAGAAAAATCATATCATATCATATTCTCCTTTGAACGCCAATGGTTGGTCGCTTGGTGTTACCGTCGATGAAAACATTGCAATGAAACAAGTTAACAAATCTACAAACCAAAGTATAATTATGGTTATATTAGGTATACTAGTAATTGGCGTTGTACTATATAGTGTAATTAAAAACTCTTTAAAACCAATCCCTAAGCTTGTAGAAACAATGCATCTTATTTCTTCTGGTGATTTAACTTCAAGAGTAAAGGTTACATCTAATGATGAAATTGGAGAAATTGCAACTACATTAAATCAAATGTTAGATAATCAGCAAAGCATAATTAAAGAGGTTGTAAGTGATTCAAAATCTCTTATGAGCGCTACAGAGTCTTTAGCTACTGCGATGGATTTGTCAAATGCAAGTATTGACAATATCTCTACTCAGCTTAACGATATGTCTGGTAGATTTCAAAATAATGCTAGTATAGTTGAAGAGGCAACTGCATCAATTAATGAAATTACTGATACTTCTCAGATTGTATTTGAACAAGTTAAGCAGGCTTCACAATCAACAGAATCAGCGTTAAATTCTGTTGACTATGGTAAAAAAGAAATGGTCGAAATTGTTTCTTCTATAGGTAAGGTTAAAGAATCTTCAAACGAAGTTTATAAGGTTATCGAAAAATTAAAGGCTTCATCTTTAGAAATAAGTGAAATAGTAAATATAATTACATCAATTTCAGAGCAGACCAATTTATTAGCCCTTAATGCATCTATAGAAGCTGCCAGAGCCGGAGAGCATGGAAGAGGTTTTGCAGTAGTAGCAAACGAGGTTGGTAAATTAGCCGAAAATAGCAATCAGTCAGCTCAAAAAATCAGTTCTCTAATTGATGAAATCCAAGTTGACATAAGCCAAGCAGATAAAATTATGTCTCAAGAAAATACTTTAGTTGAAGATAGTGTAGCAAAAGTTCATGATACTAACCAAGAATTTGGAAAGATATTTAGCGAGATAAAAAATATGGCTGAAAAAATAGCTATAATAACAGAATCATCAAGAAAGCAATTCGAAGTAACTGAGCAAATGCAGCAAGCTATGAATGAACTATCAGAAACTACACAAAACAATGCTATTTCAGTTGAAGAGGCAAGCAATGATATAGTATCTCAAGTTAAGAACTTTGATAATATATCAAATCAAATATCACAAGTTGAAGAAATAGCTAAATCATTAGAATCAGAAGCCTCTAAATTTACAATATAAAACTAAATATCAAATATATTATTCATTTAACTTAAATCTAATAATCATAAAAAAAGCCTTATTCCCAAGAATGAATTACATTCTTAGAAATAAGGCTTATTAATTTAAATTATTATGGTTTATACTTATTGCTCTTTTTTTGACTTCTTAAGTTCTTCAGTAAGAAGAGGAAGTACTTTTGATACGTCTCCTACTATACCTAAGTCTGCAACTTCAAATATTGGAGCATCTGGGTTTTTATTAATTGCTATAATTAGCTCAGACTCTTCCATACCAGCAATGTGCTGAATAGCTCCTGATATTCCACAAGCAAAATATAAATCTGGTCTTACAGTTTTACCTGTTTGACCTACTTGTCTGTCCTTATCTAGCCATGCGTTATCAATAACAGCACGAGAGCCAGAAACCTCTCCTTTAAGTTCATCAGCCAGATCATATAAAGGATTCATATTTTCTTTTGAACCAATACCTCTTCCTGCTGATACTAAAACTTTAGCATCTTCAATATTTACTTTTTTATGATCTTCCTTAACTATTTCAAGCACTTCAACATTTAAATCCTGTGCATTTAAACCAGCATCAAAATCAATTACATCACCTGTATTTGAAGTATTTCTTTCAAGCTTAAGCATAACTCCAGGTCTAACAGTTGACATCTGCGGTCTATGGTCAGGACAAATAATCGTTGCCATAATATTTCCACCAAATGCTGGTCTTGTCATCATTAAATTTCTTGTCTCGTCATCGATATCTAAAGAAGTACAGTCAGCAGTAAGTCCTGTATGTATTCTTGCAGATACTCTAGGTGCAATATCTCTACCTATTGATGTAGCTCCAACTAAAACAATAGCTGGTTTTTCATTATTAATTACAGCAGTAAGCGCTTTTGTATATGGCTCATTTGTAAAATTCTTTAGAACTTCATGATCAACTGTTATAACCTTTTCTGCTCCATGATAAATTAATTCATTAGCAAGAGCCTTAATGTTATGGCCTAAAACCACAGCACTTAGCTTTTCACCTAATTTTTCAGCTAACTCTTTTCCTTTTCCAAGCAATTCTAATGATACCTTTTGAATTTCTCCGTCTCTTTGCTCTATATAAACTAAAACTCCTTTATAATCTGCTAAATTCATTGTTTCAACCTCCTCACATAAATTATTATTAAATAATATATTTTTCCTTTAATTTGTCCATGATTATTTTAGCTGCTTCTTTTGAATCAACTTCAAATACTTTTCCTGCAGTCTTAGCACCTTTTGTAAATGATTTCTTAACCTTTGTAGGAGAACCCTTAAGACCTAAGTTTTCTGGATTGACTTCAATATCATTTACAGTCCAAATTTCAACCTTGTCATCAGCAAAAGCATCATAGATTCCTGAAACTCTCATATATCTTGATTCATTCATTTCTTTAAGAGTAGTTATAAGGCAAGGAGTTTTTACTTTAATTTTATGATAACCGTCTTCAAACGCTCTTTTTACTATTACTGAATCAGTATCAAGCTGCACGTCTTCAACGTAAGTTACTGAAGGTAATTGTAAATGCTCAGCTATTTGTGGTCCAACTTGAGCTGTATCTCCATCTATTGCTTGTCTTCCTGCTATTACTAAATCAAAATCTATTTTTTTAAGTGCACCAGCTATAGCTGATGATGTTGCCCAGGTATCTGCTCCAGCAAATGCTCTATCTGTAAGAAGTATAGCTCTGTCAGCTCCCATAGCAAGAGCTTCTCTAAGTGCTGCATCCGCTTGAAGAGGTCCCATAGTTATTACTGTTACATGAGCACCGTGCTTATCTTTTAATTGTAGAGCTGCTTCAAGTCCGCTCTTGTCATCTGGGTTTATAATTGATGGAACTCCTTCACGAATAAGTGTTCCAGTTTTTGGATCTAATTTAACTTCAGTAGTATCTGGTACTTGCTTTATACAAACAACTATATTCATTAGAAATAACCTCCTTTTTATTTTAATAATGCCGCAGAAATTACCATTCTTTGAACTTCAGAAGTTCCTTCATAAATTTCAGTAATTTTTGCATCTCTCATCATTCTCTCAACTGGATATTCTCTTGTATAACCATACCCTCCATGAAGCTGAACTGCCTTAGTTGTAACTTCCATAGCCGTTTCTGCAGCAACTAATTTTGCCATAGCCGCTTCATATGAATAAGAAAGTCCTTTATCTTTATTGTATGCTGCTTTATAAACTAATAGTCTAGCAGATTCAATCTTTGCTGCCATATCAGCTAACTGGAATTGTGTGTTTTGGAAATTAGCAATTGATCTTCCAAACTGCTTTCTTTCTTTTACATAATGAATTGTTTCATCTAGAGCTCCTTGAGCAATTCCAAGTGCTTGAGCCGCAATACCTATTCTTCCACCGTCTAATGTTTTCATGGCAACTTTAAATCCAATGCCTTCTTTACCTAATATATTTTCTTTAGGAATTCTGCAATTTTCAAAAATCAACTCACATGTAGCTGAGCCTCTGATTCCTAATTTCTTTTCTTTAGGTCCAACAGAGAATCCAGGTGTATCTGCGTCTACTATAAAGGCAGAAATTCCTCTTGTTCCAGCTTTTTTATCTGTCATAGCCATAATAATATATGTATGAGCATATCCAGCATTTGTTATAAATATTTTAGAACCGTTTAGTACATATTCATCACCATCTAATACAGCTGTTGTCTGTTGCCCTGCAGCATCAGTACCAGCGTTAGGCTCTGTAAGTCCAAAAGCTCCTAATTTTTCTCCTTTAGCTAATGGAACTAAGAATTTTTCTTTTTGCTCTTCAGTTCCAAACTCAAATATTGGATGAGCACCAAGTGAAGTATGAGCTGAAACAATAACTCCAGTAGTTCCACAAACTCTAGAAAGTTCTTCTACAGCCATAGCATAACCTAAATTATCTCCACCTTCTCCACCATATTTCTTAGGAAAAGGAATACCCATAAACCCCGCTTTTACCATTTTTTCTACTGTCTCAACTGGAAATCTTTCCATTTCATCAACTTCAGCAGCTAGAGGTTTAACTTCATTCTCTGCAAACTCTCTATACATTTGTTTTAGTAATGCATGCTCTTTTGAAAAACCAAATTCCATTTTTATTCCTCCTTTGTTAATTATTAATTTAACAATTAATAGTCCTTGTCTCCTTGATTATTAATCATCTTATTTATATTTTAGTTTTGCAATAAATTATAAAAGCAAATTTAATGCCAATTTTTTAACATAAATTATAAAAATTTTTATAGTGTATTTACTTGCTTTGAAATCATGGCTTTATCTACTAATTTAAATGGCTAATTTATAAACTATTATTTTATTTTAAATCCTACTCGTTATTCTATATAGTTTAAAAAAGCATATTGCTATTACTGAAGCATGACTTTTATTATAAAAATATAGATTAAGGAGTTATATAGTAGTTTAGAACTTTAATTTAATTTTTTCATACAGCTTTATGTTCATTTTTTGAACACAAAGCTGTTTATATGTTTATTAATATTACACATTTATTTATAAAATTAAAAAGTTGTAAATCAATGTTCATTTTATTTACACTAACTATTATTATTATAGATTAGAAATATATGAACAAAGGAACTGAGGATAATTGGCATACTACAATAATTGATTTTATATTACCTTTAATCAATCTATTCTATATAGCTCTTTATCATATCAGTTCCTTTTTATAGGTTAAAATTAAAATCTATTTACTTTGCTTTCATGATGTTATTATAAGTTTGAACTATCTGTTATCTTTTTACAACTATAGCCGTTCCCATTCCTCCACCAATACAAAGAGTAGCAAGTCCATTTTTTGCATCTCTTCTTTTCATTTCGTGTAATAATGTAGTAAGTATTCTAGCTCCAGAAGCTCCTACTGGATGTCCCAAAGCAATAGCTCCACCATTTACATTTACTATTTCCGGATTTAATTTTAAATCTTGAACTACTGAAAGTGACTGAGCTGCAAATGCTTCATTTGCTTCTACTAAATCTAAATCTTCAATCTTCATATTTGCTTTTTCTAATGTTTTTATTGTGCTTGGAACTGGTCCGTATCCCATTATAGCTGGATCTACTCCAGCAGATGAGTAAGAAGCAATAGTTGCCATTACTTCTAAACCTAGCTCATCAGCTTTTTCTCTCGACATTACTATCATCATAGCTGCGCCATCATTGATTCCAGAAGCATTTCCTGCTGTCACTGTACCATCTTTTTTAAATGCAGGCTTTAATTTTTGTAACTTGTCAATAGTCATGTCAAATTTTGGATATTCATCTTTATCAACTATAACTTCGCCTTTTCTAGACTTGATTACTACTGGAACTATTTCATCCTTAAACTTATCTTCCTCTATCGCTTTTTGTGCTTTTAACTGACTCGCTAGGGCAAATTCATCTTGCATTTCTCTAGTAAGATTCCATTTTTCAGCTATATTCTCTGCAGTAATACCCATATGATATCCATTAAATGCATCTGTAAGAGCATCATTAATCATAGTATCAACCATCTGAGTATTTCCCATCCTAGCCCCGCTGCGCATTGAACTACTACAGTAAGGAGCATTTGTCATACTTTCAGTTCCTCCAGCTAAAACCACTTCAGCATCTCCAAGCATTATAAATTGAGCTGCCATAGAAACCGCTCTAAGACCCGAGCCACAAACTTTATTAATAGTTAATGATGATGATTCATAGCTCATGCCAGCACCTAGTGATACTTGTCTTGCTATATTTTGTCCTAGTCCAGCTGAAAGCACATTACCAATTATCGCAGTATCAATCAATTTTGGGTCAATTTTTGCTTTTTCAATAGCCCCTTTTGCTGCTGTTATTCCAAGCTCAGCAGCAGAAACTCCAGCCAAGCTTCCGCCAAAAGAACCTATAGGTGTTCTAGCAGCACTTACGATTACAACTTCTCTCATAATTTAACCTCCAATTATATATTAATATTCATAAAATCCTTTTCCAGTTTTTCTTCCAAGATTGTTTGCTCTTACCATTTTCTTAAGTAATGGATGAGGTCTGTATTTTGAATCTGAAAATTCATTATAAAGAACTTCCATTATAGCTAGGCATACATCTAAACCTATAAGATCTGCTAAAGCTAATGGTCCTATCGGATGGTTAGCCCCTAATTTCATTGATTCGTCAATATCCTCTTTGGAAGCAACATTTTCTGATAAAATTCCAACTGCTTCATTAATCATAGGAACTAAAATCCTATTTACAACAAAGCCAGGAGACTCTTCTACTCTTACAGGAACTTTTCCTATATCTGAAGCTATCTTAAAAACTGTATCAAAAGTTTCAACTGATGTTTTTTGTCCTGTGATTATTTCTGTAAGTTTCATAACAGGAACTGGATTAAAGAAATGCATTCCTATAACTTTTTCTGGTCTTTTAGTAAAAGAAGCAATTTCTGTTATAGAAAGCGATGAGGTATTTGTTGCTAAAATAGTTTTATCCTCACAAATTTCATCTAGTTCTTTAAATACAGTCTCTTTCACTTTGATATCTTCTACTATTGCCTCTATAACTAAATCTGCATCTTTTATATCTTCATAAGATAAAGTAGTAGATATATTAGACATGGTTATATCTTTATCTTCACTTGTGATTTTTCCCTTTTCTACAAGCTTAGATAAACCCTTATCCAAGCTTGCTATAGCTTTATCTAGTGATTCTTGTCTATGTCCTTTAATTACTACTTTATGACCTTTTGTAGCAAATGTTTGTACTATGCCATTACCCATTGTTCCTGAACCAATTACACATATTTTCACAGTACTACCTCCTTGTTATTTGAAATTAGGTTTTCTTTTTTCTAAAAATGCTGTCATACCTTCTTTTTGATCTTGAGAAGCAAAGCAGAGCGCAAAAAGGTTTTTTTCTATTTCAAGACCAGTGTCAATGTCTGTCTGAATACCTTTATTAATTGCTGTTTTTGAATATTTTACAGCCATTTGAGATTTTGATGCTATATTGGATGCAAGCTCTTCTGCAGTGCTTATAAGCAAATCTGGTTCTACTACAGAGTTTACAAGTCCCATTCTATAAGCCTCATTAGCATCTATAATATTCCCTGTATAAATTAATAACTTGGCATTCGAGCTACCTATTAACCTAGATAGTCTTTGAGTTCCTCCAAAGCCTGGTGTTATTCCTAAGCCTACTTCTGGTTGTCCAAATTTAGCTTTACTACTTGCGATTCTCAAATCGCAAGCTAAGGCAAGCTCGCATCCTCCTCCCAAAGCAAATCCATTTACGGCAGCTATTACAGGCTTTTCTAAATTCTCTATATAAGTCATTAATTCCATTCCATGATTTGCAAATCCTCTAGCTCTATTTGGATTAATGCTGCTCATTTGCTCTATATCTGCTCCAGCTACAAATGCTTTGCCTTCGCCTATTAGAATTATCACCGAAACCTCATCATCCTTGCCCGTAGTCTCAAATGCATATTTAAGCTCTGAAATCAAATTTTCATCCAGAGCATTTAATGATTCTGGTTTGTTAATTTTTATCCATGCTACATCTGATTTTTTTTCAATTACAATATTTTGTAAATGCAAAGCTACACCTCCTAATAAACAACTAATTTCAAGTATTAATTATACAAAGCAAGTTCCATGCCATTTTTTATATTTACCACAATAATAAATTTTTTAACATAAAAAAAGCATCCAGATTATAAGTAATTTAACTTATATCTCGATGCCTTTTAAGCCTATAAATTATGCATTTAAAGCTTTTTTTGCTGTATTAACAAGGTTCTCAAAACCTTGAGGATCATTTATAGCCATTTCAGATAACATTTTTCTATTTAAGTTGATTCCTGAAATTTTAAGACCATTCATAAATCTTGAGTAGCTTAATCCATGCATTCTTGTTCCTGCATTTATTCTAGCTATCCACATCTGTCTGAAATCTCTTTTCTTTAACTTTCTTCCAGAATATGCATGCTTAAGAGCCTTCATTACAAAAGCATTAGCAGGTCTGAAAAGTTTACTTCTTCCACCTCTGAATCCTTTTGCTAGCTTAAGTATTTTTTTATGTTTTTTTCTTGCATTAAGTGCCTTTTTAACTCTTGCCATTTTATGTTAACCTCCTTCTTATCGTAGTTTTTATAGGTATGGTAGTAATTGTGCCATTCTGCTTTGGTCACCTTTAGTTACAATACCACTTTGTCTAAGTTTTCTTTTTGTTTTAGCAGATTTTTTTGTTAAGATGTGGCTAGTAAAAGCTTTGCTTCTTTTTAATTTCCCAGAGCCAGTAACCTTGAATCTTTTTGCGGCTCCTCTATGAGTTTTCATTTTAGGCATGTGTTTTTCCTCCTTCTAGTACTTTAAATGCTAATTTTTTTTAGGGTCTAGCATAACAATCATAGTATTTCCTTCAAGGCGTGGAGCTCTATCAGGGGTTCCTACTTCTTTAACTAGATCAATAAACTTATTTATTACTTCAACCCCTATTTCTTTATGTCCTAATTCTCTACCTCTAAAACGTACAGACACTTTAACTTTGTCTCCGCTTTCTAAGAATTTATAAGCCATTTTAGCTTTAGTAGATAAATCATGCTCTTCAATAGAGGGTCTAAGTCTTACCTCTTTGATTACAACTACCTTTTGCTTTTTCTTTGATTCTTTTTCTTTTTTGGCCATTTCGTACTTAAATTTGCCAAAATCCATAATTTTACAAACCGGTGGATTTGCATTTGGTGAAATTTTTACTAAATCCAAGTTTTTCTGTGTAGCCAAATTCTGAGCTTCTTTAGCTGACAGTATACCAAGCTGAGTACCATCTTCATCGATAACACGTAATTCTTTGTCGCGAATTTGCTCATTGATTTGTTGTTCCTTAATAATCATACACCTCCAAATTGGCCAATAAATAAAATATAGTATCATATAAAAAATGCGGATAGCATAAGCTATCCGCAAATAAAGACATAATAACATCCTTTATCATAACCTTATACGCTCATTTGCAATAAGGTGAGAAGCGGATACTTCTACTTCATTAATCAACCTTAGTAATTATATCAATATAATTCTGAGTTGTCAAATATTTTATTTAGTTATTCTTTTAATCCTGTAGCAATATCCATAAATATCCTCAAATTTAACTTTATCAAAGAGCTTATTCCCTGCTGTGTCTAAATAATCAACATCAGCTATTGCAATTTCTGCTCCTCTTTTTAAGGCATAGCTAAGCATGCTCATAAGAAGCCTCTTTCCATATGAAAGATTTCTAGTCTTCTTATTTATAACTATACTATTTATTATCATATAGTTTTCTTGAAATGTAGCATAAGCTTGACCTATAAGTGTATTTTCCTCTATAAGAGTAAAGGTACTGCAAGGTACTATAAGTCTTTTTATTGAATCTCTGAAAATTTTATCTTCTACTTGTGAATAATTCATGAGATAAGAAAAATCATCTATCCAAAAATCTTTAATTTCTTCTTCTATAAATACACCGTTTTGAATGAAATTCGCAAACGTAAATAGCTCATTTTGAAGTGGCTTTATATCTATCATTTTTACAGTTCCATGACCACTTCTTTCATAACCATTTCTGAAAAGCTCCTCATCAAATTCCTGATAGTCTTTTTGAAATACAATTCTATATTCAGGTATTTGATTGTAGTTTGCTAGAATAGCCTCAACACTAGCAATTCTCTCATGAATATTATGCTTCCTATCATATAAAGGGTGAATACTCTTAGTAAACTGGTTTATCCCTGCATAGTTTATAATTAAGCCTTCATATAATGTTGTAAATGCTGCTGGCTTTGAATTAAGGAGCAGCTCTTCATATTTTATAAACATAGCATTAATCCCCTTTTTATTACTGGTTAGTTTTTCTTGAAATAATTTCTTCATTCAGTTCTTTTAAGAAATCATCAGTATTTTTAAAACCTAAATCTCCTAAATCTCTTGAGCGAACAGAAATATTTCCTTCATTAAGCTCTTTTTCTCCTACAATTATCATGTAAGGCACTTTTTCAAGCTGAGCTTCTCTAATTTTGTAGCCTATTTTTTCTGCTCTATCGTCTAGCTCAACTCTTATCTTAGCATCATACATAGCTTTTTCTATCTGCTTAGCATAATCCATAAACTTATCTGATATAGGAAGGATCTTTACTTGAACTGGAGCTATCCAAAGCGGGAATTTTCCTGCATAGTGCTCAATTAAAATACCTATAAATCTCTCTATGCTTCCAAAGGCAACTCTATGAATCATTACTGGTCTATGCTTTTCTCCATCCTTACCAATATAAGAAAGTTCAAATCTTTCAGGTAACTGATAGTCTAGCTGAATAGTTCCGCACTGCCAAGTTCTACCTATACAATCTCTAAGATGGAAATCAATCTTAGGGCCATAAAAAGCGCCATCTCCTTCGTTTATGATATAAGGAAGTCCTAGCTCCTCAAGAGCTGCTTTAAGATTTGATTCTGCTTCATCCCACATAGAAATTTCGCCTAAAAATTTCTCAGGTCTAGTTGATAGCTCAAGATGATATGAAAAACCAAATGTCTTATAAATTTTGTCTATTAAGCTTACTACCCCTTTTATTTCATCTTTAATCTGCTCAGGTAGCATAAATATATGGGCATCGTCTTGAGTAAAGGCTCTTACTCTCATAAGTCCATGCAGAGCCCCTGATAATTCGTGTCTATGAACTCTACCTATTTCTCCCATTCTTATAGGGAAATCCTTGTAAGAACGCATTTTTGTTTGATAAACCAGCATCCCTCCAGGGCAGTTCATAGGTTTTATTGCAAAATCCTCTTCATCGATTTCTACAGTATACATATTTTCCTTATAATTAAACCAGTGGCCAGAAGTTTCCCATAATTGTCTATTTAAGATTATAGGAGTTTCTATTTCTACATAGCCATCTTCTCTATGAACTTCTCTCCAATATTCTAATAATTTATTCTTTAAAACAGTTCCTTTTGGTAAGAAGAACGGAAAGCCTGGACCCTCATCAAGAAGTGTAAACAGCTCCAGCTCTTTACCTAGCTTTCTATGGTCACGAAGTTTTGCTTCCTCCATCATCTGGATATAATCATCCAAATCTTTCTTTTTCTCAAAAGCAATACCGTAAACTCTTTGAAGCATTTTATTGCTTTGATCAGCTCTCCAATATGCCCCCGCTACAGATAAAAGCTTAAAGGCTTTTACTTTCTTTACATTTGGAAGATGAGGTCCTGCACAAAGGTCTGTAAATTCTCCTTGTTTATAAAAAGATATTGTACTTCCCTCTTCCAATCCCTCAATCAGCTCTACCTTATAGTCTTCACCTAGCTTCTTCATGAAGTCAATAGCTTCGTCTTTAGGAAGCTCATAGCGTTCAACTTCAAATTCTTCTTTAACTATTTTTTTCATTTCAGCTTCAATTTTTTCTAAATCCTCTGGAGATAATCTATGCTCTAAATCTATGTCATAGTAAAATCCATTTTCAATAGCTGGCCCAATAGCAAGCTTAGCTTCAGGATATAATCTTTTAATTGCTTGAGCCATAACATGAGTAGAAGTATGCCAAAATACTTCTTTTCCATCCTTATCTTCAAACTTTACAAATTCTAATTTAGCATCATCATTTATAGGAGTTTTCAAGTCCTTTACTTCACCGTTGATTTTAGCTCCCACTATAGCTCTTGCTAAGCCTTCACTTATGCTATTTGCTACATCTATGGCTCTGATGCCACTTTCAAATTCTTTTAATGAGCCATCTTTTAATTCAATCTTTATCATAACTTTTCCTCCTTTTATTAGTTAATATAAATTTTATACGATATAAGTTTTTATTAATTTGGGGTACAAAAAAATCACCCCAAATAATGGGGCGATTAATTATCGCGGTTCCACCCAAATTAACTTGATTTCTCAAGTAACTCTTGTAGGCTATAACGTGCCTTCACGTTCTCCTTATTTCGGAAAAAGCTCATAGGTGGTATTCATGGGTACATTCTAAGAGGCTCACACCTACTACCTCTCTCTCTGAAAGAAAGCAAATCCACTACTTATCCTAATCATAGCTGTATCATTTATTTGGATTATACGTAATTATAAATAAATTGTCAATAACTATCTCATCATTATGACAATTATACCCTGAATCAGTCCAATTAAACCACCAAGTATTCCACCCAAACGTTCTATATGCTTTAATTCTTTTTTTGCAATAGATAATATTATATCCTCTATTTTTTCCATTTCAAAAGCATTAATTCTGTCTTCTACCATTTCCTTGATATTGATTCTAGCTGTTGCTTTATGAATCAAATCCTCACTTAAGTCATTTATAAGAGAAGCAATTTCTTCTTCCACTACAGTATCAACATATTCCTTAATCATATTTTTAAAAGTAGATGGCATAATAGGAGGCATCTTATCGTCAATTATCATATTAACTCTTATTTTTATTGCTTTAACTATATTACTCTTATCTTCATCTTCAATCATTTTATTTAAGATATCCTCTATAGAAAGCAATTCTTCATCTACTGTTTTGCCTATATTACTTGCAATTTCAGCTTTTCTTTTAGGAAGAAGTCCTTGAATTTCATAATTAAGTAAAGGTATTTTATAAGGTCTTAAAGGTCTAAATAAAAGCTTAATAGCTAGGATGTTTGTAATCCATCCTATAACTGCACCTATAATTACCATGAACATTATTGTTACAAATTGCATTTATTCACCACTCCATCATTAATAGTATTCAATTGTTACAATTTTTCCAAATTCTTTTAGAATTTCTGCAAGCTTTTTTATTATATCATGTTTTGAACTTATGTCCTCAGGAAATCCTATTTCTGTATGAGCTGGATTTACTCTTCTTCCAAATAAAATCCTAATATGAGTAGCTTCATCTAGTAAGATTTTAAGTAGCATATACACAGCATTTGTGTTTTTATCGTTTGTAAACATGTCATCTATATGCGAAATTGAGCTTTTATAATCCTCGAGAATCTCGAGCGCTTTGGCTAATGTCAATACCCCTTCTGTAACCAAATCTATGCCTTTTATATATGCAATTGGAGGTATATCGGGATTGCTGTTGCTCATGTCTATATTAACAGGCTTTTCTAGTATCCTCGAAACAATAGAAGCTGCTGTGCCTCCACATACAATCTTTTTCCCTTTTCCATACATAAGCTCAGATACAATTTTAGTATCGTCATTTTTTTCTACTGGAGGTCCAGTAAATAAAGTTACTTTTTCTGGTTTTTGATATTTTAGTACCATGCAGCTAGCATCATCTTGAGGCAAATCTCCATAAAGATCGTTGCAGGTTGTAATTATTTTTTTTGCGATACTCATAGCGCTAAGCTCGTCTGGTAGTTTTGAAATATAGGCAGCTAATTCTGGTTCTTGCCACCCTAGATTCATTATTCTTCCGATGCCTGCGTGCAAAATACCATCGCTAATTGCAATTATAGTATCTCCATCCTTGATATTAAATTCAGCCTCTTTTACATTTTTATCAGCAATCTGAACATCATCACCTTCGATTAATGTGACAGCCCCATCTCTTTTTAAAAATACAGGCGGATTATCAAATCTAGCAATATAAACCTTGCCTGAATTAATGCCGTATATAATTGTAAATGTCGAATATGCAAGTCCTCTAACCTTACATACTGGTAGAGTATTTATAATGGTGTTTACAACCTCTTCAATTGTAGCCCCTTGCTTAAGCATTGTAATTGCAATTTTAGATGTCAATGTAGCTAAAATATTAGCCTTTACTCCTGAACCTAAACCATCAGATAAAATAGAGATAACCCCATGCTCTCTTGGAAGTATCTCCATTTTATCTCCACAAAGTTCTTCACCATATTTATTTAATTTAACATACCCTATATCAAAAAATAATTTATTTTTCATCACTACGCCCCAATTTTATTTTTAACTTTAAAAGTTTTTATATTATCAAAATTAAAATTTACCTATATTCCATTATACACAATAAACGTAAAAAGCTCTATATACCATAATGGTAATAGAGCTAAGTATATATAGGTTTATGCTTCCATAACCTTTAAATTTTTATCAATAATTAGAGTTGCTTCAGTTGCTTCTTGAATCTGCTCTACTGTAATGTCCTTAGCTATTTCTTTTAGTAATAATCCATTTTCAGTAACTTCCATTACTCCCATCTCAGTTACAATTAAGTTAACCTGAGCTTTGGCTGTAAGAGGAAGATTACAGTTTTTTAGAATTTTGTGCTTGCCTTTTGCTGTATGCTCCATAGCAACAATTACTTTTTTTGCTCCTACTACTAAATCCATGGCTCCACCCATACCTGGAACCATTTTCCCTGGGATCATCCAATTTGCAAGATTTCCTTTTTCATCAACTTGAAGTGCTCCAAGAACAGTTACATCTACATGACCACCTCTAATTATTCCAAAAGACATCGCTGAATCGAAAAATACTCCGCCTTTTTTAATACTAACTGGCTGAGCTCCCGCATTTACTAGATTAGGTATTTCTTCTCCCTGTGCTGGTGCAGGTCCAAGACCAACAAATCCATTTTCTGATTGAAAAACAACATCTATATCATCACTTACATAATTTGCAACTAATGTAGGCATTCCAATACCTAGGTTAACTACATCTCCATCGTGTAATTCCTTAGCTACTCTTTTTGCAATTATCTCTCTTGACATCTCTTATTCCCCCTTAACGATATAATCAACAAGTATTCCTGGTGTTATAATATGTTCTGCATCAATATCTCCAACCTCAACAAGGTTTTCTGCCAGCATAATAACTGTATCTGCTGCCATAGCCATAAGCGGATTAAAGTTTCTTGCAGATTTGTCGTAAAGAGTATTTCCTTTTTTATCAACTTTATGTCCAAGCAATAAAGCAACATCTGCCCTAAGTGCTGTTTCTAACAAATAAGTAACTCCATCAACTTCTATTTTTTGCTTACCTTCTTCTACCATTGTTCCAAGACCTGTAGGAGTAAGAACTCCACCGAGTCCTGTTCCTCCACTTCGTACTCTTTCAGCAAGAGTACCCTGAGGAACTAGCTCAACTTCCATTTCTTTTTCATTCATTTGTCTTCCAGTTTCTGGATTTGTGCCTATATGTGATGCAATTACTTTTTTAACCTGTTTGCTTTCTATAAGCCTTCCTAGACCTTTATCCACGAATGAAGTATCATTTGCAATAATAGTTAAATCCTTTATCTCTCTTTTAATCAGCTCATCTATAAATATCTCTGGTGTACCTACACCAAGAAATCCGCCAATCATAAGAGTCATCCCGTCTTTTACATGATCCATAGCAAAATCAAGTGATACAATTTTATTCATGTCAAACCTCCTCAAATTTTTTTAAATTTAAATTAAAGAGAGCCTCAGAATTCATTTAGGTTTATTTTAAATAAAGAGGAACCATACTTCCGTAATCCTGCAGTTTTGAATTCGCTAAAAAAACTGCATCGATTTCTAAGGAATTTAAGACGTTTATAATAGCTTTTCCATTATTATAATGTTCTAAGCTTCCCATGAAAGCAACTTTTTTATTATCAATTAATGAACTAGCTCCTCCAATAAACCCATACTCAAAGCCTTCTAATATTATATCTCCACTATTAATCATAGCAATATTCATGCCATATATTTCATTTATTGCCTTAAATATTGAAATATCCGATGTAACTAAATTATTAGAATCTAGTATCAGAGTTGAACATTTGCTATATCCTTGGTTTGTATTAATAAGTGAGATGTTTAAGCTTTCTAAAACGGTTACTATCGCTTTGTCCACGTATTTAAAACAACCTAAAGCATACCTTCCAAAAGTAGCAACATTGTATTTAATGTGATTGGGATAATCTTTTTCTATTAATTTATCTCCAATCTGTGTAGAAAATCTTTCAAAATCTTTATATTTTTTATTATAAAGATATGGCTCTATAATAGTAATATTCTTTAAAGGACACCCCATCAAATCAGGGTGTCCTTTAACAGCTTCATATAAATTAGGGTGAGCTACAGTTTCTACTATTTCTATACCAAATGATTCTATTTTATTTTTCATTTCAACTGGCAGTCTATAGTCTACCAATAGTGCATCTGGTTTCTTTTCGATACTGTACATAAATACTATCTTTCGCCCTTTTCATAAATTTCTCCGTTAGCTGCTGGTCCATTAGCTTGGCCTACAAAGAAAATTAAAACAAATAAAGTTATAAGATATGGAATCATCGACAATAGGTGTTCAGATATGTTTATACCAATAGCTGGACTTCCTAAAAATACAACTAATCCATTTGCAAATCCAAATAATAAAGAAGCTAGCATAGCACCCTGAGGCTTCCATTTACCAAATATCATGGCAGCAAGCGCAATAAAGCCTTGACCTGAAACAAGAGTTGGTCTGAATGTCGATACAATTGCCAAGCTCATAGAGGCTCCACCAAAGCCGGCTAATACTCCGGATAAGATTACACAGATATATCTCACCTTATGAACATTTATACCTAAAGTATCCGCTGCTCTAGGATGTTCACCAACTGCACGAATTCTTAATCCAAATCTAGTTTTATAAAGAACAAACCAAGCAATAGCAACAAAAATAAATGCTAAGTAGGTTGTCGCATAGGTATTGAAAACAGTATCTAAAAATCCACTTGGAAGTAGTCCATTTAAATATCTTGGCATTTTTTGATCAAGCGGAATACTTGGGGTCATAGTTGATCCATCAAACAGCATTTTAGACATAAATATTGCAATCCCTGGAGCTAAGAAATTAATTGCTATACCAGAAATAACTTGATTTGCATTAAAGCTTATAGATGCAATTGCATGAAGAAGGGCAAATAAACCTCCAGCTACTCCAGCTCCTATAAAAGCCATCCATGGATTTCCTGTAAATACAGCTACCGTTGCTCCTACAAAAGCTCCTATTGTCATCATACCCTCAAGTCCTATATTAACTACCCCAGAGTTTTCTGAAAATACGCCACCTAATGAGGTAAATATTAAAGGAGTGGAATACATCAATGTTGTACTAAGCAATATTGCTAAACTTGTCATTACACTATCCATTTTTTCTACCTCCTTTAACTTTAAACTTATTTATCAATATCTTAACTATAGAACTAGCTGCAATAAAATAAATAATAGAACCAATAACTATTGAAACCACTTCTGGAGGTGCTCCTATGGTTTGAAGCTTTGAACCACCATATTTTAGACCTCCAAATAGAAGTCCTGCCAACAATACACCAAATGGGGAATTTGCTCCAATAAGCGATACAGCCATACCATCAAATCCATAACCCTCAGCCGCAGCTAATATTGTGATTTTGTGTGAAACTCCAAGAACCTGAGTTACTCCAGCAAGACCTGCTAATCCTCCTGCAATAGCCATTGATATGACTATTGATTTGTTTACATTTATTCCGCCATACTCAGCGGCATGCTTATTATATCCAACTGCTCTAAGTTCATATCCTAAAGTAGTTTTAAAAATTATATAATAAACTAAAATTGCAGCAATAATTGCTATAACAATACCCCAATTGACTTTTGCTGTCCCAACTAGAGGCTTTAAAAATGAAATCCCAATAGAAGCTGTTTCTTTTATACTATAAGAAGCTTCGCTATTTGGAAGTCTAAATCCATCGATAGTAGTTACAAAATTTGATAAATAAAGAGCTATCCAGTTGAGCATAATAGTTGAAATTACTTCATTAATACCAAATTTTGCTTTAAGAAGTCCAGCAATTGCGGCCCAAAGTGCTCCTGCTAGACACCCAGCAATAATTGCAAGTGGAATATGAATAATTGCTGGTCCATCAAAGAAATAACCTACTAGTACAGCAGCCATTGATCCAATTATATACTGACCTTCAGCACCTATATTAAATAATCCTGTTCTAAAAGCAAAAGCAACAGAAAGTCCAGTAAGTATCAAAGGGGTTGCGTATACAATAGTCCATGCTATAAATCTAGGCTTACCTATTACTCCTTGTATCATAACACTATAAGCTTCTATGGGATTAAATCCAGCAATGGAAAGAATTACTGCTCCTACTAAAAAACCTAGAATAATAGATAGCAGAGTGTAAAGAAGCTGTTCATTTATTCTAAACTTTTTCATTATTTTCCTCCTCCTGCCATCATTAGTCCAAGTTGATTTTCGTTTGCATCTTTTGCATCAACTATTCCTACTATTTTTCCTTCATAAATTACAGCAATTCTATCTGAAACGCTCATGATTTCATCTAACTCAAATGAAACTAGTAAAACGCCTTTTCCTTTATCTCTTTGCTCGATAAGAGATTTATGAACGAACTCAATTGCTCCAACATCAAGACCTCTTGTAGGCTGAGTGGCTATCAACAAATCAGGGTCATTAGTTACCTCTCTTGCTATGATAACTTTCTGCTGGTTTCCTCCTGACAAGGCTCTCGCTTTTAAGGCATTATTTTGTGGTCTAACATCAAACTTATTAATGAGCTCATCTGCAAACTGTTTAATGTTTGAATCTAATAGCTTGCCATTTTTTGAAAATCTTTCTTTTTTATAGTTTTGCAAGATCATATTTTCTGATACAGTAAAATCTAAAACAAGCCCGTGCTTTTGTCTATCTTCAGGTATATTAGAAATGCCTGAATCCATTATATTTCTAGGATTGGTATTTACTATTTCTTTTCCATTTATCATTACAGATCCACTTTCAGCTTTTTTAAGCCCCGTTATTACTTCTACAAGCTCAGATTGTCCATTGCCATCAACACCAGCAATGCCTAAAATTTCTCCACGTCTTACTTCTAAGTCAAGTCCATTAAGTGCAAACAAACCTCTATTATCCTTAGCTTTTAAATCTTCTATTTTTAAAACGGTATCTCCATAAATGGCGTCATTTTTGTCTACTTTAAATGTTACTTCTCTTCCAACCATCATTGAAGCTAGTTGATTTTCATCTGTCTGAGACACATCAACAGTATCAATTCTTTTTCCTCTTCTAATAATAGTGCAGTAATCTGCTGCTTCTTTTATCTCTTTTAGTTTATGAGTTATTAAAATAATTGTTTTGCCTTCTTTTGTAAGATTTCTTATTATCTAAATAAGTTCTTTGATTTCTTGAGGTGTAAGAACTGCTGTTGGTTCATCAAGAATTAATATTTCCGCTCCTCTATACAGGGCTTTTAATATTTCTACTCTTTGCTGCATACCAACTGTAATATCCATAACTCTAGCTTTAGGGTCTACATAAAGACCATATTTTTCTGAAATAGCTTTAACATCAGCTATAGCTTTCTCCATATCTACTTGTTTAAACGTTTTCATAGGCTCCATTCCAAGTATAATGTTTTCTGCTACAGTAAACGGTGGAACTAACATAAAATGCTGATGCACCATACCTATACCTAGTGATATTGCCTTGTTTGGATTGTCAATAACTGCTTCTTTTCCTTCAATAAATATTTTCCCGTCAGTTGGAGTATATAGACCATATAAAATGTTCATAAGCGTAGATTTCCCTGCACCATTTTCTCCTAAAAGTGCATGAACTTCTCCTCTATGAACTGTCAAATCTATATTATCATTGGCTACAAAATCTCCAAATTTTTTGGTAATGCTTTTCATTTCCACAACTTTGTGAGAAAAATCAACATTGGCCTTAGTTGTTGTCACAATTTAACCTCCTTGAATCATATTGAATCAAACCATAATACTATTCTATCAGATACCAATTCTAAGTATATAGTAAACCTGATAGTAAATATTTCATATATAAAAATCTTTTTCTATTATATCAGAAATATGTATTAATTTACTAGATAAAAAATCCCGGTATCACTACCGGGATAAATTAATTACGTCAAAATTAGTTCATAGAGTTGAAAGCTTCTTCTGTTCCTGGAACTGTAATCTCTTTGTTGATAATCTTTTGCTTTTCAGCTTCAACAAACTCTAAGATATCAGCAGGTACATTTTTGCTTGTTGTAGGAGCTATATCAACTCCACCTTCAGCTAAACCAAATACGATTGTTGTTCCGCCAGCAAAGTTGCCATCTTTTAATTCTTTAGCAACGTTGAACATAGCGTTATCAACTCTCTTAACTGCAGATGTAATAACGTTATCTGGAGCTAGATCGTTTTGGTCTCTATCAACACCGATTACCCATTTGTTCTGCTCTTTAGCAGCTTCAATTGCACCGTTACCACTATCTCCAGCTGCGTGGAATATTATATCTACTCCAGAAGCATACATTTGATTAGCAACAGCTTTTCCTTTTGCCGGATCATTAAATGCATTTACGAACTGTACATCAACAACTGCATCTGGATTAGCAGCTTTAACTCCTGCTAAGAATCCAAATCTAAATCTATTGATTACAGGTACATCCATACCACCAATAAAGCCAATTTTATTTGATTGAGTCATTTTACCAGCGATTAAACCAACTAGGTAAGAAGGCTCTTCTTCTTTGAATAAAACGCCAAGTACATTATCAGGAGTAGCATCAGCATAATCGTTATCGATTATAGCATATTTTTGCTCTGGATAATTTCCTGCTGCTGCTAAAATAGCATCAGCCATTTTAAATCCAACACCCCAAATAAGATCGTTTTCTCCATCTACAAGTGTCTCTAAGTTTGGCTCATAATCAGCATCTTGCTTAGACTCGATATATCCAATTTCAATACCAAGATCTGCTTTTGCTTTTTCAAGACCTTCCCAAGCACTTTGGTTAAAAGATTGGTCTTTAACTCCACCAACGTCTGTAACCATACTAATTTTAAGTGATTCTGCTGCTGTTTCTTCTGCAGCTGGCTCTTCAGCAGGTGTTTCTGCAGGAGCACTAGAGCATCCAGCAAGAGTCATAATACCCATGATAGAAGCTAAGAATAAAGCTGTGATTCTTTTCTTCATTTTCCTATCCCTCCTAAAATTAAAATAAAAATCTTACAAATAAAATAATTAAGGCTCTATTTTATTTTAACAAAATTTTTACTTTTTACAAGTGTTATTTGTCTAGCAGATGTCGCCTTCTCCAGCTGCAAATCCAGCTTTAACTAAAATTTGTTGACATTCGCTTACTCTGTCTTCTGGGACAAGAACTATTGGACCTGTACAGCCCATGCCGCTTTCAGCATAAATACCATTTTTCCATAATAGCTGAACTGCATCTTCTAGTTCCATTATATCTATTCCTGAAATAGAACCAGTTACTACAACTTTATCAGGTTGTGGAACAACTTCTTCCTGAGCAGCTTTTTTCTCAACAGGCTTAGGAATTAAATCCATCCACTTCAGAGCATTAAGCTTTTTAAACTCTGCTTTAGCAATTTCTGTTATATCGTTGTTAGCGATTTCATGAGCATATTTTAAAGCGTTCGCAATTACTGGAGCACCTGATGCTCTTGATAATATAAGAACATTACGCTCATAGCCTTCGCCTACTCCAGGACCATAACCATATCCAGAAACCTCGTATTGTCCTCCGCTTGTAAAAGATGAGAACATTTTCATTAAAATATTTCCTGTAAGAGTATCTGTAACCACAACATCAACAGTTCCAAGAAGCAAGTCATTTCCTCTTAAAACTCTTCCGCCATCACTTCTTTGAGACTCACCAAAAGCAATATCATAGCCTTTAGCTTGAAGCTCAACTAAAACCTTTTCTACGCTTCTAGCTCCATCAACGTTCAAGATACCAACTGTTGGTTTTTCTATACCTGATGCTTTTGCAGCAATTACGCCATAAACAGCATTTTTAACCATAGCCTCTACTCTTTGAGCTGACGATGTTCCAGTAGTCGTAGCAATGAACATTTCTTTACCATGTGCAGGTGTTACAACTCTACCTACTGTAGAAACCCCTATTGGAAAGTTATAGTGCATAGTAACGCAAGCACCGATTTCTTTGCTATCAAGTTTTTCTTCCATTACTTTATACATTTCATCTTCAGAGCTTACTTCAATAGTTTCTAATCCAGAGTCATTTGCTGAACCAATTAAAACTATGTTAAGTTGAGGATAAAGTTTCTTAGCAAGCTTCGCGCCTTCTACAAGAGTAGCTTCTCCATGCTCACTACCAAGAGTAGTAAGTGCTACCTTTTTAGTTTTTCCAAAGCTTCCAGTTTGAATTCCATCGGCAATTTCAAGAAAGGCATCAGCTATTACTTTATTCAAGTTCATTATCGTTGCCTCCTTCTTATTGTCCCAAATTTTCAGCAAGCTTTCTCATCGCATCTGCTATCATAGATTTGATTTGCTGCTCATCAACTTGAGGTGCTTTGTCTTCACCTTTACCATCATTTTTCTCCATTACAAACGATACTCCATCGAACTGGTTTGTCATTCTTCCTAAGAAAAGACTTCCTTTTCCAACTATCATAACTTTATCTAGCTTGTTTTCTTTCATCTCATCAATTGCAAAACCTATAAATGGAACTCCTGATGGGATATGTCCTTGAGTAGGAGCGAATCCTGGCATTCCGTGTTCCTTGCCAAAAGTTGGAAGTGAAGATTTTTCTAAATCTCCTCTTTTTACTCCAAGAGCAGCTATCATCTTATAGTTGGCTTCTGGAACATCTCCAGCACCAGCAGGTTTAGTAATATCTGGATTTTGCATTTCTACAGAGTATTTACTGATATCTGTAATTTTTAAACCACCTTTATCTAATGGCATTGTGATTAATGATGTAATTACTGCTTGAGGAGATGAGCCAGTTCCTACTGTATGTCTTCCCACTAAATCAGTGTTGAACACTGGTGAAATTCCATCATCTTCTGAAACTAGAACTGCAAATCCACCAAGTACATCCTCTAGAACAGGAATATTTTTCTTAATATGGTCTTTTGCATTCATACCAAGTTTAGCAGTTGCTCCACCACCAACAACAACAACATGCTTATATACACCTGATTTAACAAGTGCAGCTGCATTTATTAATGCATGAGTAGGTCCAGCGCAGAATCCTCTAGTATCTGATCCAGTTGCATTAGTAAAGCTGCATGCTTCAGCAATTGATTTAGCGAAGTTTCCTCCACCTCTTTGGTTCATATCGCCACAAGCTTCTTCAGAACATTCTATAACATATTCAACTTCATCAGCTTTTACAGAAGAATTTTTCATTAAATGTTTTACTGCTAAAACTCCTGATGCCTTAACAACCAAGTTTTCAAACATAATATGAGCTGTTAAGCTGTTATCTACTTCATGAGCTCTCTTTACGCATCCAACTAGCTCACCCATGTTATATAGTCCTTCTGCATGATGCTCGTTTACAAAAGTTTTAATTGAATCAATTTCTTCAGAATCTTTAAATTTCTCAAGTTCAGCATCACTGAATAATTCATGAGCTTTTAGTTTCTCAACAACAGCTTTAGAAAAATCAGCAGTAAGCTTAACAAGGTCAAAAGAATCAGCTATTTTTAACATACCTATAAATTCATCCTGAGGCATGATTTCGCCAAATCTACCTTCTCTAGTTCCTTGAACTGGATTTTCAAACCAAGGAGTAGCTATATCATTTAGTTCTTCAGGCTTTTTGTTTCCAATATATACTTGGTTAGGAGCGTAATTCACAACTTCTTCATAATTTCTGATAAAATTTCCCACATTTTTTAGGAATTCTGAGTCTGGATTACCTAGTTTTTCCATTTGGTAAGTTGTTCCATTGTGGATAATCATATCAGGAGTATGAACTAAAATATAACTTGCATTTTTCAAAACAGGTTTTGTCATAAGAAGCCTCCAATTTTACTTTAATATTAAAATTAGATGGGGTTTTTCTCCCCATCTAATTTATGAACAAAATATTTTAATAGCAAATTTATTTATCTTAGTCTTCAAAAACTGTTTGGTCTTCAACTTCAGTTTCTAAAGCTTTAAGAGCTTTTTCAACAAGCTTTCTACGAAGCTGTTTTTCTTCAGCTGCATCTAGTGCAGGATTTCCAAGTGGGTGAGGAATAGCAATTGTAGGAATTATTCTATTTGCACCAACTGTTAGAGATATTGGAACTACTGTACACATATGAACTACAGGAATACCAGCTCTCTCGATTTCTTTAACCATCGTTGCGCCGCAACGAGTACAAGTACCTCAGGTAGATGTTAAGATAACCGCATCTACTTTGTTTTCAAGAAGCTCTTTAGAGAATTCTTGAGCAAATTGCTTAGAATTTGCAACAGAAGTACCATTACCTACTGTAGTATAGAAATATTTAAATAATTCTCCGATTTTGCCTTCTTTTTCTAAATCACGAAGTACATCAACTGGAAGAACTCTGTCTGGCTCGTTATTAGCATATGTTGGGTCATATCCACCATGTGCAGTTTCATGATCAGCTTCTGATAGTTTATCAAAGCTAGAGATATCATATCTTCCGTATTTAGAAGCTGAAGATGACTCTATATGATCAGGATTGTGCTTAGGTACAATACCACCAGAAGTTACTAAAGCAATTTTTGCTTTTGTAATATCTTTAACTGCTGGATTTGGAGCTACTCTATCAAATACTGGCATTGGATACTCAGTTTCAAACTCTTCACCTTTAAGCTTTTTAACTAGCATTTTAACAGCACGCATAGATCCTCTTTCATCTACGAATGCGTTAACACGAACTCCTCTTGCAAAGTATCCATCTTCTTGTGGAGAAAGAATTTCTTCACCTTTAGCTAATTTAGTTGCAAATTTCGCTACAGCTGGAAGAGCTTTTCTCATACCTGCAGCTGAATCAGAAGTAGGAATTACATATACTTCTTTTCTAAATACATCTAAACCAGGATTTTCTTCATACATAGCTGTGAAAGCTTTTAGGTTTAATTCATCTTGAACCATCTTAACAACAGTTCCGCAAGCCATTCCGTATCTACCAGCATTAAACGCTGGGCCAGCGATTAGTATATCTGGATTAAAAGATTTAATCATCTCTAAAACTTTAGCTTTAGCTTCTTCAAGATTTTCATTGAAATATGAATCTCCACAAACTACTACTCCTACTATCTCAGCATCTTCTTCAATTAACTTTTGAAGTTGTTGAGATATTGGAGGTTGACTTTCAGCAATATGTGGAAGAGTATCTGCCTTTTCTTCTCCGCCTATACCAGCAAAGAATTGATTTAGATAGTGTACAACCTTAACTTTTCCCATCAATAAACGCCTCCTTCCTTATTAGTCGTTAAATTTACAAAACTGACTTCTAATGCTTTGCATTTCTTCTATGATTTCATCAACGTTAAGAACCATTTCCATCATTCCAACTTGATCATCAAAGATTTGAGCATCTACTTCATCTTTGAATTCAGGCTCAACTGCGTGATAAACTCTTAATCCAAGCTCAACACCAGCAAGAGGACCAGCAAAAGTAGGGTCACCCGCTGTAACTGTTTCAGCTGCTAGACCAGCAGCTTCGGCTTCTGCAGCACCTATTAAAACCACAAGATTTTCAGCTCCGAATTTCTCAGTAGCTTCTTTAATTCTCTTTTGGTTTTCTAGGTCCATAGCCCCAGCAGCAGTTCAGACAAAGCATTCTGTTGATGAAAATATAACTTCACAATCGATAGGCTTAAGACATTCTTCAATAGCTGGGCCAGGAATTCCGTCTCTATCGCCGATAATAACTATTTTTTTTCCAGTAAAACGGCTCATATTTTCCTCCTTAAATTTTCATATTGTATTTATAATAATATGGTTAAATTTTTATAATTAATAAGTTTTTGCTGTCATCTTGTTGAATCCAACTTCACTAGTAGCTCCAGTAATAGCCTGAATTTCAACTTCAATTGATCCATCAGCGCGTAGAGAACCATCAAATCCTCCAGCAATAACATCTATAACATCCTTAGATACATGTCCAATAATTTTATCAAGCTTTGGTAAAACGATTGTCATGTTGGCATTACCACCAGTTACGCAAGCATCTGCAGCAGCATCTGCATCAGCTAGTGATTGAGATGCTCCATCTCTACCTGCATACTCATCAGTAAGAATAACTGTTTTAATACCTTTTTTAGTTATCTTTTTGCAGTTCATGATTAGGTCAGTATCTGGGTTTCCAAATCCTTCTTCAGATATGATAACTCCATCTAATCCAAGGTATTCAGCCATCTTTGCAGTCCAGTTAGATGATCTTTCTTTATCAGCTAGATATACGTTTTCGTTAGTTATAATTACACCAACAAAGTTGTACTCTTTTCCGTGAAGTTCGTATAAGTCATGGATAACTGGGTTGTTCATATGAACGTATGTTGGGTTTTTGTCACAAGCAGATACGCAGTTTCCTGATAATATTGCTCCATCCATTACTTCTGTTGGATAGATTAATGTAGGAATAATTTTCTTCGCATCAACGCCATATACATAAGTATCATGTAATAGTCCTTGAGTTTGAAGCATATATACATACGCAACCTTAGGAAGATTAGGATACTCTTTTACTGATTCGAATATTGGCTTAGTCTCATATACTTTTACTTCATCTGGAGTAATGTTTCTTCCAGCTTCGCCTAGGTATTTTCCAGCTTTTAATCCAACCATTCTAAGAGCAGCTTCGTGGTCATGTTGCTTAAGGCCATCAACTGGCTCAGCTATAATAACTACGTTGCAAGTTTTAGAAAATGGAGTATAGTCAGCTCCTGGACCAGTCATATCGATAATTCCTTCTTGGAATCCAACAACTTTTCCAGTTGTAACTACTGCTGCACCCTTAAGTACATTTGTTTTTCCTTCTCCAACAGTATCAACTTTGCTAAGGAAACCTGGGAAAATTCCTCCGTTACCTTCAACTTTGACTCTTGGTTCTATAACATCTTTAACCGGAGCTATTCTTACACTTTCTCCTGGTCTAACGATTTCCATATCAATTGACTTGATATGCTCATCACTTGATAATTCACTGATTAGTTCTTGCTTGTTTACATAAAGAACACCATTTTCAACTTTAGTGCTGTCACCAAATTGGATATCCTTTATAAAAATATTACCAACTTCAAGACGCATAGAGTCACCTCCTAATTCAAATAAATTAAATGTATTTTTTTACCATAGCTTCTACATTTGCAGCTGTTGCATCTTCCTTTGTAAGTTCGTCAATTTTTTGACCATCTTTGTAGATTGCTATAGTAGGAAGACCTAGAACTTTTTCCTTTATTGCTAATCTTCTTGCTTTAGTTGTGTCAAGTTTAGTAAATCTAACTTGCTCACCATAAGTTTTTTCCATTTCCTGAATATCAGGCATTAAAGCTTTACAAGGCTCACAACCTTCACTCCAGAAATCAACAAGAACATATCCAGTTCCTTGAAGTACTTCAGTTTCAAAAGTATCTTTATCAAGTTCGAACATAACGTTTTCCTCCTCTGATTTATTATCTCAATTTATTTAAACTAAAAACTATATTGATGTATTAAAATAGTTTTTTTAAATTGCCGTATTTTTAAATTGCCGTATTAATAATGCTTTCTTAATTATGTTGTATTATAATGACTTTTCTATCTGTTAACTCCTACAGACCTTCGTGCTCAATATACTTTTCTGCCATGATTGCAGCGATTGCTCCATCTGCAGTTGCAGTTACTACTTGTCTTAATACTTTTTCTCTACAATCTCCAGCAGCAAATACTCCAGGAATATTTGTTTCCATATTTTGATTTGTTACAAAATAGCCTGATTGGTTCATGTCTACTTTATCTTTGAATATATCAGTTTGTGGTATATATCCAGTAAATACGAATATTCCAAAAGTTCCAAATTCTTCATCTGCAAAATGCTCTGAAAGCTCACCTGTTTTAGTGTTTTCAAATACAACAGATTCAACTATTCCATCACCTTTAATTTCTTTTATAACTGAATCCCATTTAAAATCAATCTTAGGATTTGCAAACGCCTTATCTTGAATTGATTTAGCTGCTCTTAAGCTGTCTCTTCTGTGAACTATAGTTACTTTAGAAGCGAATTTTGTTAAATACATAGCTTCTTCTACTGCTGAATCTCCACCACCAACTACAAACACTTCCATATCTTGGAAGAAGTCTGCGTCGCAAGTTGCACAGTATGACACACCTTTTCCTGTTAACTCTTTTTCTCCAGGGCAATCTAATTTCTTTGGACTAGCTCCTGTAGCTACTATTACAGCTTTAGCTTGATATTCAGCTTTTGTTCCTTTTAAAATTTTGATTTTCCCAGTGAAATCAAAGTCAACTATGCTATCTTTAATTCTTTCTGTACCAAATTCGTCTGCTTGTTCAGCCATTCTAGCAATAAGAGATGGTCCAGAAGCGTCGTGAATAGAACCAGGATAGTTTGCAACTTCTTCAGTTGTTACTATTTGTCCTCCAGTTTTATCCTTTTCTATTATTAAAGTACTCATTTTACCTCTGGCCCCATAAAGTCCCGCTGAAAGCCCAGCTGGTCCAGCGCCAATAATTACTAAATCGTAAATTTTTGACATAATTTCACTCCTTAATTAAATTTTTAAAGCATGTTTTATTAAATCAAGATCTATGACCTTGAAATCTTCCAATACAGTTTCTGTCCAGTTTGGTGTAATTGAGTCGTTTTGTAGCTTTGAGTATGTGTAGATAGCGTTTTCAATCATCTCAACTGAATTAAAATCTAGCTTATCGCCTATTTCTAATGCAACACTTTTAAATGGTGTTTCATTAGGCTTTACACTCCCTGAAAGTGGATGAGTTAATAATTTATAATTCTTGTGGACGTAATCTCTAACGCTGTAAAGCACATCTTGATAACTACCTTCAAGTAACTCCACGTTTTTTCCACCATAATACTCGTCTACCAATTTATTGTTTGTGATAATAATCATTAGTCACCTCATAGCAGCTATAAAATAGCCCATCATAAACATTTTACCCTTATTTAAAAATAATATTCAAAAGAGCTCGCCAAAGGTTAATCTTATTCCCATCAAATATTTTTATATTTACAATAAAAAAAACAGGGAAACAATAGAGCCTTGTTTCCCTGTTTTATCAGAGTTCTGTCCAAGCAAAATCCTTTTGCCTGAGAATTTCATTTATATTTGGCAAATATAAACTTGTCCCTTCGGCGATCAAACGATTCTCTCTTTTGCTCTTCATTCAGAATTATTTATTTGTTAAATACTCTTTATAAGCTTATTCTATAATAGATTAAAAATTTAATCAATCATTTTTTTATTGTTTTTTACATTTTTGTTAAAAAATAATCTTTCTACCTTAACCTCTTATGAATTCTTATATTCAACTATATAAAATTATTTTTTTGTTTTTTCGTAATATAGAGCTACTGCACTAAGCCCTGAATACGCTGCTACTGTACACCCTACCTCGGAATAAATAGTTTCTGATGGTATATACTTTGATAAAACAGCCTCTTTTAACTCTTCCAAATAGCTTTTATCATTAGCATGATTCATACCGATTACTCTTCCATCTAGAGTAGATTCATTTTTTTCGATGTAATCAATAATATATTTTATTGCTTTTTTTCTTCCTCTAACTTTTTCCCTTGCTACAACTTGGCCATCTTTCATAGTCATTATGACCTTGATGTTCAAAAGGTTGCTCATCATATACTGTGATTTGCTGATTCTTCCACCTTTATATATATATTCAAGAGTATCAAAAATAATCAGATACTCCATGTTATTGACTAAGTCTCTAACTCTTGATTCTATATCATCTATCCCTATACCATTACTTGCCATTTTTGCTGCCTCAATAACTATCATCCCATAACCAAGAGTTATTGCTTTTGAGTCTATAACTCTTATTTTATTTGCGTCAAATTCACGGCTTGCGATTAATGCACTATTATAGGTTCCACTAAGAGCTGATGACATAGTAATACATATTACTTCATTGCCTGAATTTACAACTTCGCTGAATTCTTGCTCAAACTCTGCTGGAGTAACTTGAGAAGTTGTTGGATATTCATTTGTGGTTTTTAGTCTATCAAACATGGTCTTTGTATCTATATCTATTCCATCTCTATAAACTTCATCCCCGAAAATAACCTTTAATGGCAATACCTTTATATCGTACATATCAATATACTCTTTTGGGATATCTGAAACGCTGTCGGTAATTATTTTAACCATAAAATTGCCCCTATCTTAATTCTTTATAATCAATTTGTCGTATTGCTTCATATGCTGCTATTGCTACTGAGTTAGATAAGTTTAAAGACCTCACTCTGTCCATATTAAGCATTGGGATTCTAACATTGTTATTTGGATTAAGCGATAATATTTCTTGAGATAACCCCTTAGTTTCTTTCCCAAAAACAATATAGCTTTCATCTTCATACGTAGCCTCTGTATGGTTTTTTTTAGCTTTTGTTGTAAAAAAATAGAATTTATTAATATCCTTATCTTCTATTAGCTCTTCGAAAGAATCATAATAATTAATTGAAACTAAGTCCATATAATCAAGCCCTGCTCTTTTAAGCTGCTTTTCATCCATAGAGAAGCCCATGGGTTTAATTAAATGTAATCTCGCATTTATGCAAGCACAGGTTCTTATAATATTTCCAGTATTTTGTGGTATTTCCGGTTCTACTAACACAATATTTAAAGCCAATTTTCATCCCTCATCACTTAAATAAATTCATAATTGCTTTAGCAACCCCATCCTCATCATTTGATGAAGTTACAAGATTTGCATATTTTTTTACATTCTGCTCAGCATTATCCATAGCCACACCAATTCCTGCTTCGACTATCATGCTTATGTCGTTATGTTGATCTCCAATCGCCATAATTTCGCTAAGATTAATATTGCATTCTTTTGCTAAAATCTTAAGTGCATTTCCTTTAGAAATATTTTCTGACATTATCTCTAAATTATTATGCCAAGATTGGCTTAATTCTAAGCCCTCTATATCTTCTAACATTGCTCTAGCTTTTAACAATTTTTCTGGATGCTCATCTTCTATGGCAACAAACTTTAATATACCATAGTCTTCTGTGCATACATTAGAAAAATCTTCAATTACTTCTATGTCAATTTTATCCTCATCTGAAGCAGTCTTATTATTATTCCAGTAGCTTAATGAGGTATATTTAAGCTCCTTCGTAAAGAATCTATCCTGAGTGTACATATGATAATATAATCCACATTCTTCTAATACTTTATAAAGTAAATCAGCGGTTTTATAGTTTATGCTCTTCTCATAAAGAACTTCATTGCTTGTATGTTTTTTTATCAAAGCTCCGTTACATGCAATTATAGGTTTTTCTATATTAAGTTGCCTTGCAAATATTGCTGCTGAAGAATACATTCTTCCAGTGGCTAATGTAAAGTCAACTCCCATTGTTTTAGCAAACTTTATAGCTTGACTTGTTTTTTGAGATATTTTTTTTGATGAATTTAGTAAAGTTCCATCCATATCACTTACTATTAATTTAATCATTTAAGCACCTCAAGTGATTTGTATCATTCATATAATTAATTACTCCAAAACCTTCATCATAAGTTATTTTAGAAATGCTGCAATTATCTATTTGGAAATTCCAGTGATATTTATATGACTCACCAATAATTTCAGATAAAATACATCTAATCGTACCAGAATGAGAAACTATTGCTATTCTGTTGTCATGATTTTGTGACACAATATCATAAAAACAAGCTTTAACTCTATCGTGAAAATCTATCAAACTCTCTCCATTTGGAAACTTGTACTCAAAACCATGCTTAAATAGCTTTGAAACCTCCTCAGGATTTTTATCTTTTATTTCTTCTAAAGTTAAGCCCTCAAAATCTCCAAAATTCATTTCAATTAGATTATCACAAGTTATAAGGTTATTAGAAAATGAGTTTCCTGTTAAAGTAGCTCTTTCAAGAGGAGAAGAATAAACATAATCGACTTTTATATTTTTCATCTTGTCAGATAGCTTTTCTAACTGTAAAAATCCAAAGTCACTAATTTTGCAATCAGTATACCCAGAAAATTTTTTACTTAAGTTGTCTACTGTTTGAGCATGTCTTATTAAATAAATAACTGCCATAAGGTTACCCCCAAATAATACATAAATAAATAAACTACTTCTGCTAATTCGCAAATAGCTCCTAGAATATCTCCAGTCAATCCATCTATTATTTTATACACATGATTCATATAGTCTAATGTAAGTATAATCACAATTATAACTACAGTAACATTTATAATTGCAATACTATAATCTTTAATTAATATCGAAGGCAAAACCATAGCAAGAATACCAATTCCAAGTGCTATATAAAAATCTATAGCCGAAACCTTACCTATAAATGCATTCCCCATTCCATTTTTTTTTGCTGTTTTGCCTTTATAGCAAGCAAGAACTGAAGCCATTTTTCCCATTACGGGCATAAAAAATAAGCCATAGTAATAACCCTGTGATATAAATTTATCTGCCAGGGCTATTTTAAAAAGTATGAGAATCAGAATTGCTAAAAGTGCATTTGTCCCCAATCTAGAGTCTTTCATAATTTCTAGGATTCTATCTTTGTCTCTATAGCTGTAAAGTCCGTCAAAGGTATCTCCTAGCCCATCTAAATGTAATCCTCCAGTTAAAATAATATTTGTAGAAATAAATACAAGTGCCCCGATGTGCGCACCAAATATTTTTGAGGTGGCTACACCGAATATTAAATAGAAAATTCCTAAAACAATTCCAACTAACGAGAAATATTTTGCTGATTTATGAAATTCTTCATCAAGCTTACCAGATGTCTTAACTGGAATTCTAGTTAGAAAGGAAAGTAGTGTTATAAATCGTTCCAACTAAATTACCCCTTTATTTTCTGACTTATTCCAGAAACAACAAAATATACTTCATCGCTATATCTAGCTGCCACCTGATTTATCCTTCCAATAATATCTCTATATATTCTAGATAATTTGTTTTCTGGAACTATCCCCATCCCTAGCTCATTCGTAACCATAACTAAATTAAGCTTGTTGTATTTTAGAGCTAAAATAAATGATACTAACTCTTCCTGAATTCTTTTTTCTAATGAATCTATTTCTGCTTGTGTTGCATTTTCAACATCTACATCAGAATGAAATATTAAGTTATTTGCCATAACAGTAAGGCAATCTAAAATAACTGTATCTGAACTACTTGACATATCTGGAACCAGATCTTTAAGATTTTCGAAGGCTTCATAGGTTTTCCAAGATGATGGTCTTTGCTCCTTATGCTTCGCTACTCTTGCCTTCATCTCATCATCGAAGGCTTCACTTGTAGCAAGATAAGAAACCTTTTCACCAATATTTTTACATAGCTGCTCTGCAAAATAGCTTTTCCCAGACCTAGCTCCTCCTGTGACTAAAATAACTTTATGCATTATCTTCCTCCAAAAATAGAATCTATTATTGTATTTTCTTGATTTTGTGTATTTACAGATTCATTTATTGCCTCTGGGTTTAAATTTACTGCTGGAGCCTCTGCTGGTCCAGTACCGACTTTAATAACCTTGGTTTTGGCTGGATAATGATCTCTAGACACAACTTTTGTTTGGCCATCAACATTTTCATATGTCACTGATTTTATCCCATCTCTACCTGGGTCATCAATTACTTCTTTACCTAGCGGCAAGGTTGGATCATTGACATATTTTACTTGTCTAGGAATCTGCTCTACAACTTGTGATGACAAAGTCTTATTTTTATGCTTGGTTGTATCTCCATATATCCTAGCTGTAACTTTATTGCCAGAAACGAAAGCTTTTATATACACTGGGTAATCATGAGAATTTCTAAATACAAAATCAAGCGAGCCATAGGCTACAGCTGCATCTCGTCCTATAGATACGTAGCTAGAAGGTATAGAATGAGCTCTTCTTTGAACTACATCAAGTCCTGCATATAAAACAGAGTTGTATAAAGTAGTTGAAACCTGACATACTCCTCCACCTACTCCCTCTTGTAACTCTCCCTTTACAATTACAGGGGCATTTTTATATCCTGCTGCCAATGTTATTTTTCCGGTGGCATTGTTAAAGCTAAATTCTTGACCTGGCATTAGAAGGACGGAATCCACTTTGCTAGATGCCAATCTTATATTTGTGCTTCTTCCTGCTACCTTAGCATTGAAGGTTGTAGTAAATTCTCCTATTATTCCATTAATTGATGATAATTGCTCTCTTTTTACACTGGCTTGAGTTACCTTAACAGGCACTTCAATTATAATATCTTCGTTTTTATCTTTTAATTCTGTTATTAATAAATTTTTTAGCTTATCTATGTCCACTTCGTAGCCGTCTTGTTCTGGAGTAATAGATATAGCAGTATTTATAGAGATGTCTGCATCAACTGCTTGACGATCTACCTCTGATTTAATTTTAGAAAATATTTCATCAAAATTCTCATATTTATCAGTTCTCGATAATTCCAAATTAATTTGTTTATTATTATTTAGCTTTAAAACAGTTATCCAATTTTCTAGTATATTATCACTACGACCAATTTTAAATGCTTCATCAATTGAGCTATCATAATCATACTCAAATCCCAGCTCTTTCAAATCATAATTCCATTTTTTTTCATTATGGGTAAAGCTAACTTTCCCTACTTTAGCTCTGTCTTGCAGAACCTCTTTTGCTTGTGTTACTGTAAGCCCACTGACATCTACGCCATTAATTGAAATCCCAGGATAAATGAAATTATCTTGTGTCAAACTATTAAGGTACATAGCAGCAGATGTAGCAATCAGTATAAAGCTTATTACTAATATAATGCCAACTTTTTTCACTAAAAACCTTCCTTTCTACCCCTTTTTCTTTTTATAAAATTTACAATAGCTTTGTACTGAACATAGCTCACAAATTGGATTCCTTGCCTTACAAATCCTTCTTCCATGAAAAATAAATGCATGATGAGCATCGGTCCAGTATTTTTTCGATATTTTCTTCATTAAATCTTGTTCAACTTGAAGAGGGTCCTTTTTATCAGAGAAGCCCAGTCTTGTAGACACTCTAAAAACATGAGTATCCACAGCTATAGCAGGAACTCCAAAGCAATTGCTAAGTACTACATTTGCAGTTTTCCTTCCCACACCAGGTAGTTTTAAAAGTTCATCCATTTCATCTGGCACTTGACTGTCATAATTTTGTATCAGCAAATGTGATAATGCTATTATATTTTTTGATTTGACATTATAAAAGCCTATACTTTTTATGTACTCCATCAATTTTTCTTCTCCTAGCTTAAGAATTTTTTCAGGAGTATTATAGTTTTTAAAAAGCTCTTTTGTAACAATATTGACTCTTACATCCGTCGATTGAGCACTTAAAACAGTAGCCACCAATAGCTCGTAAGGTGTTTTATATTCAAGCTCACATTTTGCATCAGGATAAGTATCAAGTAATGTCTTTACAATAATATTATACTTACTCATTTAATATATTTTCCCCTTTTTATAATCAATACCATTTTATCATAGATAGTAAGTCAATCTCCAATAATATTAAAATTCCTCACTAATATATTTTTGCCTCTCCATGCAAAAGCTCTATTTCCAAATTTTTTTTTAAATTCTTTATTACTTAAGCTGGCAATATCATTTAGATTAAGTCTTTTTATAACATCATTAATTTCTTGAGATTTTTTTATATCTCTATTGTGAGGGCATACTATTTGGCAAATATCACATCCATATACTTTATTACTTTTTTTTAAAATAGCTATTTCACTATCACTTAGCTCTGTTTTCTTTTGAGTAAGATAAGAAGCACATCTTTGTCCAATAAAACCTTTTTTATAATTTAAAGCCTTTCCGGGACAATATTCTATGCATTTTCCACAATTAATACAATTTTTTTTAGGAAGCCTCTTCTCCTTTAACACTAAGTCCGTGACGATTAGACCTATAAAGCCATAGCTTCCATACACTTCATTTATTACCATATTATTAATTCCTTTATAGCCTAAGCCTGATTCCAAAGCAAAAAATCTCTCATTTAGTGGTCCATTGTCAACTTGAATAGAAAAAGTGCTATTTGGATATTTTATTTGAAGTTTTTGCACAATTCTTTTTAGCTTGTCTTTTGCCCAAATATGATAATCTATACCTTGAGCGGATACGGAAATATTAGAATCGAAGCTATGACTTTCTGTAAGATAAGGGAAAAATATACATATTATACTACTTGCAGGTTTATTATTTATATCTAATTTTAGCCTCGAGACTAAATTTTGCTCTTCAAGGTCCAATTGAGCTCCTAATAATTTTCTTTCTTCAAGATAAAAGCTGAATTTATCAAGACTATCTTTTATTGAATTTACGTTTATAATAGTATATTGATCTATATTTTCCTGGTTTATTATATCAATCATTATTATTGTTCCTCCAACTATTCACTAGTATAATATACCATATGTTAAAAAAAATAATTATATATTTGTGCTATTTTTAGTCGAAAGGATTTAAAATGCTAAAGTTCATAATACCTGGCAGACCTATAAGTAAATCTAACTTCAAATTATCTAATAAAAGCGGGCAAGCTTGGCTACCTCACAAGGGAAAATATTCAAAATATGCAGCCTACGAGAACTACATAGCGGGAATCATAAATCAAGAATATTTTGGTCCTCCTCTAGAAGAAAATCTAATTACTATATTAAAGTTGTATTTTCCAAATAAGCGCATGGGCGATATTCATAATTATCCCAAAAGTATTTGCGATGGTATTGAAAAAAGCGGAATAATTCTCAATGATAAACAACTGAAACCATTTTTGATTTTAGATTATATAGATAAGGATAATCCTAGAGTTGAAATCGAATTATATAAGAGCTCTGAATATAATCTTATTTATCAAATTCAAACAAAATAGTGCAAGGATTCCCCTGCACTATTTAAAATTATTAGCCCTTTGATTTTTTCTTTTTTTCTTTTCTAACATCTGGGATTGCTAGTGTAGCAAAGTTATACGGTCTTGTACCTTCTTTTTCTGGCTTCTTTTGCTTCCCATCTAGCAGTTCTATAAGTCTCTTTTCCAGTTCATTCATAATTTCTTTTGCTTCATCCTCAGTAAGATAATATTCATTGTAATGTCTAAGGTGCTTTGTTCCAACTTCATTTGTCTCAGCTGCTCTATAATAATCTTCACTTACTTTCTCAAACAAAGAAAGAGATGCTTGATTTATTGTTTGGGCCACTGAATCGCTAATTGGAAAGTTTAAGATACTTTTATCTATTACTACCATTTTAGCTTTTGGTAAATAATATTTTTCAATTATCCCAGATTTTACTCTTTCTTCCACTAGTTCTAATATCCCAGCTCCAAGTAAAATTTTAATGTAATAATTGATTTTTGCATGAGGCTCTCCTAAAATTTCTGATAATTGCTTAGCAGAAAGTGGTTCTTCAGCAAATGCTTCTAAAATCTCAACTCTATAAGGATGTGAGACAGCTTTAATCTCTTCTAATTCTCTTAATACCATTATATCTTTCATTAATGCCCTTCCCCTCAATAAAGATTTTCTCCATAATATACTATGTTAAAAATAAAACTGTACATATAGGAGAACCGTAAATTACTTATATATATTATAATGATTAAATATATAATTGTCAAAGAATTCTATACTATTTGAAATTTTGGATTAATGCACCAATTTACTTCCACCTATAAATTCTCTAAGAAGTGATGTGTTGATGATATCTGATTCGTCATTAATATCAACAAAATACTGGAGAAATTTAAGTAGCCTTTTTGCTTCTCTAAAAACAGGGTCGTCTTCCTTTATATCCTCTAAAAGAGGCACCACATGCTTTTTTAAAACAGCCAGCTCATATATAAGAGCGGAGTTAAACATTATATCAGCATTTTCTTGATAAGGGAAAATATTTTTTCGCTCTCCTCTATTTACACTTTGCCACATTGATAAAGTGGAAGATGCAGAATACGATCTGTGATGATAATCCCTAACTATCCTTCTTATAAGTCTTAAGTCAGTAGTCGGAATTTTGTTATGTTCATCTAGGTTTAGCTGAGTTAGAGCACTTATATAGATTTTAAATTTATTTCCATCAGGTATTGATTGTGTGAGAATAGGGTTAAGAGCATGTATTCCTTCTATTATTAGTGGCTGATTTTCCTCAATAGAAATTTTTTTTTCTTCAAAGTATTCTCTAGTGCCAGTTTTAAAATTAAAGCTTGGCAAATTAACTTCATAGCCTAGGATAAGCTTTTCAATATCTTCATTAAATGTTTTTAAATCTATAGCATAAATAGACTCATAATCCTTTTCCCCATACTCGTCTAGTGGAGTTATATCCCTATTTACAAAATAATCATCGACAGATAAAGACACTGGAGATAAACCATTTACCATAAGTTGAAGCTTGAGTCTTTGTGCAAAGCTTGTTTTTCCTGAAGAAGATGGCCCTGCAATTAAAATTATCTTTCCTTTTTCTGAATCTTTTTTTATCATATCAGCAATATCGCAAATTTTCTTTTCATGATATGCTTCAGCAAGTCTTATAATCTCTGGGTGGTTATTATTTTCTACTAAAATGTTTAGTGATGCTGCATTTGGTAGATTAATTATTTTGGCCCAACGTTTAGCTTCTTTATATATTTTAAATAATTTAGGCTGATGTATAAACCTACTAACTTTATGAGGTTCTTTTATATCAGGTCCTAGTAACACTATTCCATCATTGTATAACCTTAATGAAAATGTGTGAAGCATAGCTGTCGATGGAACCATGTAGCCATAAAAATAATCCTCAAGCCACCCACATCTATACAAATGAACTGTCGACGTGTTTTTATACTTTAATAAATTCAATTTTCCTTCGCGATTTTGTTTTTTATATATATTAATTGCTTCTTCTTTTGGAACTCTGAATCTAATTATTTTCTCATTTGAATCTACGAATTCTCTCATTCTGAGCTCAATCTTTTGAACATCATCTACATTTAACTTTTCTTCATACTCAACTTCGCAAAAAAATCCATTGCTAAGGGAATGCTGAATTTTCGTCACAGCTCCTGGGAGCAGTTCTTCCAATGCCCTGATAAATAAAAAAGTAAGACTCCTCATATATGTTCGTCTTCCATCAGGGTCAGTAATATCAATCCAATTAACAAATGAGTCTTCCTCTAGTTCATAGCTAAGCTCTCTAAGATTATTATTTACTAGACCCAAAGTAACTGGATATAAAAAATCCATTCTCTCCATGCTTAAAATTTGCTCTAAGGTAGTGTTTTTTTCAACTTTAAATTCACCCGACTGAGTAGTTATAGTAATCAAGACTATCATCTCCTTTAGAGTTTATTTAATTCTAAAATTTCTATAGTTTCCTTTGCTTTTGAACTATCAAGTTCTAAAACTATATAACTAAAACCATACTTATCTATAAGCTCATAAAAAAATTTCTTTGTATATTTACCCGTTTTTGAAAGCCCTAAATGCTGATCTGAGGTTTTATCATTTAAGTTAAAATGAAGCATAGAATTATAGTTTTTGATTACATTGCTAAAATCTTCATCTTGAATCAATGCGTGCCCTAGGTCAAAGCAGAACCCTAACGATTTATTATTCGCTATTTCAAACAAATCCATGAATTCTATAGGCTTAGTACCAACAGCACATAAATCACTGCTAGCTTGATTTAAAAAACTATAAACATTTTCTGTGTAGATATTTATATTAGGAAATTCTACTAATAGTCTTTGAATAAACTCATTTGCTTTTTGGATATAATTTTTATAATTTGAAGTATATTTACTATAAAATACATTTCCTAAATGAGTATTAAAATAGAGAGGTTTCAAATAGCTAACCTCTCTAATAATATTACTAACATAGTTAAAATTGGCATCTCTAAGAAACCCTATATCTTCTACAAGGTTAGTTTTCAATGGCAAATGGATGCTGATTTTTATATCTTTATTCTCTTTTTTGCTCATATGATGGTTCAAAGCTTCGATATCTGTAGCTTCATCTATCCCATATTCAATAAATTCTATATCCTTGTATTCATGAAACAAAGTAATCTTTTGTTCTAAATCGTAACTCAAAGCACTAATTCCTATCATTGCCACGTCACCTAACTATAATGTAGTAATCTTATTAAATGGATAAAGTCTAATAAATACTTTTCCTATAATATCATCTAAAGGAATCATCCCCACGGACTCTTCTCTACTATCTAAGCTATTGGGTCTATTATCTCCCATAGCAAAAATATATCCATCAGGTACTATTTCATCTACATTTCCATCTGTATAATTTCCATTAATATAGGCTTCACTTAGCTCCTCATCATTGACAAATACTTTTCCATCCATTACAACAACATGGTCGCCAGGAACTCCTATAACTCTTTTAACTAAATCTTTTTCTTTCCCATTTGTTTGTAGTAAATGCGATTTAAAAACTATGATATCTCCATGCTCTGGCAGGTCACTTCTATATGCCTGTCTATAAATAAGTAAATAATCATTTTCTTCCAAAGTTGGAAACATAGACACTCCTCTAACCAGTGTAGGTCTTACAAAGCTTGTTATAAGCAGAGCCATCGCTCCTGCTATCGCTATAGTTTTAAGCCATTCAAAAATTTCTTTTTTTACATTATCGCTCAATAAACTCACCTCATAGTCTAATCTATTACTTTGCCCATGTTTAAATAGTCGACAAAATCTCCATCAATAAACAAAGCTCTTTTATTCTTACCCTCAATTTCAAAACCAAATTTTTTATAGAGAGCAATCGCATACTTATTATCTATTCTAACCTGTAAATCAATCTTTGCAATATGCTCACTATCATATACAAACTCCATGGCCTTTGACATCAAAGCCGAGCCAATTTTATTATTCCAGTACTCTTTTTTTACTCCCATTCCTAAATTACAAATATGGTGAGTCCTTTGTCTTCTCCCACCTTCTAAGTAAAGTATTCCACAAAGCTCATTTTCTATAAAAGCACCTAAAAATATGCAATTATCTAAACTATTCATATAGTTTATGAATGAGCGCTGGTTCTCAATCGACATAGCATAATCTTCAGATGTAAATGGATAATTGTCTGATTCATCAGCCATCTCTAAAACTAATTTTAAGGTTATCACAGCATCTTCTTCAAGAATTTCTCTGATTTGGAGTTTTGATAACTGATTATTAATGTCCTTGTGCATATTTATCTCCTTTGTTACTTCATAATTGCTACAATTTATTATATAATAGAAAAATACAATTGACTATTTTTAATTTGAACACGAGGTGTAAAGGAAATGGATAAACTAAAAGATTTTATATATGAGATTAGTGATTTAATTTTTGGAGGAGCAGTTTTATTGATTATTATATTAATTTCGACATATCAGCTCCATGGATGGTTTAATATATCTCTACCTGAAAATATTGAAAAAATTATTCCTATTTCTACTAGCAACGATTTAAATTCTACTGAAACAAATACAGAGATAGCTCAAAACAGCTCTAGCTCAGAGGATACAAACAAAGTACCTGAAGCTTCAAACGATACTACTGATAAAAACGAAGTATCTAAAGAAGATACTACTAATAATGTTACCTCAGATAAACAAACTGAAAATATATCAGCCCAAGCTGAAGTGACAATCAGAAATATTTCGATTGCTCCTGGGAGCTCATCTGACAAAGTTGCAAATGCTCTTTATGAAAACAATATTATTTCATCTAAAGAAAGCTTTATTTCAAGACTTATAGAGCTAAATGCTGAAACAAAAATTAAAGCTGGTACATTTAGAATACCTAGTAATGCTTCACTTGATGAGGTAATAAAGATAGTAACTCAATAAAGAAAAAAGCCCTTTTAATTGAGCTCATTTGGTAAAGTTAATTCAAAATTTAACTTTTAGCAAATGAGTTCATATTTAAAGGGCTTTATTTTTGTTTAATTAATTCATATAACTTTTACTGAGTTATATATCCCGTCATAGACATCGCACCCATGAGACATTTATCATTGAAGGCTTTTATGTTATCAGCTAAGTCGCATGAGCCTAGCATATACAGCAATGGAATATAATGATCTGGAGTATAAAATGCTTTCTCTGCACAGCTTCCTGCATTCTTATAATTTATTACGTCATCAAAATTTTTAGAAAGAATATTTGATTTAATATAATCATCAAATTCCTGAGCCCAAGAATATCCATTATCCATCCCCCAGTTTATAAGTGAAAGATTATGAACAACATTACCGCTAGAAATTAGCAGTATAGACTCATCCCTAAATGATTTTAACATCTTTCCAATTTCATAGTGCTCTCTAAATGATTTGTTATGGTCGATGCTTATTTGAACAACAGGAATATCTGCATCTGGAAACATTCTACATAATACAGACCATGTACCATGGTCTATTCCCCAATCGTTATCTATTGATATTAAATCGCTAGTTTTTTCAATAATTCTACTAGCTAATTCATCAGACCCTTTTACGGGATATTTTAAATCGTAAAGTTCCTTAGGAAATCCATACATGTCATAAATCATTTTTGGATCAAGTTCATTTGAAGTATAGCTTCCTTTTGTATACCAGTGGGCAGATATAACAACTATTCCAGCTGGCTTAACAAGACTTCTGCCTAATTCTTCCCAAGTTTTCGTAAATTCATTGTCCTCAATAGCATTCATAGGAGAACCATGACCTACAAATATCACTGGCATCTTCATGACATATCCCTCCATTTTTGGGGCTTATGATATTAAATATTAAATTTCACTATCAGCTTTTCATCTAGCACTCTAAAAGTCAATGACTCAGTTATAAATAGCTTTATTTTTTTATCATCATGATTTTCATATCCTATAGAAAAATCTTGACCTATAGTTAACTCTATATCTTCATGGTCATAAGGCATTAAAAACGCCCCTTCTACAGCTTCGCTAAGTATTACTTTGCCATCAATTATTGAAGAAACTGTTTTTATAAGCGGATAGCCTTCATGAACAGTATTTAAAAGTTTATAAGCCTCTCTACCTACCACTAGAGAATAAGGTTTCTCTACATAGGATTCCATAAGGAGAAATCTAGCTTCAGAAATTGCCGATAAAATTGAAACTGCATCTTTACCAAAACCTAAATTATGTGCAGCAACTTCTTTTAATCCTTTTATATCTGCTTTCTCATAGCCGTTGTATATTAGATTTTCTTCAAAAAGTGCTAGCTTTTTTGTAGCTTCTTCAAGAGCTTCTAAATCTATATCCTTCGCTCCTCTTGTTATATTGTCGAGTTCCCATCTATCAAGCTCAAAAGAAATTCTTGCTTCAAGTAGTGGCTTAACTCTATATGTTCCCACACTGACATCAGAGTCTTCATTTTTATCTATGATATCGAGCCTTCCCTCTGGCACTACAGCATAATCCCATCCCATAGGTCCTTCAACATGAACAACTTTTCTTGCTGAAAGTATGTTCGTAAGCACAGTTTTAGCTCTTTCATCTATTTCGTCCCAAACCTTAGATGGCATAGGTGCTATATTTCTTTTTAACATGCTCATAATAAATCCTCCTTTTATTTCATTTTACCAATGTTTAAACCATTTCCTGAATTTGATGGAGCATCACTTGCTTGTTCTTGACCTTCAATTGAAGTAATAGGGCCACTTGTAAATAAGTAAGTTTTTAATTCCTCATCCCATCCATCCATATTTCTTCTAAGCCATTCCAAAGTCATACAAGCATGTTCTATTTCTTCATCTCTATTATGTGCCATTATTGCTTTTAATTCCTCATCACTAGATGCCTCAACTCTCTGATTATACCAATCAACGGCTTCTAACTCTTCTTTCAAACTGTTGATGGCTCTTGTAATATTTCTTGTTTTTTCGTTTAGTAATTCTACAGGTTCATGATAATTACTCATATTAAGCCTCCTCAATTATTTTTTACACATTTTTGTATTTACCCTATTTATTAAAAAAATAACATTTAGAAAACTTTTTTTAACTCATCTAAACATTTTCCACTGGAATAGATAGTTAAATCATCGATTATCAAAATTTCGCCGCCTGCTTCTTTAATAATTAAGCTTCCAGCCAAAACATCCCAAGGATTAGAAAAAGCATATAATAGAGCATCTGTTTTCCCCGATGCTATACAAGCGAGGTCATAGCATGCAGCTCCAAATATTTTTGTTCTCATGGTGAGTGGTGAAAGCTGAGCTGTTATTTGATTTAACAGCTCGTTGTCTCTTTGTTTCATTTTTTCATCTCTTCCAATATTAAAATCTCCAAGGCCAATAATAAAATCTGATAGCTTGCTACGACTGGAAACTGTTATTTGCTTACCGTTTAAAAAACTTCCTCCACCTTTAACTGCATAATAAATTTCATTAAACATAGGAATATAATGAACTCCTACGATTGGTACCTCATCTTCTAGTACAGCAAGAATAACACCAAATATTGGTATCCCTTTTGAAAAATTTACAGTTCCATCTAGTGGATCTACTACCCATTTATACCTTGACTCTTTATTTAGCTCTCCAGCTTCCTCAGATAAAATGCTGCAATTTGGATAAAGTCTTTTAATTTCATTAATGATAATCCTTTCAGCGCCATAATCAGCATCAGTAACTAAATCGCTATCTCCCTTATACTCTATATTAAATTGAGAATGAAACATTTCCTTTAAGTATTCTCCTGCTTTTTTTGCAATTTCAATTGCATCGTTTAACATAGCCTTATTTTCATATGAATTCACCATAACAATACTTCCTTTCCTAATAAAAAAAATTAAATACAATTTCAACTTTACAATTTAATCTAGTTATCAATCATGTTTTCATACTCAGATTCATTTTTTGATTCTAGCTGATATATCTTTAGTCTTTTAATACTCACAGACCATAGGTATATCAAATATGGTATAAATACAATAATTAGCAGAGGATGATTTGAAAGCAATATAAAATTAAATGTCCCGTGCAGAATCATAGGCACTATTAAAGATTTTTTATAATATTTGTTTGCATCATAGGTGCTACTGGCATATTTGCTACGTGAAAGATAGTAACCCATACTTATTCCAAATAACATATGAGCAGGCACAGATAAAAAAGCTCTTGTTATTCCTACATATATATCATCTTTAAAAGAAATTGCCACATACATAATGTTTTCTACAGTAGCAAATCCCAGCGAAGCCATAACACTGTACACTATGCCATCTAACTTTTCTGAGTAATGCTGATTCTTAAATGCAATTTTCATAACTACTAATCTTTTAAAAAATTCCTCTGTAAAACCTGCAACTATAAATGAAACATAAAAAGCTGAAGCGAGTCCTGGAAAAATATTAAATGTCATTAATAAATCTTCTACATAAACAATTGGTACCACAGCTAGGGCTCCAAAGAGAAAAACTTTTAAAAGCAATGAAATTGGTTCTTTATCGTGTTTATCAAAGAAATATATAAATAAAACCAATGTTATTGCAGGTGCTACAGCTAAAATTACTAATTTAAAATCCATAATTCCTCCTAGTTTTTAGTTTTATTATTGCTTAATTCGGATATAATATAACTTAAAGTTTCATAAAATATTTTTAAAGGAGAATCAAAATGGAAAAAATCATACTTTATGGTCTAAATGATGAAAGAACTAAGCAAATACATGAATTACTCAATAACCATGGTTTTGAAAATATAAAATTTATTTCTAATGAAATGTCAAACTGCATAACTGGCTTTTTGCACGACCTAGATGGTTATACTCCTGATAGAAAAGATGGAGTAAAAGCACCAGAAATTGAATTTATGATGATTAGTGGCTTTGATGGTGAAAGAATAAACCAGCTAGTAAGTGCATTTAAAACAAATCAAATCGAAAGACCAGTCACTTCCGCTCTCACCCCTTCTAATAAAGACTGGATATTTGCTGACTTAGTTAATGAGGTGTATGAAGAGCATCTATATATGACCTCACAAATGAATAATCAAAAATAGCATATTTATATTAAAAACCTGAATTCTATAGCTGCCAGTTAATTGGAGCTATAGAATTTTTTATTAAAAACTTATTTGCTTTCGAAAAATGTCCACACCCAAGAAATCCTCTATGTGCTGATAACGGACTAGGATGTGGTGCTTTTAGTACTAGATGTTTACTAGTATCTATAAGAGCTTCTTTTTCTGCAGCATTTTTTCCCCACAATAAAAATACCATAGGCTTTTCTCTTAAGCTAAGAAGTCTAATTACTTGGTCTGTAAATACTTCCCATCCTTTTCCTCTATGGGAGTTTGCCATCCCAGCTCTCACAGTTAATGCTGTGTTAAGTAAAAGTACTCCTTGCTTTGACCAGTCTACTAGGTATCCATGATTTGGAATTCTAAAATTTATATCACGCTCTAATTCCTTGTATATGTTAAGAAGTGATGGTGGAATAGGCACTCCGATTGAAACAGAAAATGCCAGTCCATGTGCTTGATTCGGCCCATGATATGGATCCTGTCCTAAAATTACAATTTTTACATCTTCATAATCAGTCAATTTAAGTGCTTCAAATATTTTATATTTATCAGGATATATCAAATGGCTCTTGTATTCCTTAATTAAAAATTCTCTTAACTCTAAATAGTATTGTTTATCAAATTCATCTTTTAAAATATCATCCCAATTATTATTAAATGAAATCATATATAATATCTCCTTTTGTAATTGATTTTGTCTATTATATTATACCATTTCAAATAAAGCTCTAAGCTTATAATATAATTTTATGCCTTGTTTAAAATAATATACTTAAACTGTATATTATTTTTTAAATTGGGTATCAAATTATCAATAAGTATTATAAAAATAAATTTCTAAAAATATATACTTGGAGGTAAACCATGAATGAATCAAATATAAAAGAAGCTGTTTTTGCTGGTGGTTGTTTTTGGTGTATGGAGACACCTTTTGTTTTAACTCCTGGAGTTTTAAAAGTAAAATCAGGTTATACAGGCGGTGATAAAAAGTTTCCTACCTATGAAGAGGTTTGTACTGGTTCAACTGGCCATTATGAAGCTGTAAAGATTTGGTATGATGGAACTGAGGTTTCATATAAGAATCTTCTTGGAGTATTCATTCAAAGTATGAATCCTACCGACCCTTATGGACAGTTTGCAGACAGAGGCTCACAGTATCTTGGAGCTATTTTTTATGCTAGTGATGAAGAAAAACAATTAGCTAACAAATTATTATCAGAACTTGATAAATCAAATATTTTCGAAAACCAAGTGGCTATAAAGCTCCTTCCTCAAGCTGATTTTTATGAAGCAGAAGAATATCATCAAGAGTACTATAAAAAAAATAAGCTCCATTATAAAGCATACAGACGTGGTTCTGGAAGAGCCCCATTTCTAGAGAAAATTTGGACACAGGATAACATAAATAAACTTAATGAAATACTAAGTAAATTACAATAATATTCATGCCTACAATCAATTCATATATTTATAATTTTAATTGCTTCTTATCATAAAAAATCAAAATTAACTATTAGCATTTACTATAATTATGGTATAGTAAGTCTAAATGAAAATTATTCATAATAATATGTTATAGGAGAGCTGAATGAGAAATATTAAAATTGCGTTACAATACGAAGGTACAAGATATTTGGGATGGCAACGTTTAAAGGACCAAGACAACACTATTCAAGGTAAGCTTGAGGATTTACTAAATAAAATGACTGATGAGGAAGTTCAAGTGATTGGATGTTCAAGAACAGATAAGGGTGTTCATGCAAAATCACTAATAGCAAATTTCCACACTAATTCAAAAATGACTCTACATGAAATTCAAACATACATGAACTACTATCTACCTGAGGATATTAGAGTAACATATATAGAAGAGGCTGATGATAAGTTTCACGCTCGACACAATGCTAAAACAAAAGTATATAGATTTACTATTGATAATAACTCGTTTGCTGATGTGTTTACAAGAAAAACAGCTATTCATCAACCTAAGCAATTAGATATCAAGGCAATGGAAAAAGCTGCTAATTACCTTATTGGAACCCATGACTATGATGCTTTTACCACAATGAAATCTAAGAAAAAAAGCTGTCGAAAATCAATAAAAAGCATAGCTATTACAAAGAAAAATAATTATGTTTATCTAGAATTTGAAGGAGAAGGTTTTTTGCATAATATGATTAGAATAATAACTGGAACCTTGATTAGAGTTGGAACTGGAGAAATATCTCCCGAAGAACTTGCTAATATTTTAGCATCAAAGGATAGAAGCCTTTCTGGTCCAATGGTAGAGGGTAAAGGTCTTATGTTAATGCAAGTAAATTACTAAAAAATATATGCCAAGTTTCTATACTTTCAAGAAACTTGGCATAATTTATTTTGAATACAAAAGAATTACTGAAACACATGAAGCTTTAATCTATTCCATAGGACTTTAACTTCTGATATAGGCTAGTCCTGCTCATATCTAAATCATTTGCTGTCTTTTGCTTATTTCCTTGATTCTCATTCAAGCATTCAAGAATTATACTTTTTTCTACATCGTATAGCTGCTCTTTAAGAGTGCTTCCAGCAATATATACATGGGTTTTATGGGACTGAGTAATATGAACAGGTAATGTAGAAACCTTTATTATTCTATCTGAATCGAGTAGGTTTATAGACCGCTCGATGACATTTTCTAATTCTCTTATATTTCCCGGCCAGTCATATGCTTCTAAAGCTGCCATAGCCTTTTCACTTATGCTATCTACGTGTACTCCCATTTGACTTGAAAGTTTCTTTACTAGAGCTTTTGCAAGTGGTCTTATATCATCCTTTCTTTTTCTTAGGGGCTCTATATTAACGCTCATTACATTAAGCCTATAATACAAATCTTCTCTAAAATTACCAGACTTAACTTCTTCTTCGAGGTTTTTATTGGTTGCCGATATTATTCTTACATTAATAGGTCTAGTTTTAGTTGAGCCAATCCTTTCAATTTCTCTTTCTTGAAGAACTCTAAGAAGCTTGACTTGCATCTGAAGAGGCATATCTCCGATTTCATCTAAGAATATACTTCCTCCATTTGCAAGCTCAAATTTACCAACCTTGCCTTCTTTCTTTGCTCCAGTAAAAGCTCCACCTTCATAGCCAAATAACTCAGATTCTAAAAGCTCAGAAGGGATAGCTGCACAGTTTATCTTAACAAAAGGTCCAGAAGCTCTATCACTTGCGTTGTGAATTGCATGAGCAAAAAGCTCTTTTCCAGTTCCACTTTCTCCCATAATAAGTACATTTGAATCTGACATTGCTGCTCTTTGACAGATGTTTTTTACTTCCATAAGAGATTTGCTCTCACCAATTATATTTGAAAATGAGTATTTAGCACTTTTTTGTTTTTTAAGCTGATCCTTATAATATTTAATTTCTTTTTCCATAGTAATGATTTTTTTTGACATATCATAAAAATCAGTTATGTCCTTGAATATAACTTTCCCTATTGCTCCTATAATTTTATTGTCTTTAATAATAGGAAGCCTTGAGGCTATAACCTGCTGACCTTTAATTATCTGTATTTCTCCAATTTGAGTTTTTCCAGTTTTAACAATATCATGAAGTTTTGTATTTTCAATAACTTCTGTAACATGCTTGCCTTCAGGTACCATATCTCCTATAAATTCCTTATAGCCTTTGCTCATCATCATGATATAGCCTTTATCATCTATTATTACTAGCCATTCATAAGCATTATTAAGAATAACATTTAATATTTCTTTATAATCCAAATTATCTTTGTTTTCTTTTAAGAATATGTTGTTTTCATTATCCATAAAAGTATTATCCCTTCTAAATCCTATAATTATAATTTTAAGCAGATTGCTTATTTAAAGAAAATAAGTTGATTTGATTGATTTTCTTTGGATCGAATTTAAAAAATTTGTATATCGCTCCTAGTAAAGGTCCTCCTAAAAATGTATTTACAATTGTTCCTATTCCAAAAGTACCTCCTAGTAATATTCCTAAAACTAGAACAGTAGCTTCAATTATTGTTCTTATGTATGAAACTGGTTTTCCCGTTATTTTTATGAGACCTATCATTAAGCTGTCTCTCGGTCCACAGCCAAGCTCGCAGCTCATGTACATATAGCCTCCGAGGTGAAAAATAAAGAGCCCTACAAATAAGTAAATAAGTCTAGTAGGCATATCTTCAGGAATCCCAATAAAAGTTAATGAATCGACAATATCAATAAAAAGGCCAATAAAGTACATGTTTAAAATAGTACCTATTCCTGGATAAATTTTAATAAAAATAGCTATAATAAGAACTGCTATACCTATCATTTGGTTAATTCTGCCAAATGATATGCCTGTAATCACAGTTAGTCCTTCATTAAACGCTCCCCAAGAATTTAAACCTAGTTTTGAAGCTTTCATTATATTTGTACCAATTGCAATGAGTATAAATCCCATCATAAGCTTTGGCAATCTTTTAAATATAACATCCAAATTCTGCAACCCATCATCTCCAGTATTATATTAAAAATAATACTGCAGCTGTCAAAACAGTGCAGTATTACAGTAAAGGTCTTTATTTGTGATTTATTTTTTATTAAATGAATCTTTTAAAGACACTATTCTATTAAAAACAAGATGATTTTCTGTTGTATCTTTCGTATCAACAACAAAGTATCCATGTCTGTTAAACTGATATTTATCATCTTTTTTTGCATCCTCAAAGCTTTTTTCTAAATAACATTCGTCTAGAACTTTTAGTGAATTAGCGTTGTAAACATAGCCTTCCTCATCATTCTCGCTTTTCACAAAAAGATAATCATAAAGTCTAACACTTGCTTTAACATTATGAGTAGCACTCACCCAGTGGATAGTACCTTTCACTTTTCTACCTGTAAAGCCAGTTCCTGATTTAGTCTCAGGATCATAGGTGCAACGCACTTCTACTATATTGCCTGCGTCATCCTTAATAACCTCTTCACATTTAACAAAATATGCATTTCTAAGTCTAACTTCATTTCCTGGGAATAATCTATAATATTTTGATGGAGGATTTTCCATAAAATCATCTCTCTCAATATATAGCTCCTTAGTAAATGGAATCTTTCTATTACCTAGTTCAGGATTTTCTGAATTATTTTCTGCATCCAGATACTCTACTTCGCCTTCAGGATAATTAGTAATAACAAGCTTGAGAGGGTCTAGTACAGCCATTTTTCTGTGGGCAGTAAGTTTTAAATCTTCTCTTATGCAATGCTCTAAAAGGGAAATATCAACTTCACTATTTGCTTTTGATACGCCTATCTTCTCAGCAAAGGTTCTTATCGATGACGGAGTATATCCTCTTCTTCTAAGTCCTGAAATAGTAGACATTCTTGGGTCATCCCAACCTTGCACTAGTTTTTCATCAACTAATTTTTTGAGATATCTCTTACTCATAACCATATTAGTCATCTCTAACCTTGCAAACTCTATTTGCTTTGGTGGATTATTCCACTCAGTTTCAATTAGTACCCAATCATAAAAAGGTCTATGCGCTTCAAATTCGAGTGTACATATAGAATGAGTAATCCCTTCAATTGCATCTTCAAGTGGATGAGCGTAATCATACATAGGGTAGATGCACCATGCATCGCCTGTTCTATGGTGACTAGCGTGAACTATACGATAAAGTGCAGGGTCTCTCATATTCATATTAGGAGAAGCCATATCTATCTTAGCTCTTAGAGTCATTTGTCCTTCTGCAAATTCTCCAGTTCTCATTTTTTCAAAGAGATTTAAGCTTTCTTCTATTGGCCTATTTCTATAAGGGCTGTCTTTTCCAGGAGTATCAAAGTTACCTCTATATTCTCTCATCTGCTCAGGAGTAAGCTCACAAACATATGCTTTGTCCTTTTTTATTAGCTTTACGGCTAGCTGATACATTTCTTCAAAATAATCAGATGCAAAAAGAAGCTCGTCCCATTCAAACCCAAGCCATTTTACGTCTTCTTTTATAGATTCTACATACTCAACTTCTTCTTTAACTGGATTTGTATCATCAAATCTCAAATTGCATTTTCCATTGTATTTTATTGCAGTTCCAAAGTTAAGGCAAATGGATTTTGCATGACCTATATGTAAATAACCATTCGGCTCTGGAGGAAATCTAGTGTATACTTTCTGACCATAAGTACCTTTTTTCAAATCTTCATCTATGATGTTATGAATAAAATTAGATTGAATAATAGCAGATTCTGCACTCATATTTTTATCATTACTGTTCATAATTTCACCCCTTAGTTATTTTAATATTTAATTTATTATAGCATTATAACAAAAAATATACTAAATGACTAGACAACTACGAATTAAGTTGCATACAAAATACTTAAAATATATAATTGTTTGATAGAACTAGAAAATAAAAAATCAAGGTGGTACCTATGTTCGAAATTGCAAAAAATTTAATAAATAGTTTAAACTTTGTAATTATAATAACTTTTATAATTTCTAATCTTCCTGCATTTAAAAGATTTATTCAGAAAGATGAGTATTCACGATTTGACCTAGTTATATTAGGGATAATTTTTTCTTTCTTCGGTATAGCTGGCACCTACCTTGGTACCAATGTAAATGGTGCTGTAGCAAGCACTAGGATAATTGGTGTCATGGCAGGCGGGATTCTATACGGACCATTTGTTGGCATTGTTTCTGGAATAATTACAGGCATACATAGAATACTATACGATATACAAGGCATAACCTCTATTGCTTGTGGACTTACGACTATGATAGCTGGCTTTGTATCAGCTTTTATATATACTCGAGATAGAAAGTATTCAAAATGGGTTTATGGTCTAATTGGAGGAATATTTGTTGTAAGTATAGAAATGTTACTAGTTCTGTTTATATCAAGGCCTACATACATGGCTTTTAATATAGTGAAAAGTATCTATCTTCCTCTTAGTTTCGCCAATGCAATTGGGATATGTATTGTTATCCTTTTAATACAGAAAATCTTTGATGAAAAAGACCAGGCTTCAGCAATTCAGGCTCAGCTTTCTTTAGAAATAGCTAATAAAACACTACCCTATTTTAGAGATATAAATGATGAATCTCTTCAAAAAATTTGTTCTATCATAAAGGATTCAACTGATTTAGCTGCTGTATCTATAACAGATAAACATAGAGTACTTGCATATAGCGGTTTAGATTGTGACTACCATAGCAAAAAACATCCTATTAACCCTCTAACAACAGGAACCGTTTTTGATACTGGCAAGCATTTAATTTTGAACACCTCTGAAGAAATTAAGTGTCAGAATTTAGACTGCAATTTAAAATCATGTATCATAGTCCCATTATACGAAGGCAACGAAGTAACAAAAACTTTAAAACTATATTCAACAAAAGAAAAAGGTATATCCTATACTCATGAAAAATTGGCTTTAGGATTATCTCAACTCATGTCAACCCAAATGGAATTAAGCAAAGTTACAAACCTTAAAGCGTTGGCTTCAAAAGCAGAAATTAAGGCTCTACAAGCTCAGATTAACCCTCATTTTTTATTTAACTCCCTAAATACAATAGTTTCTTTTGTAAGAATAAATCCGGATAAAGCTAGAGAGTTAATAGTTAACTTATCCGTGTTTTTAAGATACAATATTGAGGAATCAAATGGTTTCGTAGATATTAGTAAAGAAATAGAACAAGTAAAAGCATATATTGCTATAGAACAAGCAAGATTTGGAGATAAACTAAAAATTGAATATGATATCGACAAAGATATTAAACTTACAATTCCTTCATTGATAATTCAGCCCATAGTAGAAAATGCTATAAAGCATGGTGTTTTAGAATCAAAGGGAAAAGGTAAGGTTGTTATAAGTATTAAAAAGCAATCTGAGAATTCAGTTTTAGTAACTATTGAAGATGACGGTTTTGGAGTTCCAGGTGAAGTGATAGATAGTTTGTCATCAGAAACTCAGAGTCAAAACAAAATTGGTATGGCTAATGTACATAATAGACTTAAGCATCTTTATGGTCATGGACTTAAAATTGAAAATTTAAAAATTGGTACAAAAATTAGCTTTGTTTTAAAGCAAAAGGAGGCTGTATTGTGAATTGCATCATTGTAGACGATGAGTTTCCAGCTATCAAAGAATTAGAGTATTTCATTAAAAACTTTAGTACAATTAAAATAGAAAATACATTTGAGAACAGTATTGAAGCCTTAGAATACATACAAGAAAAGTCTGTTGATGTTATATTTTTAGATATACATATGCCAAAACTAGATGGAATGAGTTTTTCTAGGGTGATAAAAACCCTCAAAATAAAACCTCTAATAGTATTTATCAGTGCATATAGCGACTATGCCGTTGAAGCCTTTGAAGTCTGCGCATTTGATTATATTCTTAAACCTTATTCTCAAAACAGAATAGTAGAAACCCTCTCAAAGCTAGAGCAAACTTCAACCTCTAGCTGTTTACAGAATACTATAACCCTATGGCAAAATGAAAAATTTATTGTTCTTGACTATAATCAAATTTATTTCTGTAAGGCTAACAAACATGAAGTCCACGTGTATACAAAAACAGACGAATATATACTCCATACCTGCTTAACTGATTTTTATTTAAAACTTCCTCATGATAAGTTTTTTAAAACGCATCGATCATATATTGTGAATTTAGATAAAATATCTGAAATAATTCCTTGGTTTAATAACACCTATGTATTAAAGCTAAAAGGACTTAATGAAGAAATACCAGTTAGTCGTCAAAATATATCCCAATTCAAAACTTTAATGCGCATCTGAGTGTAACTCAGGTGTTTTTTTTGTCATTTCATGCTTGCATTATTAATTTTTAGAATATTTTGTTTATAATTCGAAGTAGTGGCCTAACTAGAAAATTATTATACGAGGAGGTGAATCCATGATATATGAGGATTATATAAAGATACTAAAAAATAGATTCGCTAAACATTTTCATATTAATACAGACGTTGAAATACTAGGAGAAAAAGTAGACTTTCAAGCAAATTTTTCCCAAGTAAGCGGAAGAACATTTGTAACTCAAAATGATATCATCGATAGGTATGAAAACTACGAAAATTGTTATATAAAATATATTCCTGCATTAGATTTAACTAAGGCTACTATGTATACAGAATTCTTAAAGAATATTGTTAATGAAACTGTTAATCCAAGCCAAGATCATATGAGTACATACATTACAGGTGTAATTCTTTCAAATAATGTAGACCCAGAAACTATATACTTCATTAATAATTTTAAGTTTAGCAAGGTATACTCATTTTATCTTAAAGGCTGGTGTGATATTCGCTTAATTTGTGTAAATCTCGAAACTCAAGAAGTCATTTCAAATAAGCATGGCAAAAAGGTTAAAGAAGCCTACAAATTAACTTCGTAAAATATAGCACTTTACATAACAAACTTATAGAGGATTTATTTAATAAAACTAAATTTAAAATATAGCTCGGGGAGGTATAAAATGAATTCATTAATACTTTTATTCATAGGAATTATTCTTTTTTTAGGAGCATACAGCATTTATGGAGGCTTTTTAGCAAAAAAATGGGGAGTAGATTCAAAAATAAAAACTCCTGCTCACACCTTGCGTGATGATATAGACTATTGCCCAGCTAGTGCTAAAGTGCTTCTTGGCCATCATTTTTCATCTATTGCTGGTGCTGGTCCAATAACAGGACCAATACAGGCAGCAGTTTTCGGATGGCTTCCTGTATATCTTTGGATATTACTTGGTAGTATCTTTGTCGGAGGAGTTCATGATTGGGGAGCACTATTCGCTTCAGTAAGACATGAAGGAAAATCGATTGGAGAAATAATTAGAGTAAATATAGGCGAAACAGGAAAAAAACTTTTTAATTTCTTTGCGTACTTAACTCTTATTCTTGTAGTTGCTGCATTTACTGATATTTGTGCTGGCACCTTTGCTTTTGATCCTGCTGCTCCAGAGAATTTGACTGGTGCTAGAGCTGGTACAGCTTCTATTTTATTCATAATGTTAGCAATGAGTTTTGGATATTTTGTATATAGAAAAGGTTCAAGTTTACTCTTTTCTACTGTAATTGGAGTACTATTATTATTTGGATGTATTTATCTAGGTTATCAATTCCCAATTCTCAAACTTTCAAAATTAACTTGGGATATTATACTTCTAGTTTACATATTCCTAGCATCTACTATGCCTGTTTGGTTGCTACTTCAGCCAAGAGACTACCTTTGTTCATTCCTACTATATGCTATGCTAGCTGGATCAGTAATTGGGATACTTATAGTTAGACCTACAATGGTAATCCCAGCTTTTACAAGTTTTTCTGTTGGGCAGGGAGCTCAAACTCAATACCTTTTCCCTATGCTATTTGTTATCGTTGCTTGCGGAGCTGTTTCAGGCTTTCACTCTTTGGTTGCATCAGGCACAAGCTCAAAACAACTTAACAGTGAATCAGATACGAAGCTAATTGGATATGGTGCTATGCTAATCGAGGGAATAGTTGCTATAATTGCACTTATCGCTGTAGGATATGTTAAAGAAGCTACTGGAACTCCTGCTCAAATTTTTGCAAGTGGAGTAGCTGAATTCATGAGCAAATTTGGAATTCCTACTTCATTAGGTTCAGTATTTATCATATTAGCTTTCTCAGCATTTGCTCTTACTAGTCTTGATACTGCAACTAGAATAGGTAGATACATGTTCCAAGAAATGACTACAAAGGAAGATGGAAGCACAACTGTTTTAAGTAACATGTATGTTTCTACTGCTGTAACAGTTGGATTATCTGCTTTACTTTTATCTTTTGGATACCAAAAAATTTGGCCTATATTTGGATCAGCAAATCAGTTATTAGCAGGGCTATCGCTACTTGCTGTCTCAGCATGGCTGGCAAAATCAGGTAAAGATAATAAAATGACTGTTATACCAATGGTATTCATGTTTGCAGTAACCTTATCAGCTTTAGCATTAGTCGCTAAGAATAACCTTCTTGGAGGAAATTTAGTAATCGCCGCTATAGCAACAGTCTTATTCATATTAGCAATTGTATTGATTGTAACAACTTTCAAATTATTCTTTGGTAAAAAAAATAATAATTCTCATAAAGCTAGTGCTTAAATTAATTGTAGAGTCTCTCCTTTATTGCAATCAAAGATTGCTAATGAGGTATTATAAGATTCTAAGGAAGGCAAAGCAACCAGAAAACTTCTTAATCTAATCAAAATAAAAGGTGGTTGAATTTTAATTAAATTCTAACCACCTTTTTATAAATCAATAACTCTAACTTTTGTATTACATTACTATATGGTTATTAGCCTTCTTGCTCGTATTCACTGATTACTTCAAAGCTTATAGCTACTTTGAACAAATCCCCATCTATATAAATGTTAAACTCTCCTCCTTGCAATTCTGTAAAGCTCTTTGCAATTGATAATCCTAATCCTGAGCCATCTGTATTTCTAGATTTATCTCCCCTAACAAATCTTTCAGCAATATCATTTGGATTAAAATTCATCTCATAGGCAGATATATTTTTAAATACAATTAAAACCTTATTCATATTTAAGCTCACATCAATATACACTCTAGAGCTTGGCAAAGAATATTTGAGAATATTGCTTATTAAATTATCAAAGATTCTATAGGTTCTTTTCCCATCTAAATTACATATGATTTTTTGTTCTGAATCAGGAAGCTGAATTTTAAATAATAAACCACTGGCACTTATTTCATTTTCATTTTCAGCGATTGTCTGTCTTAATAGCGATACTAAGTCCAATGATGATTTATTAAAGCTTATATTTCCACTTGCCGCTTTACTTGCTTCAAAAAGATCTTCTATCAGTAAAGTCAGCCTTTGTGATTTCTGCTCTAAAATTTCTATATATTCCTTTTGGGTTTCAGACATATCATTCTCTTTTTTCAATAAATCAATATATGAAATTATAGATGTAAGAGGTGTTTTTAAATCATGAGAAACATTTGAAATAAGCTCTGTTTTAAGATTTTGACTTTTAATTTCTTCATCTACTGCAATTTTAAATCCTTCACTAATACTATTTAGCTTTTCTAATATGGGATTAAAAATCCCAAGATTCAACTCCATATGCTGATTAAAGTTTCCAAGAGAAATCTCATCTGTCACCATATATAATTGTTCTAGCTCGCACATTCTGTCTTTTAGATAACTAAAAATAAACAAAGAGTAAATTATTGCAATGCACATCCCAAGTATAACAGAGCCAAATAGTGAATAACTACCACCCATTCCAAATACAATATAGAGAAAAACAAACGATGTAAAAAAAACAATTATCCATACTATTATAAGATTAATTCCAAGCACAAGCATCAGCTTCCTATTTTTAGTATTTGATATATCAAAGCTTATAAGTTTACTAAAAGTACTATTAAGTTTTTTAAATAGTTTTAAGAAAAACTTTCCTATTAAGCTCTTTTTTATACATGACTCATATATTCCAGAATTAAATACGTTTTTTATATCAGAAACCAAAATATATAAAGCCGTATATAAAAATATAGTCGCTGGTATTCCAATTAAGTAGAAAAAAATATTTGCATCTGAAATTATGGTTTCAAATTTGAGTTTAGGTGAATAGTACCTCGATAAATTATCGTTGAATAAAAGCTCCATTGTAAGTGCAAAGCAAACACCAAAAAGTATATATATCAAACATTTAACTTCAATTGGAATTTTATTCATAGCCTTAATAAAGCTATTATTTTGTTGCCTTAAAGTGTTTGTAAACCCAGCCCAAACTAAGATTAAAAACATAATTATTGAGCCTATTGCTAATATTAAAATCATATAACGTTCCAAATAAAAGTTCTTTATATTATCTTCTAAAGCGCCATTTTTCAAATAAACATCCTTAGGAATCATTAATAAAAGCTCAATTTCTTTTCCTTTTATGTCTTCTCTTGAAGCTAGTAGTCTCTCAAAGGTTATAACTATGTTATCCTCCCAAGCCTCATCCATTGATGATTCCTTAGATATAGCTTGCAGATTTTCATCTAGCTTAATATGGATATAAAAGCTTGATGATTGCTTTGACTTGCTTAGAATCTGATTTGGTAATAAATTTGCATTTGTAACAGGAGTAGCTAGCTCATCTTTAACTTGAAGATAATAGGTAATATCTTTATATTGATTCTTTTGATAAAAATCAAATTCATCTTTTGAAGAATTTCTTTCTAATAAATCCCAAGTCATATTTTCTATATAATTTACAAAGCTTTCGCTTGATTGATAGGTATTAATATATTGATTATCTGGAAAAATTATAGACTTTAATGGATTGTATAAAGCTACAGAAATCAACGCCAACAAAATAATAACCGATATTAGTTTTATTCCAGAATCTGACGCCTTTTGTTTTATTAGTTCTTCACTCTGATTCAAATTTGTATCCAATTCCCCACACCACCTTTAAATATTTTGGTTCTTTAGGATTAATCTCCAGCTTTTCTCTAATCCTTCGAATATGAACAGCTACAGTATCAGGACTGTAGGCTGGCTCATTCCATACTTTTTCATATATTTCATCTATAGAAAATACCTTTCCTGCATTAGACATGAGTAAGTATAAAATCTTATATTCTATTGGAGTTGTTTTAACTGGAGCTCCTAAAACAGATATTTCTTTCCTCTCATCATCAAGAGCAATATCTCCTATCGAAATCAATTTTGAGTTTTTGTCGCTCTCTTTCTTCATAGAAAAATTTACATATCTTCTTAAATTAGAATTTACCCTTGCTATAAGCTCCATTGGATTAAATGGCTTTGTTACATAATCATCTGCCCCTATATTCAGACCTGCTATCTTATCCATATCTTCAGATTTTGCTGAGAGTACAATTATAGGAACTGTGCTACTTTGTCTTATCTTCATTATCGCAGTAAATCCATCCATTACAGGCATCATAACGTCCATTATAATTAGATGAATTACTTCTTTTTCAAAAATATCAATAGCTAGCTGACCATTATGGGCTTTAAAAACACCGTAGTTTTGATTTTTCATATAGATTTCAATGGCATCTGCTATTTGTTTATCGTCTTCAACTATTAATATATTATATGTATACATATGTTCCTCCATAACAAGATATCTTAAGTAAATAATAACATAGAGTTTTTAATATTCTTTTACTATAATTCTTACAAATTTCTTAAGAAATGAAAAAACTTCACAAACCAGTATATTAAATAAACTGATTTGTGAAGTTAAATAGTTTTTATAGACCTTTATTTACATTTCTCGATAAAGAATTCAAAAACCTTTTTTTGCTCCTCATACTCAATATACATAAACTCTGGCTGCCATTGAATTCCCATAGCAAAAGAAGTTCCTGCATATTCTATTGCTTCAATTACTCCATCAGATGCTCGAGCTGAAACAATTAAATCTTTACCTAACTCCTTTATTGCTTGATGGTGAAAGCTGTTTACAAAAATCCTGTCCTGAGCAAATATTTCATACAAATAAGTGCCTTGCTGTATCTCAACTGAGTGAGATTTCTCACTCATGATTGAGCTTTGAAAATGTTTTATATGATTACCTTCTATATAGCTTATGTCCTGATGCAAGGAACCACCAAGAGCAACATTTAATACTTGCAATCCTCTATCGATACCAAGAACTGGAATTCCTCTTTGAATTGCTTTTTTTGTAAGCTCAACATCAAAGAAATCTTTTTTTGTATTAAAGTATCCAAGCTTTTCAAGAGGCTCTTCTCCATAAAACATAGGATTTATGTCTATTCCTCCAGTTAAAATAATCCCATCAACTAAATCTAGATATCTTTCAAATGTTTCCGTGTCGTGAGTGTGAGGAAACAAAATAGTACTTCCTCCTGATTTTTCAATGCTTTTAACATTTTCACTGACTAGGAAGTATCTTTCTTGACCCTTTGTAGGCCCTTCATTGGAAATGATAAAATTTGTGGTAAGTCCAATAAGTGGTTTCATAAACACCATCTCCTTTGATAAATCAATTTATTTTATATATATCCCTCAAATTGATTTATATCCACTAAATTTTAAATCTCACAAATTTTTTAGCTGGTCTTCTTGTATTGATTTGACCTTCATTTATATTTGTGTGCTTTGGATTTAACATATTATCAAATGCTGATGAAAGCATAAGCTTAATTCTATTTAACTGATTAACCTCGCTTGCTCCTGGGTCATAGTCGACAGCAACAATGTTTGCCTCAGGATAAATTCTTTTAAGCTCCTTCATCATTCCTTTGCCAGTAACATGATTAGGAAGACACGCAAATGGTTGCATACAAATTATATTTTCTACACCTTCTTCAATCAGCTCTATCATCTCTCCAGTTAAGAACCAGCCCTCGCCTGTCTGATGCCCTAGTGACATAACTTGCCTAGCTCCTGAGGCTATTTCCTTTATTGTTTTTGGATGATAAAATCTTTTACTGGATTTTAATGCCTCTGTGTAAACATTAATATAGGTTTCAATAAACAATATTAAAGCATCTCCAAGTAGCTTAGATTTGAGGCTCCCACATAAGTAGTTATAATTGAAATCTCTATTGAATGCACAGTAGGATACAAAGTCCATGAGCGCAGGCATAACCGCCTCTGCTCCTTCTCTTTCAACTAAATCCACAACATTATTATTCGCTAATGGATGATATTTTACTAAGATTTCTCCCACTAAACCAACCTTAGGTTTCTTAATATCAGCTAGAGGAAGTTTATCAAAATCTCTTACTATAGCATAGACCGTTCTTCTAAAATCTGTTTTACTAGCGCGCTTAAGCTTACGTTTACATATATCTGACCATTTCTTGTGAAGAGCATTTGCCGAGCCTTCGTTAAGCTCATATGGCCTTGTTCTATAGAGCACATTCATAAATAAATCTCCATATACAATAGCCATAAGGGCTCTATTTAAAAGTGAATACGTCAACTTAAAACCAGAATTTGTTTCTAAACCACTTGCATTTAATGAAATTACAGGAATTTTTTCAAATCCAGCATCTTTAAGAGCTTTTCTTAAAAATCCAATATAATTTGTTGCCCTGCATCCTCCACCAGTCTGCGATATCATTACAGATGTATTATCTAAATCATATTTCCCCGATATAAGCGCTTCAATCAATTGCCCAATTGCAATTATTGCAGGATAGCAAGCATCATTATTAACATATTTTAGACCAACTTCCACAATGTTTTTTGACTCATAAGGAAGTATTACTAAATTATATCCTGAATACTTAAAAGCTTCTTCTAACAGTTCAAAATGCATAGGCGACATCTGCGGCACCAAAATAGTATGTTTTTTCTTCATATCCTTTGTAAATTCAATTCGAGGATAAGATAATTTAGCATCACTTATTTTTATTCCTTTATTCTCTCTTTCTTCGATGGATGCCTTAAGAGAACGCATCCTTATTCTTGCGGCTCCAAGATTATTTCCCTCATCTATTTTTAAGCAGGTGTAAAGCTTACCTCGAGCAGTTAATATTTCCTGTACTTGGTCAGTAGTAACAGCATCTATTCCACATCCAAAGGAATTGAGCTGAACTAATTCCAAATTTTTCTTTCTAGATACATACTCTGCTGCAGCATATAGCCTCGAATGATAAGCCCACTGATCAACAACCCTAAGCGGTCTACTAGTATCAGCAAGATGGGCTATGCTGTCTTCTGTCAATACAGCCATTCCAAGTGAATTAATCATTTCAGGTATTCCATGATTAATTTGAGGATCAATATGATATGGTCTTCCAGCTAAAACTACAGCTTTTATATTCTGCGCTTCAATAAAGTCAAGTGTGTCTTCAGCTACTTTTCTAATTTCAGCTTTAAAATTATTAAGCTCCACAATGCCCAGCTTTGCAGCTCTAGATACTTCATCAGCAGATAAGCCTATAGATGATAATTCAACTATAAGTCTTTTTTCTAACTTTCTATCAGAGTCAAAAGGAATAAATGGATTCATAAATCTTACATTATTTTCTTTTAAATCATCTAAATTTTTGCTTATTACCTCAGGATATGAAACTACTATGGGACAGTTAAAACTATTATCTGCATTTTCATACTCCTTTTTTTCATGAGGTATACTAGGGTAAAATATAAACTTGACCCCTTTTTCAATCAGATTCTTTATATGACCATGCACTAGCTTTGCTGGATAGCAAACAGATTCTGAAGGTATAGTTTCCATTCCTTTTTCAAATATTTCATTTGAAGAGGGATCTGATAATTCAACTTTATATCCTAACTCAGTAAAAAAAGTAAACCAGAATGGATAGTGCTCATACATATTTAGAACTCTTGGTAGTCCTACCATTCCTCTAGGAGCTGATGTAAGTGGTTTATACGAGAATATTTTTTTATATTTGTAATCATATAGGTTTGGCAATACTTTTTGGTTCTCAGAAAATCTATTTCCCTTTTCACATCTATTGCCGGATACAAAATATTTATCATTATTGAACTGACTTATTGTTAATAAACAGCTATTTGAACAACTTCTGCACCTTGTGCTTTTGTTATCAACACTGAAGTTTCTTAACTCTTCTTTTTTTAGGATTTTACTTTGTCCAAAAGTATATTTTTCTTTAGCTATAATTGCGCAGCCAAAAGCGCCCATAATCCCAGATATGTCTGGTCTTATTACTTCTCTTTCTGATAGAAGCTCAAAGCTTCTAAGCACAGCATCATTATAAAAAGTTCCACCTTGAACGACTACCTTAGCTCCTAGTTCCTCAGGAGTCTTTAATTTTATTACTTTATATAGTGCATTTTTTATAACAGAATAACACAGCCCTGAAGCAATATCTCCAACTGTAGCCCCTTCTTTTTGAGCTTGTTTTACTCTTGAATTCATAAAAACTGTACATCTTGAACCTAAATCAACAGGATTTGTTGATTTTATAGAAACATCTACGAAATCTGTAATACTCATCCCAAGTGACTGAGCAAAAGTGTCTAAAAATGAACCACATCCAGATGAGCATGCTTCATTCAATAAAATAGAATCAATGCTAGAATCCTTTATCTTCAGACATTTCATGTCTTGCCCACCGATATCTAAAATAAAGTTAACGCCTGGACAAAAAAATTCTGCTGCCTTGTAATGTGCTATAGTTTCTATTTCACCTATATCAATTCCTAGAGCCGTTTTTATAAGTGCTTCCCCATATCCTGTTACTGCAGATGAAGCTATAGTAGCTGAATCTGGAAGCTCAGAGTATAAATCTTCTAAAAACTCTACTGTAGACATAAGTGGGTTCCCTTTGTTGCTTCCATATCTAGAATATAAAAGTTCTCCTTTATCGCTGATAAGAGCAACCTTTGTAGTAGTAGAACCAGCATCAATTCCTAAATAACAATTTCCTTCATAGAATTTAAGTTCTCTCGTTTTTATCTTATTCTTATCATGTCTTAATTTAAAATCATTATATTCGCTATCTGACTTGAATAACCTTGGCAATCTATTCGATTCATCCAAAGTGCAATCTTGCATGTTTTTAATGTTTCCTAGTAAATTATTTAATTTACAGACCTTGCTTTCATCGGCACATAGTGCAGCGCCTAGGGCTACATAAAGCTGCGAATTCTCAGGAAAAATAACTTGATGTGGTTCAAGGTTAAGGGTACTTATAAATCTATGTCTTAAATGCGACAAAAAGTATAGAGGCCCTCCCAAAAATGCTACATTCCCTCTAATTGGTCTTCCACATGAAAGCCCACCTATTGTTTGAATTACAACTGCTTGGAAAATTGAAGCGGCAATATCTTCTTTTTTCGCTCCCTCATTGAGCAGAGGCTGTACATCTGTTTTGGCAAAAACTCCACAACGTGCAGCTATAGGATATATTCTATTTTGATTGCAAGCAAGCTCATTAAGACCAGAAGCATCTACTTTAAGTAATGATGCCATCTGATCTATAAATGATCCTGTCCCACCAGCACAAGTTCCGTTCATTTTTTGTTCTAATCCACCTGATAAATATGTAATTTTAGCGTCTTCTCCACCTAGTTCAATAGCTACATCTGTATGAGGATGATACCTCTTAATAGCTTTTGTAGATGCTATTACTTCCTGCACAAAATCTATGCCTAGGTAATTAGCAAAGCTAATTCCCCCCGAACCAGATACTACTACTGATAAATCAGTATCCTGTAATATAACATAGGCATCGTTTAGTACGCTGATTAATTTATTTTTTATATCAGCATAATGTCGTTCATATCTGCTGAACAGAATTTCTTCTTTGTAATTTAAAATAACTACCTTAATGGTAGTGGATCCTATATCTACGCCAACACGCAGTAATTTATTCATAATGTTCGCAGCAAATAAGCTACGTTCGCCTCCTTGATAAGATTCCACATTCAATAATACAATCTATGATTGTTAATATGACTGGGAGTCTTGGTGTAATCATAATAAAATCTAAACTTTATCCTGATAAGATTATAGTCCAAAAAAAATTAAAATCAATAAACAAAACTCATCAAAGTGTTGATTATGTAAAAACATTTTAGTTGCTTTATATTACTTAATTTCATTATAATGTTTATATCTATATATTAAGAAAAAATACCCTATATTTTTATAAAATAACAATAGGCTGCAATTATTTTTTTCTTTACAGCCAAGGAGTCTCATATGCGTAGCTTTTATAACGATGAACGAGTGATTAAAACTAAGAAATTAATCAAAACTGCTTTATCTGAATTGATACAAGAAAAAGGCTTTGATCATGTATCAATAACAGATTTGACACAAAGAGCTAATATAAATAGAGGAACATTTTATCTACATTATCAGGATAAATATGATTTATTGGAAAAATTTGAAAACGAAGTTTTAGATGATATCAATACCAATGCTGAAAATTTTATAAAATCCATAAAAGACATTGATTTTTTAGGAGAAGATTTTTCTAATGAAATAAAGCCTTTTATCAATAAGGTTTTTACATATATAAAGGAAAATTACATAATAATGAAAGTAATTTTAGGTCCGAAATCTGATATGAGGTTTCAGAATAAAATAAAGAAAGCTTTAAATATTTTATTGACTGAAAAAGGTTGGGATAATTATTTCGACTCTCAAAATACGTTTGTTTCAAAAAATTATTTTATTTCCTATCTTGTTTCTGCTCATATTGGAGTTATAAGGCAGTGGATAGATAGTGGAATGAATGAATCTGCGGAAAATATGGCTGAAATGATTTCTAAGATGTTCTTTTTAGGACCATTTAATTCTATTAAAAACAAATAGAATTCCAACCATTTGAGTAATTTTGATTGCTAATGGTTTTAAGAAATATTATTATATTCACAATAAAAAAATATTCATATGCGAGGTAATGAATGTGAGAGAAATTAATGTTAGTCTTATCGAAACTACTATAGAGAAAATGTGTATAGATGCTAATTATTATCTGAATAAAGATATAAAGGATGCTCTAGTAAAATCATCACTTGCAGAAGCTTCTCCACTAGGAAAAAGCATCATAAATGACATACTAGAAAATGCAAAGCTAGCAGAGGAAAAAAATGTTCCTATGTGCCAAGATACTGGAATGGCAGTTATTTTCATTACCATAGGACAAGAGGTACATTTTGTTGGAGGAAATTTAACAGAAGCAATAAATAATGGCGTAAGAATGGGATATTCAAAGGGATATCTTAGAAAATCAGTTGTAAAAGATCCATTAAATAGAGTTAATACCAATGATAATACTCCAGCTATAATTCACTATGATATAGTTCCAGGTGATAAAGTAAAAATAACTCTTGCGCCCAAAGGCTTTGGGAGCGAGAATATGTCTAAAACCAAGATGCTGGTTCCTTCTGATGGTATAAATGGAGTAGAAGATTTTATTGTTGAAACAGTATCATTAGCAGGCTCTAATCCATGTCCTCCTATAATCGTAGGTGTTGGAATTGGTGGAACTTTAGAAAAAGCAGCAATTTTAGCAAAAAAAGCTTTAACCTTAGATATAGATAAAACTAATCCAGATGAATATTATAGAGAGATGGAAACTAGATTGCTTAAGAAGATAAACAACTTAGGAATAGGTCCTCAAGGGCTTGGTGGAAATACTACTGCACTTGCTGTAAAAATCCTCACATACCCAACTCATATTGCTGGCCTTCCTGTTGCTGTAAATATTAACTGTCATGCAGCAAGACATATTGAAATTGAATTATAGGAGAAGAAGATGGCTAATAAAATACATATTACTACACCACTAACTGACGAAATTATATCAAATTTAAAATCAGGAGATGAAGTCTTAATTTCAGGAACTATATATACTGCAAGAGATGCCGCCCATAAAAAACTAATTGACTCCATTAACTCTGGTGAAAATCTTCCCTTTGATATTAAAAATACCATAATATATTATGTCGGTCCCTCTCCTAAAAAACCAGGAGATGTAATTGGTTCAGCTGGCCCGACTACCTCATATCGAATGGATGCTTACACTCCTACTCTGCTTGATTTAGGCTTAAAAGGCATGATAGGAAAAGGAAGCAGAAATAAAAATGTAGTAGAATCAATCAAAAAAAATCATGCGGTTTATTTCGCTGCAATCGGAGGTGCTGGTGCCCTTATTTCTAGCACTATCAAATCAAGTGAAGTAATAGCATATGAAGATCTCGGACCTGAAGCAGTTCATAAACTGACTGTTGAAAATTTTCCAGCAATAGTTGTATTAGATTCAAATGGGAATGATTTATATACAATTGAAAGAGAAAAATATAAAAAATAGTATGGGAGATTACTCCCATACTATTACACCATCCTCATCTGTATCGTACTTATCATAATCAACCTCAAAAGATATGCTAAGTTTTTCCTGCAAATCAATTCTCAGATATCTTCTATCCCATGTTTTAGAATAAAATATCAAAGATTTTTCAATATTTATATCTCCATTTACATCTTCATACTCATCATCTAAATACTCCATCTCACTTATTTTAGTTCCGTCTAAAGCAAAAATTTGATAATCTTCATCATCAAAATATTTTAATGATATAAAATTATCATCGTCGCACTCCAGTAAAACTGACTTTGAGAAGGTTATGTTTGAAGAGACTTTATCAAGCTTAACTTTATTATCAATAGTATGTATAATATAGCTATATACTCCCTCTTCATCACAGATAACATCAAGATTAAATTTATCGTTTAAAAATTTACTTATAGTCATAGTTTTTCCTCCTAGGATTTACATTTTAGTATTTCAAATTATTATTATTTCAATATTAATATTAATATATACTTACTTATCTATTATAAAGTATAATTGTTCATATTCCTATAAAATCATGCTCATACTCTATTCGCTATTTTAAAATCTATTTATATACCTAAAAATGTTGATTTTTTATGTAAAGAAATGCTTTAGTTTTAAGATTAATTATAGAAAGAGTGATATAAGTGAAAATTCTACATGTATATGCTCAAAAACCTGACCACACTGGAAGTGGAGTATATATCCAAAATCTGATAAAAAACCTACATTCTCAAGGGATAAGTAATTATTTGATTTGTGCTACTTCAGTGTCAGATGATATCGACAAAGACCTATTACAAGCTCTTGATAAAATTGATGTGATAAATTTCGACACCAAAGACTTGCCTTTTCCAATCCCTGGGATGAGCGATGATATGCCATATAAAAGTTCGATTTACAGTAAACTGTCCAAAGAGGAGCTTAATCTTTGGCAAAATGCATTTTATAACAGTTTGAAAAAAGCAAAAGCATATAAGCCAGATAAAATAATAGTTCATCATTTATGGGGACTTGTTCCGCTCGTTTTAGATAACTTTGACTCTAAATTAGTAACTGCTATTTGCCATGGTACTGATATGAGACAATTAAAGTTATTTAAGCATTTAAACAATACAAACATTGATTTCATAGAAAATATACTTAGTTCAATTCAAAAGCTAAACGATATAGTAGCTTTAAACGATATTCAAAAGCAAGCAATCATAAATAATTATAAAGTAGATTCACATAAAATACGTACCATAGGCTTAGGCTTTAATCCAAAACTTTTTTTCCCTGAAAAACTTCCTAACACTACGAATAATGAATTTGAAATATCTTATGTAGGTAAAATAACTCCCCAAAAAGGAGTTGGTGAATTAATTTCAGCATTTAAGCATCTTCAAGCAAAAAATAAATATAATATGAGATTATCACTAATCGGATCTGCTGATTCTATAAATCTAGATTATTATAAAAGCTTAAGTAAAACACATGAATCTCATATCCACTTCTTAGGTGCTTTGAAGCAACATATTATGGCTCCATACTTGAGAAATTCAAAGGTTTTTGTTCTTCCATCCTATTATGAGGGAGCCTCAACAGTTACTCTAGAGGCTTTAGCGTCAGGAAATAGAATTGTAGTTAATGACATTCCAACTATTAAGCCTTGGATTCCTCAAAAGGCTATAGAATCAGGTCGTGTACTGTTTGTAAATCTACCAAAATTAATTGAAGTAGATAAGCCCTGACCATCTTGTCTAGACAACTATATAGAAGAGCTTAAAGATACTATAGATATACAATTAGAAAAAACCATATCAGATTTAGAGTTTTCATCTAAAGCCGAAAGAGACAGGCTTGAAATATATGAAATATTACAATCGAAATATTCTTGGACTTCAATTTCAAATCAAATTATAAATATTTAATTCAAAAGGGACTGCCAAAAAAGTTTAGAAAATATACTGAAATGCTGAAAATCTGTATATCTTACTATTCTTTTATTTGACGGTCCCTTTATTAAAATCATGAAAGTAACCAAGGATTTAAATAGTGAAGTACAAAGGCTAAAACTATTAAGAGCCCAATAATAATATGAGCTTTTCTAGAAACTTTATTTCTGCTTTTCTTGTAATAAAAACCAACGCCTCCATTAATCACAAGCATTAGTAGCAATATACTTCCTGTATGAAGGATTAATTTTCCTCCAAGCATAATATATCCATGAAATGCTCCTATTGCAATTACAGTAATTCCTATATATGGATGAGCCTTTCTGGCATACTTTAGCATTTTATTATAATTCTTATTTTTTCCTTTTAAATATTTTTTGTTTATCTCTAGAAAAATAGGAAAAAGTAATAATAGTGTTAATAGCAGTACATTTAACCAGATAACCCAAAACATATAAACCTCCTACTCTGCAAGTTTCCCTACCACTGGAACTCTATCGAGCATCTTTACGCCATGAGGAGAAACATTTTTAATTTCATCAGTTAAATCATTCCCTGCTTCAAATCCATTATGATCACCATTTTTCCATTTATCAGAAGCAGAAACATCATACACAATTCCATCAACAGCAACATATGCAGGTTTACCATCTTTTCCGTTATATTGTTTTAGCTCATCAAGAGTAAATATCTTTTCATCTGACACAGTGCTTTCATCTTGCTCACTTGGTTCAGTTACTTCAGGAGTAGTTAAATCTTGAGGCTCGTTTTGCGCACACCCTGAGATTAAAAAAATTGCTACTGCCATGAAGGCAATCACCATAACTAATTTATTTCTACTCATAAACAAAACCTCCTTTCACTTGTATTAATAATTATTCTCAAATTTTCAGAATATAAACAGAGAATTTTTAAGTTATTAATCAATTACTTTCTTAGAAAGCTAATTAAAGCCTTATGAAGTAAAATTTTCTAGCCATCTTAAAACTAAAAAAGCAAGTAGTGAATTAAACTACTTGCTAATCTTAGTATTATATATAAAACATAATTAATATAATATAAATCGATATTTAGTTACTTTATGCTTAAAATCTATTTAAAGTTACAATTACAATTGCTTTTTCCACTTGATGGGCATCCAATACATTTAGCACCGTTTTTTTTCTCGATAACGATTTTTCGTATAGACGCAGTTACAATTAATGCAATTATGATAAACACAATTAGATTTGCCATTATTGACCTCCTAGATAGCCATCGCTAATTTTTCATCTGCCAGTTTGTTTCCTTTTTTCATCAAATATCCTATATAAGAAATCAATAAAGCTACAACTATTAAGCCGGCAGCAAATCCAGTGCCTAGACTACCAGTAGTTATAAAAGTTCCTGCTTGATATGTTATAAATGATACTACATAACCCATACCAAACTGAAAAGCAATCGCAGCTCCAAGCCATTTTTTACTACCAAGCTCAGAGTTCATAGCTCCTATGGCTGCAAAGCATGGTGGAGTAAATAAATTGAACATCAGATATGATAAGGCTGCTACTGAAGTAAGCCCCATTACTTGAGCCACATCAGAGGCTCCTGTAACTAATGCCAATTCCTCTGTGTCAATAAAGTTTGTAATTCCATAAACTACAGCTAGAGTTCCTACGACATTTTCCTTTGCAATAAAACCAGTAATTGCCGCTGCTGCTAATTGCCATGCGCCAAAGCCAAGTGGTATTAATAGAAATGCAAATGGGGAAGCAACAGTTGCTAATATACTTGTACTTTCTGCTCCTTCTGCCACCATTTGAAACTTCCAGTTAAAGCTTTGCATTATTTGTACAGTTGCATTTGAAAGCAGTATAATAGTTCCAGCCTTAACAATAAATGCTTTCCCACTTGATAACATAGATATTGTAGCTCTTTTAATACTCGGTATTCTATATTCAGGCAGCTCCATAATAAAGAAAGCTCTTGCATTCTTCTCTCCTGTTATTCTCACAATAACAAGAGCTCCTACAAATATAATAGCTATACCTACAAAATACATTAACGTCCCAACCCAAGCTGCATCATTAAAAAATGCTCCTGCGAACAATGCAATAACTGGTAGCTTTGCTCCACAAGGCATGAAGCTAGTTAGCATTGCAGTAGTTCTTCTTTGTCTTTCATTTTTTATCGTTCTAGTTGCCATAACTCCTGGAATAGCACAGCCAGTACCTATAACCATAGGAATAATAGACTTTCCAGATAGTCCAACTTTTTTAAAAAATCTATCCATTACCACAGCTACTCTAGCCATATACCCACAATCCTCAAGCAAGGCTAAAAGGAAAAACAGTACCATGATAAGCGGTAAGAAGCCTACAACAGCACCTACTCCTCCTATTATTCCATCGAGTAGAATTGCAGCTAAAAGAGGTGATACCTCATCTCCTAGCATGCTCTCAGCAATAGCGTAAACCGAATCAATCCACCCAACAAGAGTATCAGCAAAAAATGGCCCTACATATGTCTGGGATATTGAAAATACTAACCACATTATAAGTGCAAATATAGGTATGCCTAGCCATTTATGAGCTATTATTCTATCTAAGGAGTCTTGATTAGTTTTCTTATCACTAGCTATAGACTTAATTTCTACTTTACCAACTATATCCTTTACAAACTCATAGCGTTTTTTATCTGATTCTCTAACAGAAGACTCATCTGCCAAATTTACACCCTTGCTGTCAAACGGAGCCTTTTGACCAGTTCCCTTAATTTCAACAGCTTTCGCAATAAGCTTTTCTAACCCATTGTCACTGCCTTGGGTAGATATAGTTTCGATTACAGGGCAGCCTAGTAAAGAAGATAATTTACTTATATCAATTTTAGTTTTTTTCTTTTTTGTTAAATCACTTTTGTTAAGAGCAACTACAACTGGAATATTTAACTCTAGAAGCTGAGTAGTAAAAAACAAGCTCCTGCTTAGATTAGTTGCATCTACTATATTAATAATGGCATCTGGATTTTCATTTTTAACAAAGGTACTAGTAACACTTTCTTCTGAAGTAAAAGGAGACATCGAATATGCTCCTGGTAAATCTACTGCTGTAATATGTAAATTAGACTTATTTAAATTAGGCTTAATATCGCCCTCTTTTTTTTCTATAGTAACTCCTGCCCAGTTACCTACTTTCTCAATCTTTCCTGTAATAGCATTAAACAATGTTGTTTTTCCGCTATTTGGATTTCCTGTCAATGCTATTTTAACTATGTCTTGCCTACTCATTAATGCATCCCTCCTATTATTAATTATATTTATAGAAATAAACTAAATTAAAATTGCTTCTGCTAAATCCTTATCAATACTGTATCTTGCATCCTTTACTGAAATTACATAAATCTCAGCTAACACTGAAACAATAGTAACTGATTCACCTTCATAGCACCCTAAAGTGAATAAAAAATTCTTAATTTCCTCATCATTTGTTTTGATATCTTTTACTATGTAGCTTGTATTTAGTTTTGCCTGGGATAAATTCATTGCCTTTCCTTCCAATCTATCTACTCTATTAAAAAAATTTGGAATTGAAATGTTTCTTAATAAACTTTCCACACTACCCCTCCTTAGAAAATTAGCAATCGTGTTTAATAAACCATACTATTTGCATTGGTTTTTTATTCAATAACAATTATCATTACTAATAAAATAACATAAATGATTCTAAATTTCAATTGATTTAATTTATTTGTTAATAAAAATTCATAAAAAAGAATTAAGACAAAATTAAAAGGACTGTCCCCTGCTGATTACAGGAAACAGTCCACTTGATAATATTTTTAGTTCGTTTTTATGGGTTCTTTAAAATTTCTTGGTTCTTTTACTTAATTATGATGCGATTTTTTTACTTGATTTCTCAGTATTTACTGAGTCTTCTTTTAAGGCCTTTAGTAAGGAGAAGCATGCAAATACCATTACAATTGCAAACGGAAAAGCTGCTGCTATAGAAGCTATCTGAAGTACACTTAATCCCCCTGCCATCATTAATGAAAAGGCCATTAGTGACTGAATCGTTCCCCATATAAGTTTTTTCTGAGTACTTGGATTTAAGTCTCCATTTGAAGATAACATTCCTAGTACAAACGTTGCTGAATCTGCTGATGTAACGAAGAATGTACATAATAGTAATACTGCTATCATAGATATCAAATTACCATATGGCATATGCTTCATAACAACAAAGAATGCTGTTTCAGTTACTTGTATTGCTTCTGATGCAATTTCTGGTCCAAGATTAATTCCTATTGTACCAAATATTGCAAACCAAACAAAAGATCCAAGAGCCGGTACCAAAGTAACCCCGATAATAAATTCTCTTATAGTTCTTCCTTTAGATATCCTAGCAATAAATACTCCAACAAATGGTGCCCAAGCAATCCACCATGCCCAGTAGAATATTCTCCACCCTCCAAACCAACTATTATCTCCAAATGGTTCAAGATTCATGCTTTCCTGAATAATATTGCCTAAATACATTCCTAATCCATTAGTCAGAGAGTTTAAAATCATAACTGTAGGTCCTACAATTAGAGCTAAAATCATCAATATTGTCGCAAGTCCAATATTTGCATTTGATAGGAACTTAATTCCTTTATCCAAACCGCTAACTGCTGAAATCATAAATAAAACAGTTACTGTTACTATTATAATTATACTTACAGTTGTATTAATTGGTATTCCAAATAAATAATTTAAACCACCATTTATTTGAAGAACTCCAAGTCCAAGTGAAGTAGCTACCCCTGCAACTGTTGCAAAAATTGCAAGAATATCTATAGTTTTTCCAATAGGTCCTTTAACCTTTTCTTCTCCTAGTAAAGGTATGAAAATACTGCTTATTAATCCCGGCTTTCCTTTTCTAAATTGCATATAAGCTAGAGCTAAAGCTATAACAGAATAATTTGCCCATGGATGAATCCCCCAGTGGAAAAACGAAGTATATATAGCAAAATTTGCCGCCTCCGACGTTCCAGCCTCCATATTCATAGGTGCCATGAAATGATTAAGTGGCTCTGCTACGCCCCAAAATACTAATCCAATTCCCATTCCTGCTGAAAAAAGCATTGCAAACCATGATATATAGCTATATTCTGGTTTTGAATCATCATCTCCGAGTCTAATTTGCCCGAATTTACTTACTGCAATACCAAACATGAATATAACAAAGAAAAACATTGCCAATAGATAAAACCAACCAAATTTATCTGTTAAAAAAGCAAATAGTCCATTTGCCACTTGACCAAATCCCTCAGGTGCTAGTATTCCCCATAATGATATCGAAAAAACTACTATAAGCGAAATTAAAAATACAGAATTATCTTTTCCCTTCATATTCTTTCACTCCCCTTGGATTTGTCTTATATTTTAACTTTAAATACCGTTTGCTCCTTTATATCTGTCGATAAAGCATCAAGAGCTACACCAACTCTGTGATATCTCAGTTTGAACTGCTCTTTTGAAGTTGTTGCAGGATCTCCAAGAGGATATGGTATAGATATTGTTGGTACAATCCTATTTGAACCTACTGTAAGTGCAACTGGAACTAAATTTGCCATTTGAACTATTGTTATTCCAGCTTTTTCTATTTCTTTTGTCATCGTTGCTCCGCAACGAGTACAAGTACCTCATGTAGATGTGAGAATTACAGCTTTTACTCCTGCTGCAAGCAATTCATCAGCAATTTCTCTTCCCATTCTAGATGCTTCAGCTTGAGTTGTTCCTGTTCCAACTGTAGAATAAATGTATTTGTATACACCCTTAATTCTACCTTCATTTTGATATTCTCTTAACGCATCTAAAGGAACGATTACATCTGGGTCAGCATTTGCCGCTGCAGGGTCAAAGCCTGCATGAATTGTCATATACTCACCTGGTAACAGATCATTTAGCTCAGATACATCATATTTCCCCCATTTTGTTGCTGATGCTGATTGTATTCTATCAGGATTGCCAACTGGAACTATACCGCCTGAGGTAACTATAGCAACTTCCATATTTTTCAGTTCATCAATAGATATAGCTGGTGCTATAGGTACGAATTCTGAAGGTGGTATTGGAAGCTCTGTTTTAAACTCCTCATTATTAATTTTCTTTAGAAGCATATCAATTACTCTATCTGTTGCCTTGATTGGAGGATTCGTCCATACTTGTCTTCTTATGCCTCTACCAAAATATCCTTCTTCCTCTGCTGAAAAAACCTCTTCATTACGGAGTAATTTAAGAGCATAGCTAGCCATAGCTTTGATATCAGCTCTCATAGAAGCAGCACTAGCTCCTCCTTTAAAAATGATTAGCTCCTTTTTAAACATTTCAACACCTGGATTTTCATCATTCATTGATGTTAATACAGGAATATTAAATGATTTATTTACAGCTTTACAAATATTACCACATGCCGAGCCATATCTACCTGCTCTAAAAGCTGGTCCTGCAAAGAATATATCTACTTCTTTATCTTTAATGAATTCTAATATTCTTTTAATAGCTTCATCTTGATTAGAACCCATAAAGTTGTCTCCACAAATTATAGTATGTGTAATTTCAACTTCATCTCCTAGCTGCTTATTTAGTTCTAAAGCTGGTCCTACGAGTCCTTCTCTGATTTCAGGTTCATATCCAGCCATCTCTTCTCCACCAATTTGACCAAAAAATTGATTTATATAAAGAATTCCTTTTTTCATTTTATCTCCTCCTCTAGAATTCAACCATTGTTTTAGTAGACCATCCAGATACCCTATCTCCACAGAACATAGCATTGTTTTCCATAATAATCGATCCGTCTTCTCTTACAGATGATCCAAGAATTTCATCATTTCCCCAGCCACCTGATAATCCATCTCTTGCTAAAGACTCAAGATCTCCTATAACTGTTTCCATAGGTGGAAGAATTATTAACTCGGAAACATTTCCACACGAAACTATCGCATCAGCTTTTTGATCAAGTGTAACTAATGGCTGTGACGCTCCATCTCTTCCTGTACACTCATTTGTTACTCCTACAGTTTTTATTCCTGCATTTTCTAATGCAACTATGCAAGCTATAAAATCTGCATCTGGATTTCCGTAGCCTTCTTCTGCAACTACAGCTGCATCAACCCCTAATGATTTTGCTATTTGTGCTACGAATAAAGCCGCTCTTTCTTTTTGCTCTAAGGCAACATTTAAGTTAGACATTATTACGCCTACAAAATTAATAGTATTTCCATGTTCTTCATAAAGTCTTTTTATCATTGGATAATTTTGAAAATCATAGGTCGACCATTTTGATGAACAAGGCATAAATGAGCCTGAAATAACTGCTCCATCTAATATTTCATTTGGATGCATAAATGTAGGAAGCATATGGTTTGCATCCCAGCCATAAACCAAGTCATTATATCCCATTTCTTCCATTTGGGACTGTGGTTGCATCACAAAGGCTACATTTGGAAGCATATTTTCTTTTTCAGTTCTTTTTGTAAGTGGGTTTAGCTCATAAACTTCTATATCTTCTGGCTCTAAATTAGCAACCGTTTTCCCTAAGTATTCAGAAAGTCTCATCCCAGCCCATCTTAGTGCTTTGTTTTTCTTTTGTTGCTCATTTTTTTCAAAATCCTCATTCGTGTCTGCAACAAGACAAATATTTAGCAGCTCTGAAAATAATGTATATTTTGCTCCTTCTCCGCTCATATCAATTAGACCATCTTGGAATCCGCCCCATTTTTTCCCTACTACAAGCACGCTCGAATTCTTTAGTGCATACGTAGCGCCGTTTCCAGCTTGCATAAGCTCACCTGTTACTCCTGGAAAAACCGGTCCTCCTTCAACTCTATATCTAGGCTCTATCGCTTCCTTAACAGGTACTATTCTCACCTTATCTCCTGGTTTTGCTATTATCAAATCAGCATCAGTGATATTTTCATCTTCATATACTACTCTCAAAGCCTCTTCCTTATTTATTTGTAATATACCTTGCTCAAACTTTGTTGTTTCACCAAAAATAATGTCTTTAACATAAAAATTGCCTATTTTCAGTTTCATGCATTTTCCTCCTTTGATAGAAAAACTTTATAAGGCTAATAACATTTCGTTATAAATATAACGTTGTTAAAATAATACTATTATTTAGATTATTCTGTCAACATAATTATAAAATAATCATGATTAAATAATGATAAATAATTTATTTTCTTTTAACATAATCTTTATATGGATTATAATAAAAGTATGTCTCCTGCTTATATTGACTAAATATTAAAATTGAGAGGTTTATTATGACAGAAATAATAGATAAAAAATTAATACAACGAAGAAGAATAATGAAGTACTATATCGAAGCTACATATAAAATAATGGAAGAAGAGGGAATTGATATGGTAACTATTAGAAAGATATCCGATATCGCAGGATATAATAGTGCCACCCTATATAATTATTTTGAAAATTTAGACCATCTTATTGCTTTTGCATCACTAAAATATTTAAAATCCTATGCTGATAATTTGATCAACTATACGAAAAAATCAAAAAACTCATATGATAAATATTTGAGAATATGGGAATGTTTTTGTTATTATTCTTTTCAAAATCCCGTTTTATATCATAAGATTTTCTTTGAAGAGTTTGGCAATAATTTGAATGTTGCCCTTAGAGAATACTATGCTATTTTTCCTGACGAACTTACTCCAGATGACGATATAGATTTAAAAAATATGCTACTTCAATACAATATTTACGATAGAACTGCTCAATCTCTTGAAAAATGTGTAAAAGATGGTTATCTAAATCAAAATTACATAGATAAAGTAAGTGAGCTTTCACTTCTTATTTACGAAGGAATGTTAGACAGAATAATATCTAAAATGTGGAAAGGTACTTTAGAAGAAGCCACGGAAAGAACAATATATTATATTTCCAAGTCCATTGAAGCATATAAAATAAATGATTAGCGTTGTATTCACAATAAAAAACGTATACAGTTTTTAAAATTAAAAACCTGTATACGTTTATATTGTAAAATCAACTAAGTTTTCACTAAATATGGGCTATTTATATTTGTTTAATGGGTCTGGTTCTTATTTAATTTATAATGATATTATTGTGGGCTTATGATTTATATAGGGAAGAAATTTATCAATTAAATCATTAGTTTTAATCTTTAGGTGGCTAGTATTAACTCCTGGATTACATCCAAACCAATCATTTTTTGCTACTTCATCGTCAATTACAAGCTGAACCCTATTATCCTTATCGTTAATAAGACTCATTACACTTGCATTCCCAGGGAGAACACCTAAATATTCTTCCATAAGCTCTCCAGATGCGAATGATAGCCTTGGCACATTTAAGGCTGCAGAAAATACTTTTGTATCAAAAGCTTTGTTTGCTGGCATGATAAGCAGAAAAAACATGTTTTTTTGTCTATTACACAAAAAAATGCTTTTCCTTATTTCTGCTCCTAGTTTTTCTGATATTTCAGTGCACTCTTCCATAGATGAAACTTCGTCATTGTCCACCCATTCATATTCCAAACAAAGTTCATTTAAAATTTCATGGCTTTTTAATTCAATATTAGTTCTTTTTCCTTTTGGTAAATCTGATTTTATTTCGCTTATGTTTATCATCCTTAATCCCTCCTAAGAATTACATTCATAAATGAAATTGAACATTGATTTTGATTAAATATAAATTTGTGCACGAAAATAAGGTATAATCATTATATAAGAATATTATACCTTATTTTACTAGTTATGAAATTATTATTTAGCTCTTGAAATATAGTCCTCTTCTATACGTTTCTTCCACTCTTTAGTCATTTTCTTATTTGATCTAAAACAAGTTAGCGCTTCGCTTACAACTTCATAATTTAATGACACTCCTTGGCTATCAGCCTTAAAATTAGTAGCCATATCCTTATTAATTCCAAACCTCTGTGCTGTATCAATTGCATCAATATTTGCACCTAAAAATATAAATTCCCATCCATACTTTTCTTTTTGATATTCTATCATTTTCTTGATTTTTTTATAGCTATACTCTACGCTCGCATTTTCCATTCCATCAGTTGTTATCACAAAAATTACTTTATTAGACTTTGCATCCTTATTGACAGTTTTTGAAATAGATATCATCAGGCTTAAAGTTCTCCCTATTGCATCTAGCAGTGCCGTAGTTCCTCTCACAAAATATTGCTTTTCAGTGATTGGCTCTACCTTTTCAATATCTAATCTCTCATGAATTAGTTCGTATTCATCATCAAATAAAACTGTAGTGACTTTAGCACTTCCATTTTGATTTTTCTGTTTTGAAAGCATGGCGTTATAACCGCCTATTGTGTCACTTTCAAGTCCTCCCATAGAGCCACTTCTATCTAGAATAAACACAAGTTCAGTTAAACTTTCTTTCATAAAAAAACCTCCAATCATTTGGTATGATTAGAGGATATCATTTTTTATATTATTAATGGTCGCCTAGTAAGCGACAAATCATCATCCTCCGAGGAGATTTTGATCAAACGCAAATAGCGCTTCATTTATTTCAAATATATCATAATTTTTATTTTGAATAAAATATTCTATAATCAAATCAAACTTATTGCTATGAGATAATGCATACCCTGCTCTAAGAAGTAAATCTTTAGTTTCATCTAAATTAAGCTCTAGGGCAATAGCAAAAGCAATAGCTGTAGGTTTACTAGGTCTGTAATAAATATCATTTCTAATTTTAGAAAAAAGCTTTCTGTCTATATTAGCTCTTTTATAGGTCATTGCATCAGTCAGTTTTTTCTCATCAATAAGACCGAGCAATCTTTGTGAAAAAGTATCATCTAGCTGATTTACAACCCCAGCTAAATTCCTTTTATATTCTTTTTCTACTGATTGTTGATATGACTTCTTTACAGTTTCTTCATATACTTTATTTAAATAAAATACTCCTGCTTCTCTATTTATATCTCTACTTTCATAAGGTCTATCTTCAATATACCTATCATCTATATATTCTTCTATCGATGAAAAAAGCTTTTCAGATATTGTAAATGCTGCCTTATCATAAACAACCAATATAATTTTCATATCATTTTCTAAAAGAAAATCACTAATTGCTGATATAGCTATTTTTAATGCCCTTGCCTTTGGATAACCAAATGCTCCAGATGAAATAAGTGGAAAAGCAAGGCTTTCAAGGCTATAGTTCAAAGCTAGAGCTAAAGAATTTTTGTAGCAATCATATAAAAACTCATCCTCATGAAGTCCTCCACCCTGCCATACAGGCCCAACAGTATGAATGACATATCTTGATGGCAGGTCATACCCTTTTGTTATCTTTGCTTCGCCTACCTTACATCCACCAAGTCCTCTGCATTCTTCTAGAAGTTTATAGCCTGCAGCTTTATGGATTGCACCATCCACCCCTCCTCCTCCAAGCAGAGAAGAGTTCGCAGCATTTACAATGGCATCTACGTCAACCTTCGTTATATCGTCTCTTATAATTTCAAACGGCATTATAATCCCCCTAGCTCATGTATGGAAAATATAAGCTAATCAACTAAAAGTTTTGTTTTCCACTTCCTATTTTCCATTTGCTTTCTAAATAGTAATCTTAATATCAAATCCTTCTGACCTGACTGGATATTTAAATATCTGCATATAAAAGTGTACCCATATCCTAAATAATATTTTACTATTTTAATATTTAAGGTAGTATCTAATTCTATTTCATCAATACTTTCCTTGATATGAATTTGAAACTCTCCTTTAATATTATCCAATAATTCCCGAGCTAAGTCACTATTTTTATCAACAGTAAATATCACTGCATCTCCGCCAAGCTTTATAATATCAACTCTATTCCTTTTATTCAGTTCTTTATTATATAAAATAGCACTATTATTCCATACCATAGAAAAGGTTGTATCTGTTGGCAAAAATCTAATATTATCTAGATAAAGTCTGCCATCTTCAATTTTCTTAACTAGTACCTTGTATTCAAATATTTCACCATTTTTAAAAAAACTAATTGTACTGTTTAGCATCGCATTAATTGAATAAATCTTGTTATCGTAATCATGAATAACAAAGGTTCCTGAATTACCTCTTAGAATTAAGTTGCCTGTTAATGATTTTATATTAGTTTTTTCCATATAGGAAAAGCTAAATGAACACTGAGGAATATAAATTGTACTCCCTGTATTTTCTTCTATAAGATTTTCATTTTCAGTTACTAATATCTTAATCATGGCTTTAGCTAAAGCTGGGTCATAAATCTTACCACTATTTATTTTAAGCTCTTTTATTATGCTATCTACTACTCCTCTTGTTTTGTATGCATTTTTTGAAGAAATTTTATCTACTGCGTCTGCAACTTTTAGAACCCTACTCAAATATGGTATACCTTCTCCACTTAGTCCATCTGGATATCCTGAACCATCGTAATTTTCATGATGGTGTCTCACTATTTTTGGTATATCCTCAAACAAAGTCATACCATGAAGTATAGTTTTTAACATTTCTTCACTTTTTCGTGCATGTATTTTAAATATATTTAGCTCATCATCTGTCAATTCCTCTTCTTTATTTATTATTGCCTCAGGAATAAAAAGCTTACCTATATCATGCAGTAGCGCTGAAAAGTAAAGTAAGGTTTGGTCTATAGGTTCTAGCCCTAAAAATATGGAGAGCTCTATACAATTGTTTGCAACTCCTGTCATATGGTAAGGCATAATAGTATCTTTAGATGCCATAACCTCAGTAAAAGTATCAACAATATAGTAAATTTTCTCATAGTTTGATAGGACAGTCTCAATGTGATAAACAATTTGCAAAAAATACGGTAAATTAAATACACTATTTTCACAGGAATATGAAGGTGGTATATCTGAGCATACAATTAAAGAACCTAGTATATCTGTACGATTACTTGCAGGATTAATGGCATTAATCATATAAACATTTTTCCCGCATTCAAAAGGAGGATTATTACATTTTCTAATTTCACTTATATGGTTTTTTTCGACTATCTCTGAATCAGATATCATACTCTTTATTAAAGAAGCAGTCAAAACATCACTGAAGTTATATTTATATTTATAGTTTATCCTAGTTGTATTGTCATTAAAAATTGCAAAATAAGCACTAGCAACATTAGTAAAATATGAATTTCTTTTTATAAACTCTTTAAAATGAACTTCAAAATCAAAAAATTGAGATAGTGTTGTATTTTCCATATAATCCTCCTAGAAAAAACTCAAGCTTAGTAAATATTATTTACCCTGTAATAAGTAAATTATATCATATATGATTCCCTAGTTCTATATTATTAATCAAAAAGTTGTAATAGATAGAATTTTATTTTAATTATCTAAGATATTAATAAAAATAAGATTTTTTTATAATCAATTTACTTGACTTAGATATTTATCTAATTTAATATATAAATATCTAAATAATAATTATTTTTTAGGTAAATATCTTATGGAGGTTTTGAGATGAATATTTTAAAAGAAAAAAACTTTAGAAATTTAATGATTGGAAAATTCAGTTCTCTATTAGGAAGTAATATGCAACAGTTTGCTTTATCCCTGTATGTATTATCCATCACAGGCTCAGCTCTTATATTTTCAAGTATGCTTGCAATTTCAATAATTCCTAGAATATTATTATCACCTGTAGGTGGAGTTTTTGGAGATTGGTTTGATAGGAAAAAAACTATAATAAGATTAGATTTAATTAACGGTTTTCTAATCGGGGGATTTGCTTTATACTTTTATATAAACGGTGGCATGAGTTTAATAAGTATCTATGTTTTAGTTTTCTTATTAGAAATAGTTGAAATATTTTTTGACAGTGCCATGGGAGCAGTTATTCCTAGTATTATGCCAAAAGAAAGATTACTTGAAGCCAATAGTATTAAATCGATGATCGATAGTATTTCAAATATAGCATCTCCACTAATAGCATCTTCACTTTACGCTTTCTTCGGGATGCAGCTTCTATTGATAATTAATTCTATAAGCTTTATACTATCTGCAATTTTAGAAATGACTATAGAAGTTCCAAAATATAATAAGGAGCCTGAAAAATTAGATTTTAATAATTTTAAAAAGGATTTTATTTCAGGAATTACGGTTTTAAAAAAACATAAAATTTTAGTAAATATAATAGGCTTTGGTGTGTTTTTAAATTTTTCAATCGGTCCTCTTCTAAGTGTAGGATTGATATTTCTGTTCTTTAAAGTCTTCCATAGTACTGAGATTCAATATGGAGTACTTACTACCTGTATTGGAATATCCATGCTACTAGCTCCTGTAATAGTTGGAAAAAAAGCAAAGTCTATGGATATTGGCAAACTAGCAATTCAAACCTTTTTCGCCATAAGTATTATTATTTTACTAATTGCATTCTTTTCTAGTAATATTTTTATTAATTACTTTGATACAACGCTAGTCCCAATGTTAGCTATAGGCATCATGGTATGTATAGTAACCTTGCTTTCGACAATCGTAAATATTTCTTTAGGAACTCTTTTGCAGACTATAGTTCCTAGAGATTTTATAAGCAGAGTCGGATCAGTGATGAATTTAGGTCTACTTGCTTCAATCCCTTTGGGGCAGATTTTATTTGGATTATTAGTAGAAAAGGTATCTATTTCATTAACAATTATTTTTGTTGGGATTATAGTCCTGCTTGCCACTATATATTTTAAGAAGCCATTTATAACTAATGAACAAGAGGAGGAGTCATGCAATATAAATTTTTCGCCACTGAAAGCAAAATCATAGACTTAATTACTTTTCCAGAATGCTTAAGATTTTCAGAAAAAAAATCTAGAGATTTAGATATTGATTATTACAATGACTATATTTTAGAGGATACATTTGAGTACTATGAAGCCCTTGCAACTAAGCTGAAGCCTTTTGAAAAAGAAATTAACAGATTTTATTTTTCGAATTTATCTATGCCTGTGATGCTAACTAAGCTAAATTCCTTTTTCGGCTATGATTCTGTTGATTCTTATCTTAACAAACTAAAAAGTCTTACTGAAGACGAGCTATTAAGAAGCTTTCTGTCAAAGATATACGCTAGCATTACTGAAAATGATAAGATTCTTCATGCAGAGGATATATACGATGATGTTACTAAGTATATGAATGATAAAAATAAGCAGATTGATTTACTAGAACAGCTTGATGCCAACGATGAAGAAAAATGGAAAATTTCTTCACTTCTTAGGCAGCCAAAAACCATGACCAATGAGTGGATTTCATTAATTGAAACTCTTATTCCATTATTTGAAAACGAATATAGACTTAAAGAATCTAAGATAATTGAATTTGGAAAATTTGTAGAAAAAAAGCTTAATGATTCAAATGGAGATGCTTTACCTACTATGACAGATAATTTACTTAATAAAAAGCTTCTTCCTAGTGGTAACATTCTCATATCCTTTATAAATTCATATGCTTTAGAAATTAATACTAGTGATAAAACGCCTTATCTAAGGTGGGGAATTGATGTCGAGGATTTTCTTGAGCTGATACAAAACGCAAAAGAAAACGAACTAAAGGATCGTGTGCTTTTATTCAAAAACCTAGGTGATAAAACTAGATATGAAGTTATAAAGCTCATAGCTCAAGGAGCTACATCTGCAAAAGAAATAGCAACTACGCTCAATGTCTCTCAAGCTACTATTTCTTACCATTTAAACAACCTTATTTCTTCAAAGCTACTTATTTTAGAAAGAGATAACTCAAAGTATAGCCATAAAATTAATTTTGATATTTTAGAATCCGCTTACAAATCTATGATAGCTGATTTTACTCCTAATCAAATCAAATAAAGCTATATTCTATACGATTAATAAAGCATTTTTATAGTCAAAAAAAAGCTACTTAGAAAAATAAATTTAATGCAATATATTGATACTAAGCATCATAACAATCAATATACTGCTCAATTTTTTTCTAGGTAGCTTTTTCTTATTTTAAAAATTCAATAGCTTTCTCTTCATCCAGAGGTCTGCTTATAAAATAGCCTTGAATCCTATCACAGTCAGAGCTTTTGAGATAATTCATTTGCTTTTCATGCTCCACACCTTCAGCTACTACGCTATGTCCCAGTTTATGAGCCATTGATATAATATCTCCTGTAATTGCTTCTTCTGGAGATAAATACATAAGCTTATCTATGAAGGATTTGTCTAACTTCAAGCAGTCAATATTCAAGTCTCTTTCTCTAGATAAAGATGAGTATCCAGTCCCAAAATCATCGATAGAAATTTTCAATCCTATCCTCTTTAAATCATTTAGTATTATATTTAAATAATCATAGTCCGATGAATAAATAGATTCTGTTATTTCTAAAATAATATTTTGTGGATTTACATTTTTCTCTTTAATTATTTTAAATAGCTTTTCGGGAAAATCCTTCTTAAATAACTGAATTACAGAGAGATTAATTGATATATCTATATCATCAAAGCCAAGAATATTTAATCTGAATAAGAAATCTAGCGATTTTGATATTATTTTTTCTCCTATAGGAATAATAAGCTTTGTCTCTTCTGCAATTGGAATAAATTCAAGAGGCGAAATAAATCCTAATTTTTCACTGTTTATTCTAGATAGTGCTTCAAATCCAGTAACTTTATTTGCTTTCAAATCAAAAATTGGTTGGTACTGTATATATAAACTGCCATCTATATGAAGCTGAGATATTTTAGTTAATTCATGTTTGATTTCTTGTTCTCTCATTACCTCTGTTTCTAATTTATTATCATATACACATACCCAGTAATCTCTGTCATTTATTTCTATTGCTTTTTCTGATGCTATTAGCAGTTTTTTAAATAAATTATCTACATTGTGTTCTTCATAGCCAATTTCAAGTATTCCTATTCCTACGCCTACTCTTTCTGCGGAAATATATGGCTCCAAGGTTTTTGCTAAGCATTCTCCAAACTCTTTTAGTTCTTCAATATCTTCGTAATTATTTACATAGAAAACAAATCTATTTTCATATGTGCTAAATAACAATCTTTCCTTCGTTACGTGGACATTTAAGTTTTCTACAATTACTTTAATTAACTCTTGAATATATTGAAAGCCATACATTTTATTAAGAGAACTGACTGCACTTAAATTGATTCCAACTAAAGCTAGATTTGCTTTCGATTGGCTTTTTATATCTCTTAAAATCAGCTCCTCTAAATAGTTTCTGTTATATAGGCCAGTCCACCGATCATGTTCATTACTATATTTCAGCTCATTTTCCATTGCTTTTCTATATGAAATGTCAATTACAATTCCCTCTAATGCTTCTATATTGCCATCTTTGTCAAATATCCCTTCGCCTAACTCTATCACCCATTTTTTTTCTTTTGTTGAAGTAATAATTTCGTATTCATAGCTAAAGCTATCTCTATTTCTTAGCACTGTCTTCCATTCATTACTTAGAATTTCTCTATATTCAGGAGATATTATATCATTATATGATAATTCCTTGTTATGAAGTAAGCTATCAGCTTTATACCCTGTAAGCTCATAGCAGCCTTCCGATACAAACTGCATAGTCCAGTCATCATCATAATTACACCTATATGCAAGTCCTGGAAGATGGGATAAAAGCACTGATTTACTTCTCTCACTTTCAATTAATGCATTTTCAAATGACTTTCTTTGTGTAATATCTTGAATCAAGCAAATTTGATTACAGGGACGTTCAGGAGAAAGATAGATATTTGACATAATTAGGTGAACCCATACAACTGAACCATCAGGTTTTATAATTCTTTTATCAATAGTATAGCTTTCGAGCTCTCCAGTCCTAAGCTTATTATTATAAACAAGCTCATCATCTAAATCATCTGGATGGGAAATATTTTCCCATCCTAGGCTAATCAATTCATGCCTGCTCCTTCCAGTTATGTTTAGAAACATTGGACTAAAAATGCAGTATTCATCCCTCCAGATATTATTTAAATCCGAGCTATAGGAGATAGCAATTCCAATAGGTGCTTGATTAATAATCAAATCTAATGTAAGCCCTTGTTCTTGTAACTGCTGTTCTAGAATTCTTTGAGTTTTTAATAATTGAGCATGAACTTCTATCCTAGCCTTTAAAGAATTCATATGAATTGGCTTACGAATATAATCAACTGCTCCCATCTGTAAACCTCTTATTTCATTATCAATTTCGTCATAGCTAGTTAATATAATGGTTTTGATATTTTTATCCTTATATCTTGAATTTAAAATTTCGAGTACTTGAAATCCATTCATATTTGGCATATTTAAATCCAAAATCATTAAATCAATATCATCACAGTTTTCTATATATTCTATGGCTTCAATTCCATCACAAGCAGTATAGATACTATAATCCTGTAGCATATTTTTAATTATCATACGATCTGAGGCTGAATCATCTACTAATAATATTTTTACAAACATAACCATCCTCCTATAGCTAAACCAAACTGCTCGCAGTTAAATAATTCCTTCAATTTCTTTCATCAATTTATTAAATAGTATTGTAAAATTCAATCTATTAACTTCTATAGCTTTATCATTATTATCAGATAGAGATTTTTGTAACCTAATAGCAGCTTCGTAAAGGCTTTTAGCTCCAATACTGCCTGAACTACTTTTTATTTTATGAACTAATTTTTCTGCATCATCATATCTTCTATCATAAATTGCTTGAGAAATTAAATCTGCTGTATTTTTATTTTCTTTTAAATATTCATTTAAAATATCATGATATAACTGTCTATTTCCTCCCATATATTTAAGGCCAGCTTCTTCATCTAGTACTTTCTCGTTGTAATCATTTGTATTCTCTGCTTTATTAAGCTCCTTCATATTAGAATTTATAATAATCTCTTTTACAAGTGAAATTAGCTTATCTGGAGCAAAAGGCTTGCTTATATAGTGATATATTCCACTTTCTTCACATTTTTCTCTCACTCCTAAAATTACATCTGCAGTCATAGCCACAATAGGTATTTCACTTGATATCTTTCTTATTTCATTTGCTGCTTCATATCCATTCATAACTGGCATATGAAGATCCATCAATATCAAAGAAATATCATTCATATGAATTTTGAATTTTTCAACTGCAATTTGTCCATCGTTAGCGACTATACATTCTATCCCAACCTGTTCAAGGATTGATTTTGCTATCATTTGATTTGTTTTATTATCCTCAACCAACAAAACCTTATATATTTTATCTAATTTTTCTAAATCATTTGATTTAGTTGTGCTTATGCTTGATGCTGAAACAGCTGTTAGATTAAATATATCGAAAATAGCATTAAGTAAGATTGAAGGAATAATTGGTTTTCCTATACCCACATCTATATTGTGCTCATTTAGATTGTCAAATAAATCCTCTCTCATCATTGGAAGCAAAATGATTATCTTAGGCATTTTGGCAATTTTAGTATTGCTATGAACCACATCCACAAATCTAAATCCTCCAGATGCAGGAGTATTGTAATCTATAATAATCAAATCAAATGGCTTTGCAAACTTTCCATCAGCTGCTTCTAACATACTAAGAGCACTTTCTTCTGAACTAGTAAGCTCACAGTGCATCCCAAAAGAGCTAAGATAACTATCGATTAAATTCATACTTGTTCCTGATTTTTCTAAAACCAATGTCCTCAAACCGCTAAAATGTTTAGTTGATAATTTAGCTAAATATTCATCTTCTTTAATTTTATCAGCTCTTAGAGATAAATTTATAATAAATGTAGAGCCTTCATCTGGAGTAGAAAAAACATTTATGCTTCCACCCATCATTTCAACTAGATTTTTAACTATTGATAGTCCTAACCCTGAGCCTCCAAACCTCCTATTAATACTACTGTCTCCTTGCACAAACGGACTAAACAATTTTTCTACTTGCTGCTGAGTCATTCCTATTCCTGTGTCTTTAATGTTAAATGATATATGATAAATATCACTTTCTTTAGCTATTAATCTTATATCCAAGGCTACCTCACCTTTTTGAGTAAATTTTGCAGCATTATTTAATATATTAAGTAGAACCTGCTCAATTCTTTTTGGATCCCCAATAAACCAATTTGGTAGCTGAGAGTCTTTTGACAACCTAAACCCTATCTCTTGTTCCTCTATTTTATATGAAACAATATTTACTACATTTTGAATTATATCGTCTATACTAAAAGAAGCTTCCTCTATTTCAACTTTTCCTGCCTCTATCTTAGAAAAATCCAAAATATCATTTATTATGCTGAGCATGTTGTTAGATGCTTGAGTTATCCTGTCCACATACATACTCTGGGTTAATGAAATATCAGTTTTTTTAAGAAGATATGCCATGCCTGTAATTGCATTAAGAGGTGTTCTTATCTCATGGGACATCCTAGCCATAAATCCTGATTTAAACTCATTCGCTTCATCAGCTTCTTTTTTTGCTTTTTTCAAGTCTTTCTGGATTTGCTCTCTAACCCTAATCTCTTTTCTTAAACGAATTATCCAATAAAAAGAAACTCCTAAAATAGCAGCTACAAACGAACCAATAATCAATATAAGCCTTATAATTGGCCCATAATCTAGCTCTACCTCGAACTCAATCCACTTATCATTAATGGCTATTTTATCTTCTTGAGTTATAGAGTCTAAGGCTTTATTTAGTATACTTGTAAGCTCTGGCCAATCTTTTCTCACCGCAAAATACAAAGCCTGTTGTTTTTCAGCTTCAAATGCTATAAACTTTAGATTTGTAATTCCATTGGATTTAATTAAGTAATTTGTAGTAGCTAAATTTCCAACAAATACTTTTTCACTTCCATCCGCTACAGCTGTAAGTGCAGTTTCAACAGAATCATACAGACTAAGATTTATATTTGGATAGGACAAAAGATAACTGTGATGAGAACTATTCCTTTGCACTGCTACAGTCATATTTTTTAAATCTTCTATACTGTTAATTCCACTAATATCATTTCTTGTAACTATGACTCTTTTGAAATAATAATAAGGCTCAGAAAATATAAAATGCTGCTCTCTTTCATCGGTCTTTGATACAGCTGGAAGAACATCAATCTCTCTGGAAAGAGCTTTGTCATATGCCTCTGGCCAAGTCAAATTTCTTTGAATTTCAAACTCAAGCCCTGTCTTTTGTCTTATTAGCTCTAAATAATCAGCTGTAATTCCTTTATATTCATTATTTTCATCATAAAATTCAAATGGAACAAAATTTGGATCTATTCCTAACTTAATAACTGGATGATTTTTTATAAATTCAGTTTCTTCTTTTGTGAAATTCAAGCCTTCAGCCGCAAAAATATTAATTGGATATATAAGTATAAGTATAGTAAGAAAACATAGCATAATTACTTGTTTTTTCATGGTATAACCCCCTATAAGTAAAAAGCTTTTAATCTTTATACCCTTTTTTTATTTCAATACATATTTTTTCAAAAAAATACATATTTATGAAGTACTCTTTATTTCGAGAATCATAAATATGTATTAAATATATTTATATATTAACAACTTGGTTAGATGACCTTAAAATATTCATAGGCATTTTGTTATCTAACTTATATATGATACTAATAGGAGCTGAACCTTCGTGCGAAACATAAGAAGCAAGACCTAGACATTTAAAAGTCTCAGTCGCTCCATATGAATCAGATTTTTCTTCTCTAACTAATAATAATACTTTACTTTTGTTCTCTTTCATATTGATGTATCTTCTTCCGGTAGAACTATTTACAGTAGTTCTACTCTGTGATTGCCAGTGAAAAAGTTCTTCGTTAATTGCATAGTCTTCATACATAGTAGATTCCTTGAACAATTTATCACTTTTATTTAAAGTTATAAAAAATACATCTAGATTTAGTTCTTCTATATATTTGACTCCCTCTCTAAAAGGAGCTTTTTTGTCAGTTGTATGAACACCTAGTGCTGATAAGACCTGATCGGTAGAATATGAAGCATGTAGCTCAAGTGGAACATCATCTGATATATTAATTATATTTGGTAGATGGTCAATTTTACTTAAATTGTACTTTACTAAATCCTTTAATTCCTCATACAAGGCCTTGTTTTGCTTCATACTTTGAAATACTTCTACAATATCTTGCTCTGGTTCATTTTGAAACATAGTATAATAAAGCATCAAAAGTCTTCTCTTGTCTTTTTCAAGTAATATTTTATCTGGACTAGCTAAAAACTCATCTAAAAAATTCAACCATCCATAATCATTAATCTTACTTACTTTCATAAAAGGAGACTTTAAAACCTTAATATTATCAAAAATAGATGAACTCGCTTCATACGAAGACGAAAGCTCTGATAGAGTCGATGCTTTATAAAGCACCTGCGGGGTTAAATTATAATGCTCTAGAAAATTAATAAGATTAAATGGCAAACTGCAAACCAAAGGAAAAGCATTTACCATTTGTTTTAATTTATTTTTGTTACAATATGAGCTAGATATATTATCAAGTATTATATCTCTTGCAACCTTTTCAAGCTGAATAAAGCAAGTTTTGGGCAAAGTTGGGAAATCCTGATTTATCTCTTTGTCAATTGAATGATGTAATCTCCCAATCATAGATTGAAACTTAACTTGATAATTATATTCCTTTCTGCCTTGTCCTATAAAATCAAGTACTGTAAGTACATCTTTGCTCTCATGTAACCTAAGCCCTCTCCCTAACTGCTGTATAAATACTGTTGCTGACTCTGTAGGTCTAAGAAATAAAACTGTATTAATCTGTGGTATATCTACGCCTTCATTATATAAATCCACAACAAAAATAAACTTTATATCACCAGATATAAGCTTATCCTTTGCTCCTCTTCTCACTTCATCACTAGAATCAGAATCTAACGAAATAGAAGAAATACCTTTTTCATTAAAACTATTAGCCATATACCTTGCATGCTCTTTGCTTACACAAAAACCTAGGCCTTTAATTGAGTTCCTAGATGTAACATATCTATCAATAGCAGAAACAATTCCTATATCTCTAGCTAGATTCCCTATGTACTTATCACTTAATTCAAGAGTATCATAACGACCATTTTGCCACTTAACATTGCTCAAATCTACAGTCTCCGAAACTCCAAAATAATGAAAAGGACAAAGCAAATTTCTCTCTATCGCTTCTCTTAGTCTTATTTCATAAGCGATTCTATGATTGAAAAATTCTAAAATATCCTCTCCATCAAGTCTTTCAGGTGTAGCTGTCAGCCCTAGCATAATCTTAGAATCAAAATGACTTAGTATCTTCCTATATGAGCTTGCAGTAGTGTGGTGGCTTTCATCTAGTACAATATAATCAAAATAATCACATGCAAACTCTTTGTACTGCTCGTTACTATTCAATGTCTGTATAGAAGCAAAAACATGATTAAAAATAGATGGTCTGTGGTTGCCTACCCATAGCTCACCAAAGTTGGCATCCTTTAATACTCCTCTAAACGCCATTACACTCTGTGATAAAATCTCTTCTCTGTGAGCTAGAAATAGAAGCTTTGCTGATGGATTATCTTTATAAAAATTCTTAAAATCAAAAGCAGAAACCATGGTTTTCCCTGTTCCTGTAGCTGCTACTATAAGATTATAATAAGAATTGTAAACCTCTCTTTCTATTTCCAATCTATCTAAAATTTCCTGCTGATATGCATAAGGAACTAAATCAAAGAAATATTCATTCGATTTCTCTTCGTGTTTTTCATTAGATAATGCATGTTTTAATTTCTGTACATCAAGTAAATTATCTGGATTGAAAACTTGAAATTCATTTAAATTCCAATAAGTTTCAAATGTAACCCTATACTTATTAATAATTTCTGCAGAAGTATATTCAGAGACTTTCATATTCCACTCTGTACCCTCACTTAGAGCAGCTTGAGATAAATTAGATGAGCCTATGTATGCAGTACTAAATCCAGTATTTCTATGGAAATAATATGCTTTTGCATGTAATCTAGTCCTATTAGTATCATAAGATACCTTAACTTCAGTATTTGGAAGCTTTGCAAGTTCTTGGATAGCTTTTAAATCAGATGCTCCCATATAGCTAGTAGTGATAACTCTTAATTTCTTTGATTTAGTATGCTCTTTCAAATCATCATAAATCAGTCTAAGACCACTAAACTTTATAAACGATACTAACAAGTCAATACGGTCAGCCGAAGCTATTTCTCTCTTTAATTCAGCATATACTGGTGGCTCATGTATTGCTCCAGTAAATAAACTACTACTTGCTACAGATGTCTGTGGTAACCACTGCTTTATGTTGTCTTTAGCTGCAAGTTTATCCCCTATAGCCTTTAGCATATACTCTTCTGTTAATGAATATTTTTCTAGCTCAGATTCTTCGACTAATACACTTAAATTTTCAATTATTTTATTTGTAATCTCAATTTGCTTAGATAAATCATCATTATCGGACTTATAATGCCTCAGTCCCTTCTCTACAATCATCTTGATATATGACGCAATAATAGAGCCTGATGTACCAGGCTCTAATTTTTCTTTATAAATTGAATTTGAGTTAGCCTTCTGATTTAGCTCGTTTGATAGAATTTTATTAATCAAAGACTCATAAACCTCTATATTTTTCCCCATAATTATGCCCCTTTATATAAAGTTAGTGATTATTATTACATGTTAGTACTAACCTAGCACTATTTAGTTAGGTCAAGAACCTCCTGGCATATAAACTTTTTCCATTAAAAAGTTTTCGAAAGTTTGCAAATCTGCTGAGTATCCATACAAGTTATCTATATGACTATCTTGTATCTCTTTTCTGTCGTAATGATGGATTTCAGGCTCTGCACTATCGTCATCAATCAATTCAAAATCAATATAATCTACGTTTTCTATCAAGGAAAAAATAATTAGAGCATTATTGTAAAATTGATTTTTTAAATCTGAAATATTTACAGCTGAATCACCAATATTATATATAACCTTTAGTCCGTAGGGTTTATCAGATGTTGAGAGCTCTATGCTAGTCTTATACTCAGAATATGGAAGTAAATTTAGTAATCCTGATATATTACTGCTGTCTCCTATATACTCAGATTTATGAGCATATAGCTTATCTGCATTAGTTTCTTCACTTGTATCAGTTTGTTTAGTTTTATCCATAATAAATATAAAGGTCATACTGATAATTAATATAATCAGCGCTACGATAATAGTCTTATTTGATTTATTTTGGTCCACAATTCTCACTCTCCTAATATGCAGAATTTCCAAAATCTACTTAAGATACATTATGCCTCTTCTTCTCAATTCTTTCATGCTAACTGAATTCCCATGCCCAGGATAAATATTAATATCATCCTCCCATAGTGAAATTTTATTTGAGACTGATTTTTTCATAAGGTCTTCATTTCCACCTTCTAAATCAGTTCTTCCTAATCCATCTTCAAATAAAGTATCCCCAGTGAATGCTAGCTTTTGTAGCTTTGAATAAAGGCAAATCCCTCCTGGTGTATGTCCTGGAGTATGAATAGTCTCTAAATATATATCATCTGTTATATTTATTTTCGAACCTTCACTTAGTAAAACATCAGGAGTTATAGATATAGCTTTTCTTCCTAAAGTTTCAGTATGATTTATCTTTGGGTCCTGTAGACCTTTTAGCTCTTTTTTATGAGCATAAATAGGACAGTCAAAAGCCTTCTTTAACTCTAAAGCTGCTTCTATATGATCACAGTGATAATGAGTAAGTGCGATTGCTACAATCGATAAATTATTTCTTTGAACTTGCTTAATAATTCTACTAGCTTCACCACCTGGGTCAATTATTAGAGCCTTATTATCCTCACTTACAATATAGCAATTTGATTCATGCATTCCTATTACTAGCTTTTGTATTTGCATTTAATCCTCCTAATCATTTCTTACTTTTTATAACTAAGTTCGCAATAGCAGCAACAGCTCCAAATAATACCCCAGCTACTGGCCATATCATCCAGCTCTTATCCCATGCTCCATAGTAGAAGCTAATAAATAGATATAAAGCTGTAGTAAGGAGCCAGTATATTCCTGCAATACTTCCAACTACTTTTGATTTCGCCTTTCCCTCTACAGAATACTCTCCTTCTTGAAGAAGTACATTAAAGCTAGACCATATAGTTCCTACTGTAACTAGCATGAAAACTCCAACAGCTACCATAAATAGTGTTCCTATAACTCCTATTCCATCTGTTAAATCTTTATCTGCAAATGAAGATAGTATTACTGGAAGCACCGAAAGTATACATAAAGTTACTCCTATAATATTGTACTTACTATATGTTTCTTTATATGCTTTCATTTTGGATTTAACCATACCTGATACACCATATTCAGTTTCTATAGGTTCAGTTTTTAGGTATTCAAAATCCTTGAATTTCATTCCAATACTTATAAATATAACAACTGCACTTGCTATTGTTATAAAAAATAATGTCAATGCAATTGCTTGTGATTGATTTTCAGAAAACGAAAATTGTTCAAGCAAGTATAAATTTGATAGAGTTATTATTATTGCTGGTGACATTATGCACATAGCAACTCCAAGAGCCATTTTATGAGCTATATTTTGAGTCAAATCCAAATATGAATTAGCCTCTTCCATTGATACATATCTCATACTCGATTCTTCGCTTTTGGATTCTTGCTCTACATATTCTTCTAGCTCTATACTATCCTTTAGTAAATAATCCGTGCTTACACCGAAAATTTCACTTAGTTGAAGTATTTTATCCATACCAGGAACCGATTGAGCGCCTTCCCATTTTGATATAGATTGTCTAGATACATTCAATTTTTCTGCTAGCTCTTCTTGTGACCATCCACTTTTCTTTCTTAATAAAATAATCTTGTCCGCCAATATCATTATCCTTACCTCCTATATTGTTACATATCAAAATAATGTTTTCTTAGTTTAATAATAATATTTTGGGCAGTTGCACTCTACCAATTAGACTTTGTAATTTGTCAACTGGCAGTTGCAAGTAAGTAAAATAGCGGATTATAATTCAAGTACAGAATCAATTTCACACATGGCATTCAAAGCAAGCTCAGCAAATTCTTCAAATGAAATATCGAGAAGCTCTATTGATTTCATTGCCTCTCTATTTGCTCCAGCTGCAAATCTAGTTTCTTTCATGCGCTTTACTATAGACTTAACCTTTACACTTTTAATTTTTTTATCTGGGTATACTAGTGCAATAGCATTGATAAATCCAGTTATGGGATCAGCTGCGTACATTGCTCTTTCAAATGTACTTTCAATCTTACTTCCATTTGCTGGATTATGCGCCAAAATAGCTCTATACATCTGTTCATTTCCTATACCCTCTACCTTCATTACTTCCACAGTTTTCGGGCCATGAACTGACATATCACTTTCCCAGTCCACCAAATCATTGTCTAAATCATGTAATAGTCCAGCTATCCCCCAGTCATCAATTTTCTCTGGCTCTAGTTTCTCAGCTAACTTTCTCATTACAGCCTCCACTGCATAGCAATGTCTGATGATATGAGGAGTAGTAACGTGTTTTTCCAATAACTCTATAGCTTTTTCTCTTTGCATTTTCTATCCTGCTCCCTTAAATTTATTTTAAAAGTTCATCTTCAATCCTAATAAGCTTTATTGACTTTGCCTCTAATTGACTAACTCCTTTAAATAATTTTTATTGATTTTTAGTTCCTATTGTTATATTATATAATAAATTTAGTAGAAATTATTCAAATAGTGTGATAAATTCATAAAACATTGAATGGAGAATTCAAATGACAATGCAAATCCTATCACAATTAAATAAATTGCATCATCATCGCTAGAGGCTTGGTCTACTTCTGTAGATACAGGTCTATATCTGTTTGGACCTATATCTCCAGTGATGATAATAAATTAAGTTAGTTTATTATAAGCTATGTGAGATATACACTCACATAGCTTTTTTTAATATAAAAAAGGGGGAAACTTACATGAGTAAAAACTTTATTAAACCGTCTATACTACCAGGATTTATGGAACTGCTTCCAAACGAGCAGAGAATATTTGATGATATCGCTACAAAAATATTGAAGGTATATGAAAAAAATGGCTGCTATCCTATTGATACACCAGTAATAGAAAAAGCCGATGTACTATTAGTAAAATCTGGAGGCGAGACAGAAAAGCAAGTTTATGCATTTCAAAAAGGAAAAAACGACCTTGCTCTTAGATTTGATTTAACTGTTCCATTTGCCAGATATGTAGCACAGCACATAAACGAATTAGAATTTCCATTCAAAAGATATCAGCTAGGGAAAGTCTATCGCGGCGAAAGAAATCAAAGAGGGAGATATAGAGAATTTTATCAGCTAGATATCGACGTAATCAATAAAGACAAACTAAGTGTAGACAACGATGCCTGGGTGATTAGCTTAGCATCTCAAGCTTTCAAAGAAATAAAGCTTCCTAACTACAAATTTCAAATCAGCAACAGAAAAATACTCAGTGGAATATTTGAATATCTACAAATAGAAAATTCATTTGAAACTATGAACTTAATTGATAAATACGATAAGATGCCAACAAATGAGTTTAAAGCCGAATTAGAAAAGCTAATAGGAGAAGAAAAAAGCAGTTTTATAAATAAAATTATGAGCATAGATGGTAGTTCAGTTCAAATTATAAATCAGCTTAAAGCTTTTAATATAAATGAAACCTATGCTGAGGGTGTAAATGAAATCGCTAGAGTAGTAAAAATGCTAGATATTCTAAAAGTTGATGAAAAAGAATATGACATAAACTTAAAAATCATTAGAGGCCTAGATTATTATACTGGTACTGTATTTGAAACAAAGCTCATAGGAAATGAGAGCTATGGCTCTATATGTTCTGGAGGAAGATATGATAACCTAGCTGAAAACTATACTGATACTGTTCTTCCTGGGGTTGGAATATCAATTGGACTAACAAGATTATTTTTCGTACTCCAAGAAATAGGCTTCATAGATACCTATAACCTAAATAGAAGCGATGACTTCATTATACTTCCTCTAGGTGATACTATGGATTACTGCTCTATCATACTTGATAAGCTACTAGCTAATGGCTCTAGAGCTTCGATATATTTTGATGATGCCTCACTTAAGAAAAAACTGAAATACGCAAACAACCTAAAAATTCAAAAAGTAATTATAGTAGGCGAGGAAGAAGTAAAAAATAAAATAGTCAAAATTAAAGATATGCTATCTGGAGAAGAAAAAATAATAAAAATTGATGACTTATAATAAAATCACCATTTATAGCAATCAAGATTCCTTATTAATTTTGCTCATTTTAACCTAACTCAAAAAACTAAAAAAGTGCATTTAGAGAATCAAAATTTTAAACTATCTAAAATTAATAATTCGCTAAATGCACTATATTGTAAATTAAATATATAAAATCATCAAAATAACTTAACTTATTTAGTCAGATTGGTATTTAATTTTTCCAAGAAATCTTGGACATTTGTAACCATAGTAACAACTTCTAGACTGCCTCTATCCTTTAATTTATTTACTGCGAACTCTGAAATATCTATTGTGTAGAAGTTAACCGGCCTTATTTTATCTTTCTCAACTCTATATGATGGTGTCATATTTCCTATCGCTATAGTATGAAGCTGAGTGGCTAAGCATATCACAGTAGTAGCTTTATTTACATGCTTTCTCATCTCATCTTGAAACTTATATACATCAGCTATAACAATCGGAAGAGGTCCATCATCTCTTATAGATCCCCCTAAAACAAGAGGCACATTGTTTTTTACACATGAATAAATTATTCCTTCAGTAATATTCTCTTGCTTTATCAATTCCTCAATAGAGCCAGCTCTACTTGCTTTGTTTAGCACATCCAAATGATTATAGTGACCATCCTTTACAGACTCTTGAGTATATATATGCTGTCCTAGAGCGGTCTGAAATAATGACCCTTCTAAATCATGAGTTGCTATAGCATTTCCTCCTATGAGGACATTAGCATAACCATTGTCAATCAAGCTAGCCATAGCTTCTCTAGCCCCCTTAGAAAAAACAGCAGCAGGTCCTAAAACCCAAACTATATAGCCATTTTCTTTCTCATATTTCAATAGCTCATATAGTTCTTCATAATCTTTAGTATAAGATGTTTCTCTAGATCTACCTGCCCTAAAACAAAATGCATCATTAGTACATGGGTTATTGTCTTCAAAGCATTCAAAATGTACATAAATTCCTTCACTAGCATCTTCTGTTCTTCCAACGATTACCTTGTCCCCAGTTTTTAATCTCCTAAACTCAACAATATCAATTGAGTTATCTTCTCTTAGTACTGGTACACAGTCCATTCTGCTTTCTTCTGCCAAAATCCACTTACCATCTATTTTAAAATATTCGGGATATATCGACATCGCATGGTAGTTATCGGGCGCTACTCTGTCCTTTTCTACTAGTTCATACTTAGCATTTTGCGCATTTTTGAATAAATCATCATTAAAATCTAATTCCTTATACTTCCTTAATTCGTAACTCATCTGAAAACCTCCATTAAACTGTTTAAATACTAGTTTAACACCAACACAAAAAGGTTTCAAATTTATATATATAATTTTTTTTATTTAATCATATACTTAGTATTCACACCTTGACCTGTCTTTAAAACTAAGTTGTACTCTCTAAGTTTGTTTATTATCTGAAGTATTTGAGATTTTTTCAAATCTATTTTCTTTTCAATATCGCTTCTTTTTATTTTCCCATTGTCTTTAATAATGTAATATAGAAGTAACTCATTGCTATTTAATCTATCTAGATTTATTTCATTAACATTTTTAATCACTTTATTTATTCTTGGAAGTATAACTGTAATACTATTTTCAGTTATTATAAAATCTGGTTTAGCATCATACTCTCTATAATATTCTTTAATCCTCCTTATACCCGTTCCTAACTTTTCAATTATTTTTAGTCTTAAAAAAATATCAGCTATAATTCTATTTCTAGGGATTGATAGTCTCCCCTCAAGGTATTCATCTTCAAGTATGCCAATTGGTAGCCCTCCAGGAGACACTATCTCTATCCTATCTGAAAATATCTCTATCCTAGAATCAACATTCTTCATATAATCTCTATGAACTATTAAATTTGCAATAGATTCTCTGTATGCAACTAAAGGTACTTCTTCAACCGTCTTTCTGTAAGGCCCATCTATAATTTCTGATATATTTATATGCTTTTTATAAAAATCTAAACATTCATCAAATTGTTTTAAAATGGATGTATTTTTAGATTCAACTTTATCTTTTATTCCTAAAACAGTTGTATCATTATAGGCAATCATTTGGATAATTGAAGAATCAACTGGATTATCATCAGAAAAAAGAGCTGCTGCATTATTATATTTCCTATTCTCCATCAAACTTAAAGAGATTAATAAGTCTTCTGATAGAGAATTAATACCTAAAATTTTTCTCATTTTTGATTCAAGATAGTTAAAATAAAGTTCTTGTACTGATGATATAAGACCATCAAAACCTTTATTTCTTCCTGCTAAAATCAGATTCTGATATAAGAACTTATCTACCTGAACAGTTGCTGTATCCGACCTTTTATATGCTTTATTATTAACTGTATATGGAGTATTGTCTCCTTTGTATACTGAAATAACCAAAATTGTTTTACTTTCAATTATTTGAGTACTAATTTCATAATATGGACATGGCTGCAGATTATCATTAATACTATTTTCAATATTAAGTCTTAATTCTTCAGGATTATCTACTCCTACTAAAGTTTTATCATCAGTTATTCCAATAACAATCATTCCATCATGAAAATTTGCAAAAGCACTTACAGTTTTAAGTATATTCTTTGTGAATGTACTCTTATATTCTAAAACTTTTGATTCCCCTAATAATATATCCATCTACATCTCCTCCAAACAGCATCCGGGCGAAAGCTTTTCTTCCGATTTATAGATATTATACCATTTTAAAAAAACATATACCACGTTTTCTATAAATTAAAAAACAACTCTGTTTATTTACCTACTTTTTTATATCCACATTTTGTATACATGTCTTTGATATTAGAATCCCAGAATTATATACTCTATCCCCCAAAGAGGAATATTCTTTAACCAATCTTCATGTTTATACTCTTTCATTGCTATTCTTACAGAATAGAAGGCTTAAATTATTATTTTTTTTAAAGCTTAAATACATTTTTTCAAACGAATTAATGTATATCATTACATTTTTTCAATTGAATAATTGTAAAAAAGCAACCTTTCGGTTGCAATTTATCACTCTACCCCTAGAGCCTTAAAAACTGCCTCTTGAGGTGTATTATAAAATATAATGCTAAATGCTCCCATCAGCTCTGGTGGGACTGTTGCCATATCCACTGCTGAGGTAATAGGTAGGAGGATTTTTTTTGCTCCACTATCTAGGCAGACTTGCAAGGTGTTTGCTAGTTCTTCTACCTTGAATATACTTCCACTGATACTGATATCTCCCAGTACTGCTAGGCTACTAAGTGTAGGTTTGTTTAGAGCAGCAGAAGCTATAGCTATCACTGTAGGAAGTGTAAGGTACTTTGTCATGCCAACACCATTTAGGTCTTGATAGTTGATGATGTAGTCTTTAGTAGTTGTACTTATGGAGTTACTGATAGAATGTCCATGGGCTTTGAGATAATTAAATGCAGTATTTGTCGCTTCTTTTGCATCTCTATCTGAGCCTAGTCCTGTTCTTTCTATTTTTCCATTTCCAGGTAGAGCTTGAGTTTCTAGTCTATATACCCCTACCATTCCTGTTTTTCCTCTAGATATGGTATAGATATGCCCTGGATTTATGATGCCCTCAGGGATGAGTTTTCCTCCTCCTTGCTCTGATACTCCTACATAATGCTCCTCAAAGGTATCATTATCAATATATGAAAAGTTGACATCATAAAACTCCATGCCACCTATTTTTTTGAGTTGCTCTTTTACTCTTCTTCTTAGCTCTAGTGAGATATCTAGTATCTCAGCCATATCTTCCTTAGAATACTCTCCATCTGGATACAGCAATTTAGTAAATCCTGATACCATCTTTCTTACAGCTATCACATCTCTTTGATTTAGATTATGTCCGAACTTAAAGTATCTATCACAAGCATCAGAAAATTGCTCTTTTCTCATTTCTCTCATAAATTCTGACAGATAATCTGTAATAAATGCATAGTCGTTTGTAAAGAAATCAGGTCTGTACTTTGGAATCTCCCACCCCGGCACATAGCAATGCATCCTATCTAGAAATGCAGTATCATATGCCATAGCTTCTGGAAATGGCTCAAACAAATGCGAGGTCTTTAACAGTACATCTACGCTTTGGTTGACATTGCCCACAAATACCATGGAAGCACTAGCTGCTTTTTCTTCTTTTCCTCTAGCAAATGACCCTGAAGCCATATAGTCTTTCATAATTTGGATTCCGTCTTTGTCTTTAAAAGTAATCCCAGCTACTTCATCAAACGCCACGCAGTCCCACATACCAACTAGCCCTACAGATTTGTTTGCCATATTATAAAAAAGGTTGGCAACAGTAGTTTGACCACCTGATACTAGGATACTGTTCGGTGATATTTCTTTATATATATGAGATTTTCCTGTACTTCTAGGCCCTAGCTCGCACAGATTAAAGTTGTTTTCTATAAGAGGAATCATACGAGCAAGCAGTAGCCATTTTTGCCTAGTATTGAACTTACTAGGCTCCATACCAGTAGACCTGATAAGGACATCTAGCCATTCTTCCTTCGTAAATTCCTTTCTAGCTGACTTAATCTCATCTAGCTCTATATGAGGCATCTGGATAGGAGTTAGCTTTCTGATGCGGATAGGATGAGCTCTCTTATCTTCTTCTAGATACTCATACTCTAGCTGAACTATGCACCAGATTCCACCACATAGGAGTCTATCATACTTAGAAACATACATAGGATCTAGCAAGATTTCTCTTACCCCTAGATTCGAAAACTCAGTCTCATATCTATCCTGCTTTATATTTAGCTTTGCAGTGATTCTATCTATCACAGTGTAACTACCACGCTCTCTGAGTATAGATAGGACTTTTTGAGCTTCATCTGGTCTTACGAAATTCTCTGATAGGATTTTCTTAACTGTCTTTACTCCATCTTCTATTATCTCAGGGTCATCAGAGCTGCAATACTGCCCTAATAAAAACTCCAGCACATATACAGGCACATTTGCTCCTTCCTTGATAGATTTTGTCAGGTCTTTTCTCACTATCTTCCCATCAAAATACTTTCTTAGCTTTCTATTTAATAATGCATTTGGGCTTTCATTATCCATCAACATAGTATCCATCATAAAAGCTACTTCCCCCAGTCTTAGAGATTGAATTCAAAGTCATCAGCAAAAGCTAGGTCCATCTGGATTTCATGGCGTATTACTTCTAGGTCATTTTTTTCATCATAGGCAACCAAATAATACTTATTTGACTTGTCATACTTTTTATTTTTAAAAGTAAATCTCAGCCTAAATACCCTCTTACTTGCATCAATATCCTTTTTATCTGCTACATAAATATTTTCATTTGATATCTTTTCATTATCATCAGAAATAAAATAAATCTTGTAATTAGTTTCTTTATTTACATCACTGACAGCTTCTGTCTGGATGAACTCTAGATTTGTATTTAGATTAGTAATCTTACTCACTAGGCTGATAAGAGAAATCTTGACTGCCTGAGTCTGAGTGTAGCCTTTGTTTGTCTTTACATCTAGCACTGGCACTATCACCTCTTGCAAGCTAGAGCCACCATGCACGAAATTCTGTCCTCCACCAGCTACTTTGAACACATCAGTGCCTAGTGGAAGCGATATAGTCCTCTCATCATCACTACGCATCACATCACCTAGAGTCATACTGCATACTCCCTCAGATGAAACCTTCTGAGCTGACACTATATACCTTCTCCCTACAAATGCACTCTCCTTATCAAACCCACTAATCTTATCACTCTCATCTAGCTTATCTCTTTTGTATATAAAGCCATGATCAGCAGTTACTAGAAACCTAGTGTTGTTTGCATTTGTAAGCCTTTTAATCATCATATGAATCTCTTTAATAGCTTCCTCACATGCGATAAAGACTTCGTTTTCAGTATTTAGCTTATCTCCTCTTGCATCTATTTGATTGTGATAGATATATACTACCTCTTGCCCTGTAAATAGTTCCTTGAGCTGAGTCATCTTCATACCCTTGATATCATCAAACTGCAAGGCTCTGCTGTTTTCATTATATGACTTTAGGATTTGCTCTCTGGATTTTAGATCATCACATATCTTGCCATCTACAGTAACCCTGTAATCCTCAGTCATATCTAGAGACTTGTGAGGAAGAAGTGCTGACATCCCAAATCTAGTATATGAAGGAATCATGCTCATCATAGCCTGAATACTTGCAGTGCATTTTTCATCTTCCATAAGCCTTTTGAGTAGAGTCTGCCCTACTTCATATCTAAAGGCATCAGAAATAATAACAACTGTTCTCTCTTTAGAATTCTTTACAAATCTACTATAAAAATCCTGCTGACTAGTAAGACTTATCTTAGCCTTGTTTTCACATAAAGCCCTGCTAAATGCTACAGCTAGAGGATTTAGGAATCTATTTGTATATACATTTTCAACTAGCTCTCTTAGATTTTCATAAATAGAGCTGTCTGGCACATTATCATAATGATAATAGAAATAGCGATACTTCTGGTCTATGATATAGTCCTTTGTAATATAGTTTTTAGTTATTTCTTCTAGTTCTTCTGCTGGCTTGTATCTAGCTTCTTTCAGTAAATAGTAAGCATTTTCTAATATATAATAATGTGAGCTAAACACATGCTTAAAATGCATTTTTCTTCTTTTCTTGCATATATCAACTATAGAATAGTCATTTAGCCTAGCATCTAGGTCATCATGCTCTAATCTATCTATCATCCACTTCAAAATAAAAACATCGGTTTTTTTGAAAATCTCTAGCTCTATCAGCTGAGATACATCTACACTACTTAGCACAGTTTCGCCATCTAGAGTGCTATATACCATATCAGACAAACCATCAAAATCCCCACGATAAATCATGCTATTCATCAGACTATCTAGAAAAGCAATGATATTGCCTGATTTATGAGAGCAGTAATTTCTCCATGCAGATGGTAGCTCGCTCATGACTACCTTTGAAGTATAGGTAGTAAACATAGTATTGACTAGCTTTACAAGAGAAGGCGAAGAAAAATTGCCTCCAAAAGTCTCCTCGCACATCTGCCAGAAAGCACTGAGCAAATCATACTTTTCAAACTCCTGTAAATATCTATTATCTTCCAAATCCCTAGCAGTAATTACAGTTCTTACTACCTCTTCAAAAGAAACTACCTTGCTCTTACATAGTACGCTCATAAGAGCTGTTTCTATGATTCTTTGATTAAATCTTTCTATCTCTAAATCATAGAACTTTTGAGTTCTGTCTTTTGATGCAAAAAACTTGATATATTTTTGTAGTACCTGCTTGTATTTTTCATCTATCCCCAAATCCACTGCAAGAAGTGAAGCTCTATCAGCAAAAAACTCCTTTGAATACTTTATAGTATCTGCCAAATGATTATCCCGAAGGCTAGGCTTTGCAAATGGAGCATAAATCAAGTAATTTGTACTAGTATCTTGTCTTTCTAGTAGATACTTGATATAAAACTGGTTGTCAGGCTCTAGCTTTATAATCTTTGCATTTTCAAGCTCCATACTATCTATATCTAAAGCAAAATCTCCTCTGGCATCGTACCAAAATATAAGCCTACGAACATCAGAAGAAAACTCTGAGCTTAACTTGTCAGTTATTTGTTTTAAATTAAGTTCTGCCATTAGTACTTACTCCGTTTCTCATTAAATAAATCCTACTTTTTACATCATATTTATTTAGCTAATCTATATTTTTTAGCCAAATCCGATATAACCATATTAGACTCTTTTATTCTAATCATGACTTCATCTCCATGTTCATTTCATCCTGATATAGCTGAATAAAAGTATCCCTAATAGTATTTATTTCCAAATTCTTAAACTTATTACTACTTTCGCATTTTACTCCATCATCTGTTTTGTACAATGAAAAAAATTTAACTGAGTTTTTATCCTTAGAATTAATATCAAAGTATTTTGATAAAGTGTAGTCATGGGTAGATATAAAAATCTGAACACCATTTCTTTGAAATTCAAGTAACATATCTACTATGAAAGGTATATGAATTGGGTTAATATTAGCTTCTGGCTCATCCCAAAATAATACTGAACCTTTTTTCAAGACTCCATTTTTGATAAGTTGCCATATTAAGGCTATCTTTCTTATTCCTTCTGCTACTAAATTAAATTCTAATTTCGTGCTTTTTTCTTCTATATAAAATTTATCTTTTTTGCTGTCAAATATTACCTTACCATCCATAATTTTTTCAAGCTTTAAAAGTATATTTTCAAAAATATTTTCTTGTGTTTCTGAAATATCAACTTTCGCTGAATGCAATATATCAATATAGGTATCATCAAACTCCACATTGTTCTTTTCATTTGCAGAGATTATATTATATGAATTTGACAAAATTTCCTTTGCAGGTATAAATATACTTTCTAAATCATCAAAAGTAGTTTCCCATTGTTGTTCCTCATAAACATCAGCATCCCATTTAGAAGTTTTTGTATTGAATTCTATCCCTATATTTTGTTCTATTTTATTTTTTATTGCAGTAATTTTTACTTTTGATTTAGAAATACCTTCCTTACGTGAAATCAATCTGCTAATCTTATAGTCTTCGGGCTTAAAAGTATTTACTATCTTTTGAGAAAAAGAATCCTTAGGATTAGTGGCTTTACATGCTGAATAAATAAGCTTCATAATATGAGTTTTTCCTGTTGCATTTTCACCTATAAAAATATTTATACCATCACAAAACTCAATATTCAAATCCTCAAAAACTGTAAAATTAGTTAGTTCAATTTTCTTGATACTCATCCATACACCACCTAATCTTTTTTAAATATCAAACTATATAAAGCAAATAGCTATTTTGCATTCTATATTTTATTTTTTAATTTCTTATTAAATTGTCAACTCACCTTCGAGTTCACCCTTACTATTTCTAATCATTTTAATCGCTCTATGTGGAAATATCATCTCTATCATACATTGTTAATCCTCCTGAAAAGCATAGACTTCTTGAACTATGGACTGTAAGGCTTCATTAAATGTAGGAACTACGAATCCATTATCATTTGATTCAAGTCTATAAATTGAAGTTTTTTGCTTTTCATCTTGTGAAAACTGATACATTGTTACATCTTTTATATCAAGTAAATCAATTTCGGAATAATTAAATTCTTTGCATAGATTTTTAGAATTGCTATGATTTCTTAGTTTTAACATATTATTAATATGTTGTAATATAGTTTCACTATGAGTAGTAATCCATACATTAACACCACTATTCATAAGTTGAATTATTACTCTAGCTATCTTTTGTTGTAATTCTGGATGAAGGTGTGCTTCTGGCTCTTCAATTACAATAGTGTTAAAATTAATATCTGATTTTAGAATAAGGGAAAGTGAGGATATCTCTGATACCACTGAAGAAGCAGCATACAAAGGAAATTCTTTACTAGACCCTTCTGGTTTATACTTAATAACTGGAGAAAACTCTTTTTTCACATTCAAGCTTCCTCTAGTCATTTCTTTTTCAATAAAGTCTACTATATTGTTGAATTTAAATTTATTTTTTTGTTCAAATCTAATGATTAATTGTAAAAAATCAACATAAGGAAGTGTTAAAGTACTGCCTTGATTCTCAGCTAATCCTGAAAAACTATTTAACACAGATTTTTCTAATAGCTGAGTATAAGTCAGCATAAAACCAGTTCTAGAAGCAGGAAGATAAATCGGTTCTCCATTTCTTTTACCACTTATAACTGGAGTGTATAAAGGTGATGCAATACCTTCCATGAGCAAATTCCAGCAAATATATGAATTCATTCTTAATAAATCTTCTTTAGAATACTCTTCACTTATTGGAAATTTTATAGTCGTTTTAGTTGTAGAATATCTTTTGGCTTGCTTGTCCCATTTTAAAATTTGATTAGTTGTTCTACTATAATTTTTAATTTCTATTTTTTCTGCTTCAACATCATAATTAAATAGTCTTTTGAGTAAATCCTTTTTATTGCTTGATAATAAATCATTGTACCAATCCAAATACATACTAATAGCGTATTCATCAATTATAGTTTCTTTATTAAGATTATTAATTAACCATTGCTCACACTTTTTATATGATTTAGCTTCTGAACTTGTTTTTGGAAATATCTCCTTACCTAATTTCAATATCCCCCAAAGCAAACTCATCAAATAACTTTTACCAGAGTTATTGTCACCGACAAAACACATAAGTGGAGAAATTTCAATCTGAGCAGATTTTATTTTAGCAAAATTCTCAACATATAAACTCCATTTTTTATTCATAATGCACCACCTTTCTATAAATATACTAAATAATCTATATTTTGCCCAGTATCTCTAGTTTCTTGCCGTCTTGTGCTGTTTGGACTTTTTCATAGTTTACTTTTACTCCGTCATCTAGGTCTATTGCTATACGGCTAAGTGCAAGGTGGGCGATTTTTTCGTCATATTCTTTGGTTTCTTTTAGTTGTTTTATTAGCTTTTCTTTTCTTTTTTCTGCTTGTGCTACTTCTCTAGCATTGTCACTGTTTTCTGCCATATCTTTCATTCTGTCTATCTCACTAGTATATATCTTTTGGATTTTGTGCAAGTAATCTACACGCACTATACCAGTAGTATCAGCAGTGTATCTATGCATATACACTAGAGCCTTGAATCCATTTTGCTTGCCACTATCATATAGCCAGTAGATAGGGCGTTTCTGATAGGTCTTTACATGGTCTTTGTAAAAATCCTTCACAAAATAATTCCTAATCATCTCTCTAGAAGTATTTCCTTTAGTTTCTAGTGCATCCGCTATAAAGTCTAGGTTCTCCTCTAGAGTATCAGCTCCATAGACTACCTTTACAAACTCTACAAATCTACCAACTATATCATCTTCTAGGTACTCTTCATCTGTGATAGGTATACAGTTATCTCTATCTGGAATAAAAAGAGAATACTTGCTATCATCCCAGTCCCCACCAGCATATGCTAGTCCCTCTACATCGAGAGAATACCTACCAAACATACACCCTACAGCATAAGAAACAAAGCTAACTATCACATCATGCTTTGTAAGAGAATACCTACTAGACTTCATACTTTCTGGTATAGCTTCATTACTATCAAAAATACGATATATAGTTACATCCTTATCCTCTACATCAGGGGTAAGCTCATCCTGTAACCCATAGATATCTATAAAGATTCTATTTAGTTCTTCTTCATTTGATTTTAATTTATTAAACTGTCTTTCAGTAAAATCTCTATACATTTCATATGAAGTTGCTATACGGCTACTTACTATATCTACTCCAGTATCAAAGAAAATCTCAATCTCAGGACTCGTTTCTAAATCTGAACTATTATCCATTTCTTCCCAGTCATCCATATCGGATATAAGGAGAGCTTCGTCTATCAATGGATGCTTTCTAAAATCCCATGAGGTTTCGAAGGAGTCCCAGTCGGTTTTGGAAATTCTTACACAATTATTGATGTCATAATTAATGTCTAAAAAAGGTAGCTTTTCAATTGTTCCAAACCTATAATCTAATGTTGGGCAAACAAATTTTAAAAGTTTATTAAGAATTTTTGAATTCAAATAGCATAATATATTCTTCAATTTTATATCAGAAAAAAACATTGTTCCCTTACTATCAAAAGCAAATCCTTCTTCAGAATATCTTGCTGATAATCCACCTGATGTTAATGCTGAAAATGTCCCACCTTCTTTTCTCTGAAATCTGAAATTTCTAAAAGATGAGCCAGTATATTCTTTTATACATATCCCATCATTTTCCCAGTTAATAACATAATCTCTATTTCCATACCATTTTCGATATGTTCCACCTTTATTATATGGTATCCACTTAAATGTTTTATTTTTTGTGGAAATTGAAAATTCTAATTCAGAAACTTCAAACCAATATCTCAAAAATAAATCATTGTTTGCAGTTGTTATTCCCTCTTTAAATGTTGCTACATCTTTTAATTTTACTTGATTAAATAGCGATAAAATTTTGTTGCTTGCCCAATACGCAATCGGTGAACCAGGGATTTTTGAGAAGTTTTCTTTGATTGCTGTATGTATATTCTGATGTGCAAGAAAAGCTTCTTGTTTTAAAATTTGAGAATTAAAATCTACTAGTCTTACAAAGTTAGCTTTATAATCTTTAATATCTGAAGTTCTTAATACAAATGATGTGGTCTGAACTACTTCTCCACCTATTTCTTCAAATGCTCTAGCTCCTAGATGAGCCATAGATATAAAATCATTTTTAATTATGTTTGAACGTAGTTTTTCATAGCTTGATAAAAACATCCATGCATGTTGAGTTATCATAGATTGAAAAGCATTTTTCTTTGTCATGTTCATGCATTTCTCTATAAACACAGCAAATAAATCAGATTTGCTATCTGGGTAGTGTTTTTTTACATAGTTTGATACTTTTGTATTCATACCACTTCCACCCATATACAGTGGATTTGTAATTACTACATCATATTTCTGTGCCATAGCATGAGCTATAGGTATAAGTTCTTGGAGTGATTTTTTGGTGTCTTCTGCTCCTACTGAGTCTAGGCTCATCTGACCTTCTATATTAAAATCCTCTATAAATCTATACAGTAGTTCCCAGTTGCAATTATCTACATTAAGAATAGAGCCATATTCTTTGGCATCTATATATGTATCTATGAGATATTCTACCTGTGATGTTGCTAGGTTTTTTTCTATATCGCTTAGTGAATTTCCGAAATATTTCAGATGGTTTTTGTTTATTTCATTACTTTCTTTTATTGCATAGAGCTTTGGCTTTATTTCTTTTGTTAGGAATCTTCTATCGTATTTTCTAGCTTTCATCATCACAGCAAAATAAGCTAGTTGATAGGCTCTGTCATCTATATCTAAACCATAGAGGTTATGCTCTATGATTGAGTTTGCGGCGTCTCTTTGGGTGTAGCCTTGGCTTTCATATATCTGCATGAGTACATCAAAGGCATAGACTAGTATGTGACCACTTCCCATACAGGGATCAATCACTTTTATATCTGTTGGATTTAGTTTTTTGTATTCTTCTCTTATTTTTTCTAGCTCTTGTTTTACATGGTCTTCTTGCTCTGCTTCTTCTAGGTAGTATTTCCAGTTTGATTGTAATTCATTGTTTGGATGTCCTTCTACCCATAATTTTCCTAGGGAGTTTTCCACCATATATCTTACTATCCAGTCTGGTGTAAATAGCTGAGTAGCTGCTGGTATACGCTCTTTTGTGATTTTTACATTCTTTTTAAGTAGTGCAAACACTTCATCTTTCGGCTCAGTGTTATAGTACTGATACAGCCACCCTATTATCTCTACTGCTTCTGTGAAGTCTTCTTCTGGGATATCGTTTACTAGGTGGCTTACTATGCCATCGCTATCTGTAAATGATATGGTAAGTAGTAGCTCTGTGTAGTCAGAGGTTTTTTCGAACAGCTCTGGTAGTACTGCATTTAGGGTATTGCACTGCTTTATAAATAGGAATCTAAATAGTTCATCTAGCTTGTTGTCATGTTTTAGGCTGATGATGTAGTCTTTTTCCTCTGATGTAAATTCCATATCTGTATCAAATGGAGATGTAACCATATCAGGCTCTATTTTTCCTTTTGTTTCACTTGATAGAACTCTTGTTTTTGATGGGAGATAGTCATTTACTTCCATGAATCTGATAGCTATGAGTCTATTAAACCAAGTGTAGGCTATTTCTTCTATGATATAGTTAAATGCAGTATTGTAGTCTGAGGTAGCTTCTTTTTCTTTTATTCTCTTTATGTAGGCATCTCTTTGTTTTATTTCTCTATCTTTTATTTCATAGGGTTTTTCTGTTCCTATGTTAAAATGCTGGATATTGTCAGTAGAAGAATCAAGGGGATGTGATATCCCCTTGTCTGTTATTCCTATGAGTCCTGATTTGTATGTGATTTCATTTATTAGTTTAGTCCTCGCCCATATTGCAAAGCTCTTTATGGCTGATTTGTTCATGAGATCCTCCTTGTTAGAACTCTATGTTTAGTATTAGGTCTTCTTTTAGGTTTTGCTTTAGTTTCTGTCTGAGTGTGTCTATATATTTATCTATGTCTGCCTCTGATTCTAGTATCCATGTACTTTCTGAGTTGATGTCTTTGATACTGATAATATGATGTTTTTTAGTTTTTGGTGGTGCTACATAGGTAGGTGGGGTTGAATTTCCACCAGCATCAACAACTAATCCTGTTTCATTTTGTTCTTTCAATCGTTTTGCTAGTATTTTCTGATATTCTTCTCTTATCTCTTCTAGAAGTCTTACTTTTAGTGTATCTGCTTCTATTTTTATATTTTGTAGAGTGGCTACATTGTTACAGGTTTTGGTTTTTTCTTCTAGTGCTGAGAATTTTGCGTTTATTTTCGCTAGGAATTTTTGGTTTAGCTCTTCATCTTTTAGTTCTTCTAGTACTCTAGCTTTGCACTCTGATATTACTGTATATACTGGGCCTTCCATTTCCTCTAGCAAGTCTCCGTACATATCTAGATAGCTCTGTAGTAGTTCTGGGAGCTTCTTGATGTCTTGGTAGGGTTTTGGTTTATCTATGATGGTCTGTATGTCTGCTACTATTTCTTCTATTTCTTTTTTTGCTATGAAGGTCTTACTTTCTTGGTAGATTTTTAGTTTGTCTATGGTTTTGTCCCAGATTGTTTTTTGCTCTGAGCCAAAGAAGGCTTTGACTGGTTCATAGTCTTCTGCCATGTCTAGTAGGTCATCTTGGGATTTTTCTATGGTTTTGAAAAACTCTGGTGTAGCTTTGATTGATAGTATGTTTATGAGCTGATTTTTACCTTCTTTTACTATGGTTTGTCCTGGGTATTTATGAAGCGGGCTAGATGCATAGTGGATTTCTAGTTTTTCTAGCTCTGATTTTAGTTTGCCTGCGAACTGATGAAAGCTAGCTAGCATAGTGTCATCTTCATCACTAGGTGGCATAGCATTAAATAGTTCCTTCATCACTTCTCTTACTATTTTCTTTTGCTTGTCGTTTGCTTTTTCTCTTTTTTCTGTAAGTAGCTTTTCTAGGTATTCTTTTCTTGTGATGTATTTGTAGATTTCATCTTCTGATTTTGTGATGAGGCTTACTACATCATTGTTTACATAAAAAGCTATATCTCCGTCTTTGAATAGTTTTGCCACTATCCACTGCACATCGTACTCTATGAAGCCATATGGAGCTTTTGTAAATCTATCCATTATGGTTTTCATTGAGGTTTTGGCATGTCGCTGTGAGTTTAGACTGATAAAGTCTAGTACATCAGCTAGTGCTAGGTGGTTAGGAACTGAGGATGTCTCATCTAGGGATATCTGACTGCTAGAGCTTCCTTTTAGGACTGCTTTTATGTCTGCTTCTCCCATTGCCTTATTTATATATGTTATTTTGTGGTAGGTTGTTGCTACTAGTTTGCCCAGAGCCTCATTTATTTTTGACGAGATTTCTTTTGCTGATGACTGGATTTTGTCACCATTTGCATAGATGCTTGCATTTTTTAGGGATTGCTCTAGGAATATTCTGGCATTGTTGCTTCTTTCTCTCATCTCCGAACGCTTTGCATCTTTTATTTGCTCGTATTTTGTGACTGTATTGCTATTACTTAGTCTTAGGTATTTTTCTATTTTGAGGGCATTTCTGATTTCATCTAGGAAGGCTTTGTCATCTGGCAGTACCACTAGTACGCTTTTTGACTGTCCACTTTGCATTCTCATAGTTGTTTCATCTGTGCCGTTTTCGTAGTTTGGTGTTAGGATTCTAAGTGAGATATCGTTGTTTTGGTTTGCTTTGTATGGTCTATCATCTACTAGCTGGTTGAATCCAAAGGTATATCTACCACCAAAGGCTGGATATTTATATTTTTTCTCGTCATAGATTCCGTCAAATATCATCTCTGATACCTTGCCTATGACTTCTGATATCTCTACTGCCTGACTATCTATTTCTCTGTTTATCTCTTGCTCTTCATCTGTTAGAAATACATAGATGTCCCCTGTTTTTTGTACTAGGGTCTGACGCACTAGTTTTTTAAGGGCTTCTTCTACTTTTGTTTTTAGCTCTATTCTGTCATCATCTATATGAGATACCATGAGGCTAGTTATGTTCTCTAGGTTTGCCACTACTTCTTTGACATATTTGATCATAAAGAGGGTCTTGAGTACATCTACATCAAAGCAATCCTCTGATTTGTCTGGATTTATGAGTTCATTGTTGTAGGCTCTTATTATTACGCCTTTGTGGCTGTGGTCTAGGAACTGCTCTAGTGCATCATAGAACATATTAAATGGAACTATAGCTCCTTCTGATTTGTCCATGAGTTTTACTGCTGATTCTTTGAACAGTGCTAGCATAGAGCGTTCACCTTCTGCTAGATGCTTTCCACTTGCTCCATGAGTCCTGATAGATGTAAGCACACTGCCTAGCAGGTCGAACTGATATGGCACAAATGGATAGACTTCTGCAAAGTTGTAACGATTTGAGTAGAGCTTTTTTTCTATACCATCGTTAAATATTATGAGGTTTTTGATTATGGTTTCTTTCTCATCATATAGCAGTCCTAGGGTATCATTTGCTGTTTCTGTTTTTTCTAGGATTCTCTTTCTGATTACTTCATCTACATTGGCAGATGATAGAGATAGCCTAGTGTCAAATCTACCTTGGATTTTTGAAAAGTCATTGCCTTTTGTTTTAGTTATGCTATCTATGTCTTGCTGACTAGTAACTACTACCCAAGCTTTGCCATGACAATGGGTGCTGAGGTCTTCTGTTACTGTCTGAAGGTTGAGCATGAGCTTGGAATCATCACCGATGTACTGACCGATTTCATCTACTAGAAATATTACATGATGGTTAGCTCCTTTTTTCTCTATGTAGGAATTGACCATGGAGGCAAAGGTAGTCACATCTATGTTATATACTCCTGTGGATGTATCACACCAGTTTTTTGCAGCATCCATACTCATGTATCCTATGTCAACTAGAGCCTGGCATACAGAGTCCTGGATGAATCTAAACATATGCCTAGTATCTATCCATTCTTTTCCTCTTATTTTTGCAAAGGCTTGCTTGAATTCCTCGTATTTTCCTTCATCTGAAAGATGTCTTTCTAAATCTGCTAGAAAAGGATTAGCTCCATAGTAGCCTAGTTTTTGGTTGAATACTTTTAGAAAGACTGAAAGTATAGCTTCTTTGTTGTTTTGGCTGTCTGCCATGCCACTTTTGGAATCTATGTTAAAAAGTATGACATCAGTAGAAATATTCGCCGCTTTTTTCATATTTGCTATTACAAATTCATCTACTATTTTATTGTCATCTAGGAAATAGTCTAGTGCAGGTTTATTATCCACTACTTTGTTTTCTAGTAGGTAGGAAAGGATTTTTAGAAAGTGGGACTTACCACTTCCAAAGAAGCCCGATATCCATACCCCCATCTTGTCTGTTTGTCCTGAGATGGATTTAGTATAGCTCGCAAAAAAATCTGCAAAATGTTTTTGCAGTTCCTTGGTTACGACATATTCTTCTAGCTCTTGCTTTATATTTTCATCATCTTTTTGTCCTACTTTGATTACACCTTTTATATCTCTATCTATATCCTTTGCAAACATATTTTTAATATACATAGCAATATCCCCTTATATTTGTTTTGAAATATCTCGCATCTAGTCTACTAGCTTGAAAGCTCGGTAGTAGTTATCATCCTTTATCTCATCGAATAGCATCAGTGATTGCCCATCGTATTTCCCTGGAAAAAATAGTACTACTGGTACATCATCTATATATTGGTGCAGGTTATTGAGTATTTTGTGTGACCTAAGTATAGGAAAGCACTTGCCTATGCCAGTTAGGAAGATGATAGAGCCACTTTTAGTATTGTTTTTGATGTGGGCTATGATTTCATTACTTTGATTGTCCTCTTCCATTCTTAGCATTTCATTTACTGCTTTTGTGATTTCTGTAAAGCCTTTGGTCTTTTCAAACTCCATGCATATATCTAAGAAGCCTTCTTTTTCTAGTATGTCTATGATGATGTCATATAGGTCGTATACTACGATATTTAGCTCACTATTTTGGCTGTATTTGGATTTTAGATATGAGATTCTATTTCGAACTTGAAGCTCATGCTCAGCACTATAGTCAAATACATAGTAGCCTACTTCATTTCCTAGTCCTTTGTTCTTTCTAAAGCTATCTTCTTTTATTTTATCCTCTAGCTGGTTGAGTCTGTTCTCTAAATTCTGCATCTATCTACCTCCTGTCAGAGCTTTTAGTAGAGTTATTTCATTATGAGCTACAAGGTAATTTTCTAATACTATATCTAAAATGGGCAAGGTTATGAGTCTCTTTTTATTATGAAGTCTCACCATGCCTGCATCTGTTAGAAAGTTCATATATGTACTTCTTAATCTGCGAAATGTCACATCTGTCCAGGTAGCTATATTGGAGTCTTGGAGCTGTTTGTCCTTGAAAAATATATTGATATCACTAGGTGTCAGCTCACTATGCCCTATGATGGCTTTTTCTCTATATACTTCATAGAGAAATTCTAGAAATAGTTTGTTTTTTCTAGCTACTGAGATGATGTTTATTAGTTTTTGTGTTTCTAAATCCGAGCTCAAAAAAATCTCCATAAGCTCTTTGTCTATGCAGTCTACCCTACCTTTTAGGTAGCCATATATTCTAATCGATCTGCTCTGTTTTGCTATGCCTAGTAGGTTTTCCTCTACGCAAAGTTTTTTAATCTCATCCCATGAGACATTATTGTATCTGAGCTTGATGATTTGCTTTAGCTCGGTAAACCAAAACGACTCAGCAACTAATCCTGAGCTGTATTTTTCCATATTATGTTTCCTCTCTTAAGTGGTGCTAGGTTATTGAAATTATTAGATTACTCTATATCATCACTACATATACTAGTTTTTTCTTTGTTTTCAAAAGCATTTCTGCGTTTACTTTCCTCTAGAATAATAGGTGAGAGCAGATTATATAGTCCCTCAGAATCTTTATTAGCAAGGAATCTGATGTAATCTGACTTTAATTCTACAGGTATTATCATAGGAGAAATATCGTGTTCTAATAAAGAGTAGATAATCAAAAGTCTTCCAGTTCTTCCATTACCATCACTAAATGGATGGATTCTTTCAAAATCTATATGCATTTCTAGAATATGTTTGATTTTTTCTTCATCAGTTTTGGATTGATGTAGCCTATAGTTTAAATTATCTATCCATTGTTTCATTAGATATGGCACATCATGAGCAGATGCAGTATTAAAATCAGCCCCTACTATTGCATTATCGTGTGTTTTCCACATTCCTCTATCAAAATTAAGGTGGTCCATAAGCTGTGTATGAATCCCTCTAACAATATTTAATGATAAAGATTCGTTGTTTTCGAGCTGATCAATAACATATTCAAGAGCTTGCTTATGGTTTTCTATCTCATAAAATTCTCTTTTGCTTACTTTTCCTGGTATAGTTTCATGAAGAAGTATGGTTACTGTATCTGCTAGAGATATAGTATTACCTTCAATGGCTGAGGAGTGATATGCTATTCTTACTAGTAAATCATCAATATACTCTCTTGGTAAATACATCATAGTTTTCTCCTACAAATTCATATATAAAGTAATGCAAGGTTATTGAAATTATTAGATTTATCCTATTTTATTATAGCATTTAATAGGTTAATTGGAATAGTAATTGAGATTAATAATTTAAGATTGGCTTTACTTATCTTTAGATATAAACTCGTTAAAATCATATCTTCTTACTTTCTAAATCTTTCTTAATCATATCTATGCTTAAAACTCTCATTGTGTATGCTCCATTTCAGTATGGTTATAAATTTTATAGCATTGTTTAAATGGAATTAGGGTTGAACCTGGTCCTATGTCAATATTTATTCATATTATTTACTTATATCAATTTTTATATTTCCCTCTATATATTTTTACTAGTTTTTTACTGGATGTATGTTGAGGTTTGATTATCTTGGGTATATTATTAGAATCAATATACATATATCACATATGAGGAGGTATGATTTTATGAAAAGAGCACATGAGGTAGATTTCAAGGTTCATGGAGATGATATGCAGTTTGTAGAAATCCAGCTAGATCAAAACGAAACTATCATAGCTGAAGCAGGTGCTATGATGTATATGGACCAAAATATTCGTATGGAAACTATTTTTGGCGATGGTTCTGGCAGTGATGAAGGTAAAGGTCTCATGGGTAAGGTTCTAGGAGCTGGTAAAAGGGTTCTTACTGGCGAGAGTTTATTTATGACTAGCTTTACAAATACTGCTCCAGATAGAAAGTCTGTTGCATTTGCTGCTCCATATCCAGGTAGAATCGTCCCTTTAGATTTAGCTGAATACTCTGGAGAGATTATATGCCAAAGAGATGCATTTTTGTGCGCCGCAAAAGGTATAAGAGTTGAGATAGCTTTTCAGAAAAAAGTTGGCGCAGGCTTATTTGGTGGTGAAGGCTTTATAATGCAAAGACTTCTTGGCGATGGTCTTAGCTTCCTGCATGCAGGCGGAACTATAATACAAAAAGAATTGGCACCTGGAGAAGTATTAAAGCTTGATACAGGTTGCCTAGTAGCTATGACAAATACTATAAACTACGATGTTGAGATGGCTGGAAATGTTAAGAGTGCATTATTTGGCGGCGAGGGATTATTCTTGGCAACACTTAGAGGTCCAGGTCATGTTTGGCTTCAGTCCCTACCATTTAGTAGACTTGCTAATAGAATGTATGCTGCTAGTGGTGGCATGGGCGGCGGAAAATCTAAAGACGAAGGCAGTTTACTTGGAAATATAGGTATAGGAGATTTATTTGGAAGAGATTAAAGCTTAGAATGGAGTATTGCTATGAAAACTAAGGAAAAGGTGAGGTCTAAAATCAAGTTAGTAGAATTTGACCCGTGGCTAGAACCTTATGAAGACCATATAAAAACTAGGATTTCTAAATACAAAAAAGATAGAAAGAAGTTACTATCGGATGCTGATGATTTTACTGATTTTGCAAATGGTCATCTTTATTTTGGATTTCATAGGTCAAATAAAGGATGGTACTATAGAGAATGGGCTCCTGGAGCCGATTCTCTACATCTTATAGGTGAGTTTAACAACTGGAATCCAAGCTCTCATCCTCTTACCCATTTAGGTAATGGTTACTGGGAGATTTTTTTAGATGGAAAAAAGTCTCTTTGGCATGAGTGTTTAGTAAAGGTAAGAGTTACCAAAGATAATATAAGTCATGATAAGATTCCACTATATATTAAACGTGTAATTCAAGATCCAAATACACTTAATTTTACTGGTCAAATCTACTGTCCTGATAATGACTACAAATGGATGAATCCTTCTTTTAAAATTCCTAAAAAGCAAGATTTACTTATTTATGAGGCTCATGTAGGAATGGCTCAGGAAAAAGAAGCTATAGGGAGTTTTTCTGAGTTTACAAATATTGTTTTACCTAAGATAAAGGAAAAAGGCTATAATGCAGTTCAGCTTATGGCTGTCATGCAGCATCCATACTATGCATCCTTTGGCTATCATGTTTCTAATTTTTTTGCTGTTTCGTCGTGGTTTGGAACTCCAGATGAGCTTAAGGTTTTAATCGATACGGCTCATAGTATGGATATAGCTGTGTTTATGGATATAGTCCATTCTCACGTTGTAAAAAACACTGATGACGGAATAAATGAGTTTGATGGAACTAGTTATCAATTTTTTCATGAAGGAGCTAGAGGAAACCATCCTGCTTGGGATTCGAAGCTTTTTGATTACTCAAAGCCTGAAGTGATTCACTTTTTGCTTTCAAATATCAAGTACTGGATGGATGAATATCATTTTGATGGATTTAGATTTGATGGTATTACTTCCATGCTTTATCTAGACCATGGATTGGGTAAGAGTTTCACTAATTATGACCAGTATTTCTCTGATAATACTGATTTGGATGCTGTAACTTATCTTCAGTTTGCAAATGCTCTTATTAAAAAGATTAAACCCACTGCAATAACTATAGCTGAAGATATGAGTGGTATGCCTGGAATGTGTCTTCCTATTTCTTACGGTGGATTGGGATTTGATTATAGGCTTGCTATGGGACTTCCTGATTTTTGGATAAGGATGCTTGAGCAAAGAGATGAAACTTGGAATATGTATACTCTCTGGTATGAAGCCGTTTCAAAAAGGCCACATGAAAAACGTATAGGTTACTGCGAATCTCATGACCAAGCTATGGTTGGAGACAAAACTATTATGTTTAGGTTATGTGATGAGGTTATGTATTGGCATATGCATAAATCTGATAACCACTATGTAATAGATAGGGCTATAGCTCTTCATAAGCTGATTAGATTTTTTACCTTGACGGCTGCCAGTGAAGCTTATCTGAATTTTATGGGCAATGAATTTGGACATCCAGACTGGATAGATTTTCCAAGGCAAGGAAATGATTGGAGTTACAAGTATGCTCAGAGGAGATGGAGCCTTGAAGAGAATTTAGAATTAAAGTATGAATATTTGAGTACTTTTGATAGATTCATGGTGTATTTTGCTCAAAATCATGATATTCTAAAGAAAAGCGAGTTTATTCAGGACTTATTTATCGATGATACTAGGAAGCTAATCGTATTTAAAAAACAGGATTTAATTTTTATTTTTAACTTCCATCCTACAGATTCATATTCTGATTTATGCTTCCCTACTAAAGATTCTAATTCATACAAGGCTGTTTTCGATTCTGATTTGGATATCTTTGGAGGCTATAACAGAGTAAGCCGAGACATAGTGTATCATAGTATAAATAATCTTAAGTTCAATGAAAACTGTATTACAATTTATAGCCCTAGCCGAACTTGCATAGTCCTAGAAAAGCTTTAAGGAGATGGTGTTTTGAGTAGTGCTTCACCTATTTATAAATTTATAAGATTATTTTTTGGTCTATTTTTATATTCTGTTGGCATAGTTATGACAATAAATGCAAATCTTGGGCTTGCACCATGGGATGTATTTCATAAAGGTCTAAGTACTACTTTTGGAATCACTATGGGGCAAGCAAGTATTGCGGTAGGTTTTATGATTGTTATTATTGCCTTTTTTTTAGGAGAGCGTATAGGCTGGGGTACCGTATTTAATATGTACTTCATAGGTTATTTTATCGATATCCTAATGCTTAACAATTTAATTCCTATTTTCGATTCCTTTATTCCTAGTCTAATTATGATGCTAGGTGGAATGTTTGTGATAGGATGTGCCACTGTAGCCTATATAGGCGCTGAGCTAGGCTCAGGCCCTAGAGATGGTCTTATGATTGCTCTTACTAAAAGAACTAATAAATCCGTGAGATTTATTAGAAATACTATCGAAATTTGTGCTTTATCAATAGGTTATCTTTTAGGTGGAACCTTAGGTATTGGTACTGTTATTATGTCATTATGTATAGGATATTTTGTTCAGTTTGCTTTTAAACTTCTGAAGTTTGATGTTACAAAAATCCATCATAGATATATAGATGAAGATATTATTTTTTTAAAGAAAAGATTTGCTACTAGTGAAAAATAAAAAAAGAGTCAAGAGGATATTTGTGTTATATTACCCCCAAAATATAGATTTTTGGGATAAGCACAGTCCTTTTGGCTCTATTTTATTTTTTGGATTTGTTTTATCATTAGCTCTTTTATAGTTTTATGAGATATTCCAGCTTCTTTCATGAGATTTATTTCATCAATTATTCCATTTGGGTGCTCTACCATATAGGCTCCAGCATCGCTTCCAAGTCGCACTTCTATGTTGTTTTCAAGAGCAAATTTTAAATTTTCTATCTGAAGCTGATATATTTTATTAACTGTATCCAGCTGATTTATCATAGCTTTTGGCTTATATTTCAGTATATTTCCAAGCGGTGCAAGGGTAGGCACCCATGTTGTACTTGAGCCTATGAACTCTTTTAGGGTTTGTTTATCTAGTAAATAACCATGTTCAATAGTATCAGCACCTGCGTTAATAGCCATCTTTACTGCTTCATTTCCATTTGCATGAACCATGACGTTTAGGTTTTCTTCCTTCGCCCTTGATATCATGTAAATTAACTCTGATGATGTAAACTGAGTTTTTTCGTAATATCCAAAGTTATCAAAATCCATAATACCAGTTACTATAAGCTTTAAGTGATCTATATCTAGGCTAAGAAGATACTCAAATAATCTATCAAAATCTCCCATGTTTTTTATACTTTTTCCGAGAAAGTCTCCATAGCTACCTTCTTTATATATGGCAAATCCAGGAGTTTTATAGTTTATATCATGCTTGTCTGCTAGTTTTTTTGCATAAAGGGAGACGCCATATGCATCTCCCCCATCTTTTAGATAGATTATATTATTTTTCTTATATTTTTCTAAAATAGAAGAAATCCAAGCTGTTTTTTGGTTATCATCTGCCATGCTCCACTGCTTTATTGTAAATCCTGATTTAAGTGAAAGATGTACATGGCAATCTGATAAGCCATTTTCTATTCCCATATCTATTTTCATTTTTTAATCATCCTACTGTAGTTCAATTAGTTCATAGTCTTTAGAGCCAAAACCAATTTTTACAGCGTGCTCTATAGATTCTCTTCCATCGTCAAATAGCTTATCGTCACTTTGATTTTGAAGCATATCTATACAGGCAGTGTCTATTGCTACAGGATCCTTTGAAATAAATACTCCAATATCTGATGCAACCTCGTCCATATGCTGGCCCATGCAGTCACATTCTTTAGTTATATTAATCAAATAAGTGATGTATACATTATCTTTGTCTTTTTGAGCTGCATACGCATATTCTGCGAGCTTTTCTTTAAAGTTTACTTCTGACCAGTCATTTACTATGGCTCCTACTGGGCATACTGCTATACAGCCTGCACATCCTACACATTTTTCTGAGTGAATAAATGCTTTTTCTTTCATTTCTATTGCTTCTACATCGCATTTTTTTACACAAAGACCACAGGATATACATTTTTTCTCTATTACCTTTGGACTTATTCCAGAGTGCTGTGCTAGTTTTCCTCCTCTAGCGGCAAAACCCATAGCAAGCTGTATCATAGCTCCACCAAATCCTGCTGAGCCATGGCCCTTGAAATGTGCCATAACTAGGAATTGATTGTATTTTGAAAACTCTGTTCCTATTTTACAAGTTGAGAAGTATTCTTTATCTATCTTTATTTCATCATAAGCTTCTCCATGATCCCCATCTGCTATGATTATTGGAAGCTGAGTGAATCCGTGCTCTTTTGCAAGCTCTATATGACTACCTCTAGTAGTTCTTGAACCTCTGTAGAGTACATTTGTCTCTATGTAGGCACTTTCTATTTGATTTTCTCCCATATATTCTATTACATCCTTGTAACAGGCTGGTTTTATATATGTAGTGTTGCCTTTTTCACCAAAATGAACTTTCATAGGGACTGTTTTTTCCCAGGTATGATTTTCATTTTTTACTAAAACTTCAAGTAGCTCTCTAGCCGCTTTGCTTAGTTTTTCTTCAGATTTATCAGTAACTTTTTTAAAATAGACTTTTGACATAAGTAATACCTCCATTTTTTATATTATTCTTTTTTGAAATATTTTAAATGAATGGCTATTTTATAGCTTTCTAATTATATTTTATCATATTTATTATTTTTTAGCCTCATTGGATTATATTATAGAAATAAAGTTATTTTATTTTGTTTATTGTATACTTATTTGTGTGTTACAATATTTTTGTATGTTTATTAATTTTGATAAGTGCAGGTGATGCTATGATTTTATCTACTCACTGCTATATAGAGCGTGATGACCAGATATTGATGATGCATAGGATAAAAAAGAAAAACGACATTCATATGAATAGATGGGTGGGGCTAGGTGGTAAGATGAATCCTGGCGAAACCCCTGAGCAGTGCATCATAAGAGAAATCTACGAAGAGAGTAATCTAAAAGCTAATAGTGTAAAGCTTCATGGCTTTATCACCTTTCCTGACTTTATGGGAGATAACGACTGGTATATGTTTTTGTTTTCTTGTGATGATTTTTCTGGAGATGTAATTGAGAATGAAGAAGGAAAACTAAAATGGATTTCAAAATCAGATATCAATCAGCTTAATATGCTTGAAGGTGACAAGATTTTTATGGAGTGGATGAATAAGTACAATTTTTTTACTGCTAGGTTCACTTATAAAGACGATGATCTTATAGACTACAGTCTTGATACAATTATTTAATTTTTTCATAATATATTATTTTGGAGGGTACGCTATGAATGTTAGAATTGATGAAAAAGTAAAAGAAATACTACCTAATCTACAGCTAGGTATAATTGAAGCAAATGTTGTGGTTTCACCTAGTGACGATGAGCTATGGGGCATGATTGACTCTGTTTATAAGCATCTTCAGGAAACTCTTACTTTAGAGGATGTACTTAAAATAGAAAGTATTCAGGCTGCTAGAAGATCATATAAAAAATTAGGCAAAGACCCTAGCAGATATAGAGTTTCTTCAGATTCACTTATTCGCCGTATTCCTAAAGGAATGGATTTATATAAGGTAAATAATATAGTTGATATAAACAATCTTATTTCGCTAGAAACTGGCCATAGTCTTGGGTGTGTAGATTTAGCTAAAGTTAAGGGCGATGTAGTATTCACAAAAGGAAATGCTGGAGACTATTATGAGGGTATAGGAAGAGGTCAAATTAACCTTGAAAATATGCCTGTTTTTAAGGATGATGAGGGTTACTTTGCTTCTACTACATCAGATTCTGTTCGAACTCAAGTAACTGAAGAAAGTAAGCATATCATGATGATGGTGATATGTTTTGAAGGAGATTCAAAGCTTAATGAGTATATAGAAAAAATAAACAGCCTGATGACAAAATATGCCGATGCGAATATTCTGGAAGCTAAAATTGTAGAGTAATATTATTATATTTATTTTTTACACAATAATAGAGGGACATCCTAGAATAATTTAATTTTCTGGATAGTCCCTTTAATTTTTGTAGTTTATATGCATTAGAAATAGTTGCTTGCTAATAGACATGGCTATTATTTTAAAGCCAAGCTAAGTACTTCGCCTACGCTATCTCTAAATACTAGTTTTGCTTTGCTTTTTTTATAAACCTCGCCCTTATTTATGAGTATAAGATTATCTCCTCTATAGTAATCAATAAGACCTGCTGCAGGGTACACACTTAAGGAAGTTCCACCTATTATTAAGGTATCTGCATTTTGAATTGCCGATACTGATTTTTCTATCACTTCGTAATCAAGCCCCTCTTCATATAAAACTACATCTGGTTTTATTATTTCAGAGCATACATCGCATAGAGGGACATCCTCTGAGCTTAATACATAGTCAAGGTCAAAAAACTTATGACAGCCCATACAGTAATTTCTATGAATACTTCCATGGAGCTCTAGTACATTATTTGAGCCAGCTGCTTGATGAAGTCCATCTATATTTTGAGTTATTACTGCATTTAGCTTTCCCATTTGCTCGAGCTTTGCAAGTGTATAATGTGCTAGATTTGGTCTTGCATTTGGAAATATCATCGAGGTTTTATAAAAGTCATAAAAAAGTGAAGTTTGATTTATAAAAAAGCTATGGCTGAGCATGGTTTCTGGAGGGAAATTGTATTTTGATTTTATGTTGTATATGCCTTCCTCTGAGCGAAAATCTGGGATATTGCTCTCAGTTGACACTCCTGCTCCACCAAAAAATACTATGTTTTCACTAGCTTGGATGATTTTTGATAGTTCATAGATAGCTGTCTCATCCATAAAATCCCCTCCAGTCCCTGCTTTAAAAAATTTCAAATTCTTTAGATTATTTTTTTAGTATATCCTTAGCATCCATTATACTTAGTATCGCTAGCTCTAAGTCTTTTTCATTTTTTCTAATTATATAGGTTCTTGATTTATTTTCTTCAACTAACATATAGTCTTGATTACTATTCATTCCTATTATTACGTCTTCTATGCTTTTTAAATAACCCAGAACTTCATCTAGCTCTATTCCATCTAGTAATACCTCTGCTATTTTTACTGTCCAGTCTTTTTTGCCTAATTTTAATTTGTTCATTTTAAATTTACCTTCCATTCCTTTAAATAATTTTAATTATTGTGGTAATATTAACTTTACTGTGAGCCCTTTGCTTTCATTTATATATGCAGAAGCACTTCCACCTAAAAGTATCATGTTTGTGCTTACAATATAAAGTCCTAACCCATCTCCTTGAGTTTCTTTATGCTCATTGCTTCTATAGTAAGCAGCAAATATTTTATCTAGTTCTTCTTTCTTTACTCCCATTCCACTATCAGCTACCTCAATTGTAACAGAATTATCTAGTTTTTTTACTGAAATATCTACTTTACCACCATATGGAGTAAATTTATAGGCATTTGTGAGTAAATTATACACTGATTGATTTATTTTATTTTTATCTGAATGTATTAGTAGTTCGTTTGAAAGACTCGATGTAAGCGCAATATTTTTTTTAGTATATTGCAAACTAAGACTTTTTATAATATTTTTTATTTCTTTTGTTAAGTCAAGTTCAGATAGTTCGATGGAGGTATCATCACTATCATCCGTTATTATATCTGAAATATTTGTCATCATTTCAGACAAAGTATCTATCTGTTCTAGACATAGACTTAGATTTTGCTCATCTAATACTATCACTTCATCTATAGCTGCTTCTATATTTGATTTTAAAATAGTGAGAGGTGTTCTAGTTTCGTGAGAAAGCTTGTCAGCTTTTTCTTTTCTTATTTTGGTCTTAAGTTTTAGTCTAGATGCAAGATTTAGTAAGGTTAGCTGAATTTGCTTAATCTCTACTGTTTCTGAAAGTGGTATATCAACCTGATCATCTTGCTCTATTTTGCTTGCATAATAAGCAGTGTCTATCAGCTGCTTTGAAAACTTAGTACTTACAATCCAAATAATTAATCCTGCAATAATAGCAACAGATATAAAAGCAATAGCTGCTCCACTATATAGTGCTTTATTAAAAAGCACTGAGGTTTGCCAATTTTTTACATCCTTATTTCTAATTATTTCAAGACTTCCTATTTTTTGGTTTTCATCATTTGAAACATCAAATATATCAGTCTCAAGCTGCAAACTATTTTCGTGGTCGCTTCCAAAGTTCATATGCCCTTGTCCCATCGCTCCACTTGATGTGAATATTAGTCTGCCTTGATTTGAGTATATGTTTATCTCTATTATAGGGTCACTCATATATGATGATAAAGTCCTTCTATATGACATCTGTGACATCATTGGTCTTGAGTTACTTGAGCTTTCTTTATCAGCTATTATCTCTTGAGCTATTAGTGATATTCGAGCTATATTTTGATTATATTCCTGGACTATATAGCTATTAAAGTAGTTATCTATATAATTACTCGCTATAAAAGACTGGATTAATACTCCTGCGGAAAGTATTGCTATTATAATAATAATGAGTTGATTTCTAATCTTCATCTGAGCCTCCAAATATATATCCAGCTCCATATTTTGTTTTTAAATATTTAGGGTTTTTAGTATCCTCTTCAATCTTGTGACGTATTTTTTTAATATGCACATCTATAGTTCTATCAAAACCCTCAAAATCGTTGCTAAATGCAAGCTCTATAAGCTGCTCTCTAGATAATATCTGTCTAGGATTTTTAAAAAAAGCATATATTATTTGAAATTCCTTTGATGTTATATCAATTTCCACTTCATTTTTATACAACTTTTGCTTATTTAAATCTAGCTTTAATTCACCTTCAATTAATACTTGTTTATTCTCTATTGTTTTATAAGTTCTTTTTAGCATAACCATTACTCTTCTAACTAATTCTTTGGGACTAAAAGGCTTTGTAACATAATCATCTGCTCCATTTTCAAAGCCTTTTAGTCTATCTACTTCCTCTTGCTTTGCTGTGAGCATAATAACTGGTACGTCTGATATAAGTCTTATTTCTCTGAGTACTTCCAATCCATCGATTGTAGGCATCATAACATCGGATATGACTAGATCAGGATTTGAATCTCTAAATAAGGCAAGTCCTTCTATTCCATCGTTTGCAATTAGGGTAGAATAGCCTTCTTTTTGCAAATATTTTGCTACTATTTCACTGATATTTTCCTCATCTTCTATTATTAATATTTTAAATGACATTGTAATTTTTCTCCTATCAGAATCATTAATTTACTATATAGTCCATTCATCGTGTATAATTCCTATGATATAAAGCTGAGAGTTATATTCTTCCATAACTATTCTTAAGCTAGTCCAGTCCATACCTGTATACTGTGGATCAAATCCTGTAAAATGAAACTCCACAAACTGAGCATTTGGATATACTTCTTCAATATTATTTATGGTGTTTCCAGTTTGAACTATTTGATTATTTCCTATAATATGAGGGTTTGCAAAATCCTGATTATATATAAATCTATCATAGTAATCTGAAAAATTAAGGTCTATAGGTTCCCCTGTGACGTCATAGCTTCCCCAAGTATAAATATCAGAAGAATTCATGTAGGTCTCTAGGTCATTGGCAGTTACTATTATATCATTTGTTTCATCTATATATGCATATGGTGAAAATCTAATTCCTTTTTGAGGATGTGCATAGTTTTTAAGTTCATTCATATCTCTTGCTTTTAATATGTTTACTACCTCAACAGCTAGAGATAAAGATGTCATTGTACCAGCCTCATTATTTGCACCATCATTTAATTGCTCTTCTAAGCTACTAATCTTTTCTTGCAAAATTTTATTCTCATCTTTTAGTGAAGCGAGCTCTTTAGATAAATCCTCTGTGTCTTTTGGAGTGCAAGCACTAAATATCAGCATGAATATTAAGCCTAAAGCTAAAATAATATTGTTTTTATACATAAAAACCAACCTCCTTTTAGATAATTTACCCTAAAATCATAAATTCATCCAAAATTTAGATTGGTTTAAAATTAACTACTATTTTACTTCTTTAAATAATAGAAATAGTCCATTTGCCAGTCTGACCAAGTAATATATCCATTTGCTTTTAAATTTTCTAATAGCTGAGGCTTTTTTAGATTTACTGTAGTGTATGGTGTAAATCCAGTTTTATTTTTTTGATATAGATAATCGCTAAATATCTCTATAGTATCTATATCTTCATCTACAGCCACAAAGCAGGTTTCCACTTTATAGTAGATAATGCCTTTTTTTCCGTTTATTTCCCAAAAAGCATCTTTTTTTATAAGTATATCGTACAATTCTTCTGATACATCCATAAAAGTGAAGTCACAGTGAAATACCATATCTCTTGATTTAAAATAATCTAAGTTCATAAACTCCTCTAGTGTAGGCTTCCACCTAGTAACTACAAATGACTTAGTCGTTATCACTGCATTATTCTCTTCATATGGCTTCATAACTATCATATGCTGTTGCTCTATTTCAAAGCCTGAGGATTCAAGCATCTTGCGACTAGCTACATTATTAAGATGAGTACAGGCTCCTAATTTATTTATTTTCCCTTCTTCAAGATATTTATTTGCCAATTCACTCATATATTCTTGAATTCTTCTTGCTAATTTTTGGCCTCTATATTCCTCATGTACTCTAAGTCCCTCAAGCCACCCCATTTGCTCTGGCAGTATAGAAAACTTTGAAATTCCAGCTATTTTATTCTTAGCCTTATCTATTATACAAAAAAATTCTCCTTTTTCATCATCAACCCAGTTATGAAAAACCAATGGCATATAATCAGTTCCATCCCATATGTCTTTGCACATTTCTTTTACTTCCTCGTAATCGTAATGGGTTAATAGTCTAAATTCGTAGTCCATATTATGCTCCCCTTTTTCTATGTATAGTTTTGTTTATATAAAATGTTATTTTTGTACGAATTATATTATACCATTATAAAAGTTTTTAGAATATTCAATTTTGATTTTTCTTCGGGACAAAAATAAGACATAATGATATAATATTTCGTTGAAAGATGAGGTGTAAAAATGTCAGAACTAGCAGGAAATGGTTGTGAAGTTTTGGTGCCTTTTAATGAAAGAAGGCCCTTAGATGTAATTGAAAGAAGTATAATAAAAACCTATAGAAAAGGTATATGGTCAAAATTTTTAAAGGCATTAAATGACTACGAAATGATTCAGCCAGGTGATAGAATTGCTGTTGCTATATCAGGCGGCAAGGACAGCATGCTTATGGCTAAATTATTTCAAGAGCTTCAAAAATTCAGCAAGATTCCTTTTGAGGTTGAATATATAGCTATGGATCCAGGTTATCATCCAAGCATAAGGGAGCTTATGATGGATAATTTTAACTATCTTAATATACCAATTAAGGTATTTGAAACTGATATATTTAAAATTGCCGATAAAATAGCCCAAGACTATCCTTGCTATATGTGCGCAAAAATGAGGAGAGGCGCTCTATATAACAAAACTAAGGAGCTAGGCTGTAATAAGCTTGCTCTAGGACATCACTTTAACGATGTCATAGAAACAACTATGCTAAATATGCTCTATACAGGAGCATTTAAAACCATGCTACCTAGACTCAAGTCTACAAATTTTGAAGGTTTAGAGCTCATTAGACCTCTTTATTATGTGGAAGAGGTATTTATTGAGAGATTCACTCAAACAAATGGAATCTGGCCCCTTAACTGTGCATGCATGGTAGCGGCTAAAAAAACTGGCAGTAAACGTAAAGAAATGAAAGAGCTTATTGCTAATCTAAAAAAGAATTTTAATAATGTAGATAAATCTATTTTTAAAGCTGCCGAAAATGTGAATTTAGACTGCGTTCTAGGCTGGCAGCAACATGGAGAAAGCTTTTCCTTTTTAGATGAATTTGATTCAGCAGATGAGTAAGGATTAAAAAATGAATATTGGGAGGTTTTTATGAAAAAGAAGGATTTAGTAATGGCTTTAATGGTTGTCATCATATGGGGAGTCAACTTTACTGTTATTAGATTGGGGTTAAATGGTGTGCCTTCTATGCTATTGGCAGCACTTAGATATACCTTTGTACTACCTGCTCTCTTTTTTGTTAAGCGTCCTAAAATCGACATGAAATACGCCATCGCCTACGGATTATCTGTAGGTGTTGGTCAATTTTCATGTCTTTTTTATGCAATGCAAATAGGTATGCCGGCAGGATTATCTTCAATCACTCTACAATCAGCAGCATTTATGACTCCACTACTTGCTTTTTTATTTCTACATGAATCCATAAAGCCAAAACAAATAATAGGGCTTTTTATAGCTGCTATTGGACTAGCTTTTATTGCAAGCAATGCTGGCAGTATAACTGCTGTTCCTCTTCCTGCACTTTTGCTTACATTATTAGCTGCATTTTTCTGGGCTCTATCAAATATTGTGCTTAAATTCGCTTCAAACAAAGCTGAAGCTTTAGGTGAGAAAATTGATATGCTTGGGGTTGTAGTATGGACTAGCTTAGTCCCTCCTATTCCACTTTACATTTTTTCATTTATACTAGATGGTCCAGATGTTATGCTAAAAACTGTAACTTCTCTTAGCGCAATTTCTACTTTCTCTATTTTCTATTTAGCATTTGGAGCTACTATTTTTGGTTATGGAACTTGGAGCGTACTTCTTGGAAAATATCCAGCTTCAAAAATAGCTCCTCTTTCACTTATGGTTCCAATAACAGGACTTCTTAGTTCTCAAATTATTTTAAAGGAACAATTATCTACTTCACAGTGGACTGGTGGATTTATAATACTGCTTGGACTTATATTTTCTACTCTAGATATAAAATCATTAATTAAATTTAATAATAGATAAAAATCTTGCAAATATAGTTATTACAACGTCGTTATTATTTTATTTAATTTGACACTAATATTTTTAAGGAGTATTATCATATGTGGAATTTTTATAGATAAGGATGTGATGTATTGTTTGCAAGTGCTACTGCAATACCAATTACTATTTTTTTAGTAATTTATGGTATTATCATTTCGGAACGAATTAATCGTACTGCTATTTCTCTCTTTGGTGCTATAGTGATGATAGTGATAGGTATCATCAATCAAGAACAAGCTATCGAGCACATCGATTTTAATACCATTGGACTTTTAGTTGGTATGATGATTATTGTTAATATTTTAAAAAGAACAGGTGTATTTGAATACTTAGCGATAAGAGCTGCCAAAAAAGCTAAAGGTGACCCTTGGAAAATACTAGTTTTATTTGCAATTATAACAGCATTATCATCAGCATTTTTGGATAATGTTACTACAATTTTATTAATTGTACCAGTGACTTTAGTTATCACTGATACGCTAGACACTAACCCTATTCCATTTATGTTTACAGAAATACTAATAGCAAATATCGGAGGAACTGCAACACTTATAGGTGACCCTCCTAATATTATGATAGGTAGTGCAACAGGTCTTGGATTCGTAGACTTTTTAGTCAACCTTGCTCCTGTAGTTATAGTTATTTCGTTTGTCGTTTTATTTTTACTCAAGCTGATTTATAAGGATTTTTTAAAGGCAAAAGATGAAAACAAGCAAAAAATAATGAAAATGGACGAAACAATAACTATAAAGGATACACTCCTTTTAAAAAAGAGTTTAATAGTATTATTTATTACTATTCTAGGATTTATGGTTCATGCCCAGTTTCATTTAGAATCGGCAACTGTCGCTCTTGGTGGTGCTGCATTACTACTCGTTATAAGTAAAATTGATCCAGAGGAAATATTATTTGAAGTAGAATGGACAACAATTTTCTTTTTTATGGGGCTATTTATTTTAGTTGGTAGTTTAGTAGAAGTTGGAGTTATAGATAATCTGGCAAAAAAAATGTTAGAACTAACTAAAGGTAATCTATTTATAACTACTATAACTATTTTATGGATATCTGCAATTGCTTCTGCATTTTTAGACAATATTCCTTTCGTAGCAACTATGATACCTCTTATTAAATCAATGACAGCTTCCGGGCAATTGGATGCAAATCCCTTGTGGTGGGCACTTGCACTAGGCGCATGTCTAGGTGGAAATGGTACTATAATTGGAGCCTCTGCAAATGTTATTGTTACTGGCATCATGGCAAAAGAAGGAAGACCTGTAAGTTTTATGAGTTTTATGAGAATTGGTTTCCCTATGATGATTGTTTCGATTATAATTTCTACTATTTACCTAATACTTTTTTATGTATAAAATATATATAAAGATATTTTTATTCTAACTTTTAAAAAAACAAAGCTTATGCTATTTTATACATCTAATTAGTATTGAGGAGGTAGATTTAAAGTGAAAAAATACATAATAAGCACTGAAGCTGCTCAGCATTCTATGAAATTGACTCAAATGGGTGCAAATGTAAAACAAGTTAGCGGAAAATTATGTTATGTTTCGTTCGATTTAGGTTATATAACACTAGAATATGTATATAATATAAATGCTAAAGGCAAGTACTTCTTAGAAAGAATAAAACCATACCCACTTCCAATCAAGGCTTATGATAATGAGGATGACGTGATTGATATAATAGAAATAGATGTAGAGCAGTTTAGAAATGCCGCTAACTCATCCCATGTAAGCGAATTTATTACTATAAGTAACAAACTCCATGAAACTATAAAGAAATTTGAGGATTTGTTTCTCTACTATAATGTACCAGCTGAACAAGTTCAACTTTTATTAAAAGAAGTAAATGAGATGAACGATACGATTATGGAAACAAAAGTAAATAGTAAACGAGTTTACACAAAGAAAGAACCAGAGACATTAAAATAAATATTATTATGTTTTCGAAACTTTATTATATGTAAAAATTAAAGCAGCCTATTGTTAACTCTTGTATTACTAAGTAGCTTAACCCTATTTAGTAATACAAGAGTTTTATACAATAAGGCTGCTTTATTTACTTTATAATATTAACCTAATAATGGTTTTAGTTTCTTTTCTCTTTCAAAATCTTCATTTGGCTCCAATAAGCCTAGTTTGTCTGCAAACATTTTTGTAGTGCTTGCTTGTATTAGAAGCGTTACAAGTATCGTCATAAATACTGCCGATGAAATAATATCACTATAAGGCATTTTCATAGCTACAATCATAGATGATAAAGCGGCTGGTATAACTCCTGTCTCTCTCACCCACATTATAAACATAAGCTCTTTTGATGACCATTTTACTTTTCTATCAGGCAAAGTACATATTAAGACAGATATTGGTCTAGCTACGAGCATAAGAAGTAATACAAATACAAGTGACTGCTGCCAGTATTTTGCTAAACTTACAAAATCAACATGTGTTCCAAGAAGTACAAATATAGACATTCTCATTAAAAGTGCCACTGTTTCCCTAAAATGCATTTGGGAAACAAAATCAGTTTCTGGAACCCAAAGCTTAAATACTTTTTTATTCCCGCAAATAAGTCCAGTAACAAATGTAGCCATGTAACCACTTCCACCTAGTTCTTCTGCTAGAACAAATGATGTAGCTACTGTAACGAGCGAAAGAATCGGTGCAAAATCATGGAAATATCCATATTTTGTATCTGAAATTAAAAACGAAAATAATACTCCTACTGCTATTCCTACTCCAACTCCTCCAAAAATCATTATTCCTAACGTCTTTAGGTTCCCAACTAAGCTAAATGTTCCAGAGTTAATTACTGCTAGTATAGCTACAACTAATATTGCACCTACTGCATCATTAAATGCTGATTCACTGATAACTGTCTGTTTTACTCTTTCTTTAATTTTTATCTTTTTAAATACAGGAACTAGTGTAGCTGGATCAGTTGAAGCTACTACTGCACCAAGCAAAAGTCCATAAATCATAGGAATTTTAAAAATATAAATTGCAGCAAACCCTACTAATGTTGCTGAAATCATCACTCCCAATGTGGCTAACAATGAAACAGATGTTTTTATATCATTTAATACTCTAAGCTTAACCTCTCTTCCACCTTCATACAAAATAAAAGCTGAACCAAAGGTCAAAATCAGCTGATTTCCAAGAGGGTAATGATCTATACTTACTAAGTTAAGCATAGATGGCCCGATTATAATTCCGGCCAATAAATAAAGCACCACATCGGGTACTTTTAAGAATTCACTTATTCTTGCGAATAGCATTGCAGTAATTACTAAAATTACAAACATAACTAAAATTTCACTAGTCATAATCATTGCTTGAGTCTGCATTTAAGATACCTCCATTTATAATTGCTTAATGAACAAATGAAAGTATACTCTCATGATACCCAAATAGCAAAATCGATTAAAGCTAGGATTAGACTATTATACACTGAATATGATAAATGATATCGATTTCCTCATATTAACTCTAATCCAAGCTTAAATTTCCTTTGATTATCTCTATTTCTCTATTATTTTTCATATATATTATTTAAATTTAATAAACTTTAATGTAAAATCCATAAATTCCTCTATGCTATCTATGTATCCTGGCTTAGTTTTACCTCTATGCTCTTTGGTTTGCCACATATACAAAATTTCAAAACGTTTCATACATATGTCTAGCTCTTCTTTTCCAAAAATTATATAGTTTGATTCTAAATCTACTTCTAACTCAGGATATTTTGATATAATCCTATATAGCAAACAAACACCATGATACATAACTTCTGCATCAAATACTTCTCTTATCTTTGAAGTAATTATAGGTATAGATTCTCTAACTATTCCTATATCATTTGGAATTGCTACTGTGGATTTAAAAATAGTTTGAGTCTGTATGTTATTACACTTGCCAGATAATATTTTGATAACTTCAGAATAGAATTCAGGCGCAGCAATTTTTTCTACCATTTTAAAGCATATAGTTTGCTTTGGAGTATTTTCATTTACAGCATTAAAAAATATTTCAAGGAAATCTGCTACTTTTTCTGGGTTTCCTATCATTTTATTAAATGATAAAAGAGGAATTCTATCTATATGATTTGCATTTGAAATTAATTCATTCATTGGTTTAATAATATAATCTCTATTCATAATTTTCCTGATTAAATATCAGTATCTCCCCTTTGTATATTTATTTTCTTTCTTAACTATTTTCTAGAACTGTTTATGAATTATTTTTAATTTTCTTATATTTATATAATAATATATTTTTGTTAATAATTATACAATTTTATACATAATTATATTAGGAAATAAATTATATTCTTTAATATAAAAATTAGTATTTTAAAGAAAAAGCGTCTTAAGTGTTTCTCTTAAGGCGCTTTGAATGCATAATCGATATATTCTTAACTGATGATTAAAACCGGTACATTTGAATTATGAACAACTTTATTAGTTACGCTTCCTACAAAGAATCTTTTTGTAGAATTTATATTTTGAGTATTCATAATAACTAAATCAAACTGATCTTCTTCAGAGTATCTAATTATTTCATCAGCTGGATTCCCCTTTAATATAACTGTTTGAGCATTAATGTCTTTAAGTTTGAATCTTTCAGCAATGTCTTTTACAATCTTCTCGGCATATTCTACAAAATGCTCATCTTTCATGTCTAATAAATTAGATAATTGAGGGTGTGAATGTTTATCAGAAAAAGGAACTACTGATAGGATAACTAAAGATGCATCAAGCTTTTGTACTAAGTCACAAGTGATTTTAAAAGTTTTGTCACTGAGTTTTTCAATGTCAACTGGCAATAAAATTTTTTGCATTAATCTTACCCCCTCTAATAAATTTGAAGCTATATCAGCTTATTTTATTTATACCCATTCAAAAATATACTTATACAAAATTTGTCATTTTATTATTAATAATTAATTAATACACATTTCCCTAGTTATAATCTCATTAAAGTGGTAAAATAGCATAAATTGAAAACTTTTAAGGAGGATTTTGTAGTGATTTTCGATGATAGAATGGATAGATTAAAAAGAAGAGCTGAACTTGCTAGTGGAAAGCTTCTTCCAGATATGGTTCTAACAAATTGCAAGGTTATAAATGTTTTTAATGGAAAAATAATCCATGGTAATATTGCTATAGATGGTGGAAAAATAATAGGAATAGGTCCATATGAAGCTAAAGAAAAAATTGATTTAGGTGGTGCATATGTAGCTCCAGGCCTTATAGATGCACACATGCATATGGAATCTACTTTAGTTACTCCTGGTCAAATGGCTAGAATAATTGTTCCAAGAGGAACCACTACAGTTGTGGCTGACCCACATGAAATTGCCAATGTTTTAGGAATTGAAGGCGTTGAATTTATGCTCGACGCCACTGAAAAAACTACTTTAAATGGTTTTTTTATGCTCCCTTCATGTGTTCCGTCTACTGATTTCGAAACATCTGGTGCAAAACTAAATGCAGATAAGCTTTCTGAACTATTTAATCACCCAAAGGTTTTAGGCCTTGGTGAATTAATGAATTATCCAGGGGTTATAGCCGGAGACACTGATATGCTAGAAAAAATGAATATGGCTCAAAGTAAAATTATAGATGGCCATGGTCCAGAGCTAACTGGTAAAGACTTAAATGCATATATGATTAATGGTGTTAGAACAGAGCATGAATGTAGCACAATAGAAGAAATGCAAGAACGTATCGGTCTTGGAATGTATATAGCAATAAGAGAAGGATCAGCTGCTAAAAACCTTGATACTCTCATAAGAGGGGTAGACGAATATAATAAGCATATGTGTATGTTCTGCACAGATGATAAAAATCCTGAAGACATCTTAAAGGAAGGTCATATAGACTATAACGTAAGAAGAGCTATAGAGTTAGGGGTATCTCCTATTACTGCTATTCAAATGGCTACTATAAATCCCGCCAGATGCTATAATTTAAGAGATATAGGTGCTATTGCTCCTGGATACGATGCAGATTTAATAGTGTTTGATGATTTAAATACTTTTGAAATAAAAACCGTTTATAAAAAAGGCATCAAAGTAGCTGAAAATAAAAATGCATTATTTGAAACTCAAGTTATAGACACAAGTAATGTTACTAAAACTGTTAAACTTGAAAAAATAACTTCTGATAAGTTCAAGCTCTTCTTGAATTCAGATATTGTTAATGTAATTAGAATTATACCAAACAGTATAGTCACTGAATCTGTAACAAGAAGAGTATATCTAGACCAAGATAACAATTTTAAATCAAATAAGCTTCTTGACGTTGTCAAAATTGCTGTAGTTGAAAGACATAAAAATACTAAAAATATTGGAATTGGTCTAGTAGAAAACTTTCATCTTCAAAACGGCGCTATAGCAACTACTATCTCGCATGATTCTCACAACATAATAGTTATAGGAGATAACGATGAAGATATGGCTCTCGCTGTAAATACTTTAATAGACTTACAAGGTGGAATTGTCATAGTATCTGAAAATGAAATAAAAGCATCTCTTGCCCTGCCTATAGCTGGTTTAATGTCAGAAAAATCCATGGAAGATGTTTGCTTGGATTTAAGAAAATTAAGAGAAGTCGCTATGAGCATTCTTCATATTCCTCATTCTCTAGAGCCATTTATGACTCTTAGTTTTATGGCTCTACCAGTTATTCCAGAGCTTAAAATAACTGATAAAGGATATTTTGATGTTAAAAGCTTTAAGTTCAAAGATATTGAAGTCCAGCAAGGCTAGTTTTCAACCATATATTTCCATATAAAAATTATAAACGCTACCATGCGTTTATTTTTTTATATGGAAATAAATATTTAAAATATTGATTTTACACATTTACAAATAAATTTTTATGATAAAATTATTTTTTAATTATATGAAATTTTCAAAATATATAGAATTTTTAATCAAAACCATTTATAATGCTAATAAGTGTTATTACACACTAAGTTACATAATAAAGGGGGAAATGTTGTGAAAAAACGTTTAATCGGATTAGCTTTAGCAATGTTAATGGCAATTCCAATGGCTGGTTGTAATACTCCAGCTGCTACAGAAGAACCTGCTGCTGAACCAGCTGCAGATGCTGCTGCTAGTTACAAAATTGGTATTATGACAGGTACTGTATCTCAAGGTGAAGAGGAGTATCGTGCTGCAGAGCAAATGAAGGAAAAGTATGGTGATCAAATTATTCTTCAAACTTATCCTGATAACTTCATGAAAGAACAAGAAACAACTATTTCAAACGTTGTAAGTATGGCTTCTGACCCTGATGTTAAAGCTATTATCGTGGTTCAGGCTATACCTGGTACATCTGCTGCAATTGATAAAGTTCGTGAGATGAGAGATGATATTTTATTCATCGCTGGTGTTCCTGGAGAAGACCCTGACATGATAGCTAGTAAAGCTGATGTAGTTTTCCAGGCTGATGAGCTTGGAATGGGTACTTCTATCATTGAACAAGCTGAAAAAATGGGTGCTAAAAACTTTGTTCACTATTCATTCCCAAGACATATGTCTTATCAGCTTCTTGCAATGAGAAGAGATCTTCTTAGAGAAACTTGTGAAGCAAAAGGAATCAACTTTGTAGATGCTACAGCTCCAGACCCAACAGGAGATGCTGGTGTTCCAGGTGCTCAGCAATTTATATTAGAAGATGTGCCTAGAAAAGTAAAAGAACTAGGAGCAGACACTGCATTTTTTAGTACTAACTGTTCAATGCAAGAACCTCTTATAAAATCAGTTCTAGAGCAAGGTGCTCTTTATCCTCAACAATGTTGTCCATCTCCTTACCATGGATATCCAGGAGCTCTTGGAATTGAGATTCCAGATGATAAAAAAGGTGACGTTGATTATGTAGTAGAGCAAATCAGCGCTAAGATAGCTGAAAAAGGTGGAACAGGGAAATTCTCTACTTGGCCAGTTCCTGTAAACATGCTATTTGTTGAAGGTGGAGTAGAATATGCTAAAGCTTATATCGAAGGAGATATAACTGAGAAGGTTGACAAGGCTAAATTAGAAGAAATCTTCAGTGAAATCGCAGGAAGCCCTATTACACTTTCTACATTTACTAACGAAAGTACTGGAAATGAATTTAATAACTTCTTTATGTTCCTTTCTGAATACATCACTTTCTAAATTAAAACCTAACGATTTTTGTCTGTGCTGCCACACAATGTGGCAGCCTAATTTTAGTCCAAAATGACAATTTACAGCTTAGGGGGAAAATATGCAAAATCAAGAATATATAATACAGATGAAGGATATACGCAAAGAATACTTTGGTAATCCTGTTTTAAAAGGTGTAAACCTAAATGTAAAAAAAGGTGAAATTCATGCTCTATTAGGTGAAAATGGAGCTGGAAAATCTACACTTATGAATATACTGTTTGGAATGCCTGTTATTCATTCCACTGGTGGTTTTGAAGGAGAAGTAACTTTTGATGGAAATATTACAAATATAGATTCTCCAAATACAGCTATGCATCTTGGGATAGGAATGGTACATCAAGAATTTATGCTTATTCCAGGTTTTAGTATAAGTGAAAATATAAAATTAAATCGTGAAATATTAAAAGCAAATATATTTAGTCCAATTATAGGTGAACAAGCTAAAACACTTGATTTCAAAACAATGGACCAAGAATCTCAGGTCTCACTTGACACTTTAGGATTGAATTTAAAAGTTCAAAGTAAAGTCGAAGGACTTCCTGTTGGTTTTATGCAATTTATAGAAATCGCAAGAGAAATTGATAAAAAAAATATGAAATTAATGGTTTTTGATGAACCTACAGCAGTGCTTACTGAAAGCGAAGCTGATGCTCTTTTGAAAGCAATGCGTAGAATTGCTGATAGAGGTATTTCTATACTCTTTATAACTCATAGATTAGATGAAGTAATGCAAGTATCTGATTCTATTACAATTCTTAGAGATGGAGAGCAAGTTGCAAGCCTTGATACAAAAGATACAAATGTTGTCCAACTAGCTGAAATAATGGTTGGAAGAAAAATTGAAAATATGGCTCAAAGGGAAGAACATGAGTCTTCTAGTGAAGTTATAATGAAGATTGAAAATCTTGTAGTTGATATGCCTGGTGAAGAAGTAAAAGGTGTTAATTTAGAGATTAAAAAAGGAGAAATATTAGGAATCGGCGGACTAGCTGGTCAAGGCAAAATTGGTATTCCTAATGGAATCATGGGAATTTATCCTTCTAATGGTGTTGTGACTTTTAATGGTCAAAGTATTCCTCTTAATAACCCTGCTCAATCTTTAAAAAGTAAAATTGCCTTTGTATCTGAAGATAGACGTGGCGTTGGTTTACTACTTGATTGCTCTATAGAAGAAAATATAGTTCTTACCTCTATGCAGATTCAAAATAAATATATCAAAAATTATGGTATAGTATCACAAATTGACAAAAAAACAATTCGTTCTCATGCTTTAGATATGATATCAAATTTAGACATTAGATGTACTGGTCCAGAGCAACTTACAAGACGACTAAGTGGTGGTAATCAGCAAAAAGTGTGTATTGCTAGAGCCTTAACACTAGATCCTGAGATTATATTTGTTTCTGAGCCAACTAGAGGTATTGATATAGGCGCTAAAAAACTGGTTCTCGATACACTAGTTGAACTTAATAAAAGACTAGGCATGACAGTAGTTGTAATATCAAGTGAGTTAGCTGAACTTAGATCAGTATGTGATAGAATAGCTATTGTTACAGAAGGAAAAATCGAAGGTATCCTATCTCCTACTGATAATGATGCAGATTTTGGATTAATGATGTCTGGAGACTATCATAAAATTCATGGAAAGGAGGTAGGTTAATATGGAGATTTCTACTAAAAAAGTCATATCTACCCTTGGCATTCCAAGGCTTATAATTATAACTTTTATGATTGTTCTTTGTATTATGGCAATATTTTTAAAACTTCCATTAAATGACCTACTATCTGATACACTTGTCAGAACTGGTATGAATGGAGTACTAGTTTTAGCTATGGTTCCAGGTATTTTATCTGGAATAGGCCTTAATTTTGGTCTTCCACTAGGAATAGTTTGTGGTTTAGTTGGTGGACTAGTAAGTATAGAAATGGATTTAACTGGATATACAGCATTTTTAGTTGCTATATTAGTATCTATTCCTATATCTGCTATAGTCGGTGCCCTTTATGGCTACTTGCTAAATAGAGTTAAAGGTTCTGAGATGATGGTTGCTACATATGTAGGTTTCTCAGCTGTTTCTCTTATGTGTATAGGATGGCTTCTAATGCCATTTAAAGCAGAAGAAGTGAAATGGCCAATAGGTGATGGATTAAGAACTACTATTGCACTTACTGGTCGCTATGATAAAATATTAGATCATACTTTATCATTTGATATATTGGGCGTAACTATCCCTACTGGATTATTGCTTTTCTTTTTTCTTTCTTGCTTTTTAATGGCTCTTTTCTTAAAAACAAAAACAGGTATGGCAATGAAGGCTGCTGGTGATAATCCTAGGTTTGCTGTTGCATCTGGTATAAATGTAGATAAGCAAAGAATCGTAGGAACTATGATTTCTACTATTTTAGGTGCCGTAGGAATAATTGTCTATGCTCAAAGTTTCGGTTTTTTCCAATTATATCAAGCTCCTTTGATGATGGGCTTTGCTGCAGTTGCTGCTATATTAATAGGTGGTGCATCTGCAAGACGTGCTAATATGATTCATGTTATACTCGGTACATTTTTATTCCAAGGACTTCTTACTATTTCCCTTCCTGTTGCAAATAAAATCATAACTGAAGGTAACTTATCAGAGGTACTGAGAATAATAGTACAAAATGGTATAATTTTATATGCACTTACAAAAGTATCTTCGGGGGGTGACTAGAATATGGAAGCAGAAAAAATTGTTTTTGAAGAAAACAAATCCGAGAGTATGGGTTCAAATATAAAGAAAATATTATTTGACAATTCTGTTACATTCATTTTTATAATACTATGTTTAGGTGGTATATATTTATCAAAACAACCTGTTCCATTTATTGTAAATGAGCTTATTCAGCGTATTACTAGAAACTCATTTTTAGTTTTATCTCTGATTATTCCAGTTTTAGCGGGTATGGGATTAAATTTTGGTATAGTTTTGGGTGCTATGGCTGGTCAGATTGCTCTAATTGCAATAACTCATTTTAAAATTGGCGGAATTACTGGTTTTCTTTTAGCCGCTTTACTTACCATACCTTTAGCTTTACTATTTGGATATTTTACTGCCAAGTTACTTAATAAAACCAAAGGACAAGAAATGATTTCTGGTATGATTCTAGGCTTCTTTGCTAACGGTTTATATCAGCTACTATTTTTGTTCTTGGTCGGAACTATAATACCTATGGACAACCCTACTTTGGTACTTAGTAGTGGTGTTGGTATAAAAAACACCTTAGATTTATCTGGTCCTGAAGGTACAAAATATGCCTTGGATGCTATAGCCAAAATTCCTTTCATTAAATCTACAATCGTCTTTTCACTAGCAGGAGCTGGCTATTATGTATATAAATTTATCCAAAGTAAAAAAGATGAAAGATTAATGATGCAAAGAAATGGTTTTATTATTAGAGGCTTTTTATTTACTATATTATTAGTAGTATCATTTTATGTAAGTACTGTTAAATCACTTGTAAATAATATTACAGTACCTCTAGTTACTATTTTAATTATAGGTTTAATCTGCGTATTTAATGTATTTATTTTAAGAACAAAAGCAGGCCAAGATTTTAGAAGTGTAGGCCAAGATATGAATATTGCTAAAATATCTGGTATTCCAGTTGATAAGATACGTATAAGAGCTATCCTTATTTCTACTGTACTTGCTGGTTGGGGTCAGCTTATCTTCTTGCAGAATATAGGAACTCTTAATACTTATGGAAGTCACGAGCAAGTTGGTACATTTGCAATTGCTGCTCTTCTAATAGGCGGAGCTTCTGTTACAAAGGCAACTATAGGACAGGCAATAATCGGAACAGCACTGTTCCATACCCTATTTATAGTTTCTCCTCAAGCTGGTAAAAACTTATTTGGAAATGCTCAAATTGGTGAGTATTTCAGGGTTTTCGTTGCTTATGGAGTTATAGGAGTATCCCTTGGGCTACATGCTTGGAAACAGCTTTTTGACAAGAAAAACAAGAAATAATATAATCAGATAAAACCCCGTATTCAAATTGTATACGGGGTTTTTACATCCAAATATTAAGCTCCAAATAGGGGGATTTTATGAGCACAGAATATAAAATTAAAACATTTTCAGTTTTAACTGAGAAAGAAGTATCAACCTTATATGAATTTTGTCGTTCTCATCAAACAGAGGATTTTTATTCTGATTTAAATGAAATGAAAAAATACTATTCTTCAAATGTATTGAATAAAGGAGAAAACCACTTTAGCCTATGGGTAAATGATGATATTAAAGCATGCGGCGGATATGTGGATTTGATGGCTAAAGAAAAAAATGAAATCTACATTACTCAAGCTTTTTCCGCAGAAGATGATAAAAAGTACTGGGAGCTACTTTATTCTAATCTTTTAAGTTCTATGAGTAAGCGACTTAATCCAGCAGTGTTAGATAAGGTTTATATCAAGCTAGGACTAAGAGGTAAAAGTAGTCTTATTTATAGCTGGAGCATAGATGAAAATTTTATAGAGGATTTTGATATGCTAAAGCTAAAATATGTTTTGTCAAAAGCTTCTACTTTTGAAGATGCTCAAAATTTAGTTTATCATGAGAACCTATCTCTTGAAACCTGGGAAATATTTAGAGATATTCACGATAAAGCTTTTGTCCCAATTCCAAACGGTGGTAGATTGGATTCAGATTCATACGAGGAATATATGACTACAGTTGATGATACTACTTCTAATTTGATTTATTACTATAATAATGTTCCTATTGGAATATCGATTTTTGCTAAGGATGATTCAGAAATATTTCTCGATGCTCTAGCTGTAAATCCTGAGTTTCATTCAAAAGGCTATGGGAAATTAATCCTTAAGTATTTAAGTGGCAATCTAAAGACTCAAGGCTATAAGAACATTAAATTAATTGTTGCTAATAATAACGCTCCTGCTTATAATTTATATCTTAAGTATGGCTTTCTTCTTGATAAGATCTATGTTAAATGGATGAAAAAATCTTTTAAAAAATAAGATTTCAATCATTAGTGCAATACAAATTGCTAAATGTTACTCAAAAATTATTTTATCCACAATAAAAAAGCTACTAGAATGATTAATTTCTAAGTAGCATTTTTTATTAGTTTATAATTAATGATGCTTATTTTAAATAGCTATCTATATCTAGCATTATATGTTATGAATAGCCCTAAGTGCTTCTTTATGGCACATAATAGTATATTCAAGCTCTTCATCAGTTATTGCAGTGTTTACAAATAAGCCTTCAAATTGAGCTGGTGGAAGCAAGATTCCTTTGTTTAGCATAAATCTGAAAAACTCTCCATATTTATCAGTATCAGATTTTTGGACATCTTGATAATTTGCAATTTCTCCCTCTGCAAAGAAGAATGATATCATGGATTTCACTCTAGTTATTGTGTAATTAAGTCCAAGGTCAGATAAATTCTTCTTAAAGCCTTGCTCTAGTTTTATAGCTTTTGCTTCAAGGTCACTATATATGCTTGGATTTTCTCTTAATCTTTGAAGAGTTTTAAGTCCCATATGCATAGCAAGTGGATTTCCTGATAAGGTTCCTGCTTGATATACTCCACCTAGAGGCGAAACTACCTGCATGATTTCTCTTTTCCCTCCATAAGCACCTACTGGAAGTCCTCCTCCGATTATCTTTCCAAAGCATACCATGTCAGGCTCGATACCATACACTTCGCTCACACCGCCATAAGCTATCCTAAATCCTGTTATTACTTCATCTAGGATAAGAAGTATCCCTTCATCCTTCGTAAGCTTTCTAAGCTGTTTTAAGAAGTCTGGGCAAGGTGGCACAACTCCCATGTTTCCTGGAACTCCTTCTATTATTATTGCTGCTATTTGGTCTTTGTTTTGGTTTATTGCGGATTTTACTGATTCTATATCGTTAAATGTACACACTATTGTGTCTTTTATTACATCCTCTGGCACTCCAAGGCTTGTAGGAGCATTAAAGGTAAGCGTTCCAGAGCCTGATTTTACAAGTAGGCAATCTGAATGTCCATGATAGCACCCCTCAAACTTAATCAGCTTGTCTTTTCTAGTGTATCCCCTAGCTGTACGAATTGCACTCATAGTTGCCTCTGTTCCTGAGTTTACCATTCTAACCATCTCACAAGCAGGATATGCTTTAACTATTTCTTGAGCCATATCTACTTCAATATATGAAGGAACACCGTATGTAATGCCTTTTTCAAGAGATGATTTAAAGGTCTCTATCATTTCAGGATCATTATGCCCAAAAATAAGTGGTCCCCATGATGAAATATAGTCTAAATATTTATTGCCATCTATATCGTAAATATAGGCTCCATCAGCTCTATCTACAAAAATTGGAGCTTTGTCTACTGAGCCAAAGGCTCTTACTGGGCTATTTACTCCACCTGGAATATAGTTTTTAGCTTTTTCATACAAAGCATTTGATTTATCTCTATTCATAATAAGTCTCCTTTAGCTTGTTTTATAGCATTTTTGCAATATCTTTAGCAAAATAAGTTATTATTATATCTGCTCCCGCTCTTTTTATACTAACCATTGTTTCATAAATCACAGATTCATTCATAATACCTTGCTCTACTGCCATCTTTAACATAGCGTATTCTCCGCTTACATTGTATGCAGCTACTGGTATGTTGTATGAGCTCTTTACTCTACTAATCACATCCATATAAGACATAGCAGGCTTTACCATTACTATGTCTGCACCTTCTTCTATATCCAGCTCAACTTCTCTTAAGGCTTCATCAGTGTTATGAAAGTCCATCTGATATGTTTTCCTGTCTCCAAATCCAGGTGCAGATGAAGCTGCTACTCTAAATGGTCCATAGTATGCAGAAGCGTATTTTGCACTATATGCCATTATCGGAGTGTTATAAAAGCCGCTCTCATCCAGTAGGCTTCTAATTGCCCCTATTCTTCCATCCATCATATCAGAAGGAGCAACCATATCTGCTCCAGCTTTAACATGGCTTAGAGCAATCTTAGCAATATAGTCTATTGTTACATCATTTAGCACTTCTCCAGCTTCAGAAATAATTCCACAATGTCCATGCGTGGTATATTGACACATACATACATCCGTTATTACATAAAAATCTGGAGCATAGCTCTTTATTCTTCTTATTGCCTTTTGAACTATCCCGTTTTCATCATAGGCACTAGTAGCTTCTTCATCTTTTAATTCAGGTATACCAAAGAGCATAACTGAATTTATACCAAGGCTCTTTAGCTCTTTTATTTCGTCATCAAGCATATCCACAGAGTAATGATAGCAATCCTTAAGAGAGGAGATTTCACGTTTTATTCCCTCTCCTTCTACTACAAATATAGGATATACAAGTCCAGACTTATTAAGATGAGTTTCTCTTACTAAAGCTCTTACATTTGCTGTACTACGAAGTCTTCTAGGTCTTTTAATCATTTTATTTTTGCGCCTCCATCAAAATTGTCTCAAGTACTCCGTCAATACTGTAGGACTCAGCCTGAGCATGAACTTTTTTCCCATGCTCCTTTATAGTTTCACTTGTTATAGGTCCAATAGAGATTATTTTAGTTTCCTCAAGTTTTTTTAATATATTTTCATCTATCATTTCATAAAAATTACTAACTGTAGACGAGCTTGTAAAGGTAATATAATCTGCTCCATCAAGAAGCTCATTTCTAGTTTCTTCATCAAGCTCTTCTATCTCGGATTTATATATTTTAACTTCATCTATGGTGCATTTATCTTCTAGCATTTTTATTAATACATCTCTTGCCCCTTCTGCTCTTGGAAGTAAAATTTTACTGTCTTTTGTCACTTCTTCCAGTAATAAGGCTCCCAGCTCTTCTGCAACAAATCTTTTTGGCATGAAATCATACTTTATACCATAGCTAAGCAGCTCTTTAGAGGTTGCTTCTCCTATAGAAGCAATCTTTAAGTGACTTAATTTTCTTGCGTCAAAGCTTTCTAAAAGCTCATCCATAAATATCCTTACTCCATTTTGACTTGTAAATACAAGATGAGTATAGGAATCTAATTTAGCAATAGCTTCTTTTAGCTCGTTATTATTTTTCTCAACTATTTTAATTGAAGGACATTCAATAACCATAGCTCCTAAATCCTCAAGAGCTTCTACTAGAGAGCTTGCTTGATTTCTAGCTCTAGTTACTATAACTCTTTTAGAATGAAGTGGTTTAGATTCAAAAAAATCAAGCTCTTTTTTTAGATTTATTACTGTTCCTACTGCAATCAAGCTAGGCGGCCTAACTTCATCAGTAAATCTGTCATTTATTATTTCATCTAGAGTAGTAGTAATAGTTTTTTGGCTAGGGTGAGTCGCCCATGAAATAAGTGCAACCGGAGTTTTAGGATCCTTACCATAATCACATAGACCTTTAGCAATATTTTTAAGATTTGCAACTCCCATATAAAACACCAAAGTTCCATCTAGCTTTGCTAAAGCATCATAATTTAACTCATCTTCTTCAGATTTTAAATGTCCCGTAATAAGATGAAGTGATGATGCATGGTCTCTATGAGTTATAGGAATCCCCGCGTAAGCTAGCCCTCCTATTCCTGAAGTAATTCCTGGTATTATTTCAAAGTCAACATTGTTTTGGTAGAGAAGCTGGCCTTCCTCTCCCCCTCTTCCAAAAACATAAGGATCTCCACCTTTTAATCTAACAACTGTTTTTCCTGCTAGTGCTTCATCTACAAGAAGCTGTGATATATCCTCCTGCTTCATTGTATGCTCTTTAGATGCTTTTCCAACATACACTAGTTTTGCAGATTTCTGATTGTATTTAAGAAGCTTTGGATTAGCTAGTCTATCATAAACTATTACATCAGCTTTCTTTATCGCATTCATACCATTTACTGTTATAAGTCCTGCATCACCAGGTCCTGCACCTACTAGATATACTTTACCTTTTTTCATAGCTTTCCTCCAATGCAAGTTTCATTTTCTTAGCTAAGGTTCTTCCTAGTTCATCTGCATTATCTGTAGCTCCAGTTATATTATCTCTGATTAATTTATTACCTTGTTCATCTCCATAAACAGCATAGATAGTAATTTTATCACCGTTTATTTCGCAGTATGCTCCTACTGGAGCATGGCATCCGCCTTCGATTTCTTCTAGGTAAGCTCTCTCTGCTATGTACTGAATTCTAGAGCATCTATCCTCCACTTTGCTAAGTACTGCAATTACTTGGTAGTCATTTGTTCTGGTTTGAAGTGCTAGGATTCCCTGACAGGGTGCTGGAATCATAGTCTTCTCATCAAAATAATGAGAAATCTCGTTTTCTCTACTTATTCTCTTTAGCCCCGATGCTGCTAGAATAATTCCATCTAAATTTTGTGTATGAAGCTTATTTATTCTAGTATCTATATTTCCACGTATAGGCTCAAATTCTGCTTTTGGATAGGATGCTTTAAATTGATAGCTTCTTCTTTTACTTCCTGTTCCAATAATCATAGTTTCGAGCATGCTAAGGTCTTCTAGCTTAAGATTGTTTTTTAAAATAAGTGCATCTCTTGAGTCTTCTCTTTTAGGAATGACTGGAAATACTAATCTCTCATCCATTTTAGTAGGCATGTCCTTCATAGAGTGAACTGCCATGTCTATTTCATAAGATATAAGCTGCTCCTCTATCTCTTTTACAAAAATACCTTTATCATTCATTTTATCAAGTGGTATGTCTTGAATTTTATCCCCTTTTGTCTTTATTACTTTAATCTCAAAATCAACATTTGGGTTTAGTTTGCTTAGCTCATTGACGATAAGCTTTGTCTGAGTCAAAGCTAGCTGACTTCCTCTACTTCCAACTATTATTTTCATAATATCTCCTCGCCGATTATATCTTCTAACTCTTCTTTGCTCATATGGACTAGCTTTTCTAAAAGCTTCGCCTTGGTTTCATAATCATTTTGGGATTTAATTTTTTTTCGTGCTAAATCTAGTAGCTTAAGCTTGTCTATATCAAGGGTTTCTAATACCTTTTCTATCTCACTTTTTAAATACTGGCAATAAATAGGACTTGCTCCAGATGTTGATATAGCAAGCAATAGCTCTTGTTTTTGTATAGTAATAGGATTTATAAAATCTGAATGCGTAGCATCGTCACAGCGTAAATACCATATCTTATTTGATTTTGCATAGGTTTCTATTTCTTGATTTAATAAAATATTATCAGTACAAATAAATATAATGTCAGAATTTTCAAGATATTTGTAGTGCTTGTTTAAATCTAAAGCTTCTTCTATTATCATGATATTTGTATCAGACTGAGCCTTTAATCTGTTTACCTGCTCCTTGGTTTCAAGCTTAATTTCCTTTGAAATAACGTAAATATTTGCTGATTTATCTACTAAACCTTTTAGCTTCCTTAAGCCTACTGCTCCTAAGCCGATTATAAGAGCAGATTTCGTGGTTAAATTCAGCATAACAGGATAATAGTTTTTTTTATCCAAGGTCAAAAAGCTCCTCAATTACTTTCATATATTCTGATTGCTTTTTATCTTCATCTATTTGTTTTAATGCTATTATCGGCTCTCTAATTAGTCGTTTAAGTGCAGAGTCTAGCATTTTTTCTACTATTCTCTTCTCTCTGCAAGGCAAATCCATTTTTCTATAGATGTAAGAAATTGTATCTCTGTGTATTTCTTCGCATCTCTCATTTAGAGATTTAATAGTATTGTCTACCTTTATTGTCTTTTTCCATTTATGAAACTCTGATATGCTTTCACTTATTAAGCCTTGAGCTTTTTCAGAAAGTTCGTTTCTTAGCTTTTCATTTTCTTCTGAGGTCTTTTTTAAGCTGTCAATATCAAATAACACTATATTTGAATCTAGTGCGATATCTGGGTCTATATCTCTAGGAAGTGCCAAATCAAGAGCATAGAGTTTTTTTGTTATAGGCGGAAGATCTAGTTTTTTTACTACGGTATGAGTAGATGCTGTAGCACTTACTAGAATATCCATTTGAGGAATATAGTCATATCTATTTTCGTACTCAACTTGGATTATAGATGGATATACCTCTTTCAGCTCTTTGATTTTCTGAGGATTTCTATTGCAGCAGTAAATCTTCGTAACCCCTTCATCAAGTAAATGATTAAGAGCTAGCTTTCCCATTTTGCCTACTCCGATTATAAAAGCTTTTTTATCAGATAAATCTCCTATCTTTTCTTTTAGAAATTTTACACCTATATAGCTAATAGAAAGTGGATTTTCCGAAATTTTATATGTGGATTTTATATTCTTAGCCGTAGTTATAGCTTCTCTAAAAAGCTTGTTCATGAACTTCTTACTCGCATCTAATTCCATCGCTGTCATAAGTGCATCTTTAACCTGACCTAAAATTTGGTCTTCTCCAATAACTATAGAATCTAACCCACTGCACACCCTGTACAAATAATTGATTGCTTCATCTTTTTTCTTAATAAAAATATAATCTGAGATTTTATCGCTTTTAAAATACCTAGAATAAAAATCCTTAACAAGCTTTATATCTTCATCTAAAGTACTAGAAGCTATATAAATCTCACTTCTATTACATGTTGACAAAATGATAACTTCTTCTATCCCAAGGTCAAGAAGCATAGATGTAGCTTCAATTTTTTTTGCTTCTGAAAAGGAAGCCATTTCTCTTATTTCTATTGGTGCCTCTTGGTGAGACAAACCTATAACAGCAACATTCACTGATTTCACCTCTATTTTTCTCTAATAACCCTTTTTAACACTTCTATATCGTTAAACATTAATGGATAATTTACAATTGGTCTTTGTACTACTATTAATTTTACATCTAGTTCAATACATGCTTCAAGCTTATCCATGAAGCCTCCAAGGTTTCCGCTTTCCTTAGTGATGAGTACCCCTGCGTTTGTAGATGTAAGCATGGCTTTATTTAAAGCTTTAGAAAAAGGACCTTGCATAGCAATAATATTGCTATTTTTAAATCCTAAATCCTCACATTTTTTCACAAGGTCACTTTTTGGTAGTATTCTTATAAATATATCTACGCTTTGATTATAAGGAGCGTAAATATCTGCATTGTTGCTACCCACAGTAAGAAATATTTTATCTGATAGAGTCATGGCTAGCTTTATCGCTTCCTCATGAGTTTCAACGTAATATATATTTTCATCAGAATAAGCTGATGAGCTTTGTCTTTCATATCTTAAGTAACTTATTCCCATCTCACTTGTTGCCTCAATAGCATTTTGCGACACCACAAATGCATATGGATGAGTTATATCTACTATTAAATCAACATTATTTTTTTCACAGAAATTAATTATACCATTTTTGTCCAGTTTGCCAACTATCATATATTTATCATATGCTTTAAATATATCAATGGCATAATCTGTAGCAACAGAAAGATAAAACTCAATTTCTTCAGCAATTAGGTAGTCACATAGTTCATGCGCTTCTTTAGTACCACCTAGCACCAATATCATATTTTGTAGCCCCTAGGTGTAATCATTAAATCATCAGCTTTATAGGTAGAATTATTTCCTACTATAACTATAGAGGTCATATCTACTAAGGTATAATCTATCGCTTCTAAAGTTGTAATTATCTTTTCTTCATCTTCTCTAGCTGCATTTTTTACTATGCCAACTACAGTATCAGCAGATTTATATTTTTTTATAAGTTCAAATGCTCTTTCTAAATGATGCTCTCTGCCTTTACTTCTAGGATTATAAAAACAGATTACAAAATCGCCTTGGGATGCTAATTCAACTCTTTTTTCTATTAAGTCCATAGGAGTTAGCAAATCACTTAGACTGATATGGCAATAATCATGCATAAGAGGTGAGCCAAGAAGCGCTGCTGCTGCAGTGCTCGCAGTTACTCCTGGAATAATATTCACTTTTAAATCTAGCTTTTCAACTTCTAATAGCTCTAATATAAGTCCTGCCATTCCATATACGCCTGCATCTCCACTGCTAATAACTGCAACTATCTTGCCAGTTTTAGCAATTTCTATAGCTTCCTTGCAACGCTCTATTTCCTGCTTCATTCCATTTGAAACTATTTCTTTGTCCGATAAAATAGGTTTTATAAGATTAATATAGGTTTTATACCCAACGATAACCTGAGAATTGTCGATTGCTTCCTTTGCTTGGAAGGTCATCATTTTTAAATCTCCAGGTCCTATGCCAACTACATTTATCACTATGCTTCCTCTTTTCTATATTTTGTTATTATTCCCAGTGAAAAAGTAACTCCATTAATAATTTGTTTTGGAAGAATTATTTTTCCCTTTGATAGCTTATAGGCACTTGCTTCGGCTACTGATGAAACTCCAGCTATGCTCTTTACAAAGTCTGAGGCTTCAATAGTATCTGTACTACTTATAGCCTTATCAAGTGTTGCCGTATCATAGGTTATAAACGGAGCTGAGAGCTTACTAGCTAATTCAATTATCCCAGACTCATTTTTTTTAAGCTCTATACTTGCTATTGTTTTAATTTGACTTTCTTCTAGTAAATATTTATCACAAAGAGCATTTAGTCCCTCTTGGATTTTTTCATAGCTTGTATTTCTTCTACAGCCAATCCCTAAAACAAGATTTTGAGGTTTTATCTCATAGTAGCTAGTGTTTTCTTGAACTATTTTTAGTATAGCTTTATCTCCATGAAAAGCCCCTCTAATATGAATTACATACTCATCTTTGTCTAGGTCAAGTGCATCCTGAAGGGTTATAATTTCAAAGCCTCTAATATCTAAGTTTAAAAGATTTAAATCAATATCAGAAAGCAAGTAGACTTTCTTGCCAGTTGCTAGGTTGTAGTTTATAGCTTTATAGATATCTCTTTGAGAATTATCATAAGCTCCTAGCTCATGAGCCATTATATCTAAGGCTCCTTTATTATTTACATCAGTAGCAGTAGTAATTACAGGAATGCAGCCTATAAGGTCAGCTAGCTGATTTGCAAGCTGATTTGCACCTGCTATATGCCCCCCAAGTAAGCTGATACAAAACTTTACCTCCTCATCCATTACTACTATAGCCGGATCTAAGGTTTTGTCCTTAATCATATGAGCTACGCTTCTTACTACTATGCCTGTAGCCATTATAAAAATAAGCTTACTATGAAGTTTATAGGCTTTATCAACTATAGATGAAAATTTTTCATCATAAAAATCCACTTTAAACTCACTATCAGCTTTTAGCTTTGATGGTGCGTATATTGTAGCATCCTCAAGCAAACTCTCGATTTTAATAGCGTTTGCTAGAGCTTTATTTGTCAGTACTAGAATCCCTGTACTCATGAGCAAACTCCTTGTCATACAGCTTAGAATTGTAATAGGTATCTCCTAAGAATTTTCCAACCAGTATCAATGCTGTTTTCTTTATTCCAGCTTCTTCTACCTTTTGAGCTATATCACTTAGCATTCCTCTTACTACTTGCTGGTCTGGCCATGTAGCTTTGTATATCACACAGCAAGGTGTATCAAGAGGATAGCCACCTTCTGTTAGCTCTGATACTACATCTGATATAGCCTGAACTGACAGAAATATTGCCATCGAGGTGTTGTGAGAAGCAAAAGATCTTATGCTTTCTTTTGCCGGAACTGGGGTTCTTCCTTCCATCCTTGTTATAATAACACTTTGAGATATTTCAGGAACTGTGTATTCTACTTCTAAAGCTGAGGCTGCTCCTAAAAATGAGCTTACTCCAGGAACTAGCTCATACTCAAGATTTAGTTTATGTAGCTCTTCAATTTGCTCTCTAACCGAACCGTATATAGAGAAATCACCAGTTTGAAGTCTTACTACGTTTTTTTGTTCTTTAACTCCTCTGTGCATTACTGCTATAATCTCATCTAAATCCATATATGCACTGTTGTGAATCTCACAATTTGGCTTGCAATAATCTAGTAGTTTTGGGTTTACCAGCGAGCCAGCATATATTACTATATCTGCATTTGATAAACGATTGTATCCTTTTAAGGTTATAAGTTCTGGATCCCCAGGTCCTGCTCCTACAAAACAAATTTTCATTAGTTTTCCCATCCTTTATTTATAAGTATAGTTGTAAAATATGATATATCTTCAGGATTAATATTTTCAAAGCTTCTATATACGGTTTTGTTATCTTTCGATGAATTGCTAACTACTATAGAGCATTTTTCTAAATTGTATTTCTTGATAAGCTCAACAACCTCAGTAAAATTCTTGTAGACTTTCATTATCACTAGAGAGGTCTCATTTTTTATATAGGTTTCTAATTTTTCTATTCCTATTGTAGCCGGTATGATTACAAGAGGATTTTCTCCTTCTACAAGTGGGAAATTTTCACTTGAAGCTATATCTAAAAATGATGTGATTCCAGGTAAAGTCACTATATCTATTTTTGATTTTAGAATTTTAAGCAGATATATGTAGGTGCTGTATACCATAGGATCTCCTATAGTTACGAAGCCTACATTCTTCCCTTTTTTTACTTCCTCTTCTATCTCGCTTGCTATAGAATTCCAAGCACTATTTAAATCATCTTGATTGTAATTCATAGGAAAATGTCTTTCTCTTATTTCCAGATACTGAGAAATATATGGCTTTACAATATTATGTGCCACGCTTGCCGATTCTTTTTTTGCTGTAGGAACATAAAGTATATCTAACATTCCAAGTGTTTCTTTTGCTTTTACCGTAACTGCCTTTGAGTCGCCTACACCTACTCCGATTCCATAAAATACTGCCATTTTACACCTCTTATAATTTTATTGTTTTTAAAATAAATGTTGGATTATTTGGTTTCATATATTGATAAGGTCCTATATCAGCAAATTTATTGATGTTGACTAGCCCTCCTTCTGCTTTTGCAAATCCTCTATGCTCATTTATATATGATAGTGATTCATAAAAATTTTCAATCGTTATGAAGTTCATCACTAGGATTCCATTTTCTTCTAGTAAATCGTAAGACCAGTTGATTATTTCTTTTACATTGCTTCCAGTTCCTCCAATAAAAATCCTATCAAACTTTTCTTCAATCTCAGCTGTAGGAGCTTTATCGTTTATGAGTCTTATTCTATTTGAAATATTTTTTTCTTGCTCATTGAATAAGTCCATATTGGCTAAAAACAAATCATAAGCCGCTTTATTTTGCTCTATAGCCGTAAGTAGAAGATGTTTATTTGAAAACAAAGCTTCAAAACTCACACTTCCAGTTCCAGCACCTATATCTAGCATTTTTTTTGCATTATTTATTTCTAAATATCCAAGCGATATATATCTGATTTCTTCTTTTGTCATAGGAACCTTATCTTCTCTTTTGAATGCACTATCTCTCATAAGCATCCTCCTTGATAACTATTACGACATTCATATCATAATATTTCTCTTTATCTAGCTTTGATGCCTTTGAAAGAGTAATACATTCATCCTCATAAGCCAGATTTTCTCCTACTATAATATAGGGATCTAACCCAGCGTCAAGGTACCTATTTGCAATATACACTGGACCTCTATTACTGTCTGTAACATAAGCTACCTTATCCATATTTATAACTGTATCAAAGCTTAAGTCTTTGCCATGAGTTGATGTTATGTAAATATCATTCATGGATTGCTTTATTTTTGAGAATAGATAAGCCACTGAGCTTATTCCTGGTATTATTTCAACCTTCTGCTTATCTTCACCTGCAAATTTATCCATAAGATACTTTGCAATTCCATAAAGTGATGGGTCTCCCGATGCCAGAACAGCAATATTTTCATATCCTTTGGTGATACTTTCGCTAATCATAGCTGATAGTTCTCCAAGCTTCACATAGCTGGATTTTGATGCCTTGGTTTTTATATCACTGATTATATCTATATGTCTTTTAGCTCCGTAAATTACAGAAGCTGACTCAATTATAGCTATTGCTTCATTTGTTAAATATTTTGACTGCCCAGGACCTAGTCCAACGATTGTTATCATCTTATCAGCTCCTCAAGTAAAGTATTTGCCCCATTGCTTTCGCATATGAGATTTCCTTTTAAGTCAAACATCATTGTCTCAACCAAAATTTCGTTATAGGTGTGAGCATGAGATTTTTGTGCAGCTTTTTGAGCCAATATATCAAAGACTTCATTATATCCATACTCTCTAATTGATGATATGCTCTCTTCTGCAGTTAGACACTGCATAACTTTTTCAATAAGTGCTTTAGGTGCACCGAGTAAAGCTAAATTGGCTGCAATAATTTCGTTTTTTGCATCAGCAATATGGCTATGGGTATTAAATATACCTCCAGAAAGCTTCACCATCTTACCTAGATGCCCAGATAAAAGTACTTTTTTTACTCCAAGCGAACTCGCTTCTCTTAGCATATAGCCTATAAAGTTACTGCAGATGCAAATTTTATCCTCAGCTACCCCTCTTGCTATGAGATTTTTTTCTCCCATATTTCCAAAGGTAAAGCACAAAGCCTCTGATTTTTTTTGCTTTAACTCTTCTAGTAAAGACCTTTTGAAAGCATCCTCACTCATCGGCTCTACTATACCAGTAGTTCCTAGGATAGATATTCCTCCTACGATTCCAAGCCTTGGATTAAAGGTTTTTTTTGCAACCTCCTTTCCATTTGGCACGCTAATTTCAATATTAAGACCTAAATTTTCGCTCTCATTTTCAAATTGACTGAAGATGAGCTCTCTTGGTTTAGGATTTATTGCTGGCTCGTTTATACCTAGCTGCAATCCATTTCTAGTTATTATTCCTATGCCCTCGCCAGCAGTCAGCTTTATTATTGCTTCATTTGAATAGCTCACCTTGGCTACTATTTCAAGCTGGTTAGTTACATCTATATCGTCTCCAGCATATTTTTTTACTGAGCAAAATGCTGTATTAGTATTAGAATCATAATTACAAGTATCTGTAATTATTTTAAGTATCAGACCTGATTGTAGCTTTACATCTACAATATCTGGGACTTCTCCAGTAGAAAGTAGTAAATAAGCTCCCTTTGCAGCAGCTGCTGCTGCTGTTCCAGTAGTAAACCCTCTTCTTAATAGCTTGCCATCAACACTTACGCTACCGAGCTGTTTTTCATAAAACTCCATTTTAATCCCTTTCAACCATCTGATATAAAACAGCATTTACTATAGCTGCTGCTATATTACTTCCACCTTTTCTTCCTAGTGCTGCTATATGCGGAATATCAAATTTAGCTAGATAGTCCTTGGACTCAGCTGCACCAACAAAACCAACGGGAACACCAATTATTGCTTTAATAGAGGTATCTCCCTTTTGGATTTCTTCCATAGCTTGAAACAAATAAGTAGGAGCATTTCCAACAACTAAAATCTTATCTTTTTTTTCTTCAATCATTCTAAGAACTGAAGCCATTGATCTTGTTATACCTTTTTCTTTAGCTATTTCAGCTGTTTTTGGTTCAGCTACATAGCATTTAACTGAAATCCCTAGCTTAGAAAGAGCTGATTTGTTAATTCCAGATAATGCCATATTGGTATCCGTGTAAATATCAGCTTTATTTTTAAGTGCTTTTGTTATTGTAGCTTGAAAATCTTCACTTATCTTAAGATTGTCTAAATAATCAAAATCTGCTGATGTATGAATGCATCTTTTAATTATTGCTTCTTCAAATTCATTTTTAAATTGATAGTTTTCTCTTTGTTCATCAATAATGCTTTGAATTATTTTAAAGCTCTCATCTTCAATTTTCATTGGATTCTTTATATATTCCATTTAGCTCATCCTCCCATAATTTATACCGCCATCTATTACTGGAAGACAGTACATACGTCCAAAATATTTTGCCAAGTTGTTGTTAATAAGCTCACTTTTGTAATTTGCAGAGCTATCATTTATATCGAGTAATATTCCCACAACGCTTCCACTATGAGCTATATTAACACCATAAGCCCCTAGACTCATTGCTATATCCATCACTTCCTTAAGATATGGCTTAGGAAGAAGGTGTTCATTTAATAACGAGCTTTTATTTACAGCTTTTCCAAGCTCCTTTAGATTATTTGATTTTATTGCTGATTCAAAATCTCCTAAGATTTCGTTATATTTTAAAATATTTGACTTTTTAAACTCTGAATAACCTAATTTATTTCTTACATCTTTAGTTTTTATCTTAGCTCTAGGCTCTAATATAAGAGTTTTTAGGCCTCTAATATTACCTATATTTTTTATTAGATTCCCATTTAGGGGATTCATGGCAACCAAGCTTTTGTAGTAAATTGAATCTGTCGGTTCTATTTTTGCTGCTATCTTAGAAGCATCATCTGGCGAAATATCTATTCCAAGATAAGCGCACGAAGCTCCAATAACCGCTCCTATATCAGCAGTAGAACTAGCCATTCCTTTACTTCTAGGTATATTGCTAACCATCTCTAGGCTAAGATTTTTTAAAGCTTTTTCCTCATTAAAAAACTCAAAGGTTTTTTTCATAGCCATAATCGACTTTGGATATGTAGTTAATCTAGTATTTGAAGAGGTTTGCTCTGTTATTATAGCTTTTGAATATAATGAAACACAGTAAGAAGATAAATATTCTCCTGACTCTATTTGCCCTTGAATCAGCTCTCCACAGGAGGCTGGACAAATTCCATAATATTGCATCAAATCACCTCCATGCAAAGTATTTGTCTTATAGCATTAGCAAGAAGTGTATTGGACTTTGAATCCTTAATTGCGATTCTTATATAGGTATCGTCTAAGCCTCTAAAGTCCGTACATGTTCTTATTAACAATTTGTAATTTTTGAGAAGTACTGCTTTTATAGCAGTCCCACTAAAGCCTGTCGGTAGTCTTAAAAGCAAATAATTTGTTACTGATTGCTTTGTCTTTACATTCATATCTTCGTAAATTGAAATCAAGCGTTTAATTTCGTCTTTATAATAATAATGTGTTTTACTTGTTATAATCTCTGTTTGTAAATGCTTTACTAACTGCTCTGCAAACACATTTATTGTCCAAGGCTCTTTATACTGCCAAAGCATATCAATAAGCTTTTCATTTGATGTGAATATGTAGCCTAATCTTGCTCCTGGCATAGCATAAAACTTTGTTATTGCTTTTAAGATAATTACATTATTATAATTATTTATTTGACCTAGCATCGAATACTCTTTGTTGTCAGTAAAATCGATAAAGGTTTCATCTACAAATACGAGTGTACTATTCTTATTTGCAATATCTATAAGCTTTGAAAGATTTTTTATCTCACCAGTTGGGTTGTTAGGATTGCATATTACTACCATATCCAAATCCTCAATAGCATTTTGAAGTAAAGCTTCATTTTCTTGCTTTAACAAGTCAAAACTTAAATCCACTGGATTCTTGCCTGATATTTTTGCCGCTCTTTCATATTCACAAAAGGTTGGATGAAATATTCCTATTTTTTCAATTTGAGGTAGCTTCATTATCAAATAAATTAATTCTGTTGCTCCATTTCCAGGTATTATATTAGATGATTTCACATTGTAAATATTTGATAAAGTGTTTCTAAGCTCTTCATAATTAATATCAGGATATTTATTTAGGGTGGTTGTAATATTTGAAAAAATAGCCTGAAAATCTATTTGTGAGGTAAAAATATTAACATTTGAACTAAAATCTATTATTTCAGATTCATCTATATTGAGCATCTTTGAAGAAGCCTTTGTATCAGCTCCATGTACTCTATCTGATAGCTTTACCTCTTTAGCCATTTTGCTATTACTCCCTTCTGATTTGGCATATTTGATACCTTGTCTATAATTAAAGCTAGGAAGGTGTTTATCGCAAGCATGATTAAAACAGTTTTTGACATTTCCATTGCTGCTTCATAAGTATAAAACGCTCTGATTGAAAAAAAGGTTATTATACTAGGTACTACAGTTATCGCTACAGCAGCTAAATTGGAGTTTTCATATTTCTTATTAGCTACTCCAAATAGGTACACTCCTAGTCCTACTCCAGCGGCAATTATTGCTCTAGCTAATAAATTTTGGGGAGAGCCTTTGTAAACTCCAGTCATCAAAAATACAAGAAAAGATAGACTGGCACCAGAAATATTGGACCCTGTTAATGTATATAGAATAGACGGCAAGCTTGTGAATGAAAATGTACTATTTCCTATATATAAAAACGAAAGTAAGTAAGAAACTATTAAAAACGCAAGGTATTTTAAGCTTAGCTTTGGTATTTTCATTTACATAAACTCCTTTATTGCTAATAAAGCTGTAGTTGTAATTACAGCAGACGTAGCTGTCATATACATAATCTTACATGTGGACAAAATATCGCCATTATTAATCTCTCTTAATTTATCTCCTATTGTTGGCTTATATACTTCTTGGCCGAAATATACGTTTGTTCCTCCAAGCTGTATTCCTAAAGCTCCAGCTACTGCTCCTTCAGCAAAAGCACAATTAGGACTTTTATGATTTTTTCTATCTCTGATACTTATAATAAAAGCTTTTTTTACATTTTCTCCGGCTAGTAAGCTTCCTATACTCATAAATAAAGTACTGAGTCTAGCTGGAACAAAGTTTGCAATATCGTCTGTTTTAGCAGAAAAATAACCTAGATTTATATACTTGTCATTTTTATACCCAACCATAGAATCAAGTGTATTTATAGCTTTGTACGCCATAGCAAGAGGCGCTCCACCAATTGCTGCGTAAAACAGTGGCGAAAGAAATCCATCTACTGTATTTTCAGCCACAGTTTCTACTACCGCTCTAATTATCTCCTTGAATTCTAGATTTGTAGTATCTCTGCCTACTATATAAGAAAGTGCTAGCCTAGATTTTTCTATATCGCCAGTTTCCAAAGCTTTATATATCTTTACGGCTTCATCTTTAAGGCACTTAACGGAAAAAGTAGTGTAAAGTATAAAGCCTTCTATTAATACACCTACAGACTCATTTATTCCAAAAGATAGCTTTACAAGTGAGAATGTAATTGCATAAGTTAAAGCAACTGTAGTTAGCATTAGAATAAATCCAGCTAATTTGAGCTGAGATGGAGATTTAAAGCTCCTTCTTAGGCTGGCTTCCATAAAATTTATGTATTTTCCTATAAATCTAGTCGGATGTGGAAAGCTGTAGGGATCTCCAAATATCAAATCTAGTATAAAAGCTATTAGGATGCTATAAATTAGATTCACTGTATTCCTCCAAAGCTGAGCAAAATTTATATATAAGATTGTAGTCTGAAGCAAAATGAGTATGAAGATAGGTTCCAAATGTATTTTTGTACCTATATCCTCCTGCCCAGGTTTTTATACTATAATCTGACAATTCTTTTTCCATACTATATACAGGCTCTAAATCTGTTATAAATTCTGAATGGTGAAATTCATGCCCTCTTACTATTTGCCCTTTTTCTCCTATTATGGTTGGCTCATTAAGTTTTCCTTGGCAGTATCCGAATCTTTGGAGCTTTGCGCTCATCTTACTGTATCCAGATAGAATTCCAGTCATATCAAATTTGTCGCCATCACTATCTATCAGATAATCTCCTAAATACATAAGTCCGCCGCATTCTCCATAAATAGGCATGTTATTATTAGAAGCCTCTTTAATACTAGCTCTCATTTTAGTGTTATTAGATAGCTCTCTAGCAAAAACCTCCGGATATCCTCCTCCAAAATATATTCCATCACATTTTGGAAGCTCTCTGTCACTTATCGGGCTAAAATATTCTAGCTTTATACCTGCAAGCTTAAATATATTAAGCGTATCTGGATAATAAAAGTTGAAAGCTTTATCGAAAGCAACAGCTAGCGTTAGGTTCTTATCACTTCTTTTTATTGCTCTCTTAGACTCCCAAGTTGATTTTGCTTTGCTTATTTTTATAATTTCATCTAAATCCAAATATGTAGCAACCAAGTCTGCCATTGTCTGCAATTTTTGCTCTGAATCATCCAGCTCTGATTGCATCACTAGTCCAAGATGTCTAGATGGTAATGATATATCTGAATTTTTAGGTATCCTACCTAATACTTTCACATTTACATTTTTCTCTATTGCCTGCTTTAATATGTCATAGTGATTCTCGCTAGAAACATTGTTTAAAATTACTCCCACTATATCGAGGTCTTTATCAAACTCAACGAAGCCTTTTACTAAAGCAGCCGCTGAACCTGCCATAGCCCTTGCATCTATTACTAAAATAACAGGGCAATTTAAAATTTTTGCCATAGACGCACTAGAACAGTAATCACTGTCTGATTGATAGCCATCATATACGCCCATTACTCCTTCTATTATTGATATATCCGATGTCTTTGCATAGGCTGCAAAAATATTTCTTATTTCATCTTTTGGAAGTATGAATTCGTCTATATTATGTGAATCTAATCCAGAGGCCTGTTTATGGTAGCTTGTATCAATATAATCTGGTCCTACTTTATATGGCTGAACTTTTAGACCTTTATCCTTAAGCGCACGCATCAATCCACTTGTGATTGTAGTTTTTCCTGCTCCACTATGAGTTGCAGCTATCATAATCCTATCCATAATTTCCTCCCAATTTCACAAAATTTCAATCTATTAGAGCAATATAAATCGCTCATATCTCATGTATGTTCTGCTATATTTACAATAAAAAAACCAGACCTAAGGCCTGGTTCAACATTATATCTTTACTTAATTTTCATTTACTAATTAATGCTATATCTAAGTAAATTAAATTTAAAACTAGATATGTGTGAATCCTTCCTCCCCGAAAGTATCATGCATGTACAGGCAGGTCTCCTGGCTAAGAATCAACCTCTTTCGTACCTTCCCACTTTTAAAAAAAGCAGTGGCATCAACGAAATCGTCATCTTTTACAGTAGCGGGGGCTGCAGAGGAATACCTCATTTCCCTATTAAGCTATCTAGCACCTGAACATCGTATTATTTTATTTACTCATTTATAATACCATAAAGAAAAACTAGAATCAATCATATAATGAATTTTTATAAGCTTAGATACAAGTTATTGCAATGGATTTGCATTAAACCTCTGCTAAATCGATGCCAAAAATTCTGAAAACCTGCTCTCTTTTGATTCAGCATAATCATATATTACTGGATAAGGAAAAACAAATTCGTTTACTAAGCTTAAGCCACCTATAGTTTCTAAAACCTTAAATCCAACTTTATACGTTTTAGAATCAAGTGCTGCAAAGACAAGCTCGCTTTCTGTCGTAAAAAAAACAGCCTCTAAATCGTCGCTTATATTATATTCTTCTTCCTTAACATGGTCATTATGAGGCTTAAACTTTGTGTACATATCCCCTTTGTCAAAAGGCACTTTGTATAAGGTTGGATATGCCTTTTTTAAATTATGCACTAGCTCTTCATCTTGAATTTTATAGTGAGCTATATACTCAGGTCTACTTATCTCTTTTCTAACACTTTCACTGTCAACTAGCTGTTTTTCTCCTGCTAATATGGACCTAAGCTTAAATGGATTTTCATCTATTATAGTAAATCCGAGCTTAAGCTTATAGTAGCCTGTAGCATCTTCAATTATCGCATTTGAGTAGTATCTATTATCATTCATTTTGCTAACAGTATTTTTTAAAAGCACGGCTCCCTTTGAGGATACCTCAGGATAAAGAGGTTTTTTTTCAGACGAAAAATATCTTAGAGCTTTGCTATCTTTAGCTACTAGTCTCATAGTCATATAATTAATAAACTCTATAGGCTCCGATATAGCTACGCAGGTTTTGAAAAAAAGTTTTTCTTCGTCCACAGTAGTATCTCTTTTTAATAAATATTCATATTCTAAAAAATCTCCTGGAAAAGACAGCGAGCTTTTAATATTAATTCTTGCATATTCATACAGTAAGTTAAGCGCTTCTTTTTTTGTTATTCTTATTATACTAGAGCCCAGACCACCCATAAGTCTATTTTCTTCAATAAATATATCCTTTAGACTAGCATTACGAAGTCCTACATAATCAGCTATTCCATCTTCTTCAGCATCCAATAAGAAGAATTGATTTAGTGTTTCTTTTTCATCCTGCCATTTTATATGTAACCCAAGACTCCCCATTAGGCGTGACTTGGTTATCTTTGCAAATTCAAATTTCATTGGTTTAGTCCTCCATTTTAAAGGTATACTTAGTATAATAGTTTTTAGTAGTTTTATATACTTTTTGTTTTATACCCATATATCTATTATACTATTAAAAACAGCCAAGTGATTATAATTCTGGAGGTGCTTGCATGAAAAAAATTGCAGCTTTTTTTGATATAGATGGTACTTTTTACAGGGATTCTCTAATGACGGAGCATTTTAAGAAATTGATTAAATACGATATCATAGATCCTCTAATGTGGCATGCTCACGCAAAGGAAGCTTTCAATGACTGGGATAAGCGTCAGGGTAATTATGATGATTATCTTCTTGAGCTAGCTGGAGTTTATATAGATACTCTTACTGGAGTGCCTAGAGAAAGTATTGAGTTTACAAGTCAAAATGTAATAGACCAGAAATCAGAACGAGTATATAGATACACTCGTTCAAGAATAAAGTGGCATAAAGAAAGTGGTCATACCGTAATATTTATTTCCGGAAGCCCTGATTACTTGGTTAAACGAATGGCAAAAAAATACAATGTAACTGAATACAAAGCTACTGAGTATATATTTAAGGATGATATTTTCACTGGCAGAATAGTTCCTATGTGGGACTCAAAAAGCAAAGACAAAGCTATTGATTATTTTGTTGAAAAACATGATTTAGACCTTTCTAAGTCCTATGCTTATGGTGATACTCATGGAGATTTTTCAATGCTAAAGCGCGTAGGCTATCCTATTGCTATAAATCCAGCTAAAGAGCTACTAAACGATATAAAAAATGATGAAGGCTTAAGAAAAAGAGCTGAAATTATAATAGAAAGAAAGGATGTAATTTATTCTTTCACTCCTGACCAAATTACCACTTTATTATAATTTCTACTTGACTATTAAATATAAATTGTGTACAATTTAATTGTAAACAATTTATATTTAATTTAGGAGGTTATTTATTATGAACATTTATGATTTTACTGCTAAGGATATCGATGGTAATTTAGTTTCTCTTCAAGATTATAAAGGTAAGGTACTTATAGTTGTAAACACGGCTAGCAAATGTGGCTTTACTCCCCAATACGAGGATTTGCAAAAGCTATATGATAATTACAAGGACAAAGGGGTAGAGATTTTAGGTTTCCCATGTAATCAATTTATGGATCAAGAACCTGGAACAAACCAAGAAACAAAATCTTTTTGTTCTCTTAACTACGGTGTTAACTTTCCACTATTCGAAAAAACAGATGTAAATGGGAAATTTGCTCATCCATTATTTAAATATTTAGTGTCTGAAGCTCCATTTAAAGGTTTTGATATGTCAAATCCTACAAACAAAATGCTAGATGCTATGCTAAAAGATAAGTTCCCTGAATTTGCTGTAGGCGATGCTGTAAAATGGAACTTTACAAAGTTTATCATCGATAAAGAAGGTAATGTAGTTAATAGATTTGAACCTGCTACAGAGCCTATGGATATGGTTTCCACTATAGAAAATTTATTATAATAAAAAAGGAAAATTACTATGAAACCTGAAGATAAATTAAAGCTAGATAATCAACTATGCTTCGCAGTATATGTGGCATCCAAAGAAATAATAAAGCAATACAAACCTTTTCTGGACCCACTAGGATTGACTTACACTCAATATATAACCTTGCTTGCTCTTTGGGAAAAAAGTGATATTTCTGTTAAGGAATTAGGACAAAGATTATTTTTAGATTCTGGTACCTTGACTCCTTTGCTAAAGAAGCTAGAAGCCATGAATTTAATTGAGAGAGTACGCTCAAGCGATGATGAAAGACTAATAATCGTTTCTTTGACAAAAAAAGGGCTGGATTTAAAAAAAGAAGTTATTGATATACCTGATAAAATCATATGCTCAACAAATTTAAATATAGAAAATGCAGTTTCTTTGAAAAAACATCTTGATATATTACTTGACGGTATGTGTAAATAAATATAACTTAAGCTTTGCTATTTTCAAAATATAATTAAGGACTATAAGGAAATAAAATTCGTTTCCCTATAGTCCTTGTTTTGTAATTTAAATCTAAATTTGAAATTTTTTATTAATCCTCTATTCCTCTTCTCGCTGGAATTCCTTTTTCAAAAGGATGCTTGATTGGATTTATTTCTGAAACGTAATCTGCAATCTCAACAATTTCAGCTGGAACATTTCTTCCTGTAAGTACAACTTCCATATGAGGCTTTCTATTTTTTAGCATACTTACTAGCTTATCAACATCTATCAGCTTGTTTTTTATGCTTCCCATAACTTCATCTAAAATCAATAAATCGCAATCTCCTGATTCCAATCTATCCTTTACAAACTGCATTGCTTTATCAATATCTTCTTGAAGCTCAAGCTTTTCTTTATCATTTAGAGTCCAAAAAAATCCTCTTGGTCTTTCAAATCTATGAACCTCAAAATTATCAAGCTTTTCTATAACTTTAAGCTCCCCTGTATCAGAAGATTTTAAGAACTGAACCATAACAACTTTGAAATCTCTGCCTGCCGCCCTCATACCTAGTCCAACAGATGCAGTAGTCTTACCTTTTCCATCTCCAGTATAAACGTGAATTAAGCCTTGATTTTTCATTATGTCCTCCTGTTTTGATTATAATTATGTTCTTTTTAAAGAAAATGTATTTAAATAAGTGTAGTCAGATGTTCCAGTTATTACTCCTCTACCCGTGTTTATTATAAAGCATCCATCTATTTTTTCATTATTTAGCAAAGTATTAAAAATATTTGAGCTCTTATAAACTGCTTTTGTTACTAAATCCTGCTTGCTTATAACCTCTGGTAAGCTATAGTCCTCTATATACATAGGAACATCTATATGACAAACTTCTTTTAGTTTAATTTCATAGCTGATTCTAACAACTTCTTTTGTAAGCGAGTTGCATATATATATTTCATCTGGGATATAGGCAATCATATTGTACATATGATCATTTAATTCAAATTTAGATTCAATCTTTCCTCTGTAAATAGGTATTTGGTTTTCAACTACCCCATATAGGCTGAAAAAAGGACATTCATCTAGCGTTATTAAGCTATTGATATAAGCTAAAATCTCTCTTGCTATTTTATTTTTTTCCTTGTAATCATCTTGAATTTCTATTGGAAAAATAAAACTAATTTTATGCTTTTTTCTTTCTAATGTAAAAAAAGAAAATTTTGAGCTGATTTGGTTAAATAGAAACTCCATTTTATGCATGCCCTTATAATTAAGTGCAACTATTTCAATTTTTTTGTCTATGAATCTTATTTCTATAGGTGGATTTTTGAAGCCTATCTCATTATATCCAAGATTATCCGCAGAATCCGAGTTAAAAATAAGCATTCCTTTTTTTATATCAAGCTCTTCTAAAAGCAAGCTCTCTAATGACTTATCTATGTTAACTCTTTCTAATAACACTGTGATATGATTGTTGTTTTTTAGTTTACATTCCAACACCATAGTCATTCCTACTTTCATCTATAATTTTATAATATAGTATACACTAAGCTCAGATATTTTTGAATATATAATATATACTATATTTAATTAATATATACTATTTATTTTTTATTTTCTTTAAAATTTGTATTTATCCACCTACTACCTCATTGTCTATATGCTTTACTTCCATGTGTGAGTTTTTGAAAGGCTATTTGCATCTATTAAAAAATACTCGTATCTTTTAGCTATATCCTTACTCGCCCATGTTGTATCTATATAGTAATTGTCCTCACCTAGCTTAATTTTATTCCAAATGTGTAAATCGTTCCCCGCTTCTCCAATTACATAGCTTACATCAAATCCAGCTCTTTTACTCATCAAATAAAACAACTGAGAATAGCCCGCGCACATGGTTCTTCTTTGCTTTAATGCCTGATATGCAGAATTGTTAACCGTAGAATAATCATAAGTTAAGTTTTCTACTACATAATCATAAATTACTTTTAATTTTTCTCTATCTGTATGTTCTGGTTTTATTATAGTTTTTAGAGCAATATCTATATTGAGATTTACATATTTCAATTCTTCTCCAGTAAGTGCTACTAATCTAGGATCTAAATTTATTCTTCTATATCCAATCTTCTCTCCAGCAATAGACAAGGCTTGTGCAACTGATTCTCTTGTTTTTTCCTTCACTCCTAAGGAATAAATTTTTTGAGTAAACGAAGATGCCATAACAAGGGTAAGTCCTAAGAAAAGCATTCCTCTGAGGTTTTTATCTAATTTATTTTTCATACAAAAACTCCTTCAATTCTATGCTTTAACAATTAATCGCTAATTTAATGTTAAATTATGACTTATATTATATCACCTTGGGTTTTTATTTAGGTAAAAAAAGGGTAAAAATATACTATAAAAATTAATACTTGATATAAATTCAATTTTGGTTATAATTAATATCAATTCAATTGTCTTTAGTAAGGGGTGAAAAAGATGGAAGATAGAAGAAAACATAATCGTATACCATTTAAAGTAAGTTTAGTAGTAGATTCCCTTTTCAAACAAAACAATACTAAAATTGAGAATTTGGATGCTGAAATAACTGTTTACGATATATCTCCTAGAGGTGTTGGTTTTTACTCAAAAGCAGATTTGCCTATCGATTTTTATTTCGATGCTGAAATTTCTTTTGATGAAAACAGACATTTTTTGACAGTTCTTCGAATAGTTAGAAAAACAGATATAGAAGATGGCTATAACTACGGATGTGAGTTTGTAGGATTGGCTGATAATTTAGCACTCATAATAAATGAGTATGCAGAAGTTCAAAAGCAATAGAAGCTTCAAAATTTTGCAATTAAATATTTCTAATGAATCCAAGAAATCATGTTAGATTCGTAATAACTAAAAAATCTCGATAGCCCTTATTTGGTTATCGAGATTTTTATTGTTTTATATAATAAGGCTTCTAGAACCAACTAGCAATCTACATTGCTTAATTAGGCTAAATTCTTATTTGTAACCTAATACTTTTTATTTAGATGAGCCTTTTCTTGGGTTTGTTCTTTTTTTCCCGCTTTTTCTTGCATTTACTAATGAAGGCTTAGATTTAGTAGTTTTTCTATATCTAACTTCTTTAGTTTTAACTTTTCCCTCTAATAAGGTTTCTATATTCATTCTTTTTCTTTCATCAGAACTTCTATCATATACTTCAGGAATAGAAATTCCAACTGTCTTTTGAATTTTTTTCATTTGCTCTACTTCTTTATCAGCTACAAATGAAACTGCAATCCCCTTTTCTCCTGCTCTACCTGTTCTTCCTACTCTATGAATATAGTATTCTATTTGTCTTGGAATATCGTAATTGAATACATGAGTTATTCCATCTATATCCATTCCTCTAGCTGAAATATCTGTAGTTACAAGAAAAGGAAATTTCAGTTCTCTAAATCGTTTCATTATATTTTCACGCTTGTTTTGCGAAAAATCTCCATGTAAGATTTCTACATCGTATCTAAGATTTACCATATTGTCATAAAGTTCATTGGCTCTTTCTTTTGATTTACAAAATATCATAGCCATAAATGGTTTAAATTCTTTTAATGCCATTTCTAATGATTGAAGTCTTCTTTCTTCCGTTGTTCTGACTACAACTTGTCTTATATTGTCAATTACTACGCTCTCTGGGTCTATATCTATATTAATAGCATTATTCATTATTTTTCTTGCTAGCTTTCTTATCATATCAGGAATAGTAGCAGAGAAAATCATCTTTTGAATTTTTTGTGGAGTCTTATCAAAAAGTAAATCAAGATCCTCCATAAATCCAAATGCCATCATCTGGTCAGCTTCATCTATTACTACATGCTTTAGATTTTTGAAGTTTATGCTGCCTTCTCTTATGTGATCCAAAATTCTACCTGGCGTACCTACTACAAATTGTGCATTGTTTTTTAATTGGTTCTTTTGCTTTTCAACATCATGGCCTCCATAAACTGATACCACATCAAAAGCCGAGTCCTTAAGCAATTCTTCAACAACAGTAGTAATCTGAAGTGCCAATTCTCTTGTAGGTGTTAATATAAGTACTTGAGGTATAGATATATTTTCATCTAGCATTTGAATTAAAGGTAACACAAATGCCAAGGTTTTTCCTGTTCCTGTTTGCGCTTTTCCAATTATATCCTTTCCCTTAAGAATAAGAGGAATAGCCTGTTCTTGAATTTTTGTTGGTTTAGTAATATACATATTTCTCAGTTTATCTATATTATCTGTATTAATACCTAAATCGTAAAATGTTCTCATATTATATTTTTCTCCTTCTATTATCATGACTTTATATTATAACATAAATAAGACTTAAAGGCACTAATAGTTTCCTATTTAGTGCCTTTTTATTGTTAATAAATCCAAAGTTAAGTTACCCTAATGGGTTATTATATGCCTAATTTTTATTGCATTCTTTTTATAATTCTTGAAGATTCTCCCTCGATAATAAGCTCTAATCTATCCCCAGTTACAAAAAGTTCTTCACCTGTTAATAAATCAACATATTTTTTAGAATTTGTCTCGATAATAACTTCCTCTGAAAGCTCCGAGCTGTTTGCAATCACAAAGATTTCGTTTTTATCATCAAATCTTCTATACGCTATTGATCTATTCGAAAGAACCAAATAGCTAACATTACCTTTTTTTATGACAGACTCGTTTTTTCTAATTTCAAGAATTTTTTTATAATGGTTAAAAACATTAAGATTTTTTCTAGGATTGGTTTTGTATTCATATTTAAACCCTAGGTGCTCATATGAATCCCATGGATAGGTGGCTCTGTTTTCAGGGTCTTTTCCACCAGTGAGCCCAACTTCATCTCCATAATAAATAAGAACAGGACCTAAAAAAAGTAGCTGCATTGTAACTGCAAGTAAAAATTTCTTTTCACTTCCAAGCTCAGTCATTGCCCTTTGAACATCATGGCTTCCTATCATTTTTAGAGCTGACTTGTAGTATTCCTTAGGATAGTTTTCTTTGAACATAGTACAAATATTATAAAATGTCTGAGCACTTATTTCTCTGTTTATAAAATTAAACAAAGTTCTTCTATATGGATATGCAGTTACAGAATCTAGTGACTCTCCTAGCATGTACTGTCTTCTTTCTCCATATGATATTTTATTTGTTGCATCTTCCCAAACTTCACCTAAAAGTACACTATCCTTGTCTATTGATTTCATTCTTTTTCTAAGAATCTTAATAAATTCCTCTGGAAGTTCATCTGCTACATCTAGTCTGAAACCCTTAATTCCCATTTTCATCCACTTGGCTACTATTCCTTCTTCACCTGTTATAAACTCAAGATACGAGGGCTCCATTTCATTTACATTTGGCAAATCACCTATCCCCCACCACGAATCATAGCTTTCTGGATGATTTTTAAATTTAAACCAGCTGAAGTACTTAGATTCTTTGGATTGATAAGCTCCTACACTAGAAAAACTATTGTACTTATTAAAATAAATACTATCACTACCCGTATGACTAAATACTCCATCTAAAATAATATATATATTCTTATTTTTAGCTTTTTCTATTAGCTCTTTAAAAAGCTCTTCATCTCCAAACATGGAATCAATTTTTGAATAATCTGCTGTATCATATTTGTGGCAACTTCTTGCTAAAAAAATTGGATTCAGATAAATACAAGTTACACCAAGCTGCTTCAGATAATCCAGCTTATCTATTACTCCTTTTAGATTTCCTCCATAAAAATCCCATCTTAGTATCTCTCCATTTGGTCCTTTTATGTAGGAAGGTGTGTCCTCCCAAGATGAATATATATAGCTATTTGGCTTTATATCTAATAGCTGGCCGTTTTCATTTCCATTTGAAAATCTATCTACAAAAATCTGATAAACAGTCCCTTCACTATAAAATTCTGGGACCTTTTCTATTTTTCCATGAACAGTAAGCTGGTATGATGGAGCCTTTTCATCTTCATAAATTAACGCTAGCCCTCCAGTCGCTAAATACTCTGGTCCAAGAAAGTATCTATGGTGGTCTATATAAATTACAAATCTATAAAAATAAAGCCCTATATGTTCAAACTTCCAGCTTATATAATAAAACTCACTGTCATAGTTCATTTCTATAAACATTTTCTTATCTTCATAGAAAAGTTCCATGTCTATTCTATTTATTTTACTCGAAATTGTAGGTTCGAAGGATATTTTAAAATCTACTTTTGAATTTCTTTCAATTGCTCCAAAAGGTTTTTTAAAAGTTTCGTCCCATGAATCAAAATAAAGTCCTATGTCAGAGGCAGGCTTCATATCATTCACTCCCTCCTAGAAATGTTCACCTATTCTAGTGCTCCAAATACCGTTAGCATATGAGGTTATTGTTCTATCACTTGTAAATTGACCTGATGAAGCTATGTTATCTACACACATTTTATTCCAGGTATCTTTTTTCTTATAAAGAGAATCTATTTTCTGGTGAGCTAGCGAGTATTCCTTGAAATCTCTTAATACAAAAAAAGAATCATTGTGTGTTATAAGATGGTGATATATATCTAAGCCATCATCCACACTAAAGCCTGGAATAAATCCATTGATTAGATCATCAATTACCCTTCGTAGAGCATGGTCTCTATGATATATATCTACAGATTTATAATCATTGTTCATCTCATGAGATAAAACCTCTTTGGCCGTAAGTCCAAAAATAACTATATTATCATTTCCCACTTCATTAAATATTTCTACATTAGCTCCATCCATAGTTGCTAAAGTAACTGCTCCATTCATCATAAATTTCATATTTCCTGTTCCAGAAGCTTCTTTTGAAGCAGTAGAAATCTGCTCACTTACATCTGCAGCAGGAATTATACTTTGAGCTAGAGTAACAGAGTAGTTCTCCATGAATACTATCTTTAATTTTCCCTTGACTCTTGGGTCATTATTTATCATATCTGCTATAGAGTTTATAAACTTAATAATTTTTTTTGCTAGATAATATCCTGGAGCTGCTTTAGCTCCAAATATAAATGTCCTAGGATGCATGTCATAGCTAGAATCTTCAATTATTCTATGGTATAGATGAAGTATGTGAAGAGCATTCATCAGCTGCCTTTTATATGCATGAAGACGTTTAACTTGGACATCAAATATCGAACTTGGATCTACAATAATTTCATTATTTTTAAGAATCACATCCGCTAGCTTAACTTTATTATCATACTTTATCTGCTCTATTTTTGATAAAAAAGCTGAGTCTTCATTATATTCTTTAAGCTTAATCAAATCTGTAGGAACTCTCTTCCATATATCACCTATAGTTTCCGTCACTAGATTACTAAGATTTGGATTTGCAAGCATAAGCCATCTTCTATGAGTTATCCCATTGGTTTTATTATTAAATCTAGCAGGATACATCTGATAGAAATTATTTAGCTCTCTATTTTTCAAGATTTCAGTATGAAGCTTTGCTACTCCATTTGTACTATGACTTCCAACTATGGCAAGATTTGCCATTCTAACAGTAGAATGAGCTATAATTGCCATAGCGTTAATTTTATCTTGGTTATCTGGGTTTAGTTTTATGAGCTGCTCGCAAAATCTTCTGTTAATTTCTTCTATTATCATATAAATTCTCGGAAGTAAATTTCTCATTAAATCAGATGACCATGTTTCTAAAGCCTCGCTAAGTATTGTGTGATTAGTGTATGACATAGTCAAAGTAGTGATTTCCCATGCTTTATCCCAAGACAAATAATATTCGTCTAAAAGTATACGCATAAGCTCTGGTATACAAAGGGCAGGATGAGTATCATTTATATGAATAGACACCTTTTCATTAAACTCTTCTATTGGTAAATTCAACTTCTTATATCTTCGTATTATGCTCTGCACCCCAGCTGATACCATAAAGTACTCCTGTTTTAGTCTTAGAGTCTTACCTTCTTCGCTAGAATCATCTGGATATAATACCTGTGATATAGACTCAACAGAGTACTTATAGTCTAGTGCTTTTTTATAATCTCCATGACTAATCTGAGCAAGGTCAAAATCGTCTGATGGCATTTCAGCACTAAATAATCTAAGATTGTTTACCGTATTATTATCAAATCCAATAACTGGAGTATCATATGGAACTGCAAGAACAGGTTCATAATTTTTATGAGTTACTTTAAATTTTCCTTCTTCTTCTTTTATATCAAGCTCGCCCTTAAATTTAACTAGAACCGCTTTGTCTGGTTTTCTTACTTCCCATACATTACCTTCTCTAAGCCAATTTTCAGGAACTTCAACTTGATATCCATCTATAAATTTCTGCTCAAAAAGTCCATATTTATATCTAATCCCACAACCATGTCCTGGGATTGCTAGAGCTGCCATTGAGTCTAAAAAGCAAGCTGCTAATCTTCCAAGTCCACCATTGCCAAGCCCAGGTTCTGGTTCGTAGCTTTGAATTTCATCTAAATCAAAGCCCATCTCAGAAATCGCATCATCACAGACATCTAATATCCCTAAATTCAATAGATTTGCTTTGAGCATTTTCCCCAGCAAAAACTCTATAGAAAAATAATATACCTGTTTTTCTTTATATTTTTCATAAGTTTTATTTGTATCAACCCAGCCTCTTGCACAGTAATCTCTTATAAGATTGCCTAGTGCTACAAATACCTGCTGACCAGTAGCATCCGTTATATCCACTGCAAATAAGCTCAGTATTTTAGCTTCGATATCTTTCTTTACCTGTTCTTTTGTCAAATACATATTCTACTTCTCCTCTAAAACACTATCATATACCCTAAGATATTCCTTAGCTGAGTGTTCCCAGCTAAAATCAGAGTTCATAGCATTTTTAATTAATTGACTCCATACTTTCTTATCTTTATAAACATCCAAGGCATATTCTAATACGTGTAGCATCTCATGAGCATTGTAGTTACTAAAGGAAAACCCATTTCCTTTTACTGTAGTTTTATCATATGGTATTACAGTATCCTTTAGTCCTCCAGTTTCTCTAACCAGTGGCAAAGTTCCATATCTAAGAGCAATAAGCTGACCTATTCCACAAGGCTCAAACTGAGACGGCATGAGCAGCATATCAGCTCCTGCATAAATCCTCTGAGCAAGTGTATTGTCAAATACTAATTTAGCGCTACATTTTTGAGGGTAAGTCATTGAGTAATAATGAAAAACACTATGATATTTTTCATCTCCTGTACCAAGCAGTACAAATTGGATATCTTTATCTAGTATCTCTCTCATAACATGAGTAACTAAATCTAAGCCTTTTTGAGAAACAAGCCTAGTAACCATACCTATCATCATAACATCTTTATCCTGAGGAAGCCCTAATATTTTTTGGAGCTTGAGCTTATTTTCAAGTTTTTTCTCAGTAGTGTTGATGTCGTAATTTTCAAATATGTGAGTATCAGTAGTTGGAGAATATATATGGTAATCTATACCGTTTAATATTCCCTCAAGTTTGTTTGATTTTTTATTTAACAGCCCATCTAGTTTTTCTCCAAAATATGGTGTCCTTATCTCATCAGCATAGCTAGGACTAACTGTTGTTATATAATCAGAAAAATTAATTGCGGATTTCATAAAATTTACATCACCGTAGAATTCTAAGCCATCTTCAACCATCATATGTTCTGGAAGTCCAGCCACATCATGTAAAACTTCTTTGGAGAACACCCCCTGATATTGAAGATTGTGTATTGTAAATACAGTTTTGATATTAGTTTTCCCTAGATGCTGGTAATTTTCCATTTTTAAATAAGCAGGAATAAGTGCAGTATGCCAATCATTAAGATGGATTATATCAGGAATAAAATTCATGCGCTTTACAAATTCAACTGTCGCTCTTGAAAAGAAAGAAAATCTTTCTGCATCATCAAAGTATCCATAAGCATTTTCTCTTTTAAAGTAATACTCATTGTCTACAAAATAAAAATCTAAGCCTTCAAATTCTAAATGCTGTACTCCACAGTACTGATTTCTCCAGCCAACTGGAACTGAAAAAACATCTACTTGCTCCATCTTATCTTTATAAAATTCTGGTATTTGTAAATATTTAGGAAGCATAATTCTCACATCTACTCCTAGGCTTTTCAAAGCCTTTGGAAGTGCAAAAGCCACATCTCCCAGCCCCCCAGTTTTTATAAAGGGATAGCTCTCTGCACTTACAAACAAAACTTTCATAATCGTCCTCCTCTATATTAAATAGTTCTATTTTTATCAATCACCAATGGTACTTTTTTATCCCCTTTTAGTTCTTTATTTTCTGATATAACAACGCCTTTATCCAAAACTACATTTTGTAGGTTTGCATTAGATTTAATTAGCCCATTTTGCATTACTATTGAATTCTCAATTTTTGCTCCTTTTTCTACGTGAACTCTTCTAAAAATTACAGAATTTTTTATTTCACCTTCTATTATGCATCCATTTGCAATTAAAGAATTTTCAACTATAGCCTCTTTTGAATAGAAGGTAGGAGATTCATCCTTGACCTTAGTATAAATTTTTCTTTCTGAATAAAATATTTCTTCAGATACCTCTGTACTTAAAAAATCCATATTAGCCTCAAAATATTTTTCTATGCTGTTTATACATTTTACATAGCCATTATGTTTATATGCAGTGATTTTAAGAGTATTTATACATTGATTTATTGCATCGTTAAGATAAAAATTCTCACCCTTTGCTATGGAATCCATAATAATATCTAAAAGTAGTTCTTTTTTCATAAGGTAAATTTCCATAGATACGTCCGCAGTTTTCCTATGTCCCATATTGACTCCGACAGATACTACTCTTCCAGTTTTCCCAAGGTTTAATAGATAGCACCTTTCGAAATCTGTGTCAGCATTTTGAACGCTTGTATATGCTATACTAATATCAGCTCCATCCTTAATATGGTTCTGATACATTGATTTAAAGTCTATATTTGCAATCATATAACTAGATGATATCAGAACATACTCCTGTTTGCTTAGTTTGATATAATCCAAATTAGAGTAAAAATTATGAATATCTCCTCTAGGTACGCTAGATGTAAAAGGATTAAAATTAGGAGAAAAAATAAATAAGCCATCTATCTTTCTATCCAAATCCCAAGCTTTGCCATTACTTGTATGATCTAATAAAGACCTGTGATTATAATCAGTAAAAACTCCTATATTTTGAATACCTGCATTTACCATATTTGAAAGTACAAAATCTATTACTCTATATCTTCCTGCTATAGGAATAGATGCTATCGGTCTGTCATTTACCAGTTTTTTTATATTGTATTCATTTTCACTAAGATTGATGATTCCTTGACAATTTTTAAGCATTAATAGCACCTTCTTCCTCAAAGCTAAGTGATATGTCTTCTTTTGGCTTTTGCTTGTCTTCTCTAGCTGGACTAATTACTGTGCCTTGCTCAATAAGTGAAATCTCTCCTGATTCATCAAAAATCTTTGTTCCTGATTTTATTACTACCCCTTCACCTATTATCGACCTTTCTATATATACATTATCTTCAATGATAGCATTTGGCATGATTACCGAATCTTTTATTACAGAACCTCTTCCCACTTTTACACCATAAAATAATACACTATGGTTTACTTCTCCGCAAACTATACATCCCTCTACAACTAAGGAATAATTGACTTTTCCACCATGACAAATGTATTGTGGTGGCATAATAGGATTTACTGAGTAAATTTTCCATTTATTGTCATGCAAATCCAATGGGTTTTTAGGGTCAATTAAATCCATATTAGCTTCCCATAAACTTTCTACTGTTCCTACATCTTTCCAGTAGCCTTTGAATCTATATGCAAATAAATCTATTCCATCTTTTAGCATTTTAGGTATTATGTCTTTACCAAAATCGTCAGCACTTTTATCTTTTTCACCATCAGTGAGATAATTTCTTAATATCTTCCAATCAAAGATGTAAACACCCATAGATGCTAAATTTGACTTTGGTTTTTTAGGTTTCTCTTCAAATTCATATATCCTGTCGTCTGGAGTCGTATTCATAATTCCAAAGCGCTTAGCTTCTTCTATCGTTACCTCAAGCACAGCAATAGTAGCTTTTGATTTTCTTTCTTTATGGTACTCTAACATCTTGTTGTAGTCCATTTTATAGATGTGATCTCCCGATAAAATAAGTACATATTCAGGATTGTACTGCTCAATAAAATTGATATTTTGATAAATAGCATGAGCCGTCCCTCTATACCAGCTTCCCTCAGTTTCATTCATATATGGAGGCAAAATTGAAACTCCTCCTGTTTTTCTATCCAAATCCCAAGGGCTGCCTATTCCAATATGAGTATTTAGTATTAGGGGTCTGTATTGAGTTAATACTCCAACCGTATCTATTCCTGAATTTGAGCAGTTACTTAGCGGAAAATCAATTATTCTGTATTTCCCTCCAAATGGAACTGCAGGCTTTGCCAGTTTTTTTGTAAAAATACCTAGCCTACTTCCCTGTCCTCCTGCTAATATCATTGCTATCATTTCTTTTTTAAACATAAAATGCACCCCTTTTTATTGGATAATCTACACTGATATAGTTAATAGTTATTTAAAGTCTTTACTTATATACCCACTCTCAAAAATATAATAGTATTTTTATAATAATTTTTTGTAAAAAAATAGACCAAATCCTTGAGGTGTAAGATTTGGTCTATTTTTAAAGTTATGGGTAAACCACGTATAAGGGTGAGCTTACATAGTGGTATACAGCTTTTTTATTGTACTTTGAACTGCATTTGAAAGCTTAATTTCATTTTCTTGTGCAGAAGGTACGTTTGTTTCACTAAAAATCAAGTTGATGTATTCACCATCATAATCAACTGCATCTATAAAATTATAATCTTCTAAAGCATTCTTAAAAAAGTTTTCAACTGCAAAATAATTGTAATTATCTCCATCGAACTGACATGTATATTTTAATATCATGATATCCTCCTTAGAATCTCAAAAACTAATAATTCTAAATATAAAAAAATTGAATTAAAAAAGCTCCACCTCTAAAAACAAGAGACGGAGCACCGCGTTACCACTCTAATTGACGAAAAATACAAATCATTCTTCGTCCACTCAAAACATTTAACGCATGTATACGTACTGCACTACTATCCCGGGGTTCGCACAGTCTCCTCCTTGGTCCTCTTCATTATCCATAGACTATCGATCTCACACCTACATCGACTCGCTGAAGCCATCTGAAAAACTACTCTCCAAATCATTGGATTTATTATCATATTGTGAGTATTATTATATTAAAATAATTTAACTATGTCAACTTAATAAATAAATTTTTATAAAAATGTTTTATAAGTGATTTTATTAGCTAGCACCATAATTACTTTGCATAGGATTTAATAACTTCAATAACTGTTTCAACAGCCTTGTACATATCTTCTACAACAATTGCTTCATACCTTCCATGATAGTTAAATCCACCAGTGAAAATATTTGGAGTAGGCAGACCCATAAATGAAAGTCTCGCTCCATCAGTACCACCTCTGATTGCTTTTATATTCGGCTTAACTCCTATTTTCTCCATAGCAGCAACAACTGAATCTACAACATGCATAACAGGTAGAATTTTTTCTTTCATATTGTAATATGAGTCTTTTATTTCTACTACTGCAGTATCTTCCCCATATTTTTTATTTATAAATTCACAGGCAGTTTGTAAAAACTCTTTTTTCTTAGTAAATTTAGCCATATCATGGTCTCTTATAATATATCCAAGAGTAGTTTTTTCTATATCTCCATGAATTTCATCAAGCATAGTAAACCCTTCATAGCCCTCTGTGAACTCTGGTCTTTCAAACGCAGGAAGCAAGCTTTGAAGCTCCATTGCAATTAGAACTGAATTCTTCATTTTATGCTTAGCAGAGCCTGGATGAATGTTTACACCTTTTACTACAACTGTAGCTGATGCAGCATTAAAGTTTTCATACTCGATTTCACCTAAAAAAGAACCGTCTAGTGTATAAGCAAAATCTGCACCAAACTTCTCAACATCAAATTTATCCGCTCCTCTTCCAATCTCTTCATCAGGAGTGAATGCGATTTTTATATCTCCATGTTTTTCCTCTGGGTGATTAATGAAATATTCAATAACAGACATAATTTCTGCAATACCAGCTTTATCATCAGCTCCAAGTAAAGTGGTTCCATCTGTAGTTATCAAAGTCTTACCTTTAAAATCCTTTAGGTATGAAAAATCTGAAACCTTCATAACTATATTCTTATCTTTATTTAGAACTATATCTTCTCCGTCATAGTTTTCAACTATTTGTGGCTTAACATTTTCCCCTGGCATGTCAGGACTTGTATCTAAATGAGCAATAAGTCCGATTTTTGGAGCATTGTCTACATTTCCTTTTAGCGTACCCATTACATAACAATTTTCATCTACATGGGCATCTGTTATTCCAAGTGATTTAAGCTCATCAACTAATAAATTTCCTAAATCAAATTGAATCTTAGTGCTTGGTATAGATTCTGAAGCATCATCAGATTTAGTATTGATTTTTACATATCTAAGTAATCTCTGTTCAACTTTTTCCATTTCATAACCTCCTATACAATATACATAAAATTATAACTAAAGGGATTATAAGTCATAAACTTAATAATCCCTTAAATTTATATTCTAGATAAATGCCTGAAGATATAGCATAATAGCTGCAAATACAGCAATAATACCCATCAATGGCATAATGAACTTAAGCCATTTGTCATATGTTACGTCAACCATAGATAGAGTTACTAGAATTAATCCTGTTGGTGTAATAAATGCCATTAGACCTTGACCATATTGGTAAGCACTTACGATTACTTCTCTTGGTATACCTACTGTATCAGCAAGAGGAGCCATTATTGGCATAGAAAGTACTGCTAGTCCTGAAGATGAAGGTATGAAGAATCCAAGCACTAAGAATACTACAAGCATTATAAGTGCAAATATTCCACCATTCATACCGCCAACGACATTTGTTGCTCCATTTAGTATTGAGTCAGAAATTAGTCCGTTGTCCATAATTATATTAACAGCTCTTGCAACTCCTATTGTAAGTCCAACTCCTACAAGCTCAGATGCACCAGTAACAAACTCTGATACAGCTCTCTTTTCTCCAAGTCCTGAAAGGAAGCAAATGATGATACCAACAACAAAGAATAGTGCTGTCATTTCTAGGAACCACCAGCCTTGAGTTGATACTCCCCAAATCATAACTGCAAATGAAAGTGCAAATATTGAAAGCATTAGCTTACGTTTTACTGTAAATTCTGGCACTTCTTTATTTTCATGCAAAAATCTCTTCTCTAGGTCAGCTTTCTGAGAAAAAATAAGAGATTTTGAAGGGTCTTTCTTCACTTTTTCAGCATATTTAATAATATATGCTATTGTGATAATAGTAGCTATAACAAGTCCTGCTCCTCTAAATGCTATACCATTCATAAATGAAATACCAGCAGCATTTGAAGCTATAACTGATGAAAATGGATTTACAGTAGAGAACATTGTACCTATAGAAGAACCCATATATAAAGCAGCTATACATACTATTGCATCGTATCCTGCCACCATAAATACAGGAACTAGTATTGGATATAAGGCAATCGTTTCCTCAGCAAGTCCAAATGTAGTACCTCCAAGTGCTATCAAGAAAGTAACTATAATAATAAGTAGATATTCTTTTCCCTTTGTTAATCTAGAAAGACTAGCAAATCCAGCATCGAAAGCCCCGCTGTTATTTAAAATTCCAATGATTCCTCCGATGATAAGTACGAAAATCATAATGTCTATTGTTTCATAAACACCTTCAATAGGTGCCTTTATAAGCTCCATAATCCCTTGAGGATTGCTCTCTAATTCCTGATAAGTGTTAGGAATAGCAACTGGCTTATAAATACTTCCATCTGTGAATTTTTCTACATCAACTTGAACTCCAAGCTGATCTAATGTGCTTTGAGTAGCTTCAAGCTCCTGTGTTTCTCCATCTGGTGTAGTAACTACAAATGCTTGAACTGACTCATCAAATAATAGTGTTGAATACTTTCCTGCTGGCACAACGTGAGTAAGTGCTGCAGCTAAAATTAATACAATAAATAATACCGTGTAGGCAGTAGGGAAACTAAGCTTCTTCTTTGTTCCAGTACTTGACATAAATATTTCCTCCTTGTATAAATTGTTATTACAGAAATTATTTATTTGATTTATACAATTTAGTCTTAATCATAATTAATAGTTTCAAAATATTATTTACTGCATTAACTGCTTTAAATATAGATTTTACTGCTAAAACTATAATTATTTCCTATATGTATAAATAAGTTAAAAAATTGAAATTTTTTGAACATTTAATAATTTCTATATGTATAACAATTTTATATCAAAACCTTAAAATATTCAGTCGCCTAGGTAACATTATACCCTCAATAAAAGTTAACAAAATTTAATAATATAATTATATTGGAATATTTGTAAGCGATTTAAGTGCATCTATATCATTGATTATTATTTCTTTCCCACTAATAGTTATATAGGCTTTTTCCTTAAATTTATTCATTATTTTTGTCACTGTTGCTCTATTTAATCCTATTCTGTTTGCAATTTCTTCATGAGTTAGCACTATACTTATATGTTTTTTCATATCCATGTTTATATCTTCAGTATAATAAAGCCTGATTAAAAAATCAGCTAGCTTACCTTCAGAATCATTAAACTTATAATTACTTATTTCCATCATAATCATCCTATTTTTTATTACCATGCTCTGAAGAAAGCACCTATACAGCTTTGGATTTGACTCAAGTATAATATCAATTTCATTTTTACTTATCATTTTTATTGTGGAGTTTTGAAGAGCTTTATAAATAACTGACGTCCTTTTTTCATCAAAGAAATCCTCTTCTCCAAATATACTACCTTTTGTGATTCTAAAAAAAATTATTTCATTTCCGTCTTTAGAATACATTAATTGATTAACTTCTCCTTCTAAAACTAGAAAGATATAGTTTGAGCTATCTGGATTTATAATTTCACCTTTTTTGATCTCGCACGTCATTCCACAGTCTCTTAGTGCTTCTAAAAAACAATTATCTAATTCTTTTTGTGATTTATGGTCAAATATATCTTTATACATTATTAATAGCACCTTTCTCAATAAATCATTTAAGTAGCTTTAGCAGTAATGATTTTTTTATATTAACAGCATCAGCTGGGCATACTTCATGACAACAAAAACAACTTATACAATCCTTTAGATTTACAACTGGTTTATTGTCTACCATAGATATAACATTTGCTGGGCAATTTCTTTTACAATGTCCACAGGATATACATTTACTATGTACAAATTCTGGTTTGGCTTTTAATTTCTTTATTATAATTTCTTTTAGCTTTGCAGGTGTATTTTGGGGAAGAAATGTTAAGTCTACAGAATCTGGCAATTTAAATGGCGCAATATTTAAAGCTTTATAATCAATCCCCTCTACTACTATTTCATTTTTATTAAAAATGTTTCTAGATTCTGCAAGATAAAGTGTAGGAACTAGCTTGAATGCAATAGATACTAAATCACAAGCTATAAAATCTGCTTCATAGGCATTATCTGCACCAATAAGTACTCCAAGATATCTTTTTATGCCATTAGATGGTCCATTTCCCTCCATAGCCTCTATACCGTCAATAATCGAATAGTCTGGCTTTACATATCTTTCAATATCGATAAGGTGATGAGCAAAGTTCTCTTCATTCATAAGCTTAAAATGATACTCAGCCTTAATTAGTCCTGGTATGACTCCAAAAAGATTTTTTACAGCTCCTGTGAATGTCATCATCCCATGAGTTTTTAGTTTAGCAGCAGAAATTACAAAGTCTGCATTTTTTACTACATCAATAACGTTAAAGGTTTTTAATCTCATTGAATCACTAGGACTCACTTCTGAAAAGCTTACGTTATAATTTAAAGTTGCACCACTATTTTGAGCTGCTTTTACCATTCCTGAAGCTTCATAAATCCCTTCTAGAGATGTTTTCGTAAATGGTCCCGCAGGTGAATCAGCTATAATTACTTCACAATTGTATTTAACAAAATAGTTTGCTAGACATTCAATGATTATAGGATGAGTAGTGACTGCCTGCTCAGGTTTTTTCTTCATGAGCAAATTAGTTTTTATCACTACCTTCGCTCCATCAAACAGTTTTTTTGATAATAGGCTATTATCTAGCATTGAATTTATGCTAGTTTGTATCATATCAATGTTATTATAAGACTCAATCTTAGTAAGTTGTACTTTACCCATAATTCCCTCCCAAACATCTAAAAAGAAAAATCTCCTACTGCTAAGCTAATGCAACAAGAGATTTTTTCTATTAATTAAATTTTAAAGATTTTCATTTTATTATTTAAGTTTTCTGTAGTTATATGTAGTTCATCAGCATCATTTCCAACAATTTCACTGTTTTGTGTTACACTTTGGGCATGAGATGAAAGATTTTCAGCTGTTGCTAATATCTCTTCAGAAGCTGCAGATTGTTGCTCAGTAATTGCTGCAACAGAAGCTGCAACATCATCAACCTCTTTTATTTTCTCAATCATTTCATTTACAAGGATATTACTTTGATTTACTTGATTATATATTTTATCAAAAGTTTCACTTGCTGTCTCTACTAAATTTGAACTCTGCTTGATATTTTCAGAGCTTTTTTGAGTATTCTCAACAGTATCGTCCACCAAGCTCTTTATATTACTGGTTAAATCCGCAATTCCTCTAACCGAATTTTCACTTGTTTCAGCTAATTTTCTAATTTCATCTGCTACTACAGCAAATCCCTTGCCTGCTTCTCCAGCTCTTGCAGCTTCAATTGCGGCATTAAGGGCTAAAAGATTCGTTTGATTTGCAATTTCTCCTATTAAGTTAACAATATCGTTTATTTTAAAGGTAGATTCACCAACTAGCTTAACTGTACCTTCTAATTCTTCAATCGAAGATTCTACACTCTTTATTGCAGTATTTACTTCAATCATATCAAGTTTTCCCTTTTCAGAAATACTTACTGTATCTAACATTTTTTCCTTAGCCAATTCACCTTTTTTACCTGTATCAGAAACAAACTCAGATAGTGATGAAGCATTTTCAGCAACCTCACCTACAGCTCTTGCTAATTCCTCAACAGTTAAATTTAGTTCTGACATAGAAGTTGACTGAGTCTGAGCTGAATCATATAGTTCAGATGCTATATTTTTACTATTAATAGATTGATTTTCAAGCCTCATAGACATATCTTTGACCTGTGATATCATATCTCTCATAGTAGCAATAAAAGTTTTCATACTTTTTCCTACACTTGCAATCTCATCATTTCCTTTTACATCGATTTCTACTGTAAAATCTCCTTGAGTAATTTTTTCAATGGTCTCATTTAAGGTTTTTACTGGCTTAATTATATGATGAACTACTCTTTCTATCAAAACTATAAGTATAATCATCGCAATTACAAATATAGTTAGTAGGAGCTGCCTTAAATTATTTAAGCCTCCTAGAATTTCATCCTGAGATACGTATGATACAATTTGCCAAGGTGTATTATCTATAGAGTCTAGCGCAACAGAATAATAACCTTCAGATGTCTTAACTTCATATATTTCTTCCTTATTTAAATCTATATTTTTAGCTATTTCTGATATTAAAATATTTTCATTATTTGAATCGAACTTAGTGTTTAACACCTTTTCATCATCTATAGCTAGTATTGTTAAATCTTGCTTATCTATTAAAAAGGTCTTGCCTGTATTTAAAATTTTCTTTGTACTTATCATTTCAGAAATATTATCTAGTAAAACATCAGCTCCTGCCACCCTAGTACTACTGTCTATAGGATTCAATTTAGCTGAAGCCGTCACCACATAATTTCCTGTGTCAACATCTAAATAAGCTGCCCCAAATTTAAAGCTTTCATTATTAACTCCATCTATAAACCAATCTCTTTCCTTAACAATATAATCTGCTGCTGGAACAAATCCAGATGGATCATAAAAAGCCTGAGAATCATGACCTATATACACTCCATTTGGATAGCTATCATTATAATTCATATTGCTTGCTAGATAGCTCATAAGCTCATCTTCTGTCATCTCTACATTATCTAAAGTATTTTTTAGTTGATTAAGTGACGATAATATAGTTTCTGACCAGGTTTCTACTTCATGCGAATTTGAAGCAGTAGCAGATTGTACTAAAGCATTCGCATATCCAACTATTATTTTCTTTGTATTGAAATACATTGTGAATACTAAAGATGCTATAGTTATAATTACTAGTGGAATTATAATAGCTATTAGCTTTGCTTTCATACTAAAAAGCTTTTTGTTGTCTTTTACTAATTCTTGATTTGAAACCATGATTTTGCCCCCTCATTAAAGTTTAAATTTGATAATTAAATTGATATATATAATTATTAACAATACACTAACATTTACTATTATATCAAATTTAATTGCAATAAAGTAAAATTTTTTATCAAATTATCATTTAATAAGTATTTTATTTTTCAAATTCTCCATAAGTTATTGATAAATTTTATTTTCTACTTATATTGCTCATGTCTTCTATTTCTTATCTCTATAATAATTTACTTTATTTCACATATTTTTTTGCATTAAAAAAACCACAGAAATCATATTCTGTGGTTAGTCAATTGGCTACGTCCTACTCTCCCGGGACCCTGCGGTCCGAGTACCATCGGCGATGAAGAGCTTAACTGCTGTGTTCGAGATGGGAACAGGTGTATCCTCTTCTCTATAATAGCCATATTGTTAGTGTTTGCACACTAAAAACTGCATATCATAATCCTAAGTTAGGTCAAGTCCTCGACCTATTAGTACTCTTAAGCTCAATACATTACTGCACTTACACCTAGAGCCTATCAACCAGGTAGTCTTCCTGGGGTCTTACCCTTGCGGAGGGAAATCTTATCTTGAGGTTGGCTTCGTGCTTAGATGCCTTCAGCACTTATCCATTCCGCACGTAGCTATCCAGCTGTGCCACTGGCGTGACAACTGGTGCACCAGAGGTGCGTCCATCCCGGTCCTCTCGTACTAAGGACAGATCCTCTCAAATTTCCTACGCCTGCGACGGATAGGGACCGAACTGTCTCACGACGTTCTGAACCCAGCTCGCGTACCACTTTAATGGGCGAACAGCCCAACCCTTGGGACCTACTACAGCCCCAGGATGTGATGAGCCGACATCGAGGTGCCAAACCTCCCCGTCGATGTGGACTCTTGGGGGAGATCAGCCTGTTATCCCCAGGGTAGCTTTTATCCGTTGAGCGATGGCCCTTCCACGCGGTACCACCGGATCACTAAGTCCGACTTTCGTCCTTGCTCGACCTGTATGTCTCGCAATCAAGCTCCCTTTTGCCTTTACACTCTACGCACGATTTCCGACCGTGCTGAGGGAACCTTTGAGCGCCTCCGTTACATTTTGGGAGGCGACCGCCCCAGTCAAACTGCCCGCCAAGCAGTGTCCCAGATGAGGATTCACTCATCGTGGTTAGAATCCAGATAGTACAAGGGTGGTATCCCAAGGATGGCTCCAGCAAAACTGGCGTCCTACTTTCAAAGCCTCCCACCTATCCTGTACATATACTACCTAAATCCAATGCTAAGCTACAGTAAAGCTCCATGGGGTCTTTCCGTCCTGTCGCAGGTATCCGGCATCTTCACCGGAATTACAATTTCACCGAGTCTGTTGTTGAGACAGCGCCCAAATCGTTACGCCTTTCGTGCGGGTCGGAACTTACCCGACAAGGAATTTCGCTACCTTAGGACCGTTATAGTTACGGCCGCCGTTTACTGGGGCTTAAGTTCAGTGCTTCGATTGCTCTAACACATCCCCTTAACCTTCCAGCACCGGGCAGGCGTCAGCCCCTATACTTCACCTTGCGGTTTAGCAGAGACCTATGTTTTTGGTAAACAGTCGCTTGGGCCTATTCTCTGCGGCCTCTTCATGCGTTAACACTAATGAGGCACCCCTTCTCCCTAAGTTACGGGGTAATTTTGCCGAGTTCCTTAACAACAGTTCTCTCGCTGGCCTTGGGATTCTCTCCCCACCCACCTGTGTCGGTTTGCGGTACGGGCACCTTTTATCTCGCTAGAAGCTTTTCCTGACAGCGTGAAATCAACGACTTCGCTACTAAATTTCGCTCCCCATCACATCCCAGAATTGTAACCGCGGATTTGCCTGCGGCTACTTCCTCAATGCTTGGACACACAAATCCAACTGTGTGATCGCCTATCCTTCTGTGTCACTCCATCACTCAAACGATAATTGGTGGTACAGGAATCTACACCTGTTGTCCATCACCTACGCCTTTCGGCCTTGGCTTAGGTCCCGACTAACCCTGAGAGGACGAACCTTGCTCAGGAAACCTTGGGTTTTCGGCCTGGATGATTCTCACATCCATCTCGC